>NZ_CP058981.1:987500-2047500 GCF_019278425.1 Winogradskyella sp. HaHa_3_26 | reverse complement strand
TTCAAAATTTAATTGCTGAATGCCTTAAAGATGTCATTTCCATTAGCAAACAACACTAAGGCAATTAAAATAAAGAAGCCTACCATTTGTGCACGCTCTAAAAATTTCTCACTTGGCTTACGTCCAGAAATCATTTCATATAGTAAAAAGACTACGTGACCACCATCTAAAGCAGGAATTGGTAATAAATTAAGTATCGCCAGCATAATTGATAAAAATGCTGTTAAACCCCAAAAATAAGACCAGCTCCATGCGCTTGGAAATTGATCGTAAATAGCTTTAAATCCACCTAAACCCTTATAAGCACCTGTACTTGGATTTGTAATTGCAGCTAATTGATCAAAATAATTAGTAATCGTCTTTGTGAATTTACGTCCACCTGCAGAAAAGCTTTCTCCAAAAGAGTATTCCTTTCTTGTAATTTCTAAATACCCTAGCTCATCAAAACGGCTGTAGTTATTTGTCCAAGGACGAATACCAAACTTACCTTCTTCGTCTAATGTTAATTCTTCTTTTACTATACTATTATCGTCTTTAAGAACTTCGACTGTAACTTTTTGATTTTTTAAGTCTTTAGTAAGCGCTTCAACTTGATCAAAATATTTAATCTCCTTACCATTTACACTCTTAATGATATCACCCATTTTTAAATCCTTCTTAGCATTTAAAGAAGAATCTGCAACTTCACCTATCATAAAAGGCACACGGTATTCAAAATTGAATTTACTTTTACTAGAAGAATATTGTCCTAAAAAGTCTTCAGGCAAATGAATATCTTTCTTTTCACCAGCTCTTTCGATAGTTATGGTTTCTGCACTAATAAGATTAAACCCAACATCCGAATCATTAACAACAGGTATATTATTAATAGACAAAATCTTATCTCCAGTCTTAAAACCGATATCTAATAACGTAGGGTTATCTATCCAATAACCATCTTTTAAACTGTCTACTTTTACATCCGAATCACCGTAAGTAAATGAAACTGCCACATAAATAACATAGGCCAATATAAAATTCACCGTAACACCACCAAGCATAATAATAAGACGTTGCCAAGTTGGCTTAGAACGAAACTCCCACGGTTGTGGTGGTAAAGCCATTTGTTCTTTATCCATACTTTCGTCAATCATACCCGCAATCTTAACATAACCACCAAGCGGCAACCAACCAATACCATATTCGGTATCTCCTATTTTCTTTTTAAAGAGTGAAAACTTTACATCAAAAAAGAGGTAAAATTT
Organism: Winogradskyella sp. HaHa_3_26; assembly: GCF_019278425.1. NCBI lineage: Bacteria > Pseudomonadati > Bacteroidota > Flavobacteriia > Flavobacteriales > Flavobacteriaceae > Winogradskyella > Winogradskyella sp. HaHa_3_26. The sequence goes on along the minus strand of NZ_CP058981.1, from coordinate 2,046,256 downwards.
TTCAACTTTAGTTTTAAAAAGCTTTGCTGGTATAAAGTGTCCAAGCTCGTGTAAAACAATCAGCAAGGATAAACTAAGTAAAAATTGAGATATTTTTATAACAAATTCCATGTACTATTTTTCAAATTTCGATTTGCAAAAGTAAGGTTTTTATATGAAATGATATATTACTTAACAATTGGTAATATATTAAAATTCAGACCTACACTAATTTTTTATAATTCGTTTATTGATGATTTGATCATCTGTTTGAAATTGAACAAATAATAACCCCGAAGACAACGCCGTTAAATCTACTTGAGGACTCCAATTTTGTTCGAGTAACAATTGCCCTAAACTATTATATATTTTTATACTATTTATAGTAGTCTGCTCTGGTTTTTCAATATGAATTAAAGAGGTTGTAGGATTTGGATACAGGGTTATTTCTGTATTAAAATCATAATCATCAGTACCTAAAGTTACCGTATTGTTTTTTGAAATTAAATGATAATCGGGATCAAATAACACCTCATCTACTGTAAAATCAACAGTTTCTAAAAACTCTTCATTATTAATTGTATGATCTAAAACGACGTCTATACTTTCTCCCAAACTCCCTAAAATCCTAATAGATACTCCGGCTTCGAAAAAAGAAACAGATTCATCACTTTGAGTTTGCGCTAACGTAAGCTGTAACTGATTTCCATTTTGGCTCCAGTTAACCTCATAACTTGGATAGCCTTCATTATAAACCCAATCATCGAAAAACTCACCTAAATCTTCACCTGTAGATAATTCCATTGCAGTAATAAAATCATCCGTTTTAGCATAATCATAAGCTAATGTTGGTGTCGTTAAATAATCTTGTAAACCCTGATAAAAATCGGTGTCTCCTAATTTTTTTCGTAATTGATGTAGCACCATCGCTCCCTTATTATAACTTAAACGACTGCTAAAAATTCGACTTATACTCGTTGTATCTTGATCGGTAAGATAAACAGCACCTCCAGGTTGAGAGGTAATACTAGAAACGGTTTGTTGTCTCCAAGATTTAAAAGTTTCTTCACCATCTAAATCTTCAATAACTAAACCAGCTAAATAGGTTGCAAAACCTTCGTTAAGCCAAATATCTTTCCAACTACCACAGGTAATTTTATTACCAAACCATTGGTGCGCTAATTCATGTGCAATAAGACTTCTACTAAACGACCCCATAAAAGAAACGGTTGTATGCTCCATACCGCCTCCCCAACCAAATTGGGCATGTCCATATTTTTCGTCTGCATAAGGATATTCTTCAAATTTATTAGTGAAAAAATTCATGATATCTACAGTAACTTCTGTACTAGCTTGTGCACTTGTTAGGTTTTCTGGATATACATAGTTGACGATATCAAAAGGATTTCCATCATTAGGAACCTGATGCGAATACACCTCATAATTAGTAACTGCAATAGCAATTAAATATGCAGGAATGGGGTGACTATGTTTAAAATGTGTTGTTTTTTCTGAACCAATTATGGTCTGACTCTGTTCTAAGCCATTAGAAACGGCAACATAACTTTCGCTTGAAGGATTAAGCTCTGGCGTTGTAATATAAACATCAATCTCATCTATTTTATCTATTAAATCTTGCTTACAAGGCCACCAACCTTTAGCACCGTAAGGTTCAGAAAGTGTCCAAATAATAGGATCTCCATTATGTGTGGTTTGCTCAAAAGAATCAAACCCCGAACTTACAGGATTACCGGAATAACTTACAGTTAACGAGTCTAAAACTCCTAAATTTTGTATAACTGGTAATGTAATCACCAACTCGTCATCTGTATTTTGAGTAAAACTTAAAGCTGTTCCTCTTTGTAAAACTTGAGAAACAATCATATTATCAGCCAAATCAAAAGTGATTTCAGACACGTCTTCTTTAGCTTCGAAATAAGTGGTTACATCTCCAGAAATTGATGCTACAGACGGATCTATATCGAACTCTAATCGGTGATATTTTACATCATAATTTCCTGTATTAGTATTCTGACTGCTTAGAATTTGATTCATAGCTGATTTAGCTTCCACATCACGAATTTCATTTAATGTATCATGAAAATCTTGAGCACCTATTTGTAGTGCGAATGCCAGGATTAAGCACCCCAAAAATTGTTTCATAGCAATGGTTTTTATTGTTAAAAATAAAGCTTTTATTGAGATACAGTCGTATTTTTGTATGACAACTATCTTTAATACATACATAATGTCATTTCTTGCGTTCTTTAAAGGCTATAAAAAATTTGGAATCTTTTTTTCTGTACTTTCAATTATTATCCTTGTAATTATCTATAATATTCTTAATGTAAAACAAAATTTACCCATTTATCAACCAGGAATGGTGAGTGAAGAATTAGTAGATAGCACAATTCAATATCAATTAAAATATCACAAAATTGCTGACTTTAGTTTAACCAACCAAAACGGAAAAACGATAACACAAGACGATTACAAAGACAAGATCTATGTCGCTGATTTCTTTTTCACAACATGCCAAACCATTTGCCCAATAATGACAGGCCATATGGCTGAAGTACAAAAAGCAATTATGGGTGACGATGATGTAATGCTGCTTTCACATTCTGTAACACCTGAAATTGATAGTGTTGCCCAATTAAAAAAATACGCTTTAGAAAAAGGTGTTAATGACCAAAAATGGAACCTTGTAACTGGTGATAAAAAACAAATCTACGAACTGGCTAGAAAAAGCTACTTAGCAGTTAAGACAGACGGTAATGGTGATCAATATGATATGATACATACCGAAAACTTTATACTTGTTGACAAAAAACGTCAAATTAGAGGTTTTTACGACGGTACTAAACCTGAAGATATAAAGCGCCTTATAGAAGACATAGAAACTTTAAGGTATTTTGATAAGCAGTAAGAAATGGATAAAGCCGTTAAATATTCCTTATCTAGCTTCTTACACTAATAAATTTCTCTTACTTTTGCTTCTTTAAAACAATTCTAAATAAGCAAAGGTTGACATTAGCAGAATTAAAACGCGGACAACAAGGCATCATTACAGATGTGTCTTCTATTCATATTCCATTAAAACTTCTTGAAATGGGATGTTTACCTGGGAATACGGTAGAGCTTGTACAAGTCGCACCTTTTGCAGACCCATTGTACCTAAATATAAATGGTACACATTTAGCTATTAGAAAAGAAACTGCTATTCATATTATAATTGAAACTGCGCATGAGTAAGCAAATTAATGTTGCTTTAATAGGAAACCCAAACACAGGGAAAACTTCTGTTTTTAACGCCCTAACCGGTTTAAATCAAAAAGTAGGAAACTACCCAGGTATTACAGTTGAAAAGAAAGAAGGTATTTGTAAACTTCCTAGAGGCGTAAAAGCACATATTATTGACCTACCCGGAACCTATAGCTTAAACGCTTCTTCATTAGATGAAAATGTTGTTATAGAATTACTTCTAAATAAAAATGGCAAAGATTATCCTGATGTTGCCATTGTTGTTAGTGATGTTGAAAACCTAAAACGTAACCTTTTACTATTTACACAAATTAAAGATTTAGAGATCCCAACAATTTTGGTGATTAATATGTCTGATAGAATGGCTTACAAAGGTATTTCTTTAGATATCGCACATTTAGAAAGAGAACTTAAAACAAAAATTGCCTTAGTCAGCACCCGAAAAAATAAAGGTATAGAGCAGATTAGAGAACTAATTATAAAACATAAAGAACTCTCTGTAGAGCCTTGTTTAAATTCGTCAACCATAGACGAATCCTATTTTGATAATTTAAAAAAAGCATTCCCAAACCAATTATTATATAAACTTTGGTTGGTTATTACGCAAGATGTCAATTTTGGTAAAACAGACCGAAAAAATTACGAAGCTGTTGAGGATTTTAAAACAAAATCTAAAACAGATTTAAAACGCCTTCAACAAAAAGAAACAATAAAGCGTTACCAATTTATAAACGAAACGCTTAAAAAAGGACAAACTATTGACCTTAAGTCGGCAAAAGATTTACGTATAAAATTAGACCGAATATTAACCCATAAAGTTTGGGGATATTTAATTTTTGGACTCATTTTATTATTAATGTTTCAAGCTATTTATGATTGGTCTAGTGTACCAATGGATTTTATAGATAGTTCTTTTGCATCTTTAAGCGAATGGGTCAAAGAAACTTTACCAGAAGGCGCTTTCACTAATTTACTAGCAGAAGGAATCATTTCTGGACTTGGAGGAATCGTTATTTTCATTCCACAAATTGCATTTTTGTTCTTGTTTATTTCTATTCTAGAAGAAAGTGGTTACATGAGTCGTGTGGTCTTTTTAATGGATAGAATTATGCGCCGCTTTGGACTTAGTGGAAAAAGTGTAGTGCCCTTAATTTCTGGTACTGCTTGCGCTATTCCGGCTATTATGGCAACACGTAATATTGAAAGTTGGAAAGAACGCTTAATCACCATATTAGTCACACCTTTTACAACCTGTTCCGCTAGGTTACCTGTATACCTTATTATTATTGCTTTGGTAATTCCTGAAGGTCGAATTTTAGGTTTAAGCTACCAAGCATTAACATTAATGCTATTATACCTTATCGGTTTCGGAACTGCAGTTGGTTCAGCTTGGATACTAAACAAGATAATGGGATTAAAAAGCAAGAGCTTCTTTGTTGTAGAAATGCCAAATTATAAGTTACCATTATTTAAAAATGTAGCACTAACAGTTTTAGAAAAAACAAAAGCTTTTGTATTTGGTGCTGGTAAAATCATTTTAGCCATCTCAATTGTACTTTGGTTTTTAGCATCTTACGGACCTGGAGATAATTTTAATAATGCAGAAAGTATTATTACAGAAAAATATGCTTCTGAGAATTTAACGAAAGAAGAATTACATCAAAAAATAGAATCTCAGAAATTAGAACATTCCTATATCGGAATTGCAGGTCATGCTATAGAACCTGCAATAAGACCTTTAGGTTACGACTGGAAAATTGGTATTGCCATTGTTAGTTCTTTTGCTGCTCGTGAAGTATTTGTAGGAACTCTAGCAACTATATATAGTGTTGGTAGTGACGAAGAAGAAACCATTAAAAATAGAATGGCAGGAGAAGTAAACCCTATTTTAGGTGGACCTTTATTTAACTTTGCTTCTGGTATTTCATTATTACTATTTTACGCTTTTGCTATGCAATGTATGAGTACACTTGCTATTGTAAAACGAGAAACTAACTCTTGGAAATGGCCTATTTATCAATTAGTAATCATGAGTACTTTTGCTTATATTGTAGCTCTAGTGGCTTACCAAGTCTTAATTTAAAGAAGTAATAGTATAAAACGTAAAACTTTTAAAAAAGAAATATATGAACACTATTATCCAAAACACACTAGCATTTTCCGCTGTAGGATTAGCAGTGCTCTTTTTAGCAAAAAAGTACGTATTGCCTACTAAGAAAAAATCGAATAAAGCCTGTGGAGGTGATGATGGTTGTGGATGCCACTAAAAAATCCCTTTAAAAAAAAGGGATTTAATATCAATTAGAATTTGTCTATAATATTTATTTTAATAGCTTACTTCTTCGATTACAAAGAAAACAAAGCAACTTTTTCAAAAGATTTTATTAGTAGTCTAATTCTATGTATTTGCTTATGCTTTTCCGCAATAGCGTTTGTTACTTTTTTTAACCTCACCATTATACATGGCATCTTTTATATAGGCATAGAGATTATCTTAATCTTTGTAATAAAAGCTTTAATTCAGAACAAGTAAATTATTATTACTTCTCAATAAAACCTTCTGGAATCGTAAATGTATCAGCTTCTGGAGTTACAAATTTTATATTTTTTAACGTTGCTTCACCTATCACTTTTCCTAAACCACCATCTTTAGTCCATTCATAAAATTCCCAATTGTGAGCAAATGGAATTCCATCTATGGTTTTAAAATTAGAATACCCTATAGCGTGTGGATCAGATTCCGCAGCTTCTTTAGATTTATTAACGGTAACGATATAAGCAACATATTCCACCATATGTGTTTCAGGATCGCTATAAACAACATACCAATCATCAGGAGCATCACCCGTATTAGCTTCAAAACTTAAATGTTGTGTATCATACATTTTATTATTAAGCTCAGAAGTTTCTAGTTCAGACCAAATTGTTCCTTGGTCACTTAATTTATTTTGAAACAGTAAGAAATACATCCAAGTATAAGCATCAAAACGAGCTGCTTTATCATTTTTTAAATCTGATGAATGAAATACTTTATCACCATCATAATATATAAACGAACCATCCTTTAATTCTATTTTACCTTTTGTAGAATTTGTTAGATAAGTCATTTTTGCATCTAAACGCTCTTGACCTCCAAAGCTAATTACCATATCTAACTCAATAGCTTCTTTAGATAAAAACGCCTCATTATTGTAAGCTTTTTCAATAGTTTCTATAGGTGACATTGGCATCTCATCTATTATCAGTTCAGGCACTTCAACTTCCTTATCTTGTTTGTTTTCATTTTTACAACTTACAGTAAGTAGTAAAATGAATAAACAAAAAACACACGATCTCAACATATTTGACATAAAAATAGATTTTAAAATTAAAAATTCCCTTATTAATTAGGGCGTAAGATAAGCACTAACAATTAGACCTCAATATTTTAATGGAATTTTTAGCTTTAAAAAATGAATACTATACCTTTTTTAAATAAAGATTTTTTGCTACGCTTTGAGAAACGACAATTTCAGAATCCTCTATCTCTAACTTTATAGAATTATCAAAAGGCTCTTTGTGCAAAATCTTAATTATAGTACCTAACCCAATACTATTACTGTCTAAATATTTTAAAAATTCAGAAGACGTATCATCTACACCTATACATTTATAAGTAAACCCGATTTCAGCTTTAGCTAAAATAATTTTTTCAACAGTTTTAAAATTACCGTCTTTATCCGGTATAGGATCACCATGCGGATCGTAAATAGGAAATTCTAAAAACGCATCTAATTCGTTAACTAATTTATCAGAATTAATGTGCTCTAAATGTTCTGCAACTTCATGAACCTCATCCCATGAGAAATTTAATTTCTCCACCAGAAACACTTCCCATAAACGATGACGGCGTATCACTTTTACAGCATAATCACGACCTGCTTTAGAAAGTGTTGCGCCTTGATAAGGTACATGTGTAACCATCTTTTTTTCAGCCAACTTTTTAACCATATCAGTTGCTGATGATGCTTTTGTATTCATTTCCTCAGCAAGCGCATTGGTAGAAACACCTTTTTTAAATTGTTGCTCTAAATGGTAAATGGCTTTTAGATAATTCTCTTCTGCTAAAGTCACAAGTTTTTAATTTATGCAAAGATATATTTTTTTTATTAAAAACATATTTTTAGATTTGCCTAAATTATAATTCAATCAAGTCTAAATAATAATTTAACTATATGAAATATTTTACCCTCATTAGCTTATTAATGGTCACATTGATTTCCGCTCAAAATGACAAAACCACAATTTCGGGCCAGGTAACAATTGAAGGAGCCCCTGTCCCATATGCTAGTATTTATGTTAAAAACGGAACAAAAGGCACAGATACTAACGAAAATGGAGATTATAACCTAACCCTTGCCTCTGGAGAAATTATATTAATAGTGAAATCGCAAGGTTACAGAACACAAGAAACACCATTAACCTTAACCCCTGGAGTTAACCAAATCATTAATTTTGAAATGATTGAAGATGTACTTGGCTTGGATCAAGTTGTAGTCAGCGCCACAAGAAACAGAATTAGCAAAAAAGAAGCACCTGTAATTGTAAAAGTACTAAGTCCCAAACTCTTTAATGCCACACAATCTGTATCCTTAGCAGATGGTTTAAATTATCAACCTGGAGTACGATTAGAAACCAATTGCCAAAATTGTGGTTTTACACAGGTACGTATGAATGGTTTACAAGGACAATACACACAGATTCTAGTCAATAGCCGCCCTGTATTTAGTGCTTTAAATGGTGTTTATGGATTAGAACAAATACCCGTTAGCATGATAGACCGTGTCGAAGTTGTGCGTAGCGGTGGTTCTGCCCTTTTTGGATCTAATGCAATAGCAGGAACTATAAACGTGATTACTAAAGAACCTGTAAATGATAGCTGGGAAATTAGTACAAACCTAGGATTAATAGATGGAAAAACAGCAGACCGTACCGTTAATATTAATGGATCTGTTGTTAGTGAAGATTTAAAAAGTGGGGTTACCGTTTACGGTATATTCCGTGATCGTGACGCCTACGATGCAAACAACGATGGTTTTAGTGAAATTACAGAATTAAAAAACAACTCTTTAGGATTAAAAACTTTTTTAAGACCAAATGACAATAGTAAAATTGGGTTAGATTTTACCGCCATTAGAGAATACAGACGTGGTGGAAATAAATTAGAATTATCACCTCAATTTAGTGACATTACAGAAGAACTTGATCATAATACCGTTTTTACAGGTTTAGATTATGAACTTTTTAATGATGACCACACCAACACCTTAAGTGTTTATACTTCTTTACAGCACACAGATAGAGGAAGCTATTATGGTGGATTAGGGGGCGGAAGAACTGCTGAAGATTCTATCGCTGCAAATAATGCATTTGGAAACACTAAAGATTTAGCTTTTGTTGCAGGAGCTAAATTTAATCATGAATTTAAAAACAATGATATCGTAACAGCGGGTATAGAATACCAATTAAATGACACTAATGATGCTATTATTGGCTACAACCGTCTTGTAGATCAAAAGGTAAATAGCATAGGTGTTTATGGGCAATACGAATGGAAACCAATAGAGAGATTTTCTGCACTTATCGGCGTACGTTTAGATAATGTAAACGTGGATGGCTATTATACTATTCAAGACATAGAGAGCTCTTCAGATGTTTCAGAAACAGTAATAAGTCCAAGACTAACCTTATTATATAACCTAACAGACGAACTAAAATTCAGAGGTGGTTATGCTAGAGGATTTAGAGCACCACAAGCCTTTAATGAAGATTTACACATCTCTTCTGTCGGGGGAGAACAACGTTTTGTTATATTATCTAACAATCTAGAAAGTGAGTTTTCAAATGCCTATACAGCTTCATTTGATTACACAAAGGATTTCAACAAAACACAAACTAATTTATTGGTTGAAGGGTTTTACACCACATTAAAAAATCCATTTACAATTGTAAGTACAGGTACCCCATTATCTAACGGCTCTATTTTAGAAGAAACTCGTAATGGTTCTGGTGCTTATGTTACAGGTGCTAATATTGAACTAAGTGTTTCACCAAGTTCAGATTTATTTTTCCAAGCAGGTTTAACCGTACAAAAGTCAATATTTAAAGAAGATCAACTACTATTTGAATCTGATGGTTCTATACCAGGAGAACAAGATGTTTTATTAGATGAATTTGTAAGATCACCAAATACTTATGGTTTCTTAACTTCTAGCTGGGAAGTTAGCGATGCTTTTAAACTAGACGTTACAGGAAGCTATACTGGTTCTATGATTGTTCCTCTTGTTGTTAGTGATTCTGGTTTTGTAGACCTAATAGATACAGAATCGTTTTTTGACATGACTACAAAACTAACCTACCATTTTGATCCTATTGAAAATTTTCACGTAGAATTAAGTGGAGGTGTTCAAAATATTTTTGACAGTTACCAAAGTGATTTTGATACCGGAGCAGGAAGAGATTCAACCTATGTTTACGGACCTAACCGACCACGTACTTTCTTTATTGGTCTTAAGTTTGGAGACTTTTAAAACCTTATCATTATGAAATACATTTTTTATACACTAACCTTATTTCTAATACCACAAATCCTCTTATCTCAAAGTGATGTAGAGATCCATTGGAAAACATGGACAGAACTAGAAAAAGCAGTAGAAAAAGAACCAAAACCTGTATTTGTTTATTTTAATGCAGAATGGTGTGTCTATTGCAAAAAGTTAGATAGAGAAGTCTTTACCAAACAAGCGGTTATTAAAAAAATGAATAGCGATTATTATGCCGTAAAGATGAATGCTGAATCTTTAGACACTATTGTATTTGATGGCGTAACATTCACCAATAAACAAGCCATAACCAAACGTAATGGCATACACGAGCTTCCACTACTCTTAGCCTCTAGAGAAGGTGTAGAATTCACACTTCCAGCAACATTAATTTTTAATAGAGATTTTGTAATTAAACAGAAGGTATTCAATTACTACACCTCTAAGCAATTATTAAAAATGCTTAAATAATCTCATAAATAGTTTTTTACTTAAAACCATTAAAGGCATAGTAACCTTAATAAAAGTTACTATTTTTTTCATATTCTGAGAGTTAGGCAGTACCGCGATTTCATGTTAAAAAGCGGTACAGCCGTCTAACTTTTAAACAAACACCATTAAAACCCTATAATTCTACTTACTACTAAAATTTATTGAAAATTTTTAAGACCTCATTAACTATGAATTATAACAATAAAAACTCATGAGCGATATTTGTCTAAACCATATTGAAAATTATTGGAAAACAAGAACAAAGATTTCTAATCAATTATTCGAAGAAAAACAATTCGAAAAAGCGTTAATAGATTATAAAAATGCAATTTACAGATCTGAAGTTCTAAACAATCATCCTTCAAGCTGTAAAGAACTAGGCATACCGTTTGCTCAAATATATCTTGTTTCGTGTAACAACCTTATAAACACATACGAAGAGTTAGGCAATTTATCAGAGGTAGAAAAGATGCTAAAACGAAAGATCTATTTTATCTTACATTTTAAAAACTCAGAGCACACAGATAAAACAATATTACAATCCGAATTAAGTCGTGCAGCTCTAGCCTATTTAAATTTTACAGAACAAGAGGGTGGTCATAATAAAAAGCAAACACAACTATATAAAACACTTAAATCTGAAATCAGATCTTAATAATTCTATTCCTTATAAAATTGAATTTAAAACTAACGATAGATATTTCAATATTTAGTATATTCGTAATAAATATTTAGACCTATGAAAAAAATAATTTCCCTTTTAGCTATCATTCTCATTTTTACAGCCTGTAAAGACAATAATGCTAAAGATAATGGAAAACTAAATATAGTTACCACAACCACTATGCTTACCGATTTAGTTCAAAATATTGGTGGAGGTATGGTAAATGCACAAGGATTAATGGGCTCTGGTGTAGATCCTCACCTTTACAAAGCCAGCGAAGGCGATGTTTCTAAATTAGTTAATGCTGATATTATTTTTTATAGCGGCTTACATTTAGAAGGTAAATTGGTTGAAGTACTTGAAAAAATGGAAAGTTCAAATAAAACAACCATAGCACTTGCAGATGCATTAGATAAGAAAACACTTATAGGGTCTGAATATTTTGCTTCAAATTACGACCCACATGTTTGGTTCGATATTAATTATTTTGAACAATTTGCAGAAAAAACAGCTGCGGTTTTAGCTGAAAAAGACCCAACAAATGCTGCTAAATATGAAGCAAACAAAAATGCTTATATCATAAAGCTTGAAGCACTTCAAAATACCATAAAACAAACGATAGAAACACTTCCAAAAGAAAAAAGAGTTTTAGTTACTGCACATGATGCCTTTAATTATTTTGGAAAAGCTTACGGTTTTGAAGTTGTTGGTTTGCAAGGCATATCTACCGCAACAGAAGCTGGTGTACAAGATGTTCAAAAATTAGCTACCTTTATTATAGACAAACAAATTAAAGCTATATTTATAGAAAGCTCAGTACCAAAACGAACTATTGAAGCTTTACAAGCATCCGTTAATTCAAAAGGACATGATGTAAAAATAGGTGGAACGTTATATTCCGATGCCCTCGGAACCACAGGGACAGTGGAAGGAACTTACATTGGAATGTTTGAATATAATGTGAATACAATTGTTAATGCACTTAAATAATGGATAAAATAGCCGTAAAAGTTGACGATTTAACCGTAGCCTACAACTACAAACCTGTACTTTGGGATATTGATTTAGAAATTCCTGAAGGTGTACTTATGGCCATTGTAGGACCAAATGGCGCTGGGAAATCAACACTTATAAAATCGATATTAGGGATCCTAAAACCCATTGCTGGTAGTGTAACTATTTATGGCAAATCGTACGAAAAACAACGTAAATTAGTAGCCTATGTACCACAAAAAGGAAGTGTAGATTGGGATTTTCCAACTACCGCCTTAGATGTTGTTATGATGGGAACTTATGGAAGTTTAGGATGGATAAAACGCCCTGGTCAGAAAGAAAAAAAATCAGCTTTAGAAGCTTTAGAAAAAGTGGGCATGCTAGCTTTTAAAAGCCGACAAATTAGTCAACTTTCTGGAGGTCAACAACAACGTATTTTCTTAGCACGTGCTTTGGTACAAAATGCTTCTATTTATTTTATGGATGAACCTTTTCAAGGTGTAGATGCAACTACCGAAATAGCGATTATCAATATTTTAAAAGAATTGAGAAAAGCAGGAAAAACAGTTATTGTAGTGCATCATGATTTGCAAACGGTACCCGAATATTTTGATTGGGTAACTTTTTTAAATGTGAAGAAAATTGCCACAGGTCCTGTAAAAGATATTTTTAATGATGATAACCTGACGAAAACTTATGGTATTAATTACCAAGTGAGTATTCAGGAATAGATACTATTCCTGCGAAGACAGGAATCTAAAAAACAGAAACAAAGGTCTAAAATAGATTCCTATCTTAGTAGGAATGAAAAATAAAATATAAAATCCCTGATTTCTCAGGAATTATGGACATATCAAAATACATAGAATTAGTCTTTACAGATTACACGCTTAGAACCATAACATTAGGAACGGCAATTTTAGGTGCTATTACCGGAATGCTAGGGAGTTTTGCTGTACTAAGAAAACAAAGTTTATTAGGTGATGCCATTTCGCATGCTGCCTTACCTGGTATCGCAATTGCTTTTTTAATTACAGGAGCAAAAGACACCAACACGCTTTTAGTAGGTGCACTTGTCAGTGGACTTATTGGAACCTTTTGGATAAAAAGCATCGTCACTAAAACCCATTTAAAATCTGACACCGCATTAGGACTTATTTTATCTGTATTTTTTGGTTTCGGAATGTTATTACTCACCTTTATTCAAAAACAACCCAATGCCAACCAAGCAGGTTTAGACAAATATCTTTTTGGGCAAGCAGCAACTTTAGTAGAAAGTGACGTTTGGATGATGGCTATCGTTACCGGACTTTGTTTAATAGTAATGTTAACTTTTTGGAAAGAATTTAAACTCTTACTCTTTGATGCTGATTATACAAAAACACTTGGTTTTAACACCAAATTCATAGATATTCTTATTACTGTTTTTATTGTATTAGCGATTGTATTAGGGCTACAAACTGTCGGCGTTGTATTAATGAGTGCTATGCTTTTAGCACCCGCAGCAGCTGCTAGACAATGGACTAATAGTTTAGCAAAAATGGTATTTTTAGCAGCAATATTCGGTGCATTTTCAGGAGTTTTTGGAACTGCAATTAGCTCTACTCAGAACAATTTATCTACAGGTCCTGTCATTGTGCTTGTAGCAAGTGTGTTTGTTGCATTTTCATTTATATTTTCACCAAGCAGAGGCTTACTATTCAAACAAATTAGAGTCTTAAAAAACAGACGCGATTTAGAATTACATAAAACGTTAGCCTTTATGTATCATATTGCAGAAACACATGATAATATTTCGCATCCACACAAGATTAAACTTTTAAATAATTTTCAAGGTTACACCAAAAGCACCCTTCAAAAATTAGTAGATAAAAACTATGTAGAACGTAACGGAAGTATGTGGAACTTAACACAAATCGGCTTTGAAACTGCCGCAAATTTGTACACTAAACAAGAGACAGAAGATGAATAGTGCTCAAATAGAAATACAACTTATAGCAAGTTTAGTTGCCATTGCTTGTGCCATCCCAGGAACATTTTTAGTGCTGAGAAAAATGGCTATGATTAGCGATGCCATAAGTCACGCTATATTACCAGGAATAGTGATTGGCTTTTTTGTTACACAAGATTTAAATTCACCTGTACTTATTCTTTTAGCGGCTTTAACCGGAATTATTACCGTTGTCTTAGTTGAATATATTCAGAAAACAGGCTTAGTAAAAGAAGACACAGCAATTGGTTTAGTGTTTCCTGCATTATTTAGTATTGGCGTCATTCTTATTGCAAAAAACGCTAATGATGTACACCTAGATGTCGATGCCGTTTTATTAGGTGAATTAGCCTTTGCCCCTTTTGATAGATTATTAATCGGCGGTACAGATGTAGGACCAAAATCACTTTGGGTAATTGGTTCAATTTTACTCGTTACAATATCACTATTAATCTTATTTTTTAAAGAATTAAAAGTAAGCACATTTGACACAGGACTATCTGCTTCTCTCGGGTTTTCACCAGCAATTATCCATTACGGATTAATGTCTGTATCATCCGTAACTACGGTTGGTGCCTTTGATGCCGTTGGCGCTATTTTGGTCGTTGCACTTATGATTGCACCAGCAGCTTCGGCCTATTTACTCACCACCGATTTAAAGAAAATGCTTGCTTTAGCCATTAGCTTTGGCGTATTTAGTGCTGTATTTGGGTATTGGGTAGCACATTGGCTAGATGCGTCAATCGCCGGATCAATAACAACTATGCTTGGTATTGTATTCTTACTGGTTTATTTATTTGCACCTTCAAAAGGTATTATTGCCGTAATGTATAGAGAACGTCAACAACGCACAGAAGTATCTTTATTAACTTTCCTACTACACCTAAAGAATCATGAAGAGCTAGAAGAACGCCACGTTAATCATCTTTACGAACATATTAATTGGCAAAAAGTTCGAGCGAGAAGCGTCTTAGATTTAGCACAGAAAAATAATATGATTCTTATTGAGAAAAACATCGTTTCCTTAACTAAAAAAGGAAATGAATTTACCTCAAAAGCCATCGATTATATTATAACTAATGAGGATTCGCAAATTGAAGATATGAAAGATGACTTCTTCCTGTTTAGAGGATAAATCAAATATCTTTGCTAATTATTACTAAATAACAACGAAAGATTTAGCCGTAAAAAACGACTGAGCTAAAAATTTTAAAAATAATCATGAAACTACTGAGTTATATTACTGGCAAAAACGGATTAATTATAGTAGGATTTGTTGTCCTATGTGTTTTTATCTATAATAAATACAAATCTATGCGCTACTTTAAATACATAGAAAAACGCCAAAAAGAAAAAGAGAGAAAAGAGTAAAATCTACTTAATTTATCTAATAATCAAAAATCTACTTAAAGCCACGTTCTTTCTGAATGTGCTCATAAGCCTCTTGTACCTGTCTAAACTTAGCCTCAGCACCTTGTTGATGCTCTTTACCTAAGTGACCTACACGATCGGGATGGTATTTTTTAGCCATAGAACGATATGCTTTTTTAACTTCTGTATCAGTTACAGACTTATCTATTTCAAGAATTTTATAAGCATTATCACTACTATTATAAAACATCGCTTTAATACTTTGGTAATCTCTGTTGCTTATTCCTAGATAACCCGTAATCATATAAATCTGATTCAACTCATCTTCAGTAACAATACCATCTGCTTTTGCTATTCCGAATAAAAAATGAAGCAATTGCAAACGCGATGCATGATCCATCATTTGTTTGATCTGCAAACAAACTTGTCGTGTAGAAATTTCTTGCTTACTTATACGTTTAAATAATTCAAAAGATTTATTAGCACGATCCTTACCATACATATTAACAAATTGCTGACGCACAAAATCAAGCTCACGTTGGTCTTGTTTACCATCAGCTTTTATAACAACAGAAGCTAAAATTAAGAGGCTTACTTCAAAATCCCCTGATTGGGTTTGCGTTCGCGGTCTAGTTTGCGTTGTTCTGTATGGATCTTGCTTTCCTTTTTCACCATCATTAAGTAAAGTAGCTCCTTTATCTGCTATATTATCAACAAAACTACCCAAAGCTAATCCTATAATAGCACCGATAGGACCACCAAAAGACCATCCTAAAGCACCACCAATCCATTTTGCAAAACTCATCTATTCTTTTTTTTGAAATTCAAAGATACTATTTGTTAGTTGTATGAAATTACATTTT
The DNA here is from genome assembly GCF_019278425.1 of Winogradskyella sp. HaHa_3_26. Taxonomy (NCBI): domain Bacteria; kingdom Pseudomonadati; phylum Bacteroidota; class Flavobacteriia; order Flavobacteriales; family Flavobacteriaceae; genus Winogradskyella; species Winogradskyella sp. HaHa_3_26. The sequence goes on along the minus strand of NZ_CP058981.1, from coordinate 2,030,059 downwards.
GTTACGTTTTTGTACGCAACCTTTTATATAATTTGGTATCTTTTAAATACAATCAACAATTCATATTATGAAATCTAAATTATACATTCTAATCCTAACACTAATTACTTTTGGCTGCAATTCTGATGACGACGCACAGCAAAACACAAACGCGACTCTTAATGGTCCTTGGTCTTTAATAAATGTTTCTGGCGGTTTCGCTGGTGTAGATAACGATTTTGAAATAGGACTTATAACATGGGATTTTGATACTGATAATTTACAATTAACAGTGACCAATAATAACACCGAAGCTGTTATTTATGATGGTTTATCTTCTGGAGATTATGATTTTCAAGTGCTTACAACCACTGGAGAGGTGGGATATTTAGTTATACATAATCATGGTATTAATCACGCAATTACTACCTTAACAGCAACGCAACTTATATTAGACGAAGGTGTTGCAGCAGATGGTTTTCTACTCACATTTAGCCGATAGTTTTACACCACTATTGAAAACCAAAATACCATCATTTAAACTGACAACTAGCTATTGAATTCTGCCCACTATTTTTCATTATCTTTGCAATTCAAAAAAGATTAATTAAAAAGAAAAAAATATGTACCCAGCAGAATTAGTAAAACCAATGCGTGAGGATTTAACCAAAGTTGGTTTTGAAGAATTACATACAACAGAAGCTGTAGAGAGTGCTATTGCAAAAGAAGGAACAACTTTAGTCGTTGTAAACTCTGTTTGTGGATGTGCAGCAGCAAATGCTAGACCTGGATCTAGAATGAGCTTAGAAAACGCAAAAAAACCAGACCATATCGTTACTGTTTTTGCAGGTGTAGATAAAGAAGCCGTTGATGCAGCAAGAGCACATATGGTTCCTTTTCCCCCAAGTTCTCCATGTATGGCTTTATTTAAAGATGGTGAATTAGTACACATGTTAGAACGTCACCATATTGAAGGTCGTCCTGCTGAGTTAATCGCAGAAAACCTTAAAGATGCTTATAACGAGTATTGCTAGAGTAAACGAAACTTAAAGTTTCAATACTTATTAAAGGCTGTCATTTTAAATATTGTTGATTACAACATGAAAATTTAAAATGACAGTTTTTTTATGCCTAACATTTTATATTTTTGCTGAATGAGAAAACTATTAGCCTATCCACTTTCGGTTATATTCTATTTGTGCTTTGGCTTCACCTTGGTCGTGTTTCACCCTATTCAATGGATTAGCTTTAAGGTATTTGGCTATAAAGCATTAAAAAACACAGTAGATACTTTACAGTTTTTCATTATGCGCTGCCTAAATCTTTTAGGTACAAGAATTTCATTTAACACCCCTTACAACTTAAGCACAGACCGCCCTTTAATTATCGTTTCTAATCACCAAAGTATGTTCGATATATCACCAATTATGTGGTATATGCGTAAACATCATGTAAAATTTGTATCTAAAATTGAATTAGGAAAAGGAATCCCAAGTGTGTCTCATAATCTTAGACATGGTGGCTCTGTTTTAATAGACCGAAAGAATCCAAGACAATCATTGTCTGCTATGATGACTTTTGGATCTTATATTGAAAAAACAAAAAGAGCAGCTGTTATTTTTCCTGAAGGAACACGAAGTAAAGACGGAAAACCAAAACCTTTTAAGACTAAAGGATTAGAAATGTTGATTAAAAAAATACCGTCAGCACTTATAGTTCCGGTCACTGTAAACAACTCTTGGAAGATGCTGCGCTATGGTAATTTCCCTATGGGAATAGGAAATCATATGAAATTTACGGTACATAAGCCCGTAGAAATTACTAACTTTACAGATAAGACTGAATTAATTCAGCAAGTAGAACAAACTATTATTAATGCAATCGAGAAATAATCTTCTCAAAAAAACCCTAAGAGATGTCGTTAAAAAATGTAAGACTAGAAGTGATGCAACATCTTGAAAAAGATGTACAATCCTTAATTGAAAAATATTTAATTCCTGTTGAAAAAATCTGGCAACCCACTGATTTTTTACCAGACTCTACAAAAGATTCATTTTTTGAAGAAGTAAAAGAAATTAGAGAACTCTCTAAAGAATTACCTTATGATTTCTGGGTCGTTTTAGTTGGTGATATGATAACTGAAGAAGCTTTACCAAGTTACGAATCTTGGCTAATGGACGTAGAAGGTGTTGACCAAATTGAACGTAACGGATGGTCTACTTGGTTAAGACATTGGACAGGTGAAGAAAATAGACATGGAGATGTTTTAAACAAATACTTATACCTATCTGGACGTGTAAATATGCGTGAAATTGAAAAAACCACACAATATTTAATTAATGATGGTTTTGATATTGGTACAGGTAGAGATCCTTATAAAAACTTTGTATATACTAGTTTTCAAGAACTAGCAACATATATTTCTCACAACCGTGTGGCTAAGATGGCTAAGCAAAAAGGGAATAGACAATTAGCTAAGATGTGTAAGATTATTTCTGGAGATGAAATGCGTCACCACCATGCGTATTCAGAATTTGTAGAACGTATTTTTGCTGTAGATCCGAGCCAAATGATGATGGCTTTTCATGATATGATGAAACGTAAAATTGCGATGCCTGCACACTTTTTAAGAGAATCGGGTGAAAGTATCGGAACTGCTTTTGAAGAATTTTCTAACACAGCACAACGTATTGGCGTGTATACTTCTAACGATTATGTAGATATTTTACAGAAATTAATTGATCGTTGGGAAATAGGAAATATGACCGGTTTAAACGAAGAGGCAGAAAAAGCAAGAGATTACTTAATGAAGTTACCTCCTAGAATGTATCGCTTATCAGAACGTATGAAGATTCCTGAAAACTCATTTCAATTTAAGTGGGTAGATCCTGCATAATATTTTAGAATGACAGCAACAGACACACAACTCATTGAAGCAACTATTAACTTCGTTAAAACGGAACTTAAAAATGCAGAAGGTGGACACGATTGGTTCCATATTGAACGTGTTTACAAAAACAGCTTGTTAATTGCTAAGGACGAAAATGTAGATATAACTATAGTTTCATTAGCAGCATTATTACATGATATAGCTGATCCTAAGTTTCATAATGGAGACGAGACTTTGGGATCTAAAGTTGCTAGCGCATTTCTATTAAGCCAAAATGTTAATGGAGAGATTATTAAGCATGTGACTCAGATTATAGATAACATGTCTTTTAAAAATTCATTTGATTTAAACACTAGTTTTTCTTCAAAAGAAATGGAAGTTGTACAAGATGCTGATCGATTAGATGCCATTGGCGCTGTTGGTATTGCGCGCTGTTTCAATTATGGCGGATTTAAAAACAGGGCATTATATAATCCTGAAATTAAACCCAATCTCAATATGTCTAAATCAGAATATAAAAATTCTGAAGCACCAACAATTAATCATTTTTATGAAAAATTGTTATTATTAAAAGACAAAATCAACACCAAAACAGGTAAAAAGATTGCTTTAGAAAGACATCTATATATGGAAGGCTTCTTAAACCAGTTTTTTGCCGAGTGGGAAGGACAGAAATAAAAAAGAGCGATTTTGAAAATTTTCAAAATCGCTCTTTTAAGTTTATATATTTAATTAACCTTTACTCCTTAATGATTACAAATACTAATAACCTCAATAAAAACTAGAAAAAGACCTAACTCTCTCTTGCAACTTCTAGCGCCGTAAGCTTGTATTCAATTTTAGACATCTCTTCTCCATAATGAATAATCTCATCTGCCGTTAAATTATTGCTAGAATTCACTTTTGCTAAAATAGCATCACCTTGCTTAGTATAATAAGCGATTGCATTTTCTATTTTATCATCCATACCTATATATTACTGAACCATTAACTTTAGCTCTCCTCTATACTTAGAAGCACTTTTGCCCGTAAACTCTTTAAACAATTTATTAAAGTGAGAGAAGTTATTAAAACCACATTCAAAACTAACATCTGCAATACTCATTTGACTTTCAGAAAGTAGTTTGGTAGCATGTACAACGCGATATTCGTTAACAAGCTTTGTAAAAGTCTTACCTGTTACCTTTTTAAAATAACGACAAAACGCAGGAACCGTCATACTCACTTTATCTGCAATTTCATCTAAACTAATGTGTTCTTTAAAATTCTGGTTCACATGCTTAAAGATAATATCAATCTTAGCACTGTCTTGAGGTTCTGTTTCAAAAGCAAAACCATCTGCATTTAATATGGTATAGTCTTCAGATTTAGCTAAACCATGTAAAACCTCTAATAGAATAAGTATTCTTTTAAATCCTGTTTTCTCATTTAGCTTTTCAATTTTTTTCCCAAGCTTAAGCTTTGTTGGGACTCCAAACAGAATTCCTTTTTTAGAAAGTTCAAATAATTTATTAATCGCTTCCATCTCAGGAATATCAAAAAAATGATTTCCTAAAAACTCTGGTCTAAATTGCACTAAGGTTTCAGAACCATTTATAGTTAAACGATCCGTAAAACCATTGTGAGGTAAATTAGATCCTATTAATAATAACTGACTATTATTAAAGTAAGATAAATGATTACCTATATGGCGTTTACCTTGTCCTTTATTAACGTATACCAATTCGATTTCAGGATGAAAATGCCAATAGGGCTTCACTTCTCCTTTATATGCATCTATTTTATGCTTCCTTACTAAGATGGAACTTCCAAATTCAGGGCTTATTTTTTCTAAAGTAGGTTTTCTTGTATTCATAATATATTAATTATGGCAAAGTTAAATCTATTCAAACTCAAAACCTATAGAAAATTACCAATAATATATACTATTTTATCCTAATAATACAATAATAACACGCGTTAGGGTAATTATGTATATATATTAGCCAACATGCTTGTTTTCAAAACCTAAGAACCACTATACCTTTGTAGTGTTAAAACATTTGAACTGAATAGTATAAAATTCGCGACTTAAAAAGAACAAACGAAAATGATTAAGGTCAATTTTAAAATTCCAGTTTAACTCAAAAAAAGAAAATTATGAAAAATTTATTTAAAAACATTTTAGTATTAGCTGTGATGTTAGGAACATTGACAAGCTACGCAAATTCAACATTAGAAGTTTCACCTACTTTTAATGATTTAAAAAAAGGAAATTCAATCACTGTAACTGATTCTTCAGGATTAGTAGTTTTTAGTGGTCTAATTAACTTTAACGGAAACATTAGTAATCTTTACGATTTCTCTCAATTAAACGATGGAGTTTATACTATTGAGGTAAACAAAGATTATGAAATTGAAATCAATACAGTAGAAATTAAAAACAACACTGTTAGTTTTATAAACCAAGGAAGTGAAAAGTTTTTTAAGCCTGTGTTTAGAGTAGAAGATAACAGAATAATCATTTCAAAATTAGCTTTAAATTCTGCTGACATGAAAGTAGATCTTTATTTTGAAAATGAATTAATTCACACAGAAACTATTTCTGGAAATAAAGTATTAAATAGAATATACAAATTAGATAAAACAATAAAAGGAGAATACTCTGCTATTGTTACATCTAATAAAAGAGTATATGTTGAGAATTTTAAAATATAAATTGTTGTTTAAATATTAGTTTATTTGTAAAAAGTGGGTCACTAAGTGCCCACTTTTTTTTTGCTTATAATTTATTTACAATACTTAAAAACAAATGAAACCCATTCATAATATTATTAAATAAAGATTGCATCATTAAGTTACAATAAAGTAATAGAAAATATATGCTATTAAAAATAATAGATCCTTTGTATGTTTATACAAAGGATCTATTATTTTGATTTTATTTACACATCATAATACCTAATTCACATACCTACCCCACAATAAAAACACCTAACAGAAGACGTATTTTAAAAACCAGGCCTATTAACCCCAAAACTTATAGGGTATAAAATATAAAATGTAGAATTTACGATTGTTAAGTATTAAATATTGACCTCAAAAAATGATCAAATCATCAAACCTATGTAAGATTACCATTAATATACACTAAATTAACCCTGTTAAATACTCCAATTATCGATATGGTTAATATTGCATATAAATAAGCAAAAATCGTTGTTTTCTATAATTACAATGCCCTATATCTTTGCACATGTAATTAGTTTACAATATTTAAATAATTAGATAATGAAAAGTATTTTAAAATATATATTAGTATTAGCTGTGATGTTAGGATCATTTACAAGCTACGCAAACGAATCTTTAGAAGTTGTACCAACTTCTAACTATGTAAAAAAAGGAAATTTAATTTCAGTGTTTAATATTTATGGTGAAGTATTATATAGTGGAACAGTTAATTTTAACGGAAACCTTACTTCTCTTTTTAATTTCACACAATTAGAAAATGGTAAATACACTGTTGAAATCACTAGAGATTATGAAATTGAAATTAACACTATTGAAGTAAAAAACAATATTGTTTCTTATTTAAATATTGACAGAAAAGTAGTTTTCAAACCAGTTGTTAGAATTGAAGACTCTAAAGTATTAATTTCTAAATTAGATTTTGATACAAAGAAAATGGATATTGAACTTTATTATGAAGGAAAGTTAATACTTTCAGATACTGTAGAAGGAAGTAAAGTTTTAAATCGTGTGTACCAATTAGACAAAACACTTAAAGGCAATTACACAGCCGAAATCAAATCAAATGACAGAGTGTTTGTCGAGAATTTCAGAATATAGATTGTTGTTTATATTAGTTTATTTAGTTCAAAAAGTGGGTTGTAGAGAGCCCACTTTTTTTTGTTTAAAAAAGTTTCATCTTACTTAGCCTAAGATTACAAAGATTGATATTTAATACCTGCTTATTTTAAAAATACTCAATCCTTGACAATTATATCAGATCATAATTTCCTTTATTTATCTACCCACTCCATTAGTCAACTACAATAAAAACTTCCATTGATGTATTATTTCAATAACAATTCTTTATTTGCCTGAACACACTAGTAAATACTATTGCAATTTGGAGTTTTTTTTGTAAACTAGACACTAACAATTATAATCTTACAATTGTTATTCAATTATTAAAGCGCTTTTAAAATCAATACCAATTCATGGTTCTTTATTAAAGGAAATTAAGCCTACTTTTTTCTGTTATTTGAAGTTTTTCATACTCTAAAACGAGTATAAAATAGAGCATATTATAAACAAAAATTATTACTATAACAGTTTTGCTACTTACAAAACAAAATACTGCTAATCACCCCATAAAGAAGAGGTTAATATAGATTAGTAATATGACAAAATAGATGTTATAAGCTATGTAACCGCACAATATATTTGCCTAAAATAAAGATATAAAGACATGTACAAATTTTACAAAATACAATTAGCAATCATGAGCCCTTTTATTGTAGCAAGCTTCATATTAGTAGCTCCTATCTATTTATCATATAAAATGTTATCTAAAAAAACTATTGTTAGATAACATTTTACACGACTATTATTTTATTACTTCCCTGGAATATTACTTTCCAGGAAAATCTGCCTTACGTTTTTCTAAAAAAGCCGTAGTACCTTCAACAAAATCTTCGGTACCAAAACAATTACCGAAAGCTTCAATCTCTACCTCAAATCCATTGACTCCGTCATCATAATTTGCGTTAATTGCACCAATAGCCTCAGCAATGGCAACAGAAGAGTTGCGCATTATTTTACTAGCAATCTTTTCAGCAAGAGGTAATAATTCTTCTTGAGGCACAACATAATTCACCAAACCGTAGCTTAAAGCTTTATTTGCGTCAATCATACCTGCTGTCATAATCATTTCCATAGCTCTCCCCTTACCTACTAATTGTGGTAAACGTTGTGTACCTCCATATCCTGGAATAACGCCAAGAGACACTTCTGGTAATCCCATTTTTGCATTATCACTTGCCAATCTAAAATGAGAAGCCATAGCTAATTCTAATCCACCACCAAGAGCAAATCCATTTACAGCAGCAATAACCGGTGTACTTAAATTAGCTACAAAATCAAATAAAATTTCGTGACCATAAGCAGCTAAATCACCTCCTTCTTCAACATTAAAATCAGCAAACTCACTAATATCAGCACCTGCGACAAAGGCTTTCTCCCCACTTCCTGTAATAATGACCACCTTAGTATCACCATCTGTATCAGCAGCTTCAAAAGCATCATGCAATTCTTGAATGGTAGCTCTATTTAAAGCATTTAACTTTTTAGGTCTGTTAATTGTAATGGTTGTAATTCCGTTAGAATGTTCTGATAAAATATTTTCGTAGTTCATAGAAAGTTTATTTTTATTCCTCTTAAAAAAAAGGAATCTAGTTGTTATATTATCTAAATTTCTTTACTAATTTAAGAACTCTAAAATAAGTTTAGATTAATATACCAAGAGCTTCTTAAACTTTAAAAAAGTTAATTCTTAGGAAAAGTTACTGTAAAAATGGTTCCTTTTCCTAGTTGTGATGTAAAGGTAATACTTCCATTATAAGTTTCTACAATGTTTTTAACCATTCCTAAACCAAGTCCCATACCACTAGATTTAGTAGTAAATTTAGGTTCAAAAATCTTAGCCTTAGTATCGTCTGGTATACCAGAACCATTGTCTTCAATAGTAATAATCACATTAGTATTATCACTAAAAACACAAACAGAAATTTTTGAATTTTCAGAATTATCAGGAATCGATTGAATCCCATTTTTAACTAAATTGGTCACAACTCTAATTAATTGTGTTCTATCAAACTTAGCTATAATCTCATCTTTTTCTGAATGAAATTCAATATAATCTTCATTAAAAATATCGAGTGCCATCTTAACAATAAGCGCCACATTAAGAATTTCACTTTTTTGCGCAGGCATTTTCGCAAAGTTTGAAAAAGCAGAAGCAATAGAGCTCAAAATATCTATTTGCTGTATAAGGGTATTACTATATTCTTTAAGTTTTTGATGAATATTTTCATCTTGTGGATCAAATTTTCGTTCAAAACTCTGAACGGTTAATCGCATCGGTGTTAAAGGATTTTTAATCTCGTGAGCGACCTGTTTAGCCATTTCTCGCCAAGCTTGCTCTCGCTCATTGGTCGCTAATTTAACAGCACTTGCCTCTAACTCATCAATCATACTATTATATGAATTTACTAACGTTTCAATTTCTTCACTAGAAGATTCAATTTCAATTTTCTTATTTCGTTTTTCAAGTCGTGTTTCACTCATTTTATCACTAATCGTTTTAAGTGATTTTGTAATAAACTTAGAGATGAAATAAGCAAAAATGATAGCAACAAGAATAAGTACCAAATAAGCATAAGCTAAACGAAACAAAAACTCCTTAAGCTCTTTATTAAAGAAGTCATCATTTTCTAAATACGGTAAGTTTAAAATTGCAATGTTTTTAAACTTTTCGTCCATAATATAGCTATACGAAGATTGAAAGGTATGACCCGAAACTTTGTTTTTTAAAACATAACGATGCTCTAAAGTATTAGATAAAACATTCAGTATTTCAGCATCTAAACAGCGTTCATTTGGATCTACCTGCAAGGTTCGTTTAGAACTTTTTAGTAATTGCCCATCGAGATCGTATAGTTTAATTTGTAGATTATGAATGGCATCTATTTCAAATATTTCATCTTTAAAAATTAGTGGAATATTTTCTGTAGTTACAGGATAAGTAGTTTCCCTTATAACAAAATCAATACTTTGCTTAATGGCTTTTTCCTTTCGCTCTAAACGTTCTTTATGGTAATCTTTAGCCTCTTCACTATATTGATAAATCGTTACTGCTGCAATTAAACCAGATGCCAACAAGACCAAAAGGATCATGTTTAAAACTATTCGGGCTCTTAAGGATAGGCGTTTAATCATTATGGAAATACCCAATATGAATGGGCGTCTTTTAATTCTTAGTTACAAGTCTTAAAGATAGCAATAATCAATCCAAAGCAAGTACGTCTAATTTTCAAATTAATTAAAATTTTAAAGACACCTTTAAGCTTCTGGGTTTTTAGAACGCATATTTTTATACAGCTTAAACCCGAGCATAATTAAAATACCCAAAACAAAAATACCTACAACACCAAAAATCCAATTAATTGAACTTTTAAGAATCACCAAGAAAACAACAGCAAAGAGTATAAATGTTGCACCTTCGTTCCAAATACGCATAAAACTAGAAGTTACTTTTACTTCATCATTTTGAAGTTGCTTAAAATAAATATGTGTTTTATAATGGTAAATAAATAAGAGCAATACAAACGTGAGTTTTACATGCATCCAGCTTTGCTGAAACCAGCTTGGCATTAAAATCATTAATATGACAGCAAATAAAGTCGCTAAAATTGCTGAAGGCCAAGTGATAATAAACCACAATCGCTTTGCCATTAGTTTTAATTGTTTACCTAAAATTTCTTTTTCGGGTGAAGGCTTATCGGATGCTTCAATTTGATACACAAACAACCTAGGAATATAAAATAACCCAGCAAACCATGTAATTACAAAAATAAGATGAAAGGATTTTATATATTGGTAATACTCCATGAGCTCACTAATTTAAACTATTTTATTGATTAGATTTTTTCGGATTTCACGATTTAAAAAATAGCCCGTTACAATTGTAGCTAAAACATCTGCAATAGGAAATGACATCCACACGCCAATTTCACCATAAAATTTTGGTAAAATTAATATCAATGGAATAAAGAAAAACCCTTGCCGAGACAACGTAAGTAACAATGCAGGTGTGGCCTTACCAATCGCCTGAAAATAAGCAGCACCAATAAGTTGCAATGCTATAATTGGTGTCGCAGCAAAAACCCAGCGCATTGCAGAAGGTGTTTGTCTTATAACATCTAAATCTGAAGTAAATACCCTAGTAATTGCCTCAGGAAACAACATAAGCACTACAAATATTACAGAGGCTAAAATAGCGGCATATTTTATAGCAATATTAATACTCTCCCTAACACGTTCGTAATTTTTAGCGCCATAATTAAATCCTGCAATTGGTAAAAAACCTTGAGTTACACCAAGTACAGGAAACAAAGCAAACATTAACATTCTACCCACAATAGCATATGCTGTAACAGAAGTTGCACCACCTAAATTGAATAGAATATTATTCATAAACAAGTATGTAACGCTAACAACAGCTTGTCTTGCCAAGGTTACAAAACCCAAAGCTGCAATTTCTTTTACAATAGACAAATCAAGACCAAAGTGTGATAAGCTTATTTTTAATTCTGAATGCTTTGAATTAAAAAACCAAACAACAAATAAGAATGAGCAACTATAAGAAATTGTTGTTGCCCATGCCGCACCAGCCATTCCGTAACCCAACAAATTGATAAAAATATAATCTAAAAGTAAATTACCAATCGATGGAATCATCATGGCATACATTCCGAATTTTGGTTTTCCTTCTGCTCTAATTACATTATTACCAAGCATAGAAAAGGCCAACATAGGAATTCCGTAAAGCACAATTTTATAATACACTTTTGCAGGGGCAAAAATTTCGCCTTTACCACCAAAGAGCAGAATAATATCATCTACAAAAAATAAGCCTAACGCTACAATAGATGTGGTTAATACTAAAACTAATGTAATTTGGTTTCCAAAAGTTTTTAGAGCTTTCTCGTAATTAGAAGCACCAAGTGCGCGAGAAATAATAGATGCTCCACCAACACCAACACTCATTCCTAAAGCCGCAATAAAGAACGAAACAGGTAATACAATATTTATAGCTGCAATAGCAATGGCACCAATCCATTGCCCAACAAAAATAGTATCAACTACAACATTTAGAGACATAACCAACACTCCAATAGATGCAGGCACAGCTTGCTTAATTAGCAATTGACCAATTGGTTGATTTCCTAATTCTTCTGACGACACTTTTGCCATTAATTAACTTAACTATTTAGAAGTTGCCCATTCATTAATCCATTTTGCTAAAAGACTGACCCATTCGGCATCATCATTTAAACATGGAACTGTAGAAAATTCTTTTCCTCCCATTTCGTGAAAAATCTCTTCACCTTCCATAGCAATTTCTTCTAAAGTTTCAAGACAATCACTAACAAACGCAGGCGTTACAATGGCCATTTTCTTAATCCCTTCTTTTCCAAAACGCTCAATGGTTCTATCTGTATAAGGTCTTAACCATGGATCGAAACCTAATCGCGATTGAAAACTGGTAGAGTATGTTCTCTCTTTCAATTTAAGATGTTCCCCAACCAAACGTGTTACCTCTTTACATTGGTGTCTGTAACAAAACTCATGTGCTTTAGATGGTGTTGCACAACAACTTCCATCAATTTTACAATGCGATTTTGTAACATCACTTTTTCTAATATGACGTTCAGGAACTCCATGATAAGAAAACAATAAATGATCGATATCTTTTCCTTCAATACTTCTAGAAATACTGTTAGAAAGTACTTCGATATATTCTGGATTATTATAAAATGCTTTTAAATCTGAAAATTTTAACTGAGGGAAATGTTCTTGTCTTATTTCTTCAGCTAACACCAAAATAGTTTCGGTAGTTGCCATAGCAAACTGAGGATATAATGGTACTAAAAAGACCTCATCAACACCTTTATCGACTAATTCTTGTAAGCCTTTTTTAATCGTCATACTACCATAACGCATGGCTAATGCAATAGGATATTCTACTTGTTCTTGAACTTTTTCTTGAAGTCGTTCAGATAACACAATTAAAGGCGAACCATCTTCCCACCAAATTTTCTTGTATGCAGCTGCAGATGCTTTTGGTCGTGTATTTAAAATAATACCTTTTACTAATAGCGTTCTAGCCCAAAGTGGTACATCAATAACACGTTCATCCATTAAAAATTCCCCAAGATATTTCTTAACATCTTTAGGATTTGGACTCTCTGGTGAACCCAAATTGACTAATAAAATTCCTTTTGCCATAGTTTTCTTTTTCGCTTACAAAAATACACCCTTAATATAATAATTTCTAATGGTTGGTATTGCTTTTATTTATTCTACTATCTTAAATGTTTTGTTAACTTTTAAGTTATCCATTAAAAAATGAATAGTTTTAATCTTGGTATTTAATCGAGTTTAACGAATTCTACCCAACCCTTAAAAGGATTTAAATATCTTTACAAGTACCGCTTAAATTATATTATGAAAAAAACCGCTTCTATAATTCTTGTTTTATTTACCGCTTTTGCTTTCTCACAACAACAATATCAGAGTTTACTTTGGAAGGTTACCGGAAACGGATTAGAAAAACCGTCTTATCTCTATGGCACCATGCATGTCAGCAAAAAAGTAGCTTTTAGACTCGATGATGTGTTTTATAAAGCCTTAGACCAAAGTGATTGTATTGCTTTAGAATCTGACCCCACAACTTGGCCTGAATTTAATCATGAAACCATGCTAAATCAAATAGCTGCCTACAATGATTATAATGAAGATTTCTACACCAATGCATTTAAGTTAATGCACCCTGAAGAAACCACAATTAGAAGTTCTGTTAGGATGGATAACAATGCCATAAATGCCTATTTATACAGAAAAAGCAATGCTTCAGATAATTTTGAAGAAGAAACTTATTTAGACATGTTTATTTTTCAAGCGGGAAAGAAAAATAACAAAGAAATATATGCTTTAGAAGACTTAGAAGAATCGAGATACTTGACCTCAAAAGCAGCTTACAATGCTAATAAAAAGGAATTAGAACCGTGGATTCAAAAGCTATACGCTAAAGAAAATCCTTATTTAATTCAAGAAAATCTTTATCGCGATCGCAATTTAGATTTATTAGATTCTATTGGAGCTGCTGTAAACACAAAATTCTTTAGAGAAAACATGCTTTACATCCGTAATGAAAATATGGTGGTTTCTTTAGATAAACTAATGCCAACCAAATCGGTTTTTGCCGGTGTTGGAGCTGCTCATTTACCAGGCGAACACGGCATGATTAATCTGTTACGAAAAAGAGGTTACACTGTAAAAGCATTAACATCTAAGCAAACTAATTACAGTAAAATAGAAAAAATAAAGTTAGACAGCCTATTTATAGCACCAACACTTAAAAAACACACAACACCAGATGGGTTTTTAAGCATCAACACTTACGATGAGTTACGTGAGTTTTCTTACGGCGGACAAAAGTATTATTTAGATCCAGATATGACTAATGGAGCCTATTTAACCATTAATAGAATTAGCCGTTTTAGATATTTACCAAACGAAAAATCTAATATCACCTTAAAGGATATTGATAATTTATTATACGAGGACATTCCTGGAGATATTATTAAAAAAGAAGAATTAACAGATCCTTATCCTGGTATAAGCATTGTTAACAAGACTAAAAAAGGAGAGTTTCAGAAATATCATATTTACGAAACACCTTTAGAAATCATCATTATAAAATTTGCAGGTCGAAGTGATTTTGTATTAAAACATGAAGGTGACGTTTTTAATTCTATCGATTTAAAAACATCTTCAAATAGCACACAATTATTTGTGTCACCAGAAAAAAAATTTCAAGTTAATTTTCCTGAATATTATACCTCTAGTAACATGAATAATTATGGAAAAAAACTACTTGAAGGTTATAAAGATGATGCCTATTATTTTTTGGAAGAAGCGGTATTAAACGACCTCTCTTATATTGAAGAAGATAGCTTTGAGGCTAAATATTTTCATCATGCTTTATATAAAAACTATAAGCTCTCAGAAGCTAAAGGCGGATTTAAAGCTGGTGATTACAAAAATTATGAATCTTATGCTGTTTTAGATTCTTTAACAGGCAAAAAACTCCATCTTAAAACCATAGCAAAAGATGGTAGCTATTACTTATTAGGTTACGTTGGAAATAATGCTGCTGATAAAACTGCATTTTTCAAATCTTTTAAATTCAACAAAACCGATTATACCAATTTTAAAACAGTAATCGACACATCGCTATACTTCTCTGTAAATACAAACGGAAAAGCACCATTACCAAACCCTTATAATTACAACGGCAATACAAAACTTAAAGATTATGAGCAAACAATAAACGAAACGGTTTATTCTACAAATGCCAATGAACAAATTGCAATCTATAGAACTAAGTTTCACGATTTACAAATGTTTTATAACGTAGATAGTCTTTGGAAAAATTTAGAGGATAAAGTAAACTATAAGTCGCGTTATTATATATCAGAAAAACCATTTAATATAGGCAATCGTTCGTCATTAAAAACTGGTGATATTTACACTCACAATTTTACTTACTCGGATTCTTCGAGTGCCAAACAAGTGTTAGTTAAAAATATTTTGAAAGAAGGCGTTCTATATGAATTAAAAACTTTGATAGATTCAATAAATGGTCCTTCAAAATTTGTATCAGAATTCTACAATTCATTCACGCCAAAAGACACCTTATTAGGTAAAAGTGTTTTAAAAGATAAAACTAATTTGTTTTTTAAAGCACTAAGAGCCAATGATAGTATCGTTTTAGAAGCTTATGAACTTGTTAAGTTTAAAAAGCACAACAGTAAAGACATCATTTCGGTATTAAAAGATTTTCAGTTTGATAAAGACCGCCTAGACATTAAATCTCACCTCGTAGAACAGCTTATTACAATCGACTTAAAGAATAATTTAGAATTTATAAAGCAACTGTATCTCGATAGTTATTCCGATCCGCAAACACAAACCTCAATCTTAGAAGGCTTATTAGATTCTAATAATAAAGCATCCTATAAAATTGCTTTAGAACTTATGGAACGTGATTTACCCTTAGGAAGCGTAAACAGCATGTTTTACAATTATAACAGTAAAGACTCTTTACAACTTAAAGCTTCTTTATTCCCTAAAATACTTGAATACTCTACCATAGAAGAGTATAAACAACCTCTTTACACTTTACTAGCCAAAGTAAAAGATAGCGGTTTAATAAGACAAAAAACATACAAAAAATATAAAAATCAGTTGATTAATGACGCTAAAATGGAAATTAAGCGAAATTTAGGAAACTATAATTACGGATACAACACCTACTCTAGTGATTTATCTACTTATGTTCGTTTAATTTTCCTCTACAGAAATGAACGCTCGGCAAAAGATTTCTTTGACAAATTACTAAATGTAGATGACGCATATGCCTTAGTAAAATATTATGTATTATTATCTAAAGCAAAAGAAACCATACCAGAAAAGCTGAACGAAATACTCGTAGAAAACGAAGAAAACCAATACTTACTTTTAGAAGAGTTAGACAAAGAAAGGCTTTTAAATAAAATTAAATCTATTGGAATTAACCAACAGCAATTTGCAAAATCTAAACTCTTATCGGATGCTAATTATGAAAAAGAAAAAGATTCAATTAAGTTTATTCTTAAACGCGATTTTATAACGGACAAAGGAAAAGATGCAGTGATGTATTTCTTTAAAATAGATAAAGACGATGAGTATTCTGGCAAATTAGAAACTTTACATTACATATCTTTTATAAAACCCAAAAACCCAAATGAATTGGTAGTGAATTATTACTCTAAATCTGAAAATTACGGCACTATGATAGACAAAACAAAAGAGTTAAAAGAGCAGTATACTGAAATCTTAAATCTTGCTATTTATAAAGACAGACAACGTGTTAGAGCTATCGGTGGTGATGGGTATTATGATTACTAAGATTTAATTTGTCTTTTCACCTTAAATCAACTAGACCAAAAAATATGCTTTTTATTACACCAATGTAAATTATTTTCATGGGAACATTACTAGTCGTAATGATTATTACAAGCTTAGTTTTAGCATCAAAAAACGAGAGTACTTTTAAGTTTTTAATTTGGACAGTACTAATTGTAGGCTTACCTTTTATAGGAAGTGCCAGCTACTTAATAAAACATTATACGTCTATAAATACCAAAACCAATAATGCTTTTAGTTAACTAGAAACCGTTATATACTTCTTAGACGTAGTTACAAATTTCTTGTTAAAAGCCGCAATAAAATGGCTTCCGGTGCTGTAACCCACTCGTAACCCAACTTCGTTAACATTATAATCACCAGATTCTAAAAGTTTACGTGTCACTTTCATTTTATAATCGAATAGAAAACTAAAAACCGAGTCGCCATAAATCTGCTTAAAGCCTTCTTTTAATTTTTTAATGATTGAAGCGCCTGATAGACAAACCTTAATCGTTCAAATTACATGAAAATAATTTCTTATTCAATTATACTTTTTTATATCATTACTCATATTACCTATGCACAGAATATGAATTATGATGTTGAAATAGAATATACAATCTCCTTTAATACCGAAAGACCAACCACACAAAAAGGCATTTTATATTTAGATAGCTCGAGAAAAAAGTCCATGTTCATGTACGGGAAAAATACAGAATCTAGCATAAAACAAAGTGACGAGGAAAACACGGAATATGATTTATTTTCCGCAGGAAAGAAAAAAGTTTTTTACCAAGATTTCAATAAAGATACCCTTATATCAAGAATAAATTTATTTTCTGAACAATTCATAGTAGAAGAAAATATCCCACAATTGAAATGGGAAATTCATGATGAAGAAAAAATGCTTGATAAGTACCTTTTAAAAAAAGCAACTTTATACTTTAGAGGTAGAAATTATATTGCATGGTATTCGGAAGAGTATCCTTTGCCTTACGGACCTTGGAAATTTAGTGGTTTACCAGGGCTGATTATGGAAATATATGACACAACTAAACGTTACCATTGACAAGTAAATTCAATCAAACAAACTGAAGAAACTGCTTTAGACTTGCAGCCTGTTTTAAAAGGAAAAGAAACTTTAACAATAAAACAATACGCTGACAGAAAATTTAACAATAATACACAGTTTAAAAGAATGGCAAGCAAACTCCCAAAAGGAGTACAAGTAACTCAAACAAAAGTTCCAAGAACAGGTTTCGAAATTAAATTTGAATGGGAAGAGAAAAAGAACTAATTCTATTAATTTTTTTATTTTTTAATGGTCTCATTTATTCCCAAACAATTATTTCAGGATTTGTTAAAGAAAAAAAATGGAAATTCAATTCCTTCAGCAAGTATTATTCTAAAAGATTCTCTTGGCTCTTCAACTATTGGATATACATTTTTAGATCAAAATGGAAACTATAAATTAACCACTAACCAATACGGTCATTTTAAACTTTCGTTTTCCTCCCTTGGCTATAAAACCAAAATCATTTCCATTACTATTTTAAAAAATCAAAGCCATCTTAACTTAGATATCGTTTTAGAAGAGCAACCCATAGATTTAAAAGAAGTAATTATCCATGCAGAAAAACCTATTTCTATCCTTAAAGACACCATCCTTTTTAAAACTAGATTCTTTACTAATGGCACAGAACAAACGGTAGAAGACCTATTAAAAAAAATTCCAGGATTAAATATAGATAGTAACGGCACAGTTAAAGTAGGCAATCAAGAAATTGAGAAACTTATGATTGATGGAGACGATCTTTTTGAGAAAGGCTATAAAATATTGTCAAAAAATATGCCTGCCTATCCTATAGAAGAGGTTGAGGTATTAAAACACTACTCAAACAATCGGTTACTAAAAGACATTGAAGAAAGCAATAAAGTAGCTCTAAATTTGAAGCTAAAAGAAGATGCTAAACGTATTTGGTTTGGTAATGCTGAACTAAGTATTGGTAATGATAGTTTCTACCAACTCAAAGGTAACCTTATGAATTTTGGCAAAAAAAATAAATACTATTTTTTAGCCAACGGCAACAGTGTTGGTTATGATACCACAGGAGATATTCAACAACTCATAAAGCCTTACCGTATTAATGAGCCGGCCAGTATTGGGGACAACCAACAGGTTAATAATTTACTACATTTATCTGCTGGTAGCTTAAATTTTAAACGTAGCAGAACCAATTTTAATAATGCAGAACTGGTTTCATTAAATGCTATATTTAATCCTACTGAGAAACTAAAAATAAAAACATTAGGCTTTTTTAATTGGGATGAAACCGATTTTTACAGAAATAAAATTGATAATATCAATGCAAACAACACCAACTTTACCAATACCGAAGACTATAATCTTAGAAACAAAAAAAGAATTGCATTTGGTAAGTTAGATTTAACTTACAACATCTCTAAAACCAAAATGCTAGAAGCGACCACAAAATTTAATAGTGGTAATTATAATGATGGCTCTAATTTAATCTTTAACGGGAATTCTACAATAGAAAATCTAAAGCATCAAAATACATTATTTGATCAAAAAATCAATTACACCAATAAATTTACAGATAAAAAAGTCTTTTTACTTACAGGTCGCTTTACTCAAGAAAAATCACCACAAAATTATAGTATCAACCAATTCTTTTATCAAGACTTATTCCCAGATGCAACTAATACAAACAACGTAAAACAACAAAGCACCAACCAAATGCAATTTGCAGGTGTAAGCGCACATTTATTAGATAGAAAACCTAATGGGAACTTATTAGAACTTCAATTTGGTAATGAATATCGAAAAGACAAATTAAATACTGAGTTTTCAATCTTAGAAAATGAAACTACTTTAGAACAACCCATAAATTACCAAAACAATACCACCTATACCGTTAATGATTTGTATGTAAAAAGCAAATACCGTTATAAAATAGGCGATTTTGGACTCACAGGAAAATTAAACATACATCAGCTTTTTAATCAATTAGAATTCAGCAATAGCTCAGAGAACCAAAACCCTTTCTTCCTTAACCCAAGTATAGGTTTGGATTGGAAAATAAATGATAAAAATAAAATTACTTCGTCGTATTCTTATAATACTACAAATGCAACAATTTTAAATGTATATAACAATTTTGTACTTACTGGCTTTAGATCGTTTTCTTCTGGCACTAGTAGTTTTAATCAATTAGATGCCTCTAGTGTTTCGTTTAATTATCAATTGGGTAATTGGAGCGATCGCTTTTTTGCAAATACATTTATTTTGTACAGTAAAAATCACGATTTCTTTTCTACGAATACAGAAATTCAACAAAATTTTACCCAATCGCGACAAATACTAATAAAAGACCGAGCGTTTATAAGTATAAATTCTAAATTCGATTATTATTTTAAGTTTATATCTTCTAATTTAAAACTAGATTTAGGCTACTCTAAAAGCGAATTTAAAAACATTGTAAATAATTCAGACCTAAGAACCATAATCTCTAATAATTATAATTACGGCATAGAATTACGTTCAGGTTTTAAAGGTGTCTTCAACTACCATATAGGTACAAAATGGACAACAAACGAAATAGAAACCACAATTAATAATACTTATTCTAACAATGAAAGTTTTTTAGACTTAACCTTTATTTTTAATGACAAATTTGATTTACAGTTACAATCTGAGCGTTATTATTTTGGAAATATACAAACAACGGATAACACGTATTATTTCTTAGATTTTAATGCCAGATATCAACTCCCAAAAAGTAAACTATCTTTGGGTTTAACCGGTAAAAACCTATTCAACACTAAAACCTACAGAACATTCTCAATAAGCGATATTGGCTCTTCTTCCACCGAATATAGGTTACTACCAAGACATGTGCTATTAAAACTAGAATATAGGTTCTAAAACCTAACTAGAAGCCGATATATACTTCTTAGGCGTCGTCCCAAATTTCTTCTTAAAAGCCGCAATAAAATGGCTTCCGGTGCTGTAACCCACTCGTAACCCAACTTCGTTAACATTATAATCACCAGATTCTAAAAGTTTACGTGCCACTTCCATTTTATAATCAAATAGAAAACTAAAAACCATAATGTTAGTGTTTTTTTTTATCTTTAAGGTATTCATATAGTTACAGATAAGCTTTGCAAATTAATCATATCTAAAGATTAAATACCTTTAGATTTTTTATAAAAAACACATGAAATATCTTAGAATACTAATAGTTTTTACCATCTTTTTTGGAACATGGGCTTTGAGCGCGCAATCTAATCTTTCTGGTATTGTAACTTACGAGTCTACTATAAATCAAAATAAAAAAGATGATTACTTTAAAAAAAGAGATTCATTAATCAAAGAAAAGAAAGGTGAGTTTATGGTAAAAAGCCTGGATGCTATTTTCTCAAATACAAAACCCATTGTGTCAAAAATTGTATTTAATAATGGTGAAGGTCTATATAAAGTAGAGAAAGATTTAAATTTAGACAATAGTGACATAGCGCAAGGGACAGCTAGAATAAGTGCAGGTGGCTCTAATGAGTATTACTATAATATTAAGAAAGACACATACTTAATAAAAAATTGTGTGATAGGTGAATGTTTTATATATCCAAACCCAGATTTAGAGTGGGAATTAACACAAGAAGCAAAAGAAATTAATGGCTACACAGTCTTTAAAGCCAAAAGAAGTGAAGGCAAAGTTACAGCTTGGTATGCACCAGCATTACCCTTAAATTTTGGACCAAAAGGCGAATATGGTTTACCTGGATTAATTTTAGAACTAGAACTGGGTAAAACAACCTTTAAGGCTACTAAAATAGAACTTAATCCCAAAAAAAAGATTAAAGTAAAAGCTCCAACGAAAGGAAAGGTTGTTACTTATGAAGAATATGAAAAAATTATAGAAAAAGCAAAACGCAGTGTCTTCGGTAACAATTAGTGGATGAAAATAAACTATATCATTTTATTCCTATTTTTTTCAACACAGTTATGGGGTCAAAAAATAACAATATCGGGTACCGTTAAAGATAGCCTTAATAATGTGGTTCCGTATGCTAATGTAATTGCTAAACCCAAAGACCTATCAAAAAACTTACAATTTTCTATAACGGATAATGAGGGATTGTACAAATTACAACTTACTAAAGGAGATACAGTAACAGTTAGAATTTCGTATTTAGGTTACAAGCCTATTAATTTTCAATTTATAGCCTCAAATGCGCTAAAAAAAGATTTTATTTTAGAGCCATCTTCAGAGGAGTTAGATGAAGTTGTTATAGAAATGCCCGTAACCGTGAGTGGTGATACCACTACCTACAAAACCGATAAATTTGTTGATGGCTCTGAGCGAAAATTAAGAAACGTACTCAAAAAACTACCTGGTGTAGAAGTAACCAAAGATGGTAGTGTGACCGTTTTAGGTAAAAAAATCACCCATATGCTAGTTGATGGAAAAAAATTTTTCGGTGGCAACTCTAAATTAGCCGTAAAAAACATTCCTGCAAATGCAATTGGAGATATAGAAGTCATTGATAATTATAATGAAATCGCCTTTTTAAAGGGTTTAACAGATTCTGATGAAATGGCTATGAATATTAAACTAAAAAAAGATAAAAACCGATTTACTTTTGGTGATATATCTGCTGGAATAGGCAATAACGATTTTTATAAAACAAGTGCAAACCTCTTTTATTATGCACCAAAAATCAATATAAATTTTATCGGTAATATTAATAATATAGGTGAGCAAACCATGTCCTTTAAAGATTATCTTAGTTTTTCTGGTGGTGTAAATGCTGTTTTTAAAGGTAATTTTAATTTCCGTGGAGGCGACTTTTCTCAATTTATGGACAATAAAGATGTCTTAACAAGCACGCAAAAATTTGGTGCTTTAAACATTACTAAAACAGTTTCCTCAAAATTAGATATTTCTGGTTATATAATTCTTTCAGATAGTGATACCAACAATTTTGTTGAGGATTTTAATGAATACACAACCTATACAGAAGAGAAAACCAATAAAACAAATGCTCAAAATTTATTAGGTATAACAAACCTTAATTTAGAATATGTGCCAAACGCATCAGAATGGTGGCATGCGAGAACCCAAATAAAAAGAACAAATACAACTAATAACGATAATTTAGCAACAATTGTCTCAAACAATACTAATAACATAAATACAAACAGAAATTTAACGGCTACTTTTTTAAACCAAAATGTAGAGTGGCACAAAAGAAAATCTAAACACCATACGTTTTCAGCTGTTATCAATTATGTATTCGATTCAACCGACAGAAATAACTTTTGGTCTACACAAGATCCAATTCTACAAGGATTAATTCCAACAGATAATAGTCAAGATTTAATACGTCTTAACCAAAATAGAGACACGGAACAGCAAAATTTTGATGGTATCTTTAAATATTACTGGGAAATTAACAAGAGTAACCACATATATACCACACTCGGCAATAAACTTTTAGCAGAGGATTTCCTTACTACAGACCAACAAATATTAGATAATGGTGATGAAAATAATTTTCAATCTGATGGTTTCAATAATAATCTAGATTTTAAATTAAACGATGCCTTTGTAGGAATACATTATAAATTTAGAACAGGTATTTTTACTTTTAAGCAAGGTGCCTTTTTACACAATTATAATTGGAACGTAAATCAACAAACTAAGATTCACAAAAATAAATGGATTGTGTTACCAGATTTTTTAGCTAAAATCGACTTTAATAAATCTAGAAAAATTCAACTGAATTACAACTTAAAAACAAGCTTCTCTGATGCTAGTCGTTTTGCAAACCAATTTTATTTACAATCTTATAATTCTGTTTTTAGAGGTAATGAAAATTTAGAAAACAACTTATTTCATTCGCTGAATATAAGATATAGTAGATTTAGCCTGTATAGAGGTTTAGTTCTATTTGCAAATCTTAGCTATAACAAGCAAATTAGAGGTGTAAAGAATACTGTTGTTTTTGATTCTTCCAATCCAAACGCCTCTCAACAAATTAATCAATTTATAAGTGCCAAACTATTTAATAACGCTTCTGAAGATTTTACGGCTAACATTCACTTAGAAAAAGATATTAAAAACATAAAATCTAAATTTAATGTAGGATACAACAAGTCAAACTTCAAACAAGAGGTAGATAATACTATTGAAACAAACAGAAATACAAGTTATAATTATGAATTGGGTTTAGAAACGCTCTTTGAAAAGTTTCCAACCATAGAAATCGGTTTAAAACAGGATATTAGTCGATTTACATCTAACAGTACAACTTCTAAATTTGTAACTACAGTACCTTTTTCAAAAATAGATTACTATTTTTTTGATGGTTTTATATTCAATTTTGAATACAGTAAAAACATTTATAACAACAAAGATTTAGCTCGAAAAAACGACTATCAAATTGCAAATACATCTTTATCATACAAAAGAGAGAATAGCGCTTGGTCTTTTAAAATCACGAGTCAAAACCTATTTAATGAAGAATTTAAACAAAGTAATAGTTTTTCTGATTATCTAATTTCAGATAGTAAGACTTATATTTTACCTCGCATTATTATGTTTAGCATTGGCTATAACTTGTAATTTGAGAAACTAAGTAATTTTTAATCATTTCGCTTTTCAACTAGAAGCCGTAATATACTTCTTAGGCGTAGTCCCAAATTTCTTTTTAAAAGCAGCTATAAAATGGCTTCCAGTGCTGTAACCCACTCGTAATCCCACTTCGTTAACATTATAATCGCCAGATTCTAAAAGTTTACGTGCTACTTCCATTTTATAATCGAATAGAAAACTAAAAACCGAGTCGCCATAAATCTGCTTAAAGCCTTCTTTTAATTTTTTAAGACTTAAACCAATTTCATCTGCTAACTCTTGTAACGTTGGTGGCTCTGACATATTAGCAATAATAATATCTTTTGCTTTTTTTAGTTTAGCAACATTAACCTCATCAACTAAAAACGGACATTGCTCAATATCTGCATCCTCGCTTCTATTAAAAAACAGACTTAATAATTCGTAAGCCTTACCTTTAAAATATAAAGGTTTAATAGAGTTATTAAGATTAAAACTAATTAACTGATTTAAAACCACAGCCATTGATGGAGAAATTTTTCCATCCTTATAATACTTTTTATCCTTATTATCATCCATTAAAAAAGTAACGTAATTGGTATCTTCAGAAAATAAACCATGAAACTTCTTAATAGAAATCACTAAAGACACCAACCAAGAATGCGGTTGTAATTCTAAATGAATAGGTAAATCGCGCTCAGGATTATAAAGTAATAAAGACGTTTCTTCATCAATATTTAAAGTATAACGCCCTTGGTTAAACACAAAAGCAGCAGTTCCTTTATTACAAAAATGAAACTGAATATAGCTGCTATCTATCTTCCGTTCAAGAATTTCTACAGTATCATTTTCATTTTTATGCGTTAAAACAAAAAAGCCTTCTTCTAGATATGTTTCTTCAAAAGTACCTTTAGCGATACTTTTTAAGTCCTTTTTTTCTGAATTCATTTTACTATTATTTAGATTTGTTCTAAACAAGAAGCTCGAAAGCTCTTAATTATATACAAAAGTATGATTTTTATCATCTTTTTGATAAAAACGAGGCTAAAAAACCACAAGCGATACTAAAAGTTCTCCTAGCGTTGTTTTTTTAAAAATATCGAAATTACATTTGCGCCGTTACTTTCCAAAGTCAGGTAAACGAGCGAACGTCACAATGCAACATAAAAGTAAATATTTTTACGCTATAGGTCTCAGCTATAAAAAAGCTGATGCGGAAGTGCGTGGTCATTTTAGTCTTAGCGATACCGCTAAAGAAAACGTATTGACCCAAGCCAAAGAAAACGGTATAGAAAGCCTAGTGGTAATTTCTACATGTAATCGTACGGAATTGTATGGTTTTGCAGAACATCCATTTCAGCTGATTCATTTATTATGTGAAAACACTAAAGGAACTGTAGAAGAGTTTCAAGAAGTCGCTTACGTACATAAAAATAAAGAAGCCATTAACCACATGTTTCGTGTAGGTTCTGGTTTAGATAGTCAGATTTTAGGTGATTTTGAAATTATCTTTCAACTTAAAGCTGGTGCAAGAGCTTCTAAAAAATTCAACTTACTTAATTCATTTACCGAACGTTTAGTAAATTCGGTAATTAGAGCAAGTAAGCGTATTAAAAACGAAACGTTGTTATCTTCGGGTGCAACATCTGTTTCTTTTGCTTCTGTTCAGTATATAATGAATAATGTAGAAAATATTTCAAAAAAGAATATTCTACTCTTCGGAACAGGTAAAATAGGAAGAAATACATGTGAAAACTTAGTGAAACACACTAAAAACTCTCACATCACCTTAATCAATAGAACCAAAGGTAAAGCAGAAGAAGTTGCAGGTAAATTTAATCTTGTAGTAAAAGATTACGATAATTTAGCCGAAGAATTAAACGCTTCAGATATTGCCATTGTTGCAACAGGTGCTCACAGCCCAACGGTTTATAAAGATTTAATTTCGACTACAAAACCTTTATTAGTTTTAGATTTATCTATTCCAAAAAATGTGAATGAAGATATTAGAGAACATTCTAATATTACGCTTGTACATTTAGATGATTTAGCTAAAATTACGGATGATACTTTAGAAAAACGTAAAGCATTTATTCCTGAAGCTGAAGGTATAATTGTAGAAATTACAGCCGAATTTAATGCTTGGTTAGATACCTTAAAATTTGTACCGACCATTCAGGCTATAAAACATAAGTTGACAGATTATAAAAATTCTGAACTCAACAACCAACGCAAAAAAATAGCTGATTTTAATGAAGATCAGGCCGAATTGATTAGTAATAATATTATTCAAAAAATTACCAATCAATTTGCACACCACTTAAGAGAAGATAGTGACTCTTCTGATGAAAGCATAGAGCTCATCAAAAAAATATTCCAGTTAGAAACTACAGATAATGTCTAAAATTATTCGCATTGGCACACGCGACAGCCAGCTCGCTATGTGGCAAGCAAAAACCGTTCAATCTCAACTTGAAAGATTGGGTCACAAAACCGTACTTGTACCTATAAAATCTACCGGAGACTTAGTTCTAGATAAACCCTTATACGAAATGGGAATTACTGGAGTTTTTACTAAGACTTTAGATGTTGCTATGCTGAAAGGCGCCATTGATATTGCAGTTCACTCATTAAAAGACGTACCAACTGTTTTACCAAAAGGTATTATACAAGCTGCTGTTTTAAAACGTGGAAATGTTAATGACACTCTAGTTATTAAAAAAAATGAAGAGTTTTTATCTGCTAGAAATGCCATTATTGCTACAGGAAGTTTAAGACGTCGTGCACAATGGCTAAACCGTTACCCAACGCACACTATAGTTGGTCTACGTGGTAATGTAAATTCACGATTAGAAAAATTAGACGAGAACGAAGATTGGGATGCTGCTATTTTTGCAGGGGCTGGTTTAGGACGTCTAAATCTTACACCCGAAGATGCTATTAATCTACATTGGATGATTCCTGCACCAGCACAAGGAGCCGTAATGATTACAGCATTAGAAGCAGATGAAGAAACACGTGCTATTTGTGCCGAAATTAATCACGAAGAAACAGAAATAAGCACATCAATTGAGCGCGAGTTTTTAAATCGTCTTGAAGGCGGTTGTTCTGCACCAATCGGAGCTTTAGCTTACATTAAAGACGAAGAGGTTAATTTTAAAGCTATTCTTTTAAGTACAGATGGTTCTAAAAAGATCGAAGTTTCTAAAGTTGTCCCTCTTGGTAGTCATCATAATTTAGCAGAATTCTGTGCTGATTATGTTATTGGTAAAGGAGGGAAAATTTTGATAGACGAATTAGGTCAAGGTGATAAAGTCACTAATATTTATTCAACTAAGAAATTAACAAAAGATCAGGTTGCTAAGTTCCATGGGGATGTTGTACCTGTAAGTAACGATGATATAAAAACGAATCCTAACCGATTAAATAAAAATATCGTTCGTAATGAGATTGAAAATGTCATTATCACAAGTCAGAATGCTGTAGAAGCTTTACTAACTAACTTCTCTGCTATAGAATTACAATTCAAAAACATATATTGTGTTGGTAGACGTACTAAACGTTTAGTAGAAAAACGCATAGGTAAAGTAAAGCACCATGAATCTTATGCTAAAAATTTAGCTGAACATATGGCTGAATTTATGGATGGTACAGAAGTAACTTATTTTTGTAGTAACTTAAGGTTAGATACAATTCCAGACATTTTATCTAAAAACAATATTAAAGTTAACGAAGTTGAAGCTTACGAAACAAAACTAGACGCTAAAAAAATTGAAGAAGATTTAGATGGTGTTATGTTTTACAGCCCATCTACAGTTCAAAGTTTCTTACAATTAAACGAAGCAAAAGGAATTGCGTTTTGTATTGGAGAAACAACAGCTACAGAAGCTAAAAAGCACTTTAAAGAAGTACGCGTAGCAAAAGTTCCTTTAGTAGAAAGTGTTGTAGAATTAGTTAATGAATACTATAGTTAATAGTAAATTTACACCTATTTTAAAAATAGGTGTTTTAAAATAAACCATAGTGATTTAAATGTCAAAGCTAGAAAGACAATCTGTCCTCAATTACATTTATCGTTTTTTCGATATTATTGTATTGTTCTTTATTGTCTTTGATTTTGGTTATGATCATACTGATAATTTTACATCACCACATGTCTTTGGCTTAATTGCTTTATCAGTCTTATTAATCATTTTTAATGCTGTTAAACTTTATGCTTATAAGTATAAAAAAAACCAAAGAGTTGCACTTGTTAATATTGTTATCATCTCAATATTACTATTAGCTTCTGGTTTTTTAGCAATTACGCATAGACATAACGATTATCATTATATTTTACAAAAAATAAAGCCAATATTAGAATTAGGTCTTGTTTTATACTTCTTACTTAGACTGCTAGTTTTTGTACGTTACATTTATGAAAAGTATTTTAATCCTGCCATCGTATTTGTAGGAAGCTTTTTTATACTAGCCATCTTAGGTGCTTTTTTATTAATGCTACCAAGTGCAACTACAAATGGTATAAGCTTTACAAATGCTTTATTTACAGCCACAAGCTCTGTTTGTGTAACAGGCCTAGCGGTATTAGATACCAGTAAAGACTTTACTATTGTAGGACAATCTATTATCCTAGTTCTAATACAATTAGGCGGTTTAGGTATTTTAACATTCACCTCTTTTTTCGCCTTCTTTTTTAGAGGAAGTTCATCCTTTAAAGAAGGTTTAAATACGCGAGATTTTATTGCTCAAGATGGCCTTAAAGATGTTTTTCGTGCGGCACTAAATGTGGTAATTTTCACAATGTCTTTAGAAATGATTGGAGCCATATTTATTTATTCTTCAGTTATAGATAACACCGTTATTAAAGATAGAATTTTCTTCTCAGTTTTTCACTCTATATCTGCTTTTTGTAACGCTGGATTTTCCATTTTACCATCCGGATTATTTGAAAAAAGCATCCGTTTTAACTATAGTTTTCAATGGATAATTATGATGCTTGTTATTTTTGGTGGATTAGGTCATAATATTATTTTCAACTACTATAAGAAAATTAAAATCTTCTTCTTAGAATTATTTGATCCTGAAGGTGTACATAAACGAATAAGCATCATTACACTAAACACAAAGATCGTTATATACACTACAGTAATATTATTATTTTTAGGTTGGGTTGTATTCTTTATTTCAGAATACAACAACACTATGTTAGAGCACACAACTTTAATAGGTAAATTAACAAACGCAGCCTTTAACTCGGTAAGTCCAAGAACAGCCGGTTTTAATGTTATTGATTATAGCCAAATGACTGTTCCATCATTGTTGTTTGTGATATTTTTAATGTGGATTGGAGCATCACCAGCATCTACAGGTGGTGGTATAAAAACAAGTACATTTGCATTAGCAACACTAAATATTTTCACCGTTGCAAGAGGTAAAACACGTATTGAGATTTTTGGAAAAAGAATATCATCACAATCCACCTCAAGAGCGTTTGCTATTTTAAGTATTTCACTTATAGTTATTGGCTTAGCAATAATGGCATTGTTGGTATTTGAACCTAAAAACACACCTATATTAAATATTGTTTTTGAATGTTTTTCTGCCTTTAGCACCGTTGGCTTAAGTTTAAATTTTACACCAACTTTAAGTGAGGCTAGTAAATATGTTATCATTTTAATCATGTTTATTGGTCGTATAGGAATGCTCAACTTAATGATTGGTTTATTAAAACAAATAAACCATCAGTTTTACGAGTATCCTAAAGAGAATATTTTAATTAACTAAGGTTATTTTACAAAGCATATAAATTTTTATAAAGATGAAAGTAATCGTTATCGGACTCGGAAATTTTGGGAATGCACTCGCATTAAGTCTTACAGAAACAGGTAATGAAGTCATTGCCATAGACAGAGATATGGAGAAAATAAATTTGTTAAAAGATTTAGTTTCTCACACCATCTGTATGGACTCTACAAACGAATTAGCTTATGATGCTGTACCATTAAAAGACGCAGATAAAGTGGTCGTTGCTATTGGTGAAAATGAAGGTGCTGCCATAATTACAACAGCTATCCTTAAAAAACTAAGCGATGTAAAGATTATTAGCCGTGCCATATCTCCTATTCACGATACCGTTTTAGAAGCGATGGGAGTGAATAGTATTGTTCACCCAGAACAAGATTCCGCAAGACGATTAACTCAACAAATTAACTTTAAATCTACTTTAGAAAACTATCAATTAGATAATAATTTCACCATTTCTGAAGTAAAAGCTAAAAAAGATTTCTTCAATAAATCTTTAAAAGAACTTGATACAACAAACAAGTTTAAACTGACATTAATTACCATTATTCGTGAAAAAGAAATTCATAATATAATAGGTAAAAAACATATAATTAAAGAAAGTATAGGTCGAATCAATTCAGAAACCGTAGTACAAGAACATGATACTTTAGTCGTTTACGGAAACAACAAAGACATAGAGAATTATTGCGCAGGACAAGAAGAATACGATTTGAGAAATAAAAATATATAACATGATTAAGAACGATTTATTTTTAAGAGCATTAAAAGGGGAAACAGTAGAACGTCCACCAGTATGGATGATGCGTCAAGCAGGACGTTATTTACCAGAGTTCATGGAAATTAAAGCGAAGTATGATTTTTTTACACGCTGCCAAACACCTGAATTAGCAAGTGAAATTACCGTACAACCTATTCGTCGTTATGGTATGGATGCTGCTATTTTATTTTCAGATATTTTAGTAATTCCACAAGCTATGAATATCGAAGTGGAAATGAAACCAAATTTTGGTCCTTATTTACCAAACCCTATTCGTTCTCAAAAAGATGTCGATAATGTTATTGTTCCTGATGTAAAAGTAGCTCTAAACTATGTTTATGAAGCTGTAAAAGCTACCAAGGAAAAATTGAATGATGAGATTCCTTTAATTGGTTTTGCAGGTTCTCCATGGACAATCCTCTGTTATTGTGTG
Organism: Winogradskyella sp. HaHa_3_26; assembly: GCF_019278425.1. Classification (NCBI taxonomy): domain Bacteria; kingdom Pseudomonadati; phylum Bacteroidota; class Flavobacteriia; order Flavobacteriales; family Flavobacteriaceae; genus Winogradskyella; species Winogradskyella sp. HaHa_3_26. The sequence goes on along the minus strand of NZ_CP058981.1, from coordinate 1,998,776 downwards.
CAAGGACAAGGTTCTAAAAACTTTGATAAAGCCAAAGAATTTTGTTTTACAAGTCCTATAGCTGCTCACGGTTTATTACAGAAAATCACAGACACAACCATTGCTTATCTTAAAGAAAAAGTAAAAGCTGGTTGTAATGCTGTACAAGTATTCGATTCTTGGGGAGGTATGTTATCTCCAGTAGATTATCAAGAATTTTCTTGGCAATATATGCAACAAATCATTGACGCTTTAAAAGACGATGCTCCGGTAATTGCTTTTGGAAAAGGATGTTGGTTTGCTTTAGATACTATGGCAAAATCTGGTGCTTCTGCTTTAGGAGTAGATTGGACATGTTCTCCTAAAAACGCACGTTACCTAACAGGGGGAAACATTACTTTACAAGGTAATTTTGATCCAACACGTTTATTTTCGCCACCAGCGGAAATTAAAAAGATGGTAACACAAATGATTAACGATTTCGGAAAAGATAAATACATCGTTAATTTAGGACACGGTATTTTACCAAACATTCCATTAGAAAATGCAAAAGCATTTATTGACGCGGTTAAGGAATATAAAGCAGAATAAGTAAATCTTCAATTATTGTAACTTACAATACGTTTTAACGTCTTTTAAGTGTAGTTAACTAAAAACAATAATATGATCAATAATATATTAAAAGGTATAAAAGCCTATTCTGGATCATTTGCTTTAATTTCAAAATTAAAACTTTGGAAATATTTTGCAATTCCTGTGCTTATTAGCATTATTACCGCCACTATTATCGGATTGATGTCTTATGGCCTTTCGGATAATATGGGGCGCTTTATAGCTAAAGCCTGGACTTGGGAATGGGGCAAAGGAACCTTTACAACCATTTCTACCTTTATAGGTGCTATTATGATTGTGGCTATAGGCTTAATTCTATACAAACACATCATTATGGCATTGTCTGCGCCTTTTATGAGTCCAGTTTCTGAAAAGATTGAAGAACACATAACCGGAATTGACAGACATAACCATAGAAAAACCTCTTTCCAAGAGCAATTATGGAGAGGTATACGAATCAATGTTAGAAATTTAGGAAAAGAGTTACTTGTAACTATACCCATTTTATTCTTAAACTTTATTCCTTTAATAGGAAGTATTGCTGCTACAGTTATTTTGTTTTTAGTACAGGCTTATTATGCCGGCTTTGGTAACATGGATTATACTTTAGAGCGCCATTTTAAATATAAAGAAAGTCTACAATTTGTAAGAAAGTATCGTGGTGTTGCTATAGGTAATGGCATTGTGTTTATGCTATTTTTATTCATTCCGTTTATTGGTGTTATTATCGTTTTACCCTTAAGTGTTACGGCTGCATCTTTAAAAACAGTAAATCTTTTAAAGGAAGAAAACCTTTTAAATAAAAAGCTTTCTAACTTAGAGAAACTGAAAGCTTAAATTACTTAAGATCTAGTAGGTTTAAAAGCTTATAAATAACAAAATAAGACCTCGCAGGTTTTAAAAACCTAGCAGGTCTACCCAATCTTTATAAAAAAACGCTGTATTTTAACAAAATGGAATTACTAATAAAAGAGAATTACTATCATATTTATAATCGTGGAATTAATAGAGAAACTATTTTTCAAGATGAGAAGAATATGACTTATTTTCTAAAATTAGTTGAAAAGTATATAATCCCAAAAGCTAATATTTTAGCCTATTGCCTACTTAACAATCATTTTCATTTTATCATTGAAGTAACTTCAGAAACTAAAGAAGTTAATCAAGCATTTTCAAATTTATTTAATGCTTATACAAAAGCTTATAATAAGCAAAACTCAAGAACGGGAGCCTTACTAGAACGCCCTTTTAAAAGGAAAGTTATCAAAGAGGAAAGTTATTTAAAACAACTCATTTTATACATTCATAAAAACCCAGAAAAGCATAATATTGTTAAAGATTTTAAAGCTTATGAGTTTTCTTCGTTTCAATCTTACATATCTAGAGAAGAAACCCTTATCAGTAATAAAAAAAACTACATCATAGAACTTTTTGATGATTTAGAAAACTTCAGCGCAACTCATAATAATAACATATCGATAGAATTAAATATGGAATACGATGATTCTAGACCTGCTAGGTCTTCAATGAAAGATAAATTCTTCAAATACATCCACCAATTACAAGATACCATCACCTCTAAATTAGAAGAAGTCGATGGTAAAGTTAAATTTCAAGAAGATATTTGGGAACGTCCAGAAGGTGGCGGTGGAAGAACACGTGTTATAGAAAATGGTGCTGTTTTTGAAAAAGGAGGTGTTAATATTTCTGGTGTTCATGGTAAATTACCAGACAGTATGCAGAAGTATTTTGGCGTGGAAGATGCTGATTTTTTTGCCTGCGGATTAAGTTTAGTCTTACACCCCACTAATCCAATGGTTCCAACAGTACATGCGAATTGGCGTTATTTTGAAATGTATGATAAAGAAGGTAACATCGTAGATCAATGGTTTGGTGGCGGACAAGATTTAACGCCTTATTATTTGTTTGAAGAGGATGCTAAACATTTTCACCAAACATGCAAAACAGCTTGCGATAAACACAACCCTGAGTTTTACCCAAAATATAAAGCACGTTGTGATGAATATTTCCATAATGCACACCGAAATGAAGGGCGTGGTATTGGTGGATTATTCTTTGATTATTGCAAATCTACCGATGAAATGGACATGCAAAACTGGTACAATTTTGTAACCGAAGTAGGCGATAGTTTCTTAGAAGCTTATGTACCAATTGTTGAAAAACGAAAAGCTTTAGAATACACCAAACCTCAGCGAAATTGGCAAGAAATACGTCGTGGTCGTTATGTAGAATTTAATTTAGTACATGATAAAGGCACACTATTTGGATTAAAAACCAATGGACGCATAGAAAGTATTCTTATGAGTTTACCACCACATGTGCAATGGGTTTATGATCATAACCCAGAATCTGGAAGTGAAGAAGAAAAATTAATTAAGGTGCTACAAAACCCTATAGATTGGGTTTGAATTAAATATATTTAATTATGAACTGCCATTGCGGAAACAAAAAAATCTACCAAGAATGCTGTGAAATTTTTCATTTAAACAATGGAAAAACAGACACCGCAAAACAACTTATGCGTTCTCGATATAGCGCATTTGTTTTAGCTGATGGCGACTATTTAATGGCAACACACCATAAATCTACACGACCAATAAAAGAGAAAAAAGCCATTGTAAAATGGGCTAAATCGGTACAATGGATTAGATTGGAAGTCTTAGAAACTATCAAAGGATCGGAAAAGGATACAGAAGGCACCGTAACTTTTAATGCTTATTTCTTTGAAAATGGAAAAGTAGATGTTATACACGAAATATCAGCTTTTGTAAAAGAGAATGATCAATGGTTTTATTTAGGTTTAAGTCAGTAAACAAGTTAAACCTTTGCTGATTTCAAAAATACTAACAGATCTATTATTTGAGTCTACACCTTAATAAACTATTTCCAAACCATAACTTCCTTAGTCACTTCTTTAAAAGCATTATACACATGATATAATCTTGCTTTTAACAATAACTTTCTCCCCTCTACACTTCTTGTAAATAAGAGTTTTGTTTTTCCTAAATAAGTATTCCAATGCTTTTGAAACACCAAAGCATTTCCCTTTTTATCACCAAATAATTCAGGAACAGGATAAAAATTCTCTACGTCAAAACGCTTTCGTAATACGTTAGTTTTAATAATTAAATATCTAGGCGATTCAATTGGTTCTAAAAGTTGACTTAATGCTTTAGTAAACAAGGAATTTTCAAGGGCATTAGCACCAACCAAATTGCAAACTACATCTCCTTTTCCTAATAGATAAGAATTTACACTAATAGCGTCTCTATTAGACGTTAAATAACCAAGTTCGTGCAATGTATCTAAAATTGCTAATCCCATTTTACCTATCTTTTTATAAAGATAACCATGCCGTATATACAGTTTTAAAGCTTTATAAAACTTGTAACCAAACCCAAAAACAAAGGCTGCTAAAAATGTATAAATAAAATAGTAAAAACCACGTTGCAGAATGAGATGGAAACTTTCCACAACAAATTCAACATAAAAGAGCAACACCGTGAAAAATAATTCGACTACAAAAAACCGAAGCACATCAAAATAATAGATTTGCTTTTGTGCCTGAAAAGGGCGGTTTCCAGAATGTAAAACCTTAACCTCTTTGGTTAACTTTGTCCCTTTACCAATAGCATTATTCCATTTTTCGGTAACTAAAACACGTTTCTTAGCGTGGTTTAAAGTGGCTATATTTAAAGTTTCAATAGTATCTACGGGAATTTCATCAGGAATATCTAAACGTTCAAAACCATTTGAAATAAACGGAATGGTACTATTAGTAACCCCTACAAAAGCTTCAAAACGACGTTTTAGTGTATCTACTTCTTTTCCGCCATCTAAAACTGTAGGATCTACACAAGCCAAATGCCAAATATTTCCGGTTTTATTAGGCTGATTTGCATCTTTCCGAATGGCTCGACCACGCATTTGATTAGAAGACACAAACGAACCTATAAAAGAAGCCAGAATTAAGCTATTTATTGAAGGTGCATCCCAACCCTCTCCTAATAAAGATTTTGTACCAATGAGGACTTTAATGTATCCGGCTTCAAAAAGTTGCGTAATGAGGCTTACTATAGAAGTATTTGACTTCCCTTTAGCACTAACCAATAAAAACGAAGCGTCTGTTTGTAATGGCAAAAAGCTAAAACTATCTAAAGCTTCAATCGTTTCAAACACCTCTAAAATAGACTGATGTATAATAACAATGCTTCCAGAAAGTACTGCTAATTCCTCTGGCTTTTGACAATAATGCCTTACATATTGAAAAATAGGAAGCACTCCAATTTTGTTAATATCCTTTATACCTTCATCTGTAACATTTAAAAACTCTTTCCGAATGTAATCTGTAAGAATAACACATCGTAAATCAGCTTTTAAACTTACCCGTTCTGCGTTAACAATACTCACAATACTTTTAAGTTTACTAGGACTGTTAGAAAGGGATTTATACAATAATTGTTCACCTATAAAATCTATCGATTTTTTTTCAAAAACATGAAGTCGTCGTAATTTTTTTTCTAATTTTAAAAGGTATTCTTCCTGCTTAATAAGTTGCTCTCTATCAGAAACTAACAAATATTTAAACAAAATACCAAGCCAATGCAAATCGAGTTCAGGAAACTGAATTATTTCTTGTTTACCAAACCCTAAAACTTCTAATTTTTGATGGTCAATACCAAAACCGCAAGCGTATAAAAAAATAAGAATTGAAGAAAAATATTCGGTGTTAGTATAGAGTTCTTCTAGGTGCCAATTTGGGTTTTTATAAAAACGGTGATGTGTTAAAAAGGAAATAAAATCTTCATCCTTTAATAATTCATCTTTAAAATTAGCAATATCTCTTCGGTAATCTACAATAAAATTGATCTCTAAATCTTCAGGTTTTGAGAAATACACAAAATCCTGATGGGGACTTAAATCTTTTTCGCGCACTAAATCTGGAACCGCAATTTCATCATCAACTTCACCACAAAGAGTAAAATATTTAGAAACCTCTGCCCTACTACTATCATAAGGAGGCGTAGCCGTAAGTGCCACAATATAGAAATCAGAATTCTTTTTTAAATCCATTAAACAAGTCCACCACGCATTTTTTAAATGGTGTGCTTCGTCTAAAACAATGGTTTCAATCTGATGTTTTTTAAAAAATTTATAATAGTCTTCTTTATCCTCAAATGTCTTATAAAAGGCATGAAGGGACTGGTAGGTAGAGAAAGTAATGTCGCTAGGCGCTTTTAAATCGAAAGAAAAAACTTCAAAATTAGCAGTTTTCGTAAAAAAAGACTGCAATCTGTTTTCCCATTGGTTCCTAATAGTCAATGTTGGCGCTAAGACTAAAGTTTTCTTTCCAAGCCTCCTAATGATCTCTAATCCTAAGATGGTTTTTCCAGAACCGGGAGGTGCAATAACATGAAAATGGTGATCTGCTATATGACTATTAAAATCTTTTAAAAGTTCTGCCTGATAGCTTCGCCAAGGATAAATAAATTGTAAAAGTCTTAAGCTTTCTAGCAATATAAAATGGGTTATAATGAGTAACTTTGTAGGCATTAAAAGTAATCATAAAACTTAAACTAAAAACCTGTCTGGTTTTTAAAACCAAACTGGTCTATAAAAAACATAATCATGTTTCCAATACAAAGAAATAGAAGACTGAGAACTAGCGAAGCTATTAGAAGTTTAGTTAGAGAAACTTACATCACACCAAACGATTTTTTAGTACCACTTTTTGTGGTGGAAGGAAAAGGTGTTAAGGATGAAATTCCTTCAATGCCAAATTACTATAGGTTTAGTTTAGACACACTTCAAAATGAAGTAAAAGAACTATGGTCTTTAGGTTTAAAATCTGTTTTACTATTTGTTAAAGTAGACGACAAATTAAAAGATAACAAAGGTACAGAAGCTATAAATCCTAACGGATTAATGCAACGCGCTATAAAAGCAGTAAAAGATGCATGTCCAGGCATGTTAGTAATGACAGATGTAGCTTTAGATCCTTATTCTGTTTACGGCCACGATGGTATTGTAGAAAATGGTATTATATTAAATGATGAATCTTCTAAAGTGTTAGCAGAAATGGCATTAAGCCATGCCGTAGCAGGTTCTGATTTTATTGCACCTAGCGATATGAATGACGGAAGAACTTTAAGAATTCGTCAGTTACTAGAGCAGGAAGGTTTTAAAAACACTGGGATTATGGCTTATACCGCAAAATATGCTTCGGCTTTTTATGGTCCTTTTCGAGATGCTCTTGATTCGGCTCCAGTTGATTTGGTAGATGTGCCAAAAGACAAAAAAACATATCAAATGGATTACGGCAACAGACTAGAAGCCGTTCGTGAAACCCTTATAGATATTGAAGAAGGTGCAGATATTGTAATGGTAAAACCAGGATTATGCTATCTAGATATTGTCCGTGAAATTAAAAATGCAGTGAATGTGCCTGTTGCTGTTTATCAAGTTTCTGGTGAATATGCCATGTTAAAAGCTGCAGCTGAAAAAGGGTGGTTAGATCATGATGCTGTGATGATGGAACAAGTGACTGCAATTAAGCGCGCTGGTGGTGATATTATTGCAAGTTATTTTGCAAAGGATGTTGTAAAGCTTATTAATGGTTAAACAATAGCCTACAATTAAACTAAGAACTGCTAACCACGATATTTATAATTTAAGTTAATGCAAGGTTAACGGGTTCTGTTTTTGCGCTTATTAAAATCTACAGCTTACATTTGTGAATACATCATAATCTTGTGAACAAAAAGATAAATATTTTAATAAGCGCATCTATTTTAGGATTATTAGCCTTGTCTCTTATTCAAGGCTATTTAATTAATAACACTTACAAATTAAAAAAAGAAGCTTTTATAAACGATACTAGACGTTCTATTTCTCGTATTGACGATTTCTCACCTACACTAGATTCTCTCTCAAACATCTGGCAAGAAGATTTGTTAACAACCCTTACTGATTACAAAGTTAAAACAGCTACAAAAACAGATGTTATCAATAACCTACAACGCGTTATTAACTCTATAAACGAACTGTTTAAACAAGGTTATCAAAAAGAATTACTTAAAAACAATATACCGTATGGCATAAAATATCATAAAAGCGTTAAGCATATTATCCTGATGGACTCCATAAGTAATGATACCATTTATGATTATAAAAAAATGCCTAAAGCCATAATATTAGGAGATAGTATCCCTGTAAAAAACGAATTATATATAAGCAATACACTCTGGGAAACAGATCATTTAGACACACGAGAAATTGACGGAAAAGCTGTAAATACCTCATTATATCTTATGTTTCATACCGAAGATGTAATGGATATAGACGGCTGGAAAACCGAAGTTTTTAAACAAATGATCGGTCTTTTAATGCTATCGCTTCTTATATTTTGTTTTGTTTTTGGACTACTTTACTATTCTATAAAAAATCTTATCACACAAAAGAAAATTGCAGATATAAAAACGGATTTTGTTAATAATATTACTCACGAATTAAAAACACCTTTAACTACCTTAAGCTTAGCTAGCGAAATGCTTAAAAACCCTCTAGTAAAAAAAGATAGCCAACATTTTGATGCTACTATAAATACTATTGAACGCCAAAATAAAAGACTTCAAAAACTAATTGATCAAGTACTTAGTAACAGTTTGGGATACAAAGAAATTAAACTTATTAAAAAGCCCGTAGAAATTGAAGCCTATTTAAATACCGTTTTAGATGATTTTTCACTAATCCCATACACGAAAAATGTGACATTGAATCGTGTGTTTTTAGCAAAAAATAAAGTTATTAAAATTGATAAATTTTATATCACAACAGCACTCTTAAATATTCTTGAAAATGCCGTAAAATACTCAAACGACGACTGCGTTATTACTTTTAATGCAGAAATTGATTCCGATTTAAAAATTAGCATTACAGATCACGGTATTGGCATTTCTGAAGAAAACCACAAACATCTTTTTGATAAATTCTACCGCGTAGAAGACAAGGCACTTCATGATGTAAAAGGTTTAGGTTTAGGCTTGTATTATTCTAACCAAATAGTAAAAGCACACCACGGCACTATTACAGTGAAGAGCGAAAAAGATATAAAAACAACTTTTGTTATAACACTTCCCATAAATTAATAGTTATGAAACACATCCTCTTAGCAGAAGACGATTTAGATTTTGGGAACATTTTAAAGCAATATTTAGAACTTTCTGGTTATACCATCACTTGGGCTAAAGACGGACAAGAGGCTTTAGATCTTTTTAAAACTGAAACCTTTAATATCTGTGTTTTTGATGTGATGATGCCAAAACTTGATGGATTTTCATTAGCTAAACAAATCATTGCCATTAATCCTGAAACTCCTTTCATATTTTTAACCGCAAGAAAACTGAAAGATGATAAAATTAAAGGATTAAAACTAGGTGCAGACGACTACATTATTAAACCATTTGAAGCCGATGAATTGGTATTACGTTTAAATAATATTTTAAAACGAACTCAAAATCATTCCAATCAAATTAAAACCTCTAGTGTTGTAACTATTGGTAATTACTCTCTAGACACGCAGCGACTAGAGTTAACCTGTAAAGACTTCAAAAAACAACTCACTCAAAAAGAAGCTGAACTAATTCTTTTTCTTTTTCAACATAAAAACCAACTTCTAAAGCGCGAAGCTATTTTAAAAGCCGTTTGGGAAAATGACGATTTTTTCTCAGGGAGAAGCATGGACGTTTTTATTAGTCGGTTACGAAAATATTTTAAACACGATTCTTCTATTTTAATTAAAAGCACTCGCAATATTGGTTTAGAATTTAAAGTCAATTAACAAAAAATTCAACTGTTGGTTAACGCTAGGTTAACGCTTCTCATTTTCTTTTTTTTAGGATATTTCTCTTCTAATTTTGAATCATCAATAAAAACGAACAGTTATGAATGTTTCAAAATCAAATCAAAAAATCATGAAAATCTTAAACAAAAAAATCGGATTCCTTGTCGTTGCTACTTTATTTTCGGCTATACAAGGCCAATCGCAAACAGCACCCAATCCACCAACACCTCCAACAACAATGAGTGTATCAACTAATATCTCACGGTCTATTTCTATAGAAGAAAATAATGATGTACAACATAGTAGCTCTATTTCTGTTTCAAATTCTGACGACACCTATAAATTTAGAGCACGATATGACAATTCAAAAAATGAAGGAATAAAAGCTTTAGTCTTAAAACAATTAGGAAAGGATAATCTACTTATTAGCGGTAAAACATACCTATGGACCATCGAAAAAGATAATAATAAGACTTTCGAATGCAAATTAAATAAAGGAAATATTAAAATTTTCGTAAATAAAAATAAAGTTTCACATTCGTTTCAAAATAAAATAATTGAACTCGGAAAAGACTTGAAAAATTATATTTCTGGCACAGATACTGATAAAGAAGAAGCTAAAAACACAGAAGAAGCTAAGCAAAATCTTGAAAAAGCCAAAAGAGAACTAGAAAAAGCACAGCAAGAATTAGAACGTGCCGAGCAAGCTGCTAAACGAGAAACAGAAAATTAAAAAACAATTTTATTATTTATTTTTAGAGAAACGTCCTTATCAAAATTTGCTAAGGACGTTTCTTATAAGATCGCTCTATCACCTAGCAAAAGGTTAATCTATCTTATGTTTATTATTACATCGCAACGGATTCTTGTTTCATTCTATTTCAAAAAACAATAGTATCTAGATTTAGATAATCATCCAGAAGATTTTTAAACTGAACCATAATTTCAAACAAACTGCTTGTTTATCTTAAAAATAAATGCAAAAATTTTCCTACATTTGGTTTCGAATCTTTTGAATAACAAACAAATTAATTTCGAAACAGAAAATGGACGCTATTGACCAAAAAATTGTAAAAATGCTTCGCGAAAATGCACGTGAATCATTTGCTACTATAGGAAAAGCTGTAGAATTATCAGCTCCAGCAATTGGTAAACGTGTAAAACAACTAGAGAAAAAAGGATTTATTTTAGGGTATTCTTTAAAGCTTAATCATGATAAATTAGGCGTTACAGTTAGGGCTTATATCAATTTAAAAATTCATCAATCTAGTACTATAAGAACAGCATACAACCAAATCAAATACATAAACGAAGTAGAACGTTGCGACCGTATTACAGGAGAAGATAGTTTATGTATTTTAGGCTATTTTAAAGACAACAAGGCTTTAATTACTTTTTTAGAACGTATTTCGCAATACGGAGTTCCTAATACTAGTATTATATTAGAAAGTTAGATAACCTATGTATTACAATTGTAAAATACAGATAGCATTTATACTCTTAGCATTGGTTTTTGGATGCAAAGACAAACACCAATCTAAAATTAAGGATATATCGGTTTCTGAAATCCCCTCAAATAATTATGAAGAGAATCAAAAATTAGATTTAACAGAAACAATCAAAGACTCTCTGGAAATTAAAAAAGGTGAATTTGCAGACTATCCCTTAGAAGAAATTCATTCAAACTATATAATGTCTCATAAAGACTCTTTGGATTTACTTCTTTTTTGGAGAAAAATAGCCTTCTCTACTTTAGAAACTGAAAATTCCAACTTATCAAATTCAAAAATAAAATCATTATTAACTAATCATTTTGATGGTGACAGAAGCATCTTAGTTGCCAGTGTATATACTTCTCCTGATAACTTGTTTAAAATATTTGTTGGTCGGGGAGAATCTTGTGGTGCGTATTGTAATCCTTATTGGGTTTCCCAAATTGTGCTAGAAAATGGACAAATCATCGAGAAATTAGAGTTTAAAAATCTAGAACATATTTACCTAATGCCTGATGGAAAATACCTAATAAAGGAAAAAAGTTTTGGTAGACCTGCATCTGTTTACTCTGAGAAAACAAAATCTGCCACTTTAATTTCTTTTAAAGATAATGAGATAAACTATCACCAAATCGATTATAATTATCCAAAGTACAATGAAATTCTAAACGACAGTATTTACAATCCTAGCGGAAAACTATCGTTATCTCAAGAAAGTTTTATTGAGACAAAGCACTATTTAACTTACAACAAAAAATCGAAAACACTCTCGTATAGTTATGCCACCGATTTTTCATTTTGCTGTCAGGTTGATTCAATATATGCTTACAAAGGGGAATTTAAATATAAAAATGGACAATTCATTCATTTAACTGAGCAAAAAAAGTATATCGAAATAGATTAAAAGTTGCTATAATTAATAATTTTGAATCGTAAAAAAACACTCTTGTATAAAATATAAGAGTGTTTTTTTTATGATCTATTTCCAACGCCCCCTAATAGTGAATTCTTAATTTTTTAACATTATAGTGTAAGGGTTTTAAATTATTAAAGACAACTACTTTATAAATTTACTATCTATGATTAAAAAGTACACGTTTTTACTTGTTTCATTATTACTATTACAAACAAGTTGTATCGGAGAAGATATTGTTAATGACTTTATTGAACCTGAGCTCAGAATTCTAAACCCTATTAACTCATTACCCGTTCCTGAAACTTATCAGCTAAACACTGCATATTTTAATAATATAGGAATTGAAGAAGAAACAATAGTAACCTGGAGCAGTTCTAATTTAAACATTGCAACCGTTGACACTTCTGGGTTTCTAACTGCTATTTCTGAAGGAACCACCACAATATCTGCTTCTGTATTAGAAAATGATATTTTTTTAGAAGAAAGTTTTTCTATAACCATTACAGAAAATGGAACTGTGGTAATTATAGAACCCGTTGTAAAATCGGGTACCATTGTAACGACTAGTAGTTATTTACTTACCGGTAGTTTTACACTCGCAGAACAAGAAAACTCTGACAACCTACTGCTTTCTGTAAATAGCGACTACCAAGCTACAACTAGCCTACCTGGACTTTACTTGTACTTAACTAATAATCCTAACTCAATTTCTGGTGCCTATAGTGTTGGACCTGTTAGTGTTTTTAATGGCGCTCACACATACACAATTCCCAACACTAACATTAACGATTACACCTATTTACTTTACTGGTGCCAACCTTTTGGTGTAAAAGTAGGTACAGGCGAAATATTAGATTAATTACATATTTAAATTATGACAATGACTTTAAAAAAAATAATCCCAACTTTAATTATCATCTTAAGCTTTCAACATTCTTTTGCACAATGGACTAAAGATAAAGGCAAAGGATATTATAAAGTTTCAGCCTGGTATTTAGAATCTGACGAACATTATACAGATACCGGAGATAAAGATCCTAACGCCACCAGAACAAATTTTAATTTCAACTTTTATGGACAATATGGACTTACTAAAAAATTAGATTTAGTAGCCTATATTCCTTTTTTCTCCAGAACAACTCAAAATGATGCTGTTTCAAGAACAACCGGACAAGTTTTAACTGAAGGTGAAGCCGTAAATTCTATTGGAGATATCGACTTAGGTGTCAACTATAGCCTATTTAATAAAAACTCTTGGGCTTTATCTGCCTCTTTAAAATTTGGCTTGCCTACAGGAAAAAGTGAAGGTGGATCTGATGGAAGTTTTCAGACTGGTGATGGAGAATTTAACCAACTAGTACAGCTTAACTTAGGTAAATCCTTTAATATATATAACCAATCCTTTTACAGTAAAGTATATTTAGGGTTTAATAATAGAACCAATGATTTTTCTGATCAACTAACCACAGGATTAGAATTAGGAACTCAATTAATTCAAAATAAATTTTGGCTAATAGGAAGACTAAACACAATACAATCCTTACATAACGGAAGTTTAAATGCACAAAATTCTCAAGGTAGCATATTTGCAAATAATATCGAATATGTTGGTTTAGGCGCAGAAGTTGCTTATTACATCAATAAAAAACTAGGTGTCTCGTTCAACTATTCTTCTCTTTTAAGCGGAAAAATTATTGCAGCAAATCCTTCATTTAGTGCTGGCGTATTTTTAGATATAAAATAATTTAGCCTATCTCAATTAAAAAAAACTAATTTATATAAAAGGATTAGTCAATAATTAAATTTATGACTAATCTTTTTTGTTTACAGTCCTAGAAGTATTTTTTTTCCTGTTACACCAAGGTGAAAGATTAACAAATTAATAAGTAAAACCAATATTTTTAAGGTCGATAAAATAAATCTACAATTCAACATTCATTTTGTAACTTAGCCCTAACTAAAACACTTATTTATTAATGGGCTTACTTATTTTTTACGCTGTCATATCTATATTCTTTTCTTTTATATGTTCTATTCTAGAAGCTGTACTCTTAAGTTTAACACCTACATTTATAAATCTTAAAAAGAAAGAAGGCAAAGTTTATGCTACGGAACTAGAAGAATTAAAAAAAGATGTTGACCGTCCTTTAATTGCTATTCTTACATTAAACACTATTGCCCACACGGTTGGTGCTATCTTAGTTGGTGTACAAGCTAAAGTAGCTTATGCCGAAATGTATGGCACTACAGAAAGAACCATTTTAGGTATTACTATTACTGAAGATTTAATGGTAGCCATTGTATCTACCGTAATGACTATTCTAATTTTAGTTGCTTCAGAAATTATTCCAAAAACAATAGGGGCAACATACTGGAAACAGTTAGCCAACTTTACATCTAAAGCTCTTAATATTTTAATATTCCCTCTTAAATACACCGGTATTTTATGGGTGCTTCAGTTAACCACAAAACTCATTGGCGGAAAAGGACACGGAAGTGTTTTAAACAGAGAAAGTTTTGCTGCAATGGCAGATATTGCACATGAAGAAGGGGTTTTTGAAGAAAATGAAAGTAAGATTATAAAAAACCTACTCACCTTTAAAGAAGTTTTTGCCAAGGATGTAATGACACCTAGAACAGTAATGAAAACTGTGGATGAAAACATGACTGTAAAGGAGTTTTTTAAAGAAAATATGAATCTACGATTTAGTAGAATCCCTATATATTCAGGAGATGCAGACAACATTCAAAACTTAGTTTTAAAAGATGAAGTTTTTAAAGAAATGGCCTTAGATAATGGATCTAAAAAATTATCTGATCTTAAACGAAATATTATTGTTATTGAACGAAATCTACCTATTCCTAAACTATTTGAAAAGTTAGTAGAAAGCAGAAATCATATGGCTTTAGTGGTCGATGAATATGGTTCTGTTAGTGGAATTGTAACCATGGAAGATGTTATAGAAACTCTTCTAGGTCTAGAAATCATGGATGAAAGTGATAACGTTTCAGACTTACAATCTTTAGCTAGAAAAAGCTGGGAAGCTAGAGCGAAGAAACTAGGTATTATTGAAGAGGAAAAAACACCAGAAAACGAATAGAAAATGGTTTCGTGCATCATTAATTCTCCTTTAGGTTACGCAAAAATTATTGGAGATGAAAATGGTATTACTCAAGTTAGCATACTAAATACTGAAGAACAAATCACAGATATAATTCCTCATGAACTTGAGGATTGTGCTAATCAACTTCAAGATTATTTTGAAGGTACTCTAAAAACATTCAACTTAAATCTAAATCCTGAGGGTACAGAATTTCAGAAAAAAGTATGGAAACTTTTAGGAGATATTCCTTTAGGTAAAACCATATCTTACCTTCAATTATCTAAGCAATTAGGCGACCCAAAAGCCATTAGAGCTGTTGCTAATGCTAATGGTAAAAACCCACTTTGGATCATTGTTCCATGTCATCGCGTTATTGGAAGCAACGGAAGTCTTACCGGTTATGCTGGTGGTTTACACCGAAAACAATGGTTACTTAATCACGAGAGCGAAAACAAACAACAAACCTTATTTTAATTGATGTACAAAGTTGCTACCGAATTTTTAAAACGTTTTTTTAAAACCTCAACAATCTATAAATACGGTTTTAATTGGTCGCCTATGTATAGACGGACAACTGCTAAACTTATTGAAGTAAGTGACGATCTACACTACGTAAAAATAAGACTCAAACTTAATTGGAAAAACCGGAATTATGCCGGTTCCTTATTTGGAGGCAGTATGCTTGCTGCTACAGACCCAATCTACATGATACAGTTAATTCAGATCCTTGGTGATGATTACGTTGTTTGGGATAAAGCAGTAGAAGCACGCTATAAAAGACCTGCAAGAACAACAATTTATGGTGAATTTATATTTTCTGAACAAGAAGTTAAAAACATAAAAGACTCAATATCAAAAAATAAAGAAACTGACATTCTTAAAACAATGAGTCTTGTAGATGATAACCAAAATATAATTGCTACATTTAATAAAACACTATATATCGCTGACAAACAATTTTATAAAGACAAATTAAAAAAACGTCAAGCAACTAATTAACACTTACCACAAATGAAGTTTCTAAAAAACACACTTAAATTCATTGTTATTCTATTGGCAGTTGTTATTGCTGCACTTTACATAACGGATACCGATTATTTATTAAAAGCTGTACGAACCATATATATGAATGGCCACAAAACAGCATATTTAGAAGACTACAAACAATTTGATAACCAAGCCATTAATATAGGAACACCTGAACCTTGGCCAAATCATAAAGATTATAACAGCGCCTCAGAAACAGAAGAGCTTACAAAGCTAAACGAATCTTCAGGTACCATTGCCTATGTTATTATTAAAAATGATAGCATTTGGTTTGAGAATTATTACGATGAATTTAATGAAAATTCTAAATCGAATAGTTTTTCTATGGCTAAAAGTTACGTTTCTGGATTGATGCAAAAAGCGATTCAAGATGGATATATTAAAAGTTTAGACCAACCTGTTTGCGATTTCCTTCCTGCATTTTGTGATGGAAAAGCGGCAAAAATGACGGTTGGTGATTTATCTAGCATGAGCTCTGGTACAAATTGGGATGAAGCCTACTATTCTCCTTTTTCTATTACCACACGTGCCTACTTTGATGATGACTTATCTAAAGTTATGAATGGCTTAAAAATGGCAACAGATCCTGGAAAAAGCTACAAATATGCAAGTGGAGACACTCAAATGTTAGCTATGGTGATTGAAAAAGCTACAGGTAAAAAATTATACAAGTATTTTGAAGAAAGCTTTTGGAAACCTTTGGGTGCAGAAAACGAAACACTTTGGCAAGTAGATAGTGAAGATCACGACTTGGTAAAAGCCTATTGTTGTATTGCAAGTAATGCAAAAGATTTTGCACGTTATGGAAAACTTTTTAAAGACCATGGAAAATGGAATGGTAAACAAATTCTAGATTCTACATTTGTAGCAAAATCAGTACATCCACGTTTTAAAAATGGTCCAATGTATGGTTACGGCTGGTGGATCGCCAAGCACAAAAACAAAGATGTTTTTTATATGCGTGGCCACTTAGGTCAGTATGTAATTGTAATCCCTGAAGATAATGTTATGGTAATCAGACTGGGACACACGGTTGCAAAAGCTAAAGGTGATGCACATTCACCTGATTTTTATACCTTTATAGACGAAGCTTATTCCATGATGGAAAAGTAAAACGCTAAACCTTTCAGTTTTTAAAACCTGTTGGGTTTGCCAAATACACAATACATGATTAGCAAACTCAACTTAGAAAACATTCTATTTTTAGATATAGAAACCGTTCCTGAAACAGAAAATTTTTCAGATTTAGATAATGCAAAACAGGACCTTTGGAATGCCAAGTCGCGTTACCAGCGAAAAGAAGAATTTTCAGCAGAAGAGTTTTATGACCGAGCAGGCATTTGGGCTGAATTTGGTAAAATTGTATGTATTTCGGTTGGCTACTTTAACATAGAAGAAGAAATTCGAAGTTTTAGAGTGACTTCCTTTTACGGTGATGAAATAAAAATTTTAAATGATTTTAAAAACTTACTAAACACACATTTTAATTCTGATAAGTATTTACTGTGTGCTCATAATGGTAAGGAATTCGATTTTCCATACATAGCAAGACGCATGATTATTCACCATATAGAATTGCCAGAAAAACTAAATTTATTTGGAAAGAAACCTTGGGAAGTACCTCATTTAGATACTTTAGAATTATGGAAATTTGGTGATTTTAAAACCTATACGTCATTAAAATTATTAACTAATGTATTAGGCATTCCTTCACCTAAAGATGATATTGATGGTAGTGAAGTTTATCACGTCTATTACAAAACGAAAGAAATAAATAGAATTGTTGTTTATTGCGAAAAAGATACAATTGCAGTCGCACAAATATTTTTAAGATTAAGAGGCGACAAATTGCTTCAAGATAATGAAATAAAACATGTGTAATCTAGTTTTCTAGATTCAAATCTCTCTTATGGCAGATCAAAAATTACTTCAAGTTGAAGGTTTAAATATTTCCTTTTATAAGGATAGAATTGAAAATAAAATTATAAAAAATAGCTCATTTCATATCAATAAAAATGAAATTGTAGCCGTTGTAGGCGAATCTGGATCTGGTAAATCTATTTCTTCACTAGCCTTAATGGGATTATTACCTAAACAGATTTCGAAAATTACATCTGGAACCATTCAATTTGAAGATAAAAACTTGGTGGATCTATCTGATAAAGAATTTCAAGCTATAAGAGGAAGAGAAATTGCCATGATTTTTCAGGAACCTATGAGTTCTTTGAATCCTTCTATGCGCTGTGGTAAACAAGTTGAAGAAATCTTAAAACAACATTTTAAATTATCTAATTCAGAAATTAAATCCGAAGTTCTAAATCTTTTTGATAAAGTAAAGCTACCTAATCCCGACCGAATTTATAAAGCGTATCCTCATGAAATCTCCGGAGGACAAAAACAGCGTGTTATGATTGCCATGGCTATTGCTTGCAAACCTAAATTACTGATTGCAGACGAACCAACCACAGCTTTAGATGTTACTGTACAAAAAGAGATTTTAGAGTTGCTTAAAACGATTCAAATTGAAACAAAAATGAGCGTTCTGTTTATCTCTCATGATTTGTCTTTAGTTTCGGAATTAGCAGACCGTGTTTTAGTGATGTATAAAGGTGAAATTGTAGAACAAGGTACAACCAAAACCATATTTAATCATCCAAAAGACAATTATACCAAGGCGTTAATTGGCGCTAGACCATCAACAGATTTTAGATTAAAACAATTACCGACAATCTCTGACTTTATGAATAACAGCGTAAGTCAAACCATTATTTCTGATGAAAACAGAATTGAAAATCACAACAAATTATATGCTCAAAACCCTTTATTAGAAGTTATTGATGTTGAAAAAACATACCTATCCAAAACGGGATGGTTTACGAAAGACAAACCTTTTAATGCCGTAGATGGTGTAAGCTTTAAAGTTTACCCAGGAGAAACGATAGGCTTGGTTGGTGAATCTGGTTGCGGAAAATCGACTTTAGGAAATGCTATTTTACAGTTAAACAAAGCGACTTCTGGACAAATATTATATAAAGGGAAAGACATTACAAATTTGAATACTTCGGATATGCGAACGTTACGAAAAGATATTCAGATTATATTTCAAGATCCATTTGCTTCGCTCAATCCAAGATTAACTGTTGGTAATGCTATTTTAGAACCCATGACGGTTCATAATATAGGATCTTCAAATAAAGAACGAAAAGAAAAGGTTATTGAAATTTTAGAAAAAGTAGGCTTAGATGCT
Source organism: Winogradskyella sp. HaHa_3_26 (assembly GCF_019278425.1). Lineage (NCBI taxonomy): Bacteria > Pseudomonadati > Bacteroidota > Flavobacteriia > Flavobacteriales > Flavobacteriaceae > Winogradskyella > Winogradskyella sp. HaHa_3_26. Next base: position 1,979,515 of record NZ_CP058981.1, on the reverse strand, counting down.
TCTGCTTTTGACCGCTATCCACATGAATTTTCAGGAGGTCAGCGTCAGCGTGTAGGTATAGCAAGGACTATTGCTTTAGAACCTCAGCTTATTGTATGTGATGAGTCTGTTTCGGCTTTAGATATTTCAGTACAAGCACAAGTTTTAAATCTATTAAATGACTTAAAGGAGCAATTTGGCTTCACTTATATATTTATTTCACACGACTTGGCCGTTGTAAAATATATGGCAGATCAGTTATTAGTAATGAATAAAGGAAAAATTGAAGAAATTGGAGATGCAGATACAATATATGCTTCCCCTAAAAAAGAGTATACAAAAAAGCTGATTCATGCTATTCCTAAAGGATTATAGCATGAATACTCTTTTTGTTAATTTAAAAACATCAGAGATAAACTCTAAAGTGCTTTCTAATACTGAAAATTCATGATTTTCAGTTAAAGTAGGGTTTGGTAAGCTTGATTTAGTTTTCATAATCAATATTTCAATATAGGTTTGGGGCAAAAAGGAAATTAAGTTTATGGTAACTTACGTTTTCTAATATATTTCTTTTATTAGATACAGCAATATCTAATATATTTTAACATTAACCGCTTAAACACTTAATAAATCGCTGAAATACATTTTAATTTAACATTTAAAAGATTTTACCTTCAAAAAAAAGCAGCTAAAATTAGCAGCTCTTACAAATAAAATTTATTTTTCACACATTCATTTCCGGTATTTCAGCTTCAATAATTAATTCACCTTCCGTAGCAGAAATAATAGCCTCGACAGAAACTCCTGGCGCACGTTCTAAAAGCTGAAATCCTTTTGGAGTAACTTCTATCACCGCCATATTTGTTACAATTTTCTTTACACAACCAACACCTGTTAAAGGTAAAGAGCAATTTTTTAATAATTTAGACTCACCTGCTCTGTTGGTATGCATCATTGCAACAATAATATTTTCTGCACTTGCTACTAAATCCATAGCACCTCCCATTCCTTTTACCATCTTTCCTGGTATTTTCCAATTAGCGATATCACCTTTTTCAGAAACTTCCATAGCACCAAGTATCGTTAAATCTACGTGTTGACCTCTAATCATACCAAAACTTGTTGCTGAATCAAAAAATGATGCTCCTGGCAAAGTAGTTATTGTTTGTTTGCCTGCATTAATAACATCTGCATCTTCTTCTCCTTCAAAAGGAAATGGCCCCATACCCAAGACTCCATTTTCACTTTGAAATTCGACTTCAATATCTTCTCTCACAAAATTAGCTACCAAGGTTGGAATACCTATACCTAAGTTAACATAATAACCATCCTTAACTTCCTGTGCAATGCGCTTTGCGATTCCGTTTTTGTCTAACATATCTTCTGTCATTTCTGCCGAGGCAGAAATCTATTTAATTAATATTATAACTCTATTTGGAGATTCCTATCCTAATAAATAGGATTGACAAGCTTTAACCTCGTTGTCTTACTGTAAGTTGCTCAATTCGTTTTTCATAAGTTTCACCTTGAAAGATACGTTGAACAAATATTCCGGGAATGTGTATTTGATTAGGATCTAATGTTCCAACCGGAACTAATTCTTCAACCTCAACAACGGTTACTTTAGCAGCACCGCACATGTTTGGGTTAAAATTTCGAGCAGTTCCTTTAAAAATTAAGTTCCCTGCGGCATCACCTTTCCAAGCTTTAATAAAAGCAAAGTCGGCTTTAAAAGCATGTTCTAAGACATACATTTTCCCATCAAATTCTCTAGTTTCTTTTCCTTCGGCTACTTCTGTTCCGTAACCTGCGGGTGTATATATCGCAGGAAACCCAGATTGAGCTGCTCTGCAACGTTCGGCTAGTGTGCCTTGCGGAATTAATTCGACATCTAATTCACCAGAAAGCATTTGACGTTCAAATTCATCATTCTCTCCAACATAAGATGAAATCATTTTTTTGACCTGCTTTTGCTGTAGTAACAGACCTAGACCAAAGTCATCAACCCCTGCATTATTAGAAATACAGGTTAACCCCTTAATATTTAGTTTTACGAGCTGAGCAATGGCATTTTCAGGAATTCCAGATAAGCCAAAACCACCAAACATAAAGGTCATATTATCAGTAACACCCTTAAGTGCCTGAGAAATATTATCTACTTTTTTATTAATCATAGGTACTAGTTTTTGCATTTGAAAAATACAAAAACTAGTATCAAATTAATAATATAAAATCATAAAATGGAATACCTAAGTTGAGATTCTTTAAAAATCGAAATCAACATTATCTTCAGGATTATCATCGCCAACAAGATCACCTTCATCTTTAGCTTCACAATCTATATTGATTGTTAAATTAGAAGGCTTTTCAAAATTACTTGTAGATACATCTAAAGTTTCATCTGCGTAACAAGCTTTCATATAAAGCCCCCAAATTGGTAATGCCATAGATGCACCTTGACCATAAGTAATTGTTCTAAAATGCGCTGCTCTATCTTCTGCACCAACCCAAACACCAGTTACTAAATTGGGCACCATACCCATAAACCAACCATCACTTTGGTTTTGTGTTGTTCCTGTTTTACCAGCTATTGGATTCTGAAGATCATAAGGATAACCCGTCATCACTTCTTGATACATTTTATTATACTTTTCTACTCCTTTAGTTCTTAAACGTCCACCAGAACCTGCTTTTGTAACCCCTTCCATAAGATTAACAGTTACATAAGCAACTTCTTCACTTAATACATCTCTACTTTCTGGTGCAACTTGATATAAGATAGTTCCATTTTTATCTTCAATACGTGTTACCATAACAGGCTTGTTATAAACTCCTTTATTAGCAAAGGTAGAATATGCAGCAACCATTTCGTAAACACTAATATCTGCTGTTCCTAAAGCAATTGCGGGCACAGGTACAATATCTTGTTCAATACCTAATTTCTTAGCCATTTCTACAACAGGTTGAGGTCCTATTTCATTCATTAACCTTGCCGTAACTGTATTTGTAGAACTTGCCAAAGCATCTTTAAGCGTTTGCTCACCTGAATAATTACCATCAGAATTTTTAGTTGTCCAAGGTTCTGGATTTCCAAACTTATTAGCAGCAATAGTAATTTGTGTTCTTGGAAAATAGTCGCAAGGCGATAATTGTAATTGATCAATAGCAGTAGCGTAAACAAAAGGTTTAAAGGTAGATCCTACCTGACGCTTCCCTTGTTTTACCATATCGTATTGAAAATTTCTGTAATCTATACCACCAACCCAAGCTTTAACATGACCTGTTTGTGGATCCATTGACATCATCCCTGTACGTAAAAATGATTTATAATAACGCATAGAATCTTTAGGCTTCATTATAGTATCTATTTCACCTGCTTTACCATTCACCCATTTAAAAACTCTCATTTCTGTTGGTACCTCAAATGAAGCACGGATCTCTTTCTCAGACTTTCCTTGCTTTTTAAGTATTCTCCAACGTTCTCCACGCTTCATACCGTCATTCATTAGCTTAGTAACTTCAGATTTTGAAAGATCTAAAAATGGCGCTGTTTTATTACGGTCTGGTGTATTTTGATTATCAAACTCTGCTTGTAATCTAGACATGTGTTGTTCAACCGCCGTTTCTGCATATTTCTGCATGCGAGAATCTATTGTTGTGTAAATTTTAAGACCATCAGTATATAAACTATATTTACTACCATCTGGTTTTCTATTCTGATCATCCTTTGCCCAATCTTTCATGAAACCCCTAAGGTATTCTCTAAAATAAGTCGCAATACCTTCACGGTGAGATTCTGGTGAATAGTTTAAATCTAATTCTGTTTTTTGAAGAGAGTCTTTTACTTCTTCTGTGATATAATCATATTTAGCCATTTGAGCCAAAACAACATTACGTCTATTTCTAACACCAACAGGATTTTTGTGAGGTCTAGGATTGTATAACGAAGGGTTTTTTAACATCCCAACAATCATACTAGATTCTTTAGTATCTAAATCTCTTGGTTCTTTTCCAAAATATATTCTAGAAGCACTACGAATACCATCTGCATTGTTGTTAAAATCAACAATATTAAAATACATCGCTATTATTTCCTCCTTAGTATATTGACGTTCTAAACGGATAGCAATAACCCACTCTCTTACTTTTTGAGAAAGACGCTCAATAATATTTGAAGAAACCTGTTTTGTAAATAAGTTTTTTGCTAATTGTTGAGAAACGGTACTTGCTCCACCACCAGCGCCTAATTTATAAATAGCTCTCAAAGTTCCTCTACCATCAATACCAGAGTGTTCATAAAATCGGATATCTTCTGTTGCAACCAATGCATCGACCAAATTTTGAGGTAAATCTTTAAAACCAATTGGAGTTCTGTTATCGTCAAAATAAAACTTCCCTAATGTTTCATCATTTGAAGAAATAATTTCTGAAGCTAAATTAGTTTCCGGATTTTCTAATCTTGTATAATCGGGCATTTCACCTAAAAATCCCCAAGACGCGAATAAAAACAATAACACAATAGCTGAGATACCAGCTAAAAATAATATCCAAAACCAACGTACATATTTTGAAAAATCTAATGTTTCTGACTTAGATTTTACTACTTTCTTTTTTGCCATATTTACTCTTTTTGAGCTTTTTCTACTCTAAAACCAATATCTGTAATTCCTTTTAAAAACTCTACACCATTAACATCTCCATTTTTTCTCATGGCATGCTGAATATTAACAATGTATTCTCCTTCTTCGTTAAATTTAAACGGTTCTTTATAACCTCTAAACCACAATTTATTTTCTTTTAAATCTGAAAATCCCGTTCCTAAAAGTTCCCCATTAGGAGCTGCCATTTTATACTCTAAAGTATCTGTAACAACCTTGCCGTTAGGATAATCTAATTCTACAATAAGAAATAAATTACTAAACTTATAAGCATCTGTATTTCTTAAATTAACATATAAATTATAATTCTTTAAAGTGTCTGGTGCTTTAAAATTAAATGAAGCAATAGAATCTTTGTGCCATTCTTTAGGTACTGATTTGTAAGTATCAAAGACTGCATTAGAATCACAACTTACCACAAAAAAACAACTTATAATTCCAAAAAATAATGCCTTAATTGTTCTTAGCATTTGGCTTTGAATTTTGCTTTGGCTTTGCATTAATATTTTGATTACGGTTTCTATTTCTAGGTTTGTTTTTGGTATTATTGGTATTATTTCTGTTATTCTTATTGGTTTTACGTTTCTTATTCGGTTTTGGATTATCGAAACGTGTTAAACTATCTTGACCAACAACATTTTCAAATTCGGTTTTAGGATCTTGTATCTGCTCTACAGCATACATTTCTAAACTAGCTACCTTTTCCCTTTTCTTATTTTTCTCAATAATTTCATTGGCCTGTTCTGTAGTAATAATATGCCAGTTCATCCATTCTCCCTCATAAGCATACCACATTAAACCTTTAAAAATATCGGTTTTTTGGCAAACAGCATTCCCTTTTTCGGTGTACAATTTTACATCGGACTTTGGAAATGCTTTTAAGGCGTCTAAGTAAGCATCTAACTCGTAATTAAGACAACATTTAAGCTTACCACATTGTCCTGCAAGTTTTAAAGGATTAAGCGATAATTGTTGGTAACGCGCTGCTGATGTACTTACCGATCTAAAATCGGTTAACCAAGTAGAACAACACAACTCTCTACCACAAGAACCAATACCACCAAGTCTTGCTGCTTCTTGTCTAAAGCCAACTTGTTTCATTTCTATACGTGTTCTAAACTCACGTGCAAAAACTTTAATTAGTTCTCTAAAATCTACGCGTTCTTCTGCGGTATAATAAAATGTAGCTTTACTGGCATCTCCTTGAAATTCGATATCCGAAATTTTCATTTTCAGATTTAAATCAATAGCAAACTGACGTGCCTTAACCTTCATTGGTTCTTCTCTATCTCTAGCTTCAGACCAAATATCAATATCTTTTTGTGATGCTTTTCGGTATATTTTCAGAACATTTTCTGCATCATCAAGTCTAACTTTCTTACGCTTCATTTGTACGCTTACCAATTCTCCGGTAAGCGTAACCATTCCGATATCGTGACCCGTTTTTGCTTGTGTTGCCACAATATCCCCAATACTTAAAGTGAGGTTTTCTGTATTTTTATAATATTGTTTTCTGCCGTTTTTAAAACGTACCTCAACACCTATAAAAGGTTGTTGTCCGTTAGGAAGCGACATGTTAGCTAACCAATCAAAAACAGTAAGTTTATTGCAGCTATCTGTGCCACAAGTCCCATTGTTTTTGCATCCTTTTGGTTGGCCATCATTACCAGTTGAGCAACTGTTACAAGCCATAAAATTTATATATTAAATCTAGACAATACATGTCTAAATAGAGGATTCGTAAATAATTAATGAGTAAAGATAAGATTATTTCCTGAGTTAGCTAAAATCTGATTTATTATTGCAACTTCACGATAACTTAGAAACCTTTTAAAACAGCGTGTTTACTATCATTTAATCTTAACAGAAATGATATTTACAGGACACGCTTTTGATGCATTTTCACAAGCCTCTAAAATCTCATAATCATTTGATTTTAGAGTATAAAAACCTTTCTTTTCTTTTGTGTTTAGCAAAACTGTTTTTCCGTCTTTTTTAGACATCTGAAACTGATTTGGTGCCATTTCCACACAGTAATTACAGCCAATACATTTATTGCGTTGTAAAGTTATAACGACCATTAAGCTTCAACTTTATTTTCAACAATTTTGTACAATTTATCTGAAGGTCTAATTCTGAATTCAAGTGGTATCGTAATCGAGTCTCCTTTGGTTCCTTTATTTAATTTTTTATCATTAACTAACATATCTTTTAACTGAAACTCTTTTGCTCCTGTTGTAGGACCTGTAATTAAGATCTTATCACCAATAGACAGATCATAAGCTTCGATTTTAAATTCTCCAACTTTAGCTTTAGGATAAAAATGAACACCTTTACCAATATACACTTTCTTTTGTGTAGCATGACTTCCTGATCCTTTACTCCATTCTCCTAATTTTTGACCTAAATAATAACCACTCCAAAAACCACGATTATAGACTTTTTCCAGATCTTGCATCCACAAAATCACCTTTTCCTTATTATAGGTATCATTTTTAACGCTATCAATAGCATCACGATAACACTTAATAACATTCGCTACGTATTCTGGTGCTCTACCTCGTCCTTCAATTTTTAAAACCTTTACTCCAGCATCTGCAATTTCATCTAAAAAATCAATAGTACACAAATCTTTAGGCGACATAATGTACTCATTATCTAGTTCCATTTCAAAACCAGTTTCCTGATCAATAACCGTATATTTTTTTCTGCAATTTTGTTTACAAGCACCTCTATTTGCTGAAGAATTACTAGAATGTAAACTCATATAACACTTCCCAGAAACAGCCATACAAAGTGCACCGTGACCAAAAATTTCAATTTCTATTAATCGTCCTGAAGGTCCTTTTATTTGCTCCTTTTCAATTTGCTCTGTAATATGTTTTACTTGACGCAAACTCAGCTCTCTACTCAACACCATTGTATCAGCAAAAAGTGCGTAGAATTTTACGGTTTCAATATTAGTGATATTAATTTGAGTAGAAATATGTACTTCCATACCGTGCTCTCTTGCCACAGCAATCACTGCTTGATCCATAGCAATAACTGCAGTTATATTAGCTTCTTTTGCTTTTTTAATCAAGGTTTTTACAATCGATAAATCGTGATCGTAAATTATAGTATTTAAAGTAAGGTAGGTTCTAACATTTTTGGCTTCACAACGTTTTACAATTTCTTGTAAATCATCTAGAGTAAAATTAACTGAAGCTCTCGCTCTCATATTAAGTTGCTCTACTCCAAAATATATTGAATTTGCGCCATTATCTAAAGCTGCCTGCATGGATTCAAAATTACCGGCAGGTGCCATTAATTCTATTTTCTGCATAACAACTTATATTTTATCTGTTTTTAAGGTTTCAAAAATATTTCTTAAATCTTTTTTATACGGTAAGTGATCGGCACGGCCTTTTTTGAAAATATCGTTACTATTTCCTTGCCCTTTTCGTAATGCTTTTTGTTCTTCGAATGGTAATCTGTTTATTTCCATACAGTTTGTAGAACAACAGTTTTCCATTTTTTCTTTACAAGAATCGCACTGAATAAATAATAAATGACAAGCTTCATTAGCGCAATTGGTATGTAAATCTGCTGGCTCACCACATTGATGACAATGAGCAATGACATCGTCGCTAATACGCTCTGATCTACGTTCATCGAAAACGAAATTCTTACCTAAGAATTTATTTTCTAAACCCTGTGCTTCAATTTGTCTTACGTAATTAATGATTCCACCTTCAAGCTGAAATACATTTTTAAAGCCTTTATGTTTGTAGTATGCACTGGCTTTTTCGCATCTAATTCCGCCTGTACAATACATTACTAACTTCTTGTCTTCTTTGTGCTCTCTTAAATCTTCTTCAATTAAATCTAAAGATTCTCTAAAAGTATCGACATCTGGAGTTACTGCATTTTTAAAATGACCTATTTCGCTTTCATAATGATTACGCATATCTACCAAAACAGTGTTTGGATCTTCAATAAGTTCATTAAACTTCTCAGCATTGACGTGAACCCCCTTGTTGGTAACATCGAAAGACGTATCGTTTAAACCATCTGCGACTATTTTTTTACGGACTTTGACTTTCAACTTTAAAAAGGCAAAATTATCGTGCTCTACAGCGATATTTAATCTTACGTTTTCTAAAAATGTAATGGTATCTAAATGATTTTTGAAAGCTTCAAAATTTTCTGCAGGTACAGAAAGTTGGGCATTAATACCTTCTGTAGCCACATAGATTCTACCCAAGACCTCTAATTGATCCCAAGCAAGAAATAAGTGATTTCTAAAAATTTCGGTATTATTAATTTTGGCGTACTTGTAGAAAGAGATTGTTAAGCGTTCTTTTCCCGCTTGTTCAATAAGTTCAGCTCTTTCTTTAGCACTTAAGTTATTGTACAGTTGCATGCTATACTAATTTTTAAGGTTAAAGAATAATTAGCCGCAAAGGTATCATTTTTAACGAAAACGAAATACTGAAGCACAAAAAAAGCACTAAGAATATCTCATAGTGCTTGATTAACTTACTAACTTAAAAATTAATCTACATCGGTTTAACAGTCACAGAGGATTTAACAGCAACTGAAACACCAAATACATTACTTAAAAATTTAAAAAGCCGAAAACCAATCGACTCTTTAAATTTAATCATAGCAATTATTTTCCTTTTTCACTTAGTAGATGTAAAAATCACTGAAGGGTTGCGTATAGAAATTGATTTTCATTTTCTACACCAAATACAATTGAAGACCTATAACCTTATTCATAAAAAACAACAGTAAAATAAAACAGGAATTTAAAAGTAAAAACCTAGCAATCATAAGATATTTGCAACTAAAAGATATTTTAAAAAAAAGGCTATTTTTATTTGGAATAAATATAAATAAGGATATTTTTGTGAAAAATTTATACGTGTTTAGAATCAAAATATTTTCTTTTTACTTAGTCCTGATTTCTAGCCTTACAGCTTTTAGTCAAAATGGGAATTTTTACGGAAAAGTGAAATACAATTCTAACGAACCAGCAGTAGCTATATTTATAGCCCTAAAAGGTGATCAGGTAGAAAAAGAAACAAATTCTAACGTAAATGGTTCATTCAATTTTAAAGACATCCCTTACGGAGATTACACCATTACATTTTATTCACTAAACGATCTTCCTAAAATAGTTTCTGTAAAATTAGATTCAAAAAACAAAGAAGTTAATGTTATTCTAGAGATTTCAGCACTTGATGAAGTATTTGTAAAATCTAAAACCGTACAGCAAAAAATTGAAGAAAAAGGTTTTGCTGTAAATGTTATTGAAACTAAAGAAGCTGCAATACAATCTATACAGGTTAATGAAATGCTAGATCAATCTGCAGGGGTTAGGGTTCGTCAATCTGGTGGTTTAGGATCTCATGCCCATTATAATTTAAATGGAATGACTGGTAATTCGGTTAAAATTTTCATTGACGGTGTACCTATTCGAAATTTTGGACCCTCATTTTCATTAAATAGTATCCCTCCCTCTTTAATTAAACGTATTGAAGTTTACAAAGGCGTTGTACCACCACATTTATCAGATGATGCTATGGGTGGCGCTATAAATGTTGTATTAAATGATATTACTAAAAATGAATTAAAAGCATCTATTTCTACGGGATCGTTTGGAACTTACAGAACGGACGTTAATGGAGGTTACAGAAATAACAAAAATGGGTTTACCGCTAGAGGTTCTGCTTTTGTTAACTATGCCGATAACGATTATGAAGTTTGGGGGAATCAAGTTGCCGTAGCACTGTCTGCAGGAACACCGGATGTTTATATACACGCCAAACGTTTTCATGACAGATATAGGTCGCAAGGAGGAAAAGCTGAATTTGGATTTACAAATGTTGAATGGGCAGATAAACTTTTGGCTGGAGTTTTACTTTCTAATATGGATCAACAAATACAAACTGGTGCAACCATGGAGATTGTTTATGGAAATAGGCACACAGAGCAAAGCACCAATATGTACAGCTTAGATTTTGCAAAAGAAAATATTGCGAAAAATTTAGATGTAAGTGCATTTGTGTCTTACTCACGCCTAAACAGAAAAACTATAGATACCATTGCTACACAATACAGTTGGTTAGGTTACCCAACAAGTTATTTTAATGACCCAGATGTTTGGTCTAGCGGCGCTGAAGCAGGAGACCCAACACTTCAAAAAGACATAGATGAAACGGTAAACACTCGTACTAATCTAGCCTATCATATCAACGAGAATAATACTATTCAATTAAATCACTTACTAAATACATTTACTAGAGATTCTGACGACCCAATGCTTCCTGCTGCTGAAAATGCATTGAAAGAAGAACGTAAATATTTAAAATCCATCTTAACGGTTTCATTAGAAAACAAAGCCTTTGATGAAAAACTAAGAACTTCCGTTTTTGGAAAATCTTATTACATGGATAGAACTTCGAAGTTACGAACAAGAAGTTCTAACACCTCAGGATCGACTATTATAATTGACGAAAACAATATCACTTCTAATGACTTTGGATTTGGAGGCTCTATTTCTTATTCAATCACACCTAAAATTACGGTATTTGGTTCAGCAGAAAAAGCCATTCGCTTACCTGAATCTGACGAAGTTTTTGGTAATGTAGCTTCAAATTTAAATGCCTCTGTAAATTTAAAACCAGAACATAGTAACAATTATAATTTAGGTTTCACCTATGATAATATTCAACTAAAGAAACACACTTTCGGAATTACTTCAAATATATTTATTAGAGACACCGAAGATTTAATTATGTCATTTCCAACAGGAAGTAATGAAGAATTTTTTGAGAACTCAAATATTGGAAAAATCTATACTGAAGGATTCGACTTTACCTTAAATTATAATTACAACGAAGCACTTTTCTTTAGTGCTAACACATCATTTTTTAATGCCAGAGATTACAATGTAACCTATGATGTTAATGGAAACCCTATAACACCAAGTTACGAGCGACTTGCCAATACGCCTTACTTTACAATGAATTACAATTTAAAATTCAATACCAAGAATTTTATTCAAAAAGGATCTACGTTATCGACTTATACTAATGTATTGTATGTACATGAATTTTTTAGAGGTAGTAGTGTTCTTGGTGGTTCTGGAAAAATTGTAATTCCCGGCCAAGTTTCTTTTGATGCTGGTTTTGCTTATACATTTCCTAAAAACAAAGTCTCTTTAAGTTTTGATGTAAAAAACATATTAAACAAACAATTATTCGATAATTACGCCCTTCAAAAGCCTGGTAGAGGATTTTACGGGAAACTAACTTTTTCAATTTTATAAATAATAATTTCAAATATTATGAATTTCAATTTTAGATCAATTTTAAGTATCGCCTGTATATCGGCATTAGTTTTATCAACTTTTTCGTGTAGTGAAGATGACTCACCTTCAACAACATCGACAAATGATTCTGCTTATAGACCATACCACTTGGTAATTGGGTCTAGCCCAACGGGGGAATCTGAAACTTATACACAAGGAGTAACAGTTGAAGACCTTAATAACCCTGATAAAACATTTACATTTAGTGGTTACGGTCAAGAAATTCCATCGACACGTACAGCAAGATTATACACTTCTGATGATGGAGAAACGGTATACAACTTAAATTATGGTGGTGGAGACATCGCTAAATATGATTACATCAGTGGACAAACCTATAATTTACTTTTAACAACAGATGTCCAAGCCGTAATGGGAACTGCGTACCCACGTTGGACAAAAATTGACGACAACTACGCCATGTTACATAACGTAACGACTGAAAATATCTATGAAGATCCAACAGACGAAACTTCTCCTTATATAAAAACCACTGCTACTGTTACTTTAGCGCGTGTAGATTTAAGCACAATGAGTGTTTTAGAGAATACTTCATTTGAGTTTCCTTATAACCTAGATGAATCTGGGGAAGGTATCCATACGTTTAGAATTGATGCTCCCGTTATTACCAACGGAAAATTATATTATGGTGTTGCTAAACGTTTTTACGATGCATTAACTGGTGAAAATGGCACTATGGTTTATGACAACGTTGAAACTTTGGTTGTAGATTATCCTTCTTTAGAGAATGAAACAACAATCACTTCTACATTAGCACAAGGTTCTACTAACGGCTATAGAACACCTGTTGCTCATAAGGATGAAAATGGAGACACTTACCAATTAGTAACTTCTGGAGATGTATCAATGATGAAAATAAGCAACGGTACTTACGATGAAGCTTATGGTAAGTTTGATATTAAATCACTTTTAGGTCATAATGCAGAAGCAAACACAGGTTGGTTTTATGTAGGTAACGGAATTGGCTATGTACCTGTTTTAAATACAGACTTAGGAGATAGTGCTAGCTCTAACTGGGATGTTGTACGTATTGATATATATAACAAAACAGCAACTACAATGAATGTACCATTAGATTTATGGCTACGTCAATACCAGTGGGCAAGCCTAATTGATGGTAAATTATACATGGCTTTAGCATCTTTAGGTGGTGAAGGTAAAGTTTACATTTTTGATCCTAGCTCTACAAGTGCAGATGGTTTTACAACTGGAGCAACGTTACAAACAGGAACAACTGATGCATCATATATTGGATTATTCTAAAATAGAAATACCGATTTAATATATTAAGCCAGAGCATTTATTTGTTCTGGTTTTTTTATACCTTATAAACATCGAATGAGACCAATCAATTTTAAAAACTAAAAATCATCACTTTCATTTGTAGTAATTTGAAAACGAGAAATGTTTTAATTAAAATAAGTGTTATTTTTGAATAATAATTTAATGAAGAATTCTAAGAAAAAAGAAGATATGAGTAGTGAAAAAGACGCAAAATTAAAAGCTTTAAAGTTAACTTTAGACAAGTTAGATAAAGCTTACGGAAAAGGAACAGTAATGAAAATGAGCGATCAAGCTGTGGTAGATGTTGAAGCTATCTCTTCTGGCTCATTAGGATTAGATATTGCATTAGGCGTTGGCGGTTATCCTAGAGGTCGTGTTATAGAAATATATGGACCAGAATCTTCAGGTAAAACAACCTTAACACTTCATGCTATTGCAGAAGCACAAAAAGCAGGAGGTATTGCTGCGTTTATTGATGCGGAGCATGCTTTTGATAGAACTTATGCTGAAAAATTAGGAATAGATATTGATAACCTAATCATCTCTCAACCAGATAACGGTGAGCAAGCATTAGAAATTGCTGATAACTTAATTAGATCGGGTGCTATTGATATTGTTGTTGTCGATTCTGTTGCTGCCTTAACACCAAAGAGTGAAATTGAAGGTGAAATGGGAGATTCTAAAATGGGCTTACATGCACGTTTAATGTCTCAAGCACTTAGAAAATTAACAGCTTCTATTAGTAAAACAAACTGTACTGTGATTTTCATTAACCAATTACGTGAAAAAATTGGAGTAATGTTCGGTAACCCAGAAACTACAACAGGTGGTAACGCTTTAAAATTCTACGCTTCTGTACGTTTGGATATTAGAAGATCTACACAAATTAAAGATAGCGATAGTAATGTAATGGGTAATAAAACCCGTGTTAAAGTCGTTAAAAACAAAGTTGCTCCACCATTTAGACTCGCTGAATTTGATATTATGTATGGACAAGGCATCTCTAAAGTAGGAGAAGTTTTAGACCTTGCTGTAGAGCACGAAATTGTTAAGAAAAGTGGATCATGGTTTAGTTATGGTGATACCAAATTAGGACAAGGACGTGATGCTGTTAAAATGATCATTAAAGATAATCCGGATTTGATGGACGAACTAGAAGAGAAGGTTAGAGCTCTGATAAACGAAGCAAAATAATTGAAATTAAAAATCCTGAAATTAATCTTTCAGGATTTTTTTTGGTTTAAAACGCAACCATTTTGTCATTTTTACATCTACTATAATAATTGACTATGTTTTAATATGAAAAAATACGCTTTACTAATTCTTGTTTTTATTACAACATTAACCTCATGTAGCATTGACGATGATAATTCAGATTTATTTTACGTAAATTTTATGCCTATAGAAAGTGTAGATATTCCTGAATATTTTGTTTACGGGGAAACTTATGAAATTTTCATGACCTATACAAAACCTAACTCTTGCTATTTCTTCCGTGATTTTTATTATGCAATTGATGGTAATGAAAGAATCGTTGCGATAGAAAACAATGTTTACCAAGAAGATAATTGTGATGAAACACCAGAATCTGAAACCGTAAGCCTTAACTTTTATGTTACAAGTAATGAAACATATCTTTTTAAATTTTACCAAGGAAAAGATGAAGAAGGTGTTGACCAGTTTCTCTTAGTAGAAGTACCTATTATAGACGAAAGACCAGAAGCTTAAAGTTCAATAAAAAAATTAATTATTAATTAATCCCCAAACAATTTGAGTTTAGAACAACTCATAAAAAATTGTAAGAACAACGATGCTCAAGCTCAAAGCCAATTATACAAGCAATTTGCAAGTAAATTATTTTCGCTTTGTCTTAAGTACTCAAAAAACTATGCCGAGGCCGAAGACAATCTGCACGATACCTTTATAACAGTATTTCATAAAATAGAGCAGTATAATAACAAAGGTTCTTTTGAAGGTTGGTTAAAACGTATTGCTATTAACACGGCTTTGCAACGTTACAGAAAAGATGTTGGTGTTTACGATATCATTAATGAAGAAAACATTGAAGACGCTTCTGTAGACCTCAACGATACGGATGTTAATATTGATTTTTTACTCAAAATTATTCAAGAATTACCTAACAGATACCGATTGGTTTTTAACTTATATGTACTGGATGGTTATTCGCATGTAGAGATTAGTGAATTGATTGAAATTTCAGTAGGAACGTCTAAATCTAATTTATCACGTGCAAAAATGATATTAAAAACAAAAATTGAAGCTTATAACGCGACTCAAAACTCGCAGAGTGTTTAAATAATGGAAGACAAGAAAAACATAGATAGACTTTTTCAGGAAAAATTCAAGGATTTCGAAGTTAAGCCTAACGATGCTATTTGGGATCGTATCAACGAAAGTCTTCCTAACAAAAAGAAAAAACGTAGAGTTGTTGCGCTTTGGTGGCAACTTGGCGGTATAGCTGCTACTATTGCTTTATTATTTACTGTTGGAGTTTCTGTTTTTAATTCTGAAGAAAATAAGCCTCAAGAATTACCTTATGTAAATATTGATAAGAATACAAACACTGAATCTTTAAATAAGACTGAAGATGCTGCAAATAAGATTTTAAATTCACCTAAGACAACAAAAAAAGAAAACATTCAAGTTGCTGACTCTGATTTTAATTCAGAACAAAATTCTAATTCAAAAGATTTAAACTACGAAACTATTGAAGAAGCTTATTCTTCTAACAAAATAACAACAGCTAAGCAATCAAAACAAAAAAATGATGCCATTGCTAACAACATAGACAAAGGGATAAATAAAGCTTCTCAAAAGCTTAAAGAATCAAGAATAGTTAATAATTCAAATCAGAACTCTGAAGTTGCTAGCAAAACAAAATCATCAGATACAACTATAGAAGACACTCAAATAACTTCTGAAACAGAAAGAAAATCTATAATTAACAAGACTATAAAAAACAATAAAACAGCGGTTGTAGAAAATACTTTATCTAAAAAAGTAAATACTGAAACATTAGCTAAAAAAGAAGCCAAAACAGAACCCGAATCTGAAAATTTATTAATTGAAGAGACCGAAAAGGCTACAATTGAAAATGCGATTGCAGAAAATAATGAAACAATAATTGAAGAGGACAAAGAAGAGACACAAAACAGATGGAGCATTTCTCCAAATGTAGCACCTGTTTATTTTAATTCACTAAGCGAAGGTTCTTCAATAGATAATCAATTCAATAAAAACGCCAAAAACTCTGATATTAATATGAGTTACGGTATTACAGGAAGTTATGCTATTTCTAATAAAATAAAAATTAGAACAGGTATTAACCGTGTTAATCTAAACCAAACCACTACAGATGTTTTTGCTTTTACCGGTGCAGAAACAGCCGCTAGAGGATTAAATGGCTCATTTAGTAATATTACTTTTAGCGAAAACACACAAAACGTATCGCTAATGAGCTCTGAAATGATGAATAGGTCTTCTGCTCCTGAATTATTGAAAAATGTAAGCAAAAGCGAAATAGATCAACGTTTTGGTTTTATAGAAGTGCCTTTAGAATTGGAATATAAATTATTAGATCGCAAATTTGGGATTAATATCATTGGAGGCTTTAGTACTTTCTTTTTAAGTGAAAATGAAATCTATGCCGATATCAATGGCGTCTCAGAACAAATCGGTGAAGCCAATAATATTAATGACACAAGTTTTAGCGCCAATTTTGGTTTAGGAATGGATTACAGCCTTTCTAAACAATGGTATATAAATCTTGAACCTACTTTCAAGTATCAATTAAACACGTTTAACAATACATCAGATGATTTTAGATCTTTCTTTATTGGGGTCTACACTGGGCTAAACTACAAATTTTAGAGTATTAAAAATACAGTTCTTAGTTCGTTTTTTTAATTAAATTAGTAGTTAACTCGTCTAAAATTAAAGTTCTAGCTTCTTTATTTAATGGTTTTGTGTCTGCTATTGTTAATCCTTCAGTTGGTAAAAACTTATGAATCTTAGCGCGCATTCTACCTGGGCTTCCACTAAAAAAAGTATAAGAAAAACGCTTCTTATTATCATAAAATGTAATTGGCACAATAGGGATTTGATGATTAATTGCTAATCTAAAAGCACCATCTTTAAATTCATCTAACAAAATATCTTCATCAGGTACACCACCTTCAGGAAAAATGCAAATACTCAAACCTTGCTTTAAACGTCTTTGCGCTCTTAAAAAAACAGCTTGTCTACTTTTAGCACTTCCTCTATCTACCAAAATACAGGTTCGTTTATAAAAGAATCCAAATAGTGGAATTTTAGATAATTCTTGCTTACCTACAAATACAAAAGGATTTTTTACAGCCACAAACATCATCATAATATCTGCCATAGAAGTATGGTTGGCTACAAACATGTAACTCTTATTTCGGTCAGGAACTTCTGCTTTTTTAATGCTATACCCAAACCCCATTCCTATTAAAATAAACTTAGACCAAATACGTGCTAGCCTAAAAAAATAAGGATACCACTGCTCTCTTAATATCGAAATGATAAGTAAAGGAAATAATACAATAATCGGAATAGCTACTAAAATATAGAACCAAACACGATACAAAAGCCAAAACGGATATTTTATAATTGCCATGGCACCAAAACTAGTTAATTAAATTAAATCACTTCTTATAGTTGTGCTAAAAAATTTACCTTTGCTTATTATTTTTAATTTAAGTTTAATTTAATGAAACATCTGCACCCGCAGGTTATGTTATGGCAAGAATTTTAACAGGAGTACAAAGTACAGGAACACCACATTTAGGAAACATCTTAGGTGCAATTTTACCAGCTATTGAAATGGCAAATGATGCTAAAAACGAATCGTTTTTATTTATCGCAAATTTGCACACATTAACACAAATCAAAGATGCTGAAGAATTAAGAAACCATACCTATTCTGTTGCTGCAACCTGGCTTGCTTTTGGTTTAGATATAGAAAAAACAGTATTTTACAGACAAAGTGACATTCCTCAAGTAACGGAATTATCTTGGTATTTAAGCTGTTTTTTCCCTTACCAACGTTTAACATTAGCTCACGGGTTTAAGGATAAAGCCGATCGTTTAGAAGATGTAAACTCTGGTTTATTTACCTACCCAATGTTAATGGCTGCAGATATTTTAATATATGATGCTGAAATTATTCCTGTAGGAAAAGATCAGTTACAACATATTGAAATGACACGTGATGTTGCTTCTCGTTTTCATGCTAAAATGGGAGAAACTTTTGTTTTACCTGAAGGAAAAATACTAGAAAGTGGAATGCTTATCCCTGGTACTGATGGTGAAAAAATGAGCAAGAGTCGCGGTAATTTTATCAATATCTTTTTACCAGACAAACAACTCCGTAAAAAAATAATGTCTATCGAAACTGATAGCACAGCTCTTGAAGACCCTAAAGATTGGTGTACCTGTAACTGTTTTGCTATTTACAGCTTACTAGCCTCTGAAGAACAACTTGCAGCTATGAAAGCAAATTACGAAGGTGGAAATTATGGTTATGGTCATGCAAAACAAGCCTTATACGAATTAGTTGTAGAGCGTTTTGCAGAACAAAGAGAACGTTACCATTATTATATGGATAATCTTGAAGAAGTTGATGCTGCTTTAGCTGTTGGAGCTAAAAAAGCAAAACTTGTTGCTAATGACGTATTAAAACGTGTAAGAGAAAGAGTGGGTTATTAAAATGAAATTTAAAAGAGAAGCTCTAAGCCCTGCGCTAACAATTATAGCGATGACATTATTATTAATCTCACGATTATTAAGTGACGACACCTCTATGGATTGGTTAGGTTATTTAGCCATAACTGTTATGATTACTGCTATTGTTAGTCTCTTTTTAATCTATAAAAAATCAAAGTAAACAAATACTAGATTTAGCACAATACTAAATAAAAAAAGCCCTCAGTTATTTTAACTGAGGGCTTTTTTATGTTTAAACTAATTGTACTATTAGTTTATTAGCTTTTTAGTTACGATACTACCATTATCTAATTTTATAGATGCTATATAAACACCTTTAGCAAAATTAAATTCTGTACTAAAAGTATTGCTATTTTCATTAGATGTGTAGTTGGTAATTTGCTTACCGCTTATATCATATATGTCTACAGATTCAATTATACTAGAAGACTTCACATAAAACATAGCATCATTAATATATGCAAATGTGTTAGTATTAGAAATCTCTTCAACAGAAAGTGTAACAGGCTCTGTATATCTTAAAATAAAACGATCATTAAATGTACCTTGATCACCAGTGAATGTATAAGGTACTGTTCTTAAATCGTGAACCACATTAGTATAAGTATCTTCTAAGTAAATATCTTGTTCTTGCTCTTCAAATAAGCTTCCTTTTAATTTAGCGATAGCAATATTATAAATACCACTTTGAGATAATTCAATACCTAGTGGTACTGTATTTGTGTCTACAAATGGTAATGGAAGTCCTTGTATTACTAATTTATCTTCTTCAGTAATTAAAGAATATAGATTAAACCCACCATTGTTAGTGTTAGAATCATAAAGTCTATCTTTTTCTTCTGTAGCACCATCTACATACCCAATTAATGTACTAATAGCATGGTTATTTTCATTAGCTAAACTTAACCAAACTAATTGTTTTTCTGTACTAACTAAAGTTTCTTCACTATTTCTGTAAAATCCACTATTATCATAAGCTTCTTCATCATCGTGACGCATATCATTAGTAAAGGTTACAGAAGCAGAAGTTGCAGAGTTTAATATTTTAACAAAAAAACCTTGACCTGAAGCGATTTTTAAAACATCACTTGCACTTGCATCCGAACTTCCAGTATAATTATATGTAATGTACTGGTTACCATAATTCATTCCAAAATCCTCATAATAATATTGATTAACAGTCGTCGCTATTTCATAATCATGTGTCCACAAATGCACACCCCCATCAATTACTGCATTATCAACACTATTCACTGTAAGGAAATCATAAGCATTTATAGACGAAGGGTACGGATTACCTATTAAATTCCAATTACTATTTCCTTCTCCCTGACCTCCTGTACCACTAACATCAACGGGCCAAGAAATATTGCCGTTACTTGGTTTACCAGTAAATAATGCTGTATCATCTGATACTGTATTAACTCTAGCGATGTAACCTTTACCTATTGACATACTACCGCTTGCATTTACCCAATTACCTCGAGTTCCATTAGCATTCTCTACATCTGTTTCCCAACTATATTTTCTATCTCCTGGAAGATTTGATACTAAACCTGTTTCAACAGGAGATGACCAATACACATAATCATATTGGTGTAGACCCTCTGCTTTACGTATTACTTTTATATCTCCACTGTTTTCTACATCATTAATTTGTACTAGACTAGCATCATCTTCTATAGTAAAAGTAGCAGCAGGTATAGCATCAACGGCAACACCATCTACAGTAGTTGCAGCAACCTCCTCCTCTACCGTAAGTGAATTATAAAGTGTCATTGCATATCCTTCTGGTATCGTTACATTTTTTCCTGCTGGAACTGTACAATCACAACCTTCTACATTTGCTGGGTCATTATAATCAGCTGTAACTATTAAACTACGATCTCCATCAGGAACAGAAATACTATTGTCTGTATAAACTGAAGCTAAAACCCAGTTTGTACCATTCCAATAAGCAGGTGTACCCCCTTCAGTAATTGTAAAAGGTAAATCTACAGCACCATAGCCATTTGCAACTCTCACTCTATAACTCGTATCTTCTAAATCTGAACTATATAAGCCAGCAGGTATGGTAAATGTATTTGATGTTTCTGATAACAGTGTATTATTTTCAAACCATGTATAGGTAATTTCTTCTTTTGGATCGGAATTATTTTCTGTACCTTCAATAGAACCTAATGCAGTGAAAACAAATTCACTTGATGGAAACCTACAAACAAACCTTGAAACTGGAGATTTATCAATCACCGGAGATTTAATATCAAATGTAGACTTGTTATAAGCCATAAAAGACATATCTGAAGAGCCACCAGCTCCCATATTGATATTATCAATACTATTAATATTTTCATAAGCGGCAGCAGTAGGTGATCCATCAATTTCAAAATCTTCTAAACTTAGCGCTGCCATTCTAAACCCCCTATCTCCTTTATTACCAAATGATGCCACAGTAGGAATAGCAGTTTCAAAAGTTGCACTTGCAGAATAATCTAATCGATAAAAATCGACTCTCCATTGATATAACCTAGTTTCACTACTATTAGGATCAGTATACTCATAATGATTAACAAATGAAAGTTTAACAGGTCTCCCAACAACATTACCATCTACATCTGCATAATAATATACATCACTACCGCCTGGCTGTGCCATTTGTGTGATTAATAAATCTGGTATACCATCATTTACAGCACCAACATCTCCATTACCACTATAAAACCTTATATCTGCTTGATTATTAAAATTCGCTATACCTGTACCTAAATCTAATCCGTGGTCTCCATCTATGATAACATCGTATACTGTTTTTCTAACCGCATTATTCAACACATTTGAATCTGTAAAGCCATCTATTTTATCTGCAAACCCCATATAATTATTAGAATTAGGTTTACCACTAACTCCGTTAGTAGAATATGCTTTAAACTCTTGACTGACATACTCCGTACTTGTGGCTGAGACATCTACACCTAAAGCACTTAATTTCGTTTCTAAGAATGCATTATCAACCCCTGTAGAAAAGATTATATCATTACCACCATAATTCATTTTAAACCCTAACAACTCATGGCTATCATTTGGCCAAGTTGCTTTACCTGCGGCATCGTTATCAGGATCCCAATCAGAAGATTTCCAAAAATGTTCTCCATCTCCATTCTGATCCCAAGTGGTATACACTTCTCTAACTCTAATTTCACTACTAGCACTCACAGTTTTATTTGTAGTTGTTGGCGCAATATAATTAAATGTTGTAGACGCACCACTGACTCCTGTTATTGAAAGGGTTCCAGTTCTATCAGTTGTAGTAGTTGCCGTAATCTTAAAAGTCATTTCTGTACTACTTACAAACGTCTTACTCCCAGTACTCATGTTAGTAATTGAAATACCTGACTGATCCCCGTCAGTAAAGCCCGTACCAATAATAGTTACTTTACTACCTGTAGTTACACGAGTAGGAAAAATATTAGTTACAACAGCTTGTGCATAGAAAGACACAGCACTAAACAAAAGTAAAAAAGCAGTTATGTTTTTTTTAGACGATAGGAAATGTAAAATTGTATTCATAGGTATTGAGTATTATTAAGCTTATAAACATAAGAATTAGCCTCAGGCAAATATCTTTTCAGTGTAAATTTGGGTTTTACAATGCAAAAATGCTACAGTTTAAATGATACTCAAAAAAAACTAGTTGATGTGTAGAGAAATCCCTTTAAAATGCAGAGATAATATTATAACACACACGTGTGATGTATTTTAAGTGAAAAAAGAGTCAAAAAGACAGAGTGTATTTCATCGAATATTTCTAGATTATTTCGAATAATTTACCAGGTAAAGGGCGCACTAAACCTTTTAGCTCTAGATTAAGAAGTAAACCCGCTAATTTATATGTAGGCATTTCGCAACGTAATGCAATAATATCTAACAATTCCTTATTGTTTTCCCTTAAAAACTGACAAATAATTTTTTCATCGGGACTCAACTCTACAAAAAGCTGTTGTTGTATTACTGGCTTTTTGTTAGACTCTAATTCCCAATTCAACATATAAGGCACATCTAACGGATGAGATAACAAATGTGCTTTCTGAAACTTAATAAGATTATTACACCCAATACTTTGGCTATCGGTTGTTCTACCTGGTACAGCAAATACTTCTCTATTATAAGAATTAGCAATATCTGCGGTGACTAAACTTCCGCCTTTTTCTGCAGATTCTATAACTAAAGTTGCTTCGCTTAACCCTGCTATAATACGGTTACGTTTTAAGAAGTTGTTTCTATCAAAAGTATCAGTGCTCCAAAAATCGGTATAAAAGCCTCCGTGGTTTTCAACAGACGCTACGTATTTTTTATGCACTTTTGGGTAAATTTGATTAAGCCCATGTGCCAAACAACCAATAGTTTGTAAATTATGCTTAACCGCTGCTTTATGTGCTGTAATATCAGTTCCGTAAGCAAAACCAGAAACAATAATGGGATTAAAAGGCGATAGAGCTTCTACTAATTTTTCGCAGAAAGCAATGCCGCTAGTCGTAATTTTACGCGCACCAACAATACTAATAATACGTTGCTGTTTTATATTAATATTGCCAGATTGAAACAAAACTATAGGACCATCTAAACAATGTTTTAAACGTTCAGGATATGTATCTTCTGTAAAATAGCGCGCCTTAATATTATTATCTTTTATAAATTTTAATTCTTGCGCTGCTTCTTCAAGAAGGTTTTTATCAAAAAGCCCTTGAATAGTCACCAAACCAATGCCGTCTATTTTTAAAAGTGTTGCTTTCTTTTCTTTAAGAACAGCTTCTGCAGATCCACAATGATTAATGAGTTTCTTTGCTGTTGTAGCTCCTATTTTTGGAACGTGTTGTAGTGCAAGAGCGTAAATGAGTTGTTGGTCTGTCATTGAAAACTATGTACTTGTACGAATTAATCTACCTACACGAATATAACTATTTAATTATTAACATTATAACACTTTATATTTCATAAGTAGAAAAACAGATCTGATTCTTTATAATTTTAGAAGCTATAAAATAAAATGATAAACAACACCCCTAAAGTCCCTTCAACGGGACAATTCATTTAAAATAAATCAAGTAGAATTTTGAGTTTATATAGATGAAGAAAATCTAAAAATAAGAAGTGAGGGTTGATTAATAATCAAAAAACTAGACATATTCTTAATTTTAAAAACAGCTCGAAAGTCATCACAAGAGGACAATTGACTCGATATTGATACTGATTTTATATAAAAAAAGAGAAAATCTAAATATTAAATCCTAAGAAAATCAAATAGATAGTTGCATCTATGATCTGATGTTAATAAATAAGCCGCTCGAAATTTCTTTCGGAAATAAAAATTTCTAACTTTGCCGCATGCAGTTAGAGACTTACATAAGCGACCTTTTATACCGTTACGAATGTGTTACCGTACCTGAGTTCGGAGCCTTTTTAACACAACGTGTTTCGGCAAAGATTCACGAAACAACCCATACATTCTATCCTCCTAAAAAAGTTTTATCTTTTAACGAGCAATTACAACAGAATGATGGCTTGTTGGCTAATTATATTGCTGAGGTAGAAAAAATACCTTATTCAGCAGCATTGCTTAATATCTCTAAGGAAGTAAAAGCTATTAAATCTTACCTATCTGAAGGTGAAACTATTCAGTTTAAGAATATTGGTGATTTAGGTTTAAGTACTGATGGTAAAATTCAATTTAATCCTTCTAGTCATATCAATTATTTGACCGATGCTTTTGGATTATCTCATTTTTCTTCTTCGGAAGTTACAAGAGAAGTTTACAAAGAAACCGTTGAGGCTATTGAAGAAACTGCACCAATTACATTAACACCAGAAAAACGCTCTAATCATAATTGGTTAAAATATGCAGCTGCGGCTGTTATTTTACTTGGTTTTTGTGGTTTAGGAGCTGCTACTTACTATAATTCAACTATAGAAAACCACAACCAAATTGCACAAGAGCAAGCTAATGAGCAACTCGATGCTAAAGTACAAGAAGCTACTTTTGTAATGAGTCCGTTACCTGCTGCAACTTTATCTTTAGAAAAACAAAGTGGTAATTACCATGTTGTTGCTGGGGCTTTTAGAATGAGAGAAAATTCTGAAAAGAAAGTAAAACAACTAAGAGAAAAAGGATTTAAAGCCCGTATAATAGGTACAAATCGTTTTGGATTACACGAAGTTGTTTACGGTAGTTTTGATACTCGAAACGAAGCTCAAAATGAATTATTTAAAATTCGTAGTGAGTATAACCGTGATGCATGGTTACTTATAAAAAATCTTAAATAGATTTCTGCAAAGTAGAAGCTATTCATTTTCTTCTGATATTAATTTCAGTACTTTATAGCAACCTTTTGGGGTTAACGTTATGTTGTGCCTTTTTGTGAATTTTTTTTCAAAAAGACGCTTAGCGAATTCATTAAATTTCTCATAGAAATTAGAGAATATGCTAAAGAATTTTGATAAGTTCCTCAGCTTCCTGCATTTTTCTATAATCATACATCTGCAATATAAAATCCCTTTATATTTGCGCAAATCTTAAAATTACTTATGTTACCTAAAACTGCACTACAGTCTAAAACAATTGCAACCGATTTAGTATTACCAAGCGAAACTAATCCGCTACATAATTTATTTGGAGGGGAACTTTTAGCACGTATGGATAAAACGGCTAGTATTTCTGCTAGAAGACACTCTAGACGTATTGTAGTTACAGCTGCTGTTAACCACGTGGCTTTTAATAAAGCAATTCCGTTAGGTAGTGTTGTTATGATTGAAGCTAAGGTTTCGAGAGCTTTTTCTTCTTCTATGGAGGTTTTTATTGATGTTTGGATTGAAGATAGAGAGTCTGGAGAACGCCTTAAAGCCAATGAAGCTATTTATACTTTTGTTGCTGTTAACGAAGCAGGACATCCTGTAAAAGTACCAGAATTAGTACCAGAAACAGAATTAGAAAAGCAACGTTTTGATGCTGCTTTACGTCGTAAGCAATTGAGCTTAGTTTTAGCAGGAAAAATGAAACCTGCAGATGCCACTGAACTTAAAGCCCTTTTTGACAAATAAGCTCTCTACTTTGCTTATTGCCTAGCCAACCAAGACTCAGGATTTAACTTCAAATTGTTTTTATAAATTCTGAAGTCTAAAAGCGTTTCACCTGTAATTTTATTACTGAAGACTTTACCGATTACTTGACCCGTTGTAATCTGATCTCCTTTTTTTACATAGAGTTGAGAAAGGTTATGATAGATAGATAAGTAATCACCATGTCTTATTAAAATCGTTGGGTTTCCCCATTTCATAGCATGAATTGAAGATACAACACCATTAAAAACAGCCTTAACATCGCTATTGACTTCAGTAGCGATCTTAATACCAGAATTATTAACTTCAACAGATTGGTCTGTTAATGATCTACCTTTTCCAAATTTAGCCTTTACAACACCTCGAGATACTGGCCAACCCAATTTTCCTTTATTGGCAGCAAAACTAGCTGCGAGTTTTTTAGCTTCAGGTGTTAAAATAAATTTTTTGGTAGAACTTGTTTTATTACTTGTATTTTGATTTGTGTTTTTATTGGCTTCAGCAATTGCTTCAGCAATTATACGGTCTATTTCCTTATCTAAACGATCTGCTTCTTGCTTCTTAGATTTAATCTGCGATGCAAATTTACTCATGTCAGATTTTATAGATGCAACTAAAACTTCACGCTGTTTTAGTTCACTTTCTAATTCGCGTTTTGCAATTCGGTTTTCTTCAATAAGCTTCTTCTTATCTTCTTTTTGTTTAGATAATTGAATGTTTAAAACTTGAAGTTCTTTTGTTTTTACTTTTATAGATTCTCCCTGCTCTTTTTGGTATTCTCTATATTGACGTATGTATTGAAGGCGTTTGTAGGCTTGCTGAAAATTGTTAGAAGACAAGAGGAACATTACTTTACTTTGTTCAGATTTACTCTTATAAGATTTTACAACCATTGCCGCATAATCATCTTTTAACTCTTGTAATTGCGTTCTTAAGCTCGTAATTTCTTCTTGATTTGTATTAATCTCTCGGGTTAATAAATTAGCCTGTTCATTAGTAATTCTTATTAAATTCTTTCTCACATTAACTTTATAATTAATGTCTTCAATAAGTGTAATGGCAGATTTCTCTTCTTTCTTTTTTGTAAATAACAAAGCATTGATCTGCTTCATTTCTCTCAAAATTTGCTGACGCTGTTGCTCTAATTTTTTTTGCTTATCACTTTGTGCAAAAAGCGATGTGCAAGACAATAATAGCCCAATAATAAGTGTAGTGTAGAAACGGTTTGTTGTCATTATTTAATCACGATTTCTTTATAGCCCGCTGGGATGTTAAACGGAAAACGAACTTCATCGTTCAAAGATACCGATTTAAATGCCATAGTAATAATAACTTCATCGTCATTATCAACAGCAATAATCTTAATATTTTCTGGAATAATTTGCTTATCTACTTCTTGATAAGACGCGTAATCTACTTGTAACATTCGTTTTTCTGACTGTTGATACATTTGCAAACTATCCATTTTAAAATGTGAAGGGTTAATTAAATAAAACAACTCTATCAATACATTTTGGTCTTTAGGACTTAAGGCATAAGAATTTCCATTCACAGAAACCTGATGCGCTTCTTCCTGTAAATCGTAAATAGCTTGTCCTAGCAATATGTTTTGTACTTTATTAAAATCGAGATCAACACCAACAACATCGCTTAATAATTTGTAATCACCATCAAAATATTCGCCATCTAACTTATTGTAAAACTTCACTTTATCTGGCGTAATCATCATACGAGCCATCCCGAATGGAGCACTTAACCAAATGACTTGATCTTTTTCCATTCTAAAACTAAACGTATAACCTTGATTTTTTTCTCCTTGAATAAGATCAATCGCAACCTTAGCGTTCATCGTTTTAAAATCAGATTCACTTTTTTCGTGTTGCTTTATTACTTGTTTTGCAGATAGTTTATCGCTAGCAACACCAGAAGCTATAACACTTTTGGTTCCGCTACAACTCATTACCAAACCAATAAGCATGGCACTAAATACAACTTTTAGTTTTATATCTTTTTGAAATATATTCATTTACACTTATTTTTTTAAGGCTTTTGCCTTTTTAGCAAACGTTTCTGATTTACTAATATTATTTATGGCTTTATAAGCGATGCTTAATTCTGAATAAAAATCGGCTTCCATACTTGGGTTATCGATTAAGAAATCTAATCCCATTTCTAGATTATCAATTGCCTTTTTAGGTTCGCCAGAATTATTCTGAGCCACACCATTTACTAAATACAGAATAGGTTGCGCAGGATACAATTCTAAAGCACGCTCACTATCTATTATAACTGCATTGTAATCTTTTATATCTAATTGAAGTAATAAGACATCTTTAATTAATTTGAAGTCGTTAGGGTTCTGTTTTAAAGCTTCTTTAAAATTAGACAATGCCTTAACCTTATCTCCGGCTTTTAAATAATAATGCCCAAGATCACTATGTGTTTGCGCATCTTTATTATCATCTATTAAGGATGTAATATCTATTAAATCGGATTCGTATTCTGGATTATGAGATACAAAAGCAACAAAGTCTTTCAATACTTTTGCCTTAGCATCTGCATTAATTTCAGGACTTGTTAAAACTGTTTTTACAGAATTGATTGCTTTGTCTACTTTTTCATCTTGAAGATAGAATTTATACAAAGCTAAATGCACAAATTTAGAATCAGGCTTTATTTTTAGCAAATCTTTAGCTGCTTTGTAAGCCTTTTTTTGATCGCCTGTTTGGCTATAACGATAAATCAGTTTTAAGTGATTATCCTCATTATTAGGATTATTAGCAATACGTTGTTCTAGGTTTTCAATACGATCGTCTGCATTTCCTGTAATGCTATAAATATCGTTACGCATACCGTCTCTAGATTCACTCAAACCATACTCAGCATCCAATTCGTCTAAAATATCTAAGGCTTGCTTGTATTTTTCTTCCCTTACATAAAGTGACGCTAAATCTTCTTTATAATCAGGGTGGTATTTTACTAATTGCTTTATCGTTTTTAAAGCATTTTTAATATCATCTTGCTGAAAATACACATCATAAAGTTCATCTAAAAACCAAACATTGTCTGGCTGCATGTCTATTGCTTTTTTCAGGTTATCTTCTGCAGCGCCAAAGTTTTTAAGTTTGTTATAGTTTTTACCTAATTCGAAATAAATAACAGGAAACTTAGAACTAAGATTTAAACATTTTTTAAGCTCAATAACAGCACGGTCGTAATTTTCAATTCCTTTTTCTTTTAAGGCTTCAAAGAAATGCTCTTGAAATTCATCTTCAACATTCCCTAAATCATCATCTGGTTTTTTATTAAAATCGACCTGAGCATAATTAACCTGCGGAATTAATATTCCGAAAAGAAAAACAACTATAAAAATATACTTCTTATTCACTTTTATTTTCTTTTAACAAGTCTTGCACTACTTCTAGTTTTTCTAAAATTTCAATTTTTATACACGACGCTTTCATTGCGTTTTTAAAGGTATTTGCTTCCTTAGGTAAATGTTTTCCTGCATTATCAAAAATAGTTTTACTTGGCCATTGTGCGTATGCAATGAAATTTAAGTCCTCTTTTTTATGTAATCTAGATCCTAAGCTATCTTCGTGTTTATAAATCAATGCTGTTAAACCTTTCCAAGCGTCTAAAAACTGATCTTCATGATTTGGTTTAACTACAAATGAATATAATACAACGTACATAATTTAAGATGTTACTTGGTATTCTTTGGAATAGTTTTCAAAAAGTATTCCAAAGAAGAATTAAAAAAAATGAGATTTCTGCTTTTGCAGGAATTTGTTACTCTATTACAGTATAATCACCAATACTAATCTTAGTAAACTCGCCATTGTACTTTACATGATTACCAATCATAGCTTCGTCTAAATTAGCATTCTTGAT
The DNA here is from genome assembly GCF_019278425.1 of Winogradskyella sp. HaHa_3_26. Classification (NCBI taxonomy): domain Bacteria; kingdom Pseudomonadati; phylum Bacteroidota; class Flavobacteriia; order Flavobacteriales; family Flavobacteriaceae; genus Winogradskyella; species Winogradskyella sp. HaHa_3_26. The sequence continues at coordinate 1,949,440 of NZ_CP058981.1, read as the reverse complement.
ATTTGTATGATTCTGAATTAAGCTATTTTTAACGGTTGTGTTTTCAATAACACAGCCTTCACCAATTGACACATTAGGACCTACAGTTGTGTTTTTTAATACCGTTCCTTTTCCGATATAACAAGGCTCAATAATTTTAGAATTTTCTAAAACCACAGAATCATCAACCAATTGCTCTTCTTTATCAGCGGTTAAGAACCCTAACATTTTAGCATTTGTATCTAAAGTTACAGCTTTATTTCCGCAGTCCATCCACTCATCAACAGTTCCTGTTTTAAAAACACGTCCATCACCCATCATGCGTTTAATACCATCGTTAATTTGGTATTCGCCACCGTTCATTATGTTTTCGTCTAAAACTTCTTGTAATTTATCTTTAAGAACCGCAACATCTTTAAAGTAATAGATACCGATAACGGCTTGATCACTTACAAAGCTTTCTGGTTTTTCAACAAGTTCTACAATACTCTCGTTTTCATCTAGCTTTACAACACCGTAAGCTTCAGGGTTCGCAACACACTTTGTCCAGATAACACTATCTGCTGTTGGATCTAAATCAAATTCAGCTCTAATCAATGTATCTGCATAAGCAATCACTGCAGGCCCAGATAAAGATGGTTTTGCGCTCATTATAGCGTGACCTGTCCCTAAAGGTTGATCTTGTCTGTAAATGGATGCTTTAGCCCCTAAACCTTCTGCAAGTTCGGTTAAACTATTAACAACATCGTCTCCAAAAAATGCCGGATCTCCTAAAACAAACGCAATTTCTTCAATAGGTTGTTTTAAAACTTTTGCAATATCCTTAACCAAACGATGAACGATGGGTTGACCGGCAACAGGAATTAATGGTTTTGGTACGGTTAAACTATGTGGTCTAAGGCGAGATCCTCGACCTGCCATTGGAACTATTATTTTCATATTTTGAGCCTGCAGATGCAGGTGATTTTTGTTAAACTATATTCCTGTGAAAACAGGAATCTAATTTTTTAGTTTGTTGTTTGTTCTGAGATTCCTGCTTTGTCAGGAATTTGTTATTTGACTCCAGTACTTCCAAAACCGCCTTCACCACGATCTGTACTAGATAATTCTTCGGTAAGTTGCCATTCTGCACGTTCGTGTTTTGCAATGACCAATTGAGCGATACGCTCTCCGTTTTCAATCACAAAATTTTCGTTAGAAAGGTTTACTAAAATAACACCTATTTCGCCTCTATAATCCGCGTCAATAGTTCCTGGCGCATTGAGTACTGTAATTCCTTTTTTAGCCGCTAATCCGCTACGAGGTCTTACTTGTGCTTCGGTGCCTATTGGTAATTCAATATACAAACCTGTACCAACAATACTTCGTTCTAAAGGTTTTAAAATTTTAGATTCTGATAAGTTAGCTCTTAAATCCATACCTGCCGAAGCGATAGTTTCGTAATGAGGCAATTGATGACTAGACTTATTGATGATTTTTATATTCATGTAATATTCTGAATGACGAATTAATTTCGATTTAAAATTTGTTTTATTTCCTCTTTTTCAAGTGAAATAACTAATCCCAAAAATACAATTATCATTGCACTTCCGATAATATAATTTTCTCTGTAGTTATAGAAAAACACAAACGAAAATAGAATAGACACCAATAGATATAATCCTATTTTCTTCAAATTATAAGGGATTGGATAATGTTTTCTTCCAAAATAAAAAGATAATAGCATCATTACAGCATAAGCGGATAATGTGGCAATGGCAGAACCTTTAAAACCAATTATCGGAATTAGAATATAGTTTAGACTTAACGTAATTAGTGCACCAAATATTGAAATATAGGCACCATATTTTGTACGATCTGTTATTTTGTACCATACAGAAAGGTTGTGATAAATGCCTAAACAAAAATTAGCTAGAAGGATAAATGGTACAATCCACATGGCTTCATAATAAGCATCACTACTAATAATATAGGGTTTTAAGATATCTGCAAAAACAATAACACCTAAGAAAATGACAGAGCCGAAAGCGACAAAGTATTCTAATATTTTAGCATAGTTTTTTTGTGGATTTTTAGCTTTAGAGTGGCTAAAGAAATAAGGTTCTATACCTAAACGAAAGGCTGTTGCAAACAACGTCATAAATAAAGCCAATTTATAACATGCCGAATACATTCCTATTTGTTCCTCTGCAATATCTGTTGGTAAGAGTTTTTCTAATAAAATACGATCAAACGTTTCATTTACAGAATAGGCAATCCCTGCAATAAGAACAGGCAATGCATAACGCATCATTTTTTTCCATAAAACAGTATCGAAAGTAAACTTTAGTTTGGTGTAGAATGACAGCAATAACAACAGAGTTAATCCGCTTGCAATAAGGTTAGAAATGAAAATGTAACTGATTTCAAAATCTGCTATATAAATACTATTAAAGATTGGATAATTAGTCGCTAAATCTTTTAAGTATAGTAGTAGAAATACATTCAATCCTAAATTAACAGCGACATTAAGGATCTTAATAATCGCATATTTCATAGGTCTTGCTGTAGCACGCAACCATGCAAAAGGAATAATGACTAGAGCATCTAAGAGCAATATGATGAAAACTAAATTGAGATACTTAAGTTCTATATTTATAAGTGATGAAATTTGATTTCTAAACAGAAAGGCAATTCCCATTAAACCAAGTGAACTTATGATTAATGAAATAGCAGAAGTACTGGTGACTTTTTCTTGATTTTCATCCTTATTAAAAAATCTGAAGAATGCAGTTTCCATTCCGTATGCCAAAACCACATTAAAAAGCACAAAATAGGCGAAGATAAACGATACACGTCCATACTCTTCTACAGATAAAACCTCTGGGTTTGTGTAAAGTGGTACTAAAATAAAACTCAACATTCTTGGTAGCACCGTTGCTAAACCATAAATGAATGTTTGTTTAAAAAGTGATTTGAATCCGCTCAATTTTATGAATACTAATGAAACTCAAAAGTATTAAATATATATTGGTCTAACTGTTTATGAAACTAAAAACCCAATTTAATAAGTTAAGTTTAACTAATTTATAAATTGAAAGAATTATTTATCAATCTCAGAGTTCTTTACCTTAGAGTATCATTATCGTAAAAAACACCTTCTTTCTCTTTTAACCCAGAAATTTTCTGATACTTAAGCAATCCATTTTCAAAATAACTAATTACACATTCTGTATTTAATAGCTTAAACGGAAATGTAGGTTCTTTATCTTTTATAAAAGCTGCTTCGAGGCTCATATCTCTATCGTAAGGCGAAGGATTTTGAAGTTTTGCTGTATATTTTGCACGCCCTTTAACCAATTTACTTTTAAGACCTCTAAAAAAGACGCTATCCACTACAACTTGGTTATTAGCATTTAAATTAGGAAATGTTATATTAAACCCTGAACCACCTTTCTCTACTTTTGCTATCCAAGATTGAAAATAAGGTTTATAGGGAGATAATAAAGATTCTTTTTCTAATTGATATTTAGAACTAGAACACTGACAAAAACTAAATACAATACCAATTGCACAAAGTAATACATATACTTTCTTCATTACAGTAGAATAAAAGACATTATAAATATGAGAAAAAAGGGTAGTTATTAAGATTTATTAATGATTCTATTCAATGCTTTAAAATCACGAAAGTCTATATTATAAGTTACTCTTTTATATCTTCTATAAATTATTTCGCCCGAAACACCATCAACAACTGTAATAATTTTATGAAAATTATTTTGATGATACATTAAATAATAAAAAGGTTGTTTCTCATTTAATATCTTTTCATTTAACTCTTCAGCTGTTAATACGGTCTTATTATAAGTATAGTCTTTAAATAACTCTTTAGTTATTTCAGTTTTCTCACTGGCTGTATGGCTAGTGAATCCGTAAATTATATTTTCAGGAATAAATAAAGATACTTTTTTTAAGGTCTTAATTTTTTCATCATCAACATAATCTTTAAAAATATCATAGCTTTCAGAATCACTAATGGCATTGTTAATTTGCTGAAAATAATTTTTTAAATAGCCTATTCTATAATCGAATAAACCATTATTAACAACGTCATTTAATTGCGCTATTTCAGCCTCAACGCCTGCATGAGTTGTAAAAAAAACACCTCCATAGAAATTATCATCCCAGCTAAATACCTTATCTACGTTGTGTTGATTATGTAATAGCGTTATTTCACTTAATTTAAAATAATTAAATACATATTTAACGCCTTGTAATCTTACAGACCTTGAAATGAACCTAAATAATACATCACCAATCTTAATTCGTTTTTCAACCTCATTTTCCGTGATTAACTCAATAGTATTTACAGTCCAAACTTCGTCTAAGATTTTTTTATAATCTTCACGGGTATACCCATTGTTAAATTGATCAGGTATAACAAAATAAGTTTTAGCCGTTTTTAATATTTTAATTTGTTTTTTTTTCAGTTTCTTTTGAAAAAACTCTGGTCTTAACTCTATCCTTCCTAGTGTAGATTGAGAAAACACATTTAACGAAACAAATAATAACAATAGAATTACTAGTCCTTTTTTCATTGTGATTGAGTATATTAAAGCATTGATTAGTAATTCAAAAATAAGATAAAAAATAAATTTTACAGCTTTAAAACAAAAAAACCTAACTCGTTAAAGTTAGGTTTAATATTATCTTATTTTCTGAATTATAATCAGCAGAAAACGATTAGTTATTTAAGGCTTCAGCACCACCAACAATCTCAAGGATTTCGTTAGTAATTGCTGCTTGTCTTGCTTTGTTATAAGTTAATTTTAACTGATCTCTAAGCTCTGTTGCATTATCTGTTGCTTTATGCATAGCCGTCATACGAGCACCATGTTCTGAAGCGAAAGAATCTCTAATTCCTTTAAATAATTGTGTCTTTAATGACTTAGGAATTAATTCTTCAATGATTTCTAATTTAGAAGGTTCAAAAACGTAATCTAAATTTACATTAGAATCAGCTTCAACAGGAACAATCGGTAAAAATTGCTCTGTTAAGATCGCTTGTGTCGCAGCATTTATAAAGTGATTATAAACGATTTCAATTTTATCGTATTCACCAGAAATAAATTGAGCCATTAATGTTTCTGCTATTTCAGAAACATTATCAAAAGTTAAATCATCATAAATATCGCTCTTATTGTCAACAACTCTATTTTGTTTAGCAAAAGCGTCGTTAGCTTTTTTTCCAACAGCTAGTACAGAAACGTTTTTAGAAGCGTAAACATTGCTTATTAAGTTCTGCGTCTGCTTAATGATATTAGCATTAAAAGCACCACATAATCCTCTATTAGATGTTATAGCAACAATAAGAACATTTTCTACTTCGCGTTGTTCTGCAAATTTACTTCCAGAATCCTCATCTAAAGTTGCACTTAAACTCTGAAGTAATTCGGTTAACTTATTAGAATAAGGTCGCATAGCAGTAATAGCATCTTGCGCTTTCTTTAACTTAGCAGCAGATACCATTTTCATGGCACTAGTAATCTGCATCGTTGAAGATACTGATGATATTCTGTTACGTATTTCTTTAAGATTAGCCATTCTTTGATATGTATTAGAATGTTATAAAAAAGACTCTTTGCTTAAGCTCAGAGTGACATTCCGTTTTGAAATCTATTAAATTATTAAAATTAAGAGTTATAAGCAGAGAGATTCTGTTCCTATAACTCTTAATTCTATGCTTATTAAGCTTTGTATTTACTTGAAAGGTCTTTAGCTACACTTGCTAATGTATCAATAACCTCATCTGTTAATTTACCTGCTTTAAGTAAATCTAGAGTATCTCTATGCTTTGCATTTAAAAACTCTAAATAATCACGTTCAAATTCTTTAACTTTCTCTACAGGAACATCTTTTAATAAGTTCTTAGAACCAGCATAAATAATTGCTACTTGATCTTCAACTTTAAAAGGATCATTCTGCGCTTGTTTAAGAATCTCAACGTTACGCTTACCTTTATTAATTACGTTTAAAGTTACAGCATCTAAATCTGAACCGAACTTAGCAAACGCTTCTAATTCGCGATACTGAGCTTGATCTAATTTTAAAGTACCAGATACTTTCTTCATAGATTTAATCTGAGCGTTACCACCAACACGAGATACAGAAATACCTACGTTAATTGCTGGACGAACACCAGAGTTAAATAAATCACCATCTAAGAAAATCTGACCATCTGTAATAGAAATCACGTTAGTTGGGATATATGCTGAAACGTCACCTGCTTGTGTTTCAATAATTGGTAAAGCTGTTAATGAACCACCACCTTTAACTAAAGGTTTTAAAACATCTGGAAGGTCATTCATTTCTTTAGCAATAGCATCATTATTAATGATTTTTGCAGAACGTTCTAATAATCTTGAGTGTAAATAAAATACATCACCAGGATATGCTTCACGTCCCGGTGGACGTCTTAATAATAAAGATACCTCACGGTAAGCAACTGCTTGTTTTGATAAATCATCAAATACAATTAAAGCTGGTCTACCAGTATCTCTAAAATACTCACCAATAGAAGCTCCTGTAAACGGTGCATAAACTTGCATTGCTGCAGGATCTGATGCGTTAGCTGCTACTATAGTAGTATATGCTAAAGCTCCTTTTTCTTCTAAAGTTTTAGCAATAAGTGCTACTGTTGAAGCTTTTTGCCCAATAGCAACATATATACAATATACAGGCTCACCTGCATCGTAAAATTCTTTTTGATTTAAGATAGCATCAATACAAACTGCAGTTTTACCAGTTTGTCTATCTCCAATTACCAACTCACGTTGACCTCTACCAACAGGGATCATAGCATCAATTGCCTTAATACCTGTTTGTAACGGCTCAGTTACTGGTTCTCTATAGATAACACCTGGAGCTTTACGCTCTAAAGGCATTTCGTAAGTTTCACCAGAAATTGGTCCTTTACCATCTATTGGATTTCCTAAAGTATCTACAACACGACCAACAATACCTTCACCAACTTTTACTGATGCAATACGTTCTGTACGTTTTACTGTAGACCCTTCTTTGATTCCAACTGAAGTTCCTAAAAGTACAATACCTACGTTATCTTCTTCAAGGTTAAGTACAATACCTTCTGCACCACCATCAAATTCAACTAATTCGCCATATTCCGCATTAGCTAATCCGTAAGCACGTACAATACCATCACCTACAGTTAATACTGTTCCTACTTCGTCTAATGAAGCACCTGCTTCGAAGCCCGAAAGTTGTTGTTTTAAGATTGCTGATATTTCAGCTGGTTTTACTTCTGCCATCTTTATTTAGATATTATTAGTCGTTAGATTATTTTGACGTTAAACGCCTATCTAACGCTTCTTAATTTAATGTAAATTCTCTTTTTAACTTATTTAATTTGTTAGAAATACTCGCATTATATTGAATATCACCAACACGTAATACAAAACCACCAATAATGCTTTCGTCAATTACGTTTGTTACTTCTGCTTCTTTACCTGTAAGCTCTTTTACTTTAGCTAACACTTTAGATTTCAAATCATCGCTTAAAGGAACTGCTGTAGTTACAGTAGCTACTTGTGTACCATTCATTTCATCAAATAAATGCGTGTAGCTTATCGCTACATCATTTAAAATTGCCAATCTCTTATTAGAGATTAAAGTGTCTACTAAATTAACCGTAATAGCGTTAGTATCTTTAAATACTGCTACTAATACTGCTTTTTTATCTGAAGCTTTTACTACAGGACTTTGAAGCATCTGACTTAAATCTTCGCTTTTTGCAATAGTATCCGTGATTAATTTCATATCACTATTTACTGCATCCGTAGATTTCTGATCTTTTGCTAAGCTTAAAACTGCTTTAGCATATCGTATTGCCGCTCTTGCTCCTGACATCTATTTTAGTTTAAAGTTGCTTCTCCTAACATAGACTCAACTAATTCTAGTTGTTTGTCTTTATTAGATAATTCGTTACGCACTACTTTCTCAGCAATCTCTAAAGATAAACCTGCTACTTGGCTTTTTAATTCTGCCATAGCTGCTTTCTTTTCACTTTCAATAGCTGCTTGTGCTTGGATAATCATTTTATTGGCTTGCACCTGTGCTTCAGCTTCTGCTTCTGCAATCATTTTAGTTTTAAGCTCACGTGCTTCTTTAATCATTGTCTCTCTTTCCAAACGCGCTTCTTGCAATAATTTTTGGTTATCTGCTTGAAGATTCGCCATCTCACGTCTTGCTTTTTCTGCAGCATCTAATGCTCCTTGAATACCTTCTTCTCTTTCAGTTAAAGAACTGATGATAGGTTTCCAAGCAAACTTTACCATTAAGAAAATTAATAATAAAAGTAATACAGTTTGAACTGCAAATAATCCTGGTGAAAAATCGTTTAATAATGTTTCCATCTTATTAAATAATTAAATGTTTTTTTAATTTCTTTTTTAAAATAAAATAGGCTCTGCAACCAACCGTTGCAGAGGCGCTATCTTGTTTTTTTTGAGCTTACTTCCCTAAGATTAAAGCACCGAATGCTAAACCTTCTAAAAGTGCTGCAACAATAATCATTGCTGTTTGGATTTTTCCAGCAGCTTCAGGTTGACGAGCAATACCTTCCATTGCTTTTCCACCAATTTGACCAAGTCCAAAACCTGCTCCGATTACGATTAATCCTGCTCCAATTAAATTGTAAGTTACCATTGTAAAATATTTATATAGTTAAATTAAAAAAACTCTTCTTAGACAAAATCACTTCTTACGTCTTCCGTATCAACAATTTTATGATCATGTTCATGATCGTGTTCTGCAACCGCCATACCTATAAATAAAGCTGAAAGCATTGTAAAAATATAAGCTTGTAAAAAGGCTACTAAAACCTCAATAAACATAATTAAAACAGAAAGTATAAAAGACAACCCTGTTGCACCTGCAACACCTAATGTATCTTTCATTACAAACATAATAGCAATTAAAGCCATTATTACCGTATGACCCGCTGTGATGTTTGCAAATAAACGTACTAATAATGAAAAAGGCTTAATAATGAATGTACCAACCAATTCTATAACTGCTAATATTGGTCTAATTAAAATTGGTACGCCTGGCATCCATAAAATGTGCATCCAGAAATCTTTATTACCGCTTACCGCATAAATGATAAGTGTAAAGATGGCTAAACATGCCGTTACGGCAATTTGCCCTGTAACATTAAAACCTAGAGGTGTTAAACCTACCATGTTTAAAAGCCAGATAAAAAAGAATACCGTTAATAAATAACCTGTAAATTTTCTATAATGTTTTTCACCAATGTTTGGTCTAGCAATTTCGTCTCTAACATAAAGCACTAATGGCTCTAACACACGACCAAAACCTGTAGGAATCGTTTTTGTTTTATATTGTTTTGCTAATCTAACAAACCAGAAAAACATTAATAACCCGATAACTAAAATACCAACAACACTCTTTGTAATAGAAAAATCTAAAACTCTAGCACCATTAGTAGCATGATGCTCAGCATCAAAATTAACAGCTGTTGCTCCGGCTTCTAATTCATATATTTTAGAATGAATTTTAGCGAATTTTAAACCGTTTTTTTCAACGATAACATGTCCGTCATCATTATGATGAAATTCAGAAGACATAAAAGTCACTAATCCCTCAGAAGACCATAAGATCATCGGAAGTGGAAAACCAGCATGTTTACGTTCACCTTCATCATTTGTATATGAAAAGAATGTAAAATCGTGAGAATCCTGTAAGTGATGAGCGATATACGCATCCACTTCCTCCCTAGTATCTATCTGCCCACCATCCTCATGATGAGAAGATTGTGCATAAACAGTTGTTGACAAGAACACTAAGACTGTAAGTGCTAAAAATTTAAAACTTTGTTGAAATACCCTCATTGTTAAAAAAATCAAAAAAATTACTCTTTTCAAATTCGGTGCAAAAGTACGTAATTTATTAAAAAAACAATATCTTTTTATTCTTAATGTTTAATCCTCATTTTGCGCTAAAATTTTCACCACAAAAAATACCTCAAGTCCTAAAAACAAGAGCAATGGCACCAAAAGACTTAACCGCTCTACCATTGTTAAAGTTTCTAAACTAAATATTGAAGATTTAAATGCCAAAAAAAACAAACCTCCTTTTATAAAAAGTGTCGGCAAATAAATAAATCCTAATTGAGGTTGAAGACTTTTTATAGTAGAAAATAATTTTAGATGTACACAGATCAATAACGATGCTACGACTAAAAACACATTAGTGTCCCAAAGATTAAAACGAACAGTATTATTAGATTCGTTAAGAACAAATTCTTGTGAGAAATGAATAATAAGAAACAATACCGCAAAAGATGCAGTATAAAGCATAAGTGATTTAATCATCTTCTTTAGACACTTTTATAACTTGTGAAATTACCAAATATATAGATGCAAAAACAGACAAAAGGGTTAAGATAGTATCCCAAAAATTCTTTTCATACTTTGCATCTAACCATTGCCCTAAATAATGGCCAAGAAAAATAACCCCTCCCATTTGAAACCCAACAGCGGTGAATCTAATAAACTTACTTGGATTATTATTTGCTTTGGGCACTTTTAGCTTGTTGTGATTTACTTGATTCTCCGGTAGCTAAAGATTTAACCGTACCGCCCATAGAACACGTTGCGTTAAATGTTGCCCCTGGTTCTACAGCTAATTTACTAATATGTACTTCACCCTCTATATTTGCTGTTGTTTTTAACGATAAAGTACCTGAAAGAATAAGTTTACCTGAAAACTTACCTTCAAAATCAGCATTTTCTCCTTGTAGAGTTCCTTTTATATAGCCCGACTTGCCAACAACAACTTTACCAGATGTTTTTACATTTCCTTCTATTGTTCCGTCAATTCTAAATGGTCCTTGACTCACAATATCCCCAACAATTTTAGTGCCTTGAGCTATTATATTTTGTTGCGTACTTGTTTCCATAATTGATTGTAGTTTTGGTTTTTTCTTTTCTGAAGAAAACATAATGATAGGTTTTAAATTACTGTAATTCTAAATACATGTTTAGGTTTTTATGCCTCTGTATTATAGCATAATTCGGTGACGAAATCGCAAAATAAGATCGTGTAATTTTTGGTTTTATAATGCGCCCTCTTGAATCTTTTTCTTCACTTTTAAGTAATTCTCCAAATCCCTTAGCCCCTTCAATACTTTTTAAACCGTGGACAACTACAAATGTTGTATTCTTATCATAAATATCTTTTGATGTTGTAAGGTCGAAATACGTAATTTTAGCAACCTCCTCATCTAATGTTTTTATAAACGCCTCAACATCTTCTTTTGAATTATTTTCAAACTGATAGATAACATTAAACTTATCTATATTATCATCTTTTAAAAAATCTTTTTTCTCTAAAATAGGAAATGCTTCTTTTATAATCTCTTGGGCTTTTTTACCTTCTTCTGTATCAGGATAGGTTAATGCAATATAATTAATAGCTATTTTATATGCCTCAAATCCATAAAGCCTACCTCTAGCAGATGCTTTTAAAATCTCAAACTTTGCCACAATATCATCACCTTCAAATCGCTTAATTTGAACTTCTGCTCCTTCTATTACAGCAGTATAATCTTCAGCTGTAAATTGATCATATAATTTAGTATAAATAACTTCTGGGCTATTTTCATCCTTAGATAATTCAGATTGAGGATTTAAAAGAATTTCTGCATAACGAGAATCTGGATAATCATTAATTATCGCAATTTTCATAGCTTCTGCTTTCCCTAAAGAACCTAATTCGATATAAATATGATATAGATTGTATTTTGAAGGTAAAACTAAGCGATCTTCAGGATTCTTTCCTAAAAGAACTTCTAGCTTGCTTTTTGCCAATTCAAACTCTTTAAATTTTTCCTTATAAATGATTCCTAATTGATAATAAGCATAGTTACGTTCTTTAACAATACTATCTAATTCTTTTTGTTCTGTAGGTAATGATGCTAAATAAGTTTCAGGATTAAAAAGCTGATTTTCTTCGGTTTCCTTTTCTTCACCCTCTTCTTCTGTAGAACTTGTAAGGTCTGCACGTTGATTATTTAACCTCCAATTATCTTGAAGTTTACGATCACCCCAAAGTTTTAGAAATTCATTTTTACCGTAAGCTACAGTTGTAGAGTTATAAAAATAAAAACTACTATTACCCTTACTCCTCGTAGATGATTTTGTTTGAAGTCCTCTTGATGCACCTGGAGGATTTAAACCTTTTGAATATTTTTGATTATTTTGAGATAATTGAGAAGAGGGAGCTGACTGCTTTCTTAAAGCTTCTTCTTCCGCTTGTTTTTGTTCTTGTAAAGCTTTTAAGCGTTGACCTTCTGCGTGTTTAGTATAAACAGCTAATTGCTCTTCTTTTGGAAGACTTACCATTCTTAAAATACTATCATTTGTCTGCGCAATACCTTCGTAATAAATAACATCATCTAAGTTTTCACGCTTCTTTTTAATAACTCTATACGGTTTGGTATTCAACTCCATTGACGTCATTGTGCTATCGTAATAAGCACCAGCCGTCTTATAGATATTTCTGTCAAAATACATATTACCAAGCGTCTCATAATCTAAAGCTCTCAAATACTTATCTCCTGTAATTTTTCTAAGCGATTTATTATAATAAACTTCAGAAACACTATCGGAAACATTATTACGGTAATACTCTGCAATACGATAATATATTTTATCTAAATAAGGTCTATTTTCTCTATTCTCTTCTAATTCTGTTAAATATTCTTCAAAAACGACGGGATCAATACTTGAAAAATCATAATTGTTTGATCTTTCAATATGAGCATTAATATAAAATGATCGAGGAATTTGACGATGCATTTTTATAATCGCATCGAATTCTAAATTTGCGCTGTCTTTTTTTCCAAATTCATTATAAAGTTGTCCTTTAATAAAGTGATAACGTGCTTTTTCTCTTTTTATCTTAGTATTTTCTACTGCAATAGTAAGCTCTACAATAGCACTATCTTTAGATTTTAAATTAATATAAGCCTGAGCTAATGTAGCCGTTGCGTCTGCTAAATCTTGACCCTCTAATTCTTCCTCTTCTAATAAACGTCTTAATTTATCAATTGCTCCACGATCATTATCTAAACGCATACTTGTTTTTTCGCGCCAGATTTTAACTTGATTAATTTTATCGCTAGTTGGGTATTTATTAAGAATATTATTAAATGCCGCCATAGCTGGCACAAAGCGCTGATCAAAGTAACGGGCTTGACCTAAAAGTAAATATGCTTCGTCAACTTGTGGGTTTTTTTCTTTTCCACCGATATTCATACTATGCTTCTGAATGGCTTTAATCGCTTTTTCCTCAGCACGTTCAAAATCAGCATTTTTAGTTTGACCAGGTAAGAAGAGATCGTCTTTAATCTCCATACGTTCTACAGGAAGAAGGTTCCAAAAGTCCTCTGTAAATTCGTTATTTACATTATCCTTTCCTCTTTCTAAAGCAATATTACCATTATAAAGTATATTGAACTCTGTACTTAAGGCATGAAAATTTCGATTTATAAATTTATCCTTCTTGCGCGAACAGCTCTGAACTAGCATCATCACACAAAACAAAGGCAATATAAGTTTGTAATAGGTTTTCAACGTTGGTTCTATTTGATTAATAGATAACTAAAACACACCGTATTTAGTGTGTTAGTTCGTAAAAATAAGCATCTTTTTGAACTTCTAATATTATTTAATCGTTTTTTGAGTAACTACAACAGGCTACAACATAAAAAGGCTCGTAACTAACAATTAATTACGAGCCTTAAATTATAAATATAAACGATTATTCTTCTTCGTCAGAAAATATTGCGCCACCAGAAAAGTGTGCCTCTAATTCTTTTAAAGTTTCAGGATTTGTTTCTAAATCTTTAACCACATTTCCTTTTTCTAAAACCACAATACGCTCACAAACATCTGTTACGTGAGTTAAATCGTGACTGGATACTAAAACTGTAACACCTTGTTTTTGGGCTAAATCTTTAATAATTTGCTTTAAACGAATTTGCGTTGTTGGATCTAGATTCGCAAATGGCTCATCTAAAATAATAACTTCAGGATGACCAATAAGGGCGGCTACAATTCCTGCTTTTTTCTGATTTCCTTTACTTAAATCTCTTAAGTATTTCTTCTTCCCAATAATTTCACCATTGAAGAAGTCTTCAAACTTAGCGGTTAAATTATCGACATCGGCTTTATTTTGCCCTCTTAATTCCCCAATAAAATAAAAGTATTCTTCTGGTGTTAAGTAACCAATTAAGAAACTTTCATCTATAAAAGAGGATGTAAACGGTTTCCAATCTTCACTTTCATCTACAACTACATTATTACTGGTAATGTTTCCAGTTGTTGGCTTAATTAAATCAAGCAATAAACTAAAATAGGTTGTTTTCCCTGCTCCATTATTTCCAACTAAACCAAAACTTTGGCCTTTAGGAATGCTTAATTCTTCAATATTTAGAACTGTAGTTCCGTTATATGTTTTGGTAAGATTTTTTGTATATATCATGATGAGATGTATTATTAGTTATCCTGACTAAAAGCGTCAATCATTTTGTATTTTGAGTTGATATATTTCTTAGTAATGAATTTCATTAATTTTTTATGAAACACAATACCCGCAACTCCAAGTACCATTAATAAAGCTATTGCTGCTGCAAAACCTACAAGCCAATTTACAAGTCCAAATAACCCCATTGGAACAATCATTAATGGAATACCAATTAACCACTGTACAGCTCCGGTACCTTGATAATTAAAGGCTGCTTTTTTATCTAAATTTATTTTTTTTCGATTATAAGAGCCTCCCCAAAGAATAACATGCGTATTGATACCAATGTTATAAATTGCTGCTGCAAAATGAGCGATTAAGATTTTATAACCAAAGTAGACGTAAGGAATTCCTAGAACAAATAGAATTACGACGCTAATTACCATAAGGATAAATTTTGAACGTAAATATTGTTCGTATTTAATGTTCTGACTCATTAGTAATTTATAATAACCACTATCCCAAGCCGGAATAAATTGGCCGAAATTAATAAGAAAGAATCCTGTAGAAAATATACCGATTAAAGCAAACATAAATGTCATTTCTCGATACACTGGCTGTGGATAAAAGAACAACCCATATAAAACACCAATAAATAATAGAAACACCATAGATTTGGTTCGTTTATTTCTCCAAATCAATTTTAAATCGAGTTTCATAAAAGGGGCTATATCACCAAAACGCTCTGTCCAAGATAAGTCTGAAGCATTTACTTCAGTTACTTTAGATTTCAATGAGTTATCTAAATATAATTTCTTCTCTAAGATTTTAAAATTGAAACCGTAACATAATCCTAAAATTATAATTGGAATTAATATAAGAATTGGATGATGCGCAATGGCCAAAAACCCACTTCCGACTAAAGATGTCATTGGTAGAATTTCAAAATAATTTAACCCAAATAAAACACCAATGATAACAATTATTGGTAAAAATGATATTTCGGATTCTGCTGAAAATGCTTCAATTATAAAATTCAAGAAATTAATAATGAGTACCGAAATCATCATCGTAAACATCCAAGTTAAAACTAAAGATGTTTCATAACCATCACTTACTAACATAAAGCTAAAAGGAATAATGGCAAACAGAGGTAAAAAGTTAAAAAATGAAAGTGCCGATTTCCCCAAAACATAATTTACAACAGTAGCGCGTTTAATAGGAAGCGTTAACAACGGTTTCACACTCATTACGGGTAATTTTTGTAAAAAGAAACGCATTAGCAAGTCTGCAATAATCCAATAAAACAGATAATTATTTGCAACTACAAACGGATCTTGATCTGGAAAACCTTCTTTTAGTAAATAAAGTAATCCAATACCTAATCCTATAAAAACAGCAACAAAATAGAGCGCAAATAATACCATGAAGATATTAATTACCATATTCTTTTGCCAATAGGACGAACGGAAATATTGCTTCCATTCGAGATTGAGAAAGTGTTTTATCATAGTGTAATGATGGGTTGGTTTATGTAGTAAGTATTAAAAAAGAGAAATTTGTTACAAACTAAATTCTGGATAGGTTTCATTTAGTAGTTTTTCAGCCTTACTTGGGATTACCTCTAAACTGATATAGTTTATTAATGTTAAGGCGGTAAAAGCTAAAGAAAAGAGCAGTAAAAACAAGGTGTTTATTTCAAACTTATCTGGAATTGTAAATACATTATACAATTGTGAAATAAATATTAAAGATGTTCCACTTGCTTGCTTAAAAATTAGTTCTTCTAATAACCATTTTTTATTAGAAATTTCTTTTCTACGTCTAAACTGCCTATTGAGTTGTGTACCTTTATAGATACACCAACCTGAAATTATAACGTAAAAAACCATAGTAAGAATGGCTGTATATTTTGAAGAAAAAGCGACATAAAACATTAAAAACAAAGCTATAGTTCCAATAATTTGTGGCACCTCAAACCATTTTTTAAGTTCGGTCCACAAATAACCTCTATAGCGTTTGTTCATGGCCTTTTGTTTCTGCTCAATGGCATCCATAAAACCAAAAATTCCAAATTTTTTGAAGGCTTTGTTTTTGGCGTCTTCAAAAGTGAGCTTGGGCTGAACTTGCCATTGTGCTTCTATGTCATTAGCTAAATGATCTACCAGTTCTGTTTGTAAATCGTAATGTTCTACAAAATGTTGTCTTGTAAAAGCGTAGAGTTCTTGTATTTGGGATTCGGTTAGTTTCATGTTTCTCTTACAAGTTTAATATATTTCTCTATAATTTTTCTTCTATTGTTTTCAATTACAATTACCGCAGAAAGACTTAATAAAAGCGAAATGCTAAAGTATAAGACTAATACTGTTGGAGTTTCGAATAAATAATCTTTTAAAATACCAAACGTATATAAAAACACAGAGGGAAGTGAAGTTATACTAAACAATGATTGCATAGATTGAACTTTTTTTAATGCTTTAGAATACCGAATTTGATAATAGATTGGATAAAGCAGCAAAATTGCCAGTGTCGATAACCAAATGAAACTAAAAGTCTTTAAACTAAAAAGATTAAATATCACATATCCAATAAATACTAATGCGGTAAGTATTGCTATAAATTTTAATTGATAAAAAAACTTAGCAAACTGAACCCAAAGCAACTTTTGATAACTCCAATGAATCGTCTTCTTCTGTTTCTTATCAAACTCTAATATAAAGTTAACTTTACTTAATAAAAAATCTTCAATAATAACATAAGCAGAAGAATCTTCGAACTCTGTTGCCAAATGATCTATTAATTCAACTCTAATATCAAGATGTTTTATCTTTTTATATATGAGAAAATCATCTATAAATTGTATGTCTTCTTTTTCTAACCTCATCACAACCTAAGCTAATTTAGGATTCACTAACGCCTGCATCGTTTTAATATAGTCTGCTAATTCTTCTAGCTTATTAACGGTTTCTTTGGTCCCAGTTTCTGTGAGTTTATAATATTTACGCAATCGGTTATCTACTTTTGCAACTTCGACATCTAACAAACCCTCAGCTTCTAACTTGTGTAAAGCTGGGTATAATGCACCTTCCGTAATTTTTAACTCACCTTTAGTTAATTCCTTTACCTTTTGGGTAATCTCATAACCATACATTTTGTCGTGCTCATTTAATAGCTTTAAAATGATAGTCGTTAAACTTCCTTTATATAATTTTGAATTGCTCATCGTCTCACAAATATATACATAATTTTCTTATGTATAAGAAACTTATGCATGTGTATTTATTGAATTTTAGACCTCTCAGGCTTTTGAAACCCTCTAGGTATGTAGCAGAATGTTTATCTTTGCACAAAATTATTTTTTAATGTCACAATTTCACTCACTCATTATAAAGTCAATCGACAAGGTTACAGACCAATCGGTTGCGATTACATTTGACGTTCCTGAAAATCTTAAGGAAAAATTCAGCTTTAAAGCCGGACAATATATTACTTTGAAAACCACTATTAATGATGAAGATATTCGTAGAGATTACTCTATTTGTGCTTCAGAAAAAAGTGGTAATCTAACCGTTGCAGTTAAGGCTGTTGAAGGTGGAACATTTTCAATTTATGCTAATAATACACTAAAAGCTGGTGACGTATTAGAGGTTGCAGAACCTAATGGTCGTTTTACATTTGAAGCTAACGATGCAAAAACAAGAACCATTACTGCTTTTGCTGCAGGAAGTGGAATTACACCGATTTTAAGTATTGCAAAAACCCTTTTAGAAAACGAAGCCTTTAGCAACTTCATACTCGTTTACGGAAACAAATCTTCTAAAAACACTATGTTTTTTAAAGAACTTGTAGAATTACAAGCACAGTATGGTAACCGTTTTCATGTTCACTTTATATACAGTCAAGCTCGAGAAGAAGATGCTTTATTAGGTAGAATTGAAAAAAGCACCGTTAACCTCATCGTTAAGAACAAATACAAAGAGGTAACGATTGAAAAGTTTTACCTCTGTGGCCCAGAACAAATGATCCATACCGTAAAAGATGTTTTAATTGAAAACGGAGTAAAGGAAAAAGCAATTGCTTTTGAATTATTTACAGCTCCTGTTGAAACAGAAACGACTGCTGCTACAGATTTACCTTCTGGTGAGACTAAAATAAAGGTTTTAGTTGATGAAGAAGAATTTGAATTTAGCATGTCTCAAGAACAAACCATTTTAGAAGCCGCTTTAAAACAAGATATTGATGCACCTTATTCTTGCCAAGGCGGAATTTGTAGCAGTTGTATTGCAAGAGTTACCGAAGGTGAAGCTAAAATGCGACAAAACAATATCCTTACAGATAGTGAAGTTGCTGACGGCTTAATTTTAACCTGTCAAGCGCATCCAACTTCAGCTTCTCTTGTTGTGGATTATGATGATGTTTAATCTTGATTATTAGATTAGTTAGATTTTTAGATCATTAGATATACAGACCTTTCATGTTTTAATAACGTGAAAGGTCTTTTTATTTACGATAGGTTCTCGATATAAAAGTCTGAAAAAATGAATTTCACTCGAACTGACGTGTAATAATCAAAAGAATGAACGTCACCTCGAGTGATTTTTGAGGTACGATAAAATTGTGTCGAGAAGTCTATAAACTAAAGTACAGAAGACAATCCTGATTTGTAAAAGAAACAGAAGTAAACAGTTCTCGATACGAAATTCTAAAAATGAATTTCTCTCGAACTGACGCGTAATAATCAAAAGAATGAACGTCACTTCGAGTGGTTTTTGAGGTACGATAAAATCGTATCGAGAAGTCTATAAACTAAAGTACAGAAGACAATCCTGATTTGTAAAAGAAACAGAAGTAAACAGTTCTCGATACGAAATTCTAAAAATGAATTTCTCTCGAACTGACGCGTAATAATCAAAAGAATGAACGTCACTTCGAGTGGTTTTTGAGGTACGATAAAATCGTATCGAGAAGTCTATAAACTAAAGTACAGAAGACAATCCTGATTTGTAAAAGAAACAGAAGTAAACAGTTTTCGATACGAAATTCTAAAATGAATTTCACTCGAACTGACGCGTAATAATCAAAAGAAACAACGTCACTTCGAGTGATTTTTGAGGAACGAGAAAATTGTATCGAGAAGTTATGAAACTAAATAACTTCCTTAATTTTAGAAACGATTGTAGCTTCAGAAATACTACTTGCAGCGTTTTCGTAACCTTCAGGGAATTTATTCCCGTAAATAGAAGTCGGAATTAAAGGAAGCTGAGTTCTATCTGCTGTTAAAGCAAAATCATCAGGTTGATTAAATGGTGCAAACCCAGCAAAGGGATGCGTTACGCCCCAAATGGTAATTACTTTTTTACCTAACATTGCCGCCATATGTGCATTACCAGAATCCATAGCCAACATAAGATCTAAGTTAGAAATAATAGCTAATTCTTCTTGTAAATTTAATTTACCTGCCACAGATTTTACGTTAGAAAATTCTTGTTCAAGCTCATTTAGAATTACTATTTCTTTTGCCCCTCCACCAAATAAAATAACATTATAATTTTTGGAAATGTCAGCAATTACAGCCTTCATTTTATCTATAGGATACAATTTACTGTTATGTGCTGCAAACGGTGCAATTCCTATATTTTTGAGGTTTTTATTCGAGAAAAAATCTTTTAAATTATCATTTATTTTTTTTGGCTTAAAAAATATTGGATCCGATAAATTAATTGAAAAACCTAAAGCTTCAAAAACATCCGCATAACGTTGATGCGTTGTTTTTAATTGTTTAAAATATTTACCTGTAGTCAACGCTTTTTTCTCTGCCCTCCCTTTATCTAATTGCACCGCTTTTTTCCCTAAGAAAAAGAATTTTAAAATCTTACTTCGCAATACATTATGTAAATCTGCTACAACATCAAAATGTAATGCCTTAAGTTCTTTAGATAGTTTATAAAGTCCTAAAACACCTTTATGCTTTCCTTTTAAATCAGCTGCATAAACAGTAACATTTTCTAAATCCTTAAAAAAAGGCTTAAAAAACGCTCTTGTAACGACTGTAATTTTCAACTCGGGATGCTGCGTAGTTAGCGCTCTTAAAACAGGAACAGTCATCGCGACATCGCCCATGGCAGAAAATC
The DNA here is from genome assembly GCF_019278425.1 of Winogradskyella sp. HaHa_3_26. Classification (NCBI taxonomy): domain Bacteria; kingdom Pseudomonadati; phylum Bacteroidota; class Flavobacteriia; order Flavobacteriales; family Flavobacteriaceae; genus Winogradskyella; species Winogradskyella sp. HaHa_3_26. Next base: position 1,928,780 of record NZ_CP058981.1, on the reverse strand, counting down.
TAATAACTAATATGTGTTTTGGATTTGGCATAAAACAACAATCAAAAAGGTGTATAAATACTTTTATAAAATTGAAAAACCGTTGTCAGTGAGAAACAACGACAACGGCTTATAATTAAATTATACTAGGTTTTAAACATAACTTAAGTATGTCATATTGAACACCGTCGAAATATCTTTAATTGAAATTCTTCACTTTGTTCAGAATGACAAAAGATTACTTTTGCCCTCTTAAAACAGGGTTAAGCTCATCGTCATTGTACATTTTCATTTGCTTGTAAACTTTCATATACTTATCACCATTAGCGATATCCGTAAGTAAATCATCAATAGCAGTACTTAAATCTACACGTTGCTCTAATAAAACGTCTAATTTCTTTTGGCAAGCCGCTTTATGCACCTCTGATGCATCTTCTCTAACAGTTTCAATATGCATATGGTAAATTTTCAAAGCTAAGATTGACAACCTATCAATAACCCAAGCAGGGCTTTCAGAATTGATTTTAGCATCTGACTTTGGCTCAACAGCTTTATATTTATCTAAAAAATAACTGTCAATAAATTCAACAGTATCTGTTCTATCTTGGTTAGAAGCATCAATCATTCGTTTCAACTTTAAAGCTGCAACAGGATCAATGTTTGGATCTCTAATAATATCTTCGTAAGCCCACTGAACAGTGTCTATCCAAGACTTTCTGTATAACAAATGTGCTATAAGATCATCACTTTTATCATACTTGTTAGTAAAAGGCTGATCTACGGTATTTAATACTTTATAGGTTTTTATAACGTCTTGAAAAATGGCGTTTGCTTTTTGTGAAAACATAATGAAATTGATTTAATGTTTACAAATATACTTGGAATTATTAACTTTAACGACAGAACTAATTTTCAAAATATGCAAATTCACAACCTTTCCGAGACGCCTTCAATCTTAAATACTTTTATGTCTGAATTACGAGACGAAACTGTTCAAAAAGACAGTATGCGCTTTCGTAGAAATATTGAACGCATTGGTGAAATTATGGGCTATGAACTGAGTAAATCACTTCAATTTGACACACATACAACTCAAACGCCATTAGGTAAATCTGAAACTGTTTTACATCAAAAAGATATTGTTCTCTGTTCTATTTTAAGAGCAGGTGTGCCGCTTCATAATGGTTTATTAAATTATTTTGATGCCGCCGAAAACGCTTTTATTTCAGCCTACAGACAACACAAACATAATCCTGAAAGTTTTGAAATAGTAGTGGAATATTTAGCTTGCCCAAGCTTAGAAGGTAAAACCTTAATATTAGCAGACCCAATGCTAGCAACTGGGCAGTCTATGGTGGCAACTTTTGAAGCTTTAAAACCCTTTGGAAAACCAAAAGCAATACATTTAGTTAGTGTTATTGGCGCACAGCCTGGTGTAGATTTTGTATCTAAGGCTTTTGACACAGACGTTACGCTTTGGATTGCTGCTATTGATGACAAGCTTAACGAAAAAGGATATATTGTTCCTGGATTAGGAGATGCTGGTGATTTAGCCTTTGGAAACAAACTACAGCAATAAACTTATAATTGGTGTAACGATTAAAAGGGCTACAAAAATTTGCTTAAACCAACGCTCTGAAAGCATTTCCATATAATTTGCCATTATTATTGAAAACGGAACTAATAAAAATAGATATTCACTTCCGTTTTTAATAGGTGAAATTACAGCGATTAAAAGCGCTATAACAGAAGCCCAAGCAATTATAAAATAAGAGGGTTTTAATTTCTTATTCTTATCAGGAATAATTCTGAAGTAATAAAAAAGCGTCCACACAAACGTGCTAAATAATACTGTTAATTTTAAAATACTCGCTTTAGTATTATATGCAGTAAAATCTAGGCTTAAATAACGTTCAAAATCTGACGGTTTAAAATACACGTCATACATTATAATATTATACACTAAGAGTAAAATTAATACGGTTGCAGTACCTATAAAAGGGACAATAACGTTTTTAAAATCATTTTGAGAATAATATATTAAAGCAACGATGACTAACACAAAAAATAATATAGACCAAAAATAAAATAACGTTGCGAGTGCAATCCAAAAAGCAGCATCAAACAATTTCTTTTTAATATTCTGCTTTGTGTGTAGACTAATTAAGCGTCTTAAAGAAAAGACTATAAACAAATTAGATAGTAATAAATCGGTATGCCTTAGTGCCTCTGGAAATATGCCGAGAAGCAAAGCAAAAACCAGTATCGCGTAACTATTTCTCTGAGTTAGATTATTTTTTGAAACAATAAAATCGAGTAAAAAGACCAAAAAGAGTGTAATTAGCCATTTAAAAAGGGCTGCCAAACCACTATGCATATCTAAAACAAACAACGAATAGTTTGTAACAACAAAAAGCAAACTCACATAAATGGCAACAATTATGAAGTTTATAGGTTTAGATTTACTAAAAACACTTGTAATCATGAACTCTTTTTGTATTTTTGCTTCTCGATTTTCAATTCTATAACAATTTTAGAATTGGTGTAAATTTATAAAGTTATGAAAGATTTCTTTTACGCAATACAAGATTTATTTGTAAATGTTTTACTTAAACCTCTTGATGCTCTTAAAGCTTTAGAGTTAGAAAACTGGTTTTCTGCAAACATTTTCAATTGGATTTTTATGGCTATAGGTGTTGTTGCATTTGTTTATTGGATGCTACAACTTAAAAAGCATAGTGATAATGGAGAAGAAAATAAAAGCATTACTTCTCACTCTTACATTTAGACTTTTTATTTTATTTAAGAATTAAATTTTTCTGTACTCTAATCCCGAAGCTTTTCTTTTAAGATAACTTCGTTTATTAGCGCACAGAAAAATTTTCTATTTATAATAAGTTTGGACCGATCTTATAAATCAAATCCGATATCCTTACGATAATACATCTTATCAAAATGTAGTTTTTCTATACTTTGGTAAGATTTTTTTATGGCTTCATTGTACGTATTTCCATAAGATGTTATTGCCATAACACGACCACCAGAAGTTACTGTTTTTCCTTCTTTAGAAATTGCTCCTGCATGAAAAACAATAGAATCCGTAATATTATCTACACCTGTAATTTCTTTTCCTTTTTCATAAGCTTCAGGATAACCACCAGATACTAACATTACCGTTGTCGCTGCTCTCTCATCAATAACAATATCAACCTCACTTAACGTTTGGTTTGCCATTGCTTCAAAAACCTCAACTAAATCTGTTTTTAGTCTTGGTAAAACAACTTCTGTTTCTGGATCTCCCATTCTTACATTATACTCAATCACCTTAGGATCATCTCCCACTTTAATTAAGCCAATAAATATAAAACCAACGTATGGTAAATTATCTTTCTTTAAACCATCTACTGTAGGTTTTACAACTTGGTTTTCAATTTTATCTAAAAATTCTTTAGTTGCAAATGGTACTGGTGACACCGCTCCCATTCCGCCTGTATTTAAACCTGTATCTCCTTCTCCAATACGTTTGTAATCTTTAGCTGTAGGAAGAATTTTGTAATCTTTTCCATCCGTTAAAACAAAACAACTTAATTCAATTCCGTCTAAAAATTCTTCAATAACAACCTTAGTACTTGCGTCTCCAAACTTAGCATCAACTAACATACTTTTTAGTTCTGCTTTAGCCTCGTCTAAATCATTAAGAATTAAAACTCCTTTTCCTGCTGCTAATCCATCTGCTTTTAAAACGTAAGGAGGTTGTAGCGTTTCTAGAAACTTATAGCCGTCTTCTACATTCTCTATCGTAAAACTCTCATAAGCTGCAGTAGGAATGTTATGACGTATCATAAATTCTTTAGCAAACTCTTTACTACCCTCAAGCTCTGCAGCGGCTTGTTGTGGTCCGATAACTGCTACATTTTTAATAGCATCATCTTGTAAAAAGAAATCGTGAATACCTTGAACCAATGGATCTTCTGGCCCAACAATTACAATATCAATTTGATGTTCTAAAACAGCCGATTTAATCGCTTCAAAATCAGTAACACCAATATTCAGATTTGTAGCAATTGCTTCAGTTCCTGAGTTTCCCGGAGCCACAAAAAGTGACTTACAACGGTTACTTTGTGCAATTTTCCATGCAAATGTGTGTTCTCTTCCGCCAGAGCCTAGTACTAAAATATTCATAGAATGTTATTGTTTGCTCAAAAATAAAACTAATGCTTCGAATACACCAATATTTTTTATTTACTTTACAAAAACATCTTATTGCTTGAATTTATTTGATCTTTCATTAAAACTCAACCGCTTTCCTATAAAGAAGGCTTGTTGCGCTTTACAAAAAATTCAGAATAAAAATGAGGCAGAATTTAACGACTATGTCGTTAAAAAAAAAGAAGATATTTTTAATTATCACATTCAAAATAATTCGTTTTATAAAAGTATTTCTAAAAATGCAAATGTTAAAGATTGGAAAAGTATTCCTATCATGACAAAACATGATTTACAAAGCGATTTGAGTAATAGACTTTCAGAAGAATTTAATAAAAAAAATGTTTACATCAATAAAACATCTGGCTCATCTGGGCATCCTTTTGTTTTTGCAAAAGATAAATTTTGCCACGCCTTAACATGGGCAGTTATACAAAACAGATTTGGTTGGTTTGGTTTGGATTTTAACAGCTCCAAACAAGCTCGGTTTTATGGTATTCCGTTAGATAAAAAAGGCTATTACAAAGAACGAATTAAAGATTTTATAGGGAATCGTTTTCGGTTTTCGGTTTTCGATTTAAGTGATGAATCTTTTCAAGTTTGCTTAAAAAAATTCAAAAACACCAATTTCAACTATATCAACGGTTATACAAGTTCAATCGTTCAATTTGCTAAGTTTTTAGAAAGAAAAAACATTGTTTTAAATACTATTTGTCCCACATTAAGTGCGTGTGTGGTGACTTCGGAAATGCTTTTTGAAGACGACAAAAAACTATTAGAAAAACAGTTTAATATCCCTATAATTAATGAATATGGTGCTTCTGAATTAGATTTAATTGCTTTTCAAAACCCTGAAAATATTTGGCAAGTAAATAGTGAAACACTTTTTGTAGAAATTGTAGATGACCAAAATAATATTCTGCCTTACGGTGAAGAAGGCCGCATTGTTATTACAACTCTTTACAATAAAGCACATCCGTTTATACGTTATGATATTGGAGATATTGGTATACTTTCGGAAGAAAGTACACTGCAAAAACCTATTCTTAAAAAATTAATAGGAAGAACCAACGATATTATTACTTTGCCTAGCGGAAAAAAAGCGGCGGGACTGACTTTTTATTACATTACTAAAAGTATTATTGAAAAAGATAGCGCTATAAAAGAATTTATTATTGAACAACATAAAATAGACACTTTTAAAATAAAATATGTGAGTACTGAAACCATTTCAGACTCCAAAAAAGAAGATATAAAAACAGAAATAACCAATTATCTTGAAAAAGGATTAACCCTTATTTTTGAAAAACAAGACATTATAAAACGCTCAAAAAGCGGAAAATTAAAGCAATTTAAATCTTTACTTAACTAATTTATGAACATTACAATTATAGCAGGAGCACGACCAAATTTCATGAAGATTGCCCCCATTATTGAGGCAATTAAAGAAAAAAAAGCGCTTGGCTTTGATATTAATTACAGGTTAGTACACACGGGTCAACATTATGATAAAAATTTAAGCGATACTTTTTTCACAGAATTACACATACCGTTCCCAGATGCTAATTTAGAAGTGAAAAGTGGTACTCAAGCCGAACAAACTGGTGCAATAATGATTGGTTTTGAAAAGGAATTACAACAAAACCCTTGTGATTTGGTAATGGTTGTTGGCGATGTTACCTCTACAATAGCGTGTACTATTGTTGCTAAAAAAGCAGGAATAGATGTTGCACATGTGGAAGCCGGAATTAGATCTGGAGATATGAATATGCCCGAAGAAATTAATAGAATTGTTACCGATAGTTTAACCGATTATTTTTTTACCACATCTAGCTATGCTAATAAAAACTTAGCAGCTCTAGGGGTTTCTGAAAGCAAGGTTTTCTTTGTTGGAAATGTAATGATTGACACCTTATTAAAACATACACCAAGATTTGAAAAACCTCAAATTTGGGAATCTTTTAACTTAGAAGAAAAGAAATACATGGTGATGACATTACATCGCCCAAGTAATGTAGATGAAGAAAACCAGCTTAAAAGCTTAATACATAATATTGTAAGTTTAGGTAAAGATTTTCCTATAATATTTCCAGTGCATCCACGAACTAAAAAGCTTTTGGAAGGATTAGATTTAAATTTTGAAAATCTACACTATGTAGAACCTTTAGGCTATTTACATTTTAATTATTTAGTAAAAAATGCTTTTGCAATGCTAACTGATTCAGGAGGAATTACCGAAGAAACCACCGTAATGAATGTACCGTGTATTACGCTTAGAGATTCTACCGAAAGACCTGAAACTTGTGAAATTGGGACGAATGTTTTGGTAGGAAATGATACTAAAAAAATTGAATCGGCTTTTAAAGATTTGCTTTCAGGACACTGGAAACAAGGACAAACACCAGAGCTTTGGGACGGTAATGCTGCAAAACGAATTACGGACTGTTTAGTTGACATTTATTCTCTTTAATGAAAGACATATTAATTATAACAAGTTATTTCCCCCCAGAAACAGGCGCGGCTTCCAATAGGATTTTTCATTTAGCAACCGGTTTACATTCTCAAGGTTTTAAAGTTGCCGTAACCACACCGTTGCCCAATTACCCAAAAGGGAAAATTTTTAATGATTATAAAGGTCGTTTTAAGCATATTTCTGTTGAAAACGGAATTACCGTAAACCGCCTGTGGATTTACGCCAGCAACTCAAAAAACAAGTTGTTACGCCTTATTGCAATGCTATCTTACAGTTTTAGTTTAGTATGGTTTTTTATGTGGCATAACATCCCAAAAACCGTTATTGTACAATCTCCTCCCCTTTTGGTAGCGTTTACTTGCATGTTATTTTTAAGACGAAAAAAACATAAGTTAATATTAAACGTGAGTGATTTATGGCCTATTGCTGGTTTAGAATTGGGAGCCTTTAAAAAGAATTTTAGCTATAAAATGCTAGAAAAAATTGAACGTTTTAATTATAAAAAAGCCGATTTAATTTTAGGACAAAGTGAAGAGATTTTAACTCACGTTTTAGGTATGTTTCCGGAGAAAAAGGTGTTTTTATATAGAAATTATCCTGATTTTAAAGCTCCAGATCGCCAATACGCGCCAGCTTCCGAAGGAAAAATAAAAATGGTTTATGCCGGATTATTAGGGATTGCTCAAGGGATTTTTAAACTTTGTCAAGAGTTAGATTACAAAAAAATTGAGTTTCATATTTATGGTGCAGGATCAGAACAGTTACAAATTGAACAATTTATAACAGCAAACCCAAATCTTCCTATTATTTATCATGGAGAAGTAACTAGACAAGAATTACACCAAGAGCTTTTAAAGTACGATTTAACGGTTATTCCGCTACTTAATAGAATTTATGGATCTGTTCCTTCAAAAATATTTGAATATGCTAAATTAGGGCTTCCAATGCTTTATTTTGGGGGTGGTGAAGGTGAAGGTGTTGTAAAAGAAAATAATTTAGGTTGGATTGCTGAAGCTGGAAATTACGAGGTATTAAATCATTCTATTTCTAAATTAAACAGGAACGATTTCTCAGAAAAACGCTCTCTAAATATTATAAAAAAGGGAGTTGATGTCTTTAGCTTTAAAGTACAACTAGAGAGGCTAACTAAAGTTATTTAATAAGCTTTATCTTCTCCTTTAAAAATATTAATAAAAGTTTGGAAGATAATTTTTAAATCTAGAAGAATAGACCAGTTTTCTATGTAAAAAATATCATATTTAACTCGACCAATAATATCTTTATCCGTTTCAACTTCACCTCTAAATCCACTAGTTTGGGCCAAACCTGTAATTCCTGGTTTTACAAAATGTCTCACCATAAATTTATCAATTCTTTTGGCATACATTAAGGTATGACTTACCATGTGAGGTCTTGGGCCAACTACAGACATATCTCCAAAAAGAACATTAAAAAACTGGGGTAATTCATCAATACTGGTTTTTCTAATGAATTTACCAATTTTAGTTACACGCTGATCTCCTCTTGTGGCCTGGTAAAGATGTGCGTCCTTATTTGGTGTCATGGATCTGAACTTGTAGCAATCAAATTCTTTATAATTAAATCCATTTCTAGATTGCTTAAAAAACACGTTACCTTTAGATTCTAACTTTATTAAAATAGCAATAATTGGTGTTAGCCAAGATAGCACGAAAATAATAACAAAGCTTGAGAAAAATATATCGAAACCTCGTTTTATAAATGTGTTAACAGAGTCCTCTAATGGAATATTTCTAAGCGTAAGAATAGGAATATAATCGTAATACTCATAGCGTAATTTTTTAGCATAAATCTCTTTACTATCCGGTATAAATTTTAGAATCTTAAGATTATTATCTGCAAAATTTACAATGTCCGCAATTTGAACATTACTCAATTCTGAAATGGAACAGTAAATCTCATCGATTCCTTCTTTTAAAACATATTTAAAACACTCTTCTAGAGAATATTCTTTGTTTTTTAAATTAAATGTCTTTTTGTGTAAATAACCATATTCAGGGTTCTTATTAAAAAAATTTTCTAAGGCCAATGTTTTTTTATTTAAACCTAAAATAACAGTTTTCCTAAAGTTTCCACCAAACGATGTTCTATACTTCTGTAACAAATAGTAAATAGTAAACTTAAAAATAGTGATAAAAAGAAAACAGAATAATGTATATTTTACAATTGGTCTAGGGTATATTTTATACTCATGGTATAAACCTGAAAATGCAAATACAACTAGTAAAAATAAAATAAATTGTTGTACTATAAGAGATAAAATATTTACAGGCCTCGTATATCTATATACTTCATAAAAACTAGAATAGACCGATATTAAAAACCAACTTATAGATATTAAAGTCAAAAAAATAAAAGGATCATTACCTTTAAGTAAATACAATACAGCAATTCCATTAATGATTATTAAATCAATAATGTATGAAATGGGTCTTAAATATCCTGAATATCTACCTTGTTTGAATAAACTCAATTTTGTTTTTTTGTTATTTAATAAAAAATTATTAATGTTACTTTTTTAGATTTTCACAATAAATTTTTTCTAGTTTACAAATGTTTTTAGTAATATCAAATTTACTATTAAATAGTGCTAGCGAATTTTGAGAAAACTTATTATTCTTTTCATTATTATTAATCAACTCAATGATTCCTTCAGAAAACTTGTACTTATCTTCATTAAAAATAAGATAACCATTATAATTATCTTCTACCAAATCTCTATTTCCGTCAGCATCTGTTGCCACTATTGCTTTTCCAAGAGCTAAACTTTCAATAATGGAATACGGCAATCCTTCATATCTTGCTGTAGATATGTATAATTGAGACGCTTTAATAATATTAAATATATCAGCTCTAGTAGTCCACTCTAAAAGTGTAATATTGTTCTCTAATCCAAGTTTTATTATTTTATCTTTTACAGAATTCAAATTTGGTGAATAAAATCCAACTCCCATTAAAACAAGGTGAATATCTTTTATTGTTTTTTTCGTCTCTGCTAATACTTCTACCATCAATTCAATATTTTTTTGAAAAGATGGACGACCTACTGAACAAATATAATTATCTGGCCAATTCTTATTAATTGATAAAGGTTTTATCTCACTAATAGGATTTATTGAATTATTAAACAATAATGCATTTTCTTTCTTATAACCAACATCAAGTATTGCCCTATTGCTTTCAGATATAGAGGTCGCTAATACTTTATTATTTGTTCTACGAAAATATTTTTCAACAAGCAAATATAATTTTTTCTTGAATTTAGTTTCTGCACTTAAATATGAATATGCATGTGGTGTATACAAAACAGGAGTTTTTAATATAAAACCTACTGCTTTTCCTACTACCCCCCCCTTAGCACTATGAGCATGTATAACATTAGGCTTTTCTTTTTTTAAAATTTTTATTGTTTGATATATAGATAATAAGTCTTTAATTACATTTATCTCTCTTTGAATTGGTAGTTTATAGTCTTTAATTAGCCTTTTCTTATTATCTAAATATGGCTTCTTAGTATCCTCTTTGCTGTGAATAACTATGCTATGAAAATTAGAGCTTTCAATATTTTCTAAAATAAGTCTAAGGTACACGTCAACACCCCCTACAGAATTTAGAATATGAGCAACTTTTATTTTATTCATTAATATTTTATTTTAATCAAATCTATATTTAGAATCATACCAGATTTCTGATTTCTTACTTTTAAAGAGTAAATTACTCGATTAACATCTTTCTTGATTTCAATTTGTAGTTGAAAAATTAATTAAAATACTTTTAATATTACCGTACTAATCTCTCTCTATCTTGCTATTTAATTATTATTGTCATTCTCTACTTTTTAAAAGTAAAATAGAAGAAAATGCAAATAAGTAACATCCCACCTGCCTATGTAGTATATTCTCTACGAGCATTACTAAAAATAAAACTCCTAAAAGGCTAATTACTAAAAAACTAAAACGATTAATTATCATCAAATCATACAAATAGAGCAAAAAAAGTCCAAGAGCAATAAAACCAGAACTCAAAAGGATATCAAAAAATTGATTATGAGTATTAAACCTACTATTCACAAACCATTCTTTTCTTGCTTTATCCTTAATGTTATTTGCGTAGCAATTAACTAAAAGCTCTTTTGTATTATAATAACCATGACCTATTATTAATTCTTTATTATAATCAATAAGACCTAAAGAACAATTCCATATTTCATATCGTGGTTCGCGCTTTTTTATTTTTTCAAAGAGTGAATCAGTATAAGTATCATTAGAGTGAAAAAAACGTTTTGAAAGATTAGGATTTACAAGAAAAAATAATGCTAAAAAAAAGATTAACCCAAATGCAATAATAAACTTATATCTAGATTTATATTGCGAATAGATAAAGTATATAAACACAAAAACAGCCGATATTATAGCTATTCTGGCAGCAATAACAAGTAAAAATAGTAAGATTATAACAGCATTAAATAAAAACAATAACCGAACACCTTTTTTTAACTTTAACGTATTACTATATAAATGTAATGACAAGACCAAACTAATTACGCAAGTAAACCCTAAGTATAATCGTTCTGAAATTAAAACTTCATTAATAAAATTCCCTTGTGAAAAACTAAATTCACCAGTATCATTTATAAACACAACGATATTATAAATAGAGATAAGTATTGCTAAAAATACAGCGACAATAAAAGTGATTTTGACATGTATTATAGTCTTTAATGGAATAATAAGAGGAATAAGAATAAGGGGGATTGCTAATTTTTGAAATAAGAATAGATCATTTTTAATCTCACCATTTATTAAAGAGAATACTATAATAACACAAAAAAAAACGAGAAAAATAGCGTAACTTTTTTCCTTTTTTACAAATGCCTTTATTTCGCTTTTTTTAATTATAAAGAAGCCTAACAGAACCAATGTTATTAACATAACATTTGGAGCTGCAGATAGTACTTTCTCGAAAGGCAAAGTAAAACATAGCAAACAAAAAAACAGGTTGTATGTTTGATAAAGATATTTTTTTAAGGTCATTATTTTTTTATAATAGATTTTAATTTGGTAGTTGTTTCTCTGGATAAAAAATATAAAACAGAACTTCTAATTATACCATGTATTGGATATAACCCAAAATAAAAATTCTCTATAATAATATTAATCCGATGTCTAATTTGTAACCTTCTTCGTTTTGAAGAAATAGAATTTAAAGACATTTCATAGATTAATAATACTTCAGGGTAATTTGCTACTTCATATTTTTTCACAATTCTAAAGAACAAATCGTAGTCTTGGGCGGCCTTTGAGTATTTTTTATTATAAAGACCAATATCGTTAAAAACTTCAGTTCTAATTATTACTGAAGGGTGCACAAACATATTATTAAGATACATCTTTTTCTTAATTTCATCATGTTTTATCGGATGTTTTAAAATAAAAAGTTGATTACTCTCTTCATCTACCATCTTTGCCCAAGTCCCTAATAGTTTAATATCTGTATTAGAGTCTAAAAAAGATAATTGTTTTGAGCATTTGTTTTTTACAAATAGATCTCTACAATCCAGGCGACCAGTATATTCATAGCCATTTTTTATAGAAAATTCGAGCCCCTTGTTTAAGGCATAACTGAGTCCTTTATTTTCTTCTAAATAATTAAAAAATATTTTTCCATTTGTAAAACTATTTGTTAATTCTTTTTCGTTAAGCTCTACACTACTACCATCATCAATTACAAAAATATCTACAGGAAAATCTTCATTAATTGATGCTATAGATATTTGTAACCCTTCAGGATCATTATAATGAGGAATTAATATTATTAATTTTTTCTTTATCATTTTTCTTCTTTTCTTCTTTTTGTAGCAGAATAATTAAGGTTAAGCATAACCAAAAAAAGTATATTCTAAATGTATCTGTCTTACCCCAATTAAATAAAAAACCAATCATAGATATTGTAATTACAATTGGTATTATTGTTTTACTTCCTTGTTTTCTAAAAGCTTTATTATAACACCAAAATAATATTAATAAAACAAAAAACACAAATAAGCAAAACCCTATTATTCCTGTTTCTGCTAACAATCTAACATATAGATTATAACCTGGAGGAAAACTTTTATGGTCTTCATTTAAATACTTGTACTTAAATTCCCAATTATTCTTTACAGCCCAATCTGGGTATAAATCTTTAGCTTCATAAGCTTGTAAGCCGTAACCTGTTCCTTTAATAGGGTTGTTTAAGAAAACTTTAAACAAAGCAATTTGTATTCCAAACCTCGATTTATTAGATATCGCATGCACATCATCAGAGGTTTTAAATGAAGAAATTTTTGATGCAGTGTATTCATAAATTGGTTTTGCAAAAAACAACAGCGAGATAAATATTACAACTGCACTTATTGAAAATATTTTCGCGAACAATTTATGAAACTTTTTATCTTTTAAGATGTACATCATAAAGATAATTATTTGAACAATAATTATAAAGATTCCGGCTCTAGAACCTGATAAAAAAGCTAATATAATGGTTAAAAAAATCGGAAAAAAACGACTTCGTTTTTTTTCTGTAAGAATGTAACTAAACATCCATCCAGAAATACTTAACAAATAGGTAGCTAATGCTGGGGACTCAAAAGTAACTGAAGATAATCTTTTTGTCGTTGTATCTATATAAACTTCGGTAAATGGAAAATAATCAAAAAGCGTTAAAACATCTAATAGCTGAACCATATTAAACTTAACTATGAAAAGTTCAAATACAGCGTAAATTGCCACAACGTATAATGAGTAGGTTAATACTGTTCTAATTTTAAAAAAAACAACCGCTGTATTATACTTTTTAAATACATTATAAAACAACCCGACAAGAAATAAAGAGGACAATATTAGTGAGGTATATTGCCTTATAAAACGTGATAATCCTGATGTTTTTTTAAAATAATAACCAGATAAATCATAGAAATTTAAAATACCAGTAAAGAAAAAATAAATAATAACTAAAAGAAAAACTTGAAACAATAAGTTATTAAATGGCAATTCTAATTTCTTTTTACAAACCACAAATAATGAAGCTAATAAGAAAAACAGAATACAAGAATCTTTTTTAAATTCTCCTAGAAACTCAAGACCTTCATACGAATTAAAGGGTAGAAAGAATATACCCAGCAATACAATAAAAAAAGCTAAATCATTTAATTTTATCACTACTCTTACTTATAATTCATCTAAAAAAAAAGAATTCCGATCAAGTTCAATAACACTTAGATTATTTTGTTATTTTCTTTTTCACTTCTGCTGGACTACCTGCAACAACTACATTTGATGGAACATCATTTAAAACAATTGAGCCTGCACCAATAATTACATTATCACCAATATTAATGTCACCAATGAGAATACTATTTGGATAAATAATCACATTATTTCCGATTTTCGGATAACGGGCTTCTTTATAGTTTTGAGTGTCTTTGGTTCCTATTGTTACATTTTGAAATATTTGACAATCAGTTCCTATTTGCACCTTAAACCCAATTACAATTCCTATAGGATGATGAAAAACAGTTCTTTTTTTGTACAAATTCCAAATACCAATATTAAGATGATTACAGAAATAAACCTTAATATTTCGATAACAATAAATACTTAATATTGAGCCAATAATAAATCGGGTTAGTGCTTTCGCATAACGTAGTAAATTCATAGAATGTTATATTTTCTACACATAATATATCTATATACAGCATCTACCATAAAAGAAAAAACAAATATTAAACTCAGTAAAAATAGAGATATTTGATTTCCTAAGCTAAAATATACGATTATTATTATTAAGACATACGCCACACTAGATAATGCCATACTATACAATACATCTTTATCATAGCCATGAATAATTAAGCAATTTCTTCCAAATAATCCGCTTAAAATTTCAAAAGGAACAAAAAAGACCACAACCGTTAAAATAAATATTGAATCTGTCATTTGTTCACCTCCAAGGATTAAAACTAATAAAGGGGCAAAAAATTGAACTATAATAACAAAACCTACAGATAATCCAATACATAGATAAATAATTTTTCTTAAAAAGAATTTATTCTTATCTCTACTCATTTTTGGAAAAATAGAAATACTGATTAACTCCAGAAATGACATACCTATCCTAGATATCTTAAGTGCCAAATCAAAGTATGCTACTTCCTTATATGAAAACAAAAACTTAACTATAACAATATTTAAGTTTGTCTTTAAGGTGTTTGACGCATAAGCCAAAGCCATTATATATGACTTTTTAATATACAATTTTAAAATTCTTAACGGCTGCCAAGAATACTTAATTCCTTTCTTAAATATAATGTATTGTGATATAACACCTGCTATTAGAGCTCCTGTTCCATTAATTATAGGAACTAATAAATAATCTCCACTTTGATTGACTAATAAAAATGTAAGCACCAAAAAAATACATCTGCTTATCAATGTAATTATGGTTATATATTTCATTTCCTCTACTCCTTGAAAATAATAAATAGGGAAAATCAATTCATAAACACATAACCAAAGCGTTAAATAAAATAATAGTTTGTTGTCTCTAAGCTCAGGGATCACAAAGATTAAAGCAGTAAGAATTAATATTGAAATTACAAAAAAGAAACCTTTTATAATGAAAACACTACTAATTATTTTATTAAGTTTTTCCCTATTATATTTATGAATACTTATTTCTTTGGTGGCAGTGATATTAAAACCAAAGTTTATTAACACAACAAAATAGCCAATAATAGCCTGAGCATAAATTACCAAACCATAAGTGTTGCTTCCTAATACTCTAATTAAGTAAGGGAACACAATCAAAGGAATAAGCATATTTAAAACCTGTAGAATTGATAAATAAGAGAAGTTCTCTATTATTTTCTTATTCCTATTAAGGATTTTAAAAATCTTGGAATTTGAACTCATTTTGTTTTTTAAGTCTCTCTAATTACTTCGCGAAATTATAGTATTATTTTGTTGTAAAAGACATATTTCTATGAAAATGAATAATTCATCACCTCACCACTGTAGGCTTTTCTTATTTAGAAAAATTCTCAATACATTTCACTAAACTAAACTTCCAATTTGGGATAGAAACATGGAGATTATTTACTAATTTAGAAGTGTTAAGAACACTATATTTCGGTCGATCTGCTGGTGTTGGGTAATCTAAAGTTGAAATTTTATTTAACTTAATATCACTATTACTTACGTTAAAAATTTCTTTAGCAAAATCATACCAACTAATCTCACCTTCGTTACTATAATGATAAATACCATAATTAGTATTTCTTAACTCAATAATTTGCAATACAGCTTCTGCTAAATCTTTAGCGTATGTTGGGCTCCCTATTTGGTCACCAACGACACTTATTTCATCACGTTCATTAGCTAACCTCAACATGGTTTTTAGAAAATTATTACCATATTCTGAGTATAACCAAGAGGTTCTAATTATGAAATGTTGTGGTAATAGCTTAGAGATAGTTTGTTCTCCAGCCAATTTAGTTTTACCATAAACCCCTAATGGATTAGTAATATCGTCTTCTAAATATGGGACGGTAGATTTACCATCAAAAACAAAATCTGTTGAAATATGAATTAATGTCGTATTAAACTTTTTACAAGCTTCAGCTAAATTCTGAGCTCCTAAATGATTTACTTTATCTGCTAATTCAACTGCTTCTTCTGCTTTATCTACAGCAGTATAAGCTGCACAATTTATACAATAATCAAATGAAGACGCACCAAAGACATCCTCTATATTCGCTTTATTTGTAACATCTAATTCAGAAGAAGATTTAAAAATAAATTGAAGATTTGGATGCTTTGAAACTAAGCTTTGAAAACATTGTCCTAATTGACCGTCTTTAGCTGTAATAAGTACATTTATCATATTTTAGCATCTTTTAATTTAGGTAAAATGATGTCTTTATCTGAAAGAATAAAATCTGTACTTGGTAGTTGCCAATCTATTTTTAAATCTTCATCATTATAAATAAGACCTGCTTCTGATGCTTTATTGTAATAATTATCACACTTATAACTAAAAATTGTTTCATCTTCTAAAACAATAAAACCATGCGCAAAACCTCTTGGCACAAAAAGCTGTGTTTTATTCTCTTCTGTAAGCTCTACTGCAACATGTTGCCCAAATGTTTTAGACCCCTCTCTTACATCTACCGCTACGTCTAAAACAGCACCTTTAACAACACGTACTAATTTTGCTTGGCCATGTTCTCCTAATTGATAATGTAAACCTCTTAAAACACCTTTAGAGGATTTAGATTCATTATCTTGAACAAAATTAACATCCAATCCTAATAGTGAATTAAATGTTTTTTGATTAAAACTCTCAATAAAATAACCTCTTTTATCTTTAAAAATATTAGGCTGTAAAATATAGCAACCTTCTAATTTTGTTTCTTTAATTGTCATTCTTTTTATTTAGATAATAAACTTAATAGATGCTTACCGTAACCACTTTTAATTAATGGCTCAATAAGAGATTTAAATTGATCCTCATTGATATACCCCATACTAAAAGCCGCTTCTTCTATAGCTCCAATTTTTAAACCTTGACGTTCTTCTATCACTTGTACAAACTGAGAGGCTTGCATTAAAGATTTAAAAGTACCTGTATCTAACCAAGCTGTACCTTTATCTAGAACGCTTACTTTCAATTTTCCTTGACTTAAATAAGCTTTATTAACATCTGTAATTTCTAATTCCCCTCTGTGACTTGGCTTAATATTTTTTGCAATGTCTACGACAGAATTATCATAAAAATATATCCCAGGAACTGCATAATTAGATTTTGGATGTTCTGGTTTTTCTTCAATTGAAACAGCCTTACCCGATTTATCGAACTCTACAACACCGTAACGTTCTGGATCGAGAACATGATAAGCATAAACGATTCCTCCATCAGGATCATTATTTTCTTGTAACAAGTCTGATAAACCAGTTCCATAAAAAATATTGTCACCAAGAATTAAAGCCACTTTATCGTCTCCTATAAAATCTTCTCCAATAATAAAAGCTTGAGCTAATCCATTAGGTTCTTCTTGTACCGCATATTGAAAATCACAACCAAATTTAGTACCATCACCTAACAATTTTTTAAATAAAGGTAAATCTTGAGGTGTAGAAATGATTAATATTTCTCTTATCCCAGACAACATTAAGGTTGAAAGCGGATAATATATCATTGGCTTGTCGTAAACAGGCATTAATTGCTTGCTTACTGCTAAAGTTAAAGGGTGTAATCTTGTTCCTGATCCACCTGCTAGTATAATTCCTTTCATATTAACTGTTGTATTTATTAAGGTACCACTCTATCGTTTTCATTATACCAGATTCAAAATTTTCACTCGCCTTCCAACCTAATTCATTTTCTAATTTTGAAGCATCAATAGCGTACCTAAAATCATGTCCTGGTCTATCTTTAACAAATGTAATTAAATCAGCATAAGACGAAGTATTCTCTCTTGGCTTAATAGTATCTAATAGTTCACAGATTTTGTGAACGATGTATAAATTATCACGTTCATTTTTTCCACCAACATTATAGGTTTCACCAGCTTTTCCTTTTTGAAATGCTAAATCAATTCCTGTACAATGATCTTCTACATACAACCAATCTCTAATATTTTTTCCATCTCCATAAATCGGTATAGCTTCATTATTGATTGCCTTTCTTATAATGGTTGGAATCAGTTTTTCATCGTGTTGTTTTGGACCGTAATTATTGCTACAATTAGTAGTCACTACATTCATTCCATACGTATGAAAATAACTTCTTACAATAAAATCTGATGATGCTTTTGAAGCACTATAGGGACTATTTGGTGCATAAGGAGTTTCTTCAGTAAACAAACCTGTGTCTCCCAAGGTTCCATAAACCTCATCTGTTGATATATGATGAAATCTGTTAGTCTCACAACCTTCTTTAAATGAAAATGGAGCATCCATCCAATGTTTTTTGGCAACATCTATTAAGTTAAAAGTTCCATTAACATTTGTTTTTACAAAGGCATCAGGATTCTTAATTGAATTGTCTACATGAGATTCTGCCGCAAAATGAATGACCCCAGAAAATTTATATTTTATAAAAAGACTATTTACAAGTTCTGTATCACAAATATCTCCTTCAACAAACGTGTAGTTTTTATTTTCTTCAAGTCCACTTAAATTAGAAAGATCGCCTGCGTAAGTAAGCAAATCAAGGTTAACAACATTTACATCCTTATAATTCTCTAAAAAATGAACTATAAAATTTGAACCGATAAAGCCTGCCCCTCCTGTAATTAAAATTATTTTACTCATAATTCTTAATAAAATTAAATGCTTTTAGTAGTAAAAATGTTATTATAAAAAGTAATAATGTTAAAACAGGAAATAATATAAAATAGCGATGACCTATACTTTTATCCTCACTACCCAACCTATCAAAAGTAGATAAAACATTAAAGTAAGTATTTTCTTCAGCAATACTTTGATCTAACAATTTTAAATTTCTTAAAATATCTTGCTCTTTAATAAATAATTCATACTCCTTAGTAATTGATTTCTCTTCTTGAAGTGGAATACCTGAAGTAAAACCGAATGATAAATCTTTAGTTTCTGAACTGTTTTTTAAGACCTGTAAATATGTTTTTTGAATGCTATCTAGACGTGTTAATTCTAATTTATAAGAAGAACGCTCTATATAAGCCATTGTATCCCTAACTTGCTTTTTATATTTGGCAAAATCATTCTCAAACGTCTTTTCAAAACCAGGATAAAGCTTTGTAAAAATATCATTTTTAGTAGACCTCGCTTTAATAGAAAACAAATTACCAGTTAGTAAATCTCTATTCCCAACGTATTCTTTATAACTTAACTCGTCTACCAAAGAGGTATCTATAGATTGTACATATTCATCATATTCACTAAATAAATCATTTTGAGTTTCAGGTCCTGCTTCAAATTCAAAACCTATAAGTTCTTTTGCGGTTAGTGTATCTATTTCAAATATATTTGACAACTCAGTAACATTATCCGAACTGATTAAACTATTAAAATAATTAATATTACTCGCTAATTGATATTTAGAATCAAAATTGGTTTTTACCAACATATTTGAATAATAAATTGGTTTTTTTGTTTTTTGAACAACAAAACCTAAAACAGCAGTAATTAATACGGCAACAGCTACTATTTTTATATGATCTACAAGTGGCTTTATAATATAAATAAAAGCAGAAAAAACACCTTTAAATATCCTACCTATAAAAGAAAATAGCCTTTCAAATAAATTGCCAATAGCATTAAACAGTTGTCCTAAATCAACCTCTTCATTCTCTGGTTGCTGTGGTAATTTTTCACTCATTTTTTATGAATTAAATATTTGTTCTAGTATTTTTTTTGTGATCGCGTAAGTCGGTCTAACTCCAGAAGCTCCTAATCCTCCAGAAGCTAAGGTTCCTCCTGTTTCTAATGGATTATCACTAGCGTAATACGCATATCTTACTTTTACATCTTCGTTTATATTGCCTCTAACTCTAGAAGCTGCTTGGATGGCTTTTTGGTAGTGCGCACCTTCCATTTCTAAACCTATAACGTTCCAGGTGGATTTTTTAAAGAATTTTAAAATTTCTTTATTCTGAAGTGATGTTCCCAAAACAGTAACCATCGTTCCTTCAAAAACAGAGAAACCACAATCTAAAAGATCTTCCTTAGTTAACTCATTTTTAAATGGATAATTATCTGCAGTACCTTCAAAAATATGAGCATTAGGAATCATAACATCTCCTTTTCCTCCTTGTAAAATACCAGCTTTCCCCATAATGGAAATAGATTCTACATTTAAATGTACATCTTTACCTGCTACATGTATAGGCTTTAAAAATTCATCTAAAGTTTCATAAGCTTGCTCTCCAAAGGCATAATCCATTACAAAGATGACCGCTTTTTTCTCTTTAGCTTCTTCTAAATACTTAAAGTCTGTTTTAGAAAAATCTATTTTATCGGTATCAAAAATCTGGATATCAATATTAGTCCCTGAAGTATCTTTAATAGTTATCATTCCGTTTTGCAACGCTAATTTTTCAACCTTACTTCTTAAGTGTCCATTTTGAGACTCACTTAAAGCTTCATAAGTTTGAAAAATATCTTTTTTAGCATCTGCTCCTTTAAGTGCTCCTTTGGCAAATAAAGTATTCATAACGCTATGCATGTTAGCACTAATAATATGAATAGGTCTCCCTAATAATCCGTTTTTATGTAAAGCCGACTTTATTTCATCTGCCCAAATTTCACCATGAATATGATGTCCTAAACGCTCTCTTAAAACAGGACTAAATGTTATAGTACGTTTTTCATTATTAATTGTTTCTTCTATCGCTAATTTCCCTAACCAATATACAATATGAAGTAAGCGTTCTGGTTGGTTTTCAGTAGCAAATTTTGGATAAGCATCTGTTAACTCATGAAACGTTCTGCCTAAAATATTAGCAGTATGCGTTATTGCAATTTCACGTTCTTTTTGTGTCAGTTTATTAGTAGAAAGGACAGCATTCTCTAATTTTTGCCAATCTCTAATTGTAGAACCATCTTCATCAATAATAACACGCTTGCTTATTTTATGAGACTCTACAAATAAAAACGTAAGATGTGTTAAAATATCGTAAATCTCAGAACGACCTCTTGTGATTTCAATATTCATTTGCTCATCGTCAATACGATAGCAATTACGTCTTCTTTTAGGTGGAATTATAGATTGAAAATGAGAATTTGCATACCCTTCATCACTTGTTAAGTTAACAAAAGTACACTCTTCTATACCTTGAGGTAAACGATCTACCACATATAATAATCCTTCTAATTCTGCTTTCTCTTCACCAATTGAGCCATAAATCTCTGGACGCAATAGCAATAAAGCTTCACGTAATGTTTCTCCAGAAATCCCCATTGGCTTATAAAAACCACGGTTAAAGAGGTGACGCATTGTTATATACATGCGCTCTATAGCACTAGAACTCTCTTGTGCTCTAGTTCTTCCTTGTTCTTTTTTTGTTGTACTCATAATATTAGTTTAACCTGCAAATATAGGCTTATTTCGTTAAATGAAGTTCATGTAAACTATCTGCAATCTTTCGATCGTTTGATAATCTTGGTATTTTATTCTGTCCTCCCAACTTTCCAATAGACTTCATATAGCTCTGAAAACCATCTTTTTTAATTCTTGTTATTTTTAAAGGTCTAAGAACTTTTCCTGTAATTAAATCTAAATAATAACTGTTTTGTTGTTGTAAAGATTGTTCTAAGGCTTCAATTAATTCAGCTTCATTTTCTAGTTCGTTTTCAAACTCTATTAACCATTCGTGATAAGGTAAACCTTCCTCAGGACTTATTTGAGGGGCTACCGTAAATTCATTAACCGAAATTAACGTATTTTTTGTTGCTTCTTTAAGCGCTTGCTCTACTTCTTTACCAATAACATGCTCGCCAAATGCTGAAATAAAATGCTTTATACGACCGCTAACAATCAATCTATAAGGCTTTAATGATGTAAACGCAACAGTATCTCCAACATTGTATGCCCATAATCCTGCTGTAGAAGAAATAATCATTACATAATTTACACTTAACTTAACATCTGTAATTGTAATTCGTTTTGGGTTTTTATCGAAAAAATGTTCTGCCTCTACAAATTCATAGAATATTCCTGAATCTAGCTGAAGCAACATTCCTTTTTCGTCTTGTTTATCTTGAAACGCAAAAAAACCTTCACTTGCCGGATACAACTCAATACTATCTACTTTTCTTCCTATTAGATTCTCGAATTTAGCACGATAAGGTTCATAATTAACACCTCCAAAAATGAACAAATTGAAATTTTGAAAAAGATCACCAACACTCTTACTAGATTTCTCTATTAATTTCTCAAAATACATTTGTACCCATGGTGGTATTCCAGAAATGATACTCATATCTTCATGGATCGTTTCTTCTACAATTGCATCGACCTTAGTTTCCCAATCTTCAATGCAGTTGGTTTCTAAACTTGGCAATCTGTTTTTTTGAAGATATTTAGGGACAAAATGAGCAACTATACCAGATAATCGACCTAATTTTATACCGTGTTTTTCTTTTAAAATAGGACTTCCTTGAAGGAAAATCATTTTACCATCTACAAATTTCGCATTTCCAGTTTCATGGATATATAGCAAAATTGCATTCCTTGCCGCTTCAATATGAGTTGGCATGCTTTCTTTTGTAATAGGAATATATTTTGCACCAGATGTGGTTCCTGAAGTTTTTGCAAAATAAATAGGTTTACCCTTCCAAAGAATATCTTCTTCACCTGCAACAACGCGTTCTACATAAGGCTTAAGTTCTTCGTAATCTCTAATTGGAACATTAGCTTGAAACTCTTCAAACGATGTTATATTTTTAAAATTATGATCTTTTCCAAAAACGGTGTGTTCCGCTGTAGAAATTAAATTACGAAACACTTTTTGTTGTGTTTCTAAAGGTTTAGAAGACCATTTATTTATTTTCCTTGCGACGTATTTTGCAAAAGGTTTTGAAAGTGCGGCTTTGAGTGATACCATTACTGAAAATTAATAAAGTTAGTTGGGTTTACAGAGTATCCCTTGCTCCAAAGTTCAAAATGTAAATGTGGGCCTGTGGTTAATTCACCTGCGTTGCCAGACATAGCTATAACCTCACCAGATTTTACTAAATCTCCTTGAGATTTTGTAATCGCAGAATTGTGTTTATAAACAGAAATAAGCTCTTCATTGTGCTCTATAATAACCACATAACCTGTTTCTATAGTCCATTCAGCAAAAATAACGGTACCATCTGCAGCTGCTTTTACAGGGGTATTTAACGGAACTACAATATCTACAGCAAAATGTTTTTCTTTTAGGTCATAACCTTCAGAAATAGTTCCATTTACAGGTGGAAATAATACGTAAGATTGATCATCTGAGACCTCAAACAAATTATATTTATCTTCCTTATCTACTTTAGCTCTTAAAAGAGAATCTTCTCTACTTGTTGGGACTTGTAAAATATCGAGATCATTTTTAGCTGCTTCTATAATAGAATCTCTATTAAAATCTATGGTTGCAACATCTCCTATTAAAACTTTTCTGATAGATGCGTAATAGCGTTTATTCAACTCTAATTCTTGAACTAAAGAATCTGTTTTATAGTTTAAAACAGTAGCTCTCTTTTTTAACTTAGCTGATGAATAGCCTGGGATATATTCTCTTAAAGGCGTAAATGCAATAAGTAAAACCGTGAAAAAGATAAGTGATATTGCTGAAAGTGAAGATAACACAAACACATTAAGCCTTGTTAACTTTATTGCAAAACGTTCTTCAAAAGTATCTTCGTTTAGTATAACTAAACGGTACTTATGAAGTAACTTTTTAGTAAACTGTTTTTCTTTTTTTTTCTTTTTTGCCATCAAAACAAAATTAGTTAAAATACTGAAATAGTACTACCATTAACTCTTAAAGTTGACTAAAGAATACTGTTATATAAACTATAATTACTAACTTTGTAGTCTAAAATTTAAAATTATGATTTTCAATAATATATTTTTATTCATAGGACCATGGCAATATGTTATAATTGGTCTTGCTATACTTTTATTGTTTGGTGGTAAAAAAATACCTGAATTAATGAAAGGATTAGGTAGTGGAATTAAAGAATTTAAAGACGCTAGCAAAGAAGAATCTACAGATATTAAAGAGAAAGAATAATACTTTTATTTCTCTTGTAAGAAAACAAAAGAGGCTATCTAAAATATATTTTAGATAGCCTCTTTTTGTTTTAAGTTTTAATTATTATTTAATCTTAACCGATTTAATCATCGCTTCCAATTCAAAAATATAATCTCTTTTTTCTAAGGAAGGTGCATACACATACCCATCTGCTACAATGTAACGGTTATTAATTTTATCTTCAATGGTATAAGTGATAAATGGACCTGCCATTGTAAAACCATTCATTACCCACATACCTCTCACTTCGTATGCTGGCTTATTATCTATAATCGTTTCAAACATTGATGGCGCATAAGCATCTTCAACCTCCATATAAATACCATCTTCTCCTGGTATTTTAGTTTTTGTAATATCGTTTCTCATCTTTACAATATCTACAATTGCACTATCGCCTTTAGAAATAGTTTCCATTGGTACAGTATAAAGCATTAGGTCTATCGTTTTAGTATTACTTAAATTCTTTCTAAGCCAGAAAAAATCTTCGTCTGACTTAGCGATATTATAAACTGAAGGAATACTCATAGAGATTCCTAACTTCTCTTCTATGTTCTTATCCGTTAATGGAGAAAGCTTAATACGTCTTAATTTTTCGTTAACTTCTTCTTTATTAAAAGCATCAATAATTTTATCCTTATTCTCTTCTAATTCCCTTATGATATCTTGGTTTGTTTTACCACCAACTACAGCAACTGTTTGAGGTTTAGCAAAGGGATTATTTACAATTTTAGTTGTAGATTCTACATTACCTTTTTCAATTTTAAGTACTATTCTGCTTCGTGCAGCAAATCCGTCAAAAACCTGAGTAGGAATTTGTTTCATATTAAATAAAGGCTCTTCTGTTGGTAAACCATTTACTGGCGCAGCAAAAATATTCCTTATCTCCTCTCCGACTTCACCATCCCACACATTATTATCTGCAACTATAGAAATGGTATTTAAATTTCCATTTGAAGCGGGTAAATAAATAGTGTTGTCTTTTTCCTTTTTATCTCCACATGCTACAAGCAATACACAAAATAATACAGTACAAAAAGCTCTCATAATTTATAATTTTTGTTGGTTTTTTATTTAGACACTACAAGTGTCATTCCTATTTTGAGTTTATTACCACTAATATCGTTCCAATCTTTAATATTATCAACAGAAACTCCAGGAAACTTTTGAGCAATACTCCAAAGTGAATCTCCAGACTCTACTTTATAGACTTGTTTTCCTGCTGTATTGATTACTTTTTTAGGCTTTTGTACCGGTTTAGTAACACCATGATTCTTAGCGAAAATAGTAAGACGTTGTCCTACTTTTAAACTATTGCTTCTTAAGCCATTCCATTGCTTTAATTGACTTACTCTTACGCCATATTTCCTTGCAATCTTACCAAGATAATCTCCGCTTTGTACACGATATCTAATCTTACTATCTGCTTTAATAAGTTCTGGTAATGGTTTTTCACGCTTATTAAATTCTGCATTTGCAAAAGCATAAATACGATCTTCGTTAGTGACAAATGTTCCAATTGCTGAACGCGGTAATCTTAAGACATATGTTTTTCCTTCTACCTTTGGAATAATATCTAATTTATAAGCCGGATTTAAAAACTGTAATGCTTCAATATTTATACCGGTAGCTTCAGACACATGGTTTAATGAGATCATTTGTTTCACGTGTACCGTATCTGTTTCAATTAACTGATAATCGGGGCGTTCTGGCTTAAAACCATGCTCCTCTGCATATTCAAAAATATACATTGTTGCTAAAAATGCAGGTACATAACCAGCTGTTTCTCTTGGTAGATTATGACGGATATTCCAGTAATTTGTAGCTCCGTTAGACCTTCTAATCGCTTTATTTACATTTCCTGGTCCCGAGTTATAAGCTGCTAATGCTAAATCCCAATCATTAAAAATGCTATATACTCGATTTAAATATTCAGCGGCTGCTTTTGTTGCTTTTATAGGATCACTACGATCATCTACATAACTACTCACCTCTAAACCGTGTTCTTTTCCTGTTCCGTACATAAATTGCCACAAACCAGTTGCACCAACTCTAGATCTTGCTCTTGGTTTTAAAGCCGATTCTACAATGGCTAGATATTTCATTTCTAACGGAATATCATGATTCGCAAATTCTTGTTCAAACATTGGAAAGTAAAAATGACTTAAGCCTATTAACTTTTCAAACGATCTGCGTCGGTGTTTTAAATAGCTTTTAATAACACTCTCTAAGGATTCGTTATATTCTACATTAAATGGAGTTCTAGCGTTTAAACGTTCTAATCTAGCCTTTAATGTGTCTGTAGAAAGTTCAGGGTAATCCACAGGTTTGTAATTCATTTCTGCTATTGATTTGTAAATAGTATCAAAAAGTGAATTATTATATAATTCTTCTAACCATTTTTCATCGAGTTTTGCAGCTTCGGGTAGGTCTGAAAGATTTTTAACATCTAAAGAATCTTTAATCGGATGAATCTTATCTTCAGTTTTAAATAACTTACCATCTAAAACCGCATCTTCAGTTCTATTAACCTCAGATGGTGTTTTTACAATGCTATCCGTTTTAACTTGTGCTACAAGATGAGCACTAAAAATAATTGTACAAAAAAATAATACTATAACGCGTAGCATAGCTTAATATCGTTTATTAAATTAATCGAATTGATTAATTAGGTTTAAAATAAAAAATTGGGGAATTTCTAGAATGAGGCTCACCTTCTACACCTTGCCGTAATAACTCACCTGTAAAGGTATTTATTGTTCCGACTTCTTCTCTTCCATCTCCATCTATAAAATATTCAAAAGCACTATCTTCAGTATCGTAACCTATTGATGCACTTCCTATAAAAGTATAAGTATCAGAATTATCAGTAATTAAATCACCTTGTAAATCTGTTAAATATTCATGGACTTGATAGCTAATTTCTTTTCTTCCGATTAGGAATTGATGTTCTGCATCACCAAACCCTTTAAAAAAGTTGTAATTAAAGTTTGTATGTTCTTCTACTAAACTAAACGTATCTAAATCGATAATCATAGTTTTTTGAGCTGAAGAATTAAACACATCTTGAATGATAACTAACTTATTAGACGCTTGAAAATAACTAATTCCTTCAATACCAAAATTAGGAATACCAAAGGTTGAAGTTACATTCTGAGTTTCTACCAACGATCCATTCTCAAAAGTTTTTAAAAGAATATTTGAATCGTCTTCAGTAACTAAAAAATGATATCTATTTTCTGATTCCATAAAGACACCAGACATTAAATAATCATTTTCATCAAAATTAATAACAGAAGATTGAACTGTATAGTTGTAATCTCTATTCTCGTATAAGTCTTGTAAATCAATGTAATTCAACTTAAAACCTGAATAAAAATCACTTCTAGAAATAAAGTACAACCGTTTAGATTGTACTTTATTATAATAGCCTAAAATGCTCAAATAATACTCAGAAGAGCTACTTTCAAAAATCACCTTATTTGTTTGGTCACCTATGAAAACGAGATCTCCATCATAATCTAAGAGCACTTTATATCTTATATCTGTTACTTCAGAAGTTGTATCATCAGAATCACAGCTAAAAAAGAAAAATAATAAGAAGATGTATTTAAACAACCTCATATATTAATCTAATATCGCAGCGATACCAGGTAAAGTTTTACCTTCTAGACTTTCTAACATTGCACCTCCACCAGTACTTACATAACTTACTTTGTTTTCAAATCCGAATTGTTTTACAGCAGCAACAGAATCTCCACCACCAACTAAAGAAAACGCTCCGTTTTTGGTTGCTTTTGCTATAGAGTTTCCTAATTCGATTGTTCCTTTTGCAAAACTTTCCATTTCAAAAACACCTAAAGGTCCGTTCCAAAGAATCGTTTTACATTGGTTGACAACAGTATCAAAAATCTCGATAGATTTAGGACCAGCATCTACACCTTCCCAACCATCAGGAATATTTGTAACATCACAAAATTGTGTATTTGCAGTATTGCTAAAATCATCAGCAGCAACAACATCTACAGGTAAATGTATTTTAACACCTTTTGCTTCAGCTTGCTTTAAAATATCTAAAGCCAATTCCATTTTATCATCTTCACAAATAGAATTACCAATTTTTCCACCTTGAGCTTTAATGAAAGTAAATGTCATACCTCCACCAATAATTAAGTGATCTACTTTGTCTAAAATATTCTCAATTACTGTAATTTTTGAAGAAACTTTAGCACCACCAAGTACTGCTAAAACTGGTTTTTCACCATCTTCCATTACTTTTTTAATGCTTTCAATTTCTTTAGCTAAAAGAAGACCAAAACATTTAGCTTCCGGAAAAAACTCAGCTACAATTGTTGTAGAAGCATGTGCTCTATGCGCTGTACCAAAAGCATCATTAACGTATATATCTCCTAATTTTGATAATTTCTCAGCAAAATCTTTATCACCTTTCTTTTCTTCTTCGTGAAAACGTAAATTTTCGAGTAATAAAATTTCACCAGGTTTTAAAGCTGCTGCTTTTTCTTCTGCCTCTGCACCAACACAATCGCTAGCAAATTTTACTTCAACACCTAAAATATCTTCGATTTTAGGAACAATATGCTTTAATGAAAATTCATCTTGAACACCTTTTGGTCGTCCTAAATGCGACATTAAAACGCAGCTTCCTCCGTCTTCTAAAATTTTAATAATTGTCGGTTTTGCCGATACAATTCTCGTAGCATCAGTTACTTCAAACTTATCATTTAACGGCACGTTAAAATCAACTCTGATTAATGCTTTTTTATCTTTAAAATTAAAGTCATTTAATGTTTTCATGATATATATTTTATAACACAAATATAAAGATTAGAAACATAAATATTTTATATAGTTTTGCTTAATATCGAATAGAATTTGAATTTAACGTTTAATTTAAATTTGTTCCATATAAGACGTGAAAAATCTTGTAATAAAAGACCTCAATTAAGAGGTAAAACATAATAGAATCAAAACCATGTTATTTTCTGAAGTTTTAGGTCAACAACACATAAAAAATCACCTTACAACAAGTGTTGATGGAGGCAGAATTGCACACGCACAGCTATTTGTTGGAGCAGAAGGTTCTGGCGCGTTACCTATGGCATTGGCTTACGCACAGTATATTTTGTGTAGCAATATTAATGGTGAAAATACTGGTGGAAAAGATTCTTGTAATATAAAGTTTAAAAACTTCTCGCATCCCGATTTGCATTTTGCTTTTCCTGTTACAACAAGTGATAAAGTAAAAAGTAAACCTGTTTCTAAATATTATTTAGAAGAATGGCGGCAACTATTAGACCAACAACCTTATGGAAATCTCTTTGATTGGTACAAGCTTTTAGGCGTTGATAACAAACAAGGGCAAATTGGTGTTGAAGAAGCTTTAGAAGTCGTTAAATCCCTTACTTTAAAGTCTTTTGAAGGCGGACATAAAGTGATGATTATCTGGATGGCTGAAAAGATGAACACCGCAAGTGCTAACAAGCTTTTAAAGCTTATTGAAGAACCACCAGAAAAAACAGTATTTATTCTTATTACAGAAGACGAAGGACAGATTATTAACACTATAAAATCCCGTTGTCAGATATTACATTTCCCACCTTTAGCTGAAGAAGCTATTGTAGAAGGGCTAATAAAAAACTACCATATAGAAGAAGCTGTTGCTATAAAAATAGCACAACAATCTAATGGAAATTACAACAAAGCTTGCGACCTTATCTATAATGATAGTGAGGATATTCAGTTTGAAAAATGGTTTGTACTTTGGGTACGTTCTGCTTTTAAAGCACGAGGAAACAAAGCTGCTATTCACGATTTAATTTCATGGTCTGAAGACATTGCTAAAACAGGACGTGAAACACAGAAGAAATTTTTAAGCTTTTGCCTTAATTACTTTAGACAAGCCTTATTATTGAATTATAATGCTAAAGAATTGGTTTATTTAGAACCAAAATCGGAAGATTTTAAGCTAGAAAAATTTGCGCCTTTTGTTCATGACGGTAACATAATGGAAATATCATCAGAACTACAAGATGCTATATATCATATAGAACGAAACGGTAATTCTAAGATTATTTTAACCGATTTATCTATAAAACTCACTAGATTATTGCATAAAAAAAGTCAAGCTTCATAGCTTGACTTTTTTTTATATGTAATATTAAAATTTAATATTATTTTTTCTCTTTATAAGCTGCATTAAGTGCCTCAAGAACTTCTTTAGTTAAATCATTAGTTTCTTTACCGTACATAACGCTTCTAGAAGCATCACTAGTACCAAAAACGTAAGAATATCCGTTAGCTTCTGCATAATCTTTTACAAAATCTACAACTTCAACAATAGAAGAATCTATTTCAGTTTGAAACTCAGTCTGAAATTTTTGTTGGTCAGCTTTCATTTGCTGCTCTATCATTTGCCATTTTTGTTGAAATGGTTGTGCCGCTTGTTGTTGTTGTTGCTCTGACATGCTAGCTAATCTTTGTTGTAATTCTGCAACCTCTTTTTGATAAGCTTGTCCAAGACTATCGCTTTTCTTTTTTGTAGCTTCATCTCTAGCTTGATATTTATCTTCAATATCTAACTTTCCTTGATAATCATTAATTAGTTCAGAGTTATTTACAAAACCTGTTTTTTCTGGTTGAGCACAAGATGCTAAAACAACTAATACGCCTAAGCTTAAAAATATTTTCTTCATGATTTATTTTAAAATTAATTTTTACAAATGTATAAAAGTTAGATTGTGATTTGGATAAATTATTTAACTATTGATGTTTTCTATTGAATTTAATCACCTCCATTAATTTAATCAATTAAAAACAAGCTTAAATAAAGTGTTTTAAGAGGTTTTAAAAAAAACCCTTTACAATAACACATTTACAATCTAAATCAGTAATTAGCGCTCATTAAATCAAGAATTAACCTTTTTTAACACATAAATAAGCGAAGAATACTCATTATTTTGACTTGCTTTACGATTTGAGCACCAACCTATCCAAAAAGCTTTAAAAGGATTCATAAATCCGGATTTGTATTTTTCAGAAAGTAAACAGACATAATACGCATCAAATTTCATTGGTAAAGTCTTAACCAATTTCATATTTTCTTTTTTAAATAATTCTGAAATCGATGTTTTTGAAAAATGCCAAAGATGTCTCGGCACGTCATAAGCAGCCCAAAAGTTTTTATAGTATTCCGCATCATAACTTTTATAATTAGGAACAGCAATAACTAAAGTACCATTCGGCTTTAAAAGGGATTTAAATAATGCCGTTTGTTTTTCTAAATCAGGTAAATGTTCTAAAACATGCCAAAGCGTAATAACATCAAAAGAGTTTGGTTCAAAACTCTCTAAGACTTTTGGTTCAAAAACTGTATCATTTGTTTTTGAATTAGCGATTGTTCTTGCCTTTTTATCAGGTTCAATTCCTGTAATCTTCCACCCTCCTTTTAATGCTGTTTGTAAAAAATCACCAGTTCCGCAACCAATATCTAAAAGTGTTTTAGACTCAGATTGAAACGAATTAATCAGTTTTAGTTTACGTTTTAGAGAAATTACTCTCACATAATGATAGGCATATTCTAACAAATTACGCTTAGTATCTGTATGCGAAATGTAGTCTTCACTTTTATAATACGCAGACAACTTTTCGCCTTTAGGTTCCGGAAAAGTCACTAACATATCTAATTCGTTATTATATAATAACTGGAATTCTTCCTTAGAAACAGAATGATCTTTTAAAGTAATGTATGTTGATTTATTTTTTATCACGAGTATAAAATGTTTGAATATTATTAAATTTTAATGAAATTGAAGCCTATTAATTTTTAATCTTAAGACAAAAGTAGAATTATATATTATCGTTTTAAATCTAAATCTTATAAAAAAGACTCTTATTTATTATATATTATTTTCTAATTTAAGACTTAATGATCTAAAAAAAATAACAAAGTAGTCCTGTAATTTTCTTTTTTTTAGAAGCGTTAATAAAATACAAGGAGATTAAAATCACAAAATGGAATTTATTTATTCCATTTTATTAATCTAAATCAAACTATTTTAGCGCAACAAAATGAATAAATCTAATATTAAACAACTTAAAAAATCAATAAAATTTACTTTTAAAAAGTATTAATATTGATAATTTAAACCAAACCTCACCTCCTATTTCAGTACATGTTTAAATTTAAAAGGCTGAAAACATATTAAAAAAACTACACATTGTTCCACGTGTAACATTTTAATTGAGTAGAAAAAGACAATATGTTTCTGTATTTAATCTTATAAAACAATACTATCTTTTAGTTTATTTTAAATAAAACACACTAACTAAAGCAACAAAATTATAAGATTTAGATACCAAAACTACTTTAAAAACAAGTAAAATTTACTTTTAAATAGTATTAATATTGATAATTTAAACCAAACCTAACCTCTTATACCAGTACATATTTAAAATAAAAAAGGCTGAAAACATATTAAAAACTACACATTGCTCAACGTGTAACATTTTAATTGAGTAGAAATAGATAATATGTTTCTGTATTTAATCTTATAAAACAATACTATCTTTTAGTTTATTTTAAACAAAACACACTAACTAAAGCAACAAAATTATAAGATTTAGATACCAATACTACTTGAAAAACCAGTGATATTCACTTTTAAAAAGTATTAATATTGATAATTTAAACCAAACCTAACCTCTTATACCAGTACATATTTAAAATAAAAAAGGCTGAAAACATATTAAAAAACCACACATTGTTCCACGTACAACATTTTAATTGAGTAGAAATAGATAATATGTTTCTATATTTAATCTTATAAAACAATACTATCTTTTAGTTTATTTTAAACAAAACACACTAACTAAAGCAACAAAATTATAAGATTTAGATACCAAAATCACTTGAGAAATCAGAGATATTTACTTTAAAAAAAGTATTAATATTGATAATTTAAACCAAACCGCACCTACTATTTTAGTACATATTTAAAATTAAAAAGACTGTAAACATATTAAAAACTACACACATTATTCTTCGTGTAACGTTATAATTAACCTAAAAATAGACACTATTTTTTAGTTTTCTATACTATAAAACAATGTATCTTTTTTACTTTATAGAAAAAATATCACCAAAAAAAGCACACAAAAACTATCTCTTTTTAAAAACAACACAAGCTTTAAATTTAAAAACAACTAAAATAAACAGCTTAAATTTTAATTTTAAAACTATTAATAACAATAAAAAACACAAAATAAAGCATCTATTCAAAGCTACAAATCTTATGTTTAAAAGTTGTTTTTCAAACTAAATCACGCCAATTTCAAGAAGAAATAATTAAAATAAAGAAGCTTTAAAACACTTTAAAAAGAATAAAAAAAAGAATGAAAAAAAATCGTTTCAAAGTATAAATAAGGAATAAATATGATATTATTATCTCGATGTTCCACGTGGAACATCGAGATAATAATATAAAAAAACTACTAATACAACATTAATTATCGGCCTAAATAAACCAATAAAACAGAAATATCATTAGGTGAAACACCACTAATTCTTGATGCTTGAGATATGTTAACAGGTTCTATTTTTGCTAATTTTTGCCTTGCTTCTATACTCATAGATTTCAATTTTGAGTAATCAAAACCGGTTGGAATTTTCAAATTCTCAAGTCGATTAAGCTTATCCGCATTGTTCTTTTCCTTCTCAATATAACCCGCATATTTGACTTGAATTTCTGTTTGTTCAATCATTTCTTGATCTAATTCATTAGCCAAAACATAATCATTTACAGCTTTAAATTGCCTAACATCATCGATAGTAATATTCGGTCTAGCATACAATTTAAACATCTTATCTTGCTGTTTAACCGGTGATGAATTCTTAGCTTCTAAGACCGGATTTGCTTCTTCAGGCGTTACACTTGTATCTCTAAAAAACTGTACAAACGCATCAGATTTATATTGCTTTTCTTCCATACGGTCTAAACGTTTTTTAGACGCTAAACCTAAATCATAACCTTTAGGTGTTAATCTAAAGTCAGCATTATCTTGTCTTAAAAGCGTTCTATATTCAGCTCTTGACGTAAACATCCTATAAGGCTCTTCAGTACCTTTTGTGATTAGATCATCTATTAAAACACCTATATAAGCTTCGTCTCTTTGTAAAGTAAAAGCCTCCTTTTCTTGCACTTTTAAACTTGCATTTATACCTGCCATTAAACCTTGAGAAGCTGCTTCTTCATACCCTGTAGTACCATTAATTTGTCCTGCAAAATACAAGCCTTCAACTAACTTAGTTTCTAAAGTATGCTTTAACTGTGTAGGCGGAAAATAATCGTATTCAATTGCATAACCAGGTCTAAAGAATTTTACATTTTCA
Source organism: Winogradskyella sp. HaHa_3_26 (assembly GCF_019278425.1). Taxonomy (NCBI): domain Bacteria; kingdom Pseudomonadati; phylum Bacteroidota; class Flavobacteriia; order Flavobacteriales; family Flavobacteriaceae; genus Winogradskyella; species Winogradskyella sp. HaHa_3_26. The sequence continues at coordinate 1,893,869 of NZ_CP058981.1, read as the reverse complement.
AAACCAACAACAGAACGCAATGCTTTAAATTGAACATCTTCAGGTAATGATGTAGAGAAACCATTAATATAATATTCACAAGTATTCCAACCTTCAGGTTCTACAAATAATTGATGTCTATCTTTATCTGCAAAGCGATTAATCTTATCTTCTATTGAAGGACAATATCGTGGTCCAACACTTTTAATTCTACCATTAAACATTGGCGATCTATCAAAGCCTTCACGAAGTAAATCGTGCACCAATTCGCTTGTATAAGACATATGACAAGAACGTTGTTTTGTCAACGGTTTTGTAATATCTAAATATGAAAATTTGTCTGGATGTTCATCTCCAGGTTGCTCTACCATCTTAGAAAAATCTAAAGATCTTCCATCAACTCTAGGCGGTGTTCCCGTTTTCATTCTTCCAGATTCGAAACCTAAATTAACAAGCTGTTCTGTGATTCCAGTTGCTGCTCTTTCACCTGCTCTACCTCCACCAAAATTCTTATTACCAATATGGATTAAGCCGTTCAAAAAAGTACCATTAGTAAGTACAACAGACTTCGATTTTATTTCAACTCCAAGTGATGTTTTTACACCAACAACTTTATGATTCTCGACTAATAATCCAGAAACCATTTCTTGATAAAAATCTAAATTCTCAGTTCCTTCTAGAAGCATTCTCCAGTCTTCTGCAAAACGCATTCTGTCACTTTGAACTCTTGGACTCCACATTGCAGGTCCTTTAGATTTATTCAACATTTTAAATTGAATAGCAGACGTATCTGAAACAATTCCGCTGTAACCTCCAAGCGCATCAATTTCTCTTACAATTTGACCTTTTGCAATTCCTCCCATTGCAGGATTGCAAGACATCTGTGCAATGTTCTGAAGGTTCATTGTAATTAATAATGTTTTGCTACCCATATTTGCAGCAGCAGCAGCAGCTTCACTACCAGCATGACCAGCACCTACTACTATAACATCGTAAACTTCGTTAAACATATTTATCTTTGATTTTGTTCCACGTGGAACAATTTATTCCTACAAGCGTAGAATTTAAGTTTTATTAATAATTTTTAACTTGCTATCAACTTTAATAAAATTGAAACAAAGCGTAACTAAACGTTAATTAAAAATTTCGCTTAGCTAAATAATATTCTTCTTTAGAACGCATCATCTTTTCGTCTTCATCATTCTTATCCTTGTAACCACAATAATGTAAAACGCCATGAATAATAACTCTAGAAATTTCGTCCTTAAATAAGGTTTTAAAATCTTCTGCGTTTTCTTTTACACGATCTACAGAAATATAAATATCACCATGTAATTCTTTACCTAAAGAATAATCGAAACTGATAACATCGGTTAACGTATCGTGATCTAAAAAATCTACATTTAATTTATGTAAATAATCATCTGAACAAAAAATATAATTGATTTCTCCTTCCTTACAATTTTCTTCAGTAATAGCTTTTGAAATCCATTCTGAAATTTGGTCTGTGTGTTCTAAACTGAACTCGGTTTCGTTATTAAAACTAATCATCTGTGTCTTTAAAATACTCTTGAATTTTCTTTTTAAAATAATCTTGCAAAGGTAGTGCTTGACGATTTAAAATTTCGGTTGTATTGAAATATTGTTTTGCTGTTTCAATTTGATTTGAATTTGACTGATAAAACTCTTTAGTGTTTGTTTCAGATTTACGTTTGGTATCTTCACCTTGCATAAATGTAGCATTCTCCATTTTTAATAATTGATGTTGAACATCCATCATTTTTTGAAGTGTCTGATTTGTAAATCCTGTGTTTAATAAATCTAATTCAATCTCTTCCATTTGCTTTATTAATTGACCTGCAGATTGGATTGTTCCATCTTTAGAAATTCGGTCTTCTAAAGCTTGTCTTAATTGTTGTTGTTGTTGGTAAATTTTAAACAGCTCTCCATTTTGTTCTTCACTTCCGCCCTCTCCATAACCTTTATTTTTTTCACCTTCTCCTTCTCCATTTTCGCCTTCACCTTTATTTTTTCCATTCTTTCCACCCTTGCCATTTTTACCTTCTTTTCCATTTTGGCTACCTTCACCTCCTTCACCGTTTTCTCCAGACTTTCCACCTTCACCACTTTTTCCTTCTTGGCCAGATTTACCATTTTCACCACTTTCTCCTTGCTCACCTTCTTTTCCAGATTTTCCTTTATCAACTGGTTTTTCACCTTCACCTTGTTCGCCTTCTTTACCTTCTTCTCCAGGTTTCTTTCCTTCACCTTCCTTACCCTCTTTACCTTCTTTACCTTCTTCTTTTTTTACGCCCTCTTCCATTTGTTTATTCAACTCTTCTTGACTCATAATAATATCAGGTAAAGATTCACCATCACCTTTTCCTTGTCCTTTTGAAGGTTGCATGGACATTTCCATATTGTCTAAAACTTCACTTAAAAAATTAGCCAATTCATTAGTTGCAGTAACAGCATATTGTTGCGCACTTACACCAGAGTAAATTCTATTCTCTGTAAATTCATTAAGAGCTTTATCTATATTGAAATAAACATTTGAAATTTCTGAATTAACCTTTTCAGATATTTTAGGTTGTCTTAATGATAACGCAAATAAACTATCATCAATATGTTCAAAATGTTCTCTAAGATTATTTTGTTTTATAATATACTTACCGTAATTGTTATTATTGACATCTAAACGATCAAAAGTATTCATAAGTTCCTCTTGATCAAACGAATAACTCAGTAAATTCTCTAATATTTGACGTAAAGTATCAATATCTTCAGATTGTTGATCACCGCCACCGCCTCCACCAGACATTGCTTGATCCATCATCTCTGCCATTTGCTTCATCTTCTTAGCAGCTTTCTTTTGCTGTTTTTTAGCCTTTTCCTGCTTTTCATTGGCTTCAATAGACTTTTCTTCACCGTGGTCCTTTTCTTTTTCTTCTAGGGCTTCTTTCGCTTCCTTTTGATCATGATTGATTTCATTCTCTAAAAATTCATCTCTAGGAATATCTACAGATTTTTGAAGTTGTCTATCTTCTCTTTTAAGTTCATCAAGATCTTTTTGAAGTTTCTCGAATTCTTGATTTAGTTTTTCTTGAGCTTCTTTTGTATTTTCATTCTTCTTATCAGAAAGTTCTTCTTGTTTCTCTGATAACGTTTTTAATTCTTTAGAAACTTTCTCTGCTTTTTTCATGACATAAAAACGTTTAGTCAATTCTAAAAGCTGCTGCATGCTTCGTTTCTTATTTTTGTTTTGCTTGGCTAATTCATCAAGTTTTTGCGTGAATTTTTCTTTGTTGATTTTATCGTTTAATTTTTCAAGTTCATCTAAAAGCTTTTCATCTTTTTTAAGTTGCGCTTCATTTTCTTTTAAACGTTCTTTTAAATCTTCTTTGAATTGATCGTCTTTCTTTTCGTCCTTTTGAAATTCTTCTAAATTATCTTGAAGCTTTTTGTTGAAATTTTTCATCAACTGTTCTTGATTTTTTTGACGTTTTAAAAAATCTTCAAATTTCTTTTTATCATTAAAATTAAGACTTTCTTTTTCTTTTTGAGTTTTAGATAATTCCTCAAGCTTCTTATCTTGCTCTTCAAGTTTATCAAAAGTTTTACTGATATCCTTTATCGTTTCACTTTGCTCATTTAATTGTTTCTGCTCTTCTTCTTCTTTTGTTAATTTACGATAACTAAACGTTGAACTTTTTGTGCGCTTATAATTATGAATTGCGTCATTATCGAAAACTTCAAAATAAAGTTGGTAGCTCACTCCTTCTTCTAAATTTAATTGATTTGGAAAAGCACTTACAAATTCGCTAAAATTAGAATTAGAGATTGAAATTGGTGAAACCACTTTTTTTGATTCATCTTCTGTTGGATAATACACCAATTGTAATTTAGATAAACCATAATCATCATTGGCTTGTCCGAAAAAATATAAACTTTGTTGATCTATAGAATCTTTTTGAACTTTAATATGTAACTCAGGATAAATATCCTTTACAACATTAATGTTATAAGCTAAATTCTCGTAATCTGTTAAATCTTCATTACTAGTAGTAATGCTATAATTGTAATTTTTATAAAGTTGTTTAGAAGCTTCAAAATTATCGTCAGAATTTAATTTAAAACTCAAAGTGTCTTCTGCATAAATATGAACACTTGTAGTTGCTTTCGTTTTTGTTTTCCATGTTACTTTTGTTCCTTCTGGGATTAAAGCAGAACCTGTACTTTTCAACACTTCATCCTGTTTTTTAGTATATGAAGGGTAATCTAAAACCATATCAAAATTAACAAGGTTTGGTGTATTTACAACTGTAAGTTCATAAGGTTTAGACGTTACATCATTAGCCGTTAGTGTAAATTCTACAGCATCTTTTGGTAAACTAAATGTATAATGAAAATTACCAGGACTTACTTGTTGCAGAAAATAAGACTGACCATTAAATTTTATTTGTGCATTCTCAGGTATAACGTTCCCTGCAGTAGATACTTGTAATTTAAAATCTTTATTTTCTACAGCCTGGAGCGATTCATTAAGAACAAAAAACTGAAAAGGTGCAGGTGGCTCATAAGCTGTTTTATAATTTACAACACGCTCATAACTATCACTAAACCAATTAATTTTGCCCGTTATATAAGATAATAATAAAATAGCAACAGGTATAGCTGCATATTTTAGGTATTTTGTATTCGATTTAAAATTTACAGCAGTTTTAAAAGGAATGGGCTGTAATTCTAAAGATTTCTGCTCTATACTCGCTAATAATAAATCTGAATGTTGAACGCTTTCATTAAGTTGAAGGACATTTAATAATTTGTCATTAACTTCAGGAAAATGATTTCCAATTAATTTAGAAGCCGTTTCAAAATTAATACCTTTTCTAAATTTGAATAAATGAGATAACGGAATAGCGATAAACTTTACAAAGAGTCCTAATTCTACTAAAATAAAGACCCAGAATAAAATAGTTCTGGCCGTAGAACTCAACCATAAAAAATATTCTACAAGCAAAGTGATTATTAAATATAACAAACCAATGGCGAAAAAAAGGATAGCGCCTTTGAGTAATTCATTGGTATAATACCTTTTAATAAATTCTTCTAGTTTGTGTTTTATGGTTTCAAAATTGCTCATATATTATTCTAACTGACTAAACTACAATTTTATTTTTATTGCAATTACTGCAAAATTGGTAAGATTCTGTTAATAATAAGCCTTTTTGGTGTTAAATAGAGCTGAAATACAATCGTATTTAATTGAAACCATCAAATAATCGAATAATTTACAAGTCTATTTTTTAATTACATCTAAAAAACTTAGTGCATCACACTTCCAACTTCACAGCGATAATTTTATCTTTGCACGATATTCTGAAAGAAATTCAGATTCACAAACAATTACGATATTCTGTTATGTCTCAAAAAGTACGAGTGCGTTTTGCACCAAGTCCTACAGGACCTTTACATATTGGTGGTGTGAGAACCGCTTTATTCAACTATTTATTTGCCAAAAAACATGGTGGTGATTTTGTTCTTAGAATTGAAGATACCGATCAAAACCGTTTTGTTGAAGGCGCAGAAGAATACATTATAAAATCTTTAGATTGGTGTGGAATGCCTTTTGATGAAGGTCCAGGGAAGAATGAAAAATTTGGTCCTTACAGACAAAGTGAACGTAAGCATTTATACAGACAATATGCAGACGATTTAATTGCTAGCGGAAATGCTTATTACGCTTTTGATACTGCAGAACAGTTAGATGCAGAAAGAAAAGCACACGAAACTGAAGGGAAAACATTTATCTACAACTGGCATAACCGTGAAAAAGGACGCTTAGTTAATTCTCTAGTATTAACACCTGAAGAAACACAAGCTAAGATTGAAGCTGGTGACGATTATGTAATTCGTTTTAAATCGCCACAAGACGAAAATTTAATTCTAAAAGATATTATTAGAGGAACAATTAAAATTGATACTAATATTTTAGATGATAAAGTTTTGTTTAAAAGTGACGGGATGCCAACCTATCACCTAGCGAATATTGTGGATGACCATTTAATGGAAATTACACATGTTATTCGTGGTGAAGAATGGTTACCATCTTTAGCCTTACACAAATTATTATATGATGCTTTTGGTTGGGATGCACCAGAATTTGCACATTTACCATTAATTTTAAAACCAACAGGAAAAGGAAAATTAAGCAAGCGTGATGGTGATAAATTAGGTTTCCCTGTATTTCCATTAGAATATACTGCACCAGACGGAACGGTTTCTAGAGGTTATAAAGAAGATGGTTATTTCTCTGAAGCTGTCGTTAATTTCTTAGCTTTCTTAGGATGGAATCCAGGTACAGAACAAGAAATTTTTAACTTAGAACAATTAGTTTCTGATTTTGAATTAGAAAAAGTACATAAAGCAGGTGCACGTTTTGATCCGGATAAAACCAAATGGTTTAATCACCATTACATGCAACAACAATTAGATTTACATTTAGCTGAACAGTTTAAAACCATGCAACCAGAATTGGCTGAAATTGATGTGAATTTCATCGCTTTAGCAGTAGGTTTAATTAAAGAACGTGCAACTTTTGTAAGTGATTTTTGGAACTTGAGTCATTTTTTCTTTACAACACCAACTTCTTTTGATGAAAAAGCTTCTAAAAAAGCCTTAAAAGAAGGAACTGAAGACGTATTAAATAAAGTTATTGAACTTGTTAATAACACAGAAGATTTTACAGTTGAAAACCTACAAACTAAAATTAAAGGTTGGATTACAGATAACGAAATAGGATTTGGTAAAGTAATGATGCCTTTAAGATTGGCTCTTGTTGGCGCTTTACAAGGTCCTGATGTTTTTGATATCATGTATATGATTGGGAAAGCTGAAACGGTAAAACGTATTGAAAATTTAATAAAAAGTATCTCATAGAACGGTTTTAATAAGATGTAATCCTTATTGATTTACAGATTGATAAGGATTACTAAAAAACCAACTTTACATTTTGTATATTGTAGTATTAATTTTAAATAAAATCATGTTATGGGTAACTTTATATTAGTACCACTTTTATTAATTGCATTATTTGTATTGTTTTCATCATTCTTTGTGGTTAAACAACAAACGGCTGCCATTATAGAACGCTTTGGTAAATTTCACAGTATAAGGCATTCTGGTTTAAAACTTAAAATTCCGTTAGTAGATAAAATTGCAGGAAAATTAAGTTTAAAGATTCAACAATTAGATGTTATTATTGAGACTAAAACTTTAGATGATGTTTTTGTAAAACTAAAAGTTTCTGTACAATACAAAGTAGTAACAGAAAGTGTTTATGATGCGTTTTATAAGTTAGATTATCCGCATGATCAAATCACTTCTTATGTATTTGATGTGGTGCGTGCTGAAGTACCAAAAATGAAATTAGATGATGTTTTTGTAAAGAAAGATGATATTGCATTAGCCGTAAAAGCAGAATTAAATGATGCTATGATGGATTATGGTTTTGATATTATTAGAACTTTAGTGACTGATATTGATCCAGATCCACAGGTAAAAATAGCAATGAACCGTATTAATGCGGCAGATAGAGAAAAAACAGCAGCGCAATATGAAGGAGATGCACAACGTATCTTAATTGTAGAAAAAGCCAAAGCAGAAGCAGAAAGCAAACGTTTACAAGGACAAGGTATTGCAGACCAACGTCGCGAAATTGCACGTGGTTTAGAAGAGTCTGTAGATGTTTTAAATCGTGTTGGTATCAATTCTCAAGAAGCATCTGCTTTAATCGTTGTAACGCAACATTATGATACTTTACAAGCTATAGGGCAAGAAACCAATAGTAATTTAATTCTTTTACCAAATTCACCACAAGCAGGAAGCCAAATGTTAAATGATATGGTGGCGAGTTTTACAGCAAGTAACCAAATTGGTGAAGCCATGAAAAACAAAAAAAAGCTAGATGAAGCAAATGATTAATTGCTAAATATGTATAGCAACAATTGTTAATTTGTATTTATAAAAAAACCTCATAACTAATAATTATGAGGTTTTTTTATGAATTGAAAAGAACGGATTTAATGTTCCTTTTTATATTTCTCAATCATCTCTTTTAATTCATTTAGATAATTTTCTAAATCTTCTTTATTTAAACTTCCATCAGAATTATCACCTTTTGGTAATGTACTTCTAGTTTCACCTAAATATTTTTGAAGCTCAGGATAATTTTCTTCAATGTCTCTTGTAACCGTTGAGATTTCTGTAAGTATAGCTGTATGTTTCATAATTTTAAAGTGTTAACTTTAACTTAAGAAATTATACAACCAATCTCTCTCAATAAAATGTTAAATCTCTGAAGCCTCAGCTACTAACAATTCATTTTTATCTTCTTTAGCTTTCTCTATAAACTCATTAATAGCTTCATTTCTTTCTAAGCCATTTTTAAGCAATACTTTTAACGCAATTAAAGTTGCGATACGAGTACCTGCTTTTTTTACAGCAGTTCCAAATAGAGGCTCTAAATCATCGTAAGCAACATCATTGGCTAAAGTTTGTATCTCTGCTTTAGACTTTGCTTGTTTTTCTTCAGGTAAATTGGTGTATTTTTTACCCAATTGCTGAATAACACTTAAAGCAGGACGTTTTTGTTGTTGCTGTTGCGGCTTATTTTGAGTTTGATTATTTTGAGGTTTTGGTTTTATTTTTTCCCAACTATCTCTTAAGCCTACCGTTTTATTAAAAACTAATTTTTTGGCTTTAGAATCATTATCTACGTTGAAATATCCTAGACGTTGAAATTGAAACTGCTCTCCTACTTTAACATCTGCTAAACTTGGTTCTAAATAAGCCGTTTTTAGAGTTAAAGATTTCGGATTTAAAAGTTCCATAAAATCTTTGTCTTTATCACTATCTGGCGACTCGTGCATAAACAAACGATCGTATTCTCTAATTTCAGCTTCAATAGCATGTTTTATAGAAACCCAATGTAAGGTTCCTTTTACTTTTTTAGAGGTATCCTCGTCGTATGTACAATGAATTTCGGTAATCTCACTATTTTCATCTTTAACTACGCTATTCGCTTTAATGATGTAAGCATTTTTTAGTCTTACTTCACCACCAAGTTTTAATCTAAAATATTTACTTCCAGCTTCTTCTTTAAAATCATCTTTTTCAATATAAATTTCTCTTGAAAAAGGTACTTTTCTAAATCCTGCAGTAGCATCTTCCTGATTATTTTCAGCGTCTAACCATTCCTCTTTATCTTCAGGATAATTAGTAATTACAACTTTTATAGGATCTAAAACAGCCATCACACGATTGGCAGATTTGTTTAAATCTTCACGAATACAGAATTCTAATAAAGAAACATCTATTACATTTTCGCGCTTAGCAACACCTACTTTTTTTATAAACTGACGGATAGAATTTGGTGTATAACCACGACGACGTAAACCAGAAATCGTTGGCATACGCGGATCATCCCAACCCGAAACAAATTTATCTTCAACTAAACGCAATAATTTACGTTTACTCATTATGGTATAACTCAAGTTTAAACGTGCAAATTCTCGCTGTTTTGGCATCATAGGAAATTCATCTTTTGCATAAGCATGAACATTTTCCTTAAACCAATCATAAAGATCTCTGTGTGGTTTAAATTCTAAAGAACATAATGAATGTGAAATTTGTTCTATATAATCACTTTCACCATGCGTCCAATCGTACATTGGATAAATACACCAATCATCACCTGTTCTATGATGATGCTCAAACATAATACGATACATCATAGGATCTCGCATTAACATATTTGGACTTTCCATGTCAATTTTAGCACGAAGAATATGCGTACCAGCAGGAAATTCGCCAGCTTTCATACGAGTAAATAAATCTAGATTTTCTTCAATACTACGATCTCTATACGGACTATTTTTACCCACTTGCGTAGGTGTTCCTTTTTGTTCGGCTATTTCTTCAGAAGTTTGGCTGTCTACATAAGCCTTACCATCTTTTATCATTTGAATAGCCCAATCGTATAACTTCTGAAAATAATCTGAAGAATATAGTTCATTTTCCCATTGATAACCTAACCAAGCAATGTCTTTCTTTATAGCATCTACGTACTCTTGTTCTTCTTTTGAAGGGTTAGTATCGTCGAATCTTAAATTTACAGGTGCATTATACGTTTCCCCTAATCCAAAACTAATACCAATGGCTTTGGTATGACCAATGTGTAAATAACCATTAGGTTCTGGTGGAAAACGGAATCGAAGTTTGTCTTTTGCTAAACCGCTAGCTAAATCTTCTTCTATAATATGCTCAATAAAATTGAGGGCTTTTGTTTCTTCTGACATGTCTTGGGTATTAAGAAATAGAGATTATATAATAATACAATATCCTAGTTCTATAAATCGATTGTAAAATTAAACAAAATGTAACATTTATGCACTTTTTTATACTCATAGTATGAAACAATAAATTTAAATATATTATGAATTACAAATGTCCCAAATGCGATAATACAACTTATGAAACAGGTGAAATGAGAGCTACAGGTGGTACTTTTTCTAAAATATTTGATGTACAGAATAAGAAATTTACATCCGTTACTTGTAAAAGATGTAGTTATACAGAGTTCTATAAAACCAAAACTAGTGCCTTGAGTAATATATTTGATTTGTTTACGAATTAAAAAAAGAATAAATATTTATCTATTTCGTATAAATATCACATCAACTACGTGCAGTAACAAGTTACAATTATCTGAATTAAAATTCTATTAGAAATTCACTATAAATAAACTTAGTATTATTTTTGCAGTATGGGAATGATAAAAGTTGAAAATATAAGAGTCTTCGCTAACCATGGTTGCTTAAAAGAAGAAACCGCAATTGGAAGTGATTATAAAGTAGATATTGAAGTTAAAGCTAATTTGCAAAAATCAGCGGTATCTGATGAATTAAGTGATACTGTAGATTATGTTTTACTAAATAAAATTGTAAGAGAAGAAATGGCTATTCCTTCTAAGCTTTTAGAAACGGTTGCTAAACGTATTTTGAACCGTGTTTTTGTTGAAGAATCATTAATTACTAAGGCTACAGTAACGGTAAGTAAAATTAATCCTCCGATAGGTGGTGATGTTGAGATGGTTAGTATAAAAATGAGTCAGAAAAGAAAAAAGTAAAGCTATTTAGGCAATACCATATATAATTTTTATATTTGCGCTCTCAATAAATAATTGAGAATCCTATTTACAAAAATATAGGGTGTCGTGGCCGAGCGGCTAGGCAGTGGTCTGCAACACCATCTACAGCGGTTCGAATCCGCTCGACACCTCAAAAAGCCTCTAAGTTTTCTTAGAGGCTTTTTTATGTTTAAATTATAATTTTTTTGAGAAATTATGCTTTTTCTAACTGGCTTCTATCTATTAAAAAATAATCTAAAAATAGTAAGATATTAAGACTCAGAATTCCTAAAACAAACAGTAAAGATCCATAAGGCCAATGTTGAATTTTAAATAGCAGACCGAAAAAGACCATAAAAGCAGTTAATGCTATTAAAATTTTATAAAATACTTTTAGAAATCTATTCTTCGTAAATTTTCTATTTTTAATATAAACTGGTCCTTCAACAATAAACCAATAAATAAAAAGAATTAATAAGAGTGTTTGAAAAAGATAAGGCACATAAAAAATATGAAAAGCACCAACCAAATAGTTAAAAACCCAAACTAAGACTAAAGCTAATTTTACATAGTCTAATAAAAATTTAATCGGTTTACTAATAAAACGAATAGTGTATAATATAGCTAATGAAATAGCAGCTATTAACATTAAGTTATTAGCAAAAGGCCAATGCATAATTTTAAATAATGCTCCGAAAATTAAAACGATAACTGAAAGACGTAATGGGAAAGTTAATATTTTAGTTTTCATACAAGTAGAATAACTATATAGAATTCACAGATTCAATCTGTTCTATTCCTTTTTCATATAAATCAGGAAATAAACCTTGACTTAGTAATATAATACCAAAGACTAGAATAACTAAAGCTACTATTTTCTTCGTCTTAAAAATACGACGTGGTGTTAATTTACTTTTTAATCTTTTAGCAGCCGCTATTTTAACAAGATCTGTTAGAAAATAAGATACAATCATTGTGGTTATAAAGACTGTAACACCGTTCTCTGAAGTTGTAATAGACGTCCCAATAACAATGAAACCTAACCAACCTAATAACACACCTATATTTATAAAATTGAGTAAGAATCCTTTTATAAAAAGCATTCCGTAATTCTTTTTAGGTAACTCTATTCTATGGTGTTCTCTAACAATACTTCTAAAAGATTTAGATGTTTTAATAAAGCTAATAAGTCCATAAATGAGCAGTAAAGCACCACCAAAAACTAAGAGTTTGGGATCGTCTTTTATTTTATCTAATAGTGAATCAGTACTTAAGAAGATAACAAAAATAAAAACGATATCTGCTAAAATAACGCCTATATCAAAAATAATAGCGCTAGTAAAGCCCTTAGTTGCACTCGTTTCTAATAAAACAAAAAAAACGGGTCCAATTGTAAAGGCTAATATAATTCCGAAGGGAATTGCTGCTAAGATATCGTCTAACATGTAAAAACTTACGGTTTTCACAAAGGTAAGAAACTCAAAGGAAACTACATGCGTTTAATTTTTCCGCCTAACATTGTACTTTCGTTAATCTCTTTAGGTTTGCCATAAATATATACACTTCCACCTGCTTTAACTTTTGCATCAACAAATTCAGTAGCATGTATAAAAGCCTCACCTCCAGCGTTAATACTCACTTCAGATTTTTCTGTAATAAATTCCTTAGCATTAAATTCTCCACCAGTAGAAATTGAGATAATTTGATTTTTAGAACTACCAGATACATTAATAATTCCGCCTGTTACAGCTTTAAAATTAGCATACGTCGTTTCTACAACTGCAGTAATCTCTGCACCTTCTTGAGTTCTTAAATCAATTTCGTATTGTTTAAGAGGTTCTTTTACAGTAACTAAAGCACCTTCATTAGCATCTATTGCATCTACAGAAACAAAATAAAGAAGCACAACAGTATCGTTACCATCGTAGCTTTCTTTAATATTCATCCTAATTTTTAGCTTTCCGTTGTTATTAACAATTTCAACATTTTTTTTATTATCTCCTGAAATGACTACTCTATTTTCGTTAGAAGCTATCATTTTAAGATTAATTAAATCGAATACCTTAACGGTAGAAAATTCACCTAATTCTTTTTCAATAGTTTCTTGAGCGTTAGTAAATAAAGTGCTTATTAAGAATATTGCTACTATTATATTTTTCATATTATTGACTTATTTTAAGGTAAATACCTTTTTACTAAAGTACCATTTTAACTGTATTTCTTCTCCAAATTGTTTTTTAACTATTCGTCTTTGAGGTGTTAAAATGATCGTTATTATAGCAGAACAAACTGCTAAAACCAATTGATTAATATCTTCAAAAATGGATTGAAGACTAAATCTCACAATGATATATACAACGGTAAAAATTAAAAAAACGTATAAACCTGCTTTATTACTTGTACTCATTAAATGGTGATTTTTACTGCCGTTCCTGTTACAGAAACCATGGCATAATTACTTCCTGTTAATTCAATTTCAACTTTTATACCAACAACAGCATCTGCATTTAATTTTGCAGCATTATTTTGTAAAACTTGAAAAGCTTCTTCTTTTACAACCTCAATACTGGTTTGTATTTTCGCATAATATTTAGACATACTAAAGCCCATAGCTATAGTTTCTTTATTAATTACAACTCCAGTTACAATACCTAAATACTTGGTAATTTTATGGCCTTCAATAGAATTTGTTGTGGTAAGAATCATGTTTAAATATTTATTTATAAGATCTTAATTTTATTGAAATGTTACAATGAAAATTTTAAACTTCTGTTTCTGCTTCTGGTTTTCCAACCATATAGAAATCTAAATGCTTTTTAACTAAATCTGCATTCTTCACTTTTACAATAACTTCATCACCTAACTGATACATGGTGTCGGTTTTACTACCAACCATAGCATATTGACCTTGATCAAATTGGTAATGGTCATCTTTCATATCTCTAACACTCACCATACCTTCACATTTATTCGAAATGATTTCGATATAAATTCCCCAATCGGTAACTCCAGAAATAACACCCAAAAATTCTTCGTTTTCATGATCTTGCATAAAACGAATTTGCATGTATTTAATAGAATCGCGTTCTGCTTTTGTTGCTAAATATTCCATGTTACTAGAATGTTTACAACGTTCTTCGTAAATCTCTTGATTTGCAGATTTTTCACCATCTAAATATTGTTGTAATAAACGGTGTGCCATAACGTCTGGGTAACGACGAATTGGTGATGTAAAGTGACTGTAATAATCGAAAGCTAAACCATAATGACCAATATTATGCGTTGTATACTCTGCTTTAGACATCGTTCTAATCGTTAACGTATCTACTAAATTTTGTTCTTTTTTACCAACAACATCCTTTAATAAATTATTTAAAGAAGAAGAAATACTCCCTTTATCTTTAAAGTTTAATTTATGACCAAAACGACCAACAACGGTTTGTAATTGTGCTAATTTAGATTCATCTGGCTCATCATGAACACGATAAACAAATGTCTTTTCTGGTTTTTGTTTTCCAACAAATTCAGAAACTTTTCTGTTAGCTAATAACATGAATTCTTCAATCATTTTATTAGCATCCTGGCTTGTTTTAAAGAAAACACCAACCGGATTTGCTTCTTCGTCTAACTGAAATTTCACTTCTACTTTATCAAAAGAAATAGCACCATCTCGCATACGAGCATTTCGCATTTTACGTGCTAATTGATTCATTTTAATTGTAGCCTGAGCAACATCAACTGAAGTTTGATATTCTTTTCCTGTTAAAGAAACTTCTGCAGGAATCGTTGTATCAATTTTATCTTTGTTCTTTAAAACTTCAACTTCATTAATATCAGCATTATTTTCAATAATAGCCTGTGCTTCTTCATATGCAAAACGCGCATCAGAATAGGTTACAGTTCTACCAAACCATTCGTTTTTAATTTCACATTTATCATTCATCTGAAACACTGCAGAAAATGTATATTTTTCTTCGTGTGGACGTAATGAACAAGCTCCGTTAGATAAAATTTCGGGTAACATTGGCACTACGCGATCAACTAAGTAAATAGACGTTGCACGCTCGTAAGCTTCATCATCTAAAACGGTTCCTGGCTGTAAATAGTGAGAAACATCTGCAATATGGATTCCGATCTCGTATAAGCCATTATCTAGAACTTTAAAGGATAGTGCATCATCAAAATCTTTTGCATCCTTAGGATCTATGGTAAAGGTTAAATCTTTACGCATATCTCTACGCTTTGCAATTTCTTCTAGTTTAATTTCTAAATCAATAGTATTTGCATAGTCTTCAACTTCTTTAGGAAACTCTAATGGTAACCCATATTCTGCTAAAATGGAATGAATTTCTGTACTATGTTCTCCTGGTTTCCCTAAAACTTCTATAACTTTTCCGTTAGGTGAATCGGCTTTATCTGGCCATTCTTCTAAAGTTACCAATACTTTATCACCGTCTTCTGCTTTATTTATTTTGTTAATAGGTACAAAAATATCAGTATACATTTTGTTACTATCAACTACAACAAAGGCAAAATTCTTTTTATCATGAATTTGAATGGTACCAACATATTCCGTTTTTGCACGTTTTATAATGTTAGTAATTTCACCTTCTTGTTTACCTCTATGTTTTCTTTTATAGGCGTAAAATTCTACTTCATCGCCGTGTAAAGCTTTATTTATATTATTTGAAGCTATAAATGTATCGTCTTCAAAATCATCTGAAATAATATAACCGTTTCCTTTAGAGGCTACGTCTAAAATTCCCGTATGATATTCGTTATCAACAGTGGCTTTAAATTTACCACGATCTACTTCTTCAATCTCTTGTTTAGCTTTAAGTTGTTGCAATTTTTTTATTATCTGATTGCGACTACTAGCGTCATTAACACCTAATTTAGATGCAATTTGTTTGTAGTTGAAAGTTGAATTTCTATCTTTTTTTAAAATACTAAGAATTGTATTTGTAAGGTTGGAAATCTTATTATTTGAAGGTTTCCTTGATCTCTTTTTTGTCATTTAATTTGTAATCTTATTCGTTTCCTAAAAAGTGTTAGGAATTCTAAATTTTAACCCAATATAAGTAGAAGAGAAGATACTGAGTTTATTACAAAGTTAAGATATTATAATTAAATAGTGTTTAGTTAAGGTTAAATAAATGAAAAAGTGCTTTAAACAGTATTTAAAATACCTGAATATTAAAGATTAAACAAAAACAATTCTTCAATTTTAAACTTATAAAAAATAGAATAAAAGTATTCTGTTAATTTAAAAAATAGTAAATAAAGTATACTAGATACCTAAGGTTAATAAAACGTTACCAGAGGAAGTAGAAATATAACGTTAACACATTACTATAGGTTTCTATTTAGTTATTCTGTTACGTTTTTCTTGTATAAAATTTCATAGAATAAAGTCAATTAATTGATTTACAAAGCATTAAAAAATACTTTAATAAAAAATAGATTATAGAAGTTTGTATAGCTTTCTGTAAGGCTTGAGTGCTACGCTATACCTACTATAACCGATATAACACAAAACTATATTTTAAGCTTCTCTAAAGTTTAATTTCTAAAAAAACGATGTTATGAACATATATATACATATCATCTTTTTTTCTTTTAAAATTTAAAAATTAAATAGTGGTTATTATAGTCTGTTAATATGTACCATAACTTTTTGAAGTTTTATTTTGATAACTCGTAGTTTACATTTTACAACATTTTAGTTAACATTAAATTTAGATCTAAAACGTTCATTTTTAAGTAAAACTAAAAAGCTATTAACAACTGTTAATAACGAATGTTAATAGAATTAGGTGATATGTATTTTGTAAAATACTGTTCACTTCCTCTTTTTTTAGTCTGATAACTTATTTTAAAAAAAGTGCTAACTAATTAGGTTTTTAACTTCTTATTTTGGTTTGGAAAAATAACTGAATAATCCTAATTTTTGTTTTCAATAGTTGTAAACAGATATTAACAATTACTGATCATTTTATTTAGAGTTATGAACATTGTTGATGACTCCTTTTAGAAAACCTTTTTACAAACTTAAAACTTATGTATAAGTAAGCCCTTATAAGTTATGCATACTTGTAAGCAATTATTAACTTTGAGGTCTAATAACAAAACACAACGTAACATGACAATATCAATAGGAAACGATCACGCAGGTCCAGATTATAAATTTGCAATCGTAAAACATTTAGAAGCAAAAGGACATACTATTACTAATTATGGAACAGATACATTAGATAGTGTAGATTATCCTGATTTTGTACATCCTGTTGCAAAAGATGTTGAAGCTAAAAAAGTAGATTTTGGTATCCTTATATGTGGTAGTGCAAATGGTGTAGCAATGACGGCTAATAAATACCAACATGTTAGAGCTGGTGTTTGTTGGACTAACGAAATTACTGAGTTAACACGTTTACATAATAATGCTAATATTATTTGTGTACCAGCCCGTTTTACTTCAATACCTCAAGCCATAAAAATGGTAGATACTTTTTTAGAAACTAAATTTGAAGGCGGTCGTCATCAAAATAGAGTAGATAAAATTCCATTGTCATGTTAAAAAGTAGTAAAAATTGATATTAAAATGAGCCATTCGCATCAGCATTCTCATAGTCCAAAAGATTTAAGAGGGCAAAAGCTCTTATTATCAATACTCCTTAATGTAATTATTACCGTAGCTCAGGTCATTGGTGGTTTAGTTTCAGGAAGTTTATCCTTATTAAGTGATGCATTACATAATTTTAGTGATGTATTATCTTTAATAGTAAGTTATGTTGCTTCTAAATTAACCAAGAGAAAGGCATCAATTAATAGAACTTTTGGTTATAAGCGTGCCGAAATTTTAGCAGCTTTTATTAATGCTTGTACGTTAATAATTGTAGCTATTTTATTAATTATAGAAGCCGTAAAACGTTTTCAAGATCCGCATGAAGTGGAATCTGGTTTAGTTATTTGGCTTTCAATTGTTGCCATAATAGGAAATGGTTTAAGTGTTTTAATCTTAAAAAAAGATTCTAAGAATAACATAAATATGCGTTCTGCTTATTTGCATTTATTTACAGATATGTTAGCAAGTGTAGCGGTATTAGTTGGTGGATTATTAATGAAGTATTACCAAATATTTTGGGTAGATAGTTTATTAACGTTATTAATTGCATTGTATTTAATTTGGGTAGGTTACGATTTATTAAAAGTATCTACTAAAATGTTGATGTTATTTACACCAGATACTATTAATATAAAAGACGTAGTAAGAGCTGTAAATAAGCTACCAAAAGTAAGTAAGCTGCACCACGTACATATTTGGAATTTAAGTGATGACGAATTGCATTTAGAAGCACATTTAGATCTTAAACAAGATATTTCTACCACAGAGTTTAATAGTCTCCTTTCTAAGATTGAAAACTTACTTCATGAAAAATTTGATATCAATCACGTTACCATACAACCAGAGTTTAATAAAATAGATCCTAAAGAAGTAATTGTACAAGACTGATGCTGAATATTGAAATAAAAACGTTTAACGAATTATCTACACAAGAGCTTTATGCAATTCTTCAATTAAGAAGTGAAGTTTTTGTTGTTGAGCAAGATTGTGTATATCAAGATATCGATGGAAAGGATCAAAAAGCGCTTCATATTTCAGGCTATAAAGACGAAAAATTAGTCGCTTATACACGTATTTTTAAAGCAGGATATTATTTTGAAGAAACTAGTATAGGAAGAGTTTTAGTACGTTTAAACGAACGAAAATTTAAATATGGTAATACTATTATGGAAGCTTCCATTGCTGCTATAAAAACACACTACAATGAAACTCTGATTAGAATTTCTGCACAATCTTACCTAAGAAAATTTTATAACAACTTAGGCTTTAAAGAAGTTGGAGAGGAATATTTAGAAGATGGTATTCCTCATATAAATATGATTAAATCTTAATTATTTTTCTTCGTAAATACGAGTTACCAATATTTCTACACGTCTGTCTAGCTCTGGTTCACCTCCAAGTGGAAATTTTCTACGCATACCAGCAAATTTCATTCGGTAGTGTTTTACACCTTTTTCTTCTAAATAGTCATAAATATATTTAGCTCTAGCAAGAGAAAGATTACGTTTTTTTGTTTTACGATCAATAGCATCTCTTTGCCCTTGTGTACAACACACATGCCCTTCAATGGTGAAGTAAACATTGGTGCGTTCTACTAAAACTTCAGAAATTCTATCGAGGACAGCCAATGATTCTTTAGTTAAATAACTATACCCAGTTCTGAATAATAAGTTATCTAATAAAATTTTATCACCTTCTTTTAAATCTCCTTTTAATAAATCTTCTGCTTTAACTTTTGAAGGTTCTTCTTCTACAACTTCTTTTTTAGCTGGAAAAACAGGAGTAACAATGATTTCAACTTTTCGGTTTAGACCTCTAATTTTATTAAGATCATCTTCTTTAATAATATTGACTAAAATTTTACCTTTTCCATCAACATTAGTCATTTTAGACTCATCAAATTCATTATTAGAAAAGACTTCTTTTATGGCATCTGCCCTATTTTGCGATAAAACTAAGTTGTAATTATCACTACCTCTATCATCAGTAAAGCCATAAATAGTAACTTTAGCTATATCTACATCTTCAATTTTTGATAAAAAAAGGAGTAATCTACTGTGTTCTGTTTCTGGAATAACGTGTTGATCAGTTTCGAAATAAACTTCGTGTTTTAATTCTTTTTGAGCAAAAGAAAACTGAAAACACAGGCATAAAAATAGTATTAGGGGTTTCATTGATTCTAATTTTCGTATGTCCAGAAAATGTTAATAACGTTAAATATAAAAAAATTAAGTTCTATCTCAAAATGCTAGCGTACTGAGTAGGATTATTTAGAATATTTATAGCTTTTTTTATTTCTGAATTGTTAGCGGTGTAATAAGTATATAAGCCTTCACTATAAAAATAACGCTTAATAATTTCGTCTGTTAATAGTGAATTTAATTGCTTTTTATTGTTGTCTATAGCATTAGATTTATAGGCTTTTAAAGTTTTAGATAAGTTGTTATAATCAGATTCTATAACATTATTAAGACCTTCATCTTCAGCTATTAAAATAGCATTTTGTAATGCTTTTTCTGTTTTAGTTTCAAAATTAAATTCACTTGACTTTATATAATTTTTAAATTTTTTAAAGTCTGAATCTGAAAGCTCAAAGTTTTTTAAATCTTCAACTTTATGATTGTAATAATAATCGGTTGCAAAATCGAATATTAAATTTTCGTTAGATATTGCTTTTGTAATTGGTGTGTGCTTAGCAAATTCTACTTCAACATCAGGTTCTACTCCACCTCCATCAAAAACATTACGCCCATTTTTAGTTTTAAAAGCATTGTAATTTTCTTGTTTTGTACGGGTTGCATTTCCATTTTTATCACGATTCCAATAATCTAAAGCCTGAATACAGCGTCCTGATGGTGTGTAATATCTAGATATTGTAATCTTCATTTGTGTCCCATAAATTAAGGCTTTAGGACGTTGAACTAAACCTTTACCAAAACTACGTGTACCAACAACAACAGCACGATCCATATCTTGTAAAGCACCTGAAACAATCTCACTTGCAGAGGCACTTTTCCCATCTATTAAAACCACTAATGGGATTTGAGTATCTATAGCTTCATGTTGTGTATAATAAGTTTTATTATATTTTTTTACTTTCGATTTTGTGGTAACTACCAATTGATCTTTTGGAACAAAAATATTGGTAACGTTAACAGCTTCGTTTAATAAGCCGCCTGGGTTTCCTCTTAAATCTAATACTAATTTTGTTGCCCCTTGATTTTTTAAAGCTTTAATAGCTTTTATGGTTTCAGATGAAGCTTTATTATTAAATTTTCTTAGAACAACATATCCTGTTTTTTCATCGATCATAGAATAATAGGGCACCGCTTTTATTTCTAAAGATTCTCTAATAATATTTACTGTTTCTGTTTTACCTTGTCTTTTGTAAGTGACAGAAACTTCTGTACCTGCAGCACCTTGTAGTAAGTTAGCAGCATCGTCTTTAAAATCTGCTACAATAACTTTATCAACTTTTATAATTTCATCACCAGCTTTAAGTCCGGCTTTATCTGCAGCATAACCTTTGTAAGGCTCTACAATAACCAATTTATCATGTAGGGTGAGTATTTTTGCACCAATACCTGTATAATCACCTGCATTATTAATTCTAGCGGCTTCTACGTCTTGTTCGTTATAAAATTGAGTGTAAGGGTCTAAATCGTCTAACATACTTTTAATAGCTGTATCCATTAAGTCTCCAGGATTGGTATCATCAACGTAATTCATGTTGATTTCCTTAAAAAGTGTGGTGAAAATTTCGATTTGTTTCGCAATTTCAAAAAAGTCATTTTTAAAAGCTGTGGTACCAAAAAATATAAGCACAGCTATTGCAGGAATTATTATTTTTTTAGGAAGAAATTTTTTCATGTTTCAGAAGTATTAGACTCAGATTTTTCAACCAAAGGCTCATTTTGAACTAAGAATTTTTTAAATAAAGTATTGATATTCTTATTTAATTTATCAAAAGTAGTACCATCTTTACTCAGGTACAAAATCATAAACGCATAAGAATTAGAACTATTGTTAAAGTATAACGGTTTATTAAGACGATAAGCTTCGCGTAATAATCGTTTTATTTGGTTTCTAGAAACGGCTGTTTTATGTAAACGTTTGCTTACAGAAACACCAGTTTTTAATTGAGAACCATCTTCAAATTCTGTTTTAATATATACAAGTCGTAACGGATAAGCTGTAACAGCCTTTCCATTAGTAAATAGCGCTTCAATAAGCTTTTTACTTTTAAGTTTATCTTTTTGCGAGTATTTAAAAGGCATTTTAAGAAATTATGCTTTTTTTAAAGCTTTAAAAATTAATTTAACAAAGTAAGTTTAAATCTTAGCAATACTAAAGCTTTAGTCTCAAAATTTTACGAGTCATTTTTTTACCATAATATTAAGTTATTTTTGTAGTGAAGATTTATTCATTTTAATCCAAATATAACACCCAATGACAAAAAGGAAATCTCTGTTTGTTATACTCTTAGTCCTAATCAGTTTTTTATTATACTCATTTTACACTTTTTATATCGATAACAACGATAATTTAAAGTCTATATACTTAGTTCCTGAAGATGCTGTTTATATCATAGAAACCCAAGATCCTATAGATAACTGGAATGAGGTTAGTAAAAGTGATATATGGAATCACCTTAATACCAATTCTTATTTTAATGAATTAGCTGAAAGCCTTAATAAAATTGATACGATTTTTAAACAGGAAAAAAGTATTTTCGATAAAATAGGAAATAGAGAAATTTTAATATCTGCACACGTTTATAAACCTAAGAAATATGATTTTTTCTATGTTGTAGATTTACAGAAAATAGCAAAATTAAATATTTTAAAGAATCACTTAAACACATTTACCAATAGTAATTATAAGATAAGCAAACGTAAATATCATAACCAAGAGATTATAGAAGTTTATGATGTTATAAAACGCGAAACTCTACATATCAGTTTTATTAAAAACCAAATGATAGCGTCTTATGTGCATACTTTAGTCGAAGCCTCTATAGATCAGTATAAAGAACCAAAAATAGGGAGAAACCTTGATTTTATTGAAGTAGAAAAAGAAGTTGGTTATGGCGATATGTTTAGGTTGTATGTGCAGTATAAATATCTAGATGAGTATTTAAAAGTTTTTTCTAATGATTCTGGTGCCTTAACAAAAACACTAAGTAATAGTTTACATTTTAGTGGATTTAATTTTGATGTCGATGATAACACTATTACAGCAAATGGAATTACCAATTATGATGAAGCGGTAAGTTTATATTTAAAATCGCTTCAGAATTCTGGTCACAGTTCTAGAAAAATTGCAGAAATAGCACCAAAACAAACGGCACTTTATTTAAGTTTTACTTTTGATAGTTTTGAAAAATTTTACACCAATTTCGAAAATGTATTAAAAGAAAAACCAGAAGAATTTAAAAGTTATTTAGACGGTACAGAGCAAATAGAAAACTTCTTAAAAATAGATTTAAAGAAGAATTTTGTAAGTTGGGTAGATGATGAAATCGCTTTAATTCAGTTACACTCTACAGTTACTGATTCTAAAAAAGATGTTGCATTTATATTAAAAACAACAGATATCGATGATGCTAAAAAGAACTTAGATTTTATTTTAGAACAAATACGACGACGAAGTCCAGTAAAATTTAAAGAAGTCAGTTACAAAGGGCACACCATTAATTTTATGGATATTAAAGGGTTTTTCAAAATCTTATTAGGCGATTTATTTAAAGAAATTGACAAACCTTATTTTACAATTATTGATGATTATGTTGTTTTTAGTAATCATCCAAACACATTGAAGAGTATCATTACCAGTTATATTAATGATGATACACTAGCAAATTTTGAATCTTTTGAAGATTTCGATAATAATTTTGATAGCAGGTCTAATGTTTTTGCATACATCAATGCACCAAATTTATACAATAGTGCTTATAATTTTTTAGACGCTACTACAAGAAAAGAACTAAGTGCTAATAAAGATTATTTTATCTGTTTCTCTCAAATAGGGATTCAATTAAAATCAGAAGATGATCTTTTTGAAACCAAATTAGTTGTAGACTATGAGGATCCCGAAACTGTAAAAACTAAATATTCATTTACAGATTCATCGTCTAAGGTTAAGGGAAATCAAACAAAAAAAGAAGTAGAAATAACAGAAGAGACCATAAATAAAGCCACCATTTTTACTATTAAAGAAATTTTCGCTTCTGATTTAACCGCTAAGCAATTTGAAAAGAAATATTACAACGGTAAAATTAGATTTTCTGTAGAACTTAAAAACGGATTAAAACACGGAGATTACTTAGAATATTATAGTAACGGAAAGTTAAAAATTAAAGGCAGCTATAAAAGAGATCAACAAAATGGTACTTGGCGTGTCTATGATTACAATAAAGATGTGGTATTTAAAAAACGCTTTTAAACTAAAAAGTTATAAAAAAAAAGAAAAGAGCACAACCTAATGGTTGTGCTCTTTTTTTATTTAAGATTATTATGGTTTTACTCTAAAGTAAATACATTGTTTCCTCTATCAATATCTGCCATCATCTGAGAAGCATCAATCTCAACCGATTTTACGGCTTTTTTAGCATCAAAAGAGTATGTTGGCATTGCCCAGGCCCAATCATTAATAATAGTTGCTGAGGTTGGCTTTTCTCCACGCATCATTTGTAAAGGAATGTAAAAATCTTCGGTAGTTCCGTCTGTATAAGTTACAGAAAGATCTATAGGCATTGGCATTAAACCAATACGCTCTAAAGTAATTGTTTTTCCTTCCACTTTATTAACACCATAATCAATAGTATTAGTTGTTTGTGCAAAGTCTGTAAAATACCAATCTAATTCAAAATCAGTAATACGTTCTGCAGTTCTAACTACATCTAAAGGCTGTGGATGTTTAAACTTAAAATCTTCAAAGTATTTTTTAATAGTTTTATCTAAATTTTCTTCACCAATTATATAACCTAATTGTGCTAAAAGTACAGCTCCTTTACTATAAGCAGCAGCTCCATAAGCTTGGTTAAATTTATAACGATCCGAGTGAGTTGTTAAAGGTTGTTCTATACCAGAATTTGCTAAAGCAATGTAACCAGCATAGGTTCTCGCTAAAGGATTTTCACTTTTTTCATCTTTAAAAATTTGCATTGCTAAAGTAGAAATATACGTTGTAAAACCTTCGTCCATCCACTCGTGTTTAGATTCATTACTTGCTAATAAAAATTGAAACCAAGTATGTGCCAACTCATGTGCGGTAACACCCAATAAGCTACCATAACTACGTTGTCCGGTAATTAAAGTGCTCATAGCATATTCCATTCCGCCATCACCACCCTGAATAACAGAGTATTGATCATATGGATATTGACCAACAGCTTCGTTATAAAACTCCATTAATTCTGCGGTGTCTGCTTGTAATTTCTTCCAATTATCAAGATATTTTTGTTCTAAATCTTTTTTATAATAGAAGTTTAAAATTGTACCATTAGACATTTTATATGTATCGTGAATAAAATCAGGATCTGCTGCCCAAGTAAAATCGTGCACTTTTGGAGCTTTAAAATGTAGTGTTTTTAAATTCGATTTTATAACAGGTTCTCCTTGAAGATATCCGGTACCACCAACAACATAATCTTTATCGATTGTTAATTTTACATCAAAATCTCCCCAAACACCATGAAATTCTCTTCCGATGTAAGGATCAGCATGCCATCCTTCTGTATCATATTCTGCTAATTTAGGATACCATTGTGCCATAGATAAAGCAACACCTTCTTTGTTATTTCTACCAGAACGACGAATTTGAACAGGAACTTGTGCATCAAAATCCATATCAAAAGTTACTTTCTCTCCCGGTTGTATAGGTTGATCTAGTTGAACCTCTAAAACAGTACCAACAGTTTCATAAGTTATAGATGTTCCGTTTTGTTTTAAACTGTTAACTTTTATAAAACCAATTTCATTAGGTTGAAGTTTACTAATACGATCACCAACACGAGGATCTGGATCTTGAATTGTACGTGAACGTACATCCATTTCGCTACCAGGTTGAAATGCATTAAAAAATAAATGGTAATATACGCGGTTTAGTACATCTGGTGAGTTATTGGTATACACCAATTTCTGTTTTCCTTTGTACTGATAGTTGTTAACATCCATGTTAATATCCATAGAATAATCTACATGTTGTTGCCAATAGCAATTTGTAGAATTACTTGATTTTTGAATAGCATCAACAGGAGTTTTCGCTACACTACAAGACCAAAAAATTAGAATTGAAAAAAGACTAAAAATTAAATGTTTCATGAAATTTATATGTTTTAGGGTAAGCATAAAGTTTATAAACCTATAGAATTATTTTATGAAAAATTCAGAAATTAGGTTTGAAAAACTTGATTAAATAAAAAGGTTATCTGTCAGATTTTTGAAAGATAACCTTTTTAAATATAGACTTATATTAAAATTATTAATTTAATAGAAGTGCTTATTATAATTTAGAAGCCATAATTAACGCATTATAAACGTTAACAATTCTTCCTGATTTAGATAAGTCTGCAAAAGATTTAATGTTAGAGGCATCACCACCAACAACAACTTTAGTTGTTATAGCTAACCCAGAATCTAAAATCACTTGTTTAACTTGTGCAGCAGTTAATTTAGGGTAATAAGAACGAACTAAAGCTACGGCACCAGCAACAGCAGGGGAAGCCATAGAAGTTCCACTTATACTTGCATAATCGTTATCAGGAAATGTAGAATAGATAGCAGAACCAGGTGCAAAAACATCTACATTCTTCTTTCCGTAGTTAGAAAAACCAGAAACAATTTTAGAACCATATTTAGACGTTAAAGAACCGACTCTAATGTAAGTGTTAGAAATTTCTTCGAAGTTTACATTATCATCAGGAAAGTTAGTTCCTTCATCAACGTTTTTACTATCATTACCTGCAGCATGTACAAATACAACATCATTATCAGAAGCATATTTAATAGCATCTCTTACCCATTCTGCATGTGGAGAAAAAGATTTACCAAAACTTCCATTGATTACTTTTGCACCATTATCTACAGCATATCTAATAGCTAAAGCTACATCTTTATCATATTCATCACCATTTGGTACTGCTCTAACAGACATAATTTCTACGTTGTTTGCTACACCATTGGCTCCTAAACCGTTGTTACGTTCTGCAGCAATAATACCTGCAACGTGTGTACCATGAGATTCACCTTCTTTTATAGGTTTTACATTTGCGTTACCATAACCTGGATTATCAGCTAAATCATCTGGGTTATCTCCAGTTGTTCTTCCTTTAAATTCCAAATTGTAGTTGGTGTTTAAACGCTCAGCTAAACCATCTAATGCTCCTTTTATTTCCTCTTTTGCAGCTTGCACACTTTCTAATCCAAAACTATTCATCTGAGCAGCTACTGATTTATGTTGTAGTAAAGTCTCATCTGTAGTTTCTAATGCTTTAACCTGATCATTAGTATAATCTTCTGTTCCAAAATGCTTTGTAAATGCAGCATCAGCATCTTGTAATGCTTTATAAATTTGCTCATAACGTATTTTAGTAGGAGATAATTTAGCTATTCCTGCTTCTAATTCCGTTTTAGCTTCAGCAAATTGAGGATTGTTTGTGTTACCTGAAGCAACTATTCTAGTCATTTCTAATTGTTCATCGTATGCATCTCCTAAGAAATTCCAACCATGAATATCATCTACATAACCATTTTTATCATCGTCAATTCCGTTGTTAGGAATTTCATCTTCATTAGTCCAAAGTACATTTCTTAAATCTTCATGATCGATATCAATACCAGAATCGATAACAGCAACGATAACTTTAGTTCCTTTTTTATCTTTAATAATTTCAGTATAAGCTTTATCAACACTCATTCCAGGAATGGTATCTTTTACAAGGTCTAAATGTCCCCAATGTTTCTTTTCAGTATCAGTTAATTCAGTAACTTTTAAAGGTGAAGAATCAATATTTTCTATTGGAGTAGAAAGAATTTCTGATGTGCTACCACAACCTAGAAATAAGGTTCCAACAAGACTTAAGTATGCTAAAGGTTTGTAATTAAATTTCATTAGTTTTTTTTTATTGTTTTTTTGTTTAGATAAATAATTCGTTTGTAGTAAAAGTTTCATTAAGCCTTACACCTTTTTCAGTATGTTTAACGGTTATAATTTCGTTATGAGCGTCGTGTTCTAAAAAGAGATAAAAATTATTGTCTGCAGCCATATTTAAAAATAACTCTTTTTCATCGAGAGTTAATAAAGGTCTTGTATCATAACCCATTACAAAAGGCATAGGTAAATGGCCAACGGTTGGCAATAAATCTGCCATAAAACAAATGGTTTTTCCTTTGTATTGTAGCATCGGAATCATTTGTTTGTCGGTATGTCCGTCAGCAAAGAATAGATCGAAACCTAAAGCTGAATTTTTAAGAATTTTATCTTCAGGAAGACCGGTAAATTTTAATTGGCCGCTTTCTTCCATAGGTAGAATGTTTTCTTTTAAAAACGAAGCACGTTCTCTTCTATTGGGTTCAGTAGCCCATTTCCAATGGTCTTTATTACTCCAATAATGTGCGTTTTTAAAGGCTGTTTCGTAACCTGTTCGGTCTTTATTCCATTGTACACTTCCACCACAATGATCAAAATGAAGATGCGTCATAAAAACGTCGGTAATATCATCACGATGAAATCCATGAGCGGCTAATGATTTATCAATGGTATCATCTCCCCAGAGGTAATAATAGCCAAAAAATTTATCATTTTGTTTGTCCCCCATTCCGGTATCGACTAAGATCAGTCGATCTCCATCTTCTATTAATAAACATCGCGCAGCGATATCTATCATATTATTGTTATCAGCGGGGTTTGTACGCTGCCATATAGGTTTTGGTACGACACCAAACATGGCACCGCCATCGAGTTTAAAGTTTCCAGCTTGTATAGGATATAATTGCATTATATAATATTTAGAGATAGACTCCGCAAATTACTAAATCCGTGAAACTTTATCGACGAAAGGATAATTTATTAGTGGTTATTTAACAATTTAATCCTACATATTTTAAACTCACTTTAAAAATAATTACATTTAGATGTATAAAATGAATTAGCAATGAAAAAAATATCAAAATCACCTTTAAAAATAAAGAAGATTAAGCTTTTACGTTTTGGGCGTGATTTTAAGCCAGATCAACAGGTTATTTTGCGAGATTATTTAGCTATAGAGCGTACTCGTTTGGCTAATGAGCGTACGCTTTTATCTTACGTCCGTTCTTCTCTATATTTATTATTAGGGGCTATTGCTTTGTTTGAGCTTAAAGAGTTTTCAAATTTTCAATACTTAGCACTAACAGCTATTATATTTAGTATCTTATTTTTTATTATCGGTATTTATAGGTTTACGTTATTAAAGAA
Organism: Winogradskyella sp. HaHa_3_26; assembly: GCF_019278425.1. Classification (NCBI taxonomy): domain Bacteria; kingdom Pseudomonadati; phylum Bacteroidota; class Flavobacteriia; order Flavobacteriales; family Flavobacteriaceae; genus Winogradskyella; species Winogradskyella sp. HaHa_3_26. The sequence continues at coordinate 1,864,620 of NZ_CP058981.1, read as the reverse complement.
GAGCTTAAAACGGGTTTATTATAAATCTGAAGAAAAAGATCCAAATGCTGTTGAAAGTTAGATATACATTAGGTTTTATAAGTAAATTTAATATATAAATCTTTGTTATATCCCATAACTTAAAGGCTTATATAAAATTAGAATTTAGTATTTTCACACAAAAAGAAATAAATGTTAGAATTAGCAGGAATTATTATCCTTGGCATATTAGCACAATGGGTAGCTTGGAAATTTAAGATTCCAGCGATTTTACCTTTAATACTTATTGGATTATTGGTTGGCCCTATTGCTGCAGAATTTTTAAGTGAAGATGGTACTAAATGGATTGAACCGATTTATAATCCACTATTAGATCAATATGGAAAACCTATTTTAGATGAGTTTGGAAAGCTAATTCCGGGTAAAGGTTTGTTTCCTGGTGATAGTTTATACTACTTTGTATCACTTGCGATAAGTATTATTTTATTTGAAGGAGGACTGACGCTTAAACGATCTGAAATAAAAAATGTAGGTCCCGTTATAACAAAATTGATAACTGTAGGTTCTGCAATTACATTTTTTGGATCTGGTATGGTTGCACATTATGTTTTTGGATTAAGTTTAGATTTATCTTTCTTATTTGCCGGACTTATTATTGTTACTGGCCCAACCGTAATTACACCTATTTTACGTAATATTCCTCTTAAAACAGACGTGTCAGCGGTTTTAAAATGGGAAGGAATTCTTATTGACCCAATTGGAGCTTTAGTAGCCGTTTTGGTGTTCGAGTTTATAAGTGTTGGCGGTGATAGTGGTTTTACTAAAACTGCGCTTATAGAATTTGGTAAAATTGTATTATTTGGTACAACCTTTGGGTTCACTTTTGCACATGCTTTAGCTTTTGCTATAAATAAGAAATTGATTCCGCATTACTTATTAAATGTGGTTTCATTATCTACTGTATTATTGGTTTTTGTTGAGTCTGAATTGTTTGCACATGAATCGGGTTTATTAGCCGTAGTAGTGATGGGAATGGTGTTAGGGAATAGTAAACTAGAAAACTTAAAAGAACTGCTTTATTTTAAAGAATCTTTAAGTGTATTGTTAATCTCAATTTTATTTATTCTTCTAGCAGCAAATATTAATATTTCAGATTTACTTTTACTTTATACATGGAAAACAGCAATACTTTTTGCTATTGTAGTTTTTGTTATTAGACCATTAGCTGTTTTTGTAAGTACTAAAGGTTCAAAATTAAACTTTAGAGAAAAATTGTTTATAAGTTGGGTTGGTCCCCGTGGTATTGTTGCTGCAGGTATTGCTTCTCTTTTTGGAAGTAAACTAATGAGACAAGGTGTTGAAGGTGCAGAATACATTACACCTTTGGTATTTATGATTGTTTTAGGAACCGTTTTATTAAATGCTACCACTGCTCGTTTATTTGCGAGATTGGTTGGTGTGTTTTTAACAAAATCTAACGGTATTTTAATTATCGGTGCTTCTAAATTACCACGATTATTAGGACATTATTTAGTGAATAACGGACGTCATGTAGTGCTTATAGATAGCAATCAAAATAATATAAATAAAGCTCAAGAATTAGGTTTAGATGCTTTGAGTAGTAATATTTATTCAGATACACTATCAGATAATATTGAGTTAAATGATGTGGGTTATATTATGGCAATGACAGGGAATTCTGATATAAATTCTTATGTTATTGAAAAGTTTGGTAAAGAATTTGGTGAAAATGGTTCGTATCGTTTGGTGACTTCAGATGAAATGAATAATCCTGAAAATAGCCCTAAAGAAGGCTTGTTTTCTCCTACTGATGACTATATTAATCTAATGGAAGTAACTCGTAAATATCCAGCAATACAAGAAGTGAATATTGATGATTCGGAGCATTATGCTAGTCTTATAGAATTAGCAAGTAAAGATCAGTTTGTAATTCCTTTATTTTTAAAAGATGATGAAGGTGAACTTCATATAATATCTGTATACGATACTAAAGCAGAAGATATAGGTGAAGGTTTTAAATTGGTGTATTTAGGAAAACCTTTTGATGTTGAAAAGGTTGTAAAAGAAGAAGTATAATTTTTAGGAAGTAAACTCTAAATTATTAGTCGTTTTTAAGTTGATGTAATATGTCTTAATTATTATAACTTTAAATAAAAAAAAGCAGTTATTTCTTTTTGAAATAACTGCTTTTAATTTTAGATAAACAGACTTAAGAAAGTCTTATTTTTTAATAAACTTACTTGTGTGCGTATAACCTTTATCATCTGTTAATTTAACGATATAAGTTCCTGCTGCTAAAGCTGAAGTGTGAATAGTAGATCCGCTATATTCTACGTCTATTTTTCTTCCTATTAATGTAAATAATTGCACTTCTGATAATTGTACATTTTTCACATAAAGATCATCTGTTGTAGGGTTTGGATATAAATCAAATCCTTCAGAGATTGTTAAGTCTGTTGTAGATAGCGTTTCATCTGCTATCACTAAATTATCAATAAAAACATTTGTAGCATTAGTAGTTATATCGCTTTCAAAGGCATAAAATGCAACCTGCACATTATCCACAAAATAAGAGTTGTCAGATAATTCTATTGAGAATGATTCTCCTCCTTCTGCTATAATAGTATTACTATCATATAAGGCTAAAGATGTAAATGTGTCTCCTCCATCTTTAGAAATAAGTAATCTAATTTCATCTCCTTCATTAAGTGCTTGAAATGTACTTTCATTATTTATAGAAAAAGCCATGTCCCACTCAATAAAATAACTACCTGATGCAGGTGTAGCTGATAAATCTATTAAAGGTGTAGTTAACCAATCAAGTTTTGCATCATTTGTCATGTTAATTCTAATAGCATCAGATGTTGATTCATTATTAAAAGTATCTGCAGCCCATGCTCCACCAGTAGTATTTGAACTTCCATTAGCATAATTATCATCATTATCTCTAAACTGATCCCAGTCTCCTAAAGAAAATGAATTTGCAACACCAGAAACACCTGTAAAGTCTTCCGAAAACACTTGACCGTTTATTACATTAAATGCAAAAAAAACCAATAAAAATTGTAAAATTCTAATCATAATTATATATTTTAAGTTAATATTAACACAAATATATTAAAAGATTGCATAAAAACAAGTTGTATAGAAGTTATGTTAATTTTTTTTAAATTATATATTTTAATATATAGATTACAGGTTTCAAAATGCAAAAAAAGTTATTTTACAGAACCTTAAAGGAATGACTGTAGTATTGTTTAATATTATCATTCAACTTTAAAATAATTAGACACACTTTCTAAGTTTTTTCTACAAAAACGGTTTAATTAGTTGAATAAATTATTCTATTATTAGTGGTGTTTTATTTTTAATCTAAAATGACAAAAGATGGAATTATTTTTTAATAAACTTACCTGTGTAAGTATATCCTTCTTTATTTTTTAATTCAACAATGTAAACACATTTACTTCATAAAATTCTAAATCTTTCCCATATAGATTATCTGCTGTATTCCTTTAGCAATGGTTATATCTATTGTAGAAAGAGTTTAACTATCTGTTACTACAAAATTATCTATATATACATTTGTAACATTAGCATTGATATCGCTTTCATATGCATAAAAAGTAAACTGCATAACGCTTAAAAAATATGAGTTATCAATACTACGGAGAATATTTCTCCTAACTCTGCTATAGTACTATCAAATAAAGCTAAAGAAGTAAATGTTGTTCCTCCATCTGTACAGATAAGTAATCTAATTTTATCTCCTGAATTAAGTGTTTTAAAAGTAGATTCATTATTTGGATTAGAGGCTATACTCTATTGTTGGATTAACCACTCACGCTTTACACTGTTTGCCATGTTAATTATCATGGTTGTGGTTCCATCATTGAGAAAACCATCTGTGGCCATGCACCACCATCATCTACAGAATAACCATCTTCATAAGAGTCGTTGGTGTCTCTTGTTTCATTTTCAGCCAACTAAGGAAAAGTTGTTCGCTATGCCAGAAGCACTTAAAAAGTCTTCAAAAAATGCTTGTCCATTCATTAAAATAAATTAAAAAATAACCAAGCAACATTGTAAAATTCTACTCATAATTTTCCATATTAACATATTGGGTTGAGTTTAATATTATAATATGTTATTAGTATTTGTTGAATTTGAATTGTTTACTCACGAGGTCTGGTTTATTAGTGGTTTTGGTGTTAGAAAACTGTAACCTTGAAAAATTTAGAAAATAATTTGGAGAAAACGGTTTGTGTTTATTAGTACTTCAGTTAAGATGAGTTTTCCGGAAAAGAGACAGAAAGAAGGTTTATTCTCTCCTACGGATGATTTTTCAATTTAATAGAAGTAACACGTAAATATCCTGTAATGCAAGAAATAGAAGATGTAGCCTATTATGAAAACCTTATGAAAAAGGCAAGTAAAGATAAATATTGGAATCCTTTGTTAAAAAAAATGATGAAGGAGAGCTTCCTTGTTATTTTCATTTTAATAATTTTTATATTAAATAGCTGTTTTTTTAGTATTTTATATCATTTATTGTAGGTGATTACCAATTTTGATTGTACCGTTCGTCTAAAAAAAATTATTTTATTTTGTTTTTATCATAAAAAGTGCATATTTGTTAAAAATCTTAACAAAAATCAATTTATTATGAAAAAAATTATTTTATCTTTTGCAGTAATCGCAGCTATCGGTTTTACATCTTGTTCAAGTGATGATGACAGTAGCGATGGAGGAAGTGATTCTGCTTGTCAAACATGTGATTTAGAAATATTTGGATTCGCTACCTCTACAGAATATTGTGATAATGGAGATGGTACTTATACTTATACTACTGAAGGTCAATCGGTTACTGAGGATCTTCCTGAAGGAACTTCTTTTGACGATATTATTTCTGCATATGAAGCAGCAGGAGCTACTTGTAACTAAGAAATAGTTATTATTGTATAAAAAAAAACAGAAGCTAATTGCTTCTGTTTTTTTTGAATTATAGGGAAAACAATAAATTTTTAATATTTATTACCAATTAAAGTTTAATCATTCAATTTTAAAACAGCCATAAATGCTTGTTGAGGTATTTCTACATTACCAACTTGACGCATACGTTTCTTACCTTTTTTCTGTTTCTCTAATAACTTACGTTTACGAGAAATATCACCACCATAACATTTTGCAGTTACATCTTTACGAAGTGCTTTTACGGTTTCACGTGCTATAATTTTTGCTCCAATAGCTGCTTGGATAGGAATATCGAATTGTTGTCTAGGTATTAATTCTTTTAGCTTCTCACACATCTTCTTACCTATGTCATGTGCGTTATCTGTGTGTATTAAAGCAGAAAGGGCATCTACAGGCTGTGCGTTTAATAATACGTCTAAACGTACTAATTTAGAAGCTTTCATACCTATTGGATGATAATCGAAAGATGCATAACCTTTAGAAACCGTTTTTAAACGATCGTAAAAATCGAATACAATTTCGGCTAATGGCATTTCAAAAATTAACTCAACACGTTCTGTAGTTAAATAGGTTTGATTTATAATCATTCCGCGTTTTTCAATACACAGACTCATTACATTACCAACAAAATCAGATTTTGTAATAATGGTAGCTTTTATAAATGGCTCTTCAACACGGTTTACGGTTGTTGGTTCTGGTAAATCAGTAGGATTGTTAACTATAAAAGCTTCAGTAGGATTTTTATTGGTGTACGCGTGGTACGATACGTTAGGTACGGTAGTAATTACCGTCATATCAAACTCACGTTCTAAACGTTCTTGTATAATTTCCATGTGAAGCATTCCTAAGAAACCACAACGGAAACCAAATCCTAAAGCTGCAGAACTTTCTGGTTGAAACACCAATGACGCATCGTTTAGTTGAAGTTTTTCCATAGAGTTTCTCAACTCTTCGTAATCTTCGGTATCTACGGGGTAAATACCAGCAAATACCATTGGTTTTACATCCTCAAAACCTGCAATTACATTGGTTGTTGGATTAGCAAAATCAGTTATGGTATCTCCTACCTTTACTTCTTTAGCCGTTTTTATACCTGTAATTAAATAGCCAACATCACCAGCTTTTACACTTTGTTTTGCAACTTGTGTTAGTTTTAAAGTCCCAACTTCATCTGCAAAATATTCTTTTCCTGTAGCGACGAATTTAATTTTTTGTCCTTTTTTAATTTCACCATTAAAGACTCTAAAATAAGTTTCAATTCCTCTAAAAGTATTATAAACTGAATCGAAAATTAAAGCTTGAAGTGGTTCATCTACATTTCCTTTTGGTGCAGGAATTCTTTCAATAATGGCTTTTAAAATATTTTCGACACCAAAACCTGTTTTTCCACTAGCGTGAATTACTTCTTCTGGATCACAACCTAAAAGATCAACAATATCGTCTGTAACTTCTTCCGGGTTAGCACTAGGTAAATCTACTTTGTTTAATACCGGAATAATTTCTAAATCATTTTCTAAGGCTAAATAAAGGTTAGAAATCGTTTGTGCTTGTATACTTTGCGCTGCATCTACAATTAATAAAGCACCTTCACAAGCTGCGATAGAACGAGAAACTTCGTAAGAAAAATCTACGTGACCAGGTGTGTCAATAAGATTTAATACATATTTTTCGCCTTCATATTCATAATCCATTTGAATGGCGTGCGATTTTATGGTAATACCACGTTCGCGCTCTAAATCCATGCTATCTAAAAGCTGAGCTTGTTGTTCACGAGCAGTTACAGAACCTGTAACATCTAATAGACGGTCAGCTAAAGTGCTTTTACCGTGGTCAATATGGGCTATAATACAAAAATTACGTATGTTTTTCATGTCTTTTTTCTAAGGCAATAACTAATTTGCAAATATAATTGATTTCTTGTGCTTTAACGTATCTAAAATATTTGTTTTATAAAATGGATTATACTGAGGAAAAACCACAATAGAAAGTAAAAAACAATTTATATATTGCGAGACAAACGTAATTTTATGATTATTAGCCAACGCCACTATTTTTGTGTCCTTTTTTTTGCTCTATCTTTTATGGCATTTGCACAAGAATATACTCTTTCTGGTCGTGTCGTTGATGTGAATAATAATCCGATTGAGTTTGCGAATGTTGTTCTTTTAACAGAAAATGAAGATGATTACTTTACAGGCACTTCAACAGATGATTCAGGTTTTTTTAGTTTAACTACTTTAACAGAGAGTACATTTTTTTTTAAGGTTAGCTATGTGGGGTTTGAAGATTTTAATCAAAAAATTGTACTTACCACAGATTTAGATTTAAAAACGATTACACTTAAAGAATCTTCAGAAAACCTAGGAGAAGTTACTGTCGTTGCTAAAAAACCAACCATAACACGAAAACTAGATCGTTTAATTTTTAATGTAGAGAATACAGCATTAATAGAGGGGTCTACATTGAGTGTTTTAAAAAATACGCCTGGAATTATAGTAGGAGATCAAGGTATTAATATTAAAAGTGCAAAAGCAACAGTCTTTATAAATAATCTAAGAGTACAATTAACGTCATCTGAATTAATACAGCTTTTAGAAAGTACACCTGCCAATAATATTAAATCTATTGAAGTTATTACAAATCCACCTGCTAGTTACGATGCAGATAGCGGTTCGATAATAAATATTGTAATGAGTAAAAATTTAGTGACTGGTTATAGAGGAAGTGTACAAACTAATTATACTCAAGGTGTTTTTCCAAGATACAATGCATCAACAAGTCATTATTTTAAAAATGACAAAATAAACCTTAACCTTAACTACAGCTATTCTGATAAAAAAATTAATAGAGATCAAGAATATGTTGTAAATTATTTAGACAATTCTAATAATACAGAAGAAATTTGGGAGTCTAACATAAATAGAAATACCTGGTATCAAACACATAATCTTAATCTTAATTTTGATTATTATATTAATGATAAAAGTACACTAAGCGTAACCAGTACAGGGTTGTATATGCCCTATTTTAAATATAAGATAAATAACAATACTAATATTACAGATGAAAACTCAGTGTTTGCATCCCGTTTTACTTCAGGTAATTTATCTAGAGATAATAAGTATAATGTTGGTACAGATGTAACTTTTGTACATAATTATGAAAACAGCTCTACTCTTTCTTTTAATTTACACTATACAGCTTATGATTATGATAGAGACCAAAAGGTTTTAAGTCGTTTCTATGATAATAGTAATGTGTTTACCGGCGATGCTGAATTTATGACCAATGCAAATCAAAATACAGATATTACAACGGGTAAAATAGATTATAGATTACCTATCAATGAAAGTTCTAATTTTGAAACTGGCGTTAAATATTCTAATGTAAAAACAGATAGTGATATTACAAGATTAGATATTATTGGGAATTCTGAAGTTTTAAATGTGGGTAATACAGATGTTTTTAATTACAAAGAAAATGTGTTTTCAGGATACGCAAACTATAGCACAACTTGGAATAAATGGGATATAATTCTTGGTTTTAGAGTAGAACAAACTAATATTGAAGGAGAGTCTTTAATGATGGGTGAAACAAATACACAAAATTATTTAAATTGGTTTCCAAACACTAGTTTATCATACCAATTAACAGATGATGTAACTATTGATGCCAGTTATAAACGTAGTATTACTAGGCCGAGTTATAAAGATCTAAACCCATTTACCTTTTTTATAAACGAAAATACGGTTGTTTTGGGTAACCCATATTTAACACCTTCATTTATAGATCATTTTAAAGTTGGTGTTAACTTTTTGGACTATTTTACTGTAGAATGGTATTATGTGAATACGGATGATGCAATTGAAGAATTTCCAAGACAAGATAACGATACAAATATCATTGCTTACACACCAACTAATATTGATAAAACGTCAGAAACGGGATTAGATTTAATTTTTAATTATTATCCATCTAATAAATGGAGCGTTTATGCTGTTTCTTCAACGTATTATGTAAAAGAGCAATTAAATTTTGATACAGACTATGTAGAAAAAGATCAATGGTCTCAGATATTTATTTTATCACCAAACTTATATCTTCTCAAGGATAATAGTTTAAATGTCAATTTATCAATGTTCTATTCAACTAAAAACCTTCAACGTTTTACTACAGTTAAGGGACAACTATTTTCTACGCTAAGCATTTCTAAATCTATTTTAAATAAAAAAGGAACCTTATCACTTTCTGTTGAAGACTTATTTAATAAGCAATATACTTATACAAAAACACAATACTTAGATCAAAGCAATACTGGTTTTGTAAATAGTGATAATCGATTTATTAAGTTAGGTTTTAGTTACAAATTTGGTAACACTAAACTTAATACCAATGAACACACCACAGATGCTGAAGAACGAGATAGACTTAAAGATTTAAACTAATCTTGTCATTGAGCAATAAACAAAATAGTATCTCTACTACCGCTATTATTTCGGTTTGAAAAAAAGCTAAATATTTACCATCGTAAGAAAACACAAGGAATAGATTAAACGTTTCGCAATTTGTAACACGTTTTATATCATTTATACACCTAAAATTTCTGCATCAACTCTAAACTTTGTGTCAATTACAATGTTGTGAGTTTCGTTAATGGTTTCATCTGTAGTTGTTCTCACTTTTAGATTAAAACTATCTTCTTTAATGTATTCTCTTAATTCTTGGTCTAAAATATTTAATTCTAAAACATTAGAGTTTGTGTTTTGTAAATCAATACCATTTGCAATTTCTATTTCTTCAAGACCTTCAGCATTAATGTAAATGTATATTTCTTTTAGGAAATTGAAATCACCATCTTCTGGAGTTTCAATTGTTATTGTCATTGTTTTTAATTTAATACTTTCTATTAAATCTTTGTGTGTGTTATTACTTTCAAAAGAAGATTCAGAACCCGTGGTGATATCGGGAGTATCTAAAGCAATAGGAATATTAACTAAGGTTGTTGGCGGAATTGAAAAATTGCTTTGATAATCTAAATCAAATTTTGTTAATTCATCTATAGCATCACAACTCACAAGTAAGCCTAATACTATAAAAATAGGAAGTAATATCTTTTTCATTTTTAATGTTTTGAGATAAATATACATATTAAAACTGAATTGATTTTTTACATAGTTTATTAAGTAGATTAACAAAGAATAATAAAAACCTTAATTTTGCGACAAAATATATACTCTTGGTTAAAATAGGCGACATAGAATTACCTGACTTTCCATTGCTTTTAGCACCTATGGAAGATGTTAGCGATCCACCATTTAGAGCACTTTGCAAAGAGCAGGGCGCAGATGTAGTGTATACGGAGTTTGTAAGTAGTGAAGGTCTTATTCGTAATGCAGCAAAAAGCGTTATGAAATTAGATATTTATGAAAAAGAACGCCCTGTTGGGATTCAGATTTTTGGAGCGAATATGGAAAGCATGCTGCAAACCATTGATATTGTAGAGAAATCGAATCCAGATATTATAGATATCAATTTTGGTTGTCCGGTTAAAAAAGTAGTATCAAAAGGAGCAGGAGCAGGTATTTTAAAAGATATCTGTTTAATGGAACAGTTGACTGCAGAAATGGTAAAGCGTACTAATTTACCTGTCACTGTAAAAACCAGACTAGGTTGGGATCATGATTCTATTAAAATAGTTGAGGTTGCAGAACGTTTGCAAGATGTAGGTTGTAAAGCAATTTCTATTCATGGTAGAACTAGGGCTCAAATGTATAAAGGTGAAGCTGATTGGAAACCGATTGCTGAGGTAAAGAATAACCCTCGTATGCATATTCCTGTATTTGGAAATGGAGATGTAGATACACCAGAAAAAGCGATGCTAATGCGAGATTCTTACGGGTTAGATGGCGCTATGATTGGTAGAGCATCTATAGGAAATCCATGGTTTTTTAAGCAGGTGAAGCACTTTTTTGAAACAGGTGAACACTTAGCTCCTATTTCGTTAGCAGAACGTGTAGATGCCGCAAGACGTCATCTTCAAATGGCAATTGATTGGAAAGGAGAAACCTTAGGGGTTTTTGAAACCCGAAGACATTATACTAACTATTTTAAAGGAATTCCGCATTTTAAGGAATTCCGCATGAAAATGGTAACAAGTGATGACTCTAAGGATGTTTTTGCTGCCTTTGATGAGGTTTTAGATAAGTTTTCTGATTATAAATTCACTTTATAAATTCTTCATATTTAACTAAAATGCTATTATTGATTTGTGCTTACTTTTATTTATTTTAAAAAGTATTGTATGCTAAATTGATTTAAAAAAATGGGCGCTATTTGATTAAAACCAAATAGCGCCCAAATAAGTTTATAAAAGAATAAGTTCTCTAATTTTTAATAAACTTGTATAAGTTTTTATCAATTAAAAGCATGTAACGCCTTTTTTTAGATGACTTACATCTATACTATTATTTCCTATACTTAGTGTCAATGTTTTAATTTTTTGACCTAAAACAGAATAGATAGCTATTTGTGAAACAGTATTAGTGTTATTTATATTTAAAACACTCGAAGTAGGATTAGGGTAAATAATTACATTGTTTAATTCGTTGTCAGAACCGATAGATAATGTACTTTCCACAACTTCAAGAACTATATTATCTGTGTTATAAGTAATGGAAATCTCTTTATCAGTACCTAAATCAGGATATTCAATACTACTAAAAGTACCTGTTATAGCGTTGGCTTGTAAAATGGTATAAGTTGTTCCTATTGTAGGGTCGTAATCTTCTAGTAGATTAACCTTTAATTTACCACCAATTGTTGCTGTTTCATTAACGTTTACTAAATCAACTTCAATGGTACTTTCAATTTCTGTTGTTAAAGTAGCACTACTAGTTAAGCTTAAGTTAGCATCAAAATTATAAGTTTCAATACTATTACTATTGCTTCCTGGTGTTAAATTTTTGATGTTTACAAAATCTGAAGTATGTATATTATTATTCCCGTATAGACTACTTTTATTTATATAAGTCCCTGTGTTATTTAGAGTTCCATCGTTATAAAATAAAATACTAGTCATAGAAGTTTCATTGTTTAAAACTCCATCAGGATAAATATATGAAAAAGAATTAAGTGTTAGGGTTTCTTTATTTGTGTACTGTCCATATATTCTTAAAAATGAACTAGATAGGTGCGTTCCATTGTTAGTTGCTGTTCCATTAATTGTTAATGTGGATCTATTGTTTAGGTAACCATTAATAGTTAGTTCTCCGTTAATGGTTAAGGTAGACGATGTTCCTAACTCACCATTAATAGTTAGTTTTCCGTTAATAGTTCCGTATAGAAGAGAGACCTCACTATCAGTAGATATTATAGCTTCATCAGTCTCACTTATTATTATTATTATTATTATTATGCCAGGGTAATTTGGTGACCAATTAGCTTCTTCTGTCTAGTTTCCTATGCCAGTATAGGTATAGATTGTCTGTGCAGAAAGAGATTTAGAAAAAATTAAAATTGTTAAAAATAAAAGTTGTTTCATGATTTTGATTTTTAAAATTTTGGGGTATTTGAAAAATAAGTTTATTTATTTTCTAACTTTTTATCAAACCTTGAGTAATTCTCTGAGAAGCAATTTTAGATGCGATAATACCTAAAGTAAAAATCGTAGCTAAAACAATAAGTACATTAAAGAAGTTAATACGAACAGGGTAAGGCAAGTCTGGAGTTAACATTACCAATTCAAAAGATAATTGTAATAAGACTACTACAAGGCCAATACTCACACCAATTAGTCCGCTAACAACAGTCATTAAACTTCCTTGTAGAAAGAAAATAGACTTAATCGTTTTGGTTTCTGTACCTAAATTAAATAAGGTGTTAAGTGATTTTTTCTTATCCAGAATCATCATAATAATAGCACCAATAACATTAAAAAGGGCAATGATAATTACTAAAGTAAATATGAGATAAACAGCAAGGTTTTCAGTATTCAACATTTTGAATAACGCATCATTTAATTGTGCTCTGTTTTTAATTACTATTTTATTTCCAAAGGTAGCTTTAAGCTGTGTTCTTATTTCTTCTTCTTTAGTGCCTGGTTTTAACTTAAGTTCAATAGCACTTAGTTGGTTGTCTTGATAGCTTAATAATTGCTTAGCAAGCGTAATATCTGAAAAAATGTAGTTATTATTAAGTTCTTCATTAATTTCAAATAAGCCAACATTATTTACATATACAGAATTATAATAGCCTTTAGCAGAACTCGCTTGGCCTTTCCCTGCTTTAGGAACATATAAGGATAAGGATTTTCGGAAATCTAAAATGCCAAAAGAGAGATTATTAGATATTCCCCAACCAGAAACGACCTCGTGACTACCGGGTTTAATCCAATACCCTTTTGTTACCATTGAATCAATATTAGTAACATTAAGGTAGTTTTTATCGACTCCTTTTAGAGTTGCAATAAGATTTTTGTTTTCAGATTTAATGATAATCCGTTCTTCAATAATCGTAGAATAGGCCGCGATACCTTCAATCTTTAAAAGAGATTTGATATCGTTTTCTGTCCATTGAAACGACTTACCTTCCGAAGGGAGTACTTTTAAATCAGGATCTACAAAAGAAGAAAAATTAAGGCTGTAGTCTTTTAAGCCTGCAAAGACAGACAATACAATAAAGAGTGCTGCTGCTGCTATAATAACACCACCAGAAGCAATTAACGTCATTATATTAATAGCATTATTACTGCTTTTAGAAAACAGATAACGTTTTGCTATATATAAAGGAAAATTCACTTATGATTTTTTACGCTTACCTAATAAATCTGGGTTTTCTAACGGATTGTCTTCACCTTTTAGAGAACGCTCAATACCATCAATATATTCTAAAGAATCATCAATAAAAAATTCTAATTGAGGCATACGTCTCAATTGGTGGCGTGTGCGTTGCGCTAATTCGTGTCTAATAAGTGGTTTATTGGATTTAATTCCTTCTAATAATGGCTCAGCTTCCTTATTTGGAAAAATACTAAGATACACCTTAGCCATAGAAAGATCTGTAGTAACATTTACTTTACTCACTGAGATAATAACACCTCGTAACCCCCCATCAGAAGCTGCTTTTTGTAAAACTTCTGCTAAATCTTGTTGGAGTATACCTCCTATTTTTTTCTGTCTCTGTGTAAATTCTTCCATAATAATCATTATAACTAATGATTTGCAAAAGTAGAGGTTATTTAAAGATAATCTTATTTTTGAATGTAAATTATTAATACGATTTCTGTTTTTAGCTGAAATTGTAATCCAATAAAGATGAAAAAAATAGAACATATAGGTATTGCAGTAAAAGACATTGAAAATTCTAATCATTTATTTAAAACCTTATTTGGTGAAGCTCATTATAAAATTGAAGATGTAGAAAGTGAAGGTGTAAAAACCTCATTTTTTAAGTGTGGACCTAATAAAATTGAATTATTGCAGGCAACAACAGAAGACAGTCCGATTGCTAAATTTATTGAGAAAAAAGGGGAGGGCATGCATCATATTGCTTTTGCTGTAGATGATATTGAAGCTGAAATAGAGCGCTTAACAAAAGAAGGCTTTACAATGATTCATAAACAACCAAAACGTGGAGCGGACAATAAATTAATCGCTTTTTTACACCCAAAATCAACCAATGGTGTACTAATTGAACTTTGCCAAGATATAAAGAGTTAAAAATTCTTTGTCAGTTTTAAAATATGTAGTAATATTGCAATCTCTTTTAAATAAGAGTAAAATTAACAGTAATGTTAATTGGTCCTATAGCTCAGTTGGTTAGAGCACCTGACTCATAATCAGGTGGTCCATGGTTCGAGTCCATGTGGGACCACAAAAGAAAAACCCTTGTAAGCACTAGTTGTTTTCAAGGGTTTATTTTTTAGCATAGTCAAAATCTAGTAACTCCGATACTAGATATAAAAAGATCCATTTTTATTTATTAGCAACCTTTACTTAGGTTTTCAAGATATTTACTTTTTTAAATTTGAAAGCATCTTCAACTTCTTTCGTCTATTTTAAGTATTAACCTGTAATCGAAGTACATATTATTTTTTTAATAACATAATATCGGGATACTTTCTTGATACTTTAAGATTAGATTGCCCACAAAATATATTGAAATGGTTCAAATTTTAGTTGTCGAAGACGACGTTCATATCGCCGAATTGGTCACTATAAACCTTGAAGACGATCAAACAAGTTTAAAAAGTTGTTATAATGGTAGCGAAGGTTTTATAGAAGCTTCTACAAATGCTTACGATCTAATTATTTTAGATGTAATGTTACCTGGTAAAAAAGGCTTAGACATTTGCAGAGAGTTAAGAGCCTCTAATATTAATACTCCAATACTCATGCTTACCAGTAAGAGTGATGAAATCGATAAGATTTTAGGCCTTGAAACAGGTGCAGACGATTATATGACAAAACCGTTTAGTGTTCGCGAATTGCAAGCTCGTGTAAAAGCTATAATTAGGCGCCAAACCTTAGATACTAAAACAGCTACATCAGAAGAAGAAAATTTGCCTCTATTAACGCATAAAGATCTTGTGGTCAATCAGGAAATGAGAAAAGTAGAATTACAAGGAGAACGCCTTAATCTTACACCTAAAGAATTTGAATTACTGTGTTTATTAGCCAATAATGTGGGTAAAACCTATAGTCGTGCACAATTGTTGCATCGTATTTGGGGGTATGAATTTGAAGGTTATGAACATACCGTAAATTCTCATATTAACCGTTTACGAGCAAAAATAGAACAAGATCCTGGCAACCCAGAATATATACTTACCACTTGGGGAGTTGGGTACCGATTTTCCGAATACTAAGACATTATGAAAACAAAAAACACTTTATTTTACAAAATTGCAGGTGTACTCACCCTATTATTTGTAGTACTTGCCTTTTTAATTACCAGAACATCCACCCAACTTTCAGAAGATTATCACGACGAAATTACACAAGGCTTAAATAGAAATGTAGCAGGATATATTGTTGAAGAAATTCAAGGACTTTACGATGGTGATTCGGTAGTCGGTTCTAAAATGAGCAGCTTAATGCACCATGTAATGGCTACAAATCCGGCAACTGAGGTCTATTTATTAGACTTAGATGGTAACATTCTAAAACATGTAGCCATGAATAAAGAGGTAAAAGCAAGGCGCATCGACTTAAAACCTATAACAGAATTTATTGCTCAAGATGGTGAAGTATTTATTAAAGGAGACGACCCAAAATTACCAGGAACAAAAAAAATATTTTCAGCAGCACCCTATCTTTATAATAACGAAAAAGTAGGCTACATCTATACTATAGTAGGTGGTAACGATTATGATTCGCTGATTAAAAAACATGAGGCTAGCTATATTCGTAAACTAAGCATGCGTAATGTCTTATATGCGCTATTTGCAGCATTATTGGTGGCGTTACTTTCCATTTATATTATCACAAGAAATTTTAATAAAATTATTGCGGCGTTTACGTCTTTTAAAAATGGTAATCACGATGCCCGTGTAGCAGGTGTACAGCATGGCGAAATGGGTTTATTGGCTAATACCTATAACGACATGGCTGATACCATTCAAAGTAATATTCAAGATTTACAAAGTGTCGACAATTTACGAAAAGAACTTATCGCAAATATTTCACACGACTTAAGAACACCTATTGCTTCTATTCAGGGTTTTATAGAAACTATTATGATTAAAGGTGATGCTTTAGATGAAAAGGAAAAGAATCGTTACATGGAAATAGTGCTTAAAAACTCGGAACGTCTTAAGAAATTGGTTAACGATTTGTTTGAATTAAGTGTTTTGGAAGCTAATCAAAAAGCCGTGCAGCCAGAAGCCTTACAAATGGCAGAAATTATTCAAGATATTGCCGATAAATACCGCATCATTGCTAAAGATAAAGGCGTTAGTATTAATACGGTATATTCTAAAGATTTACCTTTTGTATATGCAGATATCGCCTTAATCGATCGTGCTTTACAAAATATAATTGACAATGCAATTAAACATTGTGAGCAGGGAGATGTAGTAACCTTAGAGCTTTATAGAGTAAATGATCAGGTGATGGTAAAGGTTTCAGATACAGGAAGGGGTATAGAGTCTCAAGAGTTACCTTATATATTTGAACGCTACCGAAAAGGCAAGTTTTATTCTGATGCCACCAAAGGTAGTGGACTAGGGTTGGCCATTGTTAAAAAGATTATGGACCTCCATAATTCAACCATAAAAGTAAATAGTATTTTAAATCAGGGTACCGAGTTTTATTTTAACCTGCCAGTGCTTAAAAGAACGGCATCGTTATAAATTTTATATAATATTTTATACTATGGTTATATCGTTGTTATAATTTGGTGATACTCTCGGAGGATATTTGTGGATATATAATCATTAACATATTTACAAATGAAGAATTTTAAATTTATTACACTTTTATCCGTTATTACACTTTTTGCAAGTTGCGATAATGACGACGACAACACTACAGTAGATCCAAGCGAAACTACTAATTTTACAGTCAGTATTGAAAATATTGGTAGCGCCTATAGTTTTATAGATTCTGGAATATTTAATACTCCTGTTGGTGATGCTGCTCCTGGACCAGCAACTCCAGGAAAACGTTATGAGTTTACTGTTAATGCTGGGAGAAGTCAAAAATTATCTTTTGCAACTATGTTAGCTGCAACCAACGATTTATTTTTTGCTCCTGAAGGTAATGGAATTGCATTGTACGATGATAATGGAGATCCTATTTCTGGAGATGTTACAGATCAAGTTTATTTATGGGATGCCGGAACAGAAGTTAACGAAGAACCAGCAGTAGGTCCTAATACGGTAGGCATGCAATCTGGTCCAGATACTGGAGAGGTAGAAAATGGAAACGTATTAAAAATTGCAGATGTTACCAATGGCTTTATCTTTGATTATCCAGAAGTAAATGAAATAATTTCAGTAAGTATTACACATACTGAAGGTACTATGTTTACAGTGTCTATTGAAGATTTATCAACGGCAAGTTTAGATACAAGTGCAGGGATGTCTGTGGCACCTTTATCTCCTGGTGTTTATGTGATTCATGGTGATACAAATCCTTTATTTACAGAAGGTGAAGCTGATTATGGTCAAGGTGTAGAAGGTATTTCTGAAGATGGAAATGCTACACCTCTTGGTGAATACACTGCTGATAACACTGGTGTTACTTACCCGTCATCTCCAGGAATCTTTGTAGTTCACGAAGGAAATACGATGCCATTATTCACATCAGGAGTTACAGATTACGATTTAGGATTAGAGCATATTGCTGAAGATGGAAATACGGCTGTTTTAGCAGATAACCTAAGTGGATTAGAAGGCCAAATTTCAGGTGCTGTTTTTAATACTGTAGATGGAGGTAGTGGTCCTGGGCCTTTATTACCAGGAAACACTTACACGTTTAGCTTTACAGCTGAAGCTGGAAATAGCTTATCATTTGCAAGTATGTTAGCGGCTACAAACGATGTGTTGTTTGCAACTCAAGATACAGGAATTGAATTATTTAGTGCAGACGGAACGCCTTTAAGTGGAGATATCACAAATGAGGTTTATTTATGGGATGCTGGAACAGAGGTTAACGAACAGCCTGCCATTGGTCCAAATACTGTGACTAATCAATTAGCTGCAGATACTGGAATAGATGAAACAGAACAGGTTCAATTATTATCTAATATCAATGATGGCTTTGATTACCCAAGTGTGAATGCAGTTTTAAAAATTACAATTACTGCAAATTAAGATTATAAATTATTTTATATAATCCGCGTTTCACCTAATGGAGAAACGCGGATTTTTTTTGTGACTTAGGATTCTTATATATGGTTCAATGATGTAACGTCGTTTTTATGGGAAAAGTGGTTATAAAAATCTGAAAGCATTATAATTTAAACACCAAGGCTTCTTTCTAAAACATTAAATTGTTGTTTGTTTTAAATACATAAGGAATGCCAAATACATGATATTCTGGTATAAATTAGATAAGATTGCGGCGCTTACTTTTGTAATAACTCAAGTACTTCTCTTTCAGAAGCGAGTTGGCTATCAGGAAATGTTTTAATATCTAATTTTCAAAATCGAAATAGTTAACTGCATTATGATAGCAAATGTCTTGAATCATTTTTCCGAGAAATTCAATATCATTTGGTACAAGCCCGTTATTGACATCTTCTGCAATTAAGTTACATAGAATTCGTCTAAAATACTCATGTCTCGGGAAGGATAAAAAACTACGACTGTCTGTTACCATACCAATAAACCGACTTAATAAGCCCATGTATGAAAGTGTGTTTAACTGTTTTTCTATACCATCTTTTTGGTCTAAATACCACCAGCCAGAACCCCATTGCATTTTTCCAGGAATACCTGCTTCGCTATAATTTCCCATCATGGTTGCGAATACTTCGTTTTGAGATGGGTTCAAATTATAAGTAATGGTTTTTGATAATGAATTTTCAGCATCTAATTGATTAAACAATTTAGACATGGCTTGTGCCTGATTAAAATCATTAATAGAATCTCCGCCAGCATCTAAACCTATTTGGTCTAATAACTGGCTATTATTGTTTCTTAAGGCGCCTAAATGGAATTGTTGCACCCAGCCTTTTGCATGATACATTTTACACAATTCAAATAAGATACAAGAGGCAAATACATTGGCTTCGTCTTTTGAAATAGCGGTATTTGATAGACGTTTTTGAAAGATAGCATCGGCTTCGGTTTTTGTAAAATCAAAAGCATAAATTTGCTCTAATCCATAATCTGAAAGTAGGCAACCTAACGTGTTAAAAAAGTCAACTCTATGTTGAATAGCCTTTAATAATTCTGATAAGTTTGAAATTGAAAATTCAACTTCAGAAGCTAGTTTTTTAATATAATTGACATAATTACTTGCTTCAATTAAAATTAAGTTATCGGATCTAAATGTGGGTAGAACTTTAGTGAAGAATCCTTTTTTTGCAATTATTTTATGATGTTCCAAATTATCTGATGGGTCATCAGTAGTGCAAATGACTTCAACGTTCATTTGCTCTAATAATTGCGCAGGCGTTTTGCTTTCTAAAACAGTGTTTGCTTTATTATAAATTACTTCTGCTGTTGCCGGTTGCAAAAGATCATCAATATTAAAATAGCGTTTGAGTTCTAAATGCGTCCAATGAAACAGCGGGTTCCTTAATGTATAAGGAACCGTTTCTGCCCATTTTAAAAATTTTTCTTTTTGCGTTGTTTTATTTCCTGTAATAAAAGTTTCCTCAATGCCATTAGCACGCATACCACGCCATTTGTAATGATCACCATTTAACCAAGCTTCTGTAATATTTTTTATAGGTAGATCTTCTGCAATGATTTGTGGTGACAAATGATTGTGATAATCTATAATCGGTAAATCTTTAGCGTACTGATGATATAGTGTTTCTGCGACTTCAGATTGCAGTAAAAAATTAGCCTTTATAAAAGGTGATTTACTAGTCATTTTGAAAAAATTCTATGTTATAATGAACGTCTAATACCTAATTCTAAACCACGTAATTCTGCCAAGCCACGTAAGCGTCCAATACCAGAATAACCAGGGTTTGTTTTCTTTTTTAAATCATCTAACATTTTGTGTCCATGATCGGGTCTAAATGGCATTCTAAGATCTGTTCGTCCGGCTTCAATACGTTTTTGTTGCTCTTTAATTAAAGCTTTCATCACGGCATACATATCTACATCGCCATTTAAATGATCTGCTTCATGAAAATTACCTTCAGCATCTCTTTTTGTAGCCCGTAAATGAATAAAATGAATACGATCACCAAGACGTTCTACCATTCCTGCTAAATCATTATCAGCTCTTACACCGAAAGAACCTGTACAGAATGTTAGTCCGTTGTTGTGAGAAGGAACCGCTTTGTATAAATCAACAATATCTTGTTCTGTTGAAACCACTCTTGGTAAACCTAAAATTGGAAAAGGTGGATCATCTGGGTGAATACACATTAAGACTCCAGCTTGTTCTGCTGCGGGAATAATTTCGGATAAAAATGAAAATAAATTTGCTTTTAATTCCTCCGGACCAACATTTTTATAAGTGGCTAAAATGGCATTAAATTCTTCTAAAGTATAACCTTCTTCAGCACCAGGTAAACCCGCTATAATATTTCTAACTAAAGTCTTTTGTTCTTCAGCTGTTGAATTTTTTAAAAACGCTGCTGCTTTTTCTTTTTGAACATCAGAATAGTGGTGTTCTGCCCCTGGTCTTTTTAATAAATACAATTCAAAAGCTGCAAAAGCTGCTGCTTCAAAACGTAATGCGGTTGATCCATCAGAAACTTCATAATCTAAATTGGTACGTGTCCAATCTAAAACGGGCATAAAATTATAACATACGGTATCAATTCCACATTCCCCTAAATTCAATAAGGTTTGTCTGTAATTGTCAATATATAACTGATAATCCCCAAACTTTGTTTTAATGTTTTCGTGGATAGGTACCGATTCTACAACAGACCATGTAAGTCCAATATTTTCTATAACTTCTTTTCTTTTGTTGATTTCTTTAACCGTCCAAACTTCTCCATTTGGAATATGATGTAATGCCGAAACAATTCCTGTTGCTCCTGCTTGTTTTATGTCAGATAAAGAAACAGGGTCATTTGGTCCGTACCAACGCCATGTTTGTTCTAAATTTTGTATCATGTTTTTGTTTTTTAAACGCCACTATAGGCTGAAAATCCACCGTCAATTGGCACTACAACTCCTGTTACAAACTTTGCACCTTCACCACATAACCATAATGTTGTGCCTATTAAATCTTCAGGTTCTCCATAACGACCCATTGGTGTTTGGTTAATAATTTGTTGTCCTCTTTGTGTTAAACTTCCGTCTGTATTTGTTAGTAATGTTCTGTTTTGGTCGGTTAAGAAAAAGCCAGGGGCTAATGCATTAACACGGATTCCTACTTTAGAAAAGTGAACAGCTAGCCATTGTGTAAAGTTAGAGACTGCAGCTTTTGCACCACTATAAGCTGGTATTTTTGTTAAGGGTGTAAACGCATTCATAGAAGAAATATTCAATACAGAACAACCTTCTCTACCTACCATATCTGTTGCAAATACTTGTGTAGGAATTAAAGTTCCTAAGAAATTAAGGTTGAATGTAAACTCTATTCCTTTTGGATCTAAATCGAAGAAAGTTTTAAAACCTTCTGTTTTATTTGCTAAATCTTCTAATTCTAAAAAGGGATTAGAAGTTGTTCCTAAAGGGTGATTTCCACCTGCTCCATTTAATAAGATATCAACTTTTCCAAAAGCATCATTTACAGTTTTCTTGGCTGCTATTAAAGTGTCTTTCTCCAAAACATTTGCAGTAACTCCAATAGCTGTTCCGCCGTTAGAATTAATTTCATCTGCTACTTTGTCCGCAGCCTCTTTTCTTAAATCTAAAACAGCAATTTTATTTCCTTGTTTTGCAAGTGCTATAGCTAAAGTGCTACATAACACACCGCCTGCTCCTGTTAATACGATTACTTTATTCATTTAGGTTTCTTTTTGATTTGTATTTTCGTGTACGTACACAAATATAATGATACAATTTTGTGTACGCACACAAAATTGTATATTTTTGACAAAATTGTCTAGGATTGAGCAAGGTGTCGTTATACCTTTCTTAGTTTTTATTTAGCGACGATGAGGTTTATTAATTTTTAATATGATAACAATAAAGGATATAGCGAAAGAGGCGAATGTTTCGGAAGGAACTGTAGATCGCGTTATACATAGTAGAAGTGGAGTTTCTAAAAAGACAGAAGCTAAAGTTCGAAAAATTCTTGAACGTCATAGTTTTAAAGTCAACCCCGTTGCAAGTGCACTAGCAATGAAAAAAAAGCATCAAATTTCCGTATTAATTCCTGAGTATAATGATTCTGATTTATTTTGGAAATCACCATATTTAGGAGTGTTAAAAGCAGCTGAGGATGTTAAAAATTTCGGAGTTTACGTTAGTGTCTTTAGATTTAATCAATCTGATCCGGTTTCATATTTAAATGCTTTTGAAGATTTATTAGAAACAAAACCAACGGAAGTTATTATGGTTCCTAATTTTTCTGATGAAACCAAACAAATTATTAAAGAACTAGAGGCTTTAAATATTCCTTATTTATTTCTAAATATTGATATCAAAGGATTTAATAACATTGCTTATGTTGGGCAAGATTCTTATACTGCAGGTTATGTAGCAGGAAAATTGATGCATTTAAATAATCCAGAATCTTCTGAATTTTTAATTATTCAAACGCTTCAGAATATCACTAAAAACAATTCTATATCAGATAGGATTGAGGGTTTTAAAGATTATTTTTTTAAAAATGAAATTAAATCTAACCCTAGAGGCTTAAAACTTGAAAATTTAAATGATACTCTTGAAAATCAAGAAGTAATCAATTCTTTCTTAAAAAATCACCCTGAAATTAAAGGGGTTTTTGTGCCGTCTAGTAGAATTTATATGGTGGTTAATTGTTTGGAGGAACATCATTTAAAAAACTTACAACTCATAGGTTTTGATAATACACCACAAAATACAGAATGCTTAATTAACGATTCGGTTGCTTTCTTAATATCTCAAAAGCCATTTGATCAAGGCTATAAATCTGTCAGGCTTTTGGCAGATTTTTTAATACAGAATAAAACTCCTGAGCATAAAACTTACCTACCTATAGATATTCTTATGAAAGAAAATGTAAAATATAATGGAAGGGATGAATTTGTATCTGAAAATAATAATGCCGTTGAGGTCTTTTGATTTTAGTGTGTTTAGATTTTGTAACAATTATTCAGATTTATCGACAAATCTTATAAATAATAACTTTTGAGCCTCACAACAAACTCCATTACAACAGAAGATAAAGAAATCTTATTGCAAGCAAAGTCTAGCATGCAGAATTTAGGTTGGGCTATACGCAACGTTAATAAAATTGGTAATACGGTTGAAACTGGAATTAACTATGTGCCAGAAAAGGCATTAGTTAAGGTGCAGAAAATTACAGAAAAGGTATTACTGAAAGTTGTTAAGGCTAATTTATTAACGATAAAAAAGAATCAAACGTTTAAGAAGCCTTCAATAAATACGTACAAAAGTATTGTAACAAGTACAGGGGCACTAAGTGGCTTCTTTGGATCTTCTACAGGTTTAGGTACAGCTATTTTTGCATCGGAAGTGACGCTGACTACAAAATTTTTAATGCGAACTATTATGGATATAGCGCGTAGTGAGGGTGAAGATATTTACACGCTTGAAGGGCAAATGGCATGTTTGCAAGTTTTTGCTCTTGGAGGAGATGCTAAAGATGATGATGGAATGGAAACTAGTTATTATACCACACGTATGGCATTAAATTCGGCTTTAAAAAATGTATCGACAGCAAGTATAAAAATGAGCTTAGATAATTTGGTTAAAGGTGTTGGTGTTTTAGGTTCTAATGTGGTTGGTAATTTCTTATCTAAAATAGCCACTAGATTAAGTCTTTTAATTAGTGAGAAGTTTTTAGCACAAGCTGTTCCTGTTGTTGGTGCAATTGGAGGAGGTGGATTAAATTATGTTTTTGTAGATCATTTTCAGAGAATGGCAACGGCTCATTTTAGGGTGAGACGCTTAGAACGAAAATATGGTGAAGACGTTATAAAATCTATTTACCAAGATTTAAAAGTATAGGATAGTTTTATATTTTGGTGTAAATTAATAAAAAGGTTTCGTTCCGGAATTGGTGTATATACTTGGAATTTATCCAATATAAATAACTATTATAGAATTAATTTAGCTGGTAATGCGCAGAAGTTTTCTAGATATTCATTAGGAATTACAACAAATGCAGTTTTGCGTATTTATTTTTATAAAAGCATAGAAATTAGATGCGTTTTTTAGGTTTTGAGCGTTTTGTTATATTGTTTTAAATAGCTTCAATATTATATTTGCGTTAAATGATAGGTTGAAAATTAGGTGTTTTCTCTATTATAACCCATATTTTTACGTTTTAACGGTGAAATATGCTTTTTATAGATGTTTTTGATTAATTTGATTTTGTTAGTTCGATTTTTTTTATACTTTTACGCCATATTTAAATAGAATGCAAAAGAAAAATATATTTGCCTTAATCTTGGTTTTTTTAACGGGTTTTGTTGCTTTAGCTCAAGTGGATAATTTGCCTCAGCCTCAGACGTTAGAAGCACCTGGGCCTCCGGGTATGCCTATAGATGGTGGTATCATAGTTCTATTTGTACTAGCGTTAACTTATGGTATTTATAAATCTTATAAATTATCTAAGCGAACAGTTTAATTACGTAAGTCGTTTAATCGTGCTACATATTTTCCAATAACATCAAATTCTAAATTTATAGTATCTCCGTCTTTTATGTGTTTAAATGTAGTGTGGTTATAAGTATAAGGTATAATAGCTACAGAGAAACTATTAAGTTTAGAATTAACAACAGTTAAGCTTACCCCATTTACAGTAATAGAACCTTTTTCTATAGTTATGTTATTTAGGTTTTTATCATAATCAAAAGTAAAAAACCAACTTCCTTCTTTTTCTAATATACTAATACATTTAGCCGTTTGATCTACGTGGCCTTGTACAATATGTCCGTCAAGTCGGTCGCCTAGTTTCATAGCGCGTTCTATATTTACAGTATCATTTTCCTTTAGTAGCCCTAAGTTAGTTTTATCTAAAGTTTCTTGGATAGCAGTTACAGTGTAAGTATCTCCGGCTATATTTACAACAGTTAAGCATACGCCGTTATGAGCAACGCTTTGGTCAATTTTTAATTCATTTGTTATAGAACTATGAACCGTAATATGAAGATTACCACCTTCTTTTTTTAATTTCTCAATTTTTCCTAGATCTTCTATAATACCTGTGAACATAATTTGTGCTTTATTTAGTTAAATTTGCAATTACAAAGTTAAATACAAAAAATGAAAAAAGACGAAAAGATAATTGTAGGGATTTCAATTGGTGATCTCAATGGTATTGGTGCAGAAATAGTCATTAAGACATACGAAGATCCAAGGTCTTTAGAATTAAATACTCCTGTTATTTTCGCTTCAGCTAAAACTATGCAGTTTTTTAAAAATCATTTTAATAGTAAAATTAATTTTTATGGTATAGAATCGCCAGAAAAAGCCGTTCACGGTAAAGTGAATGTGGTCAATGTTTGGAAGGAGCCTGTGAAAATTGAATTTGGAACAGAAGATAAAAAAATAGGTGAATATGCTATAAAATCTCTAGAGGCAGCAACCAATGCTTTAAAGGAAGGAACAATAGATGTATTGGTAACGGCACCGATTAATAAACATAATATTCAATCAGAAACCTTTAATTTTCCTGGTCATACAGACTATTTAGCAAAAGCTTTAAATGGAAAAAGTTTAATGTTTATGGTTTCAGATGAATTAAGAGTCGGACTTTTAACCGATCATGTTCCCCTAAAAGACGCGAGTGAAACCATAACAGAAGATCTTATAAAGGAAAAAATTGCAACCGTAACAAAATCCTTAAAACAAGATTTTGGAATTAGAAAACCAAAGATTGCTGTGTTAGCCATTAATCCTCATGCGGGAGATAATGGGGTTATTGGTAATGAAGATGATGTTGTTTTAAAACCAGCTTTAGAAAAAATTAAGAAAGATGGCAGTCTTGTTTACGGTCCTTATTCTGCCGATAGTTTTTTTGGGTCCAATACTTACCGTAATTTTGATGCGATTATAGCATCCTATCACGATCAGGGTTTAATACCTTTTAAAACGATAGCTTTTGGTAAAGGTGTTAACTATACAGCAGGTTTAGATAAAGTTAGAACGTCACCTGATCACGGTACGGCTTATGAAATAGCAGGAAAAGGTATTGCTGATGAAAGCTCTATGAAACAAGCTATTGTAACTGCAATAGAGATCTTTAGAAAAAGAGAAGAGTACAATATTTATAGTAAAAACCCGTTAAAAAGGTTGTCTAGATAGTTATAAACAAAATTTGTTGATATCTAGGCTTGAAGTAAATAAAAATTTATATATTTGCACGCTCAAAATGAATGTGATAATGAAGGCATTAAAATCTTATACTATCCCTTTTGTAGGATTAAAAATAGGAGAGCATCATTTTGATTATCAAATTGGTAACGCGTTCTTTGAACATTTTGAATACGATGAATTTAACGCAGTTGACGTGAAAATTGACCTGAAATTCGATAAAAAATCAACCTTTTTTGAGTTGTTTTTTTCAGCGAAAGGGTCTGTAAATGTTAATTGTGATATAACGAATGAGCCATATGACCAAGCTATTGACGACAATTTTAAATTGGTAGTAAAGTTTGGTGATGAGTACAATGACGAGAATGAAGATATCTTAATTGTAGCGCATGGCGAGTATGAAATTAATATAGCTCAATATATATATGAGTTAATTATTTTAGCAGTTCCTATAAAAAGAGTTCATCCAGGTATAGAAGACGGTACATTACAGTCCGATATACTTTCAAAACTAGAAGAATTGAGTCCAAGTGAGGATCAAAAAACAAAATCACCAGAGGATAATGATCCTCGTTGGGATAATTTAAAAAAACTATTAACGGATAAATAACATTTAAAATGGCACATCCAAAGCGTAAAATTTCGAAAACAAGAAGAGATAAAAGAAGAACACATTATAAAGCTTCTGTACCTCAAATAGCAACTTGCCCTACAACTGGTGAGCCACATTTATACCATAGA
The DNA here is from genome assembly GCF_019278425.1 of Winogradskyella sp. HaHa_3_26. Classification (NCBI taxonomy): domain Bacteria; kingdom Pseudomonadati; phylum Bacteroidota; class Flavobacteriia; order Flavobacteriales; family Flavobacteriaceae; genus Winogradskyella; species Winogradskyella sp. HaHa_3_26. The sequence goes on along the minus strand of NZ_CP058981.1, from coordinate 1,836,836 downwards.
GCTCATTGGCATGATGGTAAATTATACTACAGAGGTCAAGTCTTAATTGACAACTCTGTTGAAGAAGAAAATGTAGCATAAGTACTATGCATGCATACAAGAAAACGCTCCTTTGTGAGCGTTTTTTTTGTTATTATTTTTTCAATACCGCAAAAACCACTTACTTTGCGTTTCTATTTTTTGCTAAAATCAAGGAGAATTGAATATAGTATATCAATTTTTCATATTTTTAATTAATCTAAAAGCTAATAATGAGTAAAATCACAGCGGCAATTACAGCTGTCGGAGGCTATGTACCTGATTTTGTTTTAACTAACAAGATTCTTGAAACAATGGTTGAGACAAATGATGAATGGATCACTTCTAGAACAGGTATTAAGGAGCGACGAATTCTTAAAGAAGAAGGTAAAGGTACATCGTACCTCGCTATAAAAGCAGCTGAAAATCTTATTCAGAAAAAAGGCTTAGACCCAAAAGAAATTGATTTGGTGATTGTTTGTACTGCATCACCAGATATGAAAGCAGCTTCAACAGCTGCGTATACAGCGACAGAAATTGGAGCTGTAAATGCATTCTCTTTCGATTTAGAAGCAGCGTGTTCTAGTTTCTTATTCGGGATGTCTACTGCAACAGCCTACATCGAATCCGGTCGATACAAAAAAATTCTTTTAATAGGCGCAGATAAAAATTCTTCATTTATAGATTATAAAGACAGAGCTACATGTATTATTTTTGGAGATGGAGCAGGTGCTGTGCTTTTTGAACCCAATGAAGAAGGTTTAGGTTTACAAGATGAATTGTTAAGAAGTAATGGTGAAGGAAGAGATTTTCTACAAGCTACCTATGGTGGTTCTTCTTACCCTATTACTAAAGAAACTTTCGACGAAGGTAAACACTATGTATTCCAAGATGGGAAAACGGTATTTAAAAATGCGGTTTTTAACATGGCAGATGTGGCCGAAAAGATTATGAAGAGAAATGATCTTACCAATGATGATATTTCATGGCTAGCAGCACACCAAGCTAATAAGCGTATTATTGATGCTACAGCTAATAGAATCAATTTAGAAGAAGATAAAGTCTTAATGAATATAGAGAAGTATGGTAATACAACTTCTGCAACACTACCTTTATTATTATTTGATTTCGAATCAAAACTTAAAAAAGGTGATAAAATAATATTTGCTGCCTTTGGTGGTGGATTTACTTGGGGTTCAATTTATTTTAAATGGGCCTATAACTCCTAAAAAAAAACTAACTAACAAAATATCTTATATTATGGATATAAAAGAAATTCAAAACTTAATAAAATTTGTGGCTAAATCTGGTGCAAGTGAAGTTAAGTTAGAAATGGACGATATTAAAATTACGATCAGAACAGGTTCTGAGAATGAGACTACAATTGTTCAGCAAATCCCGATGCAATCAGCTATGCCTCAACAACAAATGCCACAACAATCAGTTGTACCTGCGGCAGAAGTTGTTCCCGCAACCCCGGCTACTGAGGATTCAAAATATATTACTATAAAATCACCAATTATTGGTACATTTTATCGTAAACCATCTCCAGACAAACCTGTCTTTGTTGAAGTGGGTACAGATATAAAAGAAGGAGATGTACTTTGTGTTATTGAAGCAATGAAATTGTTCAACGAGATTGAGTCAGAAATTTCAGGAAAAATCGTAAAAGTACTTGTTGACGATTCAACACCTGTTGAATTTGATCAACCCTTATTTTTAGTTGATCCATCATAACCAAATTTAAAATTCCAAAACATAATTCCTATTACATCGGAATTTGGAATTTGAGATTTTAAATATTAAAAAGTTATGTTTAAAAAAATATTAATTGCCAATAGAGGTGAAATAGCTCTTAGAGTTATTAGAACCTGTAAAGAAATGGGCATTAAAACGGTAGCGGTTTACTCTACTGCAGATGCAGAGAGTCTTCACGTTAAGTTTGCAGACGAAGCAGTATGTATTGGCCCACCTTCAAGTAGTGAGTCTTATCTTAAAATGTCTAACATTATTGCTGCTGCAGAAATTACAAATGCAGACGCTATACATCCTGGATATGGTTTTTTATCTGAGAATGCTAAATTTTCTAAAATTTGTGAAGAGCATGGCGTAAAATTCATTGGTGCGTCAGAAGAGATGATAAACCGTATGGGTGATAAAGCCAATGCTAAAGCTACAATGAAGGCTGCAGGTGTGCCTTGTGTACCTGGTAGTGAAGGAGTCATTGAAACTTTTGAAGAATGTATAAAAGTAGCTAAAGAAACAGGTTATCCTGTTATGCTTAAAGCTTCAGCCGGTGGTGGTGGAAAAGGCATGCGTGCCGTTTGGAAACCAGAAGATCTACAGAATGCATGGGAATCAGCAAGATCTGAATCTAAAGCAGCTTTTGGAAATGATGATATGTATATGGAGAAGCTTATAGAAGAGCCTCGCCATATCGAAATACAAATTGTAGGTGATTCTCGTGGAAAAGCTTGTCATTTATCAGAACGTGATTGTTCTATACAAAGACGTCACCAAAAATTAACAGAAGAAGTGCCTTCTCCGTTTATGACAGATAAATTGAGAACTAAAATGGGTAAAGCTGCTGTAAAAGCCGCTGAGTACATTAAGTATGAAGGTGCTGGTACTGTAGAATTTCTAGTAGATAAACATAGAAATTTCTATTTTATGGAGATGAATACACGTATTCAGGTAGAGCATCCAATAACGGAACAAGTTATTGATTTCGATTTAATCCGTGAACAAATATTAGTCGCAGCAGGAGTTCCAATTTCTGGTAAAAACTATACGCCAAATCTGCATTCAATAGAATGTAGAATAAATGCTGAAGATCCATTTAACGATTTTAGACCTTCACCAGGAAAAATCACAACGCTACACGCACCGGGAGGTCATGGAGTAAGATTAGATACGCATGTTTATGCAGGTTATAGTATTCCTCCAAATTACGATTCTATGATAGCAAAGTTGATTACAACAGCTCAAACTAGAGAAGAAGCTATTAATAAAATGAAACGTGCTTTAGATGAATTTGTAATCGAAGGTATTAAAACAACAATACCTTTCCATAGGCAATTGATGGATCATCCAGATTATTTAGCTGGTAATTATACCACGAAGTTTATGGAAGACTTTGTATTAGAAAAAGAGATTGAAGAATAAATTAAAACCCAAACGTAAAAGTTTGGGTTTTTTGCTTTTATGCGTTATAAGCCCCTGTATTAACAGGGGCTTTTTTAGGCTTCTGACTATTTTTAAAATAAATAGCTTAACTTTATGCGCTATCAAAAAAGAAAAATATATGTTAAAAAATTATTTTATTAAAATCACATTTGTCTTAACTGTGATTTTTTCATTATCTGCTACGGCACAAAATACAAGTAAATTATGGACAAGTATTAGTGAGCAAAAGGCAGAACAAACAGAACAAGTTATAAGAAGAGTAGAGCTCAAGTCTGAAAAGTTTTTTCAACTGAATCTCGAAGCTTTAAAGCATACTTTAGAAAATGTTGGAGATAGAAACAATATAGGAAATACAATTATTTCTTTTCCAAATTCAGAAGGCGTATTAAGTGAATTTAAAGTATTTGAAGCTTCTATTATGGAGCCAGAACTTCAAGAAAAATATCCGAACACCAGAAGTTATGCTGGCCAGGGTATAGATAACCCTACAGAAATTGTTAGGTTTAGTATAACTTCAAAAGGACTTCATGCAATGTTTTTAGGAACAGCGAGAGGAACTCAATTTATTGATCCTTTTTCAAAAGAAGGAAATATTTATACCGTATATTCTAAGAAGGATTTATTAGCAAGAAATTTTGAATTTGAATGTGGTGTTATAGATGATGATACACTTTCAAATAGAGCTACTTTTGAAGAGCCTGTAGAAAGAAATGCAAATGATGGTACGTTAAGAAATTATCGTATTGCAATTGCTTGTACTGGTGAGTATACACAATTTCATGGTGGTACAGTTGCAGATGCTATGGCTGCAATAGCCGTAACATTAACAAGAGTTAATGGTATTTACGAAAGAGATTTATCGATAACAATGACTTTAGTTGCCAATAATGAAAATATAATATATACTGATGGAGATAATGACCAATTTAATAATGATAATCCAAATATTTTAATAAATCAAAGTCAAAGTGTTATAACAAGCACAATTGGTTCTGCTAATTTTGATGTAGGTCATACATTTAGCACAGGAGGTGGCGGATTAGCTGGTTTAGGTGTTACTTGTAATACAAACAGTAAGGCTAGTGGTATAACAGGATCTTCTCAGCCAGTAGGTGATACTTATGATATAGATTTTGTAGCACATGAGCTAGGACATCAATTTGGAGGTCCACATACGTTTAATGGAACAGTGGGTAATTGTTCTGGATCTAATAGATCAGCAGCAAATGCTTATGAACCAGGTAGTGGAACAACAATCATGGCCTATGCAGGTATTTGTGGATCTGATAATATACAAGGTAGTAGTGATGCTTATTTTCATCAAGCTAGTATAAACCGTATTTGGTCACACGTTACAAGTACGGGTTCTTGTCCTGTAAGTAGAACATCTACAGGTAATACAGAGCCAGTAGCCAATGCAGGTATTAACTATACAATACCTCAGGGAACACCTTATAAGTTAGATGGAAGTAACTCTACAGATGGAGATGGTACCGAAACTTTAACTTACACTTGGGAGCAATACGATTTAGGATCAGCCGGCTTACCAACAGAAACAATTACTACAGGACCTTTAGTTAGATCTTTTGAAGGTACTGAAAGCCCTGTAAGATATGTTCCACAACTTTCAGAGGTATTAATAAATGGAGGTACTTCTACAACATGGGAAAAATTATCTAGTGTAAGCAGAAGTATAGATTTTATGCTAACCGTTAGAGATAATGATGCTAGAGGAGGGCAGACTGATTCTGATGAAATGACTATTACTAATGTTGCTGCAGCGGGTCCGTTTATAGTTACGTCTCAAAATACATCTGGTCAGAGCTGGAGTGTCGGTAGTACGGAAACAGTAACATGGGATGTTGCTGGCACAACCGGAAATGGTGTAAATGAAGCTAGTGTTAATATTTTACTAGCAACAGATGGAGAAAACTTTGATACCATTTTGGCTTCTAATGTAGCAAATAATGGTTCTTATGATATTGTAGTTCCTAATGTTTCTTCTGTTAATTGCAGAATTATGGTAGAAGCTGCTAATGGAATATTTTTCAATTTAAATACTGAAAGCATTGAAATAGGGGTAGATTGTACAGAATATTCTACAGGAGCTATTAGTATCGCAATACCCGATGGTGCAGGTGCCGACCAAGCAGGAGATCCAGTATTTATTCCTGTAACGGTTAATAATAATGCTATAATTAATGGTAATTTAAAAATCAATGTGGATGTAACACACTCTTATGTTGGTGATTTAGTAATGCAGTTGCAATCCCCAAGTGGTTCTTTTGCTAATATTTGGGCTAGAAATTGTAACACTGGTGTTAGTGATATAGATTTAACTTTTCAAGATGGAAGTCCAGATATTATATGTGCAAGCCCTACAACCGGAACTTATGCTCCAGATAGCCCATTAAGTGTATTTGATGGTGAAAGTATAAATGGAGATTGGAATCTTGCATTTGTAGATTATTACACGGGAGACACGGGTGTTGTTAATAGCTGGTCTATTGAAATATGTGAAGAAGCTAGTTTATCTGTACAAGATAATGAGTTAGAAGCTTTAAGTATTTTTCCTAATCCAAATAATGGCGAATTTAATGTTCAGTTTAACTCAACATCAGGTGAAGCTATAGCGATTAATGTTTACGATATTAGAGGACGTTCAATTTATTCTCAAAATTTTGATAATGTTGGTACTTTTAACGAGGCAATTAAGCTTAATAATGCACAGTCAGGTGTATATTTATTAACTATAATTGACGGAACTAAAAAAGTGACTAAGAAAATTATAGTAGATTAATAACTTAATTTATAACTTTAAAAGCTCCTATATTTAGGAGCTTTTTTTGTGTTAATAATTTATGGTATTGAAAAACAATTAGAGATTTATTTGATGAAACGATGAAGATATTTTTTCGATTTATAGCGAAACTATTTATATGGAGTGTGTTGTTTTCCATAGGTTTGGTCGTATTATTTAAATACGTTCCCGTCCCTGTAACACCACTTATGGTTATTCGATATTTTGAAAATACTGAAGAAACTGATCTTTGGAATCACGACTGGGTTCCGATAGAAGATATTTCAAAAAACATGCAATTGGCTGTGATTTGTAGTGAAGATCAGAAATTTGTAAACCACAATGGTTTTGATTTAGAAGCGATTGAAAAAGCATATGAATATAATAAAAAAGGAAAACGTATTAAAGGCGGAAGTACCATTAGTCAGCAAACGGCAAAGAATGTGTTTTTGTGGCCAGAACGGAGCTGGTTGCGTAAAGGTTTAGAAGCTTATTTTACTTTTTTAATTGAAATAATTTGGAGTAAAGAGCGCATTTTAGAAGTGTATTTAAATAGTATTGAAATGGGAAAAGGTGTTTACGGCGTAGAAGCTGCGGCACAACATTGGTTTCGTAAATCGGCTTCTAATTTAAGTACTTATGAAGCTGCTGCAATAGTTGCAGTGTTACCCAATCCTAGAAGTTATAAAGCAAATCCGGCATCAGCTTATATTCAAAAACGAAAACAATGGATTGTAAAACAGATGCGATTTTACGGAACATTAAATCTAAAGCCAAAAGAATGAATATAAAAGAAGAACTCTATAAGGAATGCTTAAGGTTTATTGATAACCGATTGTTAACGGTGAATAAAGCAATTTCAGACATTCAATACTCATTAGAGTCTGAAACTAAAAGTAGCGCAGGTGATAAGCACGAAACAGGAAGAGCAATGCTGCAGTTAGAGCGTGAAAAAGCAGGTAATCAATTATCTGAAATTGAAAATCAGAAACAAATTCTTCATAAAATAAATACAGACTCAAAACACAATAAAGTGGCTTTTGGTAGTGTTGTACAAACAACGAAATCTAATTATTTTATAGCAATAAGCGCTGGTGAAATTAAGATAGACAATACATCATATTATGCAATTTCTGCAGTAACACCAATAGCACAGTTGTTATTATCTAAGAGTGTTGGTGATGAGGTTGTGTTTAGAGATCAGAAATATGTTATAGAAACTGTTTTATGATATTTCATGAAAATCATTTCAAGCTGATAATTTAAAAAAAAGCAAATAAAAAATCCGAACATTTAAATGTTCGGATTTTCTATATATAAGCCTAAATAAATTAAACTCAAATTATTTTGCTTCAGCGTAACGACGCTCAACTTCATTCCAGTTAATTACATTAAAGAAAGCTTCAATATAATCTGGTCTTCTGTTTTGGTAGTTTAAGTAGTAAGCATGTTCCCATACATCTAAACCTAAAATTGGAGTTCCTTCACAACCAATTCCTGGCATTAATGGATTGTCTTGGTTTCCTGTAGAGCAAACTTCAACTTTTCCACCTTCATGTACACATAACCAGGCCCAACCAGAACCAAAACGTGTTGCTGCTGCGCTAGAAAATGCATCTTTAAACGCTTCAAAAGAACCAAATTCTGCTTCAATAGCATCTTTTAAGTCTCCAGATAAACGTCCTTTTCCTTCAGGATTCATTACGTCCCAAAATAATGAGTGATTGTAAAATCCACCACCATTGTTTCTAACCGCTTTGTTTTCTGTATCTAAATTAATAAGGATATTCTCTATAGTTTTTCCTTCTAAATCAGTTCCTTCAATTGCTGCGTTTAATTTATTTGTGTAGCCTTGATGATGTTTAGTATGATGAATCTCCATTGTGCGAGCATCAATATTTGGTTCTAAAGCATCGTAAGCATATTTTAATTTCGGTAATTCGAAAGCCATAATGTTTTTCTTTTATTGGTTAATAAATAATCTTTATGGTCAAATTTACAATATTGTCCTTAATTTTCTCTTAATAAACTATTAAGATTCCCTATTTTGGTATAAAAATTATCTCTTTTGCAAAATTCAGCCTTTAAAATATATAACGCTTCTGCCGGTAGTGGTAAGACATTTACACTCGCTAAAGCCTATTTAAAAATACTAATTCAGTCTAATAGTTATGATCAATTCAAGTCTATTTTAGCAATCACTTTTACTAATAAAGCGGTTGGTGAGATGAAGGAAAGGATTGTAGAGATGCTTAAAGTTTTTTCTGAAGAAGAAAGTTTAACGCAACCTAACCCAATGTTTCAGGCTATTTGTGAGGAATTAAAAATTCAACCCGAAGCCCTTCAAACTAAATCAAAGAATGTTCTAAAACATATTATTCATAATTATGGTGCGTTCGATATTTCTACCATTGATGGTTTTACACATCGTGTTATTAGAACTTTTGCGCACGATTTAAAGTTACCTATGAATTTTGAAGTTGAACTAGATCAAGGTCGACTTTTAAATGAGGCAGTAGATAGTCTTATTGCAAAAGCAGGAAGTGATAAAGGATTGACTAAAATATTGGTCGATTTTGCCATTGAAAAAGCTGATGACGATAAGAGTTGGGATATCAGTTATGACTTTAATAATATTTCAAAATTATTAGTTAATGAGAATGACCTTTTTGGAATACAGACGCTAAAAGAAAAAACACTTGATGATTTTAAGACTTTAAAACAAGAATTGTCTAAAGAGGTCATTCAACTTGAAGAAAGTTTAATTGCTACAGCAGATAAAGCTTTAACTTTAATTGACGAGAGTGGTTTACAATACAATGATTTTAGTGGAAGTTATCTTCCTAAATATTTTAAAAAAATAAGCTCAAAACAGTTTAATGTTACATTTGATGCTGCTTGGCAGAATACTTTGGTTGAAGGTAATGTTTTGTATCCTAAGCGTGTTAAAGACGATATAGCATCTGTTATAGATAGTATTCAACCTCAATTAGCCGAAGCTTTTTTAGATATAAAAGCATCTATTTTTAATGTAAAACTCAAAAAAGGGTTTTATAGAAATATCACACCGCTTTCAGTTTTAAATGCGATAAAGAATGAATTAGATGCATTAAAAGCGGATCAGAATAAAATGTTGATTTCAGAATTTAATACCATTATTAGTAATGAAATTAAAAATCAGCCAACACCTTTTATTTATGAGCGTTTAGGAGAAAAATTCAAACATTATTTTATTGATGAGTTTCAGGATACGTCTAATATGCAATGGGAAAATTTAGTTCCGTTGTTAGAAAATGCACTTTCTGGAGCTAAAGGAACATCCATGTTAGTTGGTGATGCCAAACAGGCTATTTACAGATGGCGTGGTGGTGAAGCAGAACAGTTTATAAAACTATATAATAAGATTGATAATCCGTTTCAGCTCGAAGCGGAAGTCTTAGCTTTAGAAACCAATTACAGAAGTGCCAAGGCTGTTATTGAATTTAATAACACATTTTTTGAGTTTTTAAGTGAACATACTTTTAGTGAAGCTGCGTATGCTGATCTGTATAAAAAGGCAAAACAAAACACACATAATACATCAGAAGGTTTTGTGAATCTTAATTTTTTAGATCCTGAAAAAGATGATGATATACACCAAATGTATGCCGCAGAAGTTTTAGAAACGATAAAGAACTGTCAAGAAAAGGGGTATCCACTTCGTGATATTTGTGTTTTGGTCCGTAAAAGAAAAGAAGGTGTTGCTATTGCTAATTATTTAAACGAAAATGGCATTAATATTACGTCATCTGAAACGTTACTTATAAAAAACTCGGATAAGGTTAATTTTATTAATTCGTTTTTAAAATTATTAATTCAACCCAATAATGATGGTCTTAAAATTAAGGTGCTTTCATTTTTAGCAGATCGTGATCAAATTGAAGATAAACATCAGTTTTTTGTTAATTATCTAAAAGATAATTTAGATGAGATGTTATTGGGATTAGCCGAATTGAATATATATATAGATAAAAATCAATGTCTTCAGTTGCCTTTATACGATCTTGTAGAGCATTGTATAAGAGCATTCAATCTAAATGAAGCATCAGATGCATACCTTCAGTTTTATTTAGATATTGTGTTAGAGTTTACTCAAAAACGAAATTCTGATGTTACTGATTTTGTCAATTATTTTGAAACAAATGAAGAAAAGCTCAGTGTTGTAACACCTGAAAACAGGAATGCCGTACAGATTATGACTATTCATAAATCTAAAGGTTTAGAGTTTCCGATAGTAATATTCCCTTATGCAGATCTTAATATTTATAGAGAAATAGAACCTAAAGTTTGGTTTCCTGTAAAAGCTGAAGACTATAATGGATTTAATACGCTTCTACTTAATTACACTAAAGAAGTAGAGAATTATGGTGAAACCGGAGAGCTCATTTACAAAACACACAATGCGCAATTAGAATTAGATAGTATTAACCTAATGTATGTAGTTTTAACAAGAGCCGTTGAGCAGTTGTATATTATCACTAAGAAAGATATTAATGCAAAAGGTGTCGTTAATAAGGATACGTATGCGGGTATGTTTGTTAATTTCCTGATTAAAGAAAATAAATGGACAGACAGCCAGCTTAATTATAGTTTTGGGACTATGGTTCCGAATCAAAAAGTGGTTGAGGTTGAAACTCCTGTAGAGCAATTTAAAATGATTTCAGTTCCTAAAGAAGTTCACAATTTAAATATTGTTACTAAATCGGGATTATTATGGGATACCGAGCAAGAAGCTGCTATAGAACGTGGTAATTTAGTTCACCTTATTTTATCAAAAATTAAAACAATAGAAGATATTGATTCAGCCTTTAATGAGTTATTGATTTCTGGAGATATTACGACTAAAAACACAGATGAATTAAGAACGTTAGTCTTAAGTGTTATGGAACATGTTGAGTTAAGTAAATATTTTCAGAATGATTTTCAGATCTATAACGAACGCGATATTATTCCATTATCGGGTAAGATTTTAAGACCAGATCGTTTAAATATTAATTCTAATAATGAAGTGACTATTATTGATTATAAAACCGGAGAGCAAAAATCCTTTCATGCAGCACAGCTTAATGATTACGAGTCGGTTTTAAATGAGATGAATTTAAAAGTAACACATAAAATATTGGTTTATTTAAATGATACTATTGAAGTTATTGAAGTCTAAATTTTCATAGTATCTTTGATCGCGTTAAACAAAAAATTAAAACATGTACGGAGATATAAAGAATCATTTACAACAAGAAATAGAATCTATAAAGGAAGCTGGTCTTTTTAAGGAAGAGCGTATTATTACCTCACCACAAGGTGCCGAAATAACCTTAAATACAGGACAAAAAGTTTTAAACTTTTGTGCTAATAATTACTTAGGTTTATCTTCTCATCCCGATGTTATACAAGCAGCAAAAGACGCTATGGATACACATGGTTTTGGGATGTCTTCAGTACGTTTTATTTGTGGAACTCAAGATATTCATAAAGAACTAGAACAAAAAATAGCTGATTTTTATGGTACAGAAGATACCATATTATATGCAGCGGCTTTTGATGCCAATGGTGGTGTTTTTGAGCCTTTATTAACAAAGGAAGATGCTATTATATCAGATTCTCTAAATCACGCCTCAATTATTGATGGAGTAAGATTGTGTAAAGCGGCCAGATATCGTTATCAAAATAGTGATATGGCTGATTTAGAAACACAATTAATAGAAGCAAATGCAAACGGAGCTCGTTATAAAATTATAGTAACGGATGGTGTGTTTTCTATGGATGGTTTAGTTGCGCCTTTAGATAAAATTTGTGATTTAGCAGATAAGTACGATGCCATGGTTATGATTGACGAATGCCATGCAACAGGTTTTATAGGTGAAACAGGAATTGGTACTTTAGAAGAAAAAGGAGTACTTGGTAGAATTGATATTATTACAGGAACTTTAGGTAAGGCATTAGGTGGTGCTATGGGAGGTTATACGACTGCAAAAAAAGAAATTGTAGAACTTCTTCGTCAACGTTCTAGACCTTATTTATTTTCAAACTCTTTAGCACCTGCAATTGTTGGTGCATCTATTAAGGTGTTTGATATGCTTAAAAATGACACGACACTTAGAGATAAAGTAGATTGGAATGCTAAATACTTTAAAAAAGGAATGAAAGAGGCTGGTTTTGATATTGTAGATGGAGATTCTGCAATTGTTCCAGTAATGTTATACGATGCTAAATTGTCTCAAAATATGGCAAATATGCTTTTAGAAGAAGGTGTTTATGTTATCGGTTTCTTTTACCCTGTTGTGCCTAGAGATAAAGCAAGAATTAGAGTGCAACTATCTGCTGCTCATGATAAAGAGCAACTAGATAAAACAATAAATGCATTCATAAAAGTTGGCAAAGAATTAAAAGTTATCTAGAATGATTAAAATCTTAGCTCAAACGCTTTGAAATCGCGTTTAATGGCATAAATTTTATATCTTTGTCTTTGTTAATAAATTTTAACATCTTATTTTTGCATTAATTAACACTTAAAATTAAAATTAATTAAAATATGAAAAATCTTAGCAGATTATTTTTTGTCGCAGTGCTTATAGCGAGCTTTAGCACATCAAATGCACAAGACAAGAACAATCCATGGGCTGTTGCTTTTGGAGCCAATGCAGTTGACTTTTATCCAGTAGGAGAAGAAGCACCACAAGGAGACTATTTTGATCAATACTTTCAAGTAGGTGATCACTGGAACATTATTCCTTCTATCTCAACACTTTCTGTATCTAGATACCTTAGTGATGGCTTTACAGTTACAGCAAAAGGATCTATAAACACAATTGATAAATTTGGAGATAGCTCTGTAGATGATTTAACATATTACGGTTTAGACGGTAATGTATCTTATAGCTTTATGGATCTTCTTAACTCAAAAACTATTGAGCCTTATTTAGGAGTTGGTGGTGGTTACACTTGGGTTGATGAAATCGGAGCTGGTACTTTAAACGGAACTTTAGGTTTTAAATTTTGGTTCTCAGAAAAATTAGGTGTAGATATTCAATCTGCATATAAGCATTCTTTTGAAGATTATTTACCTTCACATTTCCAACATTCAGTTGGTGTTATATTTAAATTTGGTGGTACTGATACTGATGGTGATGGTATTTACGATCAAGATGATGCTTGTCCAGAAGAAGCTGGTTTAGAGATCTTCAACGGTTGTCCAGATTCTGATAACGATGGTATCCAAGATTCTAAAGATGATTGTCCTTACACTGCAGGTTTACCAGAATTTAATGGTTGTCCTGATACTGATGGTGACGGTGTAGTTGATAAAGATGATAAGTGTCCAGAAGTTGCTGGTCTTAAAACTTTAGCTGGTTGTCCAGATGCTGATAGTGACGGTGTTGCTGATGCTGATGATAAATGTCCAGATACTGCAGGTCCTGCTGCAAATAACGGATGTCCTTGGCCTGATACTGACGGTGATGGTGTTTTAGATAAAGATGATAAATGTCCAAACGAAGCTGGTACTGTGGCAAACAATGGTTGTCCTGAAATTGCACCAACTGAAGAAGTAATGGATACTTTAAATGAATATTCAAGATCTATCTTGTTTAACTCAGGTAGAGCTACTTTCCAAAAGCAAACTAACCAAGTATTACAGTCAATGGTAGCGATCTTTAAAGAATACCCAAAAGCTTCTTTCTCATTAGAAGGTCATACTGATAGTGATGGTTCTAAATCAAGTAACCAAGCTTTATCTGAAAGACGTGCAAATGCAGTAAGAGATTACTTAATTGCTAATGGTATTAGTGCTGATAGATTAACTGCAGCTGGTTTTGGTGAGTCAACTCCTATTGCAAGTAACAGTACAAGAGCTGGTAAAAAAGAAAACAGACGTGTAGAGGTGAAGTTGAAAAACTAATCACATCTAAAATATATTAAAAAAACGCTCCGTAATCCGGGGCGTTTTTTATTTTTATAGAATGATAAGTTTTATAAAATCAGTACTCATTGATCTTCAAAATAAAAATGTTAATTTTCAAGAGTTAACATTTGTACTTCCAAGTAAAAGGGCTGGTGTGTTTCTTAAGCATCACCTTTCTTCTTTATTAGATCAACCTATTTTCACCCCCCAAATAATCAGTAGCGAAGAGTTTGTAGAGGAGTTATCCGGATTACAAAATCTACCTAACACCGATTTATTATTTCGATTCTACGAAACCTATAAAGCCTTAACAAAGGAAGAAGAGCAAGAGCCTTTTGAATCTTTTTCAAAATGGGCACAAATCTTATTACAGGATTTTAATGAGATAGATCGTTATCTTATTCCACAAGATCATATATTCGATTATTTAAATGCTATAAAAGAGCTTGATCATTGGTCTTTAGAAAGTAATAGTACCGATTTGGTTACAAATTATTTAAAGTTTTGGAAATCTCTTAAAAATCACTATGCTGCATATACAGAAAACCTTTTAGCGTCAAAGCAAGGTTATCAAGGTTTAATCTATAGAAAAGCTGTAGATAATTTAGAGCCTTATATGAAGAGTTGTAGTGGTAAAAACCATGTGTTTTTAGGATTTAATGCCTTAAACTCTGCTGAGTCTAAAATTATTCAAGGTTTATTAAAAAATGATTTAGCTCACATTTACTGGGATATTGATAAAGCCTTTATTGATGATAATGTGCACGATGCTGGTTGGTTTACAAGACAACATAGAGCGCAATGGGATTATTTTAAAACAAAACCTTTCAATTGGGTTACAGAAACTTATAGTACACCTAAAAATATTCAAGCGATTGGTATTCCTAAACTTGTTGGCCAGGCTAAATATATCGGTCAATTATTAACAGATTTAACGCAAAAAGAAACTAAGTTATCAAGTATAGCAGTTGTTTTGGGTGAAGAGCATTTATTGCTTCCTGTATTAAACTCAATACCAAGTACCATAAGTAAGCTTAATGTAACAATGGGGTTACCATTACAGTTTGTGCCTTTAGCATCTGTTTTTGAGCAGTTATTTGTGCTTCATAAAAACAACCCAAAAGAGTTTTATTACAAAGATGTTGTTAGTGTATTGTCTCACCCTTCTATTTACCCGTTGTTTGAAACCGAATCTGGTAATGTATCTGTGAATTTAGTTGCTCACATTACTAAAAATAATTTGGTTTATATGGGCTTGAGCGATCTTAAGAAGCTTGTGACTGAGCATATAGATCTTATAGAATTCTTATTTCAATCTTGGCAAGACAAGCCGTTAATAGCGCTCAAAAACTGTTCTACACTTATTTCTAGAATGAAAACAAATTTAGATGGAGATAAAAAAAATCACAGTTTAGAATTAGAATACCTCTATCGTTTTAATACGTTATTTAATCAACTTTCAGAATTAAATACAGCCTATAAATACCTTAATTCGGTGTCGGCATTGCAAACGATTTATAAAGAATTACTAAGTTCTGAAACCTTAGATTTTAAAGGCGAACCGTTAGAAGGACTTCAGATTATGGGAATGTTAGAATCGCGAGTTTTAGATTTTGATACCGTAATAATAAGTTCAGTAAATGAAGGTATTTTACCTTCCGGAAAAACAAATAATTCGTTTATTCCGTTCGATGTAAAAATTGAAAGGGGCCTACCAACCTTCAAAGAAAAGGACGCCGTTTATACCTATCACTTTTATAGACTTTTACAACGTGCAAAAAATGTCTATATTTTATATAATACAGAAATTGATGCTTTAAAAGGAGGAGAGAAGAGTAGATTTTTAACGCAATTAGAGATTGAAGGTCAGCACGAAATAGTGAATAGTGTTATTGCTCCCGAAGTACCTATAATTGAACAAAAATTACAAGAGATTGTAAAGTCTGATGCTGTTATTGAACAGTTAAAAGTATTTTCGGCTAAAGGATTTTCACCTTCATCACTATCTAATTATATTAGAAATCCAATGGACTTTTATTTTGAAAAAGTTTTAGGAATTAAAGAATTTGATGATGTTGAAGAAAACATTGCGGCCAATACTTTAGGTTCTGTAATTCACAATTCACTTGAAGATTTTTACAAACCATTAGAAGGTGAATTGTTAACTTTAGAGCACCTTAAAACTTTTAAAGAACAAATTAAAATCACCGTTACAAAGCATTTTAAAGATTTATATAAAGACGGCGATTTTACAAAAGGAAAAAATTTAATCATTTTTGAAATTGCGCAACGTTATATTTCTAATTTTTTAAACCTTGAGCGCGATAGTTTAAAAGCGGGTAATGAAATAAAAATAATTGCGATTGAATCTGATGAGTCCATTAATATTGAAATAGACGGCTTAGATTTTCCTATTCGATTAAAGGGTAAAGTAGATAGAGTAGATCAGTTTAATGGTGTTATTAGGGTTGTAGATTATAAATCGGGCAAGGTAGAACAGAATAAAGTAGAGATTGTAGATTGGGAAGATTTAACGACGGATTACACAAAGTATAGTAAGTCTTTTCAGATTTTGTGTTATGCTTATATGATGCGTCAAAATAAACGTGTAGAATTGCCTATTGAAGCCGGGATTATTTCGTTTAAAAACTTAAACGGTGGCTTTTTAAAATTTGGTAAAAAAGAATCTTCTGGCTCAAGAAAAAAAGATCAATTAATTACTAATGAAACTTTAGATGATTTTGAAGTTGAACTTAAAAAATTAATAACTGAAATCTGTAGCCCAGAGCTCAATTTTATTGAAAAAGACTTAACGAAATGAAAATAGATAAAAACATAGTTCTAACAAGAGAAGGAAAAAAGTCAATTCTTATTGATACGTTTTATTCTGAAGAAAAAATCAATCAGCCTATTGTAATTTTCTGTCACGGTTATAAAGGTTTTAAAGATTGGGGCGCTTGGAATTTAATGGCAAAACATATTGCAGATGAAGGATTTTGTTTTATAAAATTCAATTTTTCACACAATGGAGGTACTGTTAATGACCCTATAGATTTCCCGGATTTGGAAGCCTTTGGAAATAATAATTACACTAAAGAACTCGAAGATTTAAACGATGTGATTGATTGGTCACAAGAGCATTTCAAAAATAATTCAGCTATAAATACAACTGAAATAAGTTTAATTGGTCACAGTCGTGGTGGCGGTATTGCAATAATAAAAGCATCAGAAGATTCTAGAATTACCAAGCTTATAACTTTAGCTAGCGTAAGTAATTTTGAAAATAGATTTGGTTCTGAAACAGAAATTGAAAATTGGAAAGAAAAAGGTGTTAAGTATGTAAAAAACGGTAGAACAAAACAAGAAATGCCACACTATGTTCAGTTTTTAGAAGATTTTGAAGCCAATAAAGAAAGGCTTCATATAGAATCTGCAACTAAAAGTTTAGAGCTTCCTGTTTTAATAATTCATGGAGATAAAGATACCTCTGTAAACATTGATGAAGCTTACAATATTTACGAATGGAGTAAAAACAACCAATTAGAAATTGTAGAAAATGCAGACCATGTCTTTAATACAAAACATCCATGGGAAAAAGATATTCTTTCGGTAGAGCTAAATCACGTTTCTGAAACTATAAGTAAGTTTCTAAAATAGATTGAGGAGAATTATGCGACGCTTAAGTTGTTGTCAAAACAATATTTTATTTTTTCGAAAAGTAAATCTCTTTTAACAGGTTTAGTCATGTAATCATTCATGCCGATATCTAAAACACGTTGTCTTGTTTCTTCCATAGCATCGGCAGTTACGGCTATTATAGGAATGTTTACAATTGAAGAACCTAGTTCTCCACTTCTAATAAACCTAGTGGCCTCGTAGCCATCCATTACAGGCATTTGTAGATCCATTAAGATTAAGTCATAGACATCATTTTTTAGTGCCTTTAAAGCTTCTCTGCCATTTTCTACCACAGAGAAACTAACACTCGTAAAGCTGCCTAGTAGTTTACGCATCACTAATTGATTTAGTTTATTGTCTTCAACAACTAAAATATGTAACGGTTTTTCGAATATTACAGTACTTTTATTATCAATCGGTGCGCTTTCATTTTTTAATTTCTTAAGCGGTATTTTAATAAAAACATCTGTTCCTTTATCAATTTTGCTTTCAATTTTAATGGAGCCATTATAGAGTTCAATTAAATGTTTAGCAATGGTTAAGCCAAGTCCCATACCTCCAAATTGCCTTTTGTGGTTGAGTTGCATTTGATTAAAACTAACAAATACATTGTCTTTACTGATCTTACTCATACCGACACCAGAATCTGATATTTGAAAGCAGAAACTAGATATATCATTAGGTTGTGGTAAGCATTTTAGTTTTAGAATTATTTGACCATTTTTTGTGAATTTAACAGCATTGGCTAATACATTATTTATAATTTGAACAAATCTATCAGAGTCACCTATGACTTTGGTGGGGATTTCAGAATCCATTTCAAAGGCATATTTAAGTCCTTTTTTATTCGCTTCTGTTTTCCAATTATTACTAATTTGGTTTAATACAATTGAAGGATTAAACTCTTCTTCTCTTAATTTTAGTTCTTTCTTTTCAATTTTTTCAAAATCTAAAACATCATTCACATTACTTAATAAGCTTATGGATGCATTCTTAATTATTTGATATTTTTTTCTGCTTTCTACATCGTTGTCTGCACTTGCTAATTCAATATCTACCATGCCCATTATGGCATTGATAGGTGTGCGTAATTCATGACTTATATTAGACATAAAGTAACTCTTAATCTCACTAATTTCTTCCGATTTTTTTAATGCTAGTTCTTGTGAATGTTCATTATCTAATCTTAATTTTTTTATAAGTTTGGTCATCGAAAGTGAAAGTAGAATGACTTCTATACCTGTTCCAAATTTAGAGCTGTTTTGCGTGTAAAAATTTGTTGGAAGTAAACCCAAATTATTCATTACAAAACCTGTTAAACCGATAACCAAAAATAGAATACCTAAAGAAAAGAAAGGATCGACATAAATACGTTTAAAGCGCATTTTAAAAACTGTAGTAACAATTAAGATAAGACTCAATAACCCATTTAAATTACTTAAGGGGTATGCTAGTTCTAACGTTTTAGAATTGATAAATAACATTAAAAATAAAGTACATATAACACCGTAAATAATATTATAAGCTATTTTAAAGTGTTTTAAGTTTAAATTTACTTTTAAAAAATATTCACAATATTTGAGTAAAAATAGATTCGAAAATAGTGCCGTAATTAAAACAACTCGACTATTTAAATAACCACCATTAGGTAAAATATATTGATGTATAAAGCCGTCTAAAGACATTTGCATTAAAGCAATCGAAAAAGCATACAAACAATAATACAAAAATGTTTTATTGCTTAAACTGGTATAAAAAAACAAATAGATTAAACTCGTTAATAATAAAACACCATAAAACAAGCCTAAAAATAATTGTTGGGTGTAATTTTTATTTATAAAAGAGTCTTCATCATATAAATTAAGTAGAAGGTTTAGGGTTTCTCCATCACTAGATAGGTTGATGTAAAAGAGTTGCTTACTTTGAGCTTTTAGTTTTATTTTGAAAACATTTTCTCTGTGATTAATATCTTTTTTATCAAAAGAAACTTGATCTCCATTTTTAGAAATTTCAATTTCAGATTTAATAGTATATAAATCAACGACGTCTGTTATTGGTCTAGCAGTGACCAAATAATAAGTTTTATCTGTATTTAGAGTGTTTTCTAATCGAAATTTAACCCAATAATTGTTGGTGGTAAAACCAAGGTCGTGATTTTCAGATTGTAAAGTTTGGAACTTTAAATCAGTATTTTGTAATACATCTTCAATAGCAAATTTAGCACGCTCCGTATTTGTGTATTCAGAGTATTCAAATAATTCTCCAGAAGAGCTTTCTGGATTAAATGCAGGTTTTTGCGCATACAAAGTACATGCTAAAAGATAGATAATTAGTATGGTAGGTTTCATGTTAGGGGCATTAAACGGCTGCTAACTTACGCAAAAAATGTTAATATGGTTCTAATTGATAGAAAAGCGCACCCCAAGATGTTTTGGTGGAGAAGATGGGATTCGAACCCACGACCTCTTGACTGCCAGTCAAGCGCTCTAGCCAACTGAGCTACATCCCCATTACAGTTGTAAATATATACTTATTTTTGTTCACTTTTTAAAACTAATTTTTAAGTCAAATTAATGAGTTATAAAATTGAAAAAGCAATAATAGATGATGTTAAATCACTCTTGGTTATTACCAAAGCATGTGCTGAAACAATGATACCTAAAGGTATTTATCAATGGAACGAACATTACCCAAATGCAGCTGCCTTTGCTAAAGATGTTGAACGCGAAGAACTTTATGTGTTGAAAATTAATAATAACATTTTAGGCTGTATTGTAATTTCAAAGCTAATGGACTCTGAGTACGTTCCTGTAAAATGGTTAACTAACAATGTTCATAATGTTTATATTCACAGGTTAGCGGTTCATCCAAAACATCAAGGATTAGGTTATGCCCAAAACCTTATGGATTTCGCTGAGGAATTTGCTACTGAAAACAATTGTAGTTCAATTAGATTAGATACCTTTTCACAGAACAAAAGAAACCAAAAGTTTTACGAACTTCGCGGTTATAAAAAATTAGAGGATATTTATTTTCCAAAGCAAAGTGAATTTCCTTTTCATTGTTATGAATTAGTTCTGTGAGCACACAAATAACTTTAAAACAAATAAATAAACTCGCTATTCCAGCATTAATATCTGGAGTATCCGAGCCTATTCTGTCTTTAACTGATGCCGCTATTATTGGTAATATGGATTATGAGGCCACAACTTCGTTGGCTGCTGTTGGTATTGTTGGAACGTTTTTTTCTATGCTTATTTGGGTTTTAGGTCAAACCCGTAGTGCTATTTCTTCTATCGTGTCTCAATATGTTGGTGCAGACCGTTTAGATGCTGTAAAGAATTTACCAGCTCAGGCAATTTTTATTATTACCGCGTTAAGCTTGATTATTATAGGTGTTACTTATCCTTTTGCTGCACAGATTTTTAAACTTTACAATGCTTCTGGAGAGATCTTAAATTATAGTGTAGCGTATTATCAAATCCGTGTTTTTGGTTTTCCATTTACGTTATTTACTATTGCTGTTTTTGGAACTTTTAGAGGTTTACAAAACACATATTATCCTATGCTTATTGCGATAGTCGGAGCGGCTTCAAACATTGTTTTAGATTTTACTTTTGTTTATGGTATTGAAGGCTTTATTCCTGCAATGCATATAAAAGGTGCGGCTTATGCAAGTGTATTAGCGCAAGTTATTATGGCATTACTTTCTGCATTTTATCTCCTTAAAAAAACAGATATTCCTTTATTAATAAAACTGCCTTTTAATGTTGAAATGAAGCGCTTTGTTGTAATGATAGCGCATTTATTTATTAGAACATTAGCTCTAAACTTAGCTTTATATCTAGCAACGAGTTTTGCTACTAAATATGGAGAAAACTACATTGCAGCTTACACTATTGGGATTAATTTATGGTTTTTAGGCGCCTTTCTTATCGATGGTTATGCTAGTGCAGGTAATATTTTATCTGGTAAATTGTATGGTGCTAAAGATTATAAGAATTTAATTGAGTTGAGTAATAAACTTATTAAATACGGTATTCTAGTCGGTTTGATAATTAGTGTAATAGGTGCGATTTTCTATTACCCAATAGGGCGTATTTTCAGTAATGATGAAGACGTACTCAACCAGTTTTATAATGTTTTTTGGATCATTTTAGCGATGCAACCCTTGTGTGCATTGGCTTTTATTTTCGATGGAGTTTTTAAAGGCTTAGGTAGAATGAAATATCTTAGAAACGTTTTACTATTTTCTACATTGGTTGTTTTTGTACCTATTATATTTTGGACCGATAGTTTAGATTATAAACTTTATGGCATTTTTATTGCTTTTACATTTTGGATGATAGCGCGTGGTTTACCATTGATAATAAAATTCCGTAAAACATTTAAATCACTTGCCGAAAACGCTTAAATTTGATTTATAAATGAATCACTTTAAATGAATCTGTTAATTACATTATTTCAAGAGCTCAACATAGACGAGAAGCTAAAAGAAGCACCCGATGATTATTATAGCATCGGTATTCTAATAGGTAATTTGGTGCCTTTTCTAGTGTTGGTAGCTATTGCCTATATCATTTATAGATATAATAAAAACAGATATAAAGAAGAATAAAATGGATGTACTTAGTTTTTTAGGTGGAAATGGCCTATTTCTTATATTAGGATTAGCACTTGTAATTATATATTTCTACAACAAATACAAAAAACGCTAATACAAATTTACCGTGTTTTTAACCAACCTGTAATACTCAATCTTTGTGTATTTACGGGTTTTACTTCGTGCTCTAATTCCTGACTTTCAAAAATGACAACTTTACCAGGAAAAGGATAGATTACTTTATCTTCACCGTCTAAATAAAGTACCAATTCGCCTCCGTTTTCGGGTTTCCAGTCTTCACTATTTAAATAACATACGAAAGATAACTTACGTCTATCATCATTCTGAAACGTATCTAAATGACGTTTGTAGTAGGTGTCTTTTGGGTAAATAGCGTAATGAAATTCCTTCTGATTTATTCCTAAAAAACAAGTACGGTTTAGGTAATCTTTTAAATCGTTAATTTTATTGAAGAATAATTCTTCCGCAGAATTAATAATATTCTCATTGATCCAAAGAATAATATCACCACGGACTGCTTTTTTTATGAATTTATGGGTTTTATTTCCAATAGCTGCTTTTTTAAACGCATCTTCTTCATACTTTAAAAGCAACGAGTGTCTTAAGGCAATAACTTCATCTTCTGAAAAGAAATCATCAACAATACTATATTTTTGTGATGAAATGTCTGAAATAATACGCTCATAAAGCGGGTTTTCAACAAACGGAATAGCTTCAAAAAGACTACTCAACGTGACTTTTGTAAGAATTTAATCTTTTCATATTATCTTAATAAAATTAAAAAAAGTGAGCAAATGTAATCTAAAAAGCCATTCCTTTTACATTTATAATATCTTTGCATCCTAATTAAAAATAGCATGAGTAAAATACGCATTACAAAACAGTTTTCTTTTGAAGCAGGTCACGCATTATACGGTTACGACGGGAAGTGTAAAAATGTACACGGCCACAGTTACCAACTTTATGTAACCGTAATAGGAACTCCAATTTCTGATACCACAAACGTGAAATACGGAATGGTGATTGATTTTGGGGATTTAAAGAAAATTGTAAAGGAAGAAATTGTGGATGTTTTTGACCATGCTACTGTTTTTAATAAAAATACGCCGCATGTTGAGTTAGCTAGAGAATTACAAATTAGAGATCATAACGTGTTGTTGGTAGATTATCAGCCAACAAGTGAAATGATGGTGATTGATTTTGCTGAAAAAATAAAACAACGTTTACCCAAAACTATAAAATTACATTCATTAAGGCTTTCAGAAACTACATCGTCTTTTGCAGAATGGTACGCATCAGATAATGAATAAATCCAATCATATTACTTTAGCTGAAGGAAAGAAAATTTACTTCGCATCCGATAATCATTTAGGCGCACCAACTAGTGACGCTTCTAAACCACGTGAGAAAAAATTTGTAGCTTGGTTAGATGAAATTAAACACGATGCGGCAGCCATTTTTCTGTTAGGTGATTTATTCGATTTTTGGTTCGAGTATAAAACCGTTGTCCCAAAAGGATTTACAAGAACGCTTGGTAAGCTTGCCGAAATTAGTGATTCCGGAATTCCGATTCACTATTTTGTGGGGAATCACGACTTGTGGATGCATGGTTATTTTGAAGAAGAACTCGGTATTCCTGTATATCATGAACCTAAAGAATTCATGTTTAATGATACTTCTGTTTTTATTGGTCATGGTGATGGTTTAGGGCCAAATGATAAAGGTTACAAACGCATGAAAAAAGTGTTTACCAATCCTGTTTTTAAATGGTTATTTAAATGGATGCATCCTGATATTGGATTGCGTATTGGGCAATATCTATCGGTGAAAAATAAAATGATTTCTGGTGATGATGATGCTACTTTTTTAGGTGAAGAAAATGAATGGTTAGCCGTTTATTGTAAACGTAAATTAGAAGATAAACATAGAGACTATTTTGTATTTGGGCATAGACACTTGCCTTTAGAAATTGATTTGAATGAAAAGTCTAAGTACGTTAACCTGGGCGATTGGATACAATATTATACTTACGGTGTTTTTGATGGTGAAAATTTTGATTTGAAGAAATACTAAGCGATTTCTTCCTCTTTCTCATGTGCTTCGATATCTTTAGTTAAATCGAGATTTCGTAACGTTTTATTTTTAATACCAATGGTGGTTACTGTAATTAAAGTCATGGTGCCACCAAATATAACAGCAACTGCTGGTCCCATTATTTTAGCGGCTAAACCACTTTCAAACGCCCCAAGTTCGTTAGAAGATCCTACAAACATAGAATTTACCGAAGCCACACGCCCTCGCATATGATCGGGTGTTTTTAGTTGTAAAATGGTTTGTCTAATTACCATAGATACACCGTCTGCAACGCCAGATAAAAATAAAGCAACAATACTTACCCAGAAAATTTTAGACATACCAAAGGCTATAATACACAACCCAAAGGCAAAAATAGAAATTAGTAGTTTCTTCCCTGCTTTTCTAGAGATAGGTATATAAGTAGTTAAAAACATAGAGAGAATACTTCCAACCGATATAGAGGCATTTAAAATCCCAAATCCTTTAGAGCCCACATGTAAAACATCTTGTGCAAATACAGAAAGTAAAGCCACAGTTCCGCCAAATAAAACAGCAACCATATCTAAAGATAAAGCGCCTAAAATAGATTTATCACTGTATACAAAACGCAATCCTACTTTTAAACTTTCCTTTACTGATTCGCCAATATTTGGATTTAAAATAGGCTTTTTCTTAATTTGAAATGTAATAATTAAAGACAGGGTTACCATAACAAAAACAATGCATAACGTATAGTCAACACCAATCCAATCTATAGAAAAACCAGCAAAAAGCGCACCTAAAACACTAGCTGCTTTCCAAGTACTACTACTCCAAGTAGCTGCATTAGGATATACTTTTTTAGGTACAATAAGTGCAATTAATGAAAATATGGTCGGTCCAAAAAACGAACGTAAAAACCCACCAAAAAAGACTAAGGCATAGATGCAATATAAAACGGTTGTTGTTTCCCAATGTCCTACCGCTTGCTCCAAAGTTAATAGAAATAAACCTAAGCTAATTAAAGAAAATGCTGCAATGCATAAGGCTAGCAAATTTCGTTTCTCACTTTGGTCTACAATATGGCCAGCAAATAGCGCCATTGTAAATGCAGGTATAATTTCCATTAAACCTATTAATCCTAAATAGAGAGGGTCTTTGGTTAAAGTATAAACTTCCCATTCTATAACAATAAATTGCATAGACCAACCAAAGATTAATAAAAAGCGTAATAATAAAAAGGTATTAAATTCTCTAATCCTTAATGCTGCGTATGGATCGTTTTTTGCCAATGTAATTAAGAGTTGCCAGACCTATCAGATCTGAAATTTATGTCATACAAATGTAGAATAAAGCTTTGATATTTTTTTAGCTTTGAATTAACTTAAAAGTAACACGTCTGTTTTGTAGCCTACCTTCTTCCGTTTCATTGCTTGAAATAGCTTGGGTACTTCCAAAACCAAAAGACTTAATTTTAGTTGCACTTAGACCTTTTGAAATTAAATAACCTTCAACAGCTTTTGCGCGTTGTTCTGATAATTCTTGGTTTCTAGTCGTTAGACCAACGTTATCTGTATGACCGTAAATTTCAATTTTTAAATTTGAATTCTCACTCAAATGTTTATAAAGTTGATTGAGTTCTGCTTTTGAAACTTCTAATAATTCCGCTTTATCAAAGTCGAATAATACATTTTTGAAGGTGTAAACTTTGTTGGCTTTAAGATTTGGTTCTGCTTTAATTTTTGTCTCTTCTTCCTTTTCTAATGGTTCTATGGAAACATCATCTATGTAGTAATAGGAAAATGATTCATAATCCGTTTGTCTTGCTTTACTTTTTTTAGTGTCGGAATTGTTATTGAAATTACCAATAGTAAAATAGTTTTCAAAGCCATCTGCAGTATAAGTAAATGAAATTTCAATCCATTCTTGGTCGTTATTATAAAATTCTTTACTAAATGTTGGACGGTATTTTAAATTAGGAATTCGTTTGGCAAAGTGTTTGGCATTAATATTAACCTTGCTTTTTGAAGCATTAAATTTTTCGGATGTCATCATCATCCCAAATTCTTTTAAAGCAAATCTTGAATTTTCAGCTAAACTGATACAAAATTTCACCTGATACTTTTTACCTCTTTTTAAAGTAGATTTTAAAGATCCTTGAATGTATTCTCTATAATCTTTTTTGAAATAAGTATAGATTCCAGCATAACCTTTTCCTGTTCTGGCTTTTTGATATCCGTTAAAATTTTTGAAGCCCATGTCTTCACTACATGAGTTAAAATAATCCGTTGTTCCATTATTTGGAATTGTCCAATGCTTTACATTTTTATGAAACAACCCCATTGCTCTTGGGCAATCATAGTAATCTTCAAAACTTGGGTTAAGCACAAGATTTTGACTATTAGATATCAAACTGCTAAAAATGAAGAGAATTAATAAGAATTGTTTCATAAGTAATCAACGGAAATTTGATGAGTTATATTTTATACTTACAAGATTTTGAAAACCTATAGGATTTATTATTCTTTTATATCCTTCAACTTTAATTGTAAACTTACATTGCCATTCCAATGGTTTTCATCAATAGCATAAGCAGCACTAAATAGTTTTTTATCTCTAATGATATCTATTTTATCACCTAAACCAAAACCAATACACACAATCTTATTACTTCGAATTTGCTCAGCACAGGCGTTAAAAGATTGCGTTGCTGTAAGTCTAATGTGTTTATCATCTTCCCCTACACATTTTCCCCAACCTGTATCTTTTAAGTTTTGCGACATAAAAGTTGGCGACATATTTCCGGGGCCAAAAGGGGCGAATTGCTTTAGAATTCGCATTAATTTATCATCGATTTCCCCGAGTTCAATATCTAAATCTATTTTTAACTCTTCCATTAATAATTTAGGATCAATGGTTTCTTTTACCACACTTTCAAACTTGGCTTTAAAAGCATCATAATTTTCTGGTAGCAAGGTTAAACCTGCCGCATATTTATGACCACCAAATTGTTCAATATGTTCCGAACAAGCTTCGAGTGCATTATACACATCAAATCCTTTTACAGAACGTGCCGAAGCGGCTAATTTATCACCACTTTTTGTAAAGACTAAAGTGGGTCTATAATACGTTTCTATTAAACGTGAAGCCACAATCCCAATAACACCTTTGTGCCAAGATTCATCATAAACAACGGTTGTAAAGCCTTCTTGTTCTTTGTTGTCTTCAATTTGAACTAAAGCTTCTTCGGTAATACGTTTATCAGTTTCTCTTCGGTCAGAATTATAATCTTCAATTTCCAAAGCATAAGTTTCTGCAAGATTAAAATCGGTTTCAGATAATAGTCTAACCGCATAATTACCATGTTTCATTCGTCCTGCCGCATTAATACGTGGTGCGATGGTAAATACAACATCTGTAATGGTAAGAATATCTTTTTTAACCAGGTTGATAATAGCTTTCATTCCTGGTCTAGGATTGGTGTTAATAACCTGTAATCCTAAATAGGCTAAAGCTCTATTTTCATCTACAATAGGTACAATATCTGCTCCGACAGCAGTAGCGACCAAATCGAGATACTCGGTTAAATCTTCAGCAGTTTGTCCTTGGTTTGCAGCTAAAGCGGTAATCAGTTTAAAGCCCACACCACAACCACATAATTCTTTAAATGGATATTCGCAATCTTCCCGTTTTGGGTCTAAAACGGCAACAGCATCCGGAATTTCAGCTCCTGGTCTATGGTGATCACAAATTATAAAATCAATCCCTTTTTCATTGGCATAGGCTACTTTATCAATGGCTTTAATTCCACAATCGAGCGCGATTATTAAAGAAAATCCATTATCGTCTGCAAAGTCAATTCCTTTATACGATACGCCGTAACCTTCGTCATAGCGGTCTGGAATATAAGTTGCAATACTATCTATTCGTGTTTTTAAATAGGTAGACATTAAGGCTACAGATGTTGTTCCGTCTACATCATAATCGCCATAAACCATCACGTTCTCACCTGCTGTTATGGCGCGTTCAATACGTACAACAGCTTTATCCATATCTTTCATTAAGTAAGGATCGTGAAGATCTTTAAAACTTGGTCTAAAGAATTTTTTAGCCGCATCGTAAGTATCAATATTGCGTTGTAATAACAAGGTTGCAACGGTATCATCTACTTTGAGTGCTGCTTTTAGTTCTTCAACTTTTGAAGCTTGTGGTTTTGGTTTTAATGTCCAACGCATATTTAGCTAAAATAAATTGATGTTTAATGTCTGGTCGAGCGCAGTAGAGACCTAATGTTAATAGGTTCATAAATCCTTCGACGGCGCTCAAAATGACTTGTTTTTTAATGAAAATGAATATTGGTTTCAACAGTTGCAAAACGACGAAACATTTCCATAACGCCACAGTATTTTTCTACAGATAAATTAACGGCGCGTTCACATTTTTTTTCGTTTGAATCTGCTCCGTAAAAATGATAATCCACAGTAACGGTATGGTAATACTTAGGATGTTCGTCTGTTAATTCACCTGAAACATCCATTTTAAAATCTTTAATTTCAACTTTCATTTTATCTAAAGTAGAAATAACATCCAAGCCAGAACAGCCTGCTAAAGAAGATAGCATCATGGCTTTTGGAGACAGGCCATTTCTTTGATCGGTACCTTCAATATTTGTATCCATAAGGACTGTTTTTCCACTTGGATTATCAGATTCAAAAGTTAATCCACCTTTCCAATTTGTCGTGATTTTATGTTGCATAATTTCTGATTTTAAAAGTTATATATAGTTGAAGTGTTTAAGGCTGTATTTTTGTTAAATCTTAAAATACTATCTTAGTTACCTCAAAAATACTACTAAAAAAATAACTATGGCATTAGTAACACCTTTGTCTGCTGAGCACGATTTAGAAACCAAAGCATTAGCAGAATTCTTTAATGAAACTCTTGGATTTTGTCCTAATTCGGTTTTAACCATGCAACGCAGACCCGCAATAAGTAAAGCGTTTATCAATTTGAATAAAGCCGTTATGGCTAATGAAGGTCGAGTGACCTCAGCTTTAAAACGTATGATTGCTTGGGTAAGTAGTAATGCAACGGGTTGTCGTTATTGCCAAGCGCACGCCATTAGAGCTGCGGAACGTTATGGTGCGGAACAAGAGCAGTTAGATAATATTTGGGAATATAGGACGCACGCTGCTTTTAACGATGCAGAACGTGCTGCTTTAGATTTTAGTTTGGCAGCAAGCCAAGTGCCAAATGCCGTAAATGCTGAAATAAAAGCCCGTTTATACGAACATTGGGATGAAGGTGAAATTGTAGAAATGTTAGGGGTAATTTCACTTTTTGGTTATTTAAACCGTTGGAATGATTCTATGGGAACTTCGATTGAAGAAGGTGCTGTTGAAAGTGGTGAAAAATATTTAGGAAAACATGGTTACGAAGTTGGTAAACATGATGGATCGGAATATTAGATTTTAAACACTTTATTTTTTAAATAAATAAGAAAAAAACCTTACTGGAAACAGTGAGGTTTTTCTGTGTTATTTTAAATATAAAGCATTAAGAAAGTAGTGATTTTACCTTCTTTTGTAATTCAGGAACAACCAATTCCTCAAACCAAGGATTTTTACTTCTCCAAAACCTATTGGTTGGTGATGGATGTGGAATTGGAAAATATTCGGGTAGATATTCCTTATAATCGCCAACGGTTTCTGTTAATGTGCATTTTGCTTTCTCTTTTAAATAATATTTTTGGGCATAAGCACCAATTAAAATAATCAATTCCACATTTGGCATTTTATTTAATAATGCATTGTGCCATTTTGGTGCACACTCTGGTCGTGGAGGTAAATCTCCTGTTTTTGCTTTTCCTGGATAACAAAACCCCATAGGTATAATGGCGAAGTTTTTAACATTGTAAAATTGTGCTTCTGTAACCTTAAGCCATTCTCTTAATCTTTTACCGCTTTGGTCGTCCCAAGGAATTCCGGATTTATGAACCTTAGTTCCCGGTGCCTGCCCAATAATTACAATTTTAGAATTGCTATTTGCGGTTACTATAGGTCTTGGATCTAATGGTAAATGTGCTTTACAGATAGTACATTGGCTTATGTTGTGCAGTAAGTCTTTCATAATTTATTACTCATCCTTCAGCATGCTTTTTAAATCATTAGCGTAGGATGGATATGTAAAGATCTGTTTTTTAAATTCATTTGTAGTTAAACCTTCATTTATAGCAACCGTTAAAATATTAATAGTTTCATTGGCTTGTGCGCTTAATAAATGAGCACCCACAATTTTATTTGTACGTTCGTTAACTATTATTTTATAGGCATAAGCTTCTGCATTTTCCTTTTTGGCATTGTACCATTTTGAGGCATCACCTTTATAAATTTTTACATTTTTATAGCGACTTTTAGCTTCTTCTTCAGAGTAACCAACCGTAGCCAATTGTGGATGTGTAAAAACGACAGAGGGTACTAAAGGGTTTTCAAATTCCTTAGTATTACCATTTATAATATTGTGGCCAGCAATGTAGCCTTGCAGGCCCGATAATGGTGTTAAAGGTAAAGATTTATTAGAAACATCACCACAAGCATATACGTTTTCATTACTTGTGCTTTGCATAAAGTCGTTTACTAAAATACCCGAATCGTCTGCCTTAACGTTGGCTTGTTCTAAATCTAGTTTATCAATAGCAGGGACACGTCCAGCAGTATTAAAAACCTTTTTAGCTTTTATAGTTTTAGATTTGCCTCCTTTTTGAAATGTTAATTTTAAGTTTTTCTTACCTTTTTTAATGTTTTCAGGTTGTACATCGTATATAAATTGAACACCTCTTTTTTCTAAAACCTTCGTTAGTTTTTCGACTAAAAACGAATCAAATTGCGATAATACTTGTTGTCCAATTTCAATCATTGTCACTTTGCACCCCATTGTAGAAAGCATGTAGCAAAATTCCATACCAACATAACCTGAACCAATGAATATGGCTGATTCAGGAATTTTTTTCAACTTTAAAATAGCATCACTTGTTTGTAGAAATTCAGCACCTTTAAACTCAAGAGTTCTTGGTACAAAACCTGTTGCAATTACAAACTTATCAGCAGAAATAGTTTTGCCTTCTACAGTAATTTCGTTTTTACTGATGAATTTTGGGGATTGATGGTATAAGTCAATCCCAAGATCTACCAAGTTATTTTCAGTAGATAAAGGAACAGGTTTTGTGAAAGTAGATTTGAATTTCTGAACGGCTTTCCATTTAATTTTGGGTCCATTTTTAATCCCTAAACTTTCAAGTTGCTTAGCTTTTTGCTCTAAATCGGCAAATTGCATTAATACTTTTTTAGGATCGCAACCTCTTGTGGCGCAAGTACCGCCAAATTCTCGTTTATCTGAAATAGCAACTGTTTTTCCGGCTGCAATACAAGCTTTTGCTGCGGTTTGTCCGGCAATACCACTTCCAATTACAAATACGTCGTAATGTATAGTTTCCATAGTTTTATTTTGAAATAGAAAATTATGGAAACTAAGCGGAAAAGACTGATGCTGATGAGGTAAAGATTAACCCAATTACGAAAAATGGGTTATTTCTTTTTTAAAGGAAAGATTTCAAAATGTAAACCCGTAAAACCTGTTGTTATAAAATTTCTAATATTTTGATGTCCTGCTCCTGTTGGGTTTATTAAAACATCTTCAAAATAATAAGTTCCAAAACAAGCTAAGGTTTCTTCTTTTGTTAAATTTTGATCTACAGCAAAGGCAAATAATTTACAAGATCCTGAATTTTGATCTACTACATTTTTTAAAGTTCCATTTGTAAAAGTGGTTGGTGTAAATTGGTAATAGGTTTCTATTACGGCCATTGTTTCAGAAAAATCAATCTGTTTTGGATTCGATTTAAGTTTGGCTAAAAAATCTTCTAAAGTCATATTTCTATTTATGTTTTCCGTCTACAACAATTACAATTTCGCCTTTAGGTGGTTTGTTGGTATAATGCTCTAAGACTTCTTTTGCGGTTCCTCTTATGGTTTCTTCGTAAAGTTTAGTAATTTCTCTAGAAACAGAAACCAATCGGTCTTCACCAAAATATTCGCAAAAATGGCCTAAGGTTTTAATTAACTTGTGTGGACTTTCGTAAAAAATAATAGTTCTTGTTTCTTCTGCTAAAAGTAACAGTCTTGTTTGCCTTCCTTTTTTAACAGGAAGAAAACCTTCAAAAACAAACTTATCGTTTGGTAATCCGCTATTAACCAAAGCGGGTACAAATGCGGTTGCGCCAGGTAGGCAATCCACTTCTATATGATGTTCTACACAAGCTCTTACTAGTAGAAACCCTGGGTCGGAAATAGCAGGTGTTCCTGCATCACTAATTACAGCTATTGTTAATCCTGCTTTAAGTTTTTCTATTAAATGGTCAACCGTTTTATGCTCGTTATGCATATGGTGACTTTGCATATGTGTGGTAATTTCAAAATGCTTTAAAAGTTTACCTGAAGTTCTAGTGTCTTCGGCTAAAATTAAATCTACTTCTTTTAAAACCTCGACAGCTCTAAAAGTGATATCTTTTAAATTTCCAATTGGTGTCGGTACTAAGTAAAGTTTACTCATATTTATTTCTCGCGAAATCGAGAATATTTTATAATTATTATCTAGTCTCTTAAATATTTACCTAAAAAGTAGGACGGAAAAAGGACTACTAATCCGTAAAATGAAAAGCCAAAAATACCATGACCAGCATAATGGTGTGCTGCAGTTGCTAAAACTAAATCAAAGAAGAAGCCAGCATAAGCCCATTCTGTAAGCCACTTACTTTTTCGCCATAAAACCATTGCAATACCAAGAAGTTTTAAAATAGCGAGTGGAATAACAAAATAACTAGGATAGTTTAGACTTTCAAAATAACCTTTTGTCATTTCTGTGTTTAACAGATACATCTGTGCTGAATACAGAAAAATTAAGCATAATAATACTGTACAAAACCAATAAATAATTTGTTTGATTCTCATTAATTAAATTTTCCTTCAATTAGTTGAAGAAAACGTTCTTCATATTCTTCTTTTCCTTTCCAATTATTATAGTCTGGTTTTACCATTTCTATAATTAAAGATTTAGCTTCTGGTAAAGTTGCTGTGGTATTAATTTGAGAAATTACACGATCATAATCTTCACTTTCTCCTTCAAATAAATGTTTAATAAAAGCTAATTTGTCGTTAAGTCCTACTTTTAAGTTTTGCCCTTTCAGTTTATCGTTTAATGATTTGTTTGCTGATTCTACTTCGTTTATTTCAACTTCACGCTTTTGTGCTTCTTCAATAGGTTCAAATTCTGGCATTTTATCAAAACCAGAAGTAATGGTTTCAAACTCAATTGAAGATTGTTGTGTTTCGGTTTCTTCTGGTAAGACTTTTTCTGGTGTTGGTATTTTTTCAACTACAGGTTTTTCTTTAACCTCTTCATCGGGCATATGAGATACTAAGTCTTTAATCTTAGTCATCACAGGTTCCATTATAGCCTCATCTTCGGTTTCATCTAAATGAACATAAGTCTTATCTTCAATTTCTATGTTGTCACTATATTTATTGTTGAAAGCGGTTTCTAACATGTCGAAAAAAGAAGAATCATGACCAATTGTTGGAAGTCTGTCTTCAAAGTTATCTTTTGCAAATTTTAAAACCGTCAGTTTCTCATAGAGCACAGCAACTTCTTCGTGAAGTTTATTGATGTCTTCTCTGCCTGTTAATTTTAGAATCCTATGGGCAATACTTACTAATTCTGATTCTAATTTCTTTTTCATAGTTCTAAATTTTTATAATGAAGCACTTTAGCATTTTTTAGTTTTGAAAATCAATTCTTACACCAAATAAAAGAGGAATATAGTCTCTTTATTTTCTTTTCGTAAGTTTTGCTTTCTATTTTTTAATAAATTTGTCTCACCTTTATAAAATCGAAGATCGATCTTTGATTTAGTGCTAAAATTACAAAATGTTTCTCGAAAATACAGTAAATCAGAAAGAACAATTTGGGTGGATTGAAGTCATCTGCGGATCTATGTTTTCCGGTAAAACGGAAGAATTAATTCGTCGGTTAAAACGTGCCCAATTTGCAAAACAAAAAGTTGAAATTTTCAAACCCGCTGTAGATGTGCGTTACGACGAAGAAATGGTTGTTTCTCACGATGCTAATGAAATTCGCTCTACACCAGTTCCTGCTGCTGCAAATATTCCAATATTAGCAGACGGTTGTGATGTGGTTGGTATTGATGAAGCGCAATTCTTTGATGATGAAATTGTACGTGTTTGTAATGATTTAGCAAACAAAGGAATCCGAGTTATTGTTGCGGGTTTAGATATGGATTTTAAAGGTAACCCTTTTGGACCTATGCCTAATCTTATGGCAACAGCAGAATACGTTACTAAGGTGCATGCGGTTTGTACAAAAACAGGAAATTTAGCACAATATAGTCATAGAAAAACGCTAAGTGATGAGTTAGTTTTACTTGGTGAAGTTGATGAATATGAACCCTTAAGTAGAGCAGCGTATTATAAAAGTATTCAAAGAGATAAATTAAGGCAGCTTAATGTAAATGATGCAAAGGAAATGGACTCTAAAGAAGACGATAATGCCTAAAGCGCAGGAAACAGTTCTCGAAATTGATTTAAGTGCATTAACTCAAAATTACAACTACTTAAAATCTAAATTACAGCCAGAAACTAAGTTTTTAGCGGTAGTAAAAGCCTATGCCTACGGAAGTGATTCTGTAGAATTGGCAAAGCATCTTCAGAAATTAGGTGCCGATTATTTTGCTGTTGCATACACCCAAGAAGGTATTGCTTTAAGAGATGCAGGAGTTACAACACCTATTTTGGTTTTGCATCCGCAGTCTTTAAATGCAGAAACTTTAATTGATAGATGTTTAGAGCCTAGTATTTATAGCGCTAGACTATTAAACGATTTTATAGCTGTAGCAGAACAACGTGGTCAGAAAAATTACCCTGTTCATATTAAATTCAATACAGGTTTAAATCGTTTAGGGTTTGACGAGAAGGATGTCGAGTCTATTGTGTCTCAATTAAAAGCGACTACAGCCGTACAAGCAAAATCATTATTTTCTCATTTGGCAGCGAGTGAAGATCTTGAAGAAAAAGATTTTACAGAGCAACAAATAAAAACCTTCAAATCTATAACTGAAAATTTTAAAACAAAATCAGGAACGGAGCCTTGGTTACATTTATGTAATACTTCAGGAATTATTAATTATCCTGAAGCACATTTCAATATGGTGCGAAGTGGAATTGGACTCTATGGTTTTGGGAATTCGGAAGAAGAAGATAAAAATTTTAAGCCTATTGCTAGTTTGAAATCGGTTGTTTCTCAAATTCATAACGTTGAAAAAGGGAAATCTGTCGGTTATAATAGGGCTTATACTTCAAATAATAACGAAAGAATTGCTACAATCCCAATTGGTCATGCTGATGGTATCAGTCGTATTTATGGCAACAAAAAAGGATTTGTATTTATAAATGGAGAAAAAGCATATATCATTGGTAATGTGTGTATGGACATGATTATGGTAGATGTTACTGACATTAACTGTAAAGAAGGTGATGAGGTAATTGTCTTCGATGCCACTCATAAAGTTAATGATCTTGCGGAATCTGCAGGTACAATTTCTTATGAAATTCTAACAGCATTATCGCAACGTATCAAACGCGTTTTTCTACCGTAATAATCTTTTTGTTAACTTCTTGTGACTTTTTTATTAACTTGGTGTCTTAATTAATAGCCTAACTAAAAATTAAAAACTAAATTATGTTAAAAGAATTCAAAGAATTTGCAATGAAGGGCAACCTTATAGACATTGCTGTTGGTTTTGTAATGGGTGCTGCTTTTAAAGAAGTAGTTACTGCATTTACCGGAGGTATTGTATCTCCATTAATTGGTATGATTTTCGACTCAGACTTTAAAGCGTTGAGATACCAATTAAAAGAAGGAA
The DNA here is from genome assembly GCF_019278425.1 of Winogradskyella sp. HaHa_3_26. NCBI lineage: Bacteria > Pseudomonadati > Bacteroidota > Flavobacteriia > Flavobacteriales > Flavobacteriaceae > Winogradskyella > Winogradskyella sp. HaHa_3_26. The sequence goes on along the minus strand of NZ_CP058981.1, from coordinate 1,800,544 downwards.
CATTAAATGACGCTGGCGAAATGGTTGGTGATGTTTTCTTAGAATATGGTACATTCTTAACTAACGTTATTGACTTTATCATTGTAGCATTTGTTATGTTCCTTGTTGTAAAAGGAGTTAATAATATGAAAAAGAAAGAAGAGCCTGCACCAGCTGCGCCTGCAGGACCAACTGAACTTGATTTATTAAAAGAAATCAGAGATTCATTAAAAAAATAAAATACGTATAGCTTCATCGCTACACTATTATTTTAATCAAACCCAGACTGTAAAAGTCTGGGTTTTCTTTGTTGTAATATTTTGTAATGCATATCCGATAAATAGTACCCTTTATTTTTATCAGATTTTTAAGACTAAATTACTCTAATTAGTAAAAGAAATATTCTAATTTTGATATCTTAGCTTTGTGTTTTGTGAAGCATTTAGAGCTAAAAATTAGTCACTTATAAAAAATAAGTGGTAGATGTAACATTAGATTTTTAAGAAATATTAAATTGAAACGTATGAAAGTAGCAATTGTAGGTGCAACAGGTATGGTTGGCAACGTAATGCTTAAAGTATTAGAGGAACGTAATTTCCCTTTAGATGAATTATTATTGGTAGCTTCAGAGCGTTCTGCAGGTAAGATATTAAAATATAAAGGAAAGGATATTAAGGTAATTAGTATTCCTACAGCTATTGAAGCACGTCCCGATATTGCTTTGTTTTCTGCTGGAGGTGGTACATCTCTAGAATGGGCACCAAAATTTGCTGAGGTTGGGACAACGGTTATCGATAATTCTTCGGCATGGAGAATGGATGGTTCTAAAAAATTAATAGTTCCGGAAATTAATGCAGGTGAATTATCTAAAACAGATAAAATTATAGCGAACCCAAATTGCTCTACCATTCAAATGGTAATGGCATTAGCACCACTTCATAAAAAATATAAAATTAAACGTCTTGTTATTTCTACATATCAGTCTGTATCTGGTACAGGTGTAAAAGCGGTAGAACAAATGGAGAATGAAATAGCAGGTAAAGAAGGTGATATGGCTTATCCTTACCCAATTCATAAAAACGCAATTCCACAATGTGATGTTTTTGAAGAAAATGGATATACCAAAGAAGAAATGAAATTGGTAAATGAAACGCGCAAAATTCTTTGTGACGACTCTATTGCTGTAACGGCAACAGCAGTTAGAATTCCAACTGCTGGTGGACACAGTGAATCTATTAATGTAGAGTTTGAATCTGATTTTGATGTTAACGATGTTAAAACATTACTTAGTGAAACAGATGGTGTTACGTTACAAGATAATTTAGATGAAAACCTTTATCCTATGCCAATGTATGCACATGGTAAAGATGATGTTTTTGTGGGACGTATTAGACGAGATGCTTCTCAACCTAACACTTTAAATCTTTGGGTTGTAAGTGATAATCTTAGAAAAGGAGCGGCAACTAACACTGTTCAAATAGCAGAATATCTTATTAAAAATGATTTAGTGTAGCGAATCATAGTACATCTTTTAATAGCAAGAAATTTAGATATTTCAACTTTATTCATTTTAAAGTTGGTCTAAATTTTTTGCTATTTTTTTTACAACAAGTTTTAGTTTTTTATAATTATCAAATCACTAAAACCTTATATTTGAGGAGATGATATTTTATTTCAAAAAACTAAATTATGAAAAAAATAATCTTTACAATTTTAGCATTTAATATGCTTGTGTCTTGTGAAAATGAAAACAAAGCCGTGAAAACAAAAGCAATAGATTACCCTCAAACCCATAAAGCAGACACTGTAGATACTTATTTTGGTGAAGCAGTTGCAGATCCTTACCGTTGGTTAGAAGATGATAGAAGTGAAGAGACTGAGGCTTGGGTTAAGGCGCAAAACAAAACTACTTTTGGGTATTTAGATAGTATTCCTTATCGAGAAGAATTAAAAAAACGATTAACGAAACTTTGGAATTACGAAAAAATAGGGTCTCCATTCGTAGAAGGAGATTATACCTACTATCAAAAAAACGACGGCTTACAAAATCAATATGTCATTTATAGATATCAAACAGGTGATGATCCAAGTACCGCAGAGGTATTTTTAGATCCAAATACGTTTAAGGAAGATGGTACTATTTCTTTAGGAGGTACAAGTTTTTCAAAAGATGGTAAAACCTTAGCTTATGCGATTTCTGAAGGAGGAAGTGATTGGAGAAAAATTCTAATCATGAATACTGAAACTAAAGAAATTATTGAAGATACTTTGGTTGATATCAAATTTAGTGGCATGTCTTGGTATAAAAATGAAGGGTTTTATTATTCTAGTTATGATAAACCCGTGGGGAGTGAATTATCTGCAAAAACTGATCAACATAAAGTTTATTACCACAAATTAGGAACAAAACAATCGGAAGATCAATTAATTTATGGCGGTACGGCTGAAGAAAAACACCGTTACATTTATGGTATGGTTACAGATGATGATCATTATTTAGTAATTACGCCTCGTGTTTCAACTTCAGGAAACAAACTTTATATAAAAGATTTAACCATTCCTAATGCGCCTTTAGTAGAAATATTAGGTCATACGGATTCGGATTCTAATATCATAGAAAATGTAGGGTCTAAACTCTACATCATGACAAATTTAGATGCTCCAAATCAAAAGATAGTAACCGTTGATGTTTCAGATCCTAGTCCAGAAAATTGGATTGATTTTATTCCAGAAACAGAAAACGTATTAACGCCTTCAACAGGTGGTGGTTACTTTTTTGCTAATTATATGGTAGATGCTGTTTCAAAAGTATTACAATATGATTACGATGGTAAGTTAATAAGAGAAGTTGGGTTACCAGGAATAGGAACTGTAGGAGGTTTTACAGCAAAGAAAGATGAAAAAGAGCTTTACTATTCATTTACTAATTATGTTACTCCTGGAAGTATCTATAATTATGATATAGAAAAAGGAACATCAGCGTTATATACAAAACCAAGTATTGATTTTAATCCAGAAGATTACGAAAGCAAACAAGTTTTTTATGAATCTAAGGATGGGACTAAAGTTCCGATGATTATTACTTGTAAAAAAGGATTAGAGCTTAATGGCAAAAACCCAACTATTTTATATGGATATGGTGGTTTTAATATTAGCTTAACGCCTAGTTTTAGTATTGCAAATGCTGTTTGGATGGAACAAGGTGGTGTTTATGCTGTTGCTAATTTAAGAGGTGGTGGAGAATACGGAAAATCATGGCATAATGCAGGGACAAAGCTTCAAAAACAAAATGTGTTTGATGATTTTATTGCCGCTGCAGAATATCTTATTTCAGAAAAGTATACATCATCAGATTTCTTAGCGATTAGAGGGGGGTCTAACGGAGGTTTATTGGTTGGGGCAACAATGACGCAACGACCAGAATTAATGAAAGTAGCTTTACCTGCAGTTGGTGTTTTAGATATGTTACGTTACCACACATTTACTGCTGGTGCTGGTTGGGCTTATGATTACGGAACTGCAGAAGATAATAAAGAAATGTTTGAATATTTAAAAGGATATTCTCCAGTTCATAATGTAAAAGAAGGAGCACAATATCCTGCAACACTTGTTACTACTGGTGATCATGACGATAGAGTGGTACCTGCACACAGCTTTAAATTTGCTGCTGAATTACAGAGTAAACAGACAGGAGATAATCCAACTTTAATAAGAATTGAGACCGATGCTGGTCATGGTGCTGGTACTCCTGTTAGTAAGACAATAGAGCAGTATGCTGATATTTATGGTTTTACACTTTATAACATGGGTTTTAAAGTTTTGCCAGTAAAAATGAATTAAAAGTTAGATTGTAAATTTATCAAGGGCTCAAGTTTAAATTACAATTGCCTTTAATAATAATATTAAAAACCGTTTGAGAAATCAAGCGGTTTTTTTATGCTGATTCTTTAATGATATAGTATTTTTGTAAAATGCTTAAAGTAAAAAACATCACTTTCGGATATTCTAAAACTAAGGTTTTAAATGCAATTGACTTTAATGTTAAAGCTGGAGAAAATCTCGCTATTATAGGTGAAAGTGGCTCGGGAAAGAGTACGCTTATAAAACTTATTTATGGGGAGTATGATTTAGATAAAGGTCAGATTTTTTGGAAAGATGAAGAAATCTTAGGTCCAAAATATAATTTGGTTGTTGGTTATGAGTTTATGAAGTCAGTTAGCCAAGAATTTGATTTAATGCCAGTAACGACAGTTGCAGAGAATATTGGAAAATTTCTTTCTAATTTTTACCCCGAAGAAAAGCAGAGACGTACCAAAGAACTTATAGAGGTTGTAGAGCTTGAAGCTTTTGCGAATACTAAAGTTAGAATGTTAAGTGGTGGTCAAAAACAACGGGTTGCGATTGCTAGAGCATTAGCTAAACAACCAGAAATTTTATTGTTAGACGAGCCTTTTAGTCATATCGATAATTTTCAAAAACAGGGACTTAGACGTAATGTGTTTAACTATCTAAAAGCGAATAGTATTGCATGTATTGTTGCCACACACGACAGAAATGATGTTCTTGGATTCGCAGATGAAATTATAGTGTTAGATGAGTCTAAGATTATAGTTAAAGACACACCTCAAAATTTATTTAAAAATCCACAACTACCTTTGATTGCTTCCTTTTTTGGAGAGTTTAATGTTATTGAGCCTTATGGGATTGTTTACGAACATCAAATTAAAATTGTAGAAAAATCAGATTTAAAAGCGATTGTAAAAAGAGCTTATTTTAAAGGGAATTCTTGGTTAATTGAAGCAATTTACAAATCTGAATCACTATTTATTGAGCACGGTGTTGAATTAGAAAAAGGATTAGAAATTCAATTTTCAATTTCTTCATAATTCTTTACCGAAGTCTTTAATTTTTTAAGCATTCTATTACGCAATTTTAGAGGTTTTAAAACTTCAATAGTATCACCAAACCCTAAAATGAGACGCTCTAATTCAAAATTAATCTGAACAAAAATGTTAAAAATCACACCATTATTTGTTTTTTCAATGATGCGTTGCGATGCATGGAAGGGCTTTGTAATTACATAAGGTGCATTTTTGTTGTCTATTTTAAACTGAATGCGTTCTGCTCTAGAGTTTGAAACCGTAACACCAACAACATCTTTGTAATAGTCGTCACCATCAATTTTAAAATCTTCATAATTCTCATTTTCAAGTATTACAATTTCGTTCATTCGGTCTAATGCGAAAGTGATAAATTTTCCGTTTTGACTTGCTAATAAAAACCAGCGATTATTAAATTCTTTTAGTAATTGTGGGTGCGCTTTCTGCACACTAGCCTCACGGGCTTTAAAAGATTGATAAGATATTTCAATCACCTTTTTTGTTTGAATAGCCTCGTATAAAGTATCAATAAATTCAAGACCTTTTAGCTGTTCGTTTTTATCTAAATGAATGATCGCTCGTTTATCTTTTTGCGATGAATTTACGGAGTCTTCTAAACGCTGTAAAACACCATCCATTTCTTTAAATAGCGAAAAATCTTTAAACTGCCTCAGTAACTGAATGGCTTCATTCATTACTTTGATATCTTTATCCGTTACAGGAATATTAATAATACTATAGTCCGCATCTTCATACTTATAAAACTTACGATCGTAAACCACAATTGGGGCATTGTAACCTAGCTTATCGCTTCGCATCATTTGTAAATCTAACTGAACGGTACGTTTGCTAACATCAACATCTTTGCCTTCATATTCGTAAAGCGCATCTGAAACCGCTTCAATTAGGTCGTTGAGCGTCCATTTTTTAAACTGATTTTGAAGACACTTATCAATGGTTTTATATCTAATTAATGCGTTTTTGTTTACTGCCATATTGCTAAATCATTTTATACTAAGACTTAGCAGGTTTTAAAAACCTAGCAAGTCTAAAACTATAAATTTAAACGAAAAAAACAATACGCAAAAGGATTACGTAGTTGCTGAAACTTTTCATTTCAAAAAAAATTGCCATATTTGCACTAATAAATAACTAAAACAATAAATCTATGATATTACATAAATCAAAATATAGGATGCTGAAAAGCTATTTCTGTAGTGTAGAGAAATAGATAAAACTAAAATATTCAAGTTAAAAAAAGCATCCTCTTAAAAAAGGATGCTTTTTTTATTAATTTTTTTCAAGTTGATAATTATGCATGCCTAAAACGCAAATAACTACACTTCAATTCGTTAGATAATCTGCCATTTGCGGACAGGGATAACTTATTTTAAATTCGACGTAAATACTTGATTAACAATAAAATATGTTTAAATATAATTTGGATAGTTCAAAAATATCCCTTTATATTTGCAGCGGAATAATATTCCAAATTAGTCGCTAAGCATTACTGAAATGAAAATATATTTTCATAGAATGTACCCAAGAAAAGCTTGCTAAGCACAACCAAAATAGAAATAGAATTAAAAATTAGAAACTATGAGTTTATGTATAACATATCAAAACAATCCAAAAGGAATTCTGCCTTTTGTGATGCTTCGTGATTATCGTTAGATAAACTTTTCAAATTTATAAATGAGAAATCCGAAGCCAGTTAAACACTGTTTCGGATTTTTTGTTTTCCACAATTAGCGATTCTGCTAAACATCTTTCCACAAACAGTTATTACCTAATGTCATGCTGAGCGCAGTCGAAGCATCTTAAACGAATTTAAAAACAATTTTAAAATGAAACACACACAATTCACATAGAAACCGATTCCTAATTCGAAGTAATTATTGGAATCACCAAAACAGACAAAAAACAATTTTTAACATGTCTAATGAAACCAATAAACATAAAAGAACAGCGGTTAAAAGAAGTCCGTCGTTTACAAAATAGGCAATGGGAAATTTGGAAACTTCAACGTGAGTTAGGTTACATAAAATTTAAAGAACCTATACGTCACGGTTGGTATAAAGAAATTGTTATAACAGAAAGAATTGAACGCTATAAAAACAAGGCTGAAATTCTAGAACTTTATAATAAAATCGAAAGGTATTATTGGGGAAGAACGAAAGAAGAGGCTGAAAAGAAATGGCTGAATCAAACGTCAAAATACCTCATATACAAAGGATTTCCGACTATAAGCAAAAAGCAGTTTAACAAACTAAGTTTTAAAGCACAATGTATGTGTACTGCGTTTCAGTTTAGAAACGAAAACAAAAAACTAAGCGTTCGGTTTTATATAAGAATCCCAAAAGGAGCCTATAGAATTAAACACGCAAGAGCTTACATAACGCATAGAAAACGTATTGACCCAGAATTAATTAGAGAAGCAGATTATATCACATCTCAATTCAATAAAAAAGGCTATTACAACATTTATGAAGCTATGAATCCTTGGAAAGACGACTGGAATTTAACCTATTTCAAACAAGAAAAATTAAAAACAAAAAGACATCTCAAAGGGCTAAAAAAATACGCGCTTAAGGATGTTATTAACGAAACAGTATCATGGGAAAACCATTAATAAATACTAAAATAATACAAATAACCTCAGGACGAGGACCCGCAGAATGCTGTTGGGTTGTTGCTCAAATTCTAAAACATTTTTTAGAAGCTGTAAATAGCAAAGGCATTGACTATAAAATATTACAAAGAGAAAAAGGCATTGAGAACATGACGTTACATTCTGTAACTGTTCAACTCAAGGGCAATAATCTAAGTCGGTTTTTAAGTCAGTGGACAGGAACAATTCAGTGGATTGGCACTTCAACTTTTAGACCACAACACAAGCGTAAAAACTGGTTTGTTGGTTTATATGAAATTAGAAAAAGTGAACAATTTCAAATTCTTGAAAAAGATATCACCTATCAAGCCACTCGAAGTTCTGGACCAGGAGGACAACATGTAAACAAAGTGAGCTCAGCTATTAGAGCGACGCATCAGCCCACAAAAACGCAAGTGTTGGTTATGGATAGTCGCTCGCAACATCAAAACAAAAAAATAGCAAAAGCACGCTTACAAGAAAAAGTTGCAGAAGTACAATTGGAAGCTTTACAATCTGGAATTAAAAACCAATGGAAAAATCATCTATCGATAGAAAGGGGCAATCCTATAAAAGTTTTTAAAGGCAAAGATTTTAAGAGGAATACAATTGTAAAAGATTTTAAAAAACAACGTTGCGCATTAAAAAATGAATTGCGCAATCAATTAAAAAATTAAAAAATGGACACGAATTTGTTAAACAACTACGTGCTTAAAGCCATAGATGCTTATCCATACGAACTAGAAGAAACAGTAGAAAATCTAAACTACGCCTTATCCTACGAAGCAGACAACGCTTATGCTTTGTACTTAATGGGACGCTTACAAGCAGAGCAGTTTGGTGATTATGAAAAAGCCAAACACTATTACGCAGAGGCTTTGGCTAACAAACTAGATTTTCACAAAGTGTATTCAAAATACATTCTGGTTTTAATGTGGAATGAAGACTACGAAGAAGCTCAAAAACTTATTGACTTTTCTCTAACCGTTAAAGGGTTAAACAAAGGGGAAGTTTACTTGTTTCAAGGGCAACTTTTTGAAATTCTTCAAAAATACAAGAAGGCATTAAAGACTTTAAAGCTCGCAAAAAAGCACGTTTACAATAACAGTTTTATCAGTTTCATCGATTCTGAAATTAAAAGGATCAAAAACAAAATGAAACCTGAAAAGACTAAAAAAACTAAGAGCAAGAAGAAAAAAAAGAAGAAATAAGAATTTATCATTCCTAATTAAATAGGAATCAAAAAATATATAATACATGAATAAAAATATAATAATTATAGATCTCGAAGCCACATGTTGGAATGGAAAAATTCCAGCAGGTCAAGTCAATGAAATCATAGAAGTCGGCATCTGTGTCTTAGATACATCTACAGGATTAATATCTAAAAATGAAGGTATATTAATTAAACCTACACGTTCAGAAGTCAGTCCTTTTTGTACAGAACTAACAACAATTACACAAGAATTGTTGGACTCAGAAGGCATCACTTTTAAAGACGCTTGTGCAAAATTAAGAGATGACTATGATGCACATCAATACACTTGGGCAAGTTATGGTGCTTACGATTTAAATATGATGAAAAAACAGTGTAAGATTAGAGGTGTAGAATACCCTTTGTCTCAAAACCATATTAATGTAAAAACTTTGTTTTTTGAAGTTAAAGGTTTAAACCGGAAAGTTGGAATGAATGGTGCGTTAGACATCTTAGAAATTCCATTAGAAGGCACACATCATAGAGGAATTGACGATGCTAAGAACATTGCAAAAATTCTGAATTGGTGCTTAAATCAAAATATACAATTCTAAAAAAAAGAAGAAAAACAAAAAAAAATTTAACTACGCAAAAAGATTGCGCAATAGCATCAAATATTTGCAGTGTAATTAATAGGAAGTCTTTTTGGAATCAGATTTTTTACAGTAGCGCTCTGCCAGAATAAGGAATCTGGCAGAGCTCAATAGAAGTTCTTTGAAAGAAATTGAAGTTGAATTTTAGCTTCAATATTAATAAAATCATCATTAATTATTAATGATGTGAGGTGGCTTATCGTCTTTAGATAAACTTGGTAACAAGGATAAATCTATTTGTAGACAGTACAAGTGGAGACTGTATTCATTTTGAATATAGTACAAGTAAGCAAGCAGTTAACATAAATCATTATTTGCAAGGGACAACCGTTGACGCAGATAAGGATTTATAGCCAACACACAAGTTAGGCTTGAGGTGGAGACATCAATAGGAAAAGTTGTAGTAATGGGTTACATTTTTGGTTATCCAACCTAATGGAGCGCATTGCAGTATTAAAGTTACCCGACAGAAAACTGTTCGGCAACTTAAAGTACCGTGTGTTGGGAGACACACAAGGAAAAGGTTGGTATTTTGTAGGCCAAAATCTACGAAGCCATTTTCGAAGCCCTTTTCCTAGGTCAATATGTTTGGGTTCGATTCCCAATCCTACACCAATGAAGGATTGCTCAGGTAGAGCATTGTATTTTTATACAGAAAACGCAAAAGACTTCGAACATTATAGTAGTTAGTAGTTGCCTAAATCCATTGAAATATATGGAACGTTAGAGGTCGCAAGCCTTTAATGTGTGGTAAACATTCTAATAAGCCGCCTCAAGAGAGGACGTTTATGAATGGTGAGGGAGCCAACCCTCGTTATTGCAAAGCGTGGTAAAAAGCCACTATGCAAGCCAAGTCTAAGTTGCCGAACAGCTATAATGTATTAAGGCATCAGATAAGTACAGGATTCTCTAAGCAATGAGAAGAACGTGGAAAACTAGGGAAAGCGTAAGCCATAATTCTAGAAAAGCTTATCTAAAAGCGCAGGTATTCTCAGCACGCTTTTTTAAAATATTAATACCTCTTTAGCTCAAAAGGAAGAGCTGCGGAAAAAGATTTACGTAACCGTGGAGTGATAGGATTATGTGGTTGGTGGCACACTCACCAATGACTAGGTTTTGCAGAAGCACCGAAATGCACAAGATGTAAAGTAGGGAAGCGCATTTAGAGTCTGTCTGTTCATTATTATGAAAGTACCAGTTCGAATCTGGTAAGAGGTACAACGTTCTATAAAATATTAAAACTGGAAGCATTGAGCAATTGGTTGGCTCGCCAGACTGAAATGCGTTTTTACGCATTCAACGAATCCTATTAATAAATAGAATCCGTTGAGTTAAAATCTGGTCTTGATAAGCGTGTAGGTTCGAGTCCTACTGCTTCCACATCAAGCAAGTCTTGTTACGTGTTTCGGTATAGCACTATTGTATAAATCCTTACCAATTGGTATGAGGTTTTTATATTCAACTTGACTTGAAGGCTTCGGTTATTTGCCAAAATAATAGCCTCCATCTATGTACACAGGTTCGAATCCTGTCTTCTCTAACGGGAAGTAGCTAAGTCCGGTTAAGCAATAGATCAATTTGTAGGTTCGAGTCCTGCCAAACCCAAATGGGTTTGTGGCGAAATTGGTAGACGCGCAACACTTTAGATGTTGTATTGAAATGGACTCAAAATCCATATCCCAGAGCTTGGTTATCTCACAAAACTAACCACCAAGTGCGTCACACTATAAATGGCAAAACAAAGTGGACTAAAACTCGCAAAGGCAACTTGTTGCAAATGCAGTCAAGAAAACACCTTGAAATACTAATGTATTAAAAGACGCTTTAGGTTTTCTTTTAAGGATTCATTTTTCAATTAACAAGTCGATAATGTCGATTTAAAATTGATGAATCATCCAAGAAACAGAATTTAATACCCCTCTAAATCGCTTGTATTTCCGTAGTTAGAAAGATGGTTTTCTTTCGCTTTTTTTTAATTGAATAGCCATTCTCAAAAAGAGAATTCTATTATAAATATTTAACCGTTCTGATATAAAAAAACAAATCAGAACAAAAAATTAGAAATCATGTTTAAAGAAAGAATTCATGCAGGTACAGTAGGTTTAGTGTTTAAAAACGGTAATTACGCTCGCGTTATTACAGCAGGAAAACATTGGTTAAACTTTAGAGAACAAGTCTTAATATACGATTTGTCTCAAGCATTCGTTGCGCCAAAAGCATTAGAAATCTTACTTAAAGATGATGTTTTGGCTCAGCTCTTAACCGTTGTAGAAGTAAAGGATAGCGAAATTGTTTTAGTTTATGAAAACAACAACTTTAAACACATATTAACAGCTGGTCGTTACACGTTCTGGAAAGGCTTAATAAATTACAAATTTGTAACCGCAGATTTAAGTAAAATCGAAATTACAGAAGACATTAAAAAAGTCTTGTTTAGCACTATGCAATTGCGTCAATACATTAGAACTTTCGAAGTTGCGGCTTTCGAAAAAGCGATTATGATTGTTAATGACGAGTTTGTTAAAATCTTAGAACATGGAACCTACCATTTTTGGAAAAATGAACAAACCATTAAAATCTTAAAAGCAGATATGCGTCAGTTGCAATTAGAAGTTGCAGGTCAAGAATTATTGACCAAAGACAAAGCAGGCGTTCGTATTAATTTCTATGCACAATACAAAGTTACTAATGTAGAAACCGCGTTAATGCAAAGCAAAGATTACGAAAAGCAATTGTACATCACCTTGCAATTAGCGTTGCGTGCCTTTGTTGGTTCTTACACCTTAGACGAATTGTTAGAGCAAAAGGAAACGATTGCCAAAGCCGTTTTAGAAGATGTAAAAACACAAGCCACTAAGTTAGGTGTAAGCGTATTGTATGCAGGTTTGCGAGACGTTATTTTACCAGGTGATATGAAAGAGATTATGAATCAAGTATTGATTGCTCACAAAAAAGCGCAAGCTAATGTGGTGACAAGACGAGAAGAAACAGCCTCTACACGAAGCTTGTTAAATACCGCGAAATTAATGGAAGACAACAGCATGTTGTTCAAATTAAAGGAGATGGAATATGTTGAGAAAATTGCCGATAAAATTGGCGAAATCACGGTTGCTGGTAACGGTAATGTCATTGAACAATTAAAGGATATTTTCTCTGTGAATAAGTAGTGTTATGGTGTTACCCAAACCGAAAAAGGTTTGGGTCGCGCTTTTATTCATGCTTTTCTATTTTAAATTAATGAATTCATGAACATAAATGTTTCACTATATCTTTTTTAAGAAAAATAAAAAAGGATGCCGTTCCAACTACGAAGTAATCACGATTTCTTATTTAATAAAATAAGAATGGATGAGTAATCGCTAACGCAGAACTAGCGAAAAGCTTAATCAAAGCAAAGTGCCTTTAAGCAAAGGCAAAATGAACACAACAAGAAACAATACCTACAAGGTCATAAAACACCCTACAGGATAAAAAAAATTAAGTACGCAAAAACACTACGCAACACACTATAATATTTGTAGTGTAATTAAGATGTCATTCAGAGCACAGCGAAGAATCTCATCAGAGTAAATTATTAATTAAAAAGATTCCCACTTTCGTGGGAAATGAATATGAAAACAAAAATAACAGGTCACGATTTAAAGGCATTAGGTTACAGACAAGGCAAATGGATGAAAGAAGCCATTACACACATCAACAAAAACAACCTTGAAGACGAAGCAATAACAACCTATTTAGAGCAATTTAAATCACCAGATCCCATAGAATTACATAAAACACCCGTTAACTTTTCAATAAATATTAAAGCCGAAAACGAAGAAGAAAAAGACAACGTAGCTAAAGTGATTAACTCAATGCAAACCTTAATGAAAACACCAACATTAGTTAATGGTGCTATTATGCCAGATGCTTGTCCAACGGGTCCAGATGGAACAATTCCGGTTGGAGGTGTAGCTGTTGCAAAAAACGCCATTCATCCAGGGATGCATAGTGCAGATATTTGCTGTTCAGTAATGCTAACCGATTTTGGAAAAGCAGAACCTAAAGACGTTTTAGATGCAGCACATGCTATTACACATTTTGGACCGGGTGGACGTGATAGAGATTCACAGTTTCGTTTTCCAAAAGAATTATTAGACGCTTTTGAGTCTAATTACTTTTTAAATGATGGAGACATGCTTCAAATCGCAAGATCACATTTAGGAACACAAGGCGATGGTAATCATTTCTTGTTTGTTGGAACTTCTAAAAAAACAGGAAATACAATGATGGTCACACATCATGGTTCAAGAGGTCCGGGAGCAAGATTATATACAAAAGGGATGAAAATTGCTGAACGTTTTAGAAAAGAATTATCGCCAGATACTAAGAAACAAAATGCGTGGATTCCATTTGAAACTGAAGAAGGTAAAGCTTATTGGGAGGCGCTTCAAATTATAAGAGATTGGACAAAAACCAATCACGAAGTATTGCATAATTCAGTAGCTGAAACTCTAGAAATTAAGATTGAAAACCGTTACTGGAACGAGCACAACTTTGTCTTTAAAGATGGCGATTTATTTTACCATGCTAAAGGCGCAACACCTTTAGATCCTAAGTTTATGCCAGACATTACAGGACCACGATTGATTCCGTTAAATATGTCTGAGCCTGTTTTGATTGTTGAAGGTAATACCACAACCACTAATTTAGGTTTTGCACCACATGGAGCAGGTAGAAATGTGAGTAGAACCCAACATAGAAAAAGTAAAACGGGTTCTACGATGCAAATCTTTAAAGAAGAAACACGTGGATTAGATGTTCGGTTTTTCTCAAAAGAAATTGATATTACTGAGTTACCATCGGCTTATAAAAACGCAAAAGCAGTTAGAGAGCAAATGAATGAATTTAATCTCGGTAAAGTTATTGATGAGGTGATGCCTTATGGCTGTATTATGGCTGGTGATTTTCAGAAGAATGCACCTTGGAAAATTCGTAAAGAAAAGAAAAAACGAAATAGAAAATGATTAAAAAGACTTGCTAGGTTTTTAAAACCTGCAAAGTCTCATAATTAAACAGACCTAGCAGGTTTTAAAACCTTGCAGGTCTATAATTTTAACCTTAGAAAGGGGAAAAGTGGACTGACTTCAGTTGGTCTGCTTTTTAAAATTTATATATGAATAACGGTTACTGAATAAAGTAATTCGAAACTTTGAGAAGAAAGTATTGTGCTCAATACTTTTCAAAAAAGAAGTTATTTAGGAATCAACAGAAAATGAAAAAGGATGAACAGTTGTTCATCCTTTTTGCCCCAAATCTACCATAAACTTAACCTACTTATGTTATGGTAAATCAAATATAAGTGTACATTTTCTTAATTTTTAATTTTTTGGACAAACGACATATATATTAGTCTAAGCGTGGAAGACAAAGAGGGTTGCGGTGTAATTCGCTCCATATAGGGAGCTTGTGTGAATAAGATAATACACTTTATATAAAAAAAGGATGAACAGTTGTTCATCCTTTTTGCCCCAAATCTACCATGAACTTAACCTACTTATGTTATGGTAACGACAATGTATATTTTTTTTGATAAAAAAAATCAAAAACCAGACTAAGTGCGTTTTTATCCGACTAAAAGTGATTTTTGATTTTTAAATTAAATATCTGAGTGTTTAGTACGCTCTTCTTTTATTGCCTTCAAAGAAATTAATAAAAGCTCTGTTGACTACTCTATTACCGCCAGGTGTAGGGTAATCTCCTGTAAAGTACCAATCACCTAAATTATCAGGACAAGCCTCGTGTAGGTTTTTAACAGATTGAAAAATAACTTTCACTTCTGCTTTGGTGTCCTCTTCAATTAATAACTCTGCGATTTTATCAGAAATCTCTTCATCTGTAAAATTGTCGTATATCTCTTTTACGTAGTTTACAATCTCTTTATCTTTTCTGTTTACTTGCTCAATACATTTATCGTAAACATCTTTAACAATGTGGTATTGATTGGTTTCTTTTAATAACGCTAAAGCAGCTTTAAAAGCGATTAACGTTTCTAAATTAGCCATGTCTATACCATAACAATCAATAAAGCGTATTTGAGGTGCAGAAGAAACCACTACGATTTTCTTAGGGTTTAAGCGGTCCATCATTTTAATGATACTCTTTTTAAGAGTTGTACCTCTTACAATACTATCATCAATAATAACTAAGTTATCAGTTGGCTTTATAACACCGTATGTGATATCGTAAACGTGTGCAACAAGATCATCTCTACTGCTATCTTCAGTAATAAAAGTTCTTAATTTTACATCTTTAATAGCTATTTTTTCAATACGTGGACGTTCAGATAAGATATCTGTAACCGTTTCTGCAGATAGTTTACCATTACCATCAAGTATAGATTTTGTTTTTTGCTCGTTGAGGTGATCTTCAACAGCTTCAATCATACCAAAAAATGAAGTTTCTGCTGTGTTTGGTATATAGGTAAACACACTATTTTTAGTATCGTTATTAATAGCTTTTAAAACTTTAGGCATTAATAAGCGGCCTAATTTTTTTCGCTCTTGATAAATTTCAGAATCACTTCCACGAGAAAAGTATATACGTTCAAAAGAACAAGCTTTGCGTTCTAAAGGTTCTAATATTTTTTTAATCTGAGTAACTCCAGACTTTTTAGTAATAATAGCATGCCCTGGTTCTAATTCTTTAACAGCTTCAAAAGGAACGTTAAAAACGGTTTGGATTACTGGACGCTCTGATGCAACCACTACCACTTCGTCATCTTTATAATAATAAGCAGGTCTTATCCCAGAAGGATCTCTTAATACAAACGAATCTCCATGACCTAATAAACCAGCCATAGCATAACCACCATCCCAGTTTTTAGCAGCACGTCTTAATATTTTTCCAACTTTTAAACGTTCTGCAATTAAAGGAGAACACTCATTTTTATTATAACCTTCTTTTTTTAAATCTTTGTAAATTTTAGCAACAGCATCATCTAAAAAATGGCCAATTTTTTCCATTACAGTAACGGTATCAGCTTTTTCTTTTGGGTGTTGTCCTATTTCAATTAGGTTATCAAAAAGCTCATTAACATTAGTCATGTTAAAATTACCAGCAACAATAAGGTTTCTGTGCATCCAGTTGTTTTGTCTTAAAAACGGATGAACACTTTCTACACTGTTTTTACCATAAGTTCCGTAACGTACATGTCCTAATAAAACTTCTCCGATATATGGAATATGCTTTTTTTGTAAACTTACATCATCTTGGTATTGTGGATTATTAGTAAGATCATCGTTAATACGCTCGTTGATTTGAGCAAAAATATCTTGTATGGGTTGTTGGGCTATAGATCTTACACGACTAATGTAGCGTTCACCAGGTTTAGTATCTAATTTTATGCTTGCAAAACCAGCGCCGTCTTGTCCACGGTTGTGCTGTTTTTCCATCATTAAATACATTTTGTTTACACCATAAAAAGCACTACCATACTTTTCTTTATAGTATTCTAATGGTTTTAAAAGTCTAATAAGTGCAATACCGCACTCATGTTTTAAAGCATCACTCATAATTGTTTGTCCGCAATTAGTGTTATATGTTATTTTGAAAATAAAAACGCGCTCATTTTAGAGCGCGTTAGTTTATGATAATTCGATATCAAACTGTGTTAGAGTCTTAAACTGCTCTAAACGTTTGTAAATTTCTTTGTCTGTAATGTTTTGCATGCGTTCCGTTCCAAATTTCTCAACACAGAAGGAGGCTAAAGTAGAGCCATAAATAACGGCCGTTTTCATGTTTTCAAAAGAAAAATCATCGGTTTTTGCTAAATAACCAGCAAATCCTCCCGCAAATGTATCTCCGGCTCCTGTTGGGTCAAAAACTTCTTTTAAAGGAAGTGCAGGTGCATAGAATACCTGATCATCATGAAACAATAAAGCGCCGTGCTCTCCTTTTTTAATCACTACATATTTAGGACCCATTTCATGGATTTTCTTAGCAGCAACCACTAAAGAATATTCTCCAGTTAATTGTCTTGCTTCTTCATCGTTAATGGTAATGACATCAACATTTTTAATCACAGAAAGCAAATCATCTAAAGCGATATCCATCCAGAAATTCATGGTATCTAAAATGGCTAACTTAGGTTTCTTAGTCATTTGGTTTAATACACCTTGCTGTACTAAAGGGTGTAAGTTACCTAACATTACGACTTCTGCATCTTTGTAATTTTCAGGAACAACAGGATTAAAGTGTTCTAATACATTAAGCTCAGTTGCTAACGTATCACGAGAATTCATGTCGTTATGGTATTTACCACTCCAAAAGAAGGTTTTACCATCTTTTACAACTTCTATACCTTCAATATCAACGTTTCTATTTTTTAAGAGATCTAAATATTCTTGTGGAAAATCACCTCCAACTACAGAAACTGCTGCAGAATCTACATTAAAATTTGAAGCTGATAAACCTATATATGTTGCTGCTCCACCGAGGATTTTATCGGTTTTCCCAAAAGGGGTTTCAATAGCATCAAAAGCTACTGTACCAACAATTACTAACTTGCTCATTACCTTAATTTGAATTAAGTCGCAAATTTACGTAAAATATATTCTATGTGAAACATGAAATTAAACAATGGTAGTTAGGTTTTAATTCTTTCTATCTTAAACCTGACATCATTTTAATGACTAATGTGTCGTGTTTTTTAATTCTTGATGATATTTAACACCAACGATTAGATTTCACAAAAAGGCCACAATTTTTAAATTGTGGCCTTTTTGTAAACTTTAAAAAAATAGTATAAATTAAATTTTTGTATTATAATTTAACTATACCAATGTGCATTAGATCTCCGTTTACAGTAGTCGCAGAATTACCAATAAAATAACTAATATCTACAATATCGTCAGCTGCAAATACATATTGAAACGTACCAGAAGCTCCAAAATAATCTTGTGAAGGCAGGTTTACAGCACCTCTTGCCATGTACCCAGTACGTGTTCCATTTATAAATATTGCAAAAATGTATTTTACACTACCTGATTCTAAATTTCTAGTAGCCCAACTTGCATTTATTAAATAAGTTCCGTCTTCAAGGATTTTTATTTGACCATCACCTAATACTTCAAAATAATCAGTATTATTTTCAGTAACATCACTTGTACCTAAAGGAAAATTATCAAAACTAGATGAACTACTAGTTGTAAAAATTGATGCTCCATTAAAGTTTTTATACATTGTTAAAGAAGGTGTTCCTTCTGATTCTGAAGTTAAACGTTTCCAGCTTGTTGAGCTTAATTGGTAAACCTCAAGGCTTTCTGTTGTTGTATTATAAATAGTAAGACCTTCAGCAGGAGACGCAATAAGATCACGCTCTGTAGTTGTCATTCTAGGTAATAATAAACCACCTTCAGTACTTTGCAATTCTAAAATACTAGATGCATCTGGATTTTCTGTACCAATACCTACTTGGGCAAAACATGTTGTTGTGCATATTAAAAAAGCACCTAATAAATTTAAAATAGACTTCATGATTCTTGTTTTGTTGAACTTAGATGACAAATTAACATTAAAAAATGTAATTTATCAAGCTTCGATGCTTTAATTTTTAAATCGCATATGGGGCTTTTCTTGGGGAATTTTTCCTACAGTTTTTTTTAAATTGATTAAAGTTTGTTTAATTATATGATTTTCAGGTTTTTAAATTGCGGTTTTAAGGTGGTTATTTATTTTAAATATACAATTTTGTTGAGTGAAATATTTTTAAATGTTTGTGTGTCACATAGATTATTGCAATTTCACTTGAATAATTAAAATTATTGGCGTTTATTGCATACTTCCTGATAAATTTGGATCAAAATGAAATATAATTTTATTGTTTTATTGTCAATTTTTTGTTTAAGTCTTGAAGCTCAAGATTTATCAAGTACAATGACTGTTCGTGAAGGTACATCTGTTTCAATTGCAGATGGTGCTATTTTTACTGCTGATGAGTTAAATCTAAAATCTACATCAGATAGTTTTGCTTGCGTTATGTTAGACGGAACCATTACTGATGGAACTGTTGTTAATTATGATAGGTATGTTAATGTTGTTGGTACTTCTGGAGCAAACGGAGGAAATGATTTGGTGTCATTACCTGTTAAAGCTACCGATACAGATTATAATGACTTTTTAAATTATGGTACTGTTAATGGTGATGATAGCATGGCTAATTATAATTATATTCCAAGTTCAGGAGCTTTATATGCATTTGGTCCTTACAGTAATGTTAGTCAGTCGTATGTTAATTATAATTCAATTTCTAATGCTACGGTTTTATTACAGCGAGGTGTTGGCTATAGAGCTGCAACAAGTAGTGGACAGACCTTGAGATTTTCTGGTACTATATCTAAAGATACTGAAAACGTAACGATTACTACTACAGATCCAATAATTGCACCAGATACAACTGGTGATCCAAAAAATTGGAATTCAGTAGGGAATCCATATCCTACATATTTAAATTCTACTCTGTTTTTAGATGAAAATGAAGATCAATTAGCAGAAGATGCTGCAGGTATATATGGTTATAATAGCGGTACGCAGTCTGGTACTGGTACTATTGGTAATTTTACAATAATTAATAGATTGGTTAATATAGGTCTTAGTATAACTCCTGGTCAAGGGTTTTTAGTTGCTAATGATTTCACTGATGCCTCTAACGTCATAAGCTTTACACCTGCAATGCGTGTTTTTAGTGGCTCTGATGATTTTATATTAGGAAGAGATGAAAATGTAAATGAAATGGTAAGATTAAAGGCAGAACATGCTGGCGGTGATTTTGCTACAGAAATATATTTTAATGAGAATTCTACACATGGTGTAGATCGTGGTTATGATGCAAAGCTTTTTGGAGCATCATCACTTAGTTTTTCATTATACTCTGAATTACTAGAGGATAGTGAAGGAAATGGTATGGCTATTCAAAGTTTAGGGTCTTCAGATCTTAGTGATGTTGTTATTCCTTTAGGTCTTAAGGCTTCTCAAGGACAACAAATTACTTTTAGTATTGAAACTTCTACTTTGCCTGCTGATGTTGAGGTTTATCTTGAAGATAATATTGAAAACACATATACATTATTAAATCAGGGTAGTTATACATTTACGGCAGATACTGCAATTAGTGGAACAGGGAGATTTTATTTAAACATAGGTAACGTTACATTATCTCAAGTAGATAATGACTTTAATAGTTTAAGCTTATATGCTGCGAATAAAAATATTTTTGTAAATGGACAATTGTTAGCAACAACTCAGGTTGATGTTTATGATACTTTAGGACGTATAGTAATGTCTTCTAGTTTAGAAACAGGCTCTGATGCAAATAAAATTAATGCATCACAATTAAGCACAGGTATTTATGTGGTTAAATTGGCTAATGGTAAACAAGAGCTTACTAAAAAAGTGATTATTAAATAATAAGGAATTATATATAATTATAAAGGGTTCGTATTAAATTTAATACGAACCCTTTTTTGTTTGTTATTCTTAAAACAGGAGTGTTTTAGCTAGCTTCTAGTAATAGATAGGTGTTTGTGTTACTTTCTTCCAAAGTCCGCAGGAATCTCACCCCAAGCCTTTGTTTCCCACTTTACAATCGTTGTAGAATATTCATTAGTTTTTAACCACTCTACAGCACGATCTACCAAATCGTAAACAGGTTTGTTTTTTGTATTTCGTTTTAACTTAGAATTGCATGTTTTTTTACGTACCCAACTCATAGCGGTTCTAGAATCGGTGTACATAATGCGCTCGCTTTTATGTTGTTTTAAAAAAGCTAAACCGTGCACTAGTGCTAAAAATTCGCCAATATTATTAGTGCCTTGTTCAAAAGGCCCTTGAATAAAGAGTTGTTTTTTTGTTTTGGTATCTACACCTCTATATTCCATAATCCCAGGATTACCACTAGAAGCCGCATCTACAGAAATAGAATTGTAATTTGGTAATCCAATTTTCTTGAGTTCTGCATTAGTAAGGCCACTACTAAAGGTTTTGTTCTTACCGATGTAATCAAAATAATTTCCTTTTAATGCTTTTTCGGCTTCATCAAGTGTTGGGAATGATTTGTATTGCGCACCTTGGTAATCTTTTATTTGGGTTTTACATGCATTCCAAGAGGTAAAGACACCTTTTTTGTGTCCTTGCCAAACGGTATAATATTTTTTTTTCTTTTTACTCATCTTCAGTTTCCGTGAAAACGGGAATCTCTTTTGTTATTCTGAATGAAATGAAGAATCTCATAAAGATGCTTCGACAAGTTCAGCATGACATTTGATTAATTTTATAATAACTCATTAACTACTACAGGAAAATGCTCCATCTCTAACAAATGAATTTTTCCTGCAACATCATCTGCTGAATCCGATGGTAAAACTTCACATTTTGCTTGAAAAATAATAGCACCTTCATCGTAATTTTCGTTCACATAATGGATTGTGATACCTGTTTCAGTTTCTTTATTAGCAACCACAGCGTCATGAACATTCATGCCATACATGCCTTTTCCACCATAATTAGGAAGCAATGCAGGGTGAACATTAATAACTTTATTTTCGAATTCTTTTAATATGAATTCGGGAAACTTCCAAAGAAAACCAGCTAATATTATAAGGTCTGGTTGTGCCGTTTTTAAAATGTTTAAAACATCTTCGGACTTAGAAAAAGCAATTCGATTAAAAGACAATGCGCTAACATTTAGTTTTTTACAGCGCTCTAAAACTTTGGCATGAGGATTGTTTGTTAATACCTGAATAACAGACGCAGTATCGCTGTTTTGAAAGAACTTAATTAAATTTTCTGCATTAGATCCACTTCCGGAGGCAAAAATCACAATACGTTTCATCAATTAATTTTATTTTAGATTATATTGAAATGTAATTTATGAATTAAAATTTACAGAATGTTTAGCAAACTTTAGTTCAGTTCATTGCATTTACAGTTATATTTGTTTCAAATATTCGAACAAAAAAAAGAATAATAATTTACAATTAGCGGTAAAAACCAAATACTTCTATCGATTTGCATTA
The DNA here is from genome assembly GCF_019278425.1 of Winogradskyella sp. HaHa_3_26. Classification (NCBI taxonomy): domain Bacteria; kingdom Pseudomonadati; phylum Bacteroidota; class Flavobacteriia; order Flavobacteriales; family Flavobacteriaceae; genus Winogradskyella; species Winogradskyella sp. HaHa_3_26. The sequence continues at coordinate 1,778,135 of NZ_CP058981.1, read as the reverse complement.
TTTTATGTGTACATTTTATCGGTAAAGGTGTTTTTTAAAATAAAGTTTTTTACTTTTGCCGTCTAATAAAACTTAAAATTAAAAAATTATGTCAGACATTGCATCAAGAGTAAAAGCGATTATCGTAGACAAGTTAGGTGTTGATGAAAACGAAGTTGTAACTGAAGCAAGCTTCACAAACGATTTAGGAGCGGATTCATTAGATACTGTTGAATTGATAATGGAATTCGAAAAAGAATTTGATATTCAAATCCCAGATGATCAAGCAGAAAACATTGCAACAGTTGGTCAAGCAGTTTCTTATATAGAAGCAGCAAAATAATAACTCTATTTTTATGGAATTAAAGCGAGTAGTAGTTACAGGTTTAGGTGCACTTACACCAATAGGAAATACCAAAGATGAATATTGGGATGCTCTTATTAGTGGAAAAAGTGGTGCTGCCGAAGTAACACATTTTGATCCTGAAAAATTCAAGACTAAGTTCGCTTGTGAAATAAAAAACTTTGAAGTTACTGACTTTATTGATAGGAAATTAGCAAAGCGAATGGATAAGTTTTCGCAGTATGCAATGGTCGCTTCTGATGAAGCAATTGTAGACTCGAAACTAGATCTAGATTCTTTAAACAAACTAAGAGTAGGTGTTATTTGGGGAGCTGGTATTGGTGGTTTAGAAACATTTCAGAATGAAGTGTTAAACTTTGCTGCTGGTGATGGTACACCTCGTTTTAATCCTTTCTTCATTCCGAAAATGATTGCTGATATAGCACCTGGAAACATATCTATAAAATATGGTTTTATGGGTCCTAACTATACTACAGTATCTGCGTGTGCTTCTTCTGCAAACTCAATGATCGATGCTTTAAACACTATACGTTTAGGGACTTGTGATGTGATTATAACAGGAGGAAGTGAAGCTGCAGTTACTATTGCTGGTATGGGCGGATTTAATGCTATGCATGCTATGAGTACTCGAAATGACGATCCTCAATCAGCTTCTAGACCATTTGATGCTAACCGTGATGGTTTTGTGTTAGGTGAAGGTGCTGGTGCGATTGTTTTAGAAGAGTATGAACATGCAAAAGCAAGGGGAGCTAAAATTTACGCCGAAGTATTAGGTGGAGGTTTATCTTCTGACGCATATCATATGACAGCGCCACATCCTGATGGGATTGGAGTTGTTGCTGTAATGAAAAATTGTTTAGAAAACGCTGGTTTAAAACCGGAAGACGTAGATCATATAAATACACACGGAACATCTACACCTTTAGGTGATGTTGCAGAGTTAAAAGCTATATCTGAAGTATTTGGAAGCCACGCTAAGAACATAAATATTAATTCTACAAAATCTATGACAGGTCACTTGTTGGGTGCTGCTGGAGCTATTGAGTCTATTGCCTCAATATTAGCGATGGAGCATGGTATTGTACCACCAACAATCAACCACGAAACGGTTGACGAAAACATAGATCCAGAATTAAATTTAACGCTTAATAAAGCTCAGAAACGAGATATTAAAGTAGCAATGAGTAATACCTTTGGATTTGGTGGTCATAACGCCTGCGTATTATTCAAAAAATTAGATTAAATCCCGAATGAGCTTCATTCGTAACATATTAAATTCCCGCTCTCAAGAAGACGGGAATTTTTTTATTCAACTTAAGAAAATTATTGGGTTTAAACCCAAGACTAAGTCGTTGTATATTACTGCATTTACGCACCGTTCTATGAATATTAAGGACGCTAAAGGAAATGCAATTAACTATGAACGTCTAGAGTTTGTTGGTGACGCCATAATTGGGGCAGTTGTCGGCGCATACTTGTTTAAAGAGGTTCCACATGGTGATGAAGGTTATCTAACTAAGATGCGTTCTAAAGTGGTGAGCAGAGAAAATCTTAATAAGTTAGGTGAAGATCTAGGACTTATAAACTTTGTAGAAAGTAGAATTCCGACTTCTAATTTTGGTAATAACATACATGGTAATCTTTTTGAAGCTTTAGTTGGAGCCATTTACCTAGATAGAGGTTATAGTTTTAGTGAAAAATTTATTTACAAGAGTGTTATTACGCCACATGTAGATATTGAGTCCTTAGAAGGTAAGGTGATAAGTTATAAGAGTTTACTTATAGAATGGTGCCAAAAAGAAAAGAATACCTTTAATTATGAGGTTTATGAAGATACAGGTAAAGATGAGTTAAAACATTTTTCTGTAAAACTTTCTATTAATGATAAAGTCGTTTCTAAAGCTCGTGCCACATCTAAGAAAAAGGCCGAAGAAAAAGCTTCTAAACGCGCTTTTTTTGCTTTACAAAACAAAATTAACAGCTCTCATTAATCCGTAATTTCTTCCTATTAAATTAAAAGCATTTAACGAGAACGTTTTCGCTGGTTTTAAGAACTAATCTTAACCATTTCTTAAGCTAACTAATCTTTTAAAGTGGTATATTTGCAATTCAAAGTTATAATTGAATGGCTTTACACAAACTTCAGGTTGATGATTTTTATGATGACTCCTATACATTAATTGCGATTCATTGTAGGTTAGAAGATTATCGGTTGGCTTATTTGCTTAATAAACATTTAGAGCTTAGATTAGAGCGTAAAGATCAAGATGTTGACTTTAAATATTTGGAATCCTCTTACAGTATTTTTGAATGGGATAATGAAACCGAATATGTATTATGGAATTTAATTTCAAATGTATGTAAAAAGGAAGAAGATAGTCTGCTTAGTTCTGGGACGTTATTTGATGATAACGAAAAAGTACTGAAAACATTTTATCTAATTTCTGAATATAAAAAAGTAGATTTTTTTCTTAAAATTTCTGAAGAATCACACAATTTTGATGAAAACTCTATTTTAAGTAAGTTAAAAAGTATTCCACAAATTATAACAAGTTATACGGTAGATCCGTTAAAAATAAAATCAAAAGACCACTTAATTTTTTGAATAGATGTCACACAAGAAAACAAAAATAGTAGCCACATTAGGCCCAGCAACAAGTAGCAAAGAAGTTTTAAAAGCAATGCTAGATGAGGGGGCAAATGTATTTAGAATCAATTTCTCTCACGCTGATTATGCAGATGTTGAAGAGCGTATTAAAATGATTCGCGAACTTAATAAAGAGTATGGTTATAATGCTTCAATCTTAGGAGATTTACAAGGTCCTAAATTACGTGTTGGAGTAATGAAAGAAGAAGTCATCGTAAATGAAGGTGACGAAATTATTTTTGCTACAGGAGAACGTTTTGAAGGAACTAAGGATCGTGTTTACATGACTTATGATAGGTTTCCTCAAGATGCTAAACCAGGTGAACGTATATTATTAGATGACGGAAAATTAATTTTTGAAGTTGTATCTACAGATAATGTAAGTGAAGTAAAAGCTAAAGTAATTCAAGGAGGTCCATTAAAGTCTAAAAAAGGAGTTAACCTTCCTAATACAGATATTTCTCAGCCTGCATTAACAGAAAAAGATATAGAAGATGCAATTTTTGCAATCGGTCAAGAAGTAGATTGGATCGCTTTATCTTTTGTACGTCATGCTGAAGATTTAATGCAACTTGAAAAATTAATCAGTGAGCATAGTGCACATAAAATTCCAATTATAGCTAAAATTGAAAAACCAGAAGCAGTAGAAAATATCGATAAAATTGTTGCTTACTGTGACGGTTTAATGGTAGCTCGTGGTGATTTAGGTGTTGAAATTCCTGCAGAGGAAGTTCCTTTAATACAAAAACAATTAGTACTTAGAGCTAAGCGTGCTAGAATTCCTGTAATTATTGCTACCCAAATGATGGAAACAATGATTACAAGTTTAACACCAACACGTGCAGAGGTTAATGATGTTGCCAATTCTGTTATGGATGGTGCTGATGCAGTAATGTTATCTGGTGAAACTTCAGTTGGTCAATATCCTGTACAGGTTATTAGACAAATGGCTAATATTATTCGTACTGTAGAACATTCTCCACTTATTCAAGTACCACAATCTCCACCACATATTCGTACTAAACGTTACATAACTAAAGCGATTTGTTATCATGCAGCCAATATGGCAAATGAAATTAATGCAAAAGCGATATCTACATTAACAAATAGTGGGTATACGGCATTTCAAATTTCAGCATGGAGACCTTCAGCTCATATTTTAGTATTTACTTCTAACCGTCGTATTCTTACTCAATTGAGTTTATTATGGGGTGTTACAGCATTTTACTATGATAAGTTTGTAAGTACTGATGAAACGATTGATGACGTTAATACTATAGCTTGTAAAAAAGGTTATGCTAATGTTGGAGATATGCTTATTAGTTTAGCAGCGATGCCAATACAAGATAAAGGTATGGTAAATACACTAAGAGTTAGTGAGATTGAAAGCTGTAGCTTATAAATAATTTTGTTAATGATAACTTAGACTCTGTTTCAGTCTTTAGGTTAATTCGTTAGCTTACTATATTTCTAAAGTCAATTATTGAACGATTAAAATTTAAACTTTAATTGTACACTAATTGACTTTTTTTCTTTTAAATCCTTTTCAGGAAGTTTAGCATTGATGTTTAAATTAGATAGTGAAATTCCTAATAAACGAACGGAGTTATTCAGCCTATCTTGGTATAATAAATCCTTAGCTGTTTCTAAAATAATTGAAGTTTCTTTCACATAATAGGGCAAAGTTTTACTTCGTGTTTGTAATGTAAAATCACTATATTTTATTTTAAGAGTTATTGTTTTACCAGATACATTGCTTTTTTGCAATCGTTTTGCTACTTCTTCAGCAATCTGCTCTAATTTTTCTAGCATAAAGATTTCAGAAGAAAGATTTTCACTAAAGGTGCGTTCTGCAGCTAACGATTTACGAATGCGATTTGGTTTCACTTCACTTGTATGAATACCTCTTACAACATTGTAATAGTACAGACCAGATTTCCCAAAGTTTTTACTTAAGTAATCTATAGATTTAGTTTTTAAGTCTTTCCCTGTAAAAATCCCTTTTTGATACATTTTTTCGGCGGTTACTTTACCTACACCATAAAATTTTCTAATATCTAATTCCTCTAGAAAAGGAAGTACATCTTCGGGGTTTACGGTTTTTTGTCCATTTGGTTTATTGTAATCACTAGCAACCTTTGCTATAAATTTATTAATAGAGATGCCTGCGGAAGCTGTAAGGCCTACTTCTTCATATATCCTTTGTCTTATCTCTTCAGCAATTAAAGAAGCGCTAAAAAGCCCTTTTTTGTTTTCTGTTACATCTAAGTAAGCTTCATCAAGTGATAATGGTTCTACTAAGTCTGTATAATCTAAAAAAATGGTTCTTATTTTTTTTGAAATAGTTTTATAACGCTCAAAATCTGTTTTAACAAAAATTAAATCAGGACAAAGTTTTATCGCCAATCGGCCAGACATGGCACTTTTTACACCAAACTTTCTAGCTTCGTAACTTGCAGCACTTACAACACCTCTTGTTCCTCCACCTCCAACAGCTATGGCTTTACCTTTCAGTTCCGGATTGTCCAATTGTGCTACAGATGCATAAAATGCATCCATATCTACATGAATTATCTTTCTTATTGGTAAATCGCTTAGCATACTGTAAATTTATGAAATCCTGTGGCTGCAGGAATCTCTAATTTGAGATTATAATTAATTAAATAATATCCCTGTATTTTTCAGGACAAAAAATGGAAGAAATAGAACGTAAATTTTTAGTGACTTCTAATGTTTTTAAATCGGAAGCTTTTAATAGTTACAGTATAAAGCAAGGTTTTTTAAATAGTCATAAAGAACGAACTGTACGTATAAGATTAAAAGATGATCAAGGTTTTATTACCGTTAAAGGAAAGTCTTCAGTAAATGGGTTAACGCGTTTTGAGTGGGAAAAAGAAATATCTAAAACGGAAGCTGAAGCTTTATTATTACTTTGTGAACCTGGTATTATAGATAAAACACGTTATGAAGTTAAATCTAATAATCATGTTTTTGAGATTGATGAATTTTATGGTGACAATGAAGGTTTAATTATTGCTGAAGTTGAATTAATTTCTGAAAATGAAACCTATAAAAAACCAAATTGGTTAGGAAAGGAAGTTACTGGTGATATAAAATATTATAATTCAATATTAAGTAAATCCCCATATAAATCATGGTAAAATTAAAACAAGTACTTTTTTCTTCTTTGGTTGTTTGTAGTTTTTTTAGTTGTAAGAATGAAACGACAACGGAAGTTAATGCACAAATTCCACAAGTTGTTAATTCTAAGCAACCTGTAATTGAATTAGATAAAGTATTAAAAGAGCCAAAAATATCAGTAGCTGATTTAAAGAAACAGTTAGAAGCTGATGGGTTTAAGGTGTTTGATTATGTAGACAATAAGACTCAAGATACAATATTAATGCAACAATATTTTATGGCTTTCTTGAAAGAAGGACCTATTCGTAATCAGAATGAAGAAGAGGCTGCTTTACTACAAGAGGAACATTTAGCACACTTAAGTAAAATGTATAGTTTAGGTTTGGCTGATATCTCTGGTCCATTTGATGATGATGGAGATATTAGAGGTGTTACAATTTATAATGTACCTACATTAAAAATAGCTGATAGTTTAGCAAATTCTGATCCTATGGTTAAAGAGGGGAGGCTAACTATTGAAACTCATCCCTGGTGGGCTGCAAAAGGTCATCATTTACGGTAAATAAAAAAGCTCTGAATTTCTTCAGAGCTTTTTTTATAAATCATTAATTGATTTTTATTCTTCTATTGTTTCTGTTTCTTCAGTTACAATAATAAATTCAGAACGTCTGTTTTCAGCGTGTTGTGCTTTAGTACATCCAGTAGAACAATCTACTTTAGGTTCTGTTTCACCTTTACCTTCACCTGTAATACGAGATGCGTCAATACCTTTAGAGATTACATACTGTACCGTAGTTTTAGCTCTACGATCAGAAAGACCTGTATTATAAGATTCAGGTCCTCTAGAATCTGTATGAGAGGTTGCATAAATTTTCATTTCAGGATATTTGTTCATAATCTGAACCAATTTATCCAATTCAAATGCTGCTTGTGCTGTAATGTTTGACTTATCAAATTCGAAGAAAATCGGAGCTAAATCTATTGTTTCAGCTAAGATTAATTTTTCGATAGGATCTAAAGAAATCTGAACATTGTTTTCTTCTTCGTTAGTTCCTTTGACTTGTACTTTTTTACTGTCAAAACCATCCATAACAACTTCCAATTCTGTGTTTTCTTCACATTCTATCATGAATTCAACAAGACCTTCTGCGTTTGATGTTTTAGAAACAACCTTATTACCTTCTGCATCAAATAATGTTACTGTTGCACCTGCAATTGGCTCACGTGTTTTATCATCTAAAACTGTAGCATTAATTAATACATCACAAAGCGGTTGTAGTTTTTTAAATTCATAAATATCATCACTTCCTTTTCCGCCAGCTCTGTTAGAAGATACTAAACCTTGGTCATTTTCTTCGTCAATTATAAAGGCAAAATCATCAGTATTACTGTTTATAGGAATTCCTAAATTACGAATTGTAGCTATTTTACCATCTATTTCTTTTGTATAAAATACATCTAAACCACCAAGTCCTAAATGACCATTAGAAGAGAAATATAATGTATTGTTACTACTGATATATGGAAACATTTCTTGTGCTTCAGTATTTACTTTTTGTCCCATGTTAACAGGTTCTCCTAAAGTACCATCTGTATTAATAGAAGCTTTGTAGATATCAAAGTTTCCATATCCACCTGGCATATTAGAGGCAAAGTATATTGTTTTACCATCTGCACTTACTGAAGGATTTTTTACAGAATAGTTTTCACTGTTAATAGCTAAACTTTCTACAGTATCCCAATCATCACCTAATTTAGTTGCTTTAAATAAATAAAGTTGACTAAATCTAGCGCTGCTAATTGAATCTTTTTCGTAGTCTTTTTCAAAATAACTTTCTCTTGAAAAGTACATTGTTTTTCCATCTGGAGAAAAAGATACTAAACCTTCATGGTATTTTGTATTGATCTCATTGTTTGCTAATGTAGCTTCTTGAGAAGTACCATCTGTGTTTTTAGTAATGGTATAGATATCTAAAAATGGTTGATCATTCCAACCATAGTTTTTTCTATTATCATTACGACCAGAAGTAATATAAAGTTTACCATCATTCATAATACCTCCAAAGTCTGATTGTTCAGAATTATAATCAGCATTTTGAATGTTAAACTTTTTACCTTGTTCTAAAATTTTAGGTAAGTAATCTGGATTCTCCCTGTATGCAATAGCTCTATTATCTGAAGGGTTCATTGTAGCAAATTTATCCATTTGCACATTAGATGCTTCATACTTTCCATTAGCCTTGAGCATTTGTGAGTACTTAAAAACCATTTCAGGATCACTTGAAGTTTCTAAAGCTTTAGCATACCAGCGTTCTGCTTCTACGGTATTAAAAATGTTATAATAACTTTCTGCTAATTGTCCGTAAACATAGCTGTCTGCTTTTCCTTTTTCAACAAGCTTATTATAATCATCTACAGCCTTTACAAATTCGTAACGGTCAAAATGTTTATCTGCTTTTTTTGTGTCTTTGTTTTGAGCAGTTAAGCAAAAGCCACTCATCAACGTAATAAGTAATAATGTATTAAAGTTTTTCATAATTGTTTTAGCTTAACTGATTAAAAGTATCTAGGTGAACGAGAAACACGTTTTGGGAAATTAAGATCAAATAATAACATGATCTCATGAGATGCAGGCGCGTACTCTTTAATGTCTGATGTTATAGCATCGTATGCGTAACCAATTCTTACAGACGGTGTAATAGCAAAGTTTACTAAACCAGAAAACGAATCATCTAATCTGTAAGAAGCTCCTATTTCAAATTTCTTAAAGAATCTAGCATTTAAGTTAACATCAAAAGACGTCGGTGCATCAAAAGCAGATTTTACCATTACAGAAGGTTTAAGTTCTGTATTAGGTGAAATATCAAACACATAACCACCAGATAAGAAGTAGTGTTGCGTTTCAGATCCTATTTTATAACCATTTGCATCTAAATGCACTGATGATAATAAGTTAGGTGCAGATAAGGATACATAGTATTTATCGGTATAGTAAAATAATCCAGCACCAACGTTTGGAGTGACCTCATTAACATCTTGAGAAAAGAATGCATCAGTTGGATCTACAACATCTAAACTTGTTAAACCGATATCATGAAATGTAGCACCGGCTTTTACACCAAAGGCAAGGCGGTGTTCACCGCCAAGCTTTAGAGTGTATGAAAGATCTACATAAGCATTGGTTTCTGTAACCGGCCCAATATGATCTGAGATTAAAGACAGACCTAAGCCTAGGTTATTACCAATTGGTGTATGTCCAAAAAATGTTCCTGTTTCAGGTCCCCCATCAATCTTAGTCCATTGATTTCTGTATAATAGTCCAAAAGAAAGGTTTTCTTTTGATCCAGCATAAGCAGGATTTACTATGTTCATATTATACATGTACTGGGTGTACTGAGGATCTTGTTGACCGTGCATTTTAAATGCTAAAAGCAAGACCACTATAATAGTGAGTTTTTTCATTGTAATTATTTGATTCGGTTAGTTTTTATTTTGATTATCTGTTAATATAAACCCAAGCACTTTTAGATTTTGCTCCACCTTCATAAATAACGGTGTAGAAATAAGTTCCAACAGGTAAATCATCCCCATCGTTTGTTTGACCATGCCACTCATTTCTATAATTATCTTTAGAATATACAAGTGTTCCGTATCTATTAAATATTTCTAGTTTAATTACACCAAAACTGCTTAAGTCAAAAGTATCATTTTGACCTGGTGTAACACCTGGTGAAATACCCTCTGGGAAAACACAAGATTCAGCTTCTTCTACAGTAATATCTATTGGGTTTATACAGCCTGAATCGTTAAATTCTATTATTGCTGTATACTCACCTGACTCTAAAACAGTATCTAGAGTTAAGCCACTACCTTCAATTGGTGTACCTTCTAATTCCCAACTTATAGTTACATCTGCTTCATCAAAATTTAAAGGTAATATACCAATTGTAACCGGTGTAGTTGCATCTGGACATACAATATTATTATATTGAGCGTCAATATCAGCCAATGGCACAAGGTTTATCTCTATATTAAATGATGTTGTTTCGTAACATCCCGTTACTGTATTTAATGCTCTTACATAAATAGTTTCTCCACCACTAGTATACGTATTTGATAATGCATTTGTTCCTGCTTCTGCATCTTCTAATGACGTGTAATATGAAACTTCCATATTGTCTTCAGAAGTAACTTCACTGTCAATTGATGTTAAATTGAAATCTGTAAGACCATCAACTGCACCATCTAAATCATCACATACAATGAAATCTTGAGGTTGGTTAATTACTGGTCTTTCATTCACTATTAATTCTACATCAGCTAATTCAGGACATCCTAAATAACCATCGTTAAATGCAGCTGTATCTTCTACTCTTATTGTTAATGTTTCTCCTGCAGATTCATATGGAGAACTAACAGGGTTTAAAGTTTGATATGCATCACCTATACTCGTATAATACGTTACCGTAAATCCTGTAAGGCCAAGTGATGTTGTTAATGCATCTAAATCAAACTCTTCTATTCCATTTGCTTCAGGTCCATCACATACTGTAATTGTTTGTGGGTCAATAGGATCTGGTTTAACATATAGATTAATATTTACGAATTGAGATAAAGCGTTTGAATTACATTGAGTGTCAAATGCTTGTACTTGATAGACTCCTGATTCTGTAACGATAAGACTATTTCCGTTTTCACCATCTATTGTAGTTCCATCTTTAGTCCAGATAAAATCATCTGCAAAAGGTGAGTCTGTTTCAATTGTAATTGAATCATAATCACAAACAGGAACTTCATCTATTTCTGATACATCGTTAGTAGGGTCTATATAAATATCATCACTTACAATTGAAGCGGTTATATCTGCTATTGTACTACCGGCACCAGCACCTCCAACATTTGTTTGTCTTACTTGTATTACACCTACGTCTTGTGCAAAGTTTGTAATTAATAGTAGGTATATTTCGCCTTGTTGAGCTCCTGTAAGTGTAACATCTTCAACTGCAGCTGCAGAATAACTACAGTCTACTACAGCTGATAAATCACATAAATCGTCATCTTCTGCAAATGGTCCCCATAGAATAAAATCGACATCTAATTCTTCTCCAATTGGATTATCGTTAGCATCAAAAGCCGTGTTTTGTACCATTTCAATTAAAATATCTCCAGATGTTCCTATTTCTAAAAGACTATAGGTAGGGTTTGGTGTTGAAAATAGACAGTCTATAGTACCATCACCAGGAGTTACGTTTATTGTATTATAAGTATATAATATATCACTTTCATCACTACCACTACAATAGTTTTCAGCTAAGTCACATTCCAAGTTTTGAGGAGCAACGTATGGTGTAATACATAGATCAAAAGTTGTATCTTCATTAGAATTGCCACCAGAATATACTCTAATATAGTATGTTTCTCCAATGGTAAGATCCGTTGCTGCACTAGATACTTCAGAGAAGCCAGATGTACATGAAATTTCTGTTAAGTTGTCGCAAGTGCCCTCGTAAACTGAATGATCTAAATCAGTAGTATTACTGCCTCCTATGTTTGCAAACGAGATTAATTGAGATTCATTTTGTGCTACAAACTGAAACCAAACATCATCATCCGGATCTCCACCACATGATGGATCTGCAATACTAGGTTCCGTTGGTGTTGCAGCTAATAATGTACCTGGTGTGCTCTGTACACATAAGATGTCATCATTAACAAATGCAATAGTCGCATTACAAGGATTATCATTTTCTGGTGGACAACCTGTAATTTCGTAATTAGAACTACTTATAAGACAATTACTATCTTGTTCATTCTCAACGAAAACTTTTGCTACGGTTCCATATCCAAAAGGACCTACTTGGTAAGTACCTGTATTTAGCGCTTGTATTGTATTTGTATCAAAATTATTTGAAATTTCAAGTGAAGTTGCACTACCTAAATCATTAATAGTTACATTAATAAAAAATTGATCATTATCGCAATCTATAACTGTTTCGTATTCTGCTTCAGCTAACGTACAAGTTAAATCTTCAATGTTAACGATGAAATCTAAAGTTACCCCACTTGTTCCTGTATAACAAGGCGTTGGTGTTGAAAAATTAGTAGTTACGACACGCATTCTGTGCTCACCGACTTGAGCTGATAATGGTACTATAAAAGAAGCGTCAAATAAATGTGATGAATCTGTAAAATCTGCACCTGCTGATTCACCATCGAAGACTAATTCTGTATCATCGAAAATTAAATCATTATTAAAATCAATCCATACGCTAGTGTTATAGGTTGAAGTATGTCCAAATTCTATCTCGAAATCTGTTGTTATTCCTCTAAATATATTAACAACAGTTGATGTGTTGTTTTCATAATTAACATCTCCAGAACTAGGGAAATCTATAACTCCAAGTCTAGCATTGTTAACCCCATCACCTGTATTACTTGTTGGGAGTGAAACACAATACCCTGTATAGAATTCAAAAGGACCATTATAAGAACTTTCGTCACCAGGACTACATATTGCTTGTACATAAAATTCATAACTTGTATCAGCTGTTAATCCAGATAATACATATGGATTAGAGGTAATACCTAGTTCAAAAGTACCTGTACCCATTTGAAAACCAGCTTCACCATATTGTATATTCCATGATGTAGCTCCTGCAGCTTCTGTCCAACTTAATTCTGTTGAAGTTAAACTTAAGTTTGTCGCGGCTAAATCTACAGGTTCAGGACATGTAGGAATACCTCTTACTCTAAAGTTATCTACAAAGACTTGAACATCTACAGAGTCATCTACAGTTCCTTCAGATGCTAAAATTCCAAATTGTACAATCTGACCACTATATGCTGTTAAGTCTACTACAGGGTGTTCTCCATTTGCAGATACTACAGAAGTACTATCATAAGTTAATAGACTTATCCAAGTAGTTCCATTGTCTGTTGACATAAGTAGTTGTACAATATCATCAGAACCTAAAGTTCCTGCAACGGTTGAACTAGCATAATCCATAATACCAAAATCAAATTCTACTTGAAATGGTCCGCCTGTTAAATCAAATTGAGGGGTAAGTAACCAATCGCTTTTTGAAGCTAGCCATAAGTTAATAGCATAAGCACCTGTGTTTCCATCATTAAGAAATCCGTCCTCTAACCAAGACCCATTTCCAAAATCTGATGGTCCTGTTGTTGCATCTCCACTATCAGCTTCATCCCAACAATCTGGAGTTATATTTGAGAAGTTTTGAATATAATCAGGTATAAAAACATCACATAATGTTGTAAAAGTATAAGGTCCTGCCCATGCACTAAATTCACTGCCACAATTAGCTTGTACATAGTAGTCGTATGTTGTTAATCCGCTTAAGCCAGTTGCTGTATATGGATTAGAAATATCTGTTGCTGTTGGTGTCCCTGTCGGTGTAGTTCCATTAGGTACAACTTCAACATTCCATTGCGATACTGTTCCTGCTTGTTCCCAGCTAAGTTCTGCATTACTTGCTCCAATTCCTGTTGCTGTTAAAGCACTTGGGGGAACACAATCTGGTGCTTCTGTAATATTTATAGTCATATCCGCAGTTACACCATAGAAACCTGAATAACAAGGGTTGGGCGTTAATTGTCCAGAGTCAGCTGTACCTATTCTCATATTGTATACACCTAAAGGAGCATCTGGCATTAAAAAAGATGCGTCTAATATCGTTGGATTATTAAATGTAGATTCCCCTTGATAAAATAGCTCTGTATCGTTATCAAATACTAAATCATTATTGATATCAATCCAAACATTTACATAATATGTATATCCTGTAAGAAATGTTATTTGCATGTTAGCTGTTATAGAAGCTGCTAAATCAACTGTTGTAGCTGTAAAATCTTCATAAGTAATATCTCCACCAGATGTAAATACTTCACTTCCTAATTGTATTTGTCCAATACCATTACCATCATTGCTTGTTGGTGTAGAATCGCAATAACCTGTATAAAAAGTAAAAGGTCCAGCCCATTCGCTTGATCCGTTTGTTGTACCACAGTCAGATTGGTAGTATACATAATAGGTTGTAAACTCTGTTAAACCTGTTAAAGATGTTTCTGGTGTTCCTGTTATGTTAGTAGCAAATTCTTCCTCACCGTTTCCTGGGACAAAATCAGTTTCGCTAGTGTATTCTAAATTCCATAATGTTTCTGTATCTCCAGCATTCCAAGCTAAATCTACAGATGTTGTTGTTAACATTGAAGTAGACATCGCAGAAGGTATAATACATGTAGGACTTTCATATAATGTTACAACAATATTAGACCAGTTTGCATCAGAGATAAAATAAGATTGATTAATAATTAAGTCTAAGGTTCCGTCTGTTGTTGGGGCATAAGCTCCTGGTAACTCGCCAGCAAATGTTATAACGGCATCACTTCCCAAACTACCATTAGTTGTTGGTGGATCTATTGTAACGCTACCAGCTGATGTTGTTAGTGTTATATCAGCCTCTGAAGACCAAGGACCTCCAGCCCCTGCAGACCAATCTGCAGTTACTAAAAAGGAATTATAAGATCCTGATGATGAAGCTGGCACTCCAGATGAGTTTGCAACGTCATTTAGTTCAATAGTAACAGGTGTTCCTTCAACCACGTTTGTGGGACCTACTACTGTTGGAAAACTATACTGAGCACTAGCCGTTAGGAAAAATCCCAGCATAATTAAAAAAAGAGTAATTTTTTTCATAGTTAATCAGTTTGTTGAAAATTATTCGTTCTCTATAAAACACTTTCTTTTTGTAACTAGTTGATTACAAATAGTTTTGTTGGTTTTGTAGAGAATAAGAGGTGTGAAATGTACTGATTTCGCTAGTTAGACGATCATACAATACAAACCCGAATATATAAAAAATGTCTATTAACATCTTGTTAACACTGCTAAAATAGATTAACTACAAGATTAATCGATAAATGGTCTGTGGATTTTTTATGAAGGCTTTAATTCAATGAAAACAGGAAAGTGATCACTATAACCACCATGGTATTTTTGCCCCACAAAAGTTCGAAAAGGTTGGCCTTTGTACCGACCTTGCTGCTGAGTGATAAATTTATTGTTAAAAACCTGAGCATTATGGAATGCTAGTTTGGAGTTATTGGGGTCAAAAAAATTAGTACTAAACAAAATTTGATCGAATAATTGCCATTGAAAATTATGACTAGAACTTCCATTATCATAAGACCAAACCGTTTTAAAAGGATTAAAAAGAAGGCTTTCGTCTTCTAGTAATTGTATGCTTTTGGTATTGGGATTATCATTAAAGTCTCCCATTACAATTATTTTTGCATCTAGATCATCTTTTTTTAACGATTTAATAACGGAATTAACCACATTTGCGGCAGCAATACGCTTAAATTCGGTTTCTTTAATCCCTTCTCTTCGTGAAGACCAATGATTAACAATGACATTAATTTTTTCATTATTAAGTTCACCTTTTACTAGTAAGATATCTCTAGTATAATCTTGTTCTCCATTTTCTCTTTCAAGATACACAGAGAAAGTTTCAGAGTGGCTTACTTTAAATATAGCACTCTTATATAGTAATGCAACATCAATTCCTCTTTCATCTGGAGAGTCGTAATGTATATAACTATAGTTTTCACCTTTAAGATCAGGACTATTGATTAAGTCGGAAAGCGCTTTCTTATTTTCGACTTCAGCTAAGCCAACTAATATGGGTGACGTTTCATTATTATCATTACCTATTTTAGAAATTACGGACCCTAATTTCAATATTTTATTTTCGTAACGCTTTTTTGTCCATTGTTTTCTAGATGTTGGCAAAAAGTCATTATCATTTATTAGGTTATTGTTTTCTATGTCAAATAAATTTTCGATATTATAGAATGCAATAGTGTAATTTGGAGGTGTATTATTCATAGGGATTAAATATAGGTTTTTAAACATTATATTGGGATAAACCAAATGCTTAACTTTGTACTTTACTTTAAATATGATAGAAAAAAAAGATATAGATTTAGAAAAAGCAGTACTCATTGGTGTTGTAACTCAAAACCAGGATGAGGAAAAATCTAAAGAATACTTAGATGAATTAGAGTTTTTAACCTTTACTGCTGGTGGTGAAGTAGTAAAGCGTTTCACACAAAAAATGGCTATTCCTAATCCTAAAACCTTTATTGGTACAGGAAAAATGGAAGATGTAAGGTTGTTCGTTGAAGCAAATGATATAGGTACCGTTATTTTTGATGATGAATTATCACCAGCTCAAGAACGAAACATCAGTGGCATACTAAATTGCAAGATTCTTGATAGAACCAACCTTATTCTAGACATTTTTGCACAACGTGCACAAACGAGTTATGCTAGAACACAGGTTGAATTGGCACAGTGTGAATATTTACTACCAAGATTAAAAGGAATGTGGACACACCTTGAACGTCAAAAAGGGGGAATAGGAATGCGTGGACCTGGTGAAACAGAGATTGAAACAGATAGACGTATTGTACGTGATAAAATAGCATTATTAAAAGCAAAGATTAAAGTTATAGATAAACAACAAGCCGTACAACGTGGTAATCGTGGTAAAATGGTGCGTGTGGCGTTGGTTGGTTATACCAATGTAGGGAAATCTACTTTAATGAATGTGATTAGTAAAAGTGATGTTTTTGCTGAAAATAAATTGTTCGCCACCTTAGATACTACCGTTAGAAAAGTAGTGATTGGTAATTTGCCATTTTTAATGAGTGACACCGTTGGTTTCATTAGAAAATTACCAACCCAATTGGTGGAATCTTTTAAAAGTACTTTAGATGAAGTTCGCGAAGCTGATTTATTACTTCACGTTGTAGATATTTCTCATACTAATTTTGAAGAGCACATCGATTCGGTTAACCAGATTTTAGACGAAATTGATAGTAAAGACAAGCCAACTATCATGGTTTTTAATAAAATTGATGCTTATGAGCCAGAACCTTTTGACGAAGAAGATTTAGTTGAAGTACGCACAGAAGCTAATTTTACTATTGACGAATGGAAAAAAACATGGATGTCTAGGGTAGGTGATAATGCTTTATTTATTTCAGCATTAAATAAAGAGAACATGGACGATTTTAGAAAACGTGTTTATAAAGAAGTCAGAGAAATCCATGTGACCCGTTTTCCATACAATCATTTCCTATATCCAGATGTTGAAGATATAGAATAAAAACCTTTCCTTTTTATGAATACTTCCCAATCGCGTTTTAAAACTTCGATTAAAAAGATATTAAAAAGCAAATGGATAAAATGGCTCGTTATTTTAATAGCAGCCATTTTATTATTTCTTTTTGGTTTATACATTAGCATATATGCTGGTTTTTTTGGAAAAGTTCCAACCATAGACGATATCAGTTCTATTAAACAAGAACAAGCCACGCAGCTTTTAGATAAAGACGAAAAATTAATAGGTAAATACTATATTTATGACAGACAACCTGTAAAGTTTGAAGACTTACCCAAACATCTTATTGAAGCCTTAGTTGCGACAGAAGATTCTCGTTTTTATGAGCACGACGGTATAGATAATATTAGTTTAATGCGTGTGTTTGTTAAGAATTTAATTCTTCAAGATAAATCAGCCGGAGGAGGAAGTACAATAACGCTTCAGTTGGCTAAAAATTTATATGGAAGGAAGAATTATGCATTTTTTAGTATGCTAATTAATAAGTTTAAAGAGTCTATTGTAGCACAACGTATTGAAGAGGTTTATTCTAAAAACGAAATTTTAACCCTATACCTTAATACGGTTCCATTTTCCGATAATACCTATGGTATAGAAAGTGCATCGCTTAAATTCTTTAATAAATCGGTGAAAGATATTTCTATTAATGAAGCAGCAACTTTAGTTGGGACACTAAAAGCGAATACCTATTACAATCCCAGAGTACACTTAGATCGCAGTAAAGACCGACGTAATGTGGTTTTATTTCAGATGAAGAATTACGGTTATCTGTCTGAAGATTCCTTAGCTTATTATTCTGATCAGGCGTTAGAATTAGATTATCGCTCTTTTAATCACGATGTAGGTTTAGCCCCTTATTTTAGAGCTGAAGTTAAAAAGCAGTTAGAATCTATTTTAGATACTTTAGAAACACCAAATGGTGAAAAGTATGATTTATATAAAGATGGACTTATTGTACATACCACTCTAGACTACAAAATGCAAGAATTGGCAGAAATGGCCATGCAAGAGCACATGAGTAAATTGCAAGCTGCTTTTGAAAGTTCTTACGGGAAATTTGGACCTTGGGAAACAAATAGGAAACTTCTAGAAAGTGAAATTAATAAATTACCACAGGTAAAAGCTTACAAAGAAAAAGGACTTACGGATCAACAAATTAAAGATTCTTTAAGCATTAAACGACCAACAGATTTATTTACTTGGCAAGGCGATACGATTAAAAATATATCTACACTAGATAGTTTGAAGCATTATCTAAAGTTTTTAAATACAGGAATGCTATCTATTGAGCCAAAAACAGGAGCCGTAAAAGCTTATGTTGGTGGCATTGATTATCGCTATTTTAAATACGATCATATTTCGCAAAGTGAGCGCCAAATCGGCTCTACCTTTAAGCCTTTTGTATATACCGCTGCTATTGATAATGGATTAAATCCGTGTACCTATTTTTCATTGAACAAAGTAACCTATAC
Source organism: Winogradskyella sp. HaHa_3_26 (assembly GCF_019278425.1). Taxonomy (NCBI): domain Bacteria; kingdom Pseudomonadati; phylum Bacteroidota; class Flavobacteriia; order Flavobacteriales; family Flavobacteriaceae; genus Winogradskyella; species Winogradskyella sp. HaHa_3_26. The sequence goes on along the minus strand of NZ_CP058981.1, from coordinate 1,759,325 downwards.
TAATTATGATGATTGGACACCGACCAATTCAGGAAGCGAAGAGGAAGACATTTATATCAATTACAATTTAGAAAATGCTTTAAGTAATTCCGTTAATACCATTTCGGTTAAAGTGTTAGAAGAAGTGGGGATTGAAAAGGTGATTGCGCAAGTTGAAAAACTAGGAATCACAAAAGAAATGCCCGAAGAACCTTCTTTAGCATTAGGTGTTGCTGAAATTAATTTGAAAGAATTAACAGGTGCATATGCGAGTTACTTAAATAAAAGTAAATCCGTTACTCCTTATTATATCACTAAAATTGAAGATAAAAACGGAAATGTTATTGCAACCTTCGAACCTGAAATTGCCGAAAAACAAGCCTTCAGTGATTATACAAGGCAAGTGCTTTTAGAGATGATGAAATCTACAGTAAATAAAGGAACCGCAACACGATTGAGAAATACTTATGGTTTAACCAATGATATTGCAGGTAAAACAGGAACTACACAAAACAATAAAGATGGTTGGTTTGTTGGTTTAACGCCAAATTTAGTCACTATAACTTGGGTTGGTAATGACAACCATAGTATTGGATTTAAATCTACAGGAATGGGGCAAGGTGCCAATTCGGCTTTACCGATTTTTGCCAAATTCTATCAGAAGTTAAACAAGGATAACGACTATAAATCGATAACAAGGGCTAAGTTTGAAAAACCTTCAAATAAAGTATTAGAAGATTTAGATTGTGAGCCAACTAAACGAGATGGCTTTATTAAACGCTTGTTTAAGAAGAAGGATAAGAAAAAGAAGTTCAACTAAAGTTGTGATGTAATTGCATAAAAAAGCCTGTCTAAAGATAATTTAGACAGGCTTTTGTACTTTTTATAAGTTGGTTAATTAAAACGAGTATGATAAACCAACAGTGTAATAAGATTGTAATTTATTGTCTACAGAATCGAAAGTTTCTGAAGGATTACCTCCATCTGCAACAGGTAGATTTTGTATGTAATTTAAAGCTTCTTGTTTGTTGCTACGTAAACCAAAGTCAAAACCAACACCAATCATTTTCCATAATTTATAACTAAATGAGTTTGTCCATGTCCAGTTAGATAAATCAGAAGATTCATAGCTTTGAAAAGCAGATAGGTTTGTTTTGAAGTGGATAGCTCCAATTTGTCTTGTATAATCTGCTACAATTTTAGCACCTAAAGAAGATTCGAAAACAGTGTCTTCATCAGCAAAAACAAAATTGTAGTTTAAAGGATGTACTACTACGATTAGGTTTTCAATTGGTGTCCATGTTGCACCAATACCAAGGTCTAAATATCCAGGATCATTAAAGTTATCTAAAAGTGTTGTTCTGTATTCTCCTAAAGCTGAAATAGCTATTGTTTTAGTGATATTTCTACCGTAAAGGGAAGAAATATTAAAGACATCAGTAGTAGATTCGAAAGAATCGCTGTCCGTATTATCATCTTTATCATCTAATTTTACCCATGCAAAATTTGTAGTTAAAGCGTTTCTCCAAAAATATTTGTCTTCAATTTTATTTGCAAATGCATTAAAAGAAATTCCAATATTTCCAGAACTGTTATTTGGTGTTCCTTGAGAGTACCAGTCGCTAAATTCAGATAAGTTACCACCAATGGTACCAAAAGCACCTGTTCTCCAACCTGGTAAAGCGTCAATTTGTGCTTGTAAAGCATTAGCTTCTCCTTGAAACTTGTTTGCTTCTGCTTGTTTCTCGGCTTTTTGAGTTTGTAATTCTTCTTTTGTTTGAGAAAAACCAAAGCTAATGGCTAACATTAACGATGCTGATAAAAATAATTTCTTGTTGATATTCATAATAAGGTAAATTTTAATTTTTTATTGTTTTAGGTTACATTAATTAAATTACTCTATTGTTAGACCCATTTTATTGAGTGAAGTCACAATTTATATTCGATAATAATATAATTTAAAGGTGTAAAATTATTTTGTTTTCATCTAGTAAGCCAACTCAAAAATAGATTTTAATAAAATTTTAAGGTTTGCTTATGTTCTATCGTTTTTTATATAGAGGAACAGCAGAGCAAGCCTCGCCAAACATAATAGATCTGGCAATTGGTTTTAATTTTTGAGAGAGTAGTACTAATGCATTTGCTGGTACAGGTTTGTTAGAACAGCCTTTTATAATCACCGGAAACCCTTCATATTCTGAAGCATCTAAGTTAGAAATAATGTGAGCGTAAAGTAAAGATTCTAATTCATCTAAAGTACCTATAATAGTTTGTTGACTGTAGGTTTCTAGTTCTATAGCAATAAGCATATATGCCCAATCGGGTACAATAGCATCAGTAGAGCAGTGTAGTGCTACAAAACAATCTTGGTATTGGGACCAATCTTGTGCTGCAACATAAGCTCTAAATTCTTTTTCACGAAGTACAAAGCCTTCCAATAACCAATCTTTTATATCAAAAAGAACACGTTTCCCTTTAGGATAGTAATCTTCTAAATCTATAACTCTTAGTTTGCTACTTGCAACTCTATTTATAATGTCTTCTGCCATAATTTAAAGGTAATTATTTTATTGATAGCCTTCTGCTTGTAGTGTAAACAATTCAGCATACAGGTTTTGGTTTTTCATGAGTTCTTCATGGGTTCCAATTTCTAAAGCTTTACCGTGTTCTAATACCAAAATTCTATTGGCTTGACGAACAGTACTGAAACGATGCGAAATAATAATACTCGTTTTTCCTTCGGTTAAACCAATAAAACGTTCAAAAACGTCGCTTTCTGCTCTTGCATCTAAAGCGGAAGTTGGTTCATCTAAAACCATAACTTCTGCGTTTTTCATATAAGCTCTTGCTAAGGCTACTTTTTGCCATTGTCCTCCAGATAATTCTTGCCCGTTAAAAAAGCGTTTTCCTAATTGTTGATTGTAGCCTTTTTTTAGTTCTTTAACAACATCGTTAGCCAGACTTAGTTCTGCAGCATTTTCAATTTTAGCTTGGTTATCTATTTCGTTAATATTTCCAATGGCTATATTTTCTTTTACGGTAAATTCATATCGAAAAAAATCTTGGAAAATAACACCAAAATATTCCTGATATTCGGCTATGTTGAAACGATTAATATTAACGCCGTCTAATAATATTTCACCCGAAGTAGGTTCGTAAAAACGCAATAGTAGTTTTATTAATGTGGTTTTTCCGGCACCATTTTGACCTACAAAAGCGAGTTTTTCGCCTGCTTTTAATGTGAAGGTGATTCCTTTTAGAATTTCATTATCAGAATTAGGATAAGCGAAATGAACATCTTTAAATTCAAAGCCTATTTTAATATGTTTTGGTAATTTAATATCTTCTTTTGATTTCGAAACGATTGAAATATCAATAAAATCAAAATAATCCTTAAGATATAAGGCACTTTCCGAAATACGCGTAAACTTAGAAAAGAAGTCTTGTAAATTCTTCATTAAGCGGTTAAATGCACCTGATAAAAAGGTTAATTCACCCAAGGTTATTGTTCCTGATAGTACGCGATAGATAATAAACACATAAGCTCCGTAATAACTAATAGAACCTAAAACGTTGAATAGAAAGCCAAGTGCAGAACGCTTTATGGCTAGTGTTTTATTAAGCTGGTAATATTCTTCGGACAGGTTTTGAAAACGATTCACAATAAAATCTGTCAAGCCAAAAAGCTTAATTTCTTTTGCTGTTTTATCGTTAGCACCTATAAAACGTAAATAGTCTAATTCTCGACGTTCAGAAGTCCAGCTTCGTGCTAATGAATATTGTTGTTGGCTAAAGCGTACCTCATTTATAAATGAAGGGATAATACTTAGAACCAACAGAATTATTAAATACGGTTCAAAATAAATTAAACCTGCAACAAGTGTGGCGATAGAAATACCGCTTTGTACTTGAGAAAGTACGTTAGACATAAGTCCAACACGTCCGTTGGTTTGTGTTCTGGCACGTTCTAATTTATCGTAGAATTCAGAATCTTCTAATAAACTAATATTAATCTGATTGGTCTTTTTTATAATAGTAACAGAGCTGGTTATATTATACTCGTCACCAAGTAAACCATCAGTTAATGAAATGGCTCTGCTTATTAAATCTGAAAGGATGATTAAGCCAAATTCGGTCCCAACATAAGTCCAAAGTGTGTAATAATCTGGATTGTCTAATGAGATTTGTAAGATAATTTCATCTACAATCAGTTTTCCTATCCATAAAATAATAACAGGAAGTACGGCACCTATTAATCTACAGAATGCAGATAAAAGAAATAAGCTTTTGTTGACTTTCCAAATTTCTTTAAAAAATCGAGGAATATATACTAAAGCATTAAAAGACGATTTGAAATTTGTTTTCTTATCGTCTTTTAGTGATGTAAAATGTCTTCTTGGCATTTATAAATTTTAATTAAAGCATTCCAAGCTCTAACTTAGCTTCTTCGCTCATTAATTCTTGAGACCATGGTGGATCGAAAGTAATTTCTACTTCAGCATCTTTAACCTCGTTGAGAGACTTCACTTTTTCTTCTACTTCTAAAGGTAAAGTTTCTGCAACAGGACAATTAGGCGTTGTTAGTGTCATTAAGATTTTAACCTCATAATCTTCATTTATAAAAACATCATAGATCAATCCTAGTTCGTAGATGTCTACAGGGATTTCTGGATCGTATATTGTTTTTAAAACTCTAAGGATTTTCTCTCCTAATTCTGCCGTATCTATAGTATTATCGCTCATTTTTTTAGTTTATGTGTTTAAAGATTTAGAGTTTAGTGATGTAAAACTCTAATATTTAAACTTAATTCAATTGTGTCTGGTATGCAATAGCATACAATTTTAGTTGTTTTATCATGCTTACAAGGCCATTAGCTCTTGTTGGTGATAAATGTTCTTTTAAGCCAATTTTATCAATAAAATCGGTGTTTGCATCAAGGATTGCTTTAGGATGCTGGTTAGAAAATACTCTGATCAATATCGCAATAATACCTTTAGTTATAATGGCATCACTATCTGCAGTAAAGTTTACTTTATCGTCTTGCATATTGGCATGAACCCAAACCTTACTTTGGCAACCTTTAATAATATTATCTTCGGTCTTATATTTTTCTTCTATTATTGGTAAGTCTTTACCTAGATCTATCATGTATTGGTAACGTTCCTCCCAATCTTCAAACATAGAAAACTCGTCAATAATTTCGTTTTGTACTTCTTCAATAGTCATAGTCTCATTGTTTGTGGCAAAATTACAAAATCGCTATTGCTTTGCTAGTTTTTCTTTTACGGATAACACTTTATTAACTAAATTTTCAATAGCTTGTGGTGGATTACCGTGGTCAAAAGTTTTTGTCATGTACATTTGGTCTCCAACAGTAATAGACAGATTTGCGTGCGGTGCTCCATCATATTGATGTTTTGTAGATGGTGGTGTTAACTTATAGAGTGTTTCTAAATCAATAGCTTCTACTAATTCGTTTATGGCCTCCCAATCCTTTGTTTCAATTTGAAAGGTCTCATTATTGATAAGGCTTTCGTCTTTTGAAATTAAAATTTGATCTTTTGAAATAAGGATATAATCAAAAGAGTTTCTTGAGTAATATTTGTAATTAACAGAGGTCTGGTAATTGATATCGCTTTTTTTATTTTTTTCTAAAGGAATAGTTTGAGGTATTTTTGTTATTAATACTTTTTCATTATTTGAAAATGAAATTACATCATTTTTGATAGAAAAAGTATTGATAGAATTTAAGTGTTTTAGAACCTGTTTTTCAATGGCATTAACATCTTTACTGCACATTTTTTTTGTAGTAGCAATATTAGAAAAGCTGATGTTGTTATTTTCTACATTATATGATCCGAAGAAATTATTACATCCAGAAAACCCTGTAACTTTATTCGTAGCTTCATCAAAATGAATAGCTATTTTGTTTGAAGAGACATTGTTATCACCAATTTGGTTTATGTAATAGTTGCCCGAAGGTGTTTCTTGCATTTGTTTGCTGTTTTCAAGGGCTTTTTTAGACGAATCACAAGAGATGAATGTCAAAATAAAGGTAAAAAAACTAAGTAAAAATTTCATCTGTTAAGTGTTTAACGATTTAAGTTACACTTTTAATGCCAAGGTTTAAGAAAGCATCATGATTGCTTTTTTAAGCGCAACAATAAAAGCGTCAATTTCTTCTTTAGTATTGTAGAACATAAAGGAAGCTCTTATAGTTCCTGGAATCTTGTAGAAATCCATAATAGGTTGTGCGCAATGGTGACCTGTACGAACTGCGATACCCATTTTGTCTAAAATAGTTCCGATATCATAAGGGTGAATAGTGCTAACATTAAAAGAGATTACTGAGGTTTTTTCTTTTGCTGTACCGTAAATTTTAACGCCTTCAATTTTAAGCAATTCTTCTGTACCGTAATCTAAAAGTTCATTTTCATATTTAGCAATAGTATCAAAGCCAATATTATTCATGTAATCTAAAGCAGCTCCAAAAGCAATACCTCCACAGATATTAGGTGTTCCTGCTTCAAATTTATGTGGTAGTCCAGCGTAAGTTGTTTTTTCAAAGGTTACTTGGTCTATCATTTCACCACCACCTTGGTAGGGTGGTAATTTTTTAAGCCATTCTTCTTTTCCGTAAAGAACGCCTACTCCAGTTGGTCCACAAATTTTGTGTGCAGAACAAACATAAAAATCAACATCTAATGCTTGAACGTCTGGTTTTAAATGCGGACAAGATTGTGCGCCATCTACTAAAACAGCAGCTCCAACACTATGTGCTTTTTCTATAATATATTCAATAGGGTTTATAGTTCCTAAAGCGTTAGAAATATGATTTACAAAGACTAATTTTGTGTTTTCGTTTAGTAAAGCATCAAATTCTGGTAGAATTAATTCGCCATCCTGATTCATAGGAATGACCTTTAAAATTGCACCTGTGCGTTCGCAAAGCATTTGCCATGGCACTATATTGCTGTGGTGTTCTAAGGCAGATACTATAATCTCATCGCCTTTATTTAATAATGAAGTAAAACCTGTAGCAACCAAGTTAATACCATGAGTTGTACCTGCTGTATAAATAATTTCGTAGGGTTGCTTGGCATTAAAATGTTTTTGAATTTTAATACGTGCTTGCTCATAAGCGTCTGTTGCTTCTTGGCTTAGACTATGAACGCCTCTATGAATATTTGCATTGTAGTTTGTGTAATAATCTACAATAACATCTATAACTTGCTGAGGTGTTTGCGATGTTGCGGCGTTATCAAAATATACTAATGGTTTTCCGTTAACCTTACGATTAAGGATAGGGAAGTCTTTTCTTATTTTTTGTACGTCGAACATAGTTTATTTAAATATAAAACCTGTCGTGCTGTTGAAACAAAACAGGTTTAAAATTTTAGTTTATAAATCAAACCCAATATTTACGCCTAATTTTTCGGCAATAAGTTTAGTGATTCTTGTTTTCATTTCTGGAATTTTAACAGAATCTAAAACGGTATTACTAAATGCAAACATTAATAATGCTTTAGCTTCTTTCTCTGGAATACCACGAGAACGTAAGTAAAACATTGCGCTTTCATCTAATTGACCAATAGTACAACCGTGAGAACATTTTACATCATCTGCAAAAATTTCAAGTTGAGGTTTTGTGTTAATAGTTGCTTTATCGCTAATTAAAATATTGTTATTAGCTTGAAAAGCATTTGTTTTCTGTGCTAATTTTTCAACAAGAACTTTACCATTAAATACCCCTGTAGATTTATCATCAAAAATACCTTTGTAATCTTGGTGACTTTCGCAATTTGGTTCAATATGATGCACTAAAGTATTATGGTCTATATGTTGCTTATCACCAATAATGGTTATGCCTTTCATTGTAGAATCAATACGCTCACCGTTTTGGTAGAATTCAAGATTGTTTCTTACTAATTTACCTCCAAAAGAAAATGTATGCACTTTGGCTAAACTTTCTTGTTTTTGGTTAATAAAAGTACTATCAATTAAAGAGGCACTTTGGTTGTCATTTTGAATTTTATAATAGTCAACTATGGCACGTTTATTAGCAAAAATTTCAGTCACAGAATTCGTTAAAACAGCATTTTCTGTTAAGCTCTGGTGACGTTCAATAATTTGCACATGTGCATTTTCATTTACAACAATTAGATTACGAGGTTGTAATAGCATTGCAGCTTCGTTACCTGTTGAAAAATGTATAATTTGAATTGGCTTATCTACAACTTTGTTTTTTGGAATATTGATGTAAGCACCTTCCATAGAGAATGCAGTATTCAAAGAAGATAAGCTGTCTTTGTTAGCTATTTTATTAAAGTAATTGTCAATGATTACTTTGTATTTAGGCTTAGATAAAGCAGCAGACATTAAACAGACATCTAAACCATCGTGTGTTGTTTGAGATAGGTGTGATGAATATTTTCCGTCTACAAAAATGATTTTATACGAATCAATTTCATGGATAAAATATTCTTTAACATCTTTATATTCAAGTGCTTTTTCGCTTTTAGGAAATACACTATAATCCTGTTTTAAAACGGAATTTAATGATGTATATTTCCAGTTTTCCTGTTTTTTAGTAGGAAAACCTTCTGCTTCAAATATTTTTATAGCTTCTGTTCGTATGTCATGTATAGAAGAGTGTACATCTACATTATCTTCAAATGCCATAAATGACGATACTAATTTTTCTTTTAATTCCATATTTCTGTCATTCCTACAAAAGCAGGAATCTTTTTAATGTTAACTTATAAGTTTATTATGGATTCCTGATTTTTCAGGAATGACAAGCTAAGCTTATGCGTTTACTTCTTCTTTAATCCAATCGTAACCTTTTTCTTCTAGCTCATGTGCTAATTCTTTACCTCCGGATTTTACAATCTTTCCGTTTAATAAAACGTGAACAAAATCTGGTACGATATAATCTAATAAACGTTGGTAGTGTGTAATTACAATTACAGCGTTGTCTTTAGATTTTAATTTATTAACTCCATTAGAAACAATACGTAAAGCATCGATATCTAATCCTGAATCAGTTTCATCTAAAATGGCTAATTTAGGCTCTAACATTGCCATTTGAAAAATTTCATTTCTTTTCTTTTCACCACCAGAAAATCCTTCGTTTAAAGAACGTGATAAAAACTTACGGTCAATTTCTAATAATTCTGATTTCTCACGAATCATTTTTAACATGTCTTTAGCAGGCATATCTTCTAAACCTTTAGCTTTACGAGTAGAGTTAATAGCTGTTTTTATAAAATTAGTTACACTAACTCCAGGTATTTCTACAGGGTATTGAAATGATAAGAATACGCCATTGTGTGCTCTTTCTTCTGCAGCTAAATCTTCTATATCTTCATTTTCTAATAATATAGAACCTTCAGTAACTTCGTAGTCTTCTTTACCTGCAATTACTGAAGCTAAAGTACTTTTACCAGAACCATTTGGTCCCATAATAGCATGAACTTCTCCTGCTTTTACTTCAAGATTTATTCCTTTTAATATGGCTTTATCTCCTATACTTGCGTGTAAATTATTAATCTTTAACATAGTCTTATTTTGCTAATTTTATAACGTCTTTTGATTCTGGATCAGGTGCTTCCACCTTTAAAATTTCTTTTATTTCTACTCGGTACTGCCATCCTTCTTCGTCTTCGTTTTTTTCAAACTGTCTAACTCTGACGGTAACAGGTACCATATCTGTATCTTCTTTTTTATAAGCTTTTACTTGCTTATCTAGTTGGTGCATATTCTGGTCTATTACTACACCGTAAATTTCATTCGCGGTTTGTAATACTGCTGCATCTGCATAATACACAAATTCACCTCTTAAAGTAATAAACCCATCGTTTTGATCGTAAGATTTTGCACGATTTGCTTCTAGATTTACCTCTTCTTGTTTTGGTTCGTTTTTACAAGCAAATAATGCTAAAGCTAAAACGATGATTAAGTTGATTTTTTTCATATTTAAATTTTATATCTATAATACTTTTGCTTCAACTAAGCTTAGTGACCAACTTTAGGTTTGTTATCCAACAGAACCTTCTAAGCTAATCTCTAATAATTTACGAGCTTCAACTGCAAATTCCATTGGTAACTTATTCAATACCTCTTTACTAAAACCGTTAACAATTAATGCAATAGCTTTTTCAGTATCAATACCTCTTTGGTTACAATAGAAAATTTGATCTTCACCAATTTTACTTGTTGTTGCTTCGTGTTCTATTTTTGCTGTTTTGTTTTTTGCTTCTATATATGGGAATGTGTGTGCGCCACAATCGTTACCCATTAATAAACTATCACATTGTGAAAAGTTACGAGCGTTATCTGCTCTAGGTCCTATTTGAACCAATCCACGATACGAGTTTTGTGACTTACCAGCAGAAACACCTTTTGAAATAATAGTTGATTTTGTGTTTTTACCTAAGTGAATCATTTTAGTTCCTGTATCTGCTTGCTGATAATTATTAGTTACAGCAATAGAATAAAATTCACCTACTGAATTATCACCTTTTAATATACAGCTAGGATATTTCCATGTTACAGCAGAACCCGTTTCAACTTGTGTCCAAGAAATTTTTGCGTTTTTCTCACAAAGCCCCCTTTTTGTTACGAAATTGTAAACACCACCTTTACCTTCAGAGTTTCCAGGGTACCAGTTTTGTACTGTTGAATATTTTATTTCAGCATCATCTAAAGCAATAAGCTCTACAACAGCAGCGTGTAATTGATTTTCATCTCTGCTTGGGGCAGTACAACCTTCTAAATAAGAAACATAACTTCCTTCGTCTGCAACAAGAAGTGTTCTTTCAAATTGTCCTGTTCCTCCTTGATTAATTCTGAAGTAAGTAGACAATTCCATTGGGCATTTTACACCTTTTGGAATATAACAGAATGATCCGTCACTAAATACAGCAGAATTTAAAGCCGCATAGAAGTTATCTTTAATAGGTACAATTGTTCCTATATATTTTTTTACTAATTCTGGATGCTCTTTTATAGCTTCAGAAATAGACATAAAAATAATTCCTTTTTCAGCTAAAGTCTTTTTAAAAGTAGTTGCTACAGAAACAGAGTCTACAACAATATCCATTGCAACATTGTTCATTTTTTTCTGCTCATCTACAGATATCCCTAACTTTTTATACATTGCTAATAGATCTGGGTCTACATCGTCTAATGTTTTATTAGGGTCTATTGCAACTGGTGCAGAATAATATGCTATGGATTGAAAGTCTGGTTTCTTGTAATGTACATTTGCCCATTCTGGTTCGGTCATTTCTTTCCAAGCCTTAAAAGCCTCTAGTCTCCATTCGGTCATCCATTCTGGCTCTTCTTTTTTCTTAGAAATAGCGATAACAATTTCTTCATTTAGACCAATAGGGAAAGTTTCAGATTCTATATCTGTGAAAAAACCATATTCGTATTCTTTGGTTTTTAATTCTTCTCTAAGATCGTCTTCTGTATATTTACTCATAATAATTTTTACGTTTGTTTAAGCTTCTCCGAATTGGAAGGTTGAGGTAATTTTGATTTCTTGATTTAAAGAGAAAAAGATTCTCCACAACCACAAGTACGATTTGCATTAGGGTTATTAAATACGAAACCTGTTCCATTTAGTCCACCTGAATATTCTAAGGTTGTACCAATGAGATAAAGGAAGCTTTTTTTGTCTACAATGATTTTTATATCATTTACTTCAAAGATTTTGTCGTCTTCTAGTTGTGTTTTATCAAATTTTAAATCATAAGATAAACCAGAACAACCACCACTTTTTACACCAACTCTAACGAAATCGGTGCTTGGGTCGAAGCCATCATCAGTCATAAGTTCTATGACTTTCTTTTTTGCATGTTCAGAGACTTTAATCATATTTCATAGCTAGATTAATTCTAAATAGAATGCAAATATACAATATAGCAAGTGTTTAACCATAGGTACTAACATTATATTAGTATATGGTTAGATAAGCGTTGACTATAGTAGGTTAACCAAGTAAAGGCCAAGTAGAAAAGTGAATTAGGATGCGACTTTTGTTTTTGCGATGCATTTTGTAAGTCGATATAATTCTTGTAATGTTTCTGAGATTTGTTTGTTTGCAACAGTATTGTTTTCAAAATTTCCATGATGATCTGTAACAACAACTGTGTCGCAATGTGTGCATGTCATCTCTATCGTGTGATCTATATTTGTTTTAGATTTTACATAATTATGGCCAAAAATAGCACAAGGTAGAGCTTTGGTAGTCTTAGGTTTCATTAGTTAGGGTGTTTGGGGATGAGCAATTTATATAAATTTTGATTGCTACAGGTTGAAGTGCTTAATTTTTCGATGAAATGCACTTGTTTTGTTGGTTTTGAGTCGATTTATCTCAAAAATCTTATGTTTTTTTAATCGGAAATGAATTATTAAGGTTTGAATTTAAGTTGTTTAGAGTGTCTTTTATTAACTGTTTATAGCCGTTGTTCTGTTTGGTGTCTTTAAATTATTATTAAATTGTTTTATAAATAATTGTTTTAATTCAGCTTATTAAAAAAAAGCATAATATTTTTGCATTATGATTGAAGATAAAAACCCACAGCGAACTCCTTTGAGTGAATTAGGAGAGTTTAAACTAATTGAGCACTTAACTGAACATTTTAAAGTCACACAGAAATCCACAATTAAAAGTATTGGTGATGATGCTGCTGTACTTAATTTTGATAAGAAGCAAGTTGTTGTTTCTACTGATTTGCTTGTCGAAGGTGTGCATTTTGATTTGAGTTATGCGCCGTTAAAGCATTTAGGTTATAAAGCTATTGTTGTTAATCTTTCTGATATTTATGCTATGAATGCAACAGCAACTCAGGTTACTGTTTCTATAGCTGTATCTAACCGTTTTCCTTTAGAGGCTTTAGAAGAATTATATGCAGGTATTACAACTGCTGCTCAAGTTTACAATGTAGATGTCGTTGGTGGTGATACGACCTCTTCAACTTCTGGTTTAATTATTTCTGTTACCGCTATCGGTGAAGTTGAAAAAGGTGATGAAGTTTTAAGATCTGGTGCTAAACCTAATGATTTGTTAGTTCTATCTGGAGATATAGGTGGAGCATATATGGGATTACAAGTTTTAGAGCGCGAAAAAGAAGTCTTTAAAGTGAATCCGCAAAATCAACCAGATTTGTCGATGTATACTTATATTATAGAAAGACAATTAAAGCCTGAAGCTCGTAAGGATATTGTTGAATTACTTAAAGAATTAGATGTTAAACCAACGAGTATGATTGATGTGAGTGATGGTTTATCTTCAGAAGTGATACATTTATGTAAGCAAAGTAAGGTAGGTGTTGATCTTTATGAAAATAAGATTCCATTAGATCCTCAGGTTATTTCTACTTGTGAAGAATTTAATATAGATAGTACTACAATTGCTTTGAGTGGTGGCGAGGATTATGAATTATTGATGACTATATCTCAAGAAGATTTTCCTAAAATTAAGGCAAATCCTAATTTAACTGTTATTGGTTTTATGACAGAAGAAGACAGAGGAATGCATTTAGTTACTAGAAGTGAAGAGAAAATTCCTATTATAGCTAAAGGTTGGAATGCGCTTAAAGATCAATCATAAAGACTTTTTGCCCTTTCTCTAGTCGCTTGTTGTGTACGTGATTTAGTACGGTGTTAATTTCTTTAAATTTTGGAGTTAAAGGAATAAACTTTCCGTCTCCATCAATTGTTCTTTCAGTTTTACAATTTTTACACTGATATTCTTTTACGTGATAGGTTACATTTTTGGACACTTTGTAATTATGTCCAAACAATGCGCAATAAAGTTTTTTCATTAACGAGTCTTCTTAGGAGTTAGTGCGCTATTAAATGGAACTGGAATGTAATAAAAATAGTAGAAAAAAAGTTATCAACAATTAATAAATCGACGAACGGAGTGTTTTTTGCTTTAAACGTAACGATTTATGGTTGTATATACGCTCTAAAGCAGAGTTTATGTCCTGATGTTTAGGTGTTAATTCTGTGAGCTTTCCGTTACTACCTGTAGTTAACTGTTTTTTGCAGCATTTACAAGTGTATTCGTTTACGTGGTTAGTGACTTTTTTGGTGATTTCGTAGTTATGACCAAATAAATCACAGTAGATTTTGCTAGGTGCCATACTTGTGATATTTAATTTTCTTACGTAAACATAAAAAATATACGAAAACAAAGCGTTAAAAGACTTTATTTTTCGATAAAGTGTAACAATCTGTAAGTTAATTCTGATTTATTTTCAATATAGCTCATATGTCCACCGGATATTAGTGCGTAATCTATATCTGTGTTTTTAATTTGAAGAGTTAGAGAATCGCTATCTATTAAGCCATCTTCCTCTCCAATAATTATAATTTTCTTTATTGGTAGTTTTTTAAAGAGTTTTATATAGTTTGGCCGTAGCTTCATACCTTCTTGTGCAGCAATGTAACCTTGAACAGGTGTTAATAAGGCTTGCTGAAGTGCTTTATTGTAATCGGCTTCATGTTTAATTTTACTTTCAGCTGTAAATAAATTAGCAAAGGACATTTTTACTAAAGCTTCATAATTGGTTTGTGCCATTTTACAAGCTCTAGATCTAATTAGTTTTCGTTCTTCTGTATCGGCTTCAAATGTAGAATTCATTAAACAGAGTCCGTTAAATAGATTTGGGTGTTTTTCAGCGAGAGCTAAAGCAACATAAGCGCCCATAGAATGGCCAATAAAGTGTGCCTTTTCAATATTTAAATATTCTAAAACAGTAAAAACGGCTTCGGCCATAGTTTCCATAGTATGTACATAACCTAAACATTCTGTTTGTCCGTGACCTAAGAGGTCGATGCAAATAACCTGGTGTGCGTTAGTTAGTTTTGGAACTAAATCATTCCACATATTTACGCTTTCTAAGAAACCGTGCAGTAAAACAACAGATTGTCCTTTTCCTTCGGTAGTAAAATGTATGGTGCTGTTTTTATAGTCTAAAATCATATTAGCAAAGATATATTTTGAAAACATTATGGACCTTTATTCGTTATAACATTTTAGTATCTTTGGTGGCATTCAAAATTAAATTTTCATTTCATGTTTTTAAAACGATTTTTTACTTCGGTTCTATTTGTTTCAGTTTTCTTGTTAAATGCACAAATTAAAGAACAATCCTTAGATAGCTTAATTGAAGCAACATTAACCACGTTTGATGTTCCTGGTATCTCTGTTGGTATTTATAAGGATGGGAAAATTATCTATTCTAAAGGTCATGGTGTACGTTCATTGACTAATAAAAAGGAAATGAATGACGAGACTTTAGTGGGCATCGCTTCAAATAGTAAGGGATTTACATGTTTTGCTCTAGCAATGATGGTAGATGCGGGTAAGTTGAATTGGGATGATAAAGTTCGTCAGTATATTCCAGAATTCAAACTTCATGATGCTTGGGTAACTGAGCAATTTACGGTTAGAGATTTATTAACACACCGTAGCGGATTGGGTTTAGGTGCAGGTGATTTAATGTTTTTTCCTGAAGGAGGAGATTTTACAATTGACGATGTTATTGCTAATGTTCAGTATTTAGAACCTGAAAGTTCATTTAGAAGTCAGTTTAAGTATAATAATAACATGTTTATCATTGCGGGTGAAGTTTTAAAACGTGTAAGTGGTTTGTCTTGGGAAGAATTTATTGAAACTAAAATTTTGCAACCTGTTGGAATGACAAGTAGTAAAGCATCATACAATCGTGTTACCGATAAATCGAATATTATTGATGCGCATACAATGACTGAAGGTGAGGTTATTCAGATTCCGCATGATTGGAGTGCGCTTGCAAACCCAGCTGGTGGAATTGTAAGTAATATTACAGACATGCTAACATGGTCTCAGTTTTTAATGAATAATGCTGTAACTAAAAATGGAGAGCGTCTATTGAGCCAAAAACAATTTCATGAGCTTTGGCAATTACAAACCCCATTAAAAGTGTATCCAAATGATTCTTATAATTCTAACTTTAAAGGTTACGGTTTAGGTTGGTTTGTTTCTGATGTAAAAGGTGGACATAAACAAGTTTATCATACCGGTGGTTTATTAGGTACCGTAACTCAGTTTACAATGATTCCGGATTTAGACTTAGGGATTGTTGTTTTAACCAACCAAATGAATGGTTCTGCTTTTAGTACCATTACAAATACTATTAAAGATGCTTATTTAGGTTATGGCAATAGAAATTGGTTAGAGAATTATGGTTCAGGAAACGCTGATTACATTAAATTTAATGATAGTGTAAAAGCTGAGGTGTATGCTAAAGTAAAAAAAGCAAAGAAATTAAAAACGATACCAAAACCAGAACAGATTGTGGGGACTTATGCGGATGATTGGTTTGGGGATATTGTTATTTCTCATGAAGCTAAAAAAGGATATACAATTAAGAGTGTAAGATCTTCCCAGTTATTTGGTGAGTTATTACCATATAATTCAACAACTTTTGTGGCTAAGTGGAATAATCGAAGTTTTGATGCTGATGTTTATGTCCAATTTACCTTTAATGAAAAAGGAGAAGCTGTTTCTGCAACAATGAATTACATTGCTCCAATTACCGATTTTAGTTTCGATTTTGGAGATTTAGAACTTAAGAAAAAGTAGTAAGTGAATATTCAACGTAAAGAACTTTTAATAACTAGTTTTGGTCTGTTCTCTTTATTTTTTGGAGCAGGAAATTTATTAATTCCGCCATTATTAGGTTATAATGCAGGAGAGAATTGGTTTTTAGTAACCATTGGCTTCATGATTACAGCTGTTGTTATTCCTATTCTCGGGATTCTCGCTCATTCAAGATTACAAGGAACACTATTTGATTTTGGCAAAAAAGTATCTAAAAGTTTTAGTGTAATTTATTGTATTCTAATTTATGTCATTGCTGTTGCTATTCCATCACCAAGAACTGCTGTGGCAACACATGAAGTTGCTGTGTTTCCTGCTTTTGGAACAAGTCCTTTACTAACAAGTTCAATTTATTTCTCTTTGGTTTTGATTTTTGTGCTTAACCGGGCAAAAATCCTCAATGTTATCGGTAAATTTTTAACGCCTTTTATTGTGTTGCTTTTATTGGCTGTTATTGGTATTGCTTTGGCTTCTTCAGAATTTAATACAGGAGTTTCACAATCTAAAACACCAATTATTACAGGTTTTTTAGAAGGCTATCAAACCTTTGATGCTATTGCTTCCGTTGTTGTAGGTGCTGTGATTATTGTGTCTTTAAATTTTAAAAACATGTCAGTTGAGGCTTATAGTTCTAAGCGGACATTAATCAGGAAGTCGGGTTTTATAGCTGGTTTAGGTCTATTTGTTATTTATGCTGGTTTAATAGCTGTTGGTGCTTATTACGGCTCAGATATTTCTATAGATTCAGGATTAAGTAATGATATGCAACGTGCTAATTTATTGCGTGGTATTAGTATTGCTTCTTTAGGTGAATTTGGAAACACTATTCTTAGTGTTTTAATTTCATTAGCCTGTTTAACTACAGCTATTGGTATTGTGGCTGGTACTGCAGATTATTTTAAAGGTTTACTTAATGATTCTAAAAGAGTTTATATTATTTCGGCAGTTCTAGCTTGTGTATTTGGAGTTGTAGTTGGTCAGTTAGATTTTAATTCTATCATTCTAGTGGGTGTTCCGGTGTTATTATTTATATATCCAATTACTATTATTCTTATTTTGTTGAATGTCTTACCAGAAAATATTGCAACTCCTTTAGTTTTTAGAGCGGTTGTTGTCATTACAATTTTATTTAGCATTCCAGATGTTATTGGTTTTTTAAGTCCTACTGAAGGATTGAAAAGTATAACAAATTATATCCCTATGGCAAATTATAGTTTAGGTTGGGTCTTGCCTTCTTTTATTACTTTTTTGAGTGTTTCTGTTTTTCAGCTAAAGAAATAAAGGTCATTTATTTCTTCTAAAGTCTTAATTACACGGTTAATTATTCTATTTTTGTTATATATTTAACAAACTGTGTAAAAAATAACTATTTTTTTAATTTTTATGTTTATTCCAAATGTCACCTCTACATTTGTACCATAAAATTAAAAATTATGTTAGTATATAAGTTTGGAGGTACGTCAGTAGGTTCTGTAGTTAACATGAACCACGTTAAAGATATTATAAGCACTAAGGGTAAGAAGATTGTGGTTTTATCAGCAATGTCTGGTACTACTAATGCTCTGGTTGAAATTTCAAGTTTAATTAAGGGGAATGCAACTAACGAAGCAGAAGCAAAAATTAAGGAATTAAACGAAGCTTACAGAAAAACAGTTTTCGATTTAATTCAAAATAAAGCTTTATATCAAGAGGTGATTCAGTATGTTAATTCAATTTTTGAATCTTTATTAGCTGCTGTAAATCAACCACATTCTGTATTACTTCACAATACCATTTTAGCGAATGGAGAATTACTTTCTACATTTATGTTTAGTAGATTACTGCAACAAGATGGCTTAAAAGTTGCTTTATTGCCTGCTTTAGAATTTATGAGAACGGATAGAGCGAATGAACCAGATAACTTCTATATCAAACAGAATTTAGAGCGTTTAATGCAGGATACAAATGAAGCTGATGTTTATATTACTCAGGGTTTTATTTGCTTAGATGTCGATGGTGTAATAACTAATTTAGAACGTGGAGGTAGTGATTATACAGCAACTATTATTGGGGCTGCTATAGAAGCTGAAGAGGTACAGATTTGGACTGATATTGATGGATTTCATAATAACGATCCTCGTTTTGTAGATAACACAACAGCTTTATCACATTTATCTTATGATGAAGCTGCGGAGTTGGCTTATTTTGGAGCTAAAATTCTACATCCTCACACGGTAATGCCAATGCGTGCATTAGATATTCCGCTTCGATTAAAAAATACAATGGATCCTGAAGCTCATGGAACTTTAATTACTAATGAGGTTAATGGTGAAGGAATCAAAGCGATTGCGGCAAAAGATAATATTACAGCGATTAAAATTAAATCTGTACGCATGCTATTAGCACACGGATTTTTAAAGAAAGTTTTTGAGATTTTTGAGAAATATGAAACGTCAATAGATATGATTACAACCTCTGAAATTGCGGTGTCTTTAACGATAGATAATACGACTCATTTAGAGTCTATTACAGAGGAATTAGAAAAATTCGCAAAAGTTGCAATCGATGACTATATGAGTATCGTTTGTTTGGTTGGAAACCATATTATTTATCACCCAGATACACCAGAATTATTTCAAGTTTTACAAGACGTAAATGTAAGAATGATTGCATATGGTGGTAGTTATAATAATATATCACTTTTAGTAAATACGAGTGATAAATTAGAAACCTTGCAAAAATTACAACGCTATGTTTTTGAAGACAGCAGCGTTGCTGTTTAATTGATTAATTTTAATTTGTTCAAAAAAAAGCCAAAACATTAATTTGTTTTGGCTTTTTTATATTTAAGATTTATATGAGGGTTTTTAGTTCATAAGATCTTCAATCTCATCAGCTTCAATAGGGATGTTGCGCATTAAGTTGAAAGGTTCTCCGCTTTCTTGTATAACAACATCATCTTCAATACGGATTCCGAAACCTTCATCTGGAATGTAAAAACCAGGTTCTACGGTAAATACCATATTAGCTTTCATAGGTTCGTGAAGAATACCGTAATCATGAGTATCTAATCCCATATGGTGAGATGTTCCGTGCATAAAATATTTTTTATACGCAGGCCAATCTTTATCCTCATTTTGTACATCAGCTTTATCTAATAGTCCTAAGCTTAACATTTCTGAAGTTGCTATTTTTCCTACTTCCTTATGGTAATCTGCCCAAATTGTTCCGGGAGTTAGCATTTTGGTCGCTTCATTTTTTACACGATTTATAGCATTGTAAACTTCTTTTTGGCGTTTAGTAAATTTACCAGAAACAGGAATCGTTCTACTCATGTCACTTGCGTAATTAGCGTATTCTGCTCCGATATCTAAAAGAATTAAATCACCAGCTTTACATTGTTTATTGTTTTCAATATAGTGTAAAACGTTGGCGTTGTTTCCTGAAGCGACAATTGGTGTGTATGCAAATCCTTTTGAGCGATTGTTTAAAAACTCGTGCATAAACTCCGCTTCAATATTGTATTCCCAAACATCTGGTTTTACAAATTCTAAGATTCTTCTAAATCCTTTTTCTGTAATGTTACAAGCTTCTTGTATAATGTCTAATTCTAAAGGATGTTTTACAGAACGTAAACGTTGTAAAATAGGATTGCTCTTTTCTACTTTATGTGCTGGGAATTGTGCTCTAACTGCTTTATTAAATCTGTCTTCGCGTGTTTCTGTTGCTACACTAGCACGGTAATGTTCGTTAGTGTTGATGTAGATTGTGTCTGCTTGAGACATAATTTCTTTCATGACACGGTCAAAATCTTGAAGCCAATAAACGGTACTTACACCAGAGGTTTCAAAAGCTTTTTCTTTAGTCAATTTTTCACCTTCCCAAACAGCGATATGTGCATTTGTTTCGGTTAAAAATAAAATTTCTCGGTGTTTTGGATTCGGACAATCAGGAAAAAGTACTAAAGTACTTTCTTCTTGATCTACACCACTTAAATAAAATATGTTTCTATCTTGCTGAAAAGGTATAGTACTATCAGCCCCAATTGGGTAAACATCATTAGAGTTAAAAACAGCTAAACTGTTGCTAACCATTTTGTTTTTAAAGTTTTTTCTGTTGTTTATGAAGAGATCGGAGTTAATTTGATTGTATTTCATAATTTTGGAATTTATTTTGAATTACAAAGCTAAGGTTTTATTTAACGAATACTTAAAATAGAAGTTTTGTATCTTAGGTTTTTAACATTTCATTATCATTGTTAATTTTACAATTATAATGAACCTGAAAGTTGAGGTTGAAATTAAATATAAAAACTTACTACAACGTATTCGTTCAATGTTTACAGGGGATTCAAGAATAAAAATTTAATTATTATTTGTGGTGATGACCTATAAAGTGATATTAATCATAAAATTGAATTGAGCAACCGTATACTTTTGTTCAGCTAAATAAAAATAGTTATTGAATATGGGATTTATTTCAGAATTACTCACCAAAGACTACTTTGTATTATTCCTAGTTATTGGCTTTGGGATTGCGCTTGGTAATGTGCGAATAAAGGGAATTAGCTTTGATACTTCGGCAGTTATCTTTGTGGCTATTTTCTTTGGGTATTTATATAATTTTTATGGCGTAAATTTTAGTATTCCACCGATTATACAGAGTGTAGGTTTAGTATTGTTTATTTACACAATTGGTATGCAAGCTGGGCCTTCGTTTTTTAGTTCATTTAAAGAAAATGGAGCAAAACTTATTCTGCTTGCAGGAATTAGTGTCATAGCTGGTGGGCTTACTGCTATATCTATTTCTTATTTGTATGATGTAGATATGAACATGATGAGTGGTTTGCTAACAGGTGCATTAACTTCTACACCGGGTTTGGCAGCATCTATAGAAGCTTCAGGGTCACCGTTAGCATCCATTGGTTATGGTATTGCATATCCGTTTGGTGTTTTAGGAGTTATTTTATTTGTAAAGCTTGGGCCTTTATTATTTAAAGTGAATATTAAAACTGAAGAGAAGAATTTTGAAGAGATATCAAAATCAAGTACACCTCCAGTAATTAATAAGAATTTAATTATTTCTAATGAAAATGTAAACGGGAAAACGATTAAAGAATTGAGAATACGTTTTATGACTAAGGCGAATATTTCTCGTATAATGAAACCTAATCAACTTCCGTTCTATCCAACACGTGATACTATTTTAGAGACAGGTGATATTATAAAAGCAGTTGGGACTGTCAATGCATTAAGTCGTATAGAGCTATTGTTAGGTAAAGTTACTGATATAGAAATACCACGTAGTGGCAAATATGATATTAAGTGGTATGTTGTTAGTAATGATACTGTGGTTAACAAAACAATAAAAGAACTTAACCTTTTTGAAAATTACTCGGCAACCATCACACGTATAAGAAGAGCTAGTATAGATTTAGCACCTCACCCTACAACTCGAGTTAAATATGGTGATAAAGTTTTAGTATCTTCTTCTAAGGGTAATGTGTCAGCAGTAACACAGCTTTTTGGTGATAGTTTAAAAAGAATAGGAGAAACAAGTTTTTTACCTGTTGCATTTGGTATCGCTATCGGTGTAATACTTGGTTTTATTGCTATTCCATTAGGAAGTATGCATCTTAAATTGGGTTTAACAGGGGGTGTACTTTTAGCATCAATATTTTTAAGTTGGAAAGGTAAATTTGCTGGTGTAATTTGGAATTTGACAGGTCCTGCAAATCAAATATTACGTCAATTTGGACTGTTGTTATTTTTAACTCCCGTTGGCTTAAATGCAGGACAAAGTTTGGTTTCAGCCATTCAAGAGCATGGGGTTGTTTTATTTCTATATGGAGCAATTATTACATTAGTGCCAATGATTATAACAGTTATTGTAGGTCGCTTTTTTATGAAGATTAATTTCTTGTCTATTTTAGGTGCTTTAACAGGTGGAATGACATCAACACCGGGTTTAAGTGCTGCGGATTCTATGACAGAATCTGAAGCCCCTCAAATTGCTTATGCTGCAGTTTATCCTTTTTCATTGGTCTTAATTATAATAATTGCCGAAATAATGGCAGTGTTGTAATTGATAGAGCGTGTTCTAAAGTGTTGTATTCATTGATTTTATGATGTGTTCAAGAGGAAGACTAACAATGGTATTGAAGGCTAATTAAATTGATTCTAAATAAATTATTTATAACACGGTGAAGTTGTCAAAAACCCATTTGCTGTGTATCTTTGTTAAACATAAAAACTAATCAAATCAACAATGAGCGGAATTCTAAATTCGTCGATAGGAAGAAAGATTGCCATGGCACTTTCTGCGTTATTCCTAATTTTTTTCTTAATTATTCACTTAGCAGTTAACATTACGTCAGTTTTTAGTGCTGACTTGTTTAACGAATTATCTCATTTTATGGGAACCAATCCGTTAGTACAATTTGCGCTACAACCCGTTTTAGTTTTCGGAGTGATTTTTCACTTTGTACTTGGGTTTGTTTTAGAAGTGAGAAATAGAAAAGCTGTAGGGAATATTAGCTACAAAAAAAATAATGGAGCAGCAAACTCATCATGGATGAGTAGAAACATGATTTACAGTGGACTTGCTATTTTAGCATTTATTGTACTTCACTTTATTGATTTTTGGGTTCCAGAAATTAACCATAAATATATAGAAGTATTACCAGAAGATCCAACAAGATACTTTGGTGAGTTACAACATAAGTTTGTTCCAATATGGAGAGTTATAGCATATGTAGTAGCTTTTGTCTTCTTATCATTACACTTAATGCACGGATTTACTTCTTCTTTACAGTCAATGGGAGTTGCTTCTAGTAGAAAGAAATTCTTTAAAAACTTTGGGTTAGCATATTCAATTATCATTCCTTTAGGTTTTGTTATCGTAGCATTATTTCACCACTTTAACCATTAATCTTAAATATATATGGCTTTAGATTCAAAAGTACCAGAAGGTCCAATTAAAGATAAATGGACAACTTATAAAGATAATATCAATCTTGTAAACCCTGCAAACAAACGTCATATCGACATTATTGTAGTAGGAACAGGATTAGCTGGAGGTTCTGCAGCAGCAACTTTAGCAGAATTAGGATATAACGTAAAAGCTTTTGCTTACCAAGATTCACCTCGTAGAGCGCACTCAATTGCGGCTCAAGGTGGTATTAACGCAGCAAAAAATTACATGGGAGATGGTGACTCTAATTACCGTCTTTTTTATGATACTGTAAAAGGTGGAGATTACCGTTCGCGTGAAGCAAACGTCTATCGTTTAGCTGAGGTATCTGGTAATATTATTGACCAATGTGTTGCTCAAGGTGTTCCTTTTGCACGTGATTATGGTGGATTATTAGATAACCGTTCATTTGGTGGTGTATTAGTATCAAGAACGTTTTACGCTAAAGGACAAACAGGACAACAATTATTATTAGGAGCTTATTCTGCAATGAACCGTCAGATTGCTCGTGGTAAGATTGAGATGTTCAACCGTCACGAAATGTTAGATGTTGTAAAAGTTGATGGAAAAGCAAGAGGTATTATTGCTCGTAATTTAATTACAGGAGAAATAGAACGTCACTCAGCTCACGCCGTAGTTATAGCAACTGGAGGTTACGGAAATGTATATTTCTTATCAACCAACGCTATGGGTTCTAATGCAACTGCAGCTTGGAAAATACATAAAAAAGGAGCCTATTTCGCAAATCCTTGTTTTACACAAATTCACCCAACGTGTATTCCACGTTCAGGAGATTACCAATCTAAATTAACGTTGATGTCAGAGTCATTACGTAATGATGGTAGAATTTGGGTTCCTGCAAAATTAGAAGACGCTAAAGCAATACAACAAGGAAAATTAAAACCTACTGATATTGCAGAAGAAGATAGAGATTACTATTTAGAACGTCGTTACCCTGCTTTTGGTAACTTAGTACCACGTGATGTAGCATCTAGAGCAGCAAAAGAACGTTGCGATGCTGGTTATGGTGTTAATGGAACAGGAGAAGCTGTATATTTAGATTTCGCATCTGCTTTTGTACGTTATGGTAAAGAGCAAGCAAAGATTCATGGAATTAAAAATGCTTCTGACGCAGAAATTAAAAAATTAGGTCAAGGAATTATAGAAAGTAAGTATGGTAACTTATTTCAGATGTATGAAAAAATCATCGCTGAAAATCCATATGAAACTCCAATGATGATTTATCCTGCAACACACTATACAATGGGTGGTGTTTGGGTTGATTATAACTTAATGACTACTGTTGAAGGTTTATACTGTATTGGTGAAGCTAACTTCTCTGATCATGGTGCAAACAGACTTGGTGCTTCTGCTTTAATGCAAGGTTTAGCTGATGGTTATTTTGTATTACCTTATACAATTGGTGATTACTTATCTAATGATATTAGAACAGGAAAAATTTCAACTGAAACAAAAGAATTTGATGAAGTTGAAAAAGAAGTAAGAGATAGAATAGAATTCTTTATTAATAATGAGGGAACTAAGTCTGTCGATCATTTCCATAAACGTCTTGGGAAAGTAATGTGGGACAAAGTAGGAATGTCTAGAAACGCAAAAGATTTAACGGAAGCTATGGCTGAAATTAAAGCGATTCGTGAAGAATTCTGGAAAGAAGTAAAAGTTCCTGGTACTGCAAACGAAATGAATGTAGAATTAGAAAAAGCGGGTCGTGTTGCAGATTTCTTAGAATTAGGAGAATTATTTGCTAAAGATGCTTTAGAAAGAAACGAATCTTGTGGTGGACACTTTAGAGAAGAGTCTGTAGAACTAGATGGAGAACAAAAAGGAGAAGCAAAACGTAACGATAAAGATTACGCTTTTGTATCAGCTTGGGAATACAAAGGAGAACCAGCAGATGCGGTTTTACATAAAGAAGAATTAGAATTTAAAGATATTGAACTAAAACAACGTTCATACAAATAAGATTGACATTATGGATTTAACACTTAAAATTTGGAGACAAAAAGACTCACAAGATAAGGGTCAAATGGTCGATTATAAAGTAACTGATATTTCAGAACATATGTCTTTCTTAGAAATGATGGATGTTTTAAATGAACAATTAGTAAATACAGGTGAAGAGCCTGTTGCTTTTGATCATGATTGTCGTGAAGGAATTTGCGGAATGTGTTCTTTATATATTAACGGTGAAGCTCATGGTCCTGACCGTGGAATCACAACTTGCCAGTTACACATGCGTATGTTTAACGATGGTGATACTATTACAATTGAACCATGGAGAGCAGCAGCTTTTCCTGTAATTAAAGATTTAATTGTAGACAGAATGGCTTTTGAGCGTATTCAACAAGCAGGTGGTTATATTTCTGTAAACACTTCTGGTAATACACAAGATGCTAACTCACTTCCTATTTCTAAACACGCAGCAGACGAAGCTATGGATGCAGCAACTTGTATTGGTTGTGGTGCTTGTGTAGCGAGTTGTAAAAACTCTTCTGCTATGTTATTTGTAGGCGCTAAAGTATCTCAATATGCTTTATTACCTCAAGGACAAGTTGAAGCTGCAGATCGTGTTAAAAACATGGTAGCACAAATGGATCTTGAAGGTTTTGGTAACTGTACAAACACTGGTGCATGTGAGGTAGAATGTCCTAAAGGAATTTCTTTAGAAAACATTGCTCGTATGAACCGTGAATTTATGTCAGCAAACATTAAAGGTTAAGATTAAAACCTAATTTCTTCTCAACAGAAGACGTTAAATGATATATAAATCCCAAGCATAATTATGTCTTGGGATTTTTTCTTTTCTTATATTTCAATTTTATTATAGACTTATGCAAAATCCAGCGTCTTTTTACAAAGAACAACTAGAAATAAATCAAGCAGCTTCTAAACAAATATTTAAAAAGCTTAGCTTATATAGTATACTTAGACTTACCATTTTTGTACTTGTAGTAACAGGAATTTATTTTACCTATCAGAACTGGCAAATCGCTGCAGGAATTGCTTTAGTTGGTATTGCTTGTTTTTTGTTTCTATTAACTCGCTATACAGATCTAAAATCGAAACGAAACTTACATAAAAGGTTAATTGCTATTAATGAGGAAGAATTAAAAATAGCAAAAGGTGATTTTTATGAAAGAGCAGATGGGGAAGCGTTTCAAAACCCTAAACACTTTTTTAGTCTAGATATCGATTTATTTGGTAAAGGATCTTTCTTTCAATTTATGAATAGAACAGCACTTAAAGAAGGTGCTCAGAAATTGAGTGAAAATTTACTTTCTAACGATATAACTAATATCAAAGAGCGACAAGAAGCTATAAACGAATTAGGAGATTTACCAAAATGGAGACAAAATTATGTTGCTGTAGCTCAAGGCGTGGAGATAGAGCATTCTGCAACGTCAATAATTACCTGGTTAAAAGAATATAAACCTTTTTTAGGTAAAACACAGTATATTTTAACCATCGTATATGCTATGGCATCGGTTGTACTTTTAGGCTTAGGAATTACTGAAATTATATCGATTTCTATAGCCGGTTATTGGTTGCTGTTAGGTTTAGGGATTACAGGTCGTTATTTAAAACATATTAATAACCTTTCACAACATACGGAACGCGCAAAAGACACTTTTAGACAATATGCATTGTTATTAAAAGCGATTGAAACCACAGAATTTACTTCTAAATTATTAAAAGAAAAGCAAAAATTAATTCAGTCTGAAGATGTGAAAGCTTCTGAGATATTTTCAAAATTCTCAAAGGTTTTAGATGCTTTAGATAATAGAAACAATTTGATCTCTGCTGTTTTTGGGAATGGATTTCTTCTTATTGATATTAGAAATAGTTTTAATGTTGAAAAATGGATTTCTAAATATGGACATAAAGTAGATGATTGGTTTGAGGTTGTTACCTTTTTTGATGCCTTTAATAGTTTTGGTAATTATGCCTTTAATCATCAAGATTTTACTTACCCAATTATAACGGAAGATCCGGTGACTATTTTAGCAGAAGGTTTAGGGCATCCGTTATTAAATGCAGAAAAACGTGTAGATAGTGATTTAGAGTTAAAAGAAGAACAATTTTTCATTGTTACGGGTGCAAACATGGCAGGGAAAAGTACGTTTTTAAGAACTATAGCGCTTCATATCGTTATGGCTAATGTTGGACTACCAATTTGTGCAAAACAAAGTAAATACAAGCCTATTAAGTTAATTACAAGTATGCGAACTACAGATTCATTAACCGATGATAGTTCGTACTTCTTTAGTGAGCTTACACGCTTAAAGTTTGTGGTAGATACCATTGAAAATGATAAAAATTATTTTGTTATTCTAGATGAAATTCTAAAAGGAACAAACAGTACAGATAAAGCAATTGGCTCTCGTAAGTTTGTTGAGAAATTAGTGAAACAAAACGCTACAGGTATTATTGCAACCCACGATTTAAGTCTTACTGAAATTGAAAAAGAATTAGTAGCCGTAAAAAACTATTATTTTGATGCCGAAATTATAAATGATGAGCTCTTCTTCGATTATAAATTAAAGCAAGGTGTTTGCCAAAATATGAATGCCAGTTTCCTACTGAAGAAGATGGAAATTATATAAATTAAAAACCCTTTCTTAAAGATATAAGAAAGGGTTTTTAGTAATTATGTGTTTGCTTTTATTTCAATTTTAAAGCATCTACAGCATGATAGAAAAAGTCTTTTTCATCATTCATAGATACAAATAAACCATTAGGGAATTTTTTTCCTAAGGACGTCGTTACAATATCACAACCATCCGTTTCTAACGTTCCTAGATTTAAGGTTTTAACATAGCTATTATCACTACGTTTATAAAAGTTAAAACTATGATCTTGTTGGTTAGAGACTATAATAAAACCTTCACCATTTGGGTAAGTTGCTATAGCAATACCTTCAATGTCCTTTTTAAAGTTTTCACCACCAAATAGCGAAATCTCTTCATTTCCCATTTTAGGATCTGCATATATTTTTCTAATGCCAACACCTTCATCAGAGCAGTACACAAAACCTAATTCATCATCTACAGCAATAGCTTCGATTTCTTTTTTTCCACTAAATTTGCCTACTTTTCTTAAAAGATTAGCATGAATACCTAAAGAATCAGATTCTAAACTATACTGGTGTAAATAACCTTCTACAGGACCATTTTTTCGACTTACAAATACAGAAATAGCTTCTGTTTTAGGATTTTTATATATAGAAACTCCCATTGGTCGTTTCATTTCTACATCGGTTTCCTCAGTAAATACTTTAAATCCGCCATTATCTAAAGGTGTCATATCTGGAATAGAGTACATACGTATTTGATGTTTTTCTCTTTCTGAAAATACCATAATATCCGTTTCTGTAGAGTCGTTAATTTTAAATCCGTATTCTACATCGACGTTATTAGGATAAGCAATTCCTGTTAGACTTTTTTCTTTGATAATTTTTCCATCTAAGTCAAACGCATAAACACCGCCATTAACTTCGTCTTTATTGGTACCGAAAACAATACTTTGCTCAGGGTTTTCTTTGTTAATCCATATTGCAGGATCATCACTATCGTGTGGTAATTTTTCGGTTATTAAAGTTGGTGCTATTTCTGGTAAACCGTTTCCACATGAAACAATTACCATAGACATGATACTTAATATTATTACTTTCTTCATCTTCTTATTTTTTAAATAGGTCATATTTTAATCCTACAGTTAAACGCTTTTCGTAGTACTCCATTTGCATTGTTCTGCCTTTTACACCTTGGTAATAACGTAACGGTTGGTTGGTAATGTTGTTTAAATTAACATACATACTTAAGTTACTGCTAAGTGCAATGTTTGCATTGAAATCTAAGAAAAACTGCTCGTCATAATAACGATCTTCAAAAGCATTTCCGCCAATTTCATCGATGTAAGAATCTGAGTAATTAGTAGATATACGTAAACTGAATTTTTTTCCTGCATAACCTAAAGAAGCATTGTACATGTTAGGTGATGTTTGTGGTAAATCTAAGTCTAAACGCTCTTCACCATCTTCATTTCTAATTCCGTCTGTACTAGAAGTAAGGTATGTATAGTTTAAATACACACTAAGGTTTTTAGCAAAACCAGGTAGGAAGTCTAAACGACGTTGGAAAGAAAATTCAGCACCTAAAACAGAAGCATCATCACCGTTTAATGGTTGGTAAACTTCATAACCGTTTTCATCTTCTGATTGAAAAGTGTAAACAAAATCTTGAATATCTTTATAAAATACACCACCAGAAATAATACCTACAGACTTAAAGTAATGTTCTGCCATAATATCAAAATTCATAGATGTTGTAGGATTAAGTTCAGGATTTCCTAAAAATATCTCTTCATCTTCATTGCTTATTTCACGGTAAGCTACTAAATCTACATAGTTTGGGCGCGCTAAAGTATTTGTCCAAGCAAATCTTAATATCGTGTTGTCATTAATATCATATTTTAAATGCACACCTGGTAATACGTTAGTATAAGTGTTTTTATCTTTCAACGTATTAATTCCTGAAACATCACCATCTGTATCAAAAACTAACTCGCTACCTTCACTTTCAATAGACGTATGTTCTACTCTTATACCAGCTAATATGCTGAATTTGTCTGATAAATTTTGAGTTAACATCACGTAACCAGCATATACATCTTCATTGACGTCAAAGTTTCCTGTAATGTATTCTTCAGGAAGATCTTCACCTTCAAATAATTCTGTATTGTAAAGGTCTAGGTTCCCGATGAATTCTGGGCTAGCAAAATTTCCTATTTGATATTGGCTACCTGCTAAGAAATCTGAATTAGTATAGTTTCTTGTTGGTACCATTCCTAATAAATCTAAAGCACCTGTTTCATCTCCATATTCTGTAAAATCATTGTCTCTATTTTTATTCTTAATTCTAGTTTTTGCACCAATTTTTAAGAACCCTTCGTTGCCTTCAATTAAAGATAATGGCAAACGTGCATTTACAAACAAGTTGAAATCTTTCTCTTCAGTATATTGATTTTCTTCAGTTAATTCACCAAATTCAAAATCTTCAAAACTACCTTCTCCAGTTAATGGCGTGTATAATGGCTTATCTTCATTGTTGTTAAATGTAATTCCGTATTCGCTTTCGTATTCTAAATAACGTTCGTTTAAGCGTTCTTCAGAGGCTTTAGAGAAAGACGCGGTCCAATCTAATTGCATATCACCAAATAAGTGCTCACCACCTAAACTGTAGTTTTGCATTCTTTGATCTTCTAAACGTGTGTTTTGGTTACGGTCGCTATTAATACCACCTTTAGACTGACGTTTAGCTTCTACAAGAAAGCTAGTTAGGTTTCCATCAGCATCTACAGAGAAATCTCCTGCTCCGATATCTTCACCATCTAAAATTTCGTGTTCTAATCTAAATCTATTTTCTCTGTCATCTCTCCAGTTATAGATAGATTTGAAGAAAATAGTATTGTTTTCGTCTAATTTATAATCGAAATTAGCAGAAAAACTTCTTCTAATACGTTGTACTTGGTATTCTCTAATTTCAAATACATTGGCGTAAGGATTAACATCTACTTCTAGAAGATTGTCTTCATCTCCTGCATTATATTCAAATTCGTCAGTCCATTCTGCTTCTACATTATGACTACCAAAATCGTTATCATTAACAGATGCAGCTACTACCCAACCAAATTTGTCGTTTTTAGAGCGATCACCAACTAAGAAAGAACCATTTAAAATTCTTTTATCTGAAATAAAGTTGATACCAGAACCAGCTGTTGCAGATAAACGGAAACCTTGAGGTGATGTTTTGGTAATTAAATTTATTGATCCACCAAGCGCATCGGCATCCATATCAGGAGTTACTGCTTTATTAACTTCTATAGTTTGAATCATATCTGATGGAATTAAATCCATCTGTACATTTCTATTATCACTTTCTGCAGAAGGAATTCTACTTCCGTTTAAGGTTACCGAATTTAATTGTGGTGATAATCCACGTATAATAACGTTTCTTGCCTCACCTTGATCCATTTGCATGGTAATACCAGGAATACGTTTAATAGCATCTCCAATATTTGAATCTGGAAATTTACCAACTTGGTCTGTAGAAACAATGTTTGTAATATTTTGTTTGTTCTTTTGAGTGTTTAATGCTCTAGATTGTCCGCTTAGTCCAAATCCAGAAATTAATACTTCGTCTAAACTAGTGTCTTCAGAATTTAATGTAAAATTAAGAGTTACAGTTTCATTTGGTTTTACAACAACCGGATGTGTAATGTCTGCATAGCCTAAATACTCTATAGTAATATTGTAGTTACCTTGAGGTATGTTTACTAAGGTATACTTACCATTAAAATCAGAAACAGTTCCTTTGTTTATAGTTACTATTGAAACGGTAGATCCAGGAACTGTTAGTCCGTTTTCATCGGTTATGATTCCTTGGATATTTCCATTTTGTGCATATCCCAAAATCGGTAATGCTAATAAGAGGAATAGATTAAAAAATTTTTTCATTTTAGGTTGGTTTTGTTTTTTACAAAACTAGACTTAAGCACTATTTTTTAGCGAAAGTATGTGTTATCAAAAAGTAACAAAACCTAGTAAAATAGGCATATATAAGAGCAACATTTACATTAAGATAACATTGAAAAAAGATTAAGGATATGTAGTTTATAAATGGAG
The DNA here is from genome assembly GCF_019278425.1 of Winogradskyella sp. HaHa_3_26. Classification (NCBI taxonomy): domain Bacteria; kingdom Pseudomonadati; phylum Bacteroidota; class Flavobacteriia; order Flavobacteriales; family Flavobacteriaceae; genus Winogradskyella; species Winogradskyella sp. HaHa_3_26. The sequence continues at coordinate 1,727,027 of NZ_CP058981.1, read as the reverse complement.
TAGAAATACCAAAAGATCGTCTTTAGAATCTATTGGTAATTTTTTTCTAAGTCTATATCTCGCAATTCTTACACTGTCTGGTGTAATATGAAGAATATTTGCAATTTCTTTAGAGGATAGATTAAGAGTTAAAAGCATGCTTAATCTCGTTTCTGAAGCAGAAAGTTGTGCTAATGCTACTTTGGTTAAATTTTCAAAGAAATTAGGTTGTATTTGACTGAAGTAACCCATAAGTTCTGTCCATTCATTTTGGTTAGCTAAATCGGCTTCTATTTCTTTTGATATAGCTATTAACTTCGTTTTTATTAAGGTGATGTTTCTGTCTTTTAATTTTGAAAGTGTCTTAGACACATCAGAAAGCATCTTGTTTTTATGAGCAATATTTAAACTGTAATTAGTTAGTGCAGATACTTTAATTTCTATTTCGTGCTTTAAAGATGTTTCTTGAGCTATTTTTTTATCTAGGTCAACCTGAAGTAATTGTTGTTTGTATTCTAAAATGTGTTTCTCGTGTTTCCTTCTTTTTTTCCAATAAATCAGCCCACCTATTAATCCTAAGATTATAAAAGCAGCACTTATTACAATGATATACTGTCTCACTTCTGTAATCTGCTTTTGTTTGTTTAGTAATAGTAATTCGGCTTCTTTTTCCTTTACAGCATAAAGTACTTCCATAGTACTAACGACTTCTATATTCTTTCTCTTTAATTCTTGTTCGTTTACTATACTTTGGTTGTTGAGGTATTTATAGGCTAATTCATAATTACCCATGTCAGAGTAAGTTCTGGCAAAGTCTTTATAAGCACTCTCTATTTGTGAGCTGTTGTTTGTTTCTTTTGCTAATTTTAAAGCTTCATTAGTGTATTTAAGCCCTTTTTCAAAATAACCATTTTTGCTATTAGCATCTCCTTTATTATTAATAATGTTTATTTTGATATCAGAATTACTGTTTTTAGCATACCCATATGCTTTTTTGAAATAATTATATGCGGTATCAAATTGTTCTAAATCTTCGTAAATACTCCCAATGTTTTCATTAGTTATAGCTAAACCAGTACTGTCTTTTAAAACCTGAAACGTTAACAAGCTAATGTTTTGGTATTCTAATGCTTTTTTATATTCCCCTTGTTTTTCGGCAATGCTTCCTAACAAAGCATGAACATTTGCAATACCTTTATTGTAATTAAGTGTTTTTGAAATTTGAAGACTTTTTGAGGCGTGGTTTTTAGCGTCATCAAATTTCTTTAAATCTAGATTTATTCGCGCTAAAGCATTTTCTACATAGACATAACTAGTGTCTTTTGTTTTATAAATATTACGAAAATCTTGATAATATTTTATAGCCTCACTAAATAGACTTAGTTGGTAAAAGAAATCACCTAACTTAAGGTGCAACTGTGCTATTTGTGTAGAATCTTGTGAGAATTTTGCTTTATGTAAGCTCTGTTTTAATTCATAAAGCTTTACGTCGAGATCTTTCAGTTCTCTGTTTGTGTTTTGTGCGTGAGATGTTATTCCCAAAGCACAGAAGATAAAAACAATAAATTTCAATTTAAGCAAAGCAACATCTATTTAGATAACTTGTAAAATAAAGCGATGTATATTAATTGAATGGTCTTGTTTTGTGAAGATAATGTTATATAATAAAAAAAGCGTCTAATATAGAATTAGACGCTTTTTAATGTTTTAAGAAAAGATGTTCTTAAGCCTCAAAAGGCTCTATAGAAACGTAAGATCTGTTATCTTTTTTCTTAGTAAATTTTACTAAACCATCAACTTTAGCATGTAAAGTATGATCTTTTCCTTGGTATACGTTCTCAGCTGGGTGATGAGTATTACCACGTTGTCTTAAAATGATATTTCCAGCAATAGCAGCTTGTCCACCAAATATCTTTACGCCTAAACGTTTTGATTCTGATTCTCTACCATTCTTCGAACTACCAACTCCTTTTTTATGAGCCATGATCTAAGGTTTTATTTTGTTAATATTAATGTAGTTGAAAATTACTTTTCAATTCCACCGTCTAATCTGTCTTGTAATTCTTTTAACTCGTCCCACTTACCATCTGCAGCTAATTTAGCTTGTTTTGGCCAAGTATCAGTAACGATGTGAGATAATCTAGAGCTAGCTTCAGAAAGGATGTTACTCAATTCCTCAGGTTTAGCTTCTGCAACTTTAGCAAAAGTATCTAAACCAGCGTTAACCAATGCTTCAGCAGCTTTTGGTCCAGCACCTTCGATTTTCTTTAAGTCATCAGCTTTACCAGTTGCTTTTTTAGCTTTTGGTGCTTCTGCTTTTTTAGTTTCCTTCTTTGGAGCAGCTTTTTTTGCTCCAGAAGCAGTAATACTTTCAATTACGATTTCAGTTAAAGATTGTCTGTGTCCGTTTTTTACACGGTAACCTTTACGTCTTTTCTTCTTGAAAACTATTACTTTGTCACCTTTAAGGTGCTTTAAGATTTTTGCACTAACTTGTGCTCCATCTATAGCTGGGGCGCCTAAAGTAATATTGTCACCATCACCTATTAAAAGAACATTGTCGAAAGAAACTTCCTGACCTTCTTCTATAGCTAAACGGTTAACAAAAACTCTTTGGTCTTTTGCAACTTTAAATTGCTGCCCTGCTATCTCTACAATTGCGTACATAGCGTAACGTTTTTATTAATTTGTTTATTAAAAATAATGCTTTCTTCTCAGAAAGCGGATGCAAATATACTCCTAATTTCTTAATTTACAAACGTTTTGAGTATTTTCAAAATGCTTTAGTGTTAAATAGATAAATATGAGCGATATTATTGGTATTGATTGGTTTAAGTCTTCGTGTTTTTAGATGTTATTATGCTCTAAAGTAAAATCATTGTTTATTTTTGTGAGACTTATGTAACAAATTACAATAAGTATAGACCAATACGTAAACATTTTAAACAAAACTACAATGAAAAACTATTTACTGGCTTTGGCTTCTTTGTTGTTATTTAGCCATCAGGCTATAGCACAAAAAGTTGAATTTGAGGAATTTGATCTAGACAATGGATTACATGTTATTATGCACAAAGATAATACAGCGCCTGTTGTTATAACATCTGTAATGTATGATGTTGGAGGAAAAGATGGTGACCGTGCTCGTACCGGATTTGCACACTTTTTTGAGCATTTATTATTTGAAGGATCAGAAAATATTGGTCGTGGAGAATTTATGAAAATTATCCCTGCAAACGGAGGTACTTTTAATGCTAACACTTCTCAAGATAGAACTTATTACTACGAGATTTTTCCTTCTAATAAATTAGAATTAGGATTGTGGTTAGAGTCAGAACGTATGTTACACCCGGTTATTGACCAAATAGGTGTTGATACACAAAATGAGGTTGTAAAGGAAGAAAAACGTCAAAGTATGGATAACAGGCCTTATGGTGGTTTATTAAAAGCAATTGGTGAGAATCTTTTCAGTGCACATCCTTACAAGGATCAAAACATTGGTAAAATGGAGCATTTAGATGCTGCAACCTTAGAAGAATTTAATGCGTTTTTTGATAAATATTATGTACCAAACAATGCTGTATTAGTAGTAGCGGGTGATATTGATTATCCTAAAACTAAAAAAATGGTGCAAGATTATTTTAGTGCTGTTAAAAAAGGACCTGAAGTAGTGCGTAACTTTCCAAAAGAAGCACCTATTACTGAAACTAAAAAAGCTATAGCTTACGATAAAAATATTCAAATACCTGCAATTATTGCTGCTTACCGTTTGCCTGGTCAATCAACCAGAGATGCTTATGTGTTAGATATGATATCTACTTATTTAAGTGCAGGAAAAAGTTCAGTACTTCAAAAAAAGTTAATGGATGAACAAAAACAAGCTTTAGGTGTACAAGCCGTTAATATCGGTCAAGTTGATTATAATATTTTTGCATTATTTGCTTTACCATTAGGTGATGTTAGTTTAGATACTTTATTAGCAGAAATGGATGAGGAAATTGTAAAAATTCAAGATGAATTAATTAGTGAACGTGATTACGAAAAGCTTTTAAATCAATACGAGAATAACTTTGTAAGTTCTAACTCTAGTGTTGCTGGTATTGCAAGTTCTTTAGCAACATACTATTTATTGTATGGTGATGTAAATATCATTAATAATCAATTAGAGACTTATAGATCTATAACAAGAGAAGATATTCAAGCAGCAGCTAAAAAGTATTTAAGTCCAAACCAACGAGTAGAAATTCAGTATCTACCAACAAAAGACGAACAATAATATGAAAACAGCATTTAACATGAACACTAAAATAGTAGCGTTTTTCGCATTATTTATAATGACTATTAGTGCCAATGCACAAATAGATAGATCTCAACCACCTGTGGCTGGTCCTGAACCAGAAATTTCAATAGACAAGCCAGAAGAGTTTACCTTAAAGAATGGATTAAAAGTACTTGTGGTAGAAAACCACGTTTTACCAAGAGTATCTTATTCTTTACGTATAGATAACAGTCCAATTGCAACAGGTAAAAAAGCTGGAGTAGAAAGTTTAATTGGAAGTATGTTAGGTAACGGAACAACAACAATTTCTAAAGACGCATTTAATGAAGAAATAGATTTCTTAGGTGCAAGTTTAAATATAGGAATTAGTGGAGGTTTTGGAAGTTCACTAACGAAGTACTCAGACAGAATATTAGAATTAATGGCTGATGCAGTGATTAATCCTCTATTAACTGAAGAAGAGTTTGATAAAGAAAAAACAAAATTAATAGAAGGTCTTAAATCTGATGCAAAAAGTGCAGATGCTATTGCGGGTAGAGTTGGTTCTGCTTTGGCTTACGGAACAAAACATCCTTACGGAGAGTTTGTGACAGAAGAAACTATAAATAATGTTTCTTTTGGTGATGCCGTTGCATTTTATGAAAAAAACTTCAATCCTAATAATGCATATTTAGTTGTTATTGGTGATGTAGAGTTTAAAGATGTTAAGAAGAAAATTAAAAAATACTTTAAAGATTGGACTAAGTCTGTAGATGTAAGTACTACGGTTCCAAAACCTAGTCCTAATGTACAGTACACACAAATTAATTTTGTAAATGTACCAGACGCAACACAATCTAATATTTCTCTTACTAATAATGTAAATTTAAAGATGAATGATCCAGATTATCATGCAGCTTTAATTACTAACAACATCTTAGGTGGTGGTGGAGAAGGTTATTTATTTAAAAACCTTAGAGAAGAGCATGGTTACACTTACGGAGCTTATTCTCGTTTAGGAACAGATAGGTATGGTGCATCTCGTTTTAATGCAACTGCTAAAGTTAGAAATGCAGTTACTGATAGTGCTGTAGTTGAAGCTATAAAAGAAATCAATAGAATTAAAACTGAACCTGTAGATCCACAGTTATTAAAAGATGCTAAGGCAAAATACGTTGGTAATTTTGTAATGGCTTTAGAGCGTCCGCAAACAATTGCTAGTTATGCTTTAAACATTAAATTAAATGATTTACCTGAAGATTTTTACACAACTTATTTGCAAAAAATAAATGATGTAACAGTTGAAGATATTCAGCGTGTCGCTAACAAATACTTCAAGACAGATAATTTAAGAATTGTAGTAGTAGGTAATGGTGCAGATGTATTAGATAATTTAGAGAAAACAGGAATTCCAATTATGTATTTTGATGAGTATGCAAATGCTACTGAAAAACCTGTATTTGATGTTAAGTTACCAGAAGGTGTAAATGCCAAATCTGTAATGAATAAATACATTGATGCTATTGGTGGTAAAGACAAAGTTGAAGCTTTAAGTTCTATTTTATTAAAATATGAAGCTAGTGCAATGGGGTCTACTATTATTAGTGAAGAAAAACGTATGGATGGTAAACTAGTACAGACCATTTTCATGAATGGAAATCCTATGATGACAGTTTTAACTACACAAGAAGTTGTGACTATGAACAAAAATCCACTTCCAGAAAATATGGTTGCTGATATGAAGGCTTTAGGTGGTTTATTTACAGAATTAAATTTATTAAATTCTGATAATTCAAAAATCACTAGCATTGAAGAAGTAGAAGGTAAAGATGCTTACAAAGTTCAGGTTTCTGGAGAGGTAGTTTCTTTAGCTTATTTTTATGATGTTGAAACAGGACTTAAAGTAAAAGAAGTACAAACGACTTCTATGCAAGGTCAAACTCAGAGTCAAGAAGTAGTTTTAAAAGATTATAAAGACTTCGAAGGAGTTAAGTTCCCAACAACTAGAGAAGGTTCTCAAATGGGACAACTGATCGTTTATAAGCTTTTAGAAGCTAAATTAAATTCAGGTGTAACAGCTGCTGATTTTAAATAATTAGAATAACATACATGTTTAAAAAAGCCGAAGTGAAAACTTCGGCTTTTTTTTATATCTAATCCTTTGAGTTCTTAATTATATGCCATGCTAAATTAACTCATGTAAATCTACGAACCGGTAGATATTTATAAAGAATATTTTAAATGATCACTTATAAATAAATTAATTATTCAGTTTATCCGCTGTAATTATTCTATGTGTAAAAGGAATTAATTGTTAGTCTAATCTTTCTTTCGGTATTTGTTATATAAATATTTTTGCCTTTTTTAATAAATTCAGATTCGTTAGTTTCTAATAGAATTTCAGAAATCAATGTTTCAATTTTATCTTTAGAAAGTTCTAAATTCAACTTTTTATTTATTCTACCGTAAACAAGTTCTGTGTAACAAATTTTGTTTAAAATATCTTTTTTGTAAGTGTTCATTTGTTAGTTTTTATTGGTAAATATATGTCAATTATAGAGTTTGCTTTGTTCTATTAAAACAGATAATCATCCGTTTTAAATTTTTAACTTGAGATTTTTTCAATGTCCGCGAACTCCTTTCAGATGAAATTTTAATTTGTTTTTGTTAGTCTTCATCACTTTAATAAAATAGTTAGATCACTTTATTGGTTATAACGATTTTAAATAAAGGTTTTTTATGTGAAATTAATATAAATGAGTCATAAAATTCGTTAATTATCACCTATGAAAGGGCAATATTTATTAGTTTTAGCCAAAATTTAATTAGTTAATTCAATGAAGACATTAAGAATAACAGGTTTAGTAGCGATTATGGCTTTTGTTTTTACATCTTGTAAAAATGAAACACAGCCAGAAGTGAAAACAGTAGAGGTAGCAGCAACAAAAAAAGAAGCTACTAAAACTTTAGATCCAAATGCAACTTATGCTAAAGTAGAATTTGGAATTGAAGGAATGACTTGTGCAATGGGTTGTGCTAAAGCTATTGAAAAGAAAATGGCTAAAATGGATGGTGTAAAATCTGCTAAAGTTGATTTTGATAAACGTCTAGCTATGGTTGAGTATGATGAAGCTAAAGTAACACCTAAGTCTTTAGAAGAAACAGTTGGTAAAGTTGCAGACATCTATAAAGTTAAAGACATGCATAAAGTTGATGCTTTTGGTGGTGAAAAAAAAGCTTGTAGTGCTGACTGTAAAAAAGAATGTTGTGCAAATAAAACAGAAGCTGATAAGAAAGCCTGTTCTAAAGATTGTAAAAAAGAATGTTGCAGCAAGGATAAAAAAACAGAAGAGAAAACTGAAGAAAAAGCTAAGTAGTTAGTTTTACAAAAAACACATATAGAAAAAACGCAATCCGAAAAGGGTTGCGTTTTTTTATTTAACTATTTTAAATAAGACCTTATTAAACTTTAAGTAATATAAGGGCTAGCATAATACAACCAGCAGGTATGATCCATAATAAATATATAGGCATAGTGTTAGGCTTAGCTTTTGCATTAAGAATGGTTCTTTTCTTTCCATTGTAGCGCATCCAATTTTTAGAGATTACGAATAGCGCTATTAAAACAAATAATACCCAAAACTTTGTTGAAGACATTACAGTCATCTTCATTTGTGTGGCAAATGCTTTTAAAAACGCTCCCAAAACAAGGATTATACTAACCTCTAAGGCATTAATATAAAATAAAGCTATAGATATACTTTTTTTACCCAATGCTTTTTTATAGTGGTTAAAAATGGAAATATAGTAAGTGTCAGATAATGCAGCCATTTGAGTAAAGTCTTTAAAAAAATAAAACCTGCTGATTACGTAATCAGCAGGTTTTAAAGATATGTTTATATTCTTAATTAGCCATGATAGAAATATCATCTATTTGGTAAGCTCCATCTAATGCTTCATTGTTTCCAGAACCAACAACTTTGAAGGCAATATGTATTGTACCTGTATAAGATGAAAGATCAATTAAACCAGAATCAACAAATTCATACCAAGAATTATTTTGAGAAGGTAAGTTTGCAGAAAGAGGAATCCAAGTTGCTCCTAATACATCAGTTCCATCAAAGTCACTAGAAACAAAAACTTCTAAAGTGTTTGCATCAGAATCTACATGGTGTTGAGCAGCTTTGAAGTTTAAGAACTCATTAGCTTGAGCGTCCATATCAAATCCAGGTGTAACTAACCAAGCAATGTTACTGTCATTACCAGATCCAAAAGTGCTAAATTCTGTATAGCTATTATCTTGGTAAGTTTTTTCTCTCCATCTCCAAGAACCTGCTTCAGCAAAGTTTGTCCATCCAGTAAAATCTAAATCGGTGTTATTAGTAGCAGTTTCAAAATCTTCAGAAAAAATATTAGTAAAATCAGATGGGTCTAAAGCAGAACATCTATCATTTTCCATATTTACATCATCAACTGTGTTTAATGCTAAAATGTAACTAGTAGCATCATAAGTTTTACTAACTACTGCTTTTATAGTTCCATTTCCTTCTGGTAAAAGGTCTGTTTTATAATCAGCAAAAGAACTTGTTTCTAATAAAAATGTTTCATATCCAAAACCACTACAAGTTTGTAATGTTCTAGATGTGTCATAAACTTCTACAGGATCAAAATAACGTAACCCAGCTAAGTTATCTGCAAACTCTACATTATTTACTTCAACAAACATTCCAACATGGTCATCTGTTACTTCAGAAAAGGTAAGGTTTAATGGAACAATCTCTTCAGATACGTTAGATCTTAATATGTTAGTTGCGATTTGATTAAAGTTTAATGATGTTACGGTACCACCATATTGGTCAAATTCTGGATCTGTACCAATAGTGTAAATACCACTACCTGTTCGCTCTTCACCAATATGAAGGTCTAAAAGTTTAATGTATACTTCTCTACCCTTATTAAATTGGTTATAATTATCTACTTGGTCTAAAATAACCTTCATAGCACTTGTTGGGTTTTCTGCACTATTTTGAATATATAATTCTTTGTAGAAATTACCAGCTTTATCGCTAGAAGAAATGTAACCTTTTATATAGATACTATCTGTAACTTGAAAAGGAATTGCATCGTCATTTTCGTCATCATTATTTGGATCTGAATTATATAATGCTTTAGCGTAACTAAACGGTACTTCATTATAATTATCAATTAAATCTTGAAGATCATAATTTTCGTCGTCTCCTAAGCTAGTTGGTATCGTGTAATCATCATCTTGAACACAAGATGTAATAGCTATTGAAGCTATTAAGACTAACATTAATTTTGAAAATTTAATCGCTTTATTCATAACTTTTTTGTTTATAATTATTGAATCTATGAAATTTACACATTTCATAATTGTGATATTATTTATTAATTTTTCTTTTTTAGAATCTTACGTTAAGGTTAACAAAGTAATTTGCACCACGTCCATACCAATATTTTGACCCAAATCTAGGGTTACCATCAGCATTATCGTCTCTTAACTCTGCGTAATTAGCATTTCTACCTTGTTCAAAACCACCTGTTTTATATACTTCGTCTAAGATATTACCAACACTAGCAAAAAGACTAATGTAGTAATCACCTACTTTCCAAGATTTACCACCAACAAGGTTTACCACCATATAATCGCTGATTTTTTCTTGTTTTAATAATTCGGTAGCTAAATCTTCGTCATAATCGTTTATTGGTAATCCGTCAGAATCTAAGTAGAAATTCTCTGTTCTTGTTAATGCATTAACGTCAATGTAAGCGTTAGAAAAGAAGTTGGCTGTTGCACCAAACCACCAGAAGTTAGGATCTCTATATTCAAAACCAATAGATGCAGCTCTTTGAGGACCCCCAGCTAATTTGTAATCTTTTAAATTTGCTTGACCATAATCAATTGAGCCATCACCAGAACCAAAACTGGCAGAAGTTAAATACAAGTTAGGATTGTTATCATAAGTATATTGACCTATTGAAGCAGCACCTTTTAATTTAATTGTTGGTGTTACTTGTGCTTCAAGACCTAATTCTACTCCTAAATGTTTTTTATCTATACCTTGTAAAACTTCTTGAACAAAGGCAGATGTATCATTGTCCTCTATATCGTTTCCTCCACTTAAACCATCAGCATAGTAGAATCCTACTTCGTTAGCATCTTCTATTTTAGAATAGAATGCTGTAACCTTTGCATTTACAATTGGAGATCTAAAAATATAACTTGCATCGAATGACGTTACTATTTCTTCACTAATGTCTTTTACAACATTATGATTTTCTCTAGAATTAGAGTATGTGTTTCTTAAGTTAGGAGCTCTTGTTAAATAACCACCGTTAACATCAATTAAATGTTTTCCGGAAATTTTATACGTAAATCCTGCTTTTCCACCTGCACCAGTAAAAGAAAGTTCTTCTCCTTTACCATAAGACGATGGTCTTCCGTCAAGTCCATCAAATCTACTATTTTCCCATAAACCTTCTCTTTGGTATGTTGTGTTAGCGATATTACCTGAAACGTAGAAATCAAATTTATTATACTTAAACTGTGCTTGAGCATAACCTGAAATTACTTCAGCAAATAAGTTATAGTTGTATCTGTATTTATCACCTTCACCTACTAAACGACCTGCGTTTCGGTTATCGTATTCAAAACCATCAAAAGAGTCAACGTTTAATAGACCTACACTAGAACCTAATAAGTCGATAACCTCACCGAAGTTTTCAGATTTAAGGTTTTTGTAGTTTACTGCACCATTCAAAATAATATGGTCATTAATTTCAGAAGTAAATATAGAGTTAACTGTTAATTGAGTGTCATCTGCTCTATCTTCGTATAATGCATAAGCAGAGCTAATATCATTGATGTTATTAGTAAGATTGGCATCTATAATACGGTTCCAATCTAATTGACCATCTGCTATAAATTCTTGTTCTGCTAAATAAGCACCTGCAAGATCATCTCTTTGCTCATGATAGCTAGGTAATAATTGGTAGTATGCAGCACTAGGGTTTCCTCCTCCAGAGTAATCTAATCTACTGTTTCCTAATTTACCAAATTGGTAACCTACATTAGTATTTAATTTTGTTTTAGAAGAAATATCCCAGTAATGATTTAACATAAAGATAGGTTCTTCAACTTCTTTAATACGTGAGTTTTTTTGCTCACCATCTAAACTACCCCAGTATTCATTGTATTTAATTCCTTTTAAGTCATAAACCTCCTGAGTGTTAGCTGAAGATTTTCCTCTTCTATTCGGTGTGTAAACAGAAGTAAAGTTAATACTGTGTTTATCGTTTATTTTCTTTTCTACAGAAGCGAAAAATGAGTTAGAATCATATACGGTTCCATCTACAAAACCTTCATCTCCCCATCGTCTACCAAGCATAAGAGCAAAAGACCATCCGTCATCTAGTAATCCAGAAGCGTAACTTGCCATAGCACGATTTGTATAACTTCTATTTGAATTAGAAAAAGTAACTCTACCACCTTTTCTGTAAGAAGACGCTCTTGTTATAATATTAGATGTTCCTAATACACCACCAAAGTTGTATTCAGAAGGTGTAAGACCTGTTGTTAACACTTGGTTACGCATCATGTCGTTTAATCCACCCCAATTACTCCATTGTGGTCTTCCGTTGTAAAGTTTGTTCATTTCAATACCGTTCATTAAAACAGAACCGTTTTCAGAATCTAATCCTCTTACCTTAAAAAATGAAGAACTAAATTCGAATGCTGCTGTTCTCTGAAAAATGTCTAATGAAGAAGATAATAAACCAGAGATGTTATCTGCCCCACTAGTATCATCATTTAATTCATCATCAGATAATGTAATTGTAAACATATCTTGTACATCGGATACATCGATATCTAAAGTCATATCTGTAATATCAACTGTCTGTCCTTTGTTTACGATAATAGGATAGCGTTTAGTCTTATATCCTGTTTTAGAAACTCTTAGAACTTGCTCTCCTAATGGAACATTGCTGGAGAAAGTAAATTCTCCGAAGCCATCAGTTAATGTTGATTTTTGAGTTTCTTCAATAGTTATTGTTACATCTGGAATTGGTTCAGAAGATGTAGCATCTTTTACACTACCTTTTATAATGGTGCTTTGCGCCATCATAGTAAAGGAAGTTAAAACTCCAAAGAGTAAAATAATTAGACTTTTTTTCATAATTAAATTTAAGTTAATAATGTTTGATTATTAAATAATAGTTATTTAAGGCGTGCAAATCTACATTATTTATAATAAATATATACTTTTGGCCCAAGAATTGTAAAGTAATTAATGTTAATTTAATATTCACAAGATGAAAAGTTTGAGGTTCAAATTTATAGCTATACTGTTGTTAGTGTCAGTAAGCATAAGTGCACAAGAAAAAAAGAAATACAAAATACATACCGTAGCTTTCTATAATTTAGAGAATTTATTTGATACTATAAATGACACAACTATATATGATGAAGCCAGTCCTATGATGGAATTGAATGAGTCTCTAAGAGGTGAGGCTTATAAGAAAAAACTTCATAATATGGCAAAAGTAATTGCAGATATAGGTTATGATGACACACATAACTCTCCTGCTGTAATTGGTGTTTCTGAAGTTGAAAACCTTCAGGTCTTGATGGATTTGGTTAATGATCCTCAATTATTAGATAAAGATTACGGTATTGTGCATTTTGATTCTCCTGACAAAAGAGGAATTGACGTCGCATTATTATATCAAAAAGCACTTTTTAAGCCTCTAGAAACGAGTTCTCATGAGTTACTTATATATGACGATTCTACAAGAAAACGTGTATTTACAAGAGATCAATTGTTAGTTAGTGGAGAATTAGAAGGAGACTTAATTCACATCATTGTTAACCACTGGCCATCTCGTAGTGGTGGTGAAGCAAGAAGTAGATTTAAGCGTGTTGCCGCTGGTAAATTGAATAAGCAAATTATTGATTCATTACAAGCTAATGATCCTTATGCTAAAATCATGACTATGGGAGATTTTAATGATAACCCAACAAATGATAGTATGAAAAAAGCTATAAAAACTGAAGCTGACAAAGAAGATGTAAAGCTTAAAGGTGTCTATAATCCTTTTGAGAATCTATATAAAAAACAAGGTTTAGGAACAACAGGTTATAGAGATGCTTGGAGTTTGTTTGATATGATTTTATTTACACAACCTTTATTAGAAAAGGATTATTCTTCTTATAGATTTTATAAAGCTGGTATTTTTAATAAAAGCTATTTAACAAACAAAGAAGGGCGTTACAAAGATTATCCTTTAAGAATGAAAAACGCAGGTCTTTCAGGTGGTTATAGTGATCACTTTCCTGTCTATATTTACTTAATTAAAGAAGATAATAAGAAATAGTCAACTTATTACATTATAAAAAAAGCGTCTAGAAATAATTTCTAGACGCTTTTTTTTATGTGTTATAATTTGAAATTTAAAACCAAATACTCCAAGGTATTTTAGCTAATACTAATACTAAAGCTAGCGTATAAAAAATAGCCAACATTTTAAATTTAGATCTAGATGTCAATTTCTTTTTGTGTTTAGAATAACCGATTGTTAATAAAGCTATCGCAATAAGCATTGTAAGTGGGTGCTCTACAACAAGGTTTCTTAATGCTTTGTTACCCATTAATTTTCCCATTCCACCAACTTGTTCTATTAATGAGAAGTAATCTTTCATAAAAAATAAAACAATTCCAAGTAGCAATTGAATGTGCATTGTTATGAGAGCAAATAGAGATAATCTAAAATCTTTAGCATCAAATTCTTTATCTCCAAAAAATTTAATAAGTGCGTTAAATGTAGCAAGTACTAATACTAAAAGTACTAAATATGCCCATTTTGAATGTATAAATTGAATAGTTCCCATAATGATAAGTTGATTTATTTCTGCAAAAATAGGGATTTACTCATGAAAGTTATTACTCCGAAATCGTAATTCGATGTTTTAATTCATTTCCTAGTTGGTCTGTAACCGTTATAATATGTTCACCAGGACTTGGTAAAATGGCCATATCGTGAATATCCTTTGTGCTTCCTATGTATTGATTATCAATATACCAATAGAGTTCTAACTCTGGTTTAGAAAGGGCTACTTTTAAGATGAGATCGTTTGTTTTTCCATCAAAATCTTTAGGTAAATAAATAGTGCTTTGTTGATTGGGATAAATAAATTCCATAGAAACTCCAGTAGATTCGGCACAATCAGACCGGTATGGAGGTAAGGGTTTGTAAAAAGGGTTTTTAGTCTTGTAATAATAAGCTTGTAAAGGTGGTAATATAAACCACGCTTTGTTAGTGATATTTGAAATGGCTTCGCAAGATGAATTTACTTGATACTGTTCTGAACTATCTAAATGGACTAATTTATGAAATGGACAGGCTTGTGTTTTTTTTCCACTAGCTTGAATGTATCGCATTTCTGTATCATCACAAATAGTAGAAGCTCTATAGCCACTTTTCTTACAGATGCTTACCTCTAGCATTTCGTCATAGGGTTTTGCAAACCAATTGCTCTTTGGTAATAGGTCAAAAACATCAAATAGAATAGGAGCGGCAGTTTGTACACCGACTAAACCGGGTCTTCCTTCTCCATCTGCATTACCAACCCAAACACCAACAACATAATCTTTAGTTGTACCAATTGCCCAAGCATCTCTAAAGCCAAAACTTGTTCCAGTTTTCCAAGCAATCTCTTGAGAAGAGTCGTAATATTCCCAACTTTCATCGCTTTCTGGTCGATTAACTTGTTTCATGCTTTCAAACGTTAAATATACGGAAGCGGCGTCAAAAACATTTTTTTCTTTCGATAATTTACCGAAATCAACATTTTCTTTCGAATCGAAAACGGGTTGTGTGAACTCGTTTGAGTAATATTGACTAGAATTCGCATTAAAATGGTTTAATGTAGAGGCCATGCCGGCATAACTTTTACACAAGTCCCAAAGGTTGCTTTCTGCACCTCCAAGCACAAGAGATAAACCGTAATGATTGGCGTTGTATTTTAAATCTTTAAGTTGAAGTGCTTTTAGGTAATGGTAAAAACGATCGAGTCCAAACTCTTGAAGCATTCTTACTGCTGGTACATTTAATGAACGTGATAAAGCTTCGTTAGCATGTACAGCTCCGTCGTAAGTTTTGTTATAATTTTCGGGTTGATAACTTCCAAACTGAGTTGGTACATCTGCAACTAAAGTATTTGGTAATAAATCGCCAGCATCTAACATTGCTGCATATAAAAAAGGTTTTAAAACACTACCAGTACTTCTTGGTTTATCAATAATATCAACACTATTTTGATGGGCTTTATCCGTTGGAGAATTACCTATATAAGTTAGGACTTCTCTTGTTTTTACATCTAAAACTAAAACTGAAAGATTATGAATTTCGTTTTGTTTTAATAGATTATAATGCTGTTCTACAATAGTATTAGTCTGTTCTTGTAAATTAATATTAATGGTTGTTTTTACGCGTTCACCTCTATTACTTTTAGCTACTTTTTGTAACAAATGGGGTGTGATTTGTGGTAAAGGATATGGTCTTTGTGGTAAACCTTCTGCAATAGATAATTTATAGGTTAGTTCGTCGATCGTTGCGTTGTCATAAAGTTTTTTTAATAATCTATTCCGCTTGTCTAACAATCGCTTCTGATTTTTTCCAGGGTAAATTAAACTAGGGGCATTAGGTAAAACGGCTAAAGTTGCACTTTCGGCCCAAGATAAATTAGAAGCATTTCTATTAAAATAGCGCCATGCTGCAGCATCTATACCAACAACATTTCCTCCAAATGGTGCGTGACTCGCATAGAGGTTTAAAATTTCATCTTTAGACAATCTAAATTCTAATCGTGTGGCAAGAATAAGTTCTTTCAGTTTTTCAAAGTAAGTACGTGATTGTCCTTTTCTAGAGAGTCTAATAACTTGCTGCGTTATAGTACTTCCTCCTCGTTTTACAGATCCTGAGTTTAAATTTTGTTTAAGAGCTTTAAATATTGAAACAGGATTAAAACCAGGATGTTTGTAGAAGTATTCGTCTTCAAATTGAAGAATACAAATTTTGAATTTATCAGGAACACTATCATTAGCAGGAAAACGCCATTGGCCATCTTCTGCAATTAATGCGCCTAATAATTCATTAGATCGACTTGTAATAATGGTTGCTGTCGGATCTTTAAATAATTGGTGGGGTAAACAAAAATAATAAGCAATTAAAAGTAATGTCACCACTACAGATTTGATTCTATTTCGCTTTAAAAAATTAATTAACCTATACATAGACTATACAAAAGCTGATTTGCCAAACTTCTGCTTAAAATTTAAGATTATTAGACAAATATATCTATATATTTAAACGTGAGAAATTCATTATTAGACTTAAAGTTACTTGTATTTATTAGTATTTCTTTATTATTTTCAAAAGAAATGCATGGGCAATTAGGATTCTGTCAAGGGAACTCTGGAGATCCTATCTTTTCTGAAACCTTTGGTTCGGGAACAGATTATGGACCTGGCTTACCCACAGGCACTACGACGTATACATTTGTTAATACTACAGGACCACAAGATGGTGAGTATACCATTTCTCAAAACACATTTTCTTATGGGTGGAATTTACCTAGTGATCACACAGGAGACGTTAATGGAAAGGCGCTCATTGTCAATGCAAGTTTTACAACAGGTGAATTTTATAACATAGCAGTTAGCGGTTTGTGCGAAAACACAACGTATGAATTTTCTTCTTGGTTGATAAATATCTTACCGAGCTCGGGTTGCGGTGGAAACGGGATACCTGTTAATGTTGAATTTCAGATTTGGGATGATACAAATACCAGCCTTTTAGCGAATGGTAATACTGGGGATATTTATGGATCCGCTACTCCGAATTGGGAACAATATGGTTTAGTGTTTCAAACGCTGCCTGGTCAAACTTCTGTTATCTTAAAAATTATTAATAACGGAGCCGGTGGTTGTGGTAATGATTTGGCCATAGACGATATTATCTTTAAAAGTTGTGGGGACTTAATTGCAACAGAAGATAATGGCACTGGAAACTCTATTGAGATGTGTAGTACTCAGGCTCCTTTTTCAGATACCATTACGGCTATTCCTGATAATACTGTTTTTAGTACTCATTTTTACCAATGGCAAGTGAGTAATGATGGAGTGAACTGGACTGACCTTGCAGGTGAAATAAATGCTTCTATAGGTGTCTCAGGAATTACGACAACAACTTATTACCGAGCTAAAGTTGCAGAATATGCTGCAAATTTGAATAATTCAGACTGCTTAACGTTTTCTGACGTTTATGAAATTGTAATAAATCAAGCTCCACCACCCCCAATAATGGCATGCTGGGAAACGGCAACATTTGATGATTCGTCGTGTAGTTGGACGGTTGTAGGAACACAGCCTGTTGAACCCGTAGGTTTGGAGTGTTGGGAATCTACATTTTTTAATACAAATACCTGTACTTGGGAAATAAATGGAACGCAGCCTATTCAACCCACTTTAGAATGTTGGGAAATAGCAACTTTTAATGATATAACGTGTACATGGGATATTTTAGGTACGCAACCAGTACAACCAAATATTGAATGTTGGGAAACAGCAACCTTTAATTCTACAACATGTGTTTGGGATGTTTCAGGGACACAACCAGTACAACCGGCTTTAGAATGTTGGGAAACAGCAACTTTTAATGATATTACGTGTTCATGGGATGTTTCGGGTGCGCAACCTGTTCAACCTACTTTAGAATGTTGGGAAACTACAATATTTAATACTACAACATGTACTTGGGATATTTCAGGAATACAACCAGCACAACCCACTTTAGAATGTTGGGAAATAGCAACTTTCAATGATATTACGTGTTCATGGGATGTTTCAGGTACGCAACCTGTTCAACCTACTTTAGAATGTTGGGAAACTACAATATTCAATACTATAACATGTACTTGGGATATTTCCGGAATACAACCAGTACAACCAGATTTAGAATGTTGGGAAATAGCAACTTTTAATGATATTACGTGTTCATGGGATGTTTCGGGTGCGCAACCAGCTCAACCCACTTTAGAATGTTGGGAAACTACAATATTTAATACCACCACATGTAGTTGGGATATAGTTGGAGCTCAACCAATAGAATTTATTGAAGAATTCTTGAGTTTCTGTGATGGAAATGAGGTTGTAATGCAAGCAGATTCAGATATCGTTAATCCAACCTATCAATGGAGTTCAGGTGAGGTTACTGAATTCAAAACCGTTGACGTTGCTGGGACTTATGAAGTTTTAATTACGGATGGGTGCTTTACAATTGAAAAAACGATTTATGTAGAACAAATACCAACTCCAAATATAGAAAGCATTGCGTCTGATGGCAGCTCAATAATTGTAAATATGTCTAATTCTGGAGATTTTGAATATTCATTAGATGGTATTTCATTTCAATTTAGTTCTATATTTTCTAATATGGATGCTGGTTCTTATACCATTTATGTGAAAGCTTTTGATTGTGATGTTATCATAGTAATGAATTATTTTCACTTTTTTATACAAAAATTTATAACACCAAATGGTGATGGTCAGAATGATTTCTTTGCTTTAAATTTGGTTCCGTATTTTAGAACGTCAGAAGTTTATATTTTTGACCGATACGGTAAGTTATTATTCTCATCTATTAATAGAAACGTGTTTTGGGATGGTACATTTAATAATGAAGATTTACCGACTTCAGATTATTGGTACCGAATTGTTTTAGATGGAGAAGAATTTGTTGGACACTTTGGTTTGAAACGTTAAAATACAATCCTGGCAGGTTTTAAAACTTACCAGGATGAATTTTTCAAATTAACAACCTTTAGGTATTTCAAATTCAATAACTTTTTCTGTAATATTATTTTCAGAATCGGTAATGATGAATTTTAAAAACATGCGGTTAGTGGCTAAACCAACAGGATTAGTTTTAAGATTATCTGTGTTGGTTATTTCGGTTAACCATGCTTCACCACATTGATCTATAATATCTGTTTTTAATTCTTCGATAGCTGAGGTTACAAACTTTTTCCAGTCATTTTCGGTATAAGTTAAAGTCTGAAATGTATTAGATGTTAATTGTTTTAAAGGTTTCCATTCCGAATCAAATTGCGTCCAATCTTTAACATCGCAAGGTGTGTTTGTATCTATAAAAGCGATACTATTCTCGTAACGTTGAAAAATACTTACATGTTTATAGTCGTTATCTACCAACACAATTTTTTTGCCTTCGGGCGAAGCGCCTAGATCAACACTAATTTTAGCAGAGTCTAACTGTTTTAAATTGTAGTTTCTTTTATAGTCTTTAGTGGCTAGATTCTTTAATTCGACATTCAACGCGTTAAAATCAAACCTTATCGTTTTAGAAATCTTAGTTGGTGATAAATACCCATTAAATACATAACCGATATGGTTTCTTGTTTCCACTTTTACCCATTCTCCACTTACCTTTTTTCCGCTATCGAGAATAACGAGTTTGTGTTCTGTTTTTTCTAATATTCCTATGGCTTCACCATAAGATAGTTTACTCAATAATTTTCCGTCTACGTCTGGTTGATCTCTAAGAGATAATCCGCTTTCTGCGGCTACATAAGCATTTTGTTGTGCTGTTACGAATGCTACACTCAGTAACATTACAATCGCTAAAATCTGTTTTGTGATTTTCATAATTTTGTGATTTAAGATTAAACATTTGTTTTAGCGGTTTTGTTTTTTAGCATGCTTGCCTTCCGGACGGCGAGTTTTTAATTTATGTATGGTTTTTTATGGTGAAGTCTTTTTCGAGTGAATTTGAAGCGCTTCAAATTTGTGTCGAGAAACAGATATATTTACAAATGTTCTCGATACAATTCTGATAAAAGATCAGAATCACTCGAATTGACGTTAAGTTAATTTTTCTTTATTTTTCAACAGTAATCCACTGTCCTTTATTTCTTACTAAATAATCATTATCGTACATCGCCTCAGCTTGTGTACCTGGTAAATAATAGGTTCCTAAGTAAGATGCGTTTAACATAACAGAGAATGTTTTAGTGCCATATCTTCCTTTTGCATTCATATCAAAATAGAAGTTTACACGATCATCTCTAATGTCTGTATATCTAGCCTGACTTACGGTTGTATCTCCAAAATCTGTAAATCGTGTATTTACAATATCCCAACCAGAAGGGAAAATTTGGGTTAGAGCAACATCATTAACAAAATCACTTGTTAGGTTAGAAATGCTAACTGTAGCGACAAAATCTTGACCTTGTTGTAATTTTGTTACATCAATAGTATTGCCTTGTAAATCTTTATAAGTCGTTGAAATGGTAAAGCCACGTTGCTCTGCTAATTCTTCGCCTAATTTTAATTTCCCAGAGTTAATCACTCTCACATAGACTAAGTTATTTTTAGCATTGTTTATAGCAATTCCGTTGCTTCCGTCTTTAATAGAAACTGTACGTTGTGCAATAGCATTTTTAGTTTCTATAGTTTCTGATTTACCATTAATAGTATAGCTTAATTTTAAATCTTTTCCGCCATTTTTAATAACCATTTTCCCCATAGCTAATAAACTATAAGCCGTGGTTTGTGTGCTCATCCATTGGTTGCTAGATAAATCTTTAGCGATAGATTTTGCTAAATCTCTAGCTTTAGGATTACCGGTAATAATCATAGTTTCTAAAGCCATAGCTCTATTTCTATCTACAGAACCATAAGTATAATAGTTAGATTTAGGGGGGTGAAAATCGATATTAGCCGATTTTGAAATGGCATCACTCGCTTCCTTTTGTCCTGCTAAAGCATAAGCGGCAGCTAAACGCCATTTTGCTTCGTTAGAAATTTCATCAAACTCACGCAACCTATTCATGCTTGCTAAATCTGCACTACCTGCTAAAGCCAACGTGTATAAACGGTAGGCTTGTGCTAAATCAGAATGGTAAACCTTATAACTTGGTCTCCAATCTCTAGCCGCTTGCTTTTGGTACGCAATCCAGTTGCTTTTAAAAGTTAACGGTAATACGAATCCTTTTTTCTCTGCTTCAATCATAAAATGACCTGAGTAACTTGTTCCCCAGTCATTGGCCGAACTTTCTCCCATCCAATAACTCATTCCTCCGCTAGGTTGTTGAAAATTACCCAAGCGCTTAATGCCTTTTTCTATGTTTTGCTGTACTTCTTTTTTCTTTTGAGTCGTTAAATCAAAGATATCACCCAAGAATAATTGAGGGAATACACTAGAGGTTGTTTGCTCTAAACAGCCGTGTGGATAACGAACCAAGTATTGTAACCTACCTGTAAAATCCATTGGTGGTAAGGTTGAGAATTCTACGGTTGCAGAATTTGTTCCTGTAACTCCAAAAGTGGTAATATCTATATTTTGTTTGCCATTAGCTTCTAGTTCATAATCCATAACACGAGACGTATACGGATTAGGATTTTCTACATCAATCTCTACTTTGTACGTTGATTTTTCACCATTTCCTGTCGCGATCACTTCCACGGTGTTTACACCTTTTGCTTTGGTAACATCTAATTCAAAATACACCATTTTTTCATCTGGTTTATCAAATTTTAGAGATTGCGTAGCGCTTCCTTTTACCGTAATTCCATCACTTAATTTTAAAGATAGTTTTACATTTTTTACTTTATTTTCCATGGCAAAAACAGTCACAGGAAGGGTTACTTTTTCACCTGGACTTAATTTACGTGGCAAAGTTGCTAATACCATTAGTGGTTTTCTAACCGGAACTGATTTTTCAGCACTTCCGTAAGCTTCAGTTGTATTGTTACCAGCAATAACCATAGTACGAACAGCTCCTATATAATTTGGCATTTTAAGTTGGTGTATTTTGGTTTGCCCTTTGTCTAAAAGAAAAGGTCCTAAATAGGTAACTACAGGTTTAAAACGATTTGCTTTTTTGTTTTTTCCGCCAGCTGCGCTTCCATCACCACCAATAGCAAATACCTGATCAATACTACCTGAATAAGCACCAATAACATCGTCGAAAATATCCCAAGTTTTTACACCTAATGCTTCACGGGCATAAAAACTATCCCAAGCATTTGGGGTTTTAAAACGCGTTAAATCTAGTAAGCCTTCTTCAACAACTGCAATAGTATACGTCATGGCTTTGTCATTTTTTTCAGAAACTTCTATTTTATAAGATTGCTCTGGTTGAATAACATCTGGCATGTTTATTACAGGCTCTAATTTTGTTGCTGGATTTTCTACCATCACCGGAATTACACCGTATAAACGAATTGGTAAATCGTTAGACGTAATGGCATGTGGTTGCAATAATGAAATATTGATAAATACGTTTGGTGCCATTTCTGGTGTTACCGGAATATCAACAGTAGTCTCTCCAGTGGTTGTTTTTACCCATTGATGTTGCAATACTTCTGAACCATTTTCTATACTTACCAATGCTCTTCCTTCAGAACCTGAAGGGAATGTTAATTTAGCCGTTTCACCAACATTATATTTTTCTTTATCTGTTGAAAACACTAACATTTTAGCAGCTTCTTTATCACTAGAAGGGTTTGTAGACCACCAGTTTTTATAGAAGTAAGCCGTTCTACCTGTTGCATGTCCGCTTACAGGGTCTACAACTCTAATTAAATAACGCCCGCGTTCTTCTTCAGGAATCTTAAGGTTAAAATGACCTTTACCGTTTGCGTCTGTATTTATAGAAAATGTTTGAACAGGTCTGTGGTAACTGCTAGATATGTAGCTCGATAAGTTATCGTAAGAAGAATTCCACCACCAGCGCCATTCAATTTTATAAACCTTTACTTCAACATTTTCTCTTTGTACAGGTTTGCCTTCAGCTGTTACAGTTGCTACATCAAACTTTTGATTTTCATCTGTAAAAAATGAACCATAACTATTTCCTTTTGGTGATTGCAGACCAACAAAACTTTGATAAGGTGCATAAGGCATGGTGAAAGCATCTAGTGAAAAATCACCTCCATTTTCAAAAGCTCTAACTAAAAACTGAGCCGTTAGCATCCCTGGTGCGTTTCTACCAATATTTAGTCTAGAGTTAATTGTTGCATTACCTTCTTCGTCTAAATTACCTTCGAAAACATTAGTTTCTTCAGAATCAAACGTTCGTGTAGGGTCGTTAAAAACATAATTTTTATAGCCTTTAAAACTTGTTGAAGTCGATGCGAATTTCACTTTAACTTCAGCTTTTAAGTTTTTTGCAGGTGCACCATGTAACCAAGTCACGTTTAAGTCACCTTGAAGTGGTTGGTTATTGTTTAAAATCTCGTTTTCGAAATCTATTTTTATTTTAAGTCGGTTTGGTTTTACAGTTTCAATTTTTAAACTTTTTGAAAATGTAGCACCACCAACAGAAACCTTTGCATTATAGTTTCCGGTTTTGTAATCGGTTGAGGTTGGAACTATAAAATCATAGAAATGATTGAGGTTGTCTATAGAGATTTTTCTGTAAACTAATTTTCCAACAGGATCTGTGATTTCTAATTTTACAGGATGACGTTTTGGTAATTTATTGGCGTTGTCATTCAGCATAAAAGTTAAAAATAAGCTATCACCAGGTCTCCAAACACCACGTTCTCCATAGATGTAACCTTTTAATCCGCGTTGAAGTCTGTTTCCTGAAACATCAAATTTACTTAGGGATAGAGAATTTCCATCTTCTAGTTTTATGTAGCTTACACTTTTACCTTTGATTGCTATGGCAAATGCAGCTTTGTTTTTAGCATCAATTTTTAAGATTCCTTGGTCGTCTGTGGTTCCTTTTGCTAACTCTTGTTGTTGGTAATTGTATAAAGTGATTTTTGTTCCACTTTCTGGCTTTGTGTTTAAAATATTAGTTACTGCAAAGAAGTAATTATTGTCTGTGCCCTGTTTGGCAATTATACCAAGATTAGAACTAATGATATTTTGAGATACAGTATGGCCTTCATAGTTGTAGTAAGAATTTGTACAAGGGTTTTCTCTATCTCTCCATCTGTAATCTGTGTTTTTATAGCTGTAACTTAAATTATCCCAATAGCGTTCTTCTAATTGATCTTCTTCGGCTTCTGATAAATCTTGTGGAGCATAATAATCGTCATCATAATAGTCGTCGTAATAATCGTCTTCTTCAATATTAGTTGTAGTAGCATTTGAGTCACAATTATATAAAGAATAGTCCTTTTTAAAGCTCAACTCTACTCTGTAGATAGCTCCAGGATCTGATGTAAGATATTTAGATAAATCAATGCTGTAAGCTTTCCATTTTCCTGTGTTTTGGCTTTCGTCTTGAATTAATGTTATGGTTTCTTTCGCAATACGTCGTCCTACTTTTTTAATTGAATATTGATTAGTGTTATCAATATTGTTGTCTTGTAAAAACTGAAGTACGTTATCTTCAAATATTTTAATAATCCTAACATCTACTTTGCTTAAACTAACAGCTTCAAAATTGAATTTTAAGTTATCTGAATTTGGAAGAATTGTTCCGTTACTGATTAATCTTACTTGAGGTTTTAATTCTTCAAAAGTTAAGATTTCAGAATAAGGATTCTTTAATTTAAAACCATCTGTACTTTTGATACCTTTAAATACTTCAACTCTAATATCTCCAGTTAATTTAGTATTCGGGTAAACCTTTAATACGTTTCCGTCTACAATATATTTTGGATTTCTAACGCCTTGAATAGATACTAATCCTGAAAAATTTTGTTGCTTTAATAAAGGGTCTGAAAAATTTAGAGATAAGAATTGTTCTGGACTCTGAATGATATCAGTATTAACGATTGTAAAATTATTTTTGCCAGGAATTGTTATAGAATTTTCACCTTTGTTTTCTGCTTTTATAGCTTTTCCATCCCATTGTACATCAATTTTGCTGTCTTCTAATAATCTATTGATACTGTCAATTTTAAACTCAAAGAATTTTGAACTTGTATTGGCTTCATTCCATACTAATTTTAAAGATTTATTGGTTTGCGAAGCAGATACCAATTGTTTAGCTTTTTCTAAAGAAATAATATCGGCAGAGCGCAGTTGGGCATGTAGATATTGCCACGCTTTACTGTACGATTGTAAATTTTGTGTGGTAATATTAAAACTTGGAGTTATGGTTTTAAACTGAAAGGTATAACCTTCAAATTCTGATGGTATATTTTGATAGATATCACTTAAATCTACGTTTACGGTATATTCTGTTGCTGATTCTAAATTTTCATCTGGAGTAAAAAGAAGCGTATGATTGTTCATTGCTTTTAATTCTCCTTGAACGTGAGGTGTTATTTTTACCAATTCTGAAGGTAAAGTTTTATCAATTTCCCATCCGCTAACGGTGTCTGATAAACTAATTTTTATTGGGTCAGTAACAGAAACTAAACCAGAGGTTGTGTAGCTAATGTAATCTCTAAACTTAAAAATATTATCAGTTTCTACAGTTTTGTCTTTACAAGAAAACGCAAAAGCTAAAATAAAAAGTAGGATGAGGTGTTTTTTGATGTTCATGATGTGTATAATTAAAATCTTGGCTAGATAAAGGTAAGTTTATTCTTGTTAAATAAGTACGCTAATTTTTTAGTATTTGGACTTGTTGTTTTTGTTAAATTGGTCTTAAAGTTTGTCTTTATATTTAAATGAGTTAATCAAATCGAAATTGTTTTATTATACAATTTTGTTTTTTTTATTAAACGAGACAAGCAATTTTATCAATTTAATTGCACTTCAAAGTTACATTATTAAAGAGAGTTGTGTTTCGACTAACTAACATTTTATTAGTAACTTCGTAAAGAAATTTAATAATTTATAAAAAATAAGCACATATGGAAGCAGTATCTGCCGATTTCGGAATAAAAGAAGCCTTGCAACAGTTGGGTGTTAACGCTATAAATGAAGGGTCTTCTACGGGTTCTAATAGTTTTTCTAACGGAGAAGTTATTGAATCCTATTCTCCTGTAGATGGCAAGTTAATTGCTAAAGTAAAAACGACGACAAGAGCAGATTACGATAAAGTAATGGATGCAGCAACTGGTGCATTTAAAACTTGGAGAGATGTGCCAGCACCACAGCGTGGAGAAATTGTACGTCAGTTTGGAAACAAATTAAGAGGCTTAAAAGAACCGTTAGGTAAATTAGTGTCTTACGAAATGGGGAAATCTTTGCAAGAAGGTTATGGTGAGGTTCAAGAAATGATTGATATCTGTGATTTTGCAGTTGGATTATCTCGTCAATTAAATGGGCAAACTATTCCATCGGAAAGACCAGGTCACGTAATGAGAGAGCAATGGCATCCTATTGGTGTGGTTGGTATTATCTCAGCATTTAACTTTCCTGTAGCTGTTTGGGCTTGGAATACTGCTTTAGCTTGGATTTGTGGTGATGTTTGTGTTTGGAAAGCTTCTGAAAAATCATTGTTATGCTCTATAGCATGTCAAAATATTATAGCAGAAATATTAAAAGAGAATAATTTACCAGAAGGTATTTCTTGTATCATTAATGGTGATTACAAAGTTGGTGAAATGATGACAACAGATGCTAGAATTCCTTTGGTTTCTGCAACAGGTTCTACAAGAATGGGACGTATTGTTGGTGCTAAAGTAGCGGAACGTTTTGGTAAATCTTTATTAGAATTAGGAGGGAATAATGCTATTATAATTACACCAACTGCAGATTTAAAAGTAGTGGTTCCTGGTGCTGTTTTTGGTGCTGTTGGGACTTGTGGTCAGCGTTGTACTTCTACACGTCGATTAATTATTCATGAATCGGTTTACGATAAAGTAAGAGATGCAATTGTTGGAGCTTACGGACAAATTAAAATAGGGAATCCGTTAGATGAAAATAATCACGTTGGACCATTAATAGATAAAGATTCTGTAAATACTTATTTAGCTGCTATTGAAAAAGCAAAAGCTGAAGGTGGAAATGTTTTAGTAGAAGGTGGTGTTTTAGAAGGTGAAGGGTATGAAAGTGGTTGCTACGTTAAACCAGCCATCATTGAAGCTGAAAATCATTTTGAAATTGTACAGCATGAAACATTTGCTCCAATTTTATATTTAATGAAGTACTCTGGAGAGGTTGAAAATGGAATTGATAAACAAAACGGAGTTGCTCAAGGTTTATCTTCTGCGATTATGACTAACGAATTAAAAGAAGCTGAGAAGTTTTTATCTTATGCAGGTTCTGATTGTGGAATTGCTAACGTAAACATCGGAACTTCTGGTGCGGAAATTGGTGGAGCATTTGGTGGTGAAAAAGAAACAGGAGGTGGACGCGAGTCTGGGTCTGATGCTTGGAAAGTTTACATGCGTAGACAAACTAACACAGTTAATTACTCTGATGAATTACCATTAGCTCAAGGAATAAAGTTTGACCTTTAAGTGAAGGTTAAGTTATAGAAATAATAAAAGCCACATCGAAAGATGTGGCTTTATTTTTTTATATTGTGAGACGCAACCTTTTTGTTTAAATAACATCTATTGGTAAATAAAAGTCTTTGTTTACATGAAACAACTATTACTATTAATTTTATACGGCTTCACAATAACACTAGTAAGTTGTGATGTTCAATTAGAACCTAATGTTAGAATTTTAGCCAAAGGAACTGTAACGGATCAAGATAATTTACCTATTTCAAACGCGAAAATCAGTGTTCAGACTAGAAGAAGTAATTACAGCTTTGGAGAGGAACAATATGTTATAGGGGAAGGATATAGTGACAATGACGGTAGTTTTTCGATACTCTCATTTTATGATAAGGATATGGATTTTGCAATTGAAATCGATGCCGGTGAAAACTATAGTACTTATGTCTATAAAACAAATACCTTAGATTTTACACCCTTAGACTTAACTTTTAATCTAGAATCTATAGCCTTAAAAAGGCTGGCAAACTTTAATTTTAATATGGTTAGAACGAGTGGAGATTCTAATTCTATCAATTATAGTATTAAATATATTGAGGATTTCTGTTTAGAATATTATGAAGGCATGCAACTTAATGCGTCTCAAAGTATGTGTTACCAAGAGTATATTTTAAATAGATCTGCGAATGATGATAACCCAAATTACGATACTACTTTACGTGTACCATTTGGTGAGACTGTACAGTTTACATATACCATAAATGACGAGCCTGAAATAACTGAAATGATCACTATTAATCAAGAAAATTATGACTTTACCTTCAGCTATTAAAGGATTGATAATAACGTTAGGATTATTATTCTGCTCTATTGGTTTTAGCCAAAATACGTTAGATGCAGATGAACCCGCAACGGAGCAGCGTAGTACTTTTTATAACGCAGTAGAACGTCAACGATTTTTTGCCATTACGGTTGGTGGTCATATTCCTTTTACTAGTGGAGATAATTTTATGGGTGAAGGATTAGAAGGTAAATCAGGGTTTGATTTTAAAGTGCAGATGTATGTGTATAAGCACTTGTTTGTTGGTCTCTCAACGGGTTCGAGTTATTTTGAAGTTAAAAATCAAGAGTTATTAGGTCTGTATAAAAAATCAAGGGTTGCCTACGATTATGTCTATATAGGTTATGAGTTTTTTCCGGCCGATAAACTAAGACTAGGTGTTAATATCTCCATAGATGGCAACCTAGCTTACAAAAATTATGATTTTAATACGTTAGATATTAATCATCAAAAGGATACGGCAACTTTAAATCGTTATGGGTTTTATCTCAATTATGAGCTAGGAAAACACTTTATGATTTATCTCGATTATGGTTATAATGTGAGTAAAACAGATATTGAAGTGCCATCAGAATTAAACGATTTTTTTGGAAAAGGGAATTATAGCACCATAGGTTTGGGGCTCGCTTTTACAATTGGTAGTCGTGATTTAATATCTCGTTTTGTAAAATAATGGATTGAAAAATTTAATTATATCTAACCTTTCTAAGTATTCTAATCGTTTCTTTATAGGCGCTATATAGTTTTAAGCTGTGTTTTTTTAAATAGGGCTTAGCAATTTCTAGTTTTAATAGCGCGTTTTCAAAGCCATTAAAATAACAGATTAAATAACTAGCCGCTAAATCCTTTAGATCCTCTTCTTCATTTCGTTTAAGAGGTCTGTTTTTTTGAAGCTTTTTTAAAATAGTATTGTTTGTATTGTAGATATGATGCAATACTTTTTTGTCAAATTGAGGCGGCTCGAAAATAAGATTTGTTTCAATAGAGTAATTGGCATTATCATTAAAGTGAATAATTTTTTCTTCAAGTTTATAGTACTTGTAAGATTGGTGCAGACCGAGTTTTACATATTCAACTATTTTAAAAGAATCTTCGGTATATGAAATAGCCACTTCATCTAAAGCAGAATAAAACAGAAGAACATGTTCGTTTACCATTTCAATGTCAACCCTAGAAAAGAATATTTCGTTCTTCACCTGTTTTTTAGCACCAGACCAACACAGCACAAAGTACTCTTTAAAAACTATGTATTGTGGGTTAAAATCTTGGCGTTTATTTAAGAAATGAAAAACACCATCGAGTGTGAGTTGAATATTGTTCTGAGCATTGTTTTCAATCGCAGCAACAATATTAGAGTTCACATCTTTAATTTCAAGATCAAAAACTTTGGGCATACTGATGCTACCATCTCTAAAAAAAACAGAGCCACCATAGTATTTCCAGATGTTTTTTCTTAGCGATGTTATGCTGTCAATAGGTCTAATGGTAACTAAGCCTACAACTTTGTTTTCTGGTAAATGCGGAAAAGGAATGTTTTCGTATTGAACAATTGGAGGATTGGTGAGATAGGCATTAATGAGATTTTGAATTTTACTATCGTCAAAAAAATCAACCCCAATAATTTTGTTATCTTCATCTTCAACCCCAATTACAATGTAAGAATTGTTTTCTGGATTACTATTAGAAAGTGCACAGATGTGTTTTAAAAATTTCCCTTTTCCTTCTTTAGAACCAATATCAATTTTTCGCTTTTTGTCATAAAAACTGTTCTCATCGTTATGAGCAAGCAGATGTTTTATGAGAAGGCGTTTATTGATCATGGTTACTTCTTATAAAATTAAAAATCTCATTATTAAAGTAATTCGATTTCCTGTTTTAGGTTTTCTATGGCTTGTTTTTCAAATTTAGTTTTAAACCTTTCTGTAAAATATAACGAATCTCTTTCTAGAAACTGTTTGAGAACTTTTTTTCGTCCAGGTTTGTAAAGAATATCTGGATAAATTGCGTATTCTTTTCTTATAGATTCCGTGTAGCTCTTGTAGGTCTCCCAATCGGATCTTAAAATGGATAAATCTAAATCTAATAAATAGGCGTTATCTGTATTTTTATTTAAAGCTAATTGGTGCTTTTTAGTCGAAATGATTAGTGTTTTTATCTTTTCAATCTTAAAATCATCAATCTTAAAATCATCAATCTTTAATGTTTTCAGGGCTTTCTCACAGTAATTGGCACTTTGCTCTTCGTTGTCTTTATGAGTTGATTTATAAATAATATCGTGATACCAAATGGCAAATTTTACAGCGTTTAAATCTTCAATGTCATTTTTAAAATCTTCTAATTGAAGCAGCATGTTGTAGAGGTGAGAAAGATTGTGGTAATGTCTGCTTTTAGAATTGTAATGATTCTTAATATCTTTCCACATAATTTTGGCTAGAGAATTGTCAGTATAGTTTAATACTAATTTGTTCCATTCATTCTCTAGCCAATGATTCATTACAATTCTTTTTTTACAATTGTAGAACTTGCTTGTGCTGTACAAAACATTAAGACATCTGCAATATTTACATGTGCAGGTCTAGAAATCGCAAAATAAATAACGTCAGCAACATCTTCGGGCTGCAATGCTTTGTAGCCTTTGTAAACATTATCTGCTGCAGCATCTCCTTTGAATCGTACTTTTGAAAATTCAGTTTCTACCAAACCGGGATTAATGGCACCTACTTTTATTCCAAATGGATTTAAGTCAATTCGCATGCCTTCGGTTATAGCTAAAACAGCGTGTTTACTTCCGCAGTAAACATTACCATTAGGATAAACTTCTTTTCCTGCAGAAGAACCAATATTAATAATATGTCCCGATTTACGTTCTGTCATTCCGGGGATAATGGCTTTGCTAACATAGAGTAAACCTTTTACGTTAATATCCATCATGGCATCCCAATCGTCTAAATTTCCAGTTTGTATTGGGTCTAAGCCGTGTGCATTTCCGGCATTATTAATTAAAATATCTATGTTTTTAAATTCTTCTGGTAATGATGCAATGGCTTCTAAAGCTTGTGTTTTATCACGCACATCAAAATTTAGAGTATGCACGTCAGTTTCTTTAGATAAAGCCTTTTTTATGCTGTCTAATCGTTGTTGGCGACGGCCGCATAAAACTAAATTAATGCCGTGTTTAGCAAATTCATGAGCCGTTGCTCGTCCAATTCCGCTTGTTGCTCCAGTAATTAAGGCAACTTTTTTTGTGTTCATAATATTGTTTTTGAGTTGTAAAAGTTTGTTTTTATGAAGTGCTTTTGTTTTAAGGAACTTCGTGTCCTTGTGCAGCAGTTAATATTAAAAACCAATCTTCTATTTCTATTTCAATTTTTGTAGCTTCAGTGGCTAGTTTCAATCTTTTTTCAGTTGTTGTGCCTACAACAGGGTGAATGCCTGAGGGATGTTTCATAATCCAAGCCAATAATAATTGGTCTTCAGTAGCATTGTATTTCTCCATTAACTCACCAAGTTGTTTGTGTATACGCCTGTTTTGCTCATGGTCTTCTTTAAAAACAGTTCCTAGCGGTGACCAAGCCATGGGTTTTATACCACTTGTTGTCATGTAATCTAGAGTGCTATTATACATTGCAGAATGTTCTGTAAGCGAAAATTCTATTTGGTTGACGTCAATATCCATACGTAAACCAATCATTTCCATTTGTGGTGGTGTAAAATTAGAAACTCCAAAATCTCTTATTTTTCCATCTTTTTTTAATAGTGTTATGGCTTCCGCAATATCTTCAGCCACCATTAAAGGACTGGGTCTGTGAAGAAGTAATAGGTCTAAATATTCTGTTTCTAGATTTTTTAAAGATGTTTCAACAGACTGAATAATATGTTCTTTAGAGTAATTATAATGTTTAACAACATTACTTCGGTTACCAGATAGAAGTTGAATACCACATTTTGATATAAGCTGAATAGCTTCACGGTCTATATTAGAGTCCTTTAAAGCTTTTCCAAATTCGGCTTCAGTGGTGTAGCCACCATAAATATCTGCGTGGTCAAATGTGGTTATGTTATTAGAAATGCAGAAGTTTATTAATGACTCCATTCCTTTCTTTGAGAGTTGTTTTCCCCAGCTCCCCCAAGTCATTGTACCTGCTATTAATCGAGAATATTTCACTTTGTTTTCTGTTTATACGGGTTTTTATGCTATTCATGTATAAAAGTACTCAAAACATTAGCAATGAAGGTATCATTGTAGAGTAATTATTCTAAACCCCAAATTATGAAACATTTACACCTAACCAAACTTTTCGCATTCGCCTTTATTATTTTATTAAGTACTACAAGTTGCTCTCAAGATGAGCTTTCTGATGGAGAATTATCAGGCATTACAGTAAGTCTTAAAACAACTTCTAATGATACTAGTGCTGTATTTTTAGAGATTGAAGATGTGCAGGTTAGAATAGGTAAAGATGCTAGTTTAGCGAGTTCTTGGACCAGTTTAGAAACGATTAACTCAGGGATACATAATGTAAGTGATCTTAATGGTGACTTAGAATTAATGCTTGTTAATCAATCTGAAATGTCATCGACTTATATTTATGAAATTAGATTGGTATTAGGTGATAATAATTTTTTAAACATGAATGAAACTTTAGTAAGCTTAGATGTTACAGGAGAAGGATGTAAAACACCATCTAATATAATTGAAACTGAATTTAATGCCAATCACTTTTATAATGTGATTATAAACTTAGATTTAGATGAGTCTGTAAGCTTTGATGAAAATGAAAGCATGATGACTTTTAAGCCTAAGTCATATACAGAAATAAGACAAATTGAATATTAATTATCCTAATCCATGATTAATAGTTATAAAGAGAGTAATGCTTCGGTGTTACTCTTTCTTTTTTTTAACCAATTGTTAACAGCAACTAACAAATAATTTTAACACTTTGCAACATATAAAATATTTCTAAAAATAGTTTTGTTCTTAAACCCACAAAAAATGGAAGAAACGAGTACAGTTGATATTAAATCAATTAATGAAAAGATAGAAAAAGAAAGTGCATTTGTAGACTTACTAACCTTAGAAATGAATAAGGTAATCGTAGGGCAAAAGCATATGGTAGAACGTTTGCTTATTGGTTTACTTGGTCAAGGGCATATTTTATTAGAAGGTGTTCCTGGTTTAGCAAAAACATTAGCGATTAATACACTTTCTAAAGCAATAGATGCTAGTTTTAGTAGAATTCAGTTTACTCCAGATCTTTTACCAGCCGATGTTGTTGGTACATTGATTTATAATATGAAGGAGAATGACTTCAAAATTAAAAAAGGACCGATTTTCGCAAACTTCGTTTTAGCAGATGAGATTAACAGAGCGCCAGCAAAAGTGCAATCTGCTTTGTTAGAAGCAATGCAAGAAAAGCAAGTGACTATTGGAGATGAAACTTTTATTTTAGATAAACCATTTTTAGTAATGGCAACAATGAACCCCGTTGAGCAAGAAGGAACATATCCTTTGCCAGAAGCACAAGTGGATCGTTTTATGTTGAAAACTGTCATCGATTATCCAAAAATTGATGAAGAGCAAATGATTGTTAGAGCAAACTTAAGAGGAACTTACGAAAAAGTAAATCCTGTTGTTTCTGTAGCTCAGATTTTAAGTGCTCAAAAAGCAGTTAGAGAAGTTTACATGGACGAGAAAATTGAAAAATATATTCTCGATATTATTTTCGCAACGCGTTACCCTGAAAAATATAAACTAGGAGATTTAAAACCTTTAATTTCTTTTGGTGCATCACCTCGTGGTAGTATTAACTTGGCAACAGCAGCTAAATGTTATGCTTTTATAAAAAGAAGAGGTTATGTAATTCCAGAAGATGTACGTGCTATTGTGCATGATGTTTTACGTCATAGAATTGGTATTACTTACGAAGCTGAAGCAGAAAATATAACTTCAGAAGATATTATCAATAAGATTGTAAATGTTATCGAAGTACCATAAATGGCGGTTGATAAATCAGTAATCCGTTAGTGATCGCTGACTAGAAATCTGATTTATATTAACTGTGAACTGAAGCTTGAAGACTGCAAACTGAAAAAATGGATACTAAGGAATTACTCAAAAAAGTACGAAAAATAGAGATTAAGACACGTCGTTTGTCTGATCATATATTTGGAGGCGAATACCATTCTACTTTCAAAGGTCGTGGTATGACTTTTTCTGAAGTACGTCAATACCAATTTGGAGATGATGTAAGGAATATAGATTGGAATGTTACGGCAAGAACCAGTCAGCCGCACATTAAAGTATTCGAGGAAGAGCGAGAGCTTACCATGATGCTTATGGTAGATGTTTCTGGTAGTGAAATGTTTGGTACGCACAATCAATTTAAAAATGAAATTGTAACAGAAATAGCAGCAACCTTAGCATTTTCTGCAACACAGAATAATGATAAAATAGGG
This sequence comes from Winogradskyella sp. HaHa_3_26, assembly GCF_019278425.1. Taxonomy (NCBI): domain Bacteria; kingdom Pseudomonadati; phylum Bacteroidota; class Flavobacteriia; order Flavobacteriales; family Flavobacteriaceae; genus Winogradskyella; species Winogradskyella sp. HaHa_3_26. The sequence continues at coordinate 1,692,088 of NZ_CP058981.1, read as the reverse complement.
TTGATTTTATTTTCAGATGACATTGAACTTTATATTCCCCCTAAAAAAGGGCGTTCTCATGTGCTTAGAATTATTAGAGAATTAATAGAGTTTCAACCTAAAAGTAAAAAAACAAATGTTTCTAATGCGTTTAAGTTTTTATCTAATGTAATGAAGAAGAAAGCGATTGTTTTTGTGCTTTCTGATTTTATAGCAGACGATTATAAGCAAAACTTGAAAATTTCAGCAGGAAGACACGATATTACAGGGATTAGAGTTTACGATCAGCACGAAGCTGAAATTCCTAATTTAGGAATGGTGCAAATGGAAGATGCTGAAACGGGTGAGATAATGTTGGTTAATACGGGTTCTAAACAAGTAAGACTTGATTATAGTACGTTTTACGATGATAAAGTGACTTATTATAAAGATAGTTTTACCAAATCTGGAGCTGGTACTATTGATTGCCGTGTTGATGAAAGCTATGTAAAAAAATTACTAGGCTATTTTAAAAGAAGAGGATAAAGCTCTAAGAAGTAAAAGTAAGAATTGAAAAAGTGAAAAGTTTTAAATCCATATATAACGTATTAACAAGAAATATTGGCTTAACTGTTGTCTCTAAAAAGGCTTCGGTTTTAGGCTTGTTTTTTGTTTTTTGTTTTCTGTCTTCAACACTTGTATCGGCTCAAGTAAAAACAGAAATAGATACCACCAAAATTAGAGTTGGAGAGCAAATCAACTATAAAATTAATGTCGAAGCAGATTCTTTGGCTTTAGTTGTTTTTCCAGAAGGACAAACTTTTATGCCTTTAGAAAATGTTGAAGCTTTAAAAATAGACACTACAAAAAGAGAAGCGAAGTTTTTATTATCTAGAGTTTATAAATTAACCCAATTCGATTCGGGTTCGTATACCATTCCTAGACAGAAAGTAATTATTGGCGAAAAAGCCTTTTTTACAGATTCGTTAAAAGTTGATGTCAATACCATTGTAGTCGATACTACAAAACAAAAGCTTTACGATATAAAACCAATTATAGAAGTTGAAGAAGTAGGCGGCAATTGGTGGAAATGGTTATTGGGGATCGTATTGATCGTAGCATTGGTAGCGTTTTTATTGTATTGGTTTATTTGGAGAAAAAAACCACTAACAGAAGAAGAGGAAATTGCCTTATTACCTCCTTACGATCGTGCAAAATTAGCATTACAGAAATTAGATGAAAGTCAATATTTAATACGTTCAGAGGTTAAGGAATATTATTCTGAATTGACTTTTATTGTTAGAAAATATTTAGATGAGCAAGTTTATGATCGTGCTTTAGAAAGTACAACTTCAGAATTAATTACACGTTTAAATTTATTAAAAGAAGGCAATCAAATACCACTTTCTAAAGAAACAATTTTACATATAGAATCGATTCTTCAACGTGCCGATTTAGTAAAGTTTGCAAAATCAGCACCAGATACAGCACTTGCCGAAATGGATAAGTCAACCATTGGTAAAGCAATCGACCATGTAAAAGTGAGTCTTCCAGAACCTTCTGAAGAAGAAAAATTATTAGATCAAAAATATAAGGAAGAACAAGCGCGTAAAAAGAAACGCCAAAAAGTATGGATTACTGTTGGTGCCTCAGTATTTCTTCTTGTTGCGACTTATGTTGGTTTTGGGCTTAAATACGGATTTGGTTATGTAGCAGATACTATTTTTGGTCAAGAAAATAAAGAGCTTCTAGAAGGTAACTGGGTAGAAAGCGCTTATGGTTTTCCACCTGTTTTTATAGAAACACCAAAAGTTTTAAAACGTGTTGAGACTGAACTTCCAGATGAGGTTAAGCAAAAAATGTCAATGACTACGTTTGCATATGGATCAATGACAGATGTCTTTAGTGTTGTTATAAATACAACAACGCTAAATGTGCCAAAACAACAACCTGCACAAGGTGAAGAAAATAAAGAAAATCCAACTTTCGATTTATTAGAAGTTTCAGAACAAACCATTAAAGATTTCGAAGCAAAAGGTGCGAGTAACATTGCGGTTAAGAAAGATAAATACATTACACCAAATAAAGCGGAAGGATTAAAAACATTTGGAACTTTAACATTAAAAAATCCAAATTCTGAAAGCACAGTAGACGCAGAATATGTAGTACTGTGTTTTGCAAACGAAAATGTATTACAACAAATTATAATTACTTGGCCAACTGATGATGATTATGCCAATGATATGGTAGAGCGAATTACAAACTCTATAGAACTGAACCCTGAAGAGTTACAAGAAGAGACAAAATGATGTTTGAAAATATAGAATTTTTAAATAAAGAATTATTCTGGTTGTTATTGCTTTTGCCAATAGCGATAATCTGGTATGTTCTAAAGCACAGTAAGCAAACGGCAGAGCTAAAAATGTCTACCACTAAAGGCTTTAAGACATCATTGTCTTTTTGGTCTAAATTTAGACATGCTCTTTTTGCTTTACGTTTAATTGCTTTAGCCCTTTTAATTACAGCTTTAGCAAGACCAAGAACTGTAGATGTATCTACAAAGACAAAAACCACTAACGGAATTGATATTGTTATGGCAATTGATGTTTCGGCTAGTATGTTGGCAAAAGATTTACGTCCCAACCGATTAGAAGCTTTAAAAGAGGTCGCTGCAGATTTTATAGATGGTAGACCTAACGATAGAATTGGTTTAGTAGAGTATGCTGGTGAAGCGTATACAAAAACACCAATTACAAGTGATAAATCTATTGTAAAAAGATCTTTGAGAGATATTAATTACAATAATATTATTGAAGGAGGAACCGCTATCGGTATGGGACTCGCAACTTCTGTAAACCGATTAAAAGATAGTAGAGCAAAAAGTAAAGTTATTATTCTACTTACGGATGGTGTTAACAATTCAGGGTTTATAGATCCTAAAATTGCTAGTGAATTAGCCGTAGAATATGGAATTAAAGTTTATGCTATTGGTTTAGGGACTAATGGAATGGCATTATCGCCAATTGGTATTAATCCAAACGGAACTTTTAGATATGGCCGTTCTCAAGTAGAAATTGATGAAGCCTTATTAAAAGATATTGCAGCAGAAACCGGTGGAAAATATTTTAGAGCAACTAATAATGACAAGTTAGCTGAAATATATGGCGAAATCAATAAGCTTGAAAAAACCGATGTCGAAGAAAAGAAATATTACAATTACGAAGAAAAATATAGACCATTAGTATTACTAGCTGGACTATTATTATTGATAGAATTATTATTAAGAAACACAATATTTAGAAGCTTTGTTTAGACTCGATGAAAACATATGGTTTTGGACGTTATTGGTCATACCGGTAATTATTCTTTTGTTTATAGGACTTCAAATTTGGAAGCGTTCTGTACAAAAGAAATTCGCAAATTCTAGCTTATTAAAACGTTTAAGCCCAAATCAATCCCTATTTAAAAGTGTGCTAAAAGTATTTGTACTTTGTGCTGCTTTTGCATGTTTATCTATTGCTTTGGTCAACCCAAAAATCGGAACAAAATTAGAAACCGTACGTAGTGAAGGTGTAGATATAGTATTTGCAGTAGATGTTTCTAAAAGTATGCTTGCTGAAGATATTGCACCTAACCGTTTAGAGAAATCTAAACAATTGGTAACGCAAATTGTAAATAGTTTGGTGAGTGATCGTGTGGGTATTATTGCTTATGCGGGTAAAGCATTTCCGCAATTACCAATAACCACAGATTATGCTTCTGCAAAGATGTTTTTACAGAATATGAATACCGATATGATGTCTTCACAAGGAACAGCAATTAGCGAAGCGATTCAACTTTCTAAAACTTATTTCGATAATGAAGATCAAACCAATCGTGTTTTAGTCATCATTTCAGATGGAGAAGATCATGATGGAGAAGCACTAAATGTCGCAGAAGAAGCAGCAGAACAAGGTATAAAAATACTAACGGTTGGTGTTGGTGATCTAAAAGGAGGGCCAATTCCTATAAAACGAAATGGTGTTATTCTAAATTATAAAAAAGATAATAATGGTGAAACTGTTATTACGCGTTTAGATGAAACCACTCTAAAAGATATTGCATCAGAAGCAAACGGAGTCTACATTAGTGGTCGTAATACAGCAGATGTTGTAAGTGCTATTAAAGGAGAATTAGATAAAATGGATAAACAAGAATTTGAGTCTAAACAAATCGCAGATTTTAAAGATCAATTTCAGTGGTTTTTAGGGATCGGAATTTTGCTTTTATTTATAGATATTTTCTTCTTAGAACGAAAAACAGCTTGGTTAACAAAGTTGAATTTGTTTAATGAATCTGGTGCATAATATTTACCTTGAATCATATAATTGTTAAAAGCGACAATTCAATTTATGATTTAAGTAAAACCCCATCGAATTATAACTTTTAGAATTTTTTTAACGCTAAGTCATTAAAGGCTTTAGTAATTTAGAGGTCGTTTTCATAATTAAAAAACATATGAAATTTTACATACTACTTATTATACTTTTTATTGGAGGTTTAGGCTTTTCTCAAGAATTAAGCGAAAAACAACTTGAAGCAGACAAAAACGCCACTAATTTAGTTTATAAAGCGAATACTTTAATTAGTGATGATAGTTATATTGAAGCAGAAATGGAATATAGAAAAGCCATTTCAGAAGCCCCATCAAAAGCTGTAGGTTCTTATAATTTAGCACATTCTTATTATCAAAAAGGAAGCTTTAATGAGGCTTTATTTAGAAGTCAAGAAGCAGCTAAAAATGCAACGAGTAAAGACGAAAAACACAGAGCATTTCATAACATTGGTAATATTTTAATGAAAAATGAACAATGTAAAGAGGCTGTTGAAGCTTTTAAGAATGCGCTTAGAAATGATCCTACTGACGAAGAAACACGATACAATTACGCTTTAGCTAAAGAATGTGCAGAGCAACAAAAGCAAGATGGTGGAGGTGATGATAATAAGGAAGACGAAAATAAGGATCAAGAGCAAGATAAAGAAGATCAAGAAAAGAAAGAGGACGAGAATAAAAAGGACGATAAAGAAGATAATAAGGACAAGAAAGACGAAGGAGATCAGGATAAAAAGGATGGTGATAAAGATGAAGATGAAGACGGAAAACCTAAAGATGATAAAAAGGATGATGGTAAAGGGAATGAAGATAACAAGGATCAGAACCAAAAACCTAAGCCTCAACCAGGACAAATGTCTCCTCAGCAGGTAAAGAATATTTTAGAGGCGATGCAAAATCAAGAACAAAAAGTTCAAGAGAAAATGAATGCCGAAAAACAAAAAGGTGCTAAGGTTAAGACTGAAAAAGATTGGTAAACTTGCAGAAAGTCGTTAGTTTGCGTTTTCTTATAAAAGTCGGTATTTACAACAAAAAAATAGAGTTAAAGATGTCTTTAAGACAGAAATAGCTATGAGATTAATTAAAAACATATCAATTTTACTTTTCATACTTGCAACAAGTATAGCTTCTGCACAAGTGAAATTTGAAGCTAAAGTCAGTAAAAAGCAATTAGGAGTTAATGAACGTTTACGTATAGATTTCGAAATGAATCAGGACGGTGATAATTTTGTACCGCCTAGTTTTTCTGATTTTGATGTTGTTGGTGGTCCTAATACATCTGTAAGTAATTATTCTAGAAACGGAAAGCGTTCGTATTCTAAAACATATAGTTATTTTTTATCTCCTAAAAAAAGAGGAAATTTTACCATTAAGCAAGCTACAATTGAAATTGATGGAGAATCTTATAAAACGTTCCCTATTAAAGTTACCGTAACAGAAGCTGTTAAAGCTCCTAATGGTAATGGGGCTGCTTCAGATGTGGCCTCAGATAAAATTCATTTAGTTGCAGAAATTTCTAATTCAAGTCCATATTTAAACGAAGCTATAACTGTAGTTTATAAGTTGTATGTTTCTCCAGATATTGGAGTAAGTAGTAACTGGCGTGAAAAAGAAACGCCTAGATTTAATGATTTTTGGAGTCAAAATATAGAAATTAAAGGGCTTAATATTTTAGAAGGTGAATATAAAGGTGAAAAATACCGTTATGTTATACTTAGAAAAACAGTTTTATATCCACAAAAAACAGGACCTCTTAAAATAGATCCTTTAGTTATGGATATTATAGCTGAAGTTCCAACAGGTCGTGTAGATATTTTTGGAAGACAAATACCTACAAAAGTACCACAGGTGGTTACTGCGGGTAGTAGAACAATTAATGTAAAACCATTACCAGAAAAAGATAAACCTTCAGATTTTAAAGGTGCAGTAGGTAATTTTTCATTTAAGGTATCAACTTCTAAAACGGAATTAAATGCAACAGAATCCCTTCAAGCTAAAATTGAAGTGAAAGGGAAAGGGAATTTAAAATTATTTGAATTACCAAAACTGACTGTTCCAAGTTCGTTAGAGGTTTATGAGCCTGAACATGAAGAAAACGTTAGAACTAATTTAAGTGGTATGCAGGGAAGTATTTCGGATACTTATACGATTGTACCTCAGTATCGAGGAAAATATCCTGTGCCTAGTATATCATTTTCATATTTTAATCCAAATACGGAAACTTATAATCGTATTACCTCAGACGAAATTGTAATTGATGTCGTTGAAGGTCCAACGGCGGCTAATGATAATTCAAATGCTACAGCTGAAAACGCTAAGCAAACAGTTACTGCTAATACTAATACATTTGCGTTTATTAAAACATCATCTAATTGGACGTCTGTAAAATCAGAACCGTTCTTTAAATCAAAAAGCTTTTGGTCATTGTTATTGTTGCCGTTTTTAGCAATTCCTTTGGCTATTATTGTGAGAAGAAAGCAAGATGCTCGTAGTGCAGATGTTCAAGGTAATCGTATAAGAAAAGCAGATCGTTTAGCTAAAAAATATCTTACCGAGGCTAAAAAAGCTATGGGTCAAAAGGAAGCATTTTACTTAGCTCTAGAGAAAGCTTTACATAATTATTTAAAAGCAAAATTAAATATCGAAACAAGTGATTTTAATAAAGGGAAAATTGAAAGCTTATTAATTGATCGTCATGTTGAAAGTGAAGTTGTTTCAGATTTTATTTCAATTTTAGAAAATTGCGAATTAGCACGTTATACGCCAATTACACAGGTTACGATGCAGAATGATTATGATAAAGCAGCGAAAACAATTTCATTAATAGATAAACAACTCAGATAATATGAGAGCGCTTACCATTTTACTTTTTTGTTGTTTTAGCGTTATTGGTTTTTCTCAAAATGACCAACAATTTGATAAAGCTAATGCGTTATACAACGACGGAAAATACGCAGAAGCTATTGATCAGTATGAAGCTATTTTAGATTCAAAAGAGCATTCAGCAGAATTATATTTTAACTTAGGAAATGCAAATTATAAGCTTAATAATATTGCACCTAGTATATATTATTACGAAAAAGCACTACAGCTAGATCCAAAAGATAAGGATATACAGAGCAACTTAGCATTTGCACAAAACATGACGATTGATGCTATTGAGAAAGTGCCTGATGTTGGTTTTTCTAAGATTATTAATAATATTGTGAACACATTTAATACGGATACTTGGGCAGAAATTGCAATTGGAGGTGTTCTTTTATTTGTGATTATATTTTTAATGTATCATTTTTCGTATTCAACATCAAAAAAACGTGTTGCTTTTGTTGTGAGTATTGTGAGTTTAATAGTGGCTTTTTTAGCCGTAGCCATGGCTTTTCAAAAGTCGGGTTTAGATAAAAAGAATAATCCAGCAATTGTTTTTGTACAAGAAAGTAGAGTGAAATCAGACCCTAATCCTACTAGTGAAGAGGTGTTTAGATTACATGAGGGAACAAAGGTTCAAGTTGTTGAAACTTATGAGGATTGGAATAAAATTAAACTATCTGATAATTCTACAGGTTGGATTCCTTCAAAAGAAATTAAATTATTAAAAGTTTTTTAGAACTTATTTAACGGTTTTTTAAGTCTAACTTATTATATTTGGCGCTTATGCCAAAAGCTTCAAAACATATAATTACTGCTTTTTTATTCATATTATTTGTGGCGCTTATTTCTGCGCCTTCAGTAATAATGTCTGTAGATGATTCTATAGACACGACTTGTTTCTTTAGCATAAGTGAAGAAGAAGACAACCACAGTGTTAAGATTCTTTTTGATAAAAATCACCAAACATCAGAGTGTGTGTTTGAAAATAATACAGATAAACATTTAGTGGGGTACACATTTGGGCATTATCCAAAACCGCATTTTAATTTAATTTCTCCACCCCCGGATTCTATTTCATAATTTTTGTAAAAAAGGGAGACCATCTTTAGTCTCAAAAAAAATTATTGAAAATTGGCTTTAGTGAACACCCTATTGCCCTAATTATTTATACATGTTTAAAACTATTAAAAACGACTTCCCAGCAAGTATCGTTGTATTTTTTGTGGCATTACCTTTATGTTTAGGTATTGCATTAGCCAGTGGCGCGCCTCTTTTTGCAGGAGTAATTTCTGGTATTATTGGAGGAATTGTAGTAGGAGCCTTAAGTGGTTCTAAAATTGGAGTTAGTGGACCTGCAGCAGGTTTAGCAGCAATTGTGCTAACTGCAATTGGATCATTGGGAGGCTATGAAAACTTTTTAGTAGCCGTTGTGTTAGGAGGAGTTATTCAGTTGATTTTTGGATTATTAAAAGCCGGGATTATTGGTTATTATTTTCCTTCATCTGTAATTAAAGGAATGTTAACCGGTATTGGTATAATCATTATCCTTAAGCAAATTCCTCACTTTTTTGGTTATGATGCAGAACCAGAAGGAGCAGATAGTTTTATAGAAACTTCGGGAGAAAATACGTTTTCAGCAATATTAGGTATTTTCGATAACATTATTATAGGCTCTATGGTTGCAGGCTTTATAGCATTGGGTATTTTGCTACTATGGAGTAACGTATTATCTAAAAAAGGTAAGTTTTTCCAAATTATTCAAGGACCATTAGTTGCTGTAGTAGTTGGTATTATTTTTTATGTATTAACACAATCTAGTGAAAGCTTTGCTATTGCAGAATCTCATTTGGTAAGTGTGCCTATTCCAGATAGTTTTGACTCTTTTATTGGTCAATTTCGTTTCCCTAATTTTAGTGTCATTACAAATCCTGAAGTTTGGATCGTAGCATTTACAATTGCCTTAGTAGCAAGTTTAGAAACATTATTATGTGTAGAAGCATCTGATAAAATTGATCCTGATAAAAATGTAACCCCTACAAACAGAGAATTATTAGCTCAGGGTGCAGGTAACATTGTTTCTGGTTTAATTGGAGGTTTACCTATTACTCAAGTTATTGTTAGAAGTTCTGCGAATATCCAATCGGGTGGAAAATCTAAAATGTCGACTATTTTTCACGGTTTTTTACTTTTAATATCTGTAGTTTTAATTCCTACATTATTAAATAAAATTCCATTATCTGTATTAGCAGCAATCCTATTATTAGTAGGTTATAAATTAGCTAAGCCATCATTATTTAAAAAGATGTACGATTTAGGTTGGAAGCAATCTGTGCCATTTTTTGTAACCGTAGCAGGAATTGTATTTACAGATTTATTAGTAGGTATTAGTTTAGGGTTATTAGTAGGTATTGTAGTTATTTTATTGAAAAACTACCAAAACTCACACTTCCTTCATATTGAAGATGAAAGTAACGGAAAGAGTGTTATAAAAATGACACTTGCAGAAGAAGTAACTTTCTTTAATAAAGGTGCTATTTTAAAAGAATTAGATAATTTACCAAAAGGTAGTTATTTAGAATTTGATGTTACCAAAACGAGATATCTCGATTATGATATTATTGAAATATTAGAAGATTTTGCTTTTAAAGCTAAAGAACGAAATATTAATATCAAATTAATTTCTAAGCGTGGAATTGTTGAAAATCCAGAAAGCTTTATAGAGTTCTTTAAACTGAGACCTAAATCTAAAATCAGTTTAAGTTAAAACAAGATGATTAATCGTAAGTTTTAACTAAACAGAAAAACCCTTCTGTTGAAAATGAAGAACAATTAGTCGTACATATTATTTAAATAAGAGTTTAATGATATGTCCTAAGTTTTTTGATGGGTATTAATAGTAATTATTAAGAGAAAAGAAAACACATGAAAGCACATACAAGAGAAACACAATCAACAATGACGCCTCAAAAGGCTTTAGATTTTTTAAAAGAAGGAAACGTTAGATTTCAAAATAACTTAAAAGCGAATAGAAATTTATTAGAACAAGTTAATGATACAAGCGAAGGGCAATTTCCATTCGCAACAATATTAAGCTGTATCGATTCTCGTGTATCTGCAGAATTAGTATTTGATCAAGGTTTAGGCGATGTCTTTAGTGTACGTATTGCAGGTAATTTTGTAAATGAAGATATTTTAGGAAGTATGGAATTTGCTTCTAAATTAGCTGGTACTAAACTTATTGTTGTTTTAGGACATACAAGATGTGGAGCTATAAAAGGGGCTTGTGATGACGCAAAATTAGGAAACTTAACCAAGTTGATAGAGAAAATTAAGCCGGCAGTAGAAGCGGTTAAAGAACCTCAAGATGCCAGTTTAAGAAATTCTAAGAATTTAAAGTTTGTTGATGAGGTATCTCATATGAATGTAGATTTAACCATAAAAAGAATCCATGCTGAAAGTCCGGTACTTACAGAAATGGAAAAAAACAATGAGATTCAAATCATTGGCGCTATGTATGATGTAAATACAGGAGCTGTAGATTTTTACGAATATGATAATTAGTCTAATAAGACTTTTTTAATTTATATAGTTAGGCAGTATTGACATAAACGTTAATACTGCCTAATTTTTTTATAGTTGAGATAATTAAAAAGATTCATCTTAATACATAGCATTTTTAGTAAATTTGATTAAAACTGTATATGGTATAAAACACCTGAAATAATATGGATATAGATAACGTATTTAAGAATAACGAAAGTTGGATAAAAGAAAAGCTTGCTATAGAACCCGATTATTTTGAGAAATTAGGTAAAGGGCAAACTCCTGAGTTATTATACATTGGTTGCTCTGATAGCAGAGTTACTGCTGAGGATTTAATGGGATTAGGTCCTGGTGAAGTTTTTGTACATAGAAACATTGCCAATATGGTGGTTGGTACAGACTCTAATTGTATGTCTGTAGTCAATTATGCAGTAACACATCTAAAAGTAGATCATGTTTTAGTCTGTGGGCATTATGCTTGTGGCGGTGTAAAAGCAGCTATGGAATCAGCAGATTTAGGTGTTTTAAACGGATGGTTAAGAAATATTAGAGATGTGTATAGAATGCATAAGGATGAGCTTAATGCCATTGAATGTGAAGAAAAAAAGTACGATCGTTTAGTAGAGCTTAATGTAAAGGAACAATGTGTTAATTTAATTAAAACAGCAGCAGTACAAAAAGCTTATAGAGAGCGTGGATTAAAAGTACATGGGTGGGTTTTTGATGTCCACACAGGAAAATTGATAGACTTAAAAATAGATTTCGATAAATACCTTAAGGATATTATGGAAATCTATCACTTAGACTAAAAAAAGATAGTTATTGACCTGTGAGTTTTAAAACTTACAGGTCTTTTTTTAGAAATTAAACCTCTTCTTTTTCTTCTTCATTAGAAGTGTTTTCTTCTATAGTTTCAGATTTCTTAATTATAGTCGGAAAAATCATTGGTGCTAAAGATTGTATTGGGCTATAAAGTATACTTTCTTCTAAATCTTCCTTTTCCATAAAGGGAAGTGTATCATTCATTTTATCAAATACACCTAATAATACACTTAGAATTAAACCAATTTTAAGTGCGCCAAAAACACCACCTGCTAATTTGTTTATTAATCCTAAAGCAGCAAAATCTGCTAATTTTGTTAAGGCTTTTCCGGCGAGACCTATAGTTAAAACAATAACCACAAAAGTGATAGCAAAGGCTACAATATTCATGGTTTTTTCATCCCAATCAACATTAGGTTCTATAAAATTAGCGGCATAATCACTAAAATGAATTGCGCCCCAAACTCCTAAAACTAATGCCACCAAAGAAGCAACTTCTACAAAAAGTCCTTTAAATAATCCACGAACAAACCCAAATAATAATAGGGCAGCTAAAACAATATCTATAACACTCATATAATTGGCGGTTTAGGCAAAAATACATGATTTTTTTAAGTTGAAATTTGAGCTTTTCAATTAAATAAATAATAACCTAATTGAAGCTACTTTTGTTTCTTAACTTTGAAGCCTTAAATAAGGGTTGAATCTTAATTTAGAATTTTCAACTAAGAATAAGGTTTTTAATAATTAAAGAAATTCCCGTTTTTAAGGGAAATGAGCATGGCAAGAGACGAACAATTAAAAGAACGATGGGATTTGTTGGTAGAAAAACTCTCAAATCAATTTGCAGATGGTGATAGATTAGATCTCGATTCTATAATATATCTCATTGGAGTGCAAGAGCTTGGTCAGTTACATAGAGAATACAAAAAAGATCATAAACTAGATTTAATGCATATTGCTATTTGCAAAGTATTAGAGCCTTATGGTTTTTATGAATTTGATTATGTAGATGATGATGGTTGGCCACACTACAAAGTATTGGCGCAATTGCCACACCTTAGAGCTGGTGAACAAAGTGTACTGATGAAAGAAGCTATTGTCAATTACTTTGTAGAATCAGAGTATATAAAATAACAATTTATAATTTTATGAGGTTTTAGTTTTTAATATTGATTAGAGTTGCTCTTAATAGGGTAAAAGAAGTATTATTAAATATAAATATTCAATAAGGTTTTTACATAAAATCACTAAATTTGCCTCCTACTTTTACATACTATGATAGACAAGATAAAAGAACTTATAGCAGAAGCAGAAGCTTTTAAAGCACAGTCAAAAGAAGAAGTTGAAGCTTTTAGAATTAAATATTTAGGCTCAAAAGGACATTTGAAAGCGTTTTATGGCGAATTAAAAAATGTGGCGAATGATCAAAAAAGAGAATTCGGGCAAATTATTAATGAGCTTAAAACTACGGCAGAAGCTAAAGTAAACACTTTAAAAGAAGCTTTAGAAAGTGCAGATGAAGACAAAGGAATCTATGGTGATTTATCTCGACCTAGTGAACCTATTGCTTTAGGTGCACGTCACCCAATTTCTATTGTGAAAAATGAAATTATAGATATATTTTCTCGTGTTGGTTTTAATGTAAGTGAAGGACCAGAGATTGAAGATGATTGGCATAATTTTACAGCATTGAATTTGCCAGAATACCATCCGGCAAGAGATATGCAGGATACGTTCTTTATTCAAACGGATCCAGATATTTTATTACGTACGCATACCAGTTCGGTACAAGTACGTTATATGGAAAACAATCAGCCTCCAATTAGAACAATTTCTCCAGGTCGTGTATTTAGAAATGAAGCTATCTCTGCACGTGCACATTGTTTCTTTCATCAAGTAGAAGGTTTATACATTGATAAGGATGTCAGTTTTGCAGATTTAAAGCAAACACTTCAATATTTTACAACTGAAATGTTTGGGAAATCTAAAATTAGATTGCGTCCATCATATTTTCCATTTACAGAACCTAGTGCAGAAGTTGATGTGTATTGGGGACTAGAAACTGAGACTGATTACAAAATTACTAAGGGTACAGGTTGGTTAGAAATTATGGGATGCGGTATGGTAGACCCTAATGTTTTAGAAAATTGTGGTATTGATTCAAAAGTATACTCTGGATTTGCATTCGGAATGGGAATTGATCGTATAGCAATGTTATTAAACCAAATTAGTGACATTCGTTTACTAAGCGAAAACGATGTTCGCTTCTTAGAACAGTTTAAAAGTTCACTTTAACCGTTAAATATCTTATCGGTAGCTTGTTTTGCGATGTTTAAAGGTCGTAAAGCATTCTTTCTTTTAAAAGAATTAGATTCCATTCTAATCAAAATATTCTCAAGGGTTTTTATAGCATTATTGATATAAGAACCCTTGTTTAGCATTACACATTCTGCATAAGCACCTTGTGTAGCATCGCTAATTTCTGCTCTGGTTGGAATTCCGGTTTTTGCTAAATTTTCAAGTACTTGAGTAGCCCAAATTACAGGAATATGTGCCGCTTCACAAATCCATAATATTTGGTTCTGTACTTCAGAAATTCGTTCAAATCCAACTTCAACAGCAAGATCTCCACGAGCAATCATTACTCCAATTCTGTGGTGTTTCATGCCTTCTAATAATATTTCTGGTAAGTTTTCAAAAGCTTCAGCATTTTCAATTTTAAAGACAACGCCTATATCTTTTGCTTTTTGTTTTTTTAACTGTTCAAATAAACATTCTACATCTTCTTTGTTTCGTACAAAAGAGTAGCCTAGTAAATCTGCATTTTCGCAAGCAAAAGGTAAGTTTTTAATATCCTGCTCGGTAAGCGCAGGTAATTTGTATTTGGTATGTGGCAGATTGATACCTTTTTCTGATGATAATTTAGATTTATAGCAATCTGTAATTAAAAGTTCAACATCTTTTTTAGATTTAGAAAGCACTTGAGCTTTTATCATTCCGTCATCAAAAAACACAACATCGTCTACTTTAATTTCATCAACGATTTCATGTAGCATGACTCCAATTTCCGCTTTTTCAATTTGTGTATTGCTATTATCAAATTTAGAGGCTTTGCCTTTGGTTCTTCGTTTTGTTAGAATGATATGATCTCCTTTTTTTATAGGAATACTTTTTCCTATTTTTCCATTATCATTTCTAATTTCAATAGTTGATGTTCTAAATTTTGGACCTGCTAAGTCCATATAAATTTTAATATTAAAATTGGTCTGGTTGTTAATTTCCTTAATGTAAGTGACCATTTGTGTCCATTCTTCTATTGTATCATGACCTAGATTTATTCGGGCTATTTCCATGCCGTTTTCGGCCATTTCTCTAATGATAGATTTGTCCTTTGCTGCCGTATTAGGTAAAGTGACCATAATTTCAGCAAAATGCTTTGTGCGTGGTCTTTTAAATAAAACATTAGCATTTTTTTTAACTAGTTTTTTACTCTTTTTATAACCGATTAATTCCATTTTAGGAGATTCTGGCTGTGGCAACCCTTGGAGTAGTTTTAGATTTCTTACAACGTTAAAAATGTTGCTATAAACGTAGCCTTCAGATGTTCTTATTGAAGAGACACCAACTTCAGATAAGTTATCTTGGTATTTTCTTAAATCGAAAGTTCTAAGGATTAAGTAACGACACAGGTTTTTTGCACTAAGCTTATAGTTGTCGTGAATTTTCTCTGTGATTTTATTAATATTATCTTCATTTTCTTCTATAGTGTGAAGAATATTTTCTAGTCCGTTGGTTAATTTACCCAATTTCATAAGACGCAAATTTTAATATTTTATTTATCTGAAATATAAGACATAAAGGTAGTCATGATGTTGAAGGTATTTCATGATTTCCATCATAAACAAAGGCCATATCTTTGTGGATATGGCCTTTGTTTTCTTTCAATTATATTTAAAATATTCAGCGATTAAAACTCAACTGTATCTGGGGTTAATCCTGATGCTCCAATATTTTCCATGGCATCAATTGCAATCATATCTGCTTCTGAAATTTCAAAATCAAACACATTAAAATTTTCTTCTATGCGATGCGGTGTTACAGATTTTGGTAAAGGAATTACATGGTTTTGTAAAGCCCAACGAATACAAACCTGAGCCACTGATTTATTGTATTTCTTAGCAATGTTTTTCAATATTTTATTATCTAATACGTCGCCACGACCAAGTGGGCTCCAACCTTCAACTTGAATATTGTTATCTGTACAAAACTTTACGCAGTCTGGTTGTGTAAATCCTGGGTGATATTCTATCTGATTTATAGAAGGTTGAATTTTAGCTGTTTTCATTAAAGGTTCTAAATGATGCGGCATAAAATTACTTACACCAAGGCTTTTAATTTTTCCTTCATTGTATAGTTTTTCCATGGCTCTCCATGTTTCTGCATTTATCTCTTGCCAATTTTCAAACTGATGTGCTGCAGCTGGCCAATGTATAAGATACAGGTCTAAATAATCGAGTTGTAAATCTGTTAAGGTTTTTTCAAAAGCTTTTAATGTGCTTTCGTACCCACGTTCAGCATTCCATAATTTACTGGTTATAAAAAGATCTTTGCGTTCAACATCACAGGCTTTAATCCCTGCGCCAACACCTTCTTCATTTGCATAAATTGCTGCTGCATCAATATGTTTATAACCAATTTCTACAGCTGTTTTTATTGATTTTATAGCTGTTTCTCCATCGGGTGTTTTCCAGGTTCCGAAACCTAAAGATGGAATTTTAATACCGTTGTTAAGTGTGAAATATGTTTTCATTAGTAATCTATTTTTATCTAATTCCTTTTATTTTTAATTCTGTATGAACATCTTGAGCTCCGTGAATTTCTTTTCCAAACATCACCTGAATATCATATGTAATATTGTATTCTTTTAGAACTTCATCAATGTTATCTTTTTTGCTTTTAGCGATCTCAATGTCTTGTCGGTATGTGTTTAATGTTCCAAATGCTTTTCCGAGTAAGGTAATCCCGATAACTATAATCGTTATTGTTACTGAGGATATAATTCTGCTTTCTAAGGTGAATTTACCAAATAAAAATCCTCCGATTATTACTGCGATTCCCATTACGGCAAATACAACAAAATAGGTGTAGGTTAAAAGCTTTTTTCGCTTATAATTTTGGTAATCTATGTTAACATATTCTAGTTGATCTTCAAACTTTTTATTTAGTTCGATTTTAGAACAAGTTTTATTAAATTCTGGTTTTAGATTGTTTAAACTGCAAGTTGTACCAATTTTTAGACTTGTTATTTTGTGGTCGCATAAACGACAATGTCTTGCTAAATCCATTAAATGATAAGTTGAATTTTTATATGGATAGAATTAAATAGTATTCATCATCATGTTCTCCAAAAACGAAATGAAAATTCTCGTTTTTGTTTATTTTATCAAAAGCATTTTTGTCATTTAGTTCATTAAATACTTCATGAATGGCTATAATTCCTTTGAGTTGAAAACATTTTGCTAGCTCTCTGTCTTCGGTAATTAAAACCCCATTTTCATAATAAGATTTCCCTAATTTCTTTTTTACAAATGGATTAAAGAATTGAGTTTTTATACCTTTAATTTGTTCTAATCCGTCAGCGAAATCATAAGAGAATCCCATTTTAACCTTTACATGTTTAATGGTTTCTTTCTTCCAATTAATAATTCCGTATAGTTTGGTTTTTTGATCTTTTTCTTGCGGAAATTCGTGCTCAAATAAGATGGCATCTAATTTTTGTTCTGGGTTTATCCCTTCTTTAGGATTTGTCCATCTCTTTTTAATTTTCTTTACAACCTTCTTTTTTAAGTCGCTTTTGTATTCATCAAAATCATAAGACATTAATTTATTAAAGACTTTTTCAGTTTTTTTAAATTTATTGGATGACTGATATTCAGAAATAGCGATTTCTAATTCACTTTTTAATTGGTTACCAATTTCTTCATTAGACAACATAAGCAAGGTAAGTTTAAATTAGGATTAATACGCTTTAACGTGTTGAAGACCTAATTTAGTAAATAAATATTGAATAGAAAATATATAGTTCACTTCTATTGGTACCAAAGACTAGTTAATGAACTACTTCTGATTTTTAAATAAATTTAAAAACTATACATTATTAGTTATGAGTTAAACATATTTATGCCCCTGTTTTCAGGGGTTTTCGTTTTACTAAATTAAGGGTTTTGCTGAAGAGTTAAGTTCTATATATTTGCATCGAAATGTAAGAAACATAATTAATTATGTTAAACATTACAAGCTTATAAATTAGCTGTTGTTTTAAATTAAAACCATTACGAATGTCTATAAATTAACTAAAATCACTTAAACAAATATGAAAATTAAATTACTAGTATTATCAGTATTCGCTTTCTGTTGTGTATTTAACGCAGAAGCTCAAAAATTAAAAAAGTTTGGAAGTTCAGTTGAAAAGAAAATTGGACCAAAAACAGTTAAAGTACCTTACACAGATGTGATCTCTTATTTAGGATATGCTTCTGAAGGAAATGAAGATGAAGTAGTTGATGGTAAAAAATTCTATTACATTTATTTATGGGTTCCTGCTGTTGCACCAGAATTGGGTGTAAGAATGCTTTCTCCTGTTGCTAAAACTAAAGTTAAAGATGCTATTAAGTCTGAGGCTTACGAAGCAAACGAATCTTCTAGTGATTATTTTGATACTTACATTACTTTAGAGCGTTCTACTATTTTGAAAAAAGAAGATATTACAGAAGAAGCTGCTAAAAGTGCAACTTGGACTACACTTGCTAAGAATGATGATAGTAGTGAAATGCCAAAGCAACCAAGTGGAAGCAGCTACAACTCTTTATTAAGATATGAAAGTGAAGTAGGTAGCCCTACAAAAGCTTTAACAGCTGGTTTATACCGTATTGGTTTTACAACTTATAAAACAGGTGAAGTTAAAGGAACATTTTTAGCAGAAGTTGCGGCTCCGGTAAAATTACCAGGTGTTGTAATGGCTAAAACTATAGAAGAACTTTTAAAAGGACTATAATACAAAAGCAGACATTCGTATTTTGTAAAACACCTCTTTATTTTTATAAAGAGGTGTTTTTAATTCTAACCATTTTTTATGTTACTGTAATTATTTTTTAGTCTTTTAGTTCTGTTATATCTCCAATTGAAATGTTATTCTCTTTAAATTTATTTATTCAATTCGCTCATTTATTTTTTCTAACCACAAATCTCTTTCGTTCACCACAAAATCATATTTATTTCCGTCATTGGTTATTATTCTAATTCCATTGTTTATTAGTTTTATCGTTTTTCTTTTACTGATTTTATCTATGTTTTTATATTCAATGTTTGTTTGCCTTATTTGAATATTGATTTTATGAGATTTAAATATCAGTTTTTTATCTGTTAGAAAAATTTTTCCACCAACGCCTTCGATTCCTTGATACAAATTTGCAGGTCCTTCAATTTCAATATTTTCATTTTCTTCTAAATCGGGTTTTATTTTTACTCCAATTTTATTAGTGAATTTACCAGCAAGCTTTTCATTTATATATGGAAATCCGATTCCGAAAAATAGTCCAAATAAGATTCCTTGAATGATTAAACTATTTACTGAATACAGTTTTTCTTCAGAAAAATAATCAAATAACCAAAGCGTCATAGAATACATAATTGTAGTTATGATTACGAATAGTATTCGGAATTTTAAGCTTGGTTTGGTTAATTTAGTACCTATTTCCATGATGTTTTTATTAATTTCTAAATTTGCGTGTCTTTATGCTTTTCTTGTACATTTGTTTTAATTACACATTAGCTTTTTCTATTATTTCAGTCATTACTTCTTTAGGGATGCTCCAGTTTAATTGCTTAAAAGGTGTAAGGTTTAGTTTCTCTGTTAACTCTCTAATAACAGAAGAATTAAAAATATCATATTCATATTTAAGGTAATCTATTTTTGAAATATTATAGTTGATGATTCCTGTAATTTTTCTATCGTTATCCGTTGGGTAGAATTTTAACTCTCCAACACTGCTAACAAGAAATTCGGCATCAACCTTAATTTTTTCAAAATCTAATTGGGCGTAAAAACTTTCAAGAAATAATAAATGAATTTTATCTAATTCATTAGTTGAGAATCTTGGAATAATAACAGAGTAGAAACTTTTTGAATTTACAAAAATCAGACATTTTTTTCTGGCAATATATAAGACTGAAGCGTTCCATTTTCCAAAAATATTTTCAACAGTTATGGTCTTATTTTCAACTCTTTTTTTTATTATTTTTTCTAGTTTTTTTGTTGTGAATATTTCTGTCATCAGTTTTTGTAAGATTTTTATGCGTAATTAAGCAGGTAAATTACAGATGGCATTAGGTATCATTTTTATTTGATTTTTTTAAGTTCTTCTGAAATTTCCCAAACTGTTTGTTTACCAAATTCGCCATAGTTGGCAATAAAATTTCCTTTAGAGTCAATAACTACACAACTAAAACAAGGGTAATGATATTTAAAAAACATTTTTTCAACAAATTGCTTACTATCCTTTTTCCATCCTTTCTTTCTTTTATAATAATATTTTAAGTTTTCATCATCTTTATAAATCCAATGATGACTGATATCACTAATTTTTTCTAAGTTTTTTAAATAGTCTTTGTCAAAAATATTCCACGTAGAGTATTCTTCCATACCATTACAATTGTCTTTACCTGGATAATAAATTATTACAATTAGTTTATTATCAATACTATCTTTGATAGCTAAATTGTCTTTTAATTCATTAAGCTGATTTTTATTCAATTTCCCAATAGGTTTTCTTCTTACTAGTAAGCATTGAACTAAAGAATCATTTTCAAAATATAAGTCAAGATATTCTCTAGAACTTTTTCCTTTTACAAATTCGCTTTTATCTATTTCTTGATGACTATCATTGAGATAAACAACTTTTTTGTCTTGTGAAAAAAGTTTAAAAGAGATTAGTAAACAAATTATAATTAGATTTTTCATTTATTTAAAATTATAGTTGATAGCGAGTCAATATACTGTTTGTTTCATTAGCTAATTTAGCAATAAATTATCTATAGTTTTGCGTCTGTAACTTTCTAATAGACTTCATAGAAATCTTTCTCTTTAGGTTTTCATTTTGGAGGTGGTGGAGGTGGTGGAATTTGCCTTAAATAATCAAAATATATTCTCAATTCAATAGTGTCGTTTACTTCTTCTTTTATCTCGTCAAATACCTGTGTTAATTTACTCAAAACCTTTTTGAGTTCCTTTCCAGTTTTATTTGTATTAATAGTAATTTCTACAAGACCATTTTTAGGGGAGTCTGGATAGTATGGAACTTTATCTTTATTTAAATAATGTCTTTTTAAAATGCGTTTCAGTTCGTTAATTGAGTATTTGTTATCTATTAGAATTGAATCAGATTTTATACGCAATATATTTTTAGACTTAATTAGTCCGTTATCATAAACGTATGGAGTAACTCTTTTTTTTATTTTTCCATCATCGAATTCTACAACCAATTTCCCATAATCTTTATCGAATGTTCCAACCTTATTTGTTATTTCTCTAAAATTTAATTGAGTAGTATCAAGTCCGATTACTTCTTTAGTTTCAACAGAAAAATTTCGATCGGTCGGATAATATCGAATTTCTGTTGTTTTGTTTTCACAACTTAAAATCAGTAAAATAGACAGTATGGACAGTGTTTTTCTCAAAATGTATGTCTAGTGTGTTTGTGGATAGAATATTGTTTGGGAAAGTAACTAAGTTCGTAATTAAATACATTCCGATTATTCCTCCTAAAAGCATTAAGGAAAAAATAATTTAACCTGTTTTGCTGTTGTGTCAGTAATTCCATTTAAGCTTGAAATTCTAAGTTGTCAATTTTGTTGATATACCTTTTAATTATTTTTAATTCAATTTCTGCCTTTTCACATTCTCCCTTTCTAATTAAGCTGAATGATTTATGAATTCTTGCACTAATTTCCTCATATTTATTTTAATTAGTAGTTGGTGTTGAATTGCTGATTTTCATTTTGTTTAATTCGGTTATATCACCTATAAAATCATTGCCATCTACTGTTGTTATAATACCTTTAATTTTAGTTTGCTCAGTGAATTGATGGAATTTCCAGTCAACATTTTTTAAACGATGTTTACCAGAATAAGCAGCAATCCATAAAGGGTAGTCATCAACATGGCCTTTTAAAACATGTTTGTAAAAGGTTAAACCTGTGTATATCATTGGTTTTCTTCCATATTCTTTTTCTGCTAGTTGTAACCAATTTAATACACCTTTTCTGAGGTTGTCTCTCCCAAATTTGCTGTCTTTTTCTATATCAAGTATGGGGATAAAATCACCCTCTTCTAATTTTACTACAGATTTGAAATTTTCAAATTGTTGTGTTGAGTTTTCGTTAGGTCTGTAGTAATGATATGCACCACGTAAATAATTGTGCTTTTTTGCGTTTTCCCAATTTCTGTCAAACTGTATGTCCTCTCCATTCTGTCCCATTGTTGCTCGTATAAAAATATACTCAATTGGGTGATGTGATGTTCTTAGTTCACTCCAATTAATTTTACTCTGATAATGAGAAATGTCAATTCCGAAAAGATATTCTGAGTTCGAGATTGCTAAGTTTTCTGGTCTTTTAGTTGTTGACTTAGCATAATTGTAGAAAATAACAGATGCTATTATTAGAAATTGAATTAGAATAACACTAATTAAGAATCTTGAATCTTTTAAAATACTTCTCTTTTCTTTTTTTACATTGGGTGTTTTTCTATTCTTTTTTGAAGTTACTATAGTCTCTTTTTTCTGGATATTTAATATCTTAGTTATAAGAGGTAGGAAGTTTTTATAAAGAATAAAAATTATTGCAATAAATAGGAGTGTTATGCCTACAAGTATTATCCAGAATCTAAGAGGATGAATTTCTTTATAATTTATTAAATAATAGTAAACGTCATTCATTTATCTGTAGTTTCTTTTGTCTTGAGAGCTCGAAAGTTAGCAAATAAAAACTGAATATAAAATCCGGTTGGATTTTTGTAATAAATATAAATACAGTGAATTATATGTGTTTTATGTTGGTTTTTAGCTGTGTTTAAGTTGTTTCGTTCATTAATTTCCTAACGGTTTGGTTAAATACCCACATTTTAATTTTCTGTTTTTTCTTATTTTGAAATTTCTTCTTCTTTTAAAGCGTATGATTTAATAATCATTACCGTTATAACAGCTAATGGGATTCCTATTATTGATAATATTATATCTCCAGTTGTACTGTTTATATAGTTTTCTATTGTTTCTGCTTTAAAAGCACTTTTTAGAGCATAATTTCCAATATAATTAGATACAATCCATAAAGTCCACCAAAGACCAATTGTCATTGTGTTGCTCTCTAAATAATCTGAATTTTTAGATTTTATTAATTGGGTTGTTTTAGTCGACATCTCTTTCATTATTTGATATGGTCTGTACAATGAAATTATTGGCACAAACCAACTTCCGGATGCCCAACCCTCAGAATGGTTGCAATTTGTTCTAATATTCAGGTTATAATAAGCTCTTCTAAACCATTGTATAAAAGTTACCGCAGAAATTATAAAAACTATAAAATATAAAATCCCTATAATTTGTTGTCTTGTGTCATTTGAGTTTAACATTTGATCCGTTACCTCTTCATTGTTTTGTAATGACTTAAGAAGGTTGTATTGTGAGTAAGAAGAAAATATTGAAACAACATCTAAAGCCATGACTATCCAAATGAATAATTGGGCGATTTTTGCTCTCTTAAAATTTGGTCTAATGGCATTGATTTTATTTTCTTTTCCTAAAACAACACGATTATCAAGGTTAAAGTCTGTACAAGTATTTTCGAATTCTATACTTTTTCCTTTTAGATTACAGATGTTTTCTTTTTCAATTACTCCTTTTTTTCGATTTAAACATTGTTTGCAATTTTCGAATTGTTCTACTGTCATTTTAGAGTTTAATATTTTATTTGTGGTAACGTATTTTTTGTTAAGCAACTAATTTAGTGAACAAACACGAGCAAAATAATATTTCGAAGTACTTTTCTAAGTAAGCAATTGTACAAGCCATAAATAAATATGGTGTTTGTAAAATCATTTTTTATTCATTTTTAGTTTTTTTTTTGAATATTTGATTTCTCATCCAAAAGAGCCAAAAATTCAGCGAGAGGTAATTTATCAGTATTTTTTTTAGAAATTAAAATTTTAATAATAGAAAAATAACCAATACCTTCTAATTGGGTTAGATAATAACGGTTAAATATATTCTCGTTGTTTGTTTTAAATAGATAGAAAGGTCTATTCTGAATTTCGAATATTTTTAAATCAATTATTGATTTGTATTCAACTCTTTTATTATCAAAATAAACAGCACTTTTTGAAAATTCTACTTTTTTTAAAGTGATAAATAAAGTGAACGTCAGTAATGCTATAGCCCAAGTTCCATAATCCCATAATCGACTTAAATTAAAAAATTGAGTAATTAAATAAGCTATTAACATCACAAACCAAGAAAGGAAGTATTTTCTGAATTTAATGTTAGATGATATTTTCTTTCTTTGTTCCATTCAAATGTTTGCTAACGTGTGTATGTATTGTTACGTGTTTAAGTAATTAATTATACACGGTGTTACAAGCTGGCTTTTCATTGTTAAATTAATTTATTTTTTTATTTCTTCGTCTTCTAGCATTTTTAAATGTAATTCAGATTCGGATACTTTTAATAATTTATACTTCTTTTTATAAATTGTTGTTTTATAATTTTTTGTAATAGTTAATATTGAATCAACCGAGATGTTCCATTCACTTGTTTCATTTCCATAAAAAGCTTTTTTATCTCCATGTAAAACAGCTGCCCAACGCTCAAACAAGATTCCGTCTTTCTTAAATTGATATGCTTGGTCTTTGCGTTTTATTCTTTTTATCTTCTTTAAAACCCAAACTCCTTGATGAAACTCTTTTTTTATCCAAATTCCTAAAAGTTTCTTATTCAGATTTTCGGTTTGGGTTGAAAAAGAAGAAAACAGAAATGAAATCAGTATTAATTGAATGATGTTCTTCATTTTTAGCTTGGTTGTAACGTGTTTCTATATGGTTAGTTGCGTGATTTAGCAATTAATTATACATGGTGTTGTGCAACGTATTTTATTATTCGTAATACTCAATTTGTCTTTCCCATATCATTTTTAAAATTCCATCAGAATAACGTTTTTTAATTATCCAATTACCGTTCTGGTCATATTCATATTTGAAGGTCAGTTCTTTTGTTTTGTTTCCTTTTTCATCAAACCAATTTTCAGTAACTGTATTACCCAACTTATCGTCTTCTGATATAATTTTTGTAATACTTTCATCAGAATTAGTTATAATTTTTTCAAGCTCTTTACCTTCATCATCATATTTGTAATTGCGTCTATGATATACACTGCTATCGGATTTATATATTATACGCTCCAATAGTTGTCTTCTATCATAAAAAGAAACTATTCTAAAAGTCCTATTTGTTTTAATTTCAGAAATTTTCATTTCTATTACGTCGCCATTATTATTAAATTTACTTTGTTGAAGTTTTAATAAATCCTTATAATTATCGTACGTTTTTATTGACACTAAGTTATTTTTAGAGTCATATTCGTAAATCATATTATTTATTTCACCATCTGACTTAAATATTTCTGCATTAACCCAATCTCCATTTTTATTTAATTTGTATTTATGAAATTGTTCAGTCATTAATAAATGATTTGAACTTTGCTTTTCTATTAGCTTGCCTTTACGGTTGAAGAACCTTTTATCAGTTCTAATTAAATATGTTGTATCTGTTTTATATCTTTCAAATTCAATTTCATAATTTTCATCTACTACGCCAATTAAAATTTCTTTTATTATTTTAATTTTAGGTTTAAGAGTATCAGGATTTGATTGAGAAAAAAGCTTTATACTAAAATTTAGAAGTATAAAGCTAAATATAAATGTTCTTTTCATTCGTTTGTTTTATGTTGCACAACGTGTTTGTGTATGATTAGTGGCGTGTTTAAGCACCTAATTTAGCAAATAAAAACCGAATAGAAAATCCGCGAGGATTTTCGTAAACAAGCTCGAACTAGCCATTAATTATACACGTTGTTCTACGCAGTTTTTATTTTATTATTAATGTCCATAATTCAGTGAGTATTGATTTTTGATTCGCTACAAACCATATCAAAGTAAATGTCATTAAGACTATTGCTCCAATACTACCAAATAAAACATTGTAACTATTCGAGTCATTCTTTTTAGGATAGTTTTTGATAATATAAACTAACCAAATTATAACGAGTATTTGAAGAATTATAAATTCTAATAGATACATAAATAAACTTCTATTTAATTCTTAATTATTAGTTTAAAGTCCGAATTTTCAATTCTCTTTTCCAATTCAGAGTATGTAATTCCGTTCAGTTCAGTTTCTCCGTTTTTTGCTCGATAAATTTCAGATTTAGTTTCTGTTCCGTTTTGATAAACCCAATTATATAAATCAGTCGAATCTTTTTGTTGTGTTCTAATATTAATTCGTTTCCAGTTTTTTTCAATTATTCCAAATTGGGATGTTGTTTTATTTACAATTAAATCTCCATTTTGTGAATCATAATATAATTCCTTTAAGTCTCCATAATGGTCTTCAATTTCCATTGAATAAAGTCCAAATCCAATAAATCCGACGACTGTAATTATTACAATACAGAAAATCAGAAGTCCATATTTTAATGCTTTGTTCATTGGTTGGTCAAATTGCGTAGAACGTGTAATAAGTTCACTATTTCCAATAAATCTAAAAATACAATAAAACTCAATATCAATAAGTGATTATAAGTTTTCAAACGGTAACAAGTAATTACAAACGGATGTAAATAGGTAACTACCGAATATTATTTGTCAGTCAGCACATCTTTGCAGTGTTGAATCGATGTAGGTTCAATAGTATTAACTGTTTAACCATTAAAATTTAGAATTATGAACACATTAAGAAACAAAGTACAGTTGATTGGTAACTTAGGAAATGACCCAGAAATCACCAATTTTGAATCCGGAAAAACATTAGCAAAATTCTCTGTTGCTACTAATGAAACGTATAAAAACCCTAAAGGAGAAAAAGTAACCGATACGCAATGGCATAATGTTGTAGCTTGGGGTAAAACGGCTCAGGTAGTAGAGAAATTTATTACAAAGGGAAAAGAAGTTGCTATTGAAGGTCGTTTAACTACCAGGTCTTGGGAAGATAAAGATGGTGTTAAGCGCTATACGACAGAGGTTGTTTGTAGCGAACTTTTAATGTTAGGCAAATAGTAGAAATATAAAAACCCAAAGAGCAATAATTACAATTGTCCTTTGGGTTTATTAGTTATGCTACTTTTTTAAGTAAATCAAAACAAGGGCATTTTTTACAACGCTTATTTTCTGATTTTTTAAATTTTTTGCAACATTTAGATTTTACATTATCTAAAGTATCTAATCCAGTAGCTTCAAGAACTTTAATACGTTCTTTCTTTAGCTTCTTATTTTTCTTTTTTTTGCCCATTGGATAAAAATCAATAGTACAAAAGTAGTTATTTATATTTAATCTAAATAATTTTTAACGTTTTAAGCTACAGGTGTTTCCGCAGCAGAATTTACAGTGAGTTGCTGAATATCTCTATCAAACAAATACAAACCACCTTTATCATCTCCAATCATTTTTACTTTATCAAGAATGGTTCTTGCTGTTGCTTCTTCTTCAATTTGTTCTGCAACATACCATTGTAAAAAGTTATGTGTGGCATAATCTTTTTCTTGTAACGATATGTGAACAAGTTCGTTAATGCTTTCAGAAACAAAAATTTCATGTTCTAAAAGTTTTTCAAACATTGATTTATAAGATTCAAAAGTCACATTAGGAGCTGTTAATTCCGAAACGTGTGCGTGTCCACCACGTTCGTTAACAAACTTTACAAGTTTTAGCATGTGCGCACGTTCTTCGTCTGATTGATCGTACATAAAATTAGAAATACCTTCTAATCCTTTAACTTCTGCCCAAATTGCCATGGCTAAATAAGCTTGAGAAGATTCTGCTTCGATTCTAATTTGTTTGTTTAATGCGGCTTCGATAGATTTTGATAACATAGTCTGGTGTTTTAATTCAAATATAAGGATTGTTCATCCCGCGATAAAATATTTGTGATAAATCGCTTTTAATATTCTCTAATATATGTGATTTTTTTTAGCACTATTAACTCTAAAAGTAAATATCTTGAGCTAAACGAAACGTATTAGCGTGTGCGGTAATAATATTTTTTATATCTCGGGAATAAGCACCTCCCATACTACACATTACAGGAATTTGGTTTTGTTTGCACTGCCCTAAAACAAAACGATCTCTAGATTTACAACCATCAATAGATAAGCTGATTTGACCTAATTTATCAGAGGCTAAAACGTCTACACCAGACAGGTAGTATATAAAATCGGGTTGCTGTTCTTCTATTAACTTTGGAAGCGTCGCTTTTAATAACTTTAAATACGTTTTATCATCGGTATTGTTTTCTAGTTCGATATCTAAATCACTTTTCTCTTTTTCAAAAGGATAATTATTTTTACCGTGCATAGAAAAGGTGAATACCGATGTGTCAGTCCTAAATATTTCTGCTGTCCCATTTCCCTGGTGCACATCTAAATCTACAATTAAAATCTTTTTAGCAAGTCCATTACTTTGAAGGTATCGTGCAGCAATAGCTTGGTCGTGTAGTAGACAAAAAGCTTCACCTCGGTCTGTAAAAGCATGATGTGTACCACCAGAAATATTCATGCCGATACCATATTTTAAAGCAAATTCACTAGCTTTTATGGTTCCGTCTGCAATAATAACTTCTCGCTTAATTAAATTTCTACTCAATGGAAATCCGATTTTACGAGCCGCTCTTTGGTTTAATGTTAAATTTATTAAATCGTAATAATATTCTGGTGTATGAACAGCCAGAATGTGTTTGTCATTTGGTTCTTCTGGTTGAAAAAAATTATCTTCATTGCAAGTCCCTTCATACAAAAGTTGTTGTGGTAACAGCTCGTACTTTTCCATAGGAAAGCGATGACCTTCGGGTATATGGTGTCTGTATATTGGGTGAAATGCTATTTTCAGCATTATTTAATACGTTTTAATTGAATTCAATTTTCATCATAACAAGCTCTAAAGTGTTAGCGATAACTAGCTTTCATAATTTCATTTGTTATTTTTAGTTAACATCTATTATTTTTTCTTCAGAAATAAATTGTGTGTCGTTAGCTATGCCTTCTATGTAAAGTTTAACTGTTTTTAGGTTTGTATTATAGATATTGAAATTGAGATTGCCTTGAGCATCTGTGCTTAAATTAGGAAACCAATCAATAACACCATATTCTTTGTAAAAGTTAGAATGATAGCTTTCGTATACAGGGGTATAAAACCTTTTGTGTGTGGTGAATGATAAAGGTATTTTGTAGGTTCTAAAAGATTTCCCATACTTTTTGTATGCTCCTATAAGAGGATCGGTATAAATTTTAATAACCCCGCTACTACCTCTTACTCCCATTCCAAATCCGGTTTTATCTACAAATATATAATCAACATTATCTAAGCGGAAGTTGTAAAAATAATCTAAATCCGAAATAAGCATATCATCTAAATAGATTTGAGGTGCGGTTTTTGGGGCTTGTATTGAAACGCTTCGTTGTGGTAAAATTGAAAGTTGACCATCAATTTGCTGCACGGTATAACCTTGACTTTGTACGAAGGCTGCAAAGTCAAAATATTGATTTCTTTTAGCATCATCGAATATTGTTATATTTCCAGGTGCGCTTCCTTTTAGTTTTTGGAGTTTTGTTGATTTTGTTTCCCCAGTAATAAGCACTTCATCTAAGATTTGGGTTTTGTCAAAAGCGGGTTGAAATCCTTTCTGAGAATAATCCATAAATACCTGTTCTTTTACAACTAACGGATCTTTTTTTAGTTTTAAATTTGGAATAATTGATGGTGTAAACTGTATATATAAACCAGGGATTTCTACTTTTCCTTTCCTGGAGAGTTCTCCAATTTTTAAGGTTTCATCGTCAAAGAAGAAAAATTCACTACGTATAAATGTTGTTTCCTCTTTAGCTAGTGAAATTACATTTGAGGGACTGTATTTTGAAGGGAATACTAAATACTGCCCCGTTTTCTTTTTATTAGCATTGGCATTGATTTTAATTCCTATTTCAAAATCATAAAGTACTTTTGGAGGGGTATTAAAAATGTTGTGCCAATCATAGCTGCTCCAACCTTGAGTAAGTAACAATTGATCTAACTCGTATTTTTTCTTGTTATTAATATTAACAAAATAATAAGCTGCATTTTCAATACTACCTTTTACATAAGGTTGTAAATAGGTGTAAGAAATAATGTTGTGATGCTGCATATTAGCTTTTGTTTCTGCAGGCAAAACGGAAATACTAAAATTATTAATTTTGGATGTGTCAATTGCTTTTATTGGTAATTTGATATGTATAGAGTCTAGGTGAGTTTTTGTAAGTACATTTCTAGATTCTATAGTATTTAAACCTTCATACTTAAAAAATAAACGTTCTAAAAGCGGATTATTCTGTGAATCAAAAAGGGTAAAAATGTTAATACCTGTAGATAGGTTATCATATTTAATAAATTTAATAACTTCTGTAGTCTCACTAAATGAAAATTCAGTGGTTTTTATGTTTTTTCCGTTATGAAAACTCAGTGTGTAGGTTTTGTTTTTTATTTGTTGAAGTGTTTCTATATTGGTTCTAAATGTGATGGCTACTTTTGATCCAAGATCAGATAGTATAAGGTTAATTCCTGTATGTTCTACAGGAGGAAAAGGGAATGTTTGTGTTTTTTTATTAACCGTTGTATGTGCTGTATAATTTGTGTTTTTATGTGGTGTAAATAAAAATTTACCAATTCCTAAAGCATTGGTTTTAAAAGATGTTAATTGATTTACAGAACCATCAGAAATATAACCTTCTAACTCAATACCAAATCCTAAACTGTCTTTTGCTACAATTCCAATCGAGTTTTCTGTGTCTGAAACAAGATGTCCGCCTTCGGGTAAAAGCTGTACATCAATGGTGTTTGTGATGGTTTTTGATGCTATTGTCGTTTCTAAATCAGTGTC
The DNA here is from genome assembly GCF_019278425.1 of Winogradskyella sp. HaHa_3_26. Taxonomy (NCBI): domain Bacteria; kingdom Pseudomonadati; phylum Bacteroidota; class Flavobacteriia; order Flavobacteriales; family Flavobacteriaceae; genus Winogradskyella; species Winogradskyella sp. HaHa_3_26. The sequence continues at coordinate 1,661,295 of NZ_CP058981.1, read as the reverse complement.
AATAATTCGTATTTTTTGAGCGTAATAGTTTTGCTCATCAAAATTCCGCATCCAATTGGTATAGGCTTTAAAAGTGTAATTTCCAGAAGTAAATAAACTGTCAACAAAAAACTCACCTGGTGCTATACCTCCAAGAACTTTAATGAGTTTACTTTTTATAACTTTTTTATTTTCATCTATAATTTCACAATACAAATTTGTGGTGAGCAAAGACAGTTGTTTACTGTCTTTGTCTAAAATATATGCGTTAAAAGCAAGAACCTCTCCTTTTATAAAAGTTGATTTGTTAAGGTGAACATAAGCTAACTCTCTGGGTGCTTCAGTGTAACTATCAAATTTTGAATATAAGCTATCATTTTGAGCGTGAATTATTGTGAGTGATGACAAAAAAAGTAGAATGAATAGGCTTCTTACTGTTAACGATAAATTCATATATAAGATTTAGGATTAAAAATAGTATTTAAAAAAAAAGATATATTTTAATTTGTTAAAATACAAGAGATTATATGAAATAATTACTTTTCTAGTTTTAATTGAATTCGTTTTCTAGTCACATCAACCTCTAAAACCTTCACAATAATCTGCTGATGTAAATGCACATGTTCATTAACATCTTTTACAAAACTATCGGACAAATTAGATACATGTATTAAACCACTCTCCTTAATACCAACATCTACAAAACAACCAAAATTAGTGATGTTATTCACGATTCCGGGTAGTAATTGTCCTTCGTGTAAATCGGTAATTGTTTTTATGTTTTGATCAAAAGTGAAAACCTTAGCTTTTTCTCTAATGTCTAAACCTGGCTTTTCTAATTCTTTAATAATATCTTGAAGCGTTAACAAACCAACCTCTTGAGATACATATTTTTTTAAATCAATATTTTGAAGCTTAGATTTATTACCAATTAATTCTTGAAGTGAAACACCTTCATCTTTAGCCATTTTTTTTATAATAGCATAACTTTCAGGGTGTACAGCAGAATCATCTAACGGATTTTTAGCGCCTTTAATTCTTAAAAATGCAGCACTTTGTTCAAAAGCTTTTCCTCCTAAACGCGGTACTTTTAAAATGTCTTTTCGTGATTTAAAAACACCGTGCTCTGCTCTGTAATCAAAAATATTCTCAGCTAATTTAGAACCAATTCCAGAGACATGGCTTAATAAAGGTTTACTAGCAGAATTGATGTTTACACCAACAGCATTTACGCAGTTTTCTATAACTGTATCCAATTGTTTTTGAAGTTTGGTTTGGTCAACATCGTGCTGGTATTGCCCAACACCAATAGATTTTGCATCAATTTTTACCAATTCTGCCAGCGGATCTTGCAATCTTCTTCCAATAGAAACTGAACCACGAACGGTAACATCATAATTAGGGAATTCTTCGCGAGCAATTGGTGATGCCGAATAAATACTAGCACCAGCTTCGCTAACCACAAAAACTTCTAAATCATTTTTAAAATGAATTTTACGAATCAAAGCTTCAGTTTCTCTAGATGCTGTTCCGTTTCCTATAGCAATGGCTTCAATTTTGTGAGCTTCCGCTAAAGACGAAATCTTTTTAATAGCACCAATACTATCATTTTGGGGTGGATGTGGAAATATGGTTTCATTATGTTTTAAATTCCCTTGAGCATCTAAACAAACGACTTTACAACCACTTTTAAAACCCGGATCTATAGCTAAAACCCGCTTTTCTCCTATAGGTGATCCTAATAATAATTGTTTCAGATTTTTTGCAAAAACCGTAATCGCAGATTCGTCTGCTTTGTCTTTGGCATTATTTAAAGTTTCTTTGCTCAACGACGGAAATAATAAACGTTTATAAGCATCTGATATCGCTAATTCTATTTGATCTGCACAAGCATTCTGACTCTTTATAATTCTATTATCAATAAGTTCTAAGGCTCTAACTTCGTCAATTTCAATTTTAACACGAATAAAACCTTCGCTTTCTGCTCTTAGGATAGCGAGTAGTCTATGGGAAGGAATACGAGATAAGGACTCCGACCAATCAAAATAATCTCTAAATTTCTGTGCCTTCTCATCTTCCTTTTTCGTCTTTATAACTTTAGTAGAAATTTGAGCTTGTCGTTCTAATTGATTTCTTAAACTATTTCTAATATCTGCACGTTCATTAATCCATTCGGCAATAATGTGTCTTGCACCTTCTAAAGCTTCATCTGTCGTTTTAATATCTCCTTTAACATACTTGTATGCGATAGATTCGATATCATTTGCTTTTTGACTCATGATGATTTTTGCCAAAGGCTCTAAACCATTTTTACGAGCTGTTTCTGCTTTTGTTTTTCGTTTTTTCTTGTAGGGTAAATAGAGGTCTTCAAGCACTGTGAGATCTTGAGCTTTTTCAATTTTTTGTTTTAAATCTTCTGTTAAGACATCTTGTTCTTCTAAAACTTTTAAAATGGCTGTTTTTCGTTTCTCTAAAGCTTCAAATTGTTCTTTATATTTAACGATGTCTCCAATCTGTACTTCGTCTAAATTTCCTGTCGCTTCTTTTCTATAACGGGAAATAAAGGGAATTGTGCAGTCTTCATTTAATAGATTTATGGTATTCTTAACGGAAGTCTCTTTTAATTGCGTTTTTGATATTATAAATTGTAATAATTGTGTCATTAAAACCTGTTTTTAAGAATAAGTAAACCTAATTTATTTAAATTTAATGCTTATTCTATTTCTACAAAATTATTAAAAATACTTATGGGTAAAGAATTACAGAAACTCCCTTATACTATTACCGAAAAAGGATCGCTAGGTATCCTTGCATTAGGTGATATAGGATTGAGAGCATGGAGAAAAGTAAAGAACGAAGCACAACAAAAGAGGAAAAATGAAGAAAAAAAGTAAAGTGCTATTAATTGGTTGGGATGCTGCGGATTGGAAAATTATAGGACCATTATTAGCAAAAGGACAAATGCCTTCCTTAAAAAAACTTATTGACAAAGGTGTTTATGGTAATATGGCAACAATGAATCCACCATACTCCCCTATGCTTTGGTCTACCGTTGCAACAGGGAAAACACCAGACAAACATGGAGTTTTAGGGTTTTTAGAGTTAATGCCAGATTTAAAAGGGGTTAGGCCTGTAACTGTAAAATCAAGAAAATCTAGAGCATTATGGAATATTTTTCATAATCAAGGTTTAAAAAGTAATCTAGTAGGTTGGTGGCCAAGTTTTCCTGCCGAACCTATAAATGGCGTGGTGGTTACTGATAAATTTCAGAAGGTTAATATCAATCCCAATAAAAAAAGTCCTATTGTAGAAGGTACAATTCACCCAGAAAGTTTGGTGGAAAGTTTGCATGATTTACGTGTGCATCCTTCTGAAATAACCGAAGCCCATATTTTACCTTTTATACCTAAAGCAGGAGAAATAGACCAAGATAAAGACCAAAGTTTACAAACGTTTTCTAAAATTATGGCTGAAAATGTGTCTTTACACGCAGCTGCTACTAATTTAATGCGGACTACCGATTGGGATTTTATGGGGGTTTATTATGATTTTATAGATCATTTTTGTCATGCATTTATGAAATTTCATCCACCTAAATTAGGGCCTATTCCTAAAAAAATATTTGAACTTTATAACGATTGTGTTTTAAGTGCTTACCGATTTCAGGATATGATGTTGGGGAGAATGTTAGAGTTAACAGATGATGATACTACCATTATTGTAATGTCTGATCATGGCTATGAATCTGGTAATAAACGTATTCTTGAAATGCCAAAATATCAAGCCGCTCCTTCTTTAGAGCATCGGCAATTTGGAATGTTTGTTGCAGCAGGACCCAATATAAAGAAGAATGAAAAGATTTTTGGATTAGGTCTTGTAGATGTTGCGCCTACTATTTTGCATATGTTCAATTTGCCTATCGGTAAAGATATGGATGGTAAAATTGCTTTAGATATTTTTGAAAATATAAAACCACCTAAATTTATAGACAGTTGGGAAACGGTTGCAGGTGATTTTGGAGAACATTCAAAAAATCATAATACGGATTCCTTAAGTGATCAGGAAGCAATGCAACAATTAATTGATTTAGGCTACATTGATCGTCCTGATGAAAAACTAGAGGTTTCTATTTTGAAGACAAAATGCGATTTAAAACATAATCTCGCACGTGTTTATCTAGGTAAAAAAGATTATGAAAATGCAAAATTGATATTGTTAGAACTAATTGAAGAAAAGGAACCTGTAGATGTTATTCCGTATTACATGGATTTATTGACAATTAGTATTAATGAAGAGGAATTTGATAAAGCAGAAATCTATCTTAATGAATTAAGAGTCAGGGAAAAGAAGTTTGAAATTAACACCTATTTTTCTGAAGCTAAAATTTTATTATCAAAAAATAAGGTGAATGCAGCGCTTGAGCTTTTAGTTAAAGCAAAAAACAACAAGCCTAATGGCGAAGTTTGGTTTCAAATAGGAAAAATATATACGCGCTTAGATCAGTTAGAGGATGCTAAAGCTGCTTTTGAAAATGCGCTTACGTTTGAAATTGATAATGCGCATTATCACCAAGCATTTGCTGTGGTATTAATAAGACTTGAGGATTATGAAGAAGCGGCAGAACATGCACTTACGGCTATTGAATTGATAAAATATTTTCCAGATGCACATTATACATTAGGAGAAGCGCTTGAGAAATTGGGAGATACTGAAAATGCAAAAAAAGCGTATGAAACGGCTGCTAAACTAAAAGTTAAAACGTACCATAGAGCAGAAAAGGCTATAGAGAATATTCAAGATAAAATAACAGATTCAATAGCGTTTAAAGATAAAAGCGATTTTAAGTATCGAAAAGATCAAATTGTAATAGTCTCTGGTTTGCCAAGGTCAGGAACTTCTTTAATGATGCAAATGCTTGATAAAGGAGGGATAAATGCTTTAACGGATACCAATAGAAAAGCTGATGCTTCTAACCCAAAGGGCTATTTAGAGTATGCACCCGTAATGGCTTTACACCATGACAATAGTTGGCTCGGTGAGGCACAAAATAAGTCCTTAAAAGTGGTTGCTCCTTTACTTAAATTTTTAGATCCTAAGTATCGCTACAAAGTTGTTTTTATGACTAGAGATTTAAATGAAGTTATAAAATCGCAACAAAAAATGATTGGAAAAGATGTAGATGTATTTCCAGTAAAATTATATGAAACCTATAAAAAACATTTAAAGCAAGTAGAAACATGGAAAGATAGAGAGCCAAGTGTGGAACTTATTTATGTAGATTATAAAGAGGCATTATATGATACGGTGGATGTAGTGAAAAAAGTAATTTCCTTTATTGGTGAAGAAGCTATGAATGAAGAGCAAATGAAGTCTTGCGTTGATAAGACGTTATATAGAAATAAGGTATAAAACAAAAAAAGCGTTTACTATTTAAGGTAAACGCTTTTACTTATATGTTTTGTTTAAAGTACAAGTTTCTTTTTTAAAGTAGCTTTTGTGTTAGAATCTGTTAACTCTAGTATGTAGATTCCTGTAGCTAAGGAGTTGGCTTCAATAATAAAATCATCACTAGTAGTTAAGCCGTCCATAACTTGTTTACCAGTCATATTAATTAATCGGTAATTAGTAGCTTCTGTTAAATTATATAACCCTATGCTTTTGTTTAGTGTTACAATTTTAATATCATTTAAAACACTATCTTCTATGGATAAAGTTTGTTGTCCTGCGGTAATTGGAGTATCTGGAGTATCATGATAAGCAAAATCTTTAACGGTCCAAACACTACCATCACCATCTACATCAAGGCGAGCCCATCCATAATGTGTGTTTCCAGCAATATTAAATCGTAGTCCTAAGTATCCATCGGTAATAGAGCACCAATTTCCAAAACTGCACGAGCCAAAATTTAAAGATTGAAATCCGGATGAAAATCCATTGTTACTCCAACTACTAGCACCACTTGAAATGGCTGCTCCATTACTCAACGCAAAAGGATATCTAAAATCAATACCGCCAGATCCTAAAACTTCATTACTTGCAGTTAAGGGTTCGATAAATAAATTAGCGGAACCAAATAACCCTGATTCACTATTTATTTGAAAGTCATTAGTTCCATTGTTATCTATATCCAATTGGAAAGTGTCACCAACTCCGCCTGTGAAGTCTGTAATATCATTATAAATAATAGATTGCCCATTAATATCATTAACACCAACAATGGCAGCTGTTAAAGCACCGTATTTAGCTAGTTGTTTAGATAATTTTAAAGAAGTAGTTTTTTTCATATTTATAATGTATTAAGTTTTTTAGCAAATTACATTATTTTTAAAAAATAGACACTAATAGCTGTTTTAATTTGTTTTTTTAGGTATATTTTTTAAATTTATCTTATTTAATTGTTGTTTTTTTTTGATTTTCATTAAAAAATATGCTTCTAATTATGAATCCGTTTATTGAAACCATGTTAATATTAATTGAAATAAGAGATAATGAGGGTTCTGGTTCTAAAAAGATTAAATAGTTTATTTTGTGTTGCTACGGAATTTAAAATTTTTTATAAAAAAATGAGTTTTTATTTTAGTTGTAAATTCTAAAATAAAACGCATAAATTATAATAAAGCAGGTATGCTATTGCAACTAATTTAGTTGTAAAATATAATTTTGTTATTAATTCGCATTCGCTTCTTTTTTAGCAGCATTAACCATAGCTTCATTAGGTACAATGGCAATGTTTACACGTCTGTTTTTAGAATGGCCATCTGTAGTACTATTATCGTAGATAGGTTGTTCTTCTTCAAACTAATGTGTTGTAAATCTGTCTTTACCTAAGCCTTTACTTATTAAATGATTAGTTTTCAACTTCTGCTCTATTTTTATATAAGGTTATGTTATAAGCATGGTTACCAGAGCTATCTGTATGGTCAACAACTAAAGTATTAGCCAAACTATTCAGCATTTCTTGAGATTTGGTGTTACAACTTCTCAGTATCAAAATAAACACTGTTTTGCTCATCAAAAGTTAACACAATTCCATCATCCACATGTTCTACCATTGCTCCAGGAATTTCTTCTTCAATTGTTGGGTTTGCTTATCCATTATTATTGCCAATAAGTATTCCAATTCCACCTCTTTTTTGTTTATAATATAATTTTCTTTTTTAAAGTAGCTTTTGTGTTAGAATCTGTTAACTCTAGTATGTAGATTCCTGTAGCTAAGGAGTTGGCTTCAATAATAAAATCATCACTAGTAGTTAAGCCGTCCATAACTTGTTTACCAGTCATATTAATTAATCGGTAATTAGTAGCTTCTGTTAAATTATATAACCCTATGCTTTTGTTTAGTGTTACAATTTTAATATCATTTAAAACACTATCATCTATGGATAAAGTTTGTTGTCCTGCGGTAATTGGAGTATCTGGAGTATCATGATAAGCAAAATCTTTAACGGTCCAAACACTACCATCACCATCTACATCAAGGCGTGCCCATCCATAATGTGTGTTTCCAGCAATGTTAAATCGTAGACCTAAGTATCCATCGGTAACAGAGCACCAATTTCCAAAATCGCACGAACCATAATTTAATGATTGAAATCCGGAAGAAAAGCCATTGTTAAACCAACTATTAGCTCCACTAGAAATGGCTGCTCCATTACTCAAAGCAAATGGATATGCGAAAGTAGCACCACCAGATCCTAAAACTTCATTACTTGCTGTTAAGGGCTCTATAAATAAATTTATATAAGAAGAAGAAGAGCTTACTCTTACTTCACTATTTATTTGAAAGTCATTAGTTCCATTGTTATCTATATCCAATTGAAAAATGTCACCAACTCCTCCTGTGAAGTCTGTAATATCATTATAAATAATAGATTGCCCATTAATATCATTAACACCAACAATGGCAGCTGTTAAAGCACCGTATTTAGCTAGTTGTTTAGATAATTTTAAAGAAGTAGTTTTTTTCATATTTATAATGTATTAAGTTTTTAGCAAATTACATTATTTTTAAAAAAAACACATGAATAGCTGTTTTGATTTGTTTTTTTAGTATATTTTTTAAGCTTATCTTATTTAATTGTTGGTTTTTTTTGATTTTCATTAAAAAATATGCTTCTAATTATGAATCCGTTTATTGAAACCATGTTAATATTAATTGAAATAAGAGATAATGAGGGTTCTGGTTCTTAAAAGATTAAATAGTTTCTTTTGTGTTGCTACGGAATTTAAAATTTTTTATAAAAAAAATGCGTTTTTATTTTAGTTGTAAATTCTAAAATAAAACGCATAAATTATAATAAAGCAGGTATGCTATTGCAACTAATTTAGTTGTAAAATATAATTTTGTTATTAATTCGCATTCGCTTCTTTTTTAGCAGCATTAACCATAGCTTCATTAGGTACAATGGCAATGTTTACACGTCTGTTTTTAGAACGTCCTTCTGCGGTACTATTGTCGTTTGTAGGTTGTTCTTCACCATACCAGTGTGTTGTAAATCGTCCACTACTTAAATCTTTTCCAGTTAGGTAATTGGTTACAGCTTCAGCTCTATTTTTAGATAAAGTCATATTGTAATCAGCATTACCAGAGCTATCTGTATGACCAACAACTAAAATGTTGGTATCTGGATATTCTGAAAACACACGCGCTAATTTATTAAGTGTTTCTTGGGATTTTTCGTTAATATTATATTTTTCGGTTGCAAAATAAACACCGCTTTGCTCATCAAAAGTTAATACAATTCCATCATCCACACGTTCTACTGTTGCTCCAGGAATTTCTTCTTCAATTTTTTGGGCTTGCTTATCCATTTTATTACCAATAAGCACTCCAGCTCCACCACCAACTACACCTCCAATAACAGCACCTAATTCGCTGTTATTACCGTTGCCTACATTATTTCCTATAATGGCACCTAAAAGGGCACCGCCTGCAGCACCAATTACACCTCCTTTTTGTTTGTTGTTTGCATTATCTACAGCCTTACAACCTGTAATTAGTACGAAAACTAATGATAAGGTTAAGGCTATATTCGATTTATAATTTTTCATGTGTTTATCTTTTTTTATGATTGATGTTCATTATCATTGTTTCTTTTAATGATAATTTTTTGAACATTTTGTTTTATGCTTTTGTGAAATTCATGGTAATGGTAATGGGTTTTCCATCTAGAGTCAATACTTGTTCCCATTGCATTGAAGTTTCAGAAAGTGCTGTTAAATCCATTCGGTAGCCTATATTGGTTTCCGATTTTCCTTTTTTAGTAGTGGGTTTTAATAGGAAATTATACAAGCCAGTATCCTCATCAACCTCGTCTATTGTAAACGAGAAATTACGTTGATCTGTATCGCAGTTCATTCCAGACAGTGTATAAGTTCCGGTATTGTTATTGGGTATAAATTGCCATTTACTATTTTCGAAACAGGCTTTTTCAGCATCGTTAAGAAGCGTGATTTTAAAATCTCCAATAGCAGAATATTTTACGGATGTTAATGACCAATCTCCTTTAATTGTTTTTTTGGATTGACGTACTGTTTTTGATGTGCCACAAGCCAAAAAACAGACTGTTAAGCACAATATTGCTAGTTTTTTCATAGTCTTTTAAATAATGATTTTGGTCAAAATTAGTTTAAAGACAAAGGTTTTCTTACTTGTAAAGAAAAAAATATTGATGCATTAGCAAAAATAGGAATATAAAAATAGGTTCCATTTTGTAGTCTTTACAAAATGAAACCTATATAAATTTAATACCTATGGTAAATGTAATTAGCTTATTTGAAGTCCATTATTTACACCATCGGTGTCTGGATTAACAAAGACTAAATTTCCACCTTCGTCTTCGGTCATTAAAATCATTCCTTGACTTTCTACACCTCTTAATTTTCGAGGTGCTAAGTTCACTAAAACAGTAACGCGTTTGCCAATAACATCTTCTGGTGAAAAGCTTTCGGCAATTCCAGAAACAATAGTTCGTTTATCAATACCTGTATCTACTTTTAAGACTAAAAGTTTTTTGGTTTTAGGCATTTTTTCAGCTTCAATAATGGTTCCGACACGTAAATCTAATTTTGTAAAATCTTCAAATACAATTTCGTCTTTTTGTGGCTCAATCACTTTATTTGCTGCTTCGTTCGCTTTTTTGCTAGCAATTAATTTTTCTAATTGCGCTTCTATTTGTTCGTCTTCAATTTTAGAGAATAACAATTCTGCTTTTCCTATGTGATGTAATTCAGGAATAAGAATGTCTTTAGTAGAAACATCTTCCCAACCATTGTCATTCATGTTTAAAATACCTTTTAACTTATCTGAAGTAAATGGTAAAAAGGGCTCGGATAAAACAGCTAAAGCAGAAGCAATTTGTAAAGCCACAAACATTACGGTTTTGGTACGTGCTTCGTCTGTTTTAATAGTTTTCCAAGGTTCTTCGTCTGCTAAGTATTTATTTCCTAGTCGTGCTAAGTTCATTAATTCCTGGCTCGCTTCTCTAAAACGGTAACGTTCAATTGAGCTAGAAATTACAGCAGGATATGCTTTTACAGCAGCCAAAGTTTCTTCGTCAATTTCTAAATAATCAGAAGGTGCAGGAATAATGCCATCGTAATATTTATTACTTAAAACAACCACGCGATTAATAAAGTTTCCGAAGATTGCTACCAATTCATTATTATTTCTTGCCTGAAAATCTTTCCAAGTGAAATCGTTATCCTTAGTTTCTGGCGCGTTTGCCGTTAATGCATAACGCAATACATCTTGCTGATTTGGGAAATCTATTAAATAATCTGGTAACCAAACGGCCCAATTTTTAGAAGTCGATAATTTTTGACTTTCTAAGTTTAAAAACTCATTTGCAGGGACATTTTCGGGTAAAATATAAGAGCCTTCAGCTTTTAACATAGAAGGGAAAATGATACAGTGAAATACAATATTATCTTTTCCTATAAAATGCACCAATTTAGTGTCTTCGTCTTTCCAGTAATCTTCCCAGTTTTTACCTTCGCGTTCTGCCCATTCTTTGGTAGAAGAGATGTACCCAATAGGAGCATCGAACCAAACATAAAGGACTTTTCCTTCGCCACCTTCAACAGGTACCGGAATTCCCCAGTCTAAATCTCTAGTTACGGCACGTGGACGTAAACCATCATCGATCCAAGATTTAACCTGACCGTAAACATTAGGTTTCCAGTCTTTTTTATGCCCTTTTAAAATCCATTCACGAAGAAATTCTTCATGCTTATTTAAAGGTAAGAACCAGTGCTTAGTTTCTTTTAAACTTGGTACATTTCCTGTTATTGCTGATTTAGGGTTTATTAAATCCGTAGCATTTAAACTCGATCCACAGCTTTCACATTGATCACCATAAGCTTCTTCATTCCCACACTTAGGGCAAGTTCCTGTTACAAAACGGTCTGCTAAAAACTGATTGGCTTCTGCATCGTATAATTGTTCAGTAACCTCTTCTACAAACTCATTTTTGTTGTAAAGTGTTTTAAAGAACTCTTGAGCTGTATCATGGTGGATTTTAGCAGAGGTACGTGAGTAATTGTCAAATGAAATACCAAAATCTAGAAAAGATTGTTTGATAATAGCATGATATTTATCCACAATATCCTGTGGTGTTACGCCTTCTTTTTTTGCTTTAATGGTGATGGGCACACCATGCTCGTCACTTCCGCAAATAAAGGCAACATCATTACCTGTTAATCTTAAGTATCTAGAATAAATATCGGCAGGCACATAAACACCGGCTAAATGACCAATATGTATTGGGCCGTTGGTATAGGGTAATGCTGCTGTTATGGTATATCTTTTAGACATGTTTTTCTTGTTTTTTGAAGCTACAAAAGTACGCAATATATAAGGGATTTAGAAAAAAAATGTACTTTTACCAAAAGCAGAATTTATGACTTTTAGACCACACTTAATGGCTCTTGTTTTTGTCGTTATTTTAATGACATCATCGAAAATACAAGCCCAAATAGAAACTAATAAATCTATTGAAATGACTTCAGAATTAATTCAACCACCATATTTAAAAGCAGGAGATACAGTTGCTATTGTAGCGCCCTCTGGAATTTTAAAAAATAGAGAAGGTGAAGTACAACATGCGATACAACTTTTAAAAAGTTGGGGATTACATGCCGTTGTTGGAGAACATGTGTTTAGTAAAGCCAATCATTTTGCGGGAACCGATGATGAACGTTGTGCCGATTTACAAAAAGCTATGGACGATCCTAAAATTAGTGCGATTTGGTGTGCCCGTGGTGGTTATGGAACGGTTCGTATTTTAGATAAGTTGAATTATACCAAATTTAAAGAAAACCCTAAATGGCTTATTGGCTATTCAGATATAACAGCTTTGCACAATCAAATGCATAAGGAAGGTTTTCAGTCGTTACATGCTTTAATGTGTGTGAGTTTACCAAACGATATAAGCACCATTAAAGAAACAGTTGCTACATTTAAATCTACCATTTTTGGTCAGCCTGTAGATTATACTTTAAAAGGCTCGGAATATAATAGGGTAGGCGAAGCATCGGGTGAATTAATAGGAGGGAATCTTACCATTTTACATACCATGTTAGGTTCTGAAGAAAGTTTAGATACGGATGGTAAAATTCTTTTTATTGAAGAAATAGGAGAATATAAATATCATGTAGATCGTATGTTACAAAGTATGAAACGTGCGGGTTACTTTGATAATTTAAGCGGACTTGTAGTTGGTGACATGACGAGAATGCGAAAAAACACAACGCTTTGGGGAACTTCTGTAGAGCAGTTGATTTTAGATGCTTTATCGGAATATGATTTTCCGATTACGTTTCATATGCCTGCGGGTCACGAAAAAGACAATCGTGCGTTGATATTAGGAAAAGAAGTAAAATTAGTTGTGGGTAAAGGACAGTCGACTATAAAATATTTAAAATAACTTTTTTTGAAATTTATAAAATAAAAACGCGCCTAAAAAATAGAGTACAACATCTATAAGGTCACTTGTATAACGTGCGTTTGTTTTTGGTAGGAATACTTCAAAATACAAAGCGAAAAAAGTGGTTAATAGCATAATGATTACTAATGGCACGTAAAGTATTTCTGTTTTTTTATAGATGCGTAAAACAGCCAAGCATAGACTTAAGACAATAGGCATACATAGAAAGTCATTCACGTAAAAATAGATCCAATTTGGTAGCGGTGTTTCAAATCGATTTGCAATATAGATAGCAGAAGCGATGCCAATACTGATTAAGAATAAAGGCTGTTTTAATATTTTCAAAGTCTTATTGTTTTCTAAAGCTCACACAGAATTTATTTAATCATTTCTTGATCTTTATGCTGCAATTGCTGTAATGAGCCAAGCGATAAATACACCAATAGCCATAAAACCTAGCCAAATAGAATGTGTGATTTTCACAAAAACGCGCACGATTAAAAATTTATGGTCTTTGTACTTTTCATAGAAAGAAGGGGAAGCTTCATTTTGAAGACGTTCGCGTTCTAAACGGTCTTTTTTGTCTTGAGCAAAGGTTAATTCGCGTCTTTTTTTATAAGACAAAAGCGTATTACATTGGGTACAATATTCTTCATTTGTATTGTAGACACCACAATTAGGACACTTAACATGACTCGCCATTTTATCAATTTTGAAATTAAATTAAAGATAGGACTAATTGTATTATTTTATGTGCTTGAAAGAAAGAGGTTTTGACTCAAACTATTTAATTGCTTATCTTTAAGAACATATAAGCGTAGTACAAGGTTTTAATTTTGAATCTAAAATTTGCGAAATTTAGATTCTTACTTTCTCAGGAATAATGGCAGAACACAATGAACTTGGTCAACTAGGAGAGCAATTGGCAACGGATTATCTTATTAAAAAAGGATATGAAATTGTGGAGCGAAATTATGTGTTTCAAAAAGCAGAGATAGATATTATAGCAAAACACAATGGTTTTATGGTTTGTGTAGAGGTTAAAACTCGAAATTCTGATTTTTTTGGAGATCCACAAGAGTTTGTAACACCAAGTAAGATTAAGTTGTTGGTAAAAGCAATGGATGAATATATTACAAGCAATGCTATTGATCTAGAAACTCGTTTTGATATTACAGCCGTATTAAAGAATAAAACAACTGAAAAAATAACGCATTATGAAGATGCTTTTTATCATTTTTAATGGCTGTTATTCTGTTTAGAATGACATTATACTAACGATAAAACCCCATTTCATCTATAAGTTTCCAAACGTCATTAGGGAGCATTGGTCTAATATTGTTTCCTGCTTTAATTTCATTTCTAATAAAAGTAGAGGAAAGTTCCATAATTGGCGCTTCAACTTTTATAACCTTAGGATGATCTTTTAATTCGTTAACAACCTTGCCTTCCGATAATCTAGGATACACATAAATACTATGATTTTCTAAAATTATTTCGTTGTTTTTCCACTTATGAAAACTCTTTAAATTGTCTTCTCCCATAATGAGAGAAAACTCATAGTTTGGGTGTTTCTCAAAAAGATATGTTAAAGTGTCAATGGTATAGTTGGGTTGTTTTAATCCAAATTCTATATCACTCGGGCGTAGTTTATCATAGTCTTTTGTAGCCAAGTGAACCATATCTAAACGTTGGTAATTGTCTAGTAAGCTACTTTTCTTTTTAAAAGGACTTAAAGGCGTTACCACAAACCAAATTTCATCTAGATCGCTATGCTCAACTAAATGATTGGCAATAGTGAGATGCCCAATATGAATAGGGTTAAACGTACCAAAATATAAACCGACCTTCATTCTTATTTCGCTATAAAATCTGCAACTAGTTTATGAGCATTTGCTAAAGCTTCATCTAAATTAGAGTTGATGACAATTTCATCGAAAAGTGGAGCAGTTGCTAATTCTGCAGGTGCTTTAGAAACACGCATGCTTATTTTGTCTTCACTTTCTTCACCACGTTCTTTTAAGCGTCTTACCAATTCATTTAAATCTGGTGGCTTAACAAAAATAGCAATTGTTTGATCTGGAAATTTTCTTTTAATACGAAGTCCGCCTGAAACATCAATATCAAAAATAACGTGTTTTCCTTGTGCCCAAATACGAGCGATTTCAGTTTTTAAGGTACCATAGAAATTGTCTCTATAAACCTCTTCCCATTCTAGAAAATCATCGTTTTTTATTCGGTTTTTAAACTCTTCTAAAGATAAATAGTAGTAGTCTTTACCGTGAATTTCGTTACCGCGCTTTTCTCTAGATGTTGCTGAAATAGAAAACTCTAAATTTAGGTCTTGCTGTTTTAATAAATGACGAACTATGGTTGTTTTTCCAGATCCTGAAGGTGCTGAAAAGACGATAAGCTTGCCTTGTTTTTCGTTTTTAATGTCTGACAAAGTGTAATGTTTTTTTGCTTACTAATGTTAAAGAACATTTAATAGCTGTTCCTTAATTTTTTCAAGTTCATCTTTCATCTGAACTACTAATTTTTGCATTGGAGCATAATTAGATTTTGAACCGATGGTGTTAATTTCTCTTCCCATTTCTTGAGAAATAAATCCTAATTTTTTTCCGTTAGAATCCTCAGAATTTAAAGTTTTTATAAAATACTCTAAGTGATTATCTAAACGTACTTTTTCTTCGGTAATATCAAATTTTTCAATGTAATAAACCAATTCTTGTTCAAAACGGTTTTCATCTACTTTTTCTTTAAGGTCAGAAACGCCTTTTTCTAAACGCGCTCTTACACCTTCAATACGTTCTGGGTCTATGGCAATTACTTCTTCAAGTAAACGTTTTAAAGTTGCAACTCTTTCTGTAAAATCTTGGTTTAAGGTTGCGCCTTCATCTTTACGGTATTCTACGATATTGGCAATGGCCTTATTAATTTCGTCACTAATAAGTGTCCATTCATCTTCATCAATATCGTCACGCTCTGTAGTGATAGCATCTGGCATACGAATGGCCATTTTCAATAGCTCTGTAGCATCACCATCTACAACTTCTTTAAGTTGCTTAATGTATTCCTTAACTACGGTTTGGTTAATTTTTGAACTTGTGTCTTCGCCTGTGATTTCAACAAAAAGAGAAAAGTCGACTTTACCTCTAACAAGATGGTTTGCAATAAGTTTTCTTATTCCTAATTCTTTTGCTCTGTACATAGAAGGCATGCGAGCGTTGAGGTCTAAACTTTTACTATTTAAAGATTTTAATTCTATTGAAATCTTTTTTGTTGGGAGCTGAAGAACAGATTTCCCATAACCAGTCATGGATTGTATCATTAAAGCATTGCAATTAAAGTTGCGCAAAGGTACAAAATTGAATGGTTTTATTATTTGATTAAATAGTTTAGCGAGAATTAAGGCGAACTAATGTAGTTTTATAACTTTGTAATTCACAACAGAAACAAAATTTATGTACAAAAAACAGTTCGAAATTCGCTGGAGCGATGTAGATGCTAATGGTCATTTAGCAAATTCTGCCTACACCAATTTTATGAGTCATGCAAGGATGTCTTTCTTTACGGAGCAAGGTTTTTCCATGCCAGAAATTATGAAACATAATGTGGGTCCTGTAGTGTTCTATGAACATATGTATTATTTTAAAGAATCTTTTTTAGGCACTCCAATTACAGTTACAATTGAAGTTTCGGGTATTAGTGAAGATGGTATGTATTTTATGTTTGAACATAATTTTTACAACCATAAAGGAGACCATTTGGCGTATTGCGAAATGCAAGGTGGTTGGATAGATCTTAAGGCTAGAAAATTATCGGGTTTACCTGAGGTTTTGTTAGATTTAGCTCATAAATTTCCTAAATCAGACAGTTTTAAGGTATTAACAAAAGAAGATACGCGTAAGCATGGCGTGAGACCAAAGCCATTAAAAATGTAAGATTTCTTAATTTATAAATATAAAACCTATGCGATTTTTTATAATTTCATAGGTTTTGTTTTTACTTAAAAACCGAATGTTGCTTAAAAGATTTTATCTGCACATTTTTAATAAACGGTTTTAAAACTTGGTTAGGTAAATATCTTTTATGTTTGCAATAACAGGTTAAATCTTCGGGTTGTGCGCCAAGTGTGCTTTTTATTTCAGAAGCGGTTCTTCCTAGATTAATTTTTGTCGATTTTGTAGTAATTCCTAATCTAACGTAATCATTTAAAATACGAGGATAAATAGCAAATTCTTTATTTTTATCGTAGTCGATACCAATAAAATGGGCATCGAGATGTCTGTCGTTTTGCATTGCTGATAAAAAACCGACTAATTTTTGGTCTAGAAAATATCCTTTGACTATAAACTGGTCTTTAAAGGCTTTTTTAAGGTGAATGTAAGTTTCTAAATTTAGAATTTGAGCATTAAAATCAGCGTTAGCAATAGTATTTTGGTAAAGTTCTTGAAGCTCGTTTTTATGTTCTATAATATCTTCTTCAGTAAAAAGAAGCTCTTCTAAATTTTTACTTTTAGCATCTGCTCTATTGGCTTTAACGCGGTATTTCGATTTTAAAGCTTTAGTGTAATCTTCAAAAGAATACCATTCTGGTTTTAAAGTAATAATCATATTAGGCTCCACTTGCATGGCGGCGTAATCTAAAGTTTTAAGTTGGTTGGTTATAGGGAGCGATTCATTTTTAAAATCTTTAATAAAAGTTGCACTCAGCTTTTTTGTGTTTTTAGCCCGTAGTTTCACGCCATCAGCCAAAGCTTTAAAGGTTGAAATTTTATCCTCACCATCTTTTAAAAACGTACCATATTCACCACTTAAAAATACATTCCCGCAGAATAGAACTTTAATGTGATTATTACAAAACATGTTATTAACCGTACATCTCAATTTATTAGACATACTAATGTTTTTAGTGATGGTTTTAATACCGATGGTTACAATTTGCGTATTTGCAAAGGCAATGGCTTGCTTATTTTTTAAAATGAAAATATAATTAAAAGAAATATCTGTGTTGGCAGACTCAAAAGCTTTTAAAAACTCAGGTGAATAGTAAATATTGGTACAGCATTTAACGCTATCCCAATAAGATTGAGGAATAGCGTTTACCGTTGTAAAAACTTCAGATGTTATTTGCAAATTAGTTTCAATTTTTGATGAAGCTGATATTATTGTGAAAAAAGATTACACTTTGTTTTATCCGTGTATCGCTACTTTGGCAGCTTCTACAGTTTTTTTAGCATTACCGATAAAAATAGAATCTTTAAATAAAATTACAGGACGTTTTAAAAATGTATAATGTTCTAAAATGTAGTTTTTATAGTCTTCTTCCGTTAGAGATTTATTTTTTAAATCTAATTCTTTGTATAGCATAGCGCGTTTGCTAAATAAGCTTTCGTAGCTATCGGTTAAAGCTCGCATCTGTTCTATTTGCTCCTTTGTAATGGGTTCTTTCTTTATATCTTGAAGTTGAAAATCTTCAGGTAAATTAAGTTCCTTAATAATTCGGCTACAAGTGCTACAGCTGCTGAGGTAAAATATTTTATTCATAATAGTGAATTTCTAATTTTTCAAAATGCAAATTAACCTTAATTATAATGAAATTTAATTACATTTAAAAAAATTATCAATTTATGGATTGGACCTTCGGCATAACTCTTAAAACCAAAGAAGATTATACCAAAGGTGTTTTTAAAACCTATTATGAATATACGGTTGGCATGAAAAGTACATTGCATAATGTGGAAGAAGCCATTGAATTCAATAATTTTCATGAAGGTATGCATTTAGGTTATATTTTAGCACTCAGAAAATCACTATAGTTTTATGGATTACTATTCAATTACCACTATTTTAATCGTTTTGTCGGCTCTTTTTGGTTACATAAATGAGCGTTTTTTAAAACTACCAATCACTATTGGCTTAATGGTAATCACCATTGCGTTTACAGTGGTTGTCGTTGTTATTGGGCAATTTGATGATACATTGTTACTACAAGAAAAAGAATTTATCTCAATGATAGATTTTGAAACGGTCTTGCTTGATGTAATGCTAAGTTTCCTCTTGTTCGCAGGTGCTTTACATACTAATTTTAATCAGCTTAAAGTACAGCGATGGCCCATTTTAGCTTTTGCAACTTTAGGTGTTTTGGTCTCTACATTTTTAGTCGGAATTGCAATGTTTTATGTGCTGCAAATAATGGGTTTAAATATTGATTTTATTTACTGCTTGTTATTTGGTGCATTAATATCTCCAACAGATCCAATTGCGGTTTTGGGTATTTTGAAAAAAGCAGGAGCACCAAAAAAATTGGAAACTAAAATTGTTGGAGAATCATTGTTTAATGATGGTGTTGGTGTTGTGGTGTTTCTAACCATTTTTGCGATTGCAGCTAAACCAGATGCGGCTATTGAGTTATCAGATATCGCAACTTTATTTGGGCAAGAAGTTATAGGAGGAATTGTTTTAGGTTTATTGTTGGGGTGGATTACTTATCAACTCATGCGTTCTATTGATAGTTATGAAATTGAAGTTATTGTAACACTTGCGGCAGTAATGGGAGGAACAATGTTAGCACATCAATTTCATTTATCTGCACCTTTAGCTATGGTTACAGCAGGTTTAATTGTAGGTAATGATACGGTTCGTAATTCAGCCATGTCTGAAACAACAGAGCTTTATGTAGATAAATTTTGGGAACTTGTAGATGTTTTACTTAATACTATTTTGTTTGTAATGATAGGTATGGAAATGTTAGTTTTAACCTTAGATGGTAAATTTATCTATGCCGGTTTATTAGCGATACCTATTATATTAATGTGTCGTTATATTTCGTTATTTATACCCATAAAGTTTTTCTCAAGACGTTTAGATTTTGTGCCTAAAACAAACTTAATTATGACTTGGGGCGGATTACGAGGTGGAATCTCTATAGCATTAGCCTTAAGTTTAACTGAAAATATGCATAGAGAATTATTCCTCGTTATAACTTACGTTGTGGTTGTGGTGTCAATTATAGGTCAGGGTTTAACTGTTGGGCCTTTAATTAGACGATTAACACGCGGTAAAAATTAATGAAGTTTTAAATACGATTCTACTTTTTCAAACGGAATCATAAACTCTGTATAACCTAAATCATAAGAAGTAACTTCGTAAACGTTGTAAATTAATATTAAACCTTCTTCACTGAATCCTATGTTTTCTGGGAGTTGAAAAGGTTTTCCAAAGAAGAAATTTTCAATAGTAATGTTGTCGTCATCTTCTTTTAAAGAGGCTATAAATTCAGATTCGGAAAGCTTTGTAAAACCATCAATATCGTTGATTATTGCATTTATGTCTAAAACTTGACCTGTTTTAGTGTCAATGTTTAATAATTTTACCTGGTCATTACCATGAGCACCACCTTTAAATTCGTAAGTGCTAATTGCTATTGTAATAACATCTTCAGACTGGTAGGTTAATTCTGTTTCGATATTTAATTCCCATACTGGTTCAGTTACATCTGGGTAATCAGAGGTGAACTTTAAGTATTCATCATTAAAGTTTTTTAATACTGTTTCTAGATCAGAATCCTTGTCTGATGAATTTACAGTTTCAACTATTGCGTTTTCTATTGTTTTATTTACAGTTTCACTTAGCGCTTTATTCTTTTCAGCTTCGTCAAAAGCCACAGTGATATTAGCTTCGTATGCTGTATCAATATTGTGCGTCTTAAACTCTAATGGTTTTACCGCTTCGTCACAAGCACTAAAAAGTACTAAGACAATTATAAAAGGGAATATGTATTTCAAGGTCATTTTCGTTTTGTTAAACATGATATAAAGGTATTGTTTACTTTTTAATACAGCGAATTATCTTTTAATTTTGTGTGGCTTCATTCATTATTTTTTTAACTTGATTAAAAAGGTTGAAGCATTTAAAATTTTTAATATACAAGTATGAAATTCAATACAAAAACAATACATGGAGGTCAAGAGCTAGATGCAGCTTATGGTTCTGTAATGCCTCCTATTTATCAGACATCAACTTTTGCGCAATCTACACCTGGAGGTCACAAAGGGTTTGAATACGCGCGTTCTGGTAATCCTACGCGTCATGCTTTAGAGCAATCTTTAGCGAGTATTGAAAATGGGACTTATGGCTTAGCTTTTGGATCGGGATTAGCAGCGATAGATGCAATTTTAAAATTGTTAAAACCAGGTGATGAGGTGGTTTCTACAAGTGATTTATATGGAGGAACCTACAGGTTATTCACTAAGATATTTGAAGATTTTGGTATTGTTTTTCATCTCGTGAATATGAATAACGTTGAAGCTATTGAAGATTATATCAATTCTAATACAAAATTAATTTGGGTAGAAACGCCAACCAACCCAATGTTAAATATTATAGATATTAAAGGTGCTGCTAAAATTGCAAAAAAGCATAAAATATGGTTTGCTGTAGATAATACATTTGCTACGCCTTATTTACAACAGCCTTTAGATTTGGGGGCTGATATTGTAATGCACTCAGCGACCAAATATCTTGGTGGTCATAGTGATTTGGTAATGGGAGCTTTAATTGTTAAGGACAAAGATTTGGCAGACCGTTTATATTTTATTCAAAATGCAAGTGGTGCTATTTGTGGGCCTCAAGATGCTTTTTTGGCTTTAAGAGGAATAAAAACGTTGCATGTCCGTATGCAACGTCATTGTGAAAACGCTAAAGCTGTTGCTGAATATTTAGCGAATCATCCTAAAATTGAAAATGTGTATTGGCCAGGGTTTACAAATCACCCGAACCATAATATTGCAAAATTACAAATGAAAGGTTTTGGTGGTATGGTGTCATTTACTACCAAAGGAAATAACTATGAAGAAGCTATTAAGATTGTTGAGAACTTGAAGATTTTTACTTTAGCAGAATCTTTAGGTGGTGTAGAATCTTTAGCGGGGCATCCGGCAAGTATGACGCATGCTGGTGTTCCTAAGGCAGAACGTGAAAAAGCAGGTATTGTAGATTCTATGATTCGGTTAAGTGTAGGTATTGAAGATGAAGACGATTTGCTTAGTGATTTAGGGCAAGCTATCGGAAGTTAATTTCTACAACCAGTTATAAAAATGAAAAAAGCCAAATCATATGATTTGGCTTTTTTAATATTGTAAAGTGAGTTTTTAGTTCAAGTAAATAATATACCCAAAGTTTAACCAAACAAGCCAGTCATTCGTTTTGTTAGATGCTAATTGATGATCTAAACCATCTGTTTTATCATCAAAAAAGCTTTGAACTCTAAAATCAATCATTAAATCTGAAAGTGTAGTCAGTTTATATCTTACACCAACACTACCTACGATAGAAAGTGTAGATCCGTTTTCGTCAGTTATCGATCCAGGTTCCCAACCAGGATAGAAATTATCTGCATTATATATGTTTTGATCTCCGTAAGTTGTTGTAACACTAGGGCTAAATGCTACATATTGTGCTCCCAAACTTATAAAAGGAGCAAATTTATCACCACCTCTACGTCCGTATGCGAAAGATTTAAGACTCCTAGGGTAAAATTCTAATTGTGCGCCTAAATTCAAATTTTGTGCTTCTCCAGAATGTGCTCTTAATTTTTCACCGGCAACACTATTCTTATCTGCCCACTGTCCGTAATGATCAAGTGTTGTTTTGTTCCAAGATAATTCTGCACGTACTTTAAAGTGATCTCTAAAATAACTATTTCTGAATGATCGGCTGTAGTTGGCGATATAATCAAAGTTCATGTAGTAAACAATACCAATACCAAAACCAACGTTACCTGAATTTGTGCCGAAATCGTAACGTTCTCCAAAGTCAGATTGGTAAGCTACAGGACCAGCTATAATACCAATCTCACTAGAAAAGCCTATCTGCGAATAGCTAAATTGCACAGATAATATTAGTGCTAAAGCAAAGAGTAATTGTTTTATTCTTAGTGTCATGTAATTCTAAAATTGAAGCGCTTACCAAGCAAATATATGTAAACCCGATAAATTAGCAAGCAAACCCGATTAAATGTTTATTTTTTCGGTTTTTTGATAAAATTTGATCTTGTTTCATTAGGAATAAATATCTTTAGAAGATTATAATAATAAAATTGATATTTGTCTTGTTCTAAAAGAATAAGGGTACAATATATTAAAATATTCTTAGAATAATTTATCCTAAATATTTTGCCAAATATAGATTAATATTTAGAAATGTTCAATGTTATAGTTAATTTCAAAATTAAATTATAGTTAAATGAAAAAAGAAATAGACGATTTTTTAGCTAAAGTAGAGGTGAGAAATAGTCATGAGCCTGAATTTTTACAAGCTGTTCATGAAGTTGCAGAATCTTTAATCCCTTACATATCAAATAATCAAGTGTATAACGGTAAAAATATTCTTTTACGAATGGTTGAGCCTGAAAGGTTAATTTCTTTTAGGATTACCTGGGTAGATGATAAAGGCGAAATACAAGTTAATAGAGGTTATAGGATTCAAATGAATTCTGCAATCGGACCTTATAAAGGAGGTCTACGTTTTCATCCTTCTGTAAATGCAAGTATTTTAAAGTTTTTAGCATTTGAACAAGTGTTTAAAAATGCTTTAACAACACTTCCTATGGGTGGAGGAAAAGGAGGAGCTGATTTTGATCCTAAGGGAAAGTCAGATGCAGAAATAATGCGTTTTTGTCAAGCATTTATGAGTGAATTATACAGGCATATAGGTCCAAATACTGATGTTCCGGCAGGTGATATTGGTGTTGGTGGAAGAGAGATTGGTTATATGTTTGGAATTTATAAAAAACTAAAAAATGAGTTTACCGGGATTCTAACAGGGAAAGGACCAACTTGGGGAGGTTCATTAATGCGACCAGAATCTACGGGTTATGGAGTGGTTTATTTTACTCAAAATATGCTGAAGCTTAAAAAAGAAACATTAGAAGGTAAAAGTATAGTTATGTCTGGTTCTGGTAATGTCGCACAGTTTGCTGCAGAAAAAGCCATTGAATTAGGTGCTAAGGTGCTTACATTATCGGATTCTGGTGGGTATATTTTAGATGAAGAAGGTATTGATACAGAAAAATTAGGTTATATAAAAGAACTGAAAAATGTAAAACGTGGTCGTATTAGTGATTATGTTGAAGAATTCCCTAAAGCAAAGTATTTTGTAGGGGAAAGACCCTGGTCTGTAAAATGTGATATTGCTTTACCGTGTGCGACTCAAAATGAATTAAATGGAGATGAAGCAAAACAGTTAGTAAGTCATGGCTGTATTTGTGTTGTAGAAGGTGCTAATATGCCTTCAACACCAGAAGCTATTCAAGTATTTCAAGAAGCTAAATTGTTATTTGCGCCAGGTAAGGCTTCAAATGCAGGAGGCGTTGCTACTTCTGGCTTAGAGATGAGTCAAAATTCACTTCGTTTAAGCTGGTCTAAAGAAGAAGTTGATACACGTTTAAAAGCTATTATGGAAGCTATTCATCAATCTTGTGTTTCATACGGAGAAAATAAAGACGGTTCTATAGATTATATAAAAGGAGCAAATATTGCTGCTTTTGTTAAAATTGCAGATGCTATGTTAGCGCAAGGTGTTGTCTAATAAAATCGGTCTCATAATTAAAAGCTTCTGTTTTCGCAGAAGCTTTTTTTTATATATAATATATGAATCAGACAAAATTATCGTTAGTATTAAATATATTTGAGCAAACCTTAATATACTAATGTCTAACACTTATTTAAAAATCTTAATCCTTGTATTTGGACTTACGGCTTCAAGTTATAGTCAAGATTATTCATCGTTATGGCAAAGCCATTATTCTTATAATGCTATTGTTGATGTTGTTAGTGGTGAAAATAAAATATTTGCAGCGGCACAAAATGCTGTTTTCGAATATAATACACTAACTCATGAGCTTAAGACTATTTCTTCCGTAGAAGGTCTATCGGGTGAGCAAATTACCACAATTTATTACAGTGAGTTTTATCAGTATTTACTTATTGGTTATGAAACGGGATTAATAGAATTGTATTCTGAAACAGATAATTCTGTATTTACTGTGGTAGATATCTTAGATAAACAAAATATTACACCAGCAAATAAAGGTATTAATCATTTTTTTGAAAACGAAGGTCTAATCTATATTTCTACAGATTATGGAATTTCTATTTATGATTTAGAGCGTTTAGAATTTGGTGATACTTATTTTATAGGGAGTGGAGGTTCTCAGGTTACAGTTAAGCAAGTTTCAATTTTAAATAATGAAATTTATGCGGCTTGTATTGATGGGAATGGTTTAAAAAAAGCAGATTTAACGAGTCCTAACTTAATAGATTATAATCAATGGGAAACTGTTTTTGCAGGAAGTTTTTATACCGCGAATGCCATTAATAATAAGATGTATTCTGTTGGAAGTAATAAAATGATTTATGAAATTAATGGAGCTTCAGTAATAGGGTTATTTAGTTTGCCTTTGTTACCTGTAGATGCAGATGTGACAGACTCCAATCTTGTTTATTCAACAACAGGAGGTGTGCGTTTATATGATGAAAATTTACAGCTTGTACAAAATTTTGAACCCTCAGAAGATTTTGATACTGATTTTACCTCAGCTACAGTTTTAGAAGATGAGGTGTTTATTGGTACGGCAGCTTTTGGGGTTTTAACTAATAGTATTTCTACCCCCTCTATTTATACCCAAATTAAACCTAGTGGTCCTATAGATAATAATATTTTTAAATTAAATGCAACGACTCATACGGTTTGGGCTACTTATGGAGAATACTCTGATGTACTTAATCCATATCCTTTAACCTCTATGGGGGTTAGTTATCTTTATAACGATGTTTGGGATGACATACCCGTTGATAGTCTTTTTAATGCTGTAGAATTAAATGAGATTACACCTAGTATATTTAATCCTAATCAGGTGTTTATTAGTTCTTTTTTTAATGGTTTGGTAGAAATTAATGATTTTGAAGCTACCAATTTGTATAATGAAGCTAATAGTGGATTAGAGTCTTTATTGGTGTCGGGAGATCCTGATTATGTAGATGTAAGAGTTTCTGCAACCGACTTTGATAGCAGTGGGTTGTTGTGGGTAATATCTAGTAGAATTGAAAGTCCGTTAAAATCTTACGACCCTAGTTCTGGAACTTGGAGGTCTTACGATTTTTCGAATTTGATTGATCCGCCAAGTGAAGAAGAAGGTTTTTTTGATATGGAGATTGATAATAATGGGACCAAATGGATTGGGTCTTACGATAATGGATTAATTGCTTATAATGAAAATATAACAACAAACCCGCTACGTAATATTAATTCTGAATCTCAAAATGTAGATCCATATTCTCGTTTTTTAAGTTTGGCTATAGATAATAGTAATCAATTATGGACAGGTTCTACAAATGGACTGAGAGTGTTATATAATACATCTGGGTTTTACGATAATACCAATCCTAGTTTAAGTTCTATCATTATTTTAGAGGATGGTATTGCAAAAGAATTGTTAGAGGGTGAATCTATAATCGATATTAAAGTTGATGCTTCTAATAATAAATGGATAGGGACTTTAGATTCTGGTGTTTTCTATTTGTCTCCAGACGGGCAAACGACTATTTATCACTTTACGAATGATAATTCTCCGTTGCCATCTAATCAGATTAGAGATATTTCTATAAATGAAGATGATGGTATTGTTTATATCGCTACAGCAAAAGGTTTATTGTCTTTTAAAGCTGGTGGTTCTGCGGTACAATCTAGTTTAGAAGATGCTTTTGTTTATCCAAATCCTGTACGTC
This sequence comes from Winogradskyella sp. HaHa_3_26, assembly GCF_019278425.1. Classification (NCBI taxonomy): domain Bacteria; kingdom Pseudomonadati; phylum Bacteroidota; class Flavobacteriia; order Flavobacteriales; family Flavobacteriaceae; genus Winogradskyella; species Winogradskyella sp. HaHa_3_26. The sequence goes on along the minus strand of NZ_CP058981.1, from coordinate 1,634,600 downwards.
CAGAATACAATATTCTTGGTTTTAGTGATCTTAACGATGTTACTAAAGGCGTAAAAATTAAAGGACTTACAGAGCGTGTAAATATTAAGATTACGGATATTGAAGGTAATTTAGTTGCAGAAGCTCAGTCTAGTGTTAATTTAAGATCGTCTAATGCTAATTATAATTTTGCTATCGATGGTGGGACAGCGATATGGAATGGTAAAAACCTCGCTAATAATGTGGTTAGAACGGGTGTTTATGTCATCTTAATTTCAGATTTAGATACTTTTGAAACCAAAGTGCTTAAGGTGCTTATAGTTAAGTAAAAGATGCTTTCAAAAAACAACAGCATTGTCCTTTCAAAATTAAAATTTAGAGATCACGATCTTATTGTAAAGTGCTATACCGAACAACGTGGTGTGGTAAGTTATTTGTTAAGAGGTGTTTTAAAATCTAAAAAAGGACTATCTAAAACCGTATATTATCAAGTTTTATCACAGCTTCAACTCGATGAAACTTATAAACCTAATCAGTCTCTTCATTATATAAAGGACGTTAAGTTTAATTACATCTATAAAACTCTTCACACTAATATTTATAAAAGTTCTATCGTATTATTTTTATCCGAAATACTTTCAAATGTGTTAAAAGAGGAAGAAAAAAATGAAGACTTATTTGGCTTTATAGCAGCAGCACTTCAATATTTAGATAATGAAGATCAGTTCTCAAACTTCCACCTCTTATTTCTTTTAAAATTAACACGTTATTTAGGGTTTCAGCCTGAAAACATCAATAATAATTATCCTTTCTTCAATTTAGAATCTGGTATTTTTGAAGCTACTAATCATGGTATTTACTCTGTTTCTGGTGAAAATTTAATACTGCTAAAACGCTTATTAGGCACAAATTTTGATGCTTTAAATACCGTAAAAATTAATGCAACGCAAAGGCAAACATTTTTAAATATGTTATTGCATTATTTTGAATTACAATTAGGGAGTTTTAAAAAACCGAAGTCCCTTCAGATCCTTAACGAGGTATTTCATTAGGCTATTTATTTCTGATTTTTATATGAATTATGAGTTTGCAAGTGAGGCACAAAATTACTTATAGTATTTTTTTATTCTTTTTGTTACAGTTGACTTTTGGGCAAACTGTAACTATTTTAGAGGAAGGAAGTCATACTCCAATTCCAGGCATTACGATATACAATATTGATCAAAGTAAAATTGTATTAACGGATATAAATGGGGAAGCTTCACTGTTGGTTTTCGATGCTAATGAAATTCTGTTTTTAAAGGATTTTTTATATGAAAGTCAGCAATTAAGCAAATCAGAAATTATTAAAAATAAAGGGGTTGTATATCTTAAGTCAAAAGTAGAGGGCTTAAATGAGATTGTAATTTCGGCCTCAAAGTTTGAACAAAATAAGCGAGATATACCGCAGACAATCGTTAGTGTTAATGCTAAAAGCATAGCATTTGCTAACCCGCAAACAGGTGCAGACGTTTTAGAAAACACAGGTCATATCTATATTCAGAAAAGTCAAATGGGAGGAGGAAGTCCTATGATTAGAGGTTTTTCTACCAATCGACTTTTAATTACAGTTGATGGCGTCCGTATGAATAATGCCATTTTTAGAGGTGGTAACCTTCAAAATGTGATTGCGATAGACCCTTTTGCTTTACATCATACCGAAGTAACACTTGGTGCAGGTTCTGTGGTTTACGGAAGTGATGCCATAGGTGGTGTAATGAGTTTTTATACCAAAAAACCACAATTATCTAATTCTGATGCGCTAGAATTTAGTGCCAATGTATTAACCCGATATGCTTCTGCAAATAAAGAAAAGACAGGACATTTAGATTTTAATCTGGGTTACAAAAAATGGGCATTTTTAAGTAGCGTGAGTTATACTGATTTTGATGATTTACGGATGGGATCTCATGGACCGGATGATTATTTAAGGCCCGAATATATTACACAACAAAACGGAGAGGATGTTATTGTAGCAAATTCAAATCCCAATGTGCAAACGCCAACGGGTTACTATCAAATAAACTTAATGCAAAAGGTACGTTATAAGCCCTCAAATACTTTAGATTTCGATTTAGGACTTTATTATTCAACAACTTCAGATTTTTCAAGATATGATAGGTTGCTTCGTTATAAAGATGATCATTTGCGTTCTGCAGAATGGAATTATGGACCACAACAATGGTTTATGGGGAATTTTCAGTTGACTAAATTAAGCAGTCGTTCTAATTTGTATGATAAGATTCAGACCACATTAGCTTATCAAAATTTTAAAGAAAGTCGTATGGATCGTGATTTCGGATCTAGCACACGATATGTAAGTGAAGAAAATGTTGATGCTATTTCCATTAATTTAGATTTAGAAAAGCGTTTCAATTCTAAAACATCGTTGTTTTATGGGGTAGAATATTTATATAATAAGGTAGGTTCTGAGGCTGAAGCTCAAAATATAGACACTAATTCTACAGTTTTAGATGTTACGCGTTATCCAGATGGTGCTACATGGCAATCTTTTGCTGCTTATACCAGTTTTAAATATAAACCAAACTCCAAATTTGTGTTTCAGTCGGGTTTACGTTACAATCAAGTTTGGTCTAAAGCCAATTTTACGGCGAATAATGTTTTTTTAGATCTTCCGTTTAATGAGGCTAAAGTGAATACAGGTGCACTAACGGGTACGGCAGGGATTACATGGTCTCCGAGTGCTATGATTCAATGGAAGTTAAATGCATCTACAGCATTTAGAGCTCCGAATATTGATGATATTGGTAAGGTATTTGATTCTGAACCTGGATCGGTAGTTGTGCCAAACAAAGATTTAAAAGCTGAATATGCCTACGGAGGAGAATTAGGTTTGAAACTAGATTTTAACAACAAAGTTATTTTAGACTTAGCGACGTATTATACCTTTTTAGATAATGCTTTGATTCGAAGAGATTATGAATTAAACGGAGAAACAGAAATCGTATATAATGGCGAATTAAGTACGGTTCAAGCCATGCAAAATGCTTCTAAAGCTTGGATTTATGGTTTTGAAGCTGCTCTGGAAATTAATTTTGCAAAGGATTTAAAATTACGTTCGCAGTATAATATTATTGGGGGTACAGAAGATAATAATGGAATTGAAGAACCAATACGACATGTGGCTCCAAGTTTTGGACGCACGCATTTAATTTGGGAAAGAAAAAAGTTACTCTTTGATGCTTTTTTAGTTTATAATAATGAATTATCATTTAATCAATTATCGCCATCAGAAATTGAAAAAGATTATTTGTATGCTTTAGATGCTGATGGAGATCCTTATTCGCCTTCTTGGTACACGCTAAATTTACGAACACAATATCAGTACAATACTCAGCTTAGTTTTACGGCAAGTTTAGAAAATATAACAGATCAGCGTTATAGACCTTATTCTTCAGGGTTATCGGCTGCTGGTAGAAATTTAATTTTGGCTTTAAAGTATCGTTTTTAGGATTTGTTTGAGAAGTAATGATTAGTGTTTCTGTATTGGATTCCTGCTTTCGCAGGAATGACAAAAGGGATGAATTATTTAGTTCAAACTTATATAATGTAATCGTTTTTTTTATTTTGGCATGGGTACGGACTGACTACGGCTTATGTACGGAGTATCTACGGACTATCTATGGAGTGTCTGCGATATACTTAAAATTAGTGTTTTTAATTTAAAGTTATGGTGTTACTGTGTATTCCTGCCTTCAGAGGAATGACAGGAGGTGTCATGTTTTCTTTATGTGATTCCTTATACTTCGGAATGACAAATATGTGAATTTTCTTATTCTGGGGTTTCTTTTGTTTTGAGTTTTATCGAATAGATGTTTTTGATTTGTCTTAAAACGAAGAAAGCGGTTGTGTTGGTTGATTGTTTTGGTGTAGTGGATTCCTGATTTCTCAGGAATGACAAAGGAAATGACAGAAGAATATGAGTTTTCTATTCTCGTAAGATTGGATTGGTTCTCGCTATTTAATTGCTTTTATTATGGTAACAAAAAAAAAGAGGTTTCAATTGTGATTTGAAACCTCTTTTGGTATTTTCTGTTGTTATATTTTCTTGCTTCTTACAGGAATGTAGTTAGTGTTGTTTAATGGCTTTTTTACTAATGACTTGTCCGTTAGATAAGGTAATTTTAGCGATATAAGCTGCTTGGCTTAGTTTAGATAAATCATAAACTTCAGTTGCGTTATTACCTTGTAAATTATAGATGATCCGTCCTGTAACATCCATAATGTCTACGTGTTTTATGGTGTGTGGGTTTCCAACTCTAAACTCCACATTACCATTTTGTAGTTCTGTAATAGTAATGTTATTTGCGTTAATAAAATTATCATCGATAGATAATGTTGTTGGTGTAAATACAATTTCGAAACGCTCATTAAATGTACCGGCATCTAAGCTAAAAGTATAGGGCTGTGTACTTAAGTTGTGTGTAAATCCTAAGGTGTTGTCTTTTAGATATATGTTTTGGTTATCCGTTTCAAATAAACCATCGGCCGCATGTATTCCAAGTGTGTAGTTAGACGCCATTGTTGTCTTTATACCTAAAGGAATGACGTCTGTAATTTGAAAAGGTAACTGAAGCCCTTGAATTTTGTAAGCCTTGTTTTCTATCATAGTATAGAAGTTATTTGTGTTACTTAATTCAGTATCGGCGTCATACATTCTGTCTGCTTCATCTGTTGCATTTTCTATATAACCCACTAAAATACGTTCTAGTGATTCTCCTTCTGGTATTAGGTCTAGCCATATTCTGTGTTTTTCAGTGTTTGCATTTCTATAAAAACCATCGTTGCTTAATCCTGTTCCTCGCATTGCATTATTAAAAATTACATTCTCAGTAGCTTCAGATCCATCTACCATGTTAACCATGAACCCTTGTGCAGCAGCTATATTTCCGTCAAATGTGTTAGGGCCTAATCCAGAACCGCTACTATTGTAAGTTAAATAATCATCTCCATAATTTATAGCGAAATTCTCATAATAGGGGTCTGTATTGGTTGTGCTAGGTAGTGATCCATGTGTCCAGATATTAACATAGCCATTTAGGTTGGTATTAGTCAATAAGAAATCTTCCGCACTTATTGCTGAAGGGTATGGGTTACCTAGTAGATTCCAGTTGTCATCAATTGCGTCTGAATCATCGTAAGTGGGATTAGTACCTCTTGAAATAGGTACATTATACGTTCCGTTTAAAGGTATACCATTATTGAAAGTCGCTGTGTAATCCGTAAGTGTTGTGCCAAAAGCATCTGGACCTCTAATGATATAACCTACGCCAGGATCCATTGTGTTATTAGCTGCGGATTCCCAATTTCCTTGGCTACCGTTTGTGTTAGTTGTTGTTGGGTTCCATTTGTAAATTTTATTAGTGGGTGAATCTGGTGATACATCATCGGTGTTAAATCCTTCCACAGGAGAAGACCAATACACATAATCTAGTTTGCGTATTGATGTTGTGCGCTCCATGCTTATGTTTCCTGTGTTGGTGTTGGTGTTGTCTATTTGTATTAACGATCCATTGTTTTCTATGTTAAAGGTTCCGTTGTTAGTGACGTTGTAATAGACTTCGGCATATTCGTTATCTGTAATTGTTAGTGTTTTTCCACTGTTAATGATTAAACGACATGCGCTGAAGCTGCCTTGTATAGAAGTGTCATAGTTTCCATTAAGAATAACGGCGCTGTTAATTGTTGGTATTGTTGACCAGTTTGTACCATCCCATTCAGAAACGAAGACCTCAAGTTTAACTGCGTTAGACGCTGTGAAACAGGTAGCGCTATTTTCTCTTAACTGACAATAGTATTGGTAACCATTTAAACTAGAGCTGTCTATGACGTTTAGTGTTGCTGATTGTTGCCCTGTGTAGTTTGTGTTACCAGAAAGTATTTCTATCCATGTAGATGTTCCTGGAGTATTATAGTACCATTGGTAGGCTAATTCTTGTGTGTCATCTGATTCGTTGTAGCTTTCTGTACCATTAATTGTAAAACTGGCAGAAAATTCACAAGCAAAGTCAGCGTCTAATGGTTGTAAGGTTATTGTTGGTGCTTCGCCAGTAGAAAAGTCGTAAATACCAACATCTGTATAACTTATAGGTGTAAAACCATCCCAATCATTAGTGTCCCAGGTGGTGCTAGGTGCTGTAATGCCTGAGTTCTTTCTTCTGTAAACATAATCATTGGATGCTACTGTAAACGGGTTTCCTGTTGTTTCTCCCCATAAATCTACCCAAACTTCAGGATTAACGCCATCATCAAAATATAATCTAATATTATCATCTTCGTTAATTCCACCTACACCACTAGTTTGGTTTGCTGTATGCCCCCCTTCTGGATCGGTAGCATTAGTCCCTCCTACAGCCAATAGATATATACTGTTGTTGTTTAACGTATAGGTATTTAGTAACACTGTTGATGATGCTATGGGATCCCCATTATTATGAATACGTATCTCATAATTACTTAGATCTATATTAGTGCCTGTACCATTGTATATTTCAATATAAGTATGTCCTCCACTTCCTGCATCTGTTATTTCGCTGATAAAAAGATCGGTAGGTATGGTACCTGTGCTTCCTTCACAATTTTCAATCAATTGATCAATGACTGTAAATGTTTCTGTACTTAAACAGCCTAAATCATCAGTTATTTCAATACTTCCTGAGGCTGCGCCTACAGGGATGGTGATTTCTAGTTCAGAAGTAGAAATTACGGTTACAGTTGCTGACACACCATTTACAGTAGCTGTGGTTGCGCCTCCAAAATTAGCTGTGCTCGATGTTATGTCTACTACTGTGCCTACAGGTCCGTTATCAGGTAAAAATGTTAGCGTTCCAGAAGGGCAATCTCCATTTCCTTGCACATTAAACGTGTATGGATCTTCGTCTGCATCGTTACTTCTAATGGTTATGACTGCGGTTCTTAAGTTAACACCTGTAGGTGAAAATGAAATCTCGAAATCTATCTCGTTTCCTGATGCTATTGTAGAAACGCCTGGATTTAATGTAATAGCAAATTCTGCCGCATTAGAGGATGTGATGCTTGTTACATTTAGATCTGCAGTACCTTCGTTATGTACATGGTATGTTTTTGGAGCCGAAGTATCGCCCATTACAGTCGCCGCAAAAACGGTATTCCTTCCTGTACTTGCGGCAGCTCCATTTACTATTGATGCACTTGTGTTACGTTCGATATCAATTTCTGGCGCTGGTGTGAATCCAAAACCTGTAAGATTAACAGAACAAGGATTTTCATCAGCATCATTGTTATTAATTGTTAATGTTCCATTTCTTGTTCCGTTTGTAGATGGTGTAAATCTAATTGTAACGGTTTGTGAGTTTCCAGTTGTTAAAGTGAATGGAGTACTTAGCGGAGATACAATAGTATAATCGCCTGTAATGCCCAAAGAGGAAATTGTTAAGTCTAATTCGCCACTATTTTCAATATCAAATGTTATATCAGAAGTGGTAGCAATTGCAATATTTCCGTAATCTATAATAAATCCGCAGTCTTGGTTGGTTGCGGTGTTATCTACTAATTGTAATTCTGGTTTTGGGACGTTACAATTAACAACACCCGGAGTTCCATTTCCTGTACCTAAATTATCCCAATTTGCAGTAGGTTTATTATCGTTAGAGCAATCTGTAAATTCATAGTTTTTATTGTCAGCAAATTTATTAGAGCTACTTCCTGCTTCATCTATTATAGTTGAACCTTGTTTTAAAACTACATATCCTGTTGAATTTAAACTAAAACTTGTTGAAGGAACGAAATCTGGAGTAATAGTAGAATATGAAGTTCTTACTGCTATTACATAAGCTGAGTTAGCGGCTATGCTTCCTGTTAAATTTAAAGTTCTTTCTAAAGTTGAAGCATTATAATATAATAACGTCCAGCCGGATAAATCGACAGATGTTGATCCAAAATTAGCTAATTCGATATATTCATTATTGAAACTTCCGCCATAACCACTTCCTGCAAATTCAGTAATAACAATTTGAGGAGCTACATAAACAGTAAAACTCACGCTTATGGTATGCGCAGCAGTGACATTGTTAAAAGTATAAGAAGTTAAAGCTCCAACTGAGACTCCATCAACTAAAACATCATCTACGGCATAACCACTATCAGCAGTTATAGTAAAAGTTTCATCATCTCCGCAACCAACACTTGTGCTACCACTTGGGCTAATAGAGCCATTAGCACCTGCGGATGCTGTAATGTTATTTGTGTCTTGGGTGTAAACTGCTGTTATTGTGTGATTTGCGGTAACATTAGTAAATGTATAAGGTGTTGTGCTGCCTACATTGGAGCCATCTACAACCCAGTTTGTAAAGGTGTAACACGCGTCTGGTGTTGCTGTAAAAGATTGATCGTCTCCATCATCTACTACTGTTGTACTTGGAGAAATAGTACCGCCTGTTGCCTGGGTTACGGTTATTAGGTTTCCTGAAGTAGGTGTTCCGTTTAATACAATATTATCAAAACCAGCATAGTCACTACCACCATTTTGTTTTGCTTTTAGAATTAAATATACAGAGGTTGTTAGGTCGTTGACATTATGAGTTATAGTATTCCATCCACTTGTATTGTCATCCAAATTAGTAACATTAGCAGTTCTCACTCCATCTTCCCATATTTCATAGCCTAAATCATCTCCAGTATCAAACGCAATTATATTATAATCGAAAGTGATCGTTACACCTGTGTATGCAGAAACATCATAACTAGGAAATGTAATGGTTTCCCAACTTCCGCCACCACAATTTCCGTCTAAGTCTCTGATTCCCCAAAATCGACTGCCATCATTGGGGTTTATGGAAGAAAGGGATGTGGAATAATCCCATATGTCTGAACTGATATTACAAGCGGGTGTTGAAAAGGTTAAAGGCGCCCATGTGTCACCAGATACTTCAAAACTTTGAGTTGCTATCTGTCCATACCCAGACAAAACAAAACATAAAAAGGCGATAAGGGAAAGTGCGTAGTTTTTTACCATAGGGATAGTTGAGGGTTAGTGACTGACAAATGTATTCTAATATTAGATTCGGTTAATGTCTTGTAAGTTATGTATTTATTAACAATAGGAGATTGTGTTTTTGCAACTTACCTATTAAGTGTGTGATAAATCGGTTAAACGGTAATTTAACATTGTGATAAATTCGATGTTTTAACATTTAGTGGTTTGTGATTGTTATTTATTTAGGGTTTTGACTGCATTATATGTTGCAGCGCTATCTTTTGTTTTGGGATTCTATTGTACTTTTGAAATCTATGGATTTAAGTAAAAGCTATACGGTAGCGGAGGCTCAAAAAAAACTAGAGCATTATTGTGCTTACCAAGAGCGTTGCCATAAAGAAGTGCGGCAAAAGTTGAGAGATATGGGTATGATCCCTGAGGTTATAGATCATATTACGGTACACTTAATTGAACATAACTTTTTGAACGAGGAACGTTTTGCTAAGGCTTTTGTACGTGGGAAGTTTCGGATGAAAAAATGGGGTAAAAACAGGTTGGTACGTGAGTTGAAGTTTAGAGCTATTTCTAAGTATAGCATGGATGTGGCACTTAAAGAAATTGATCTTGATGATTATGAGCAGACGTTAGATGACTTGGTGCAAAAGCGCATTGCTCAGGTTAAGGAACCTAATGTTTATAAGAAGAAAAAAAAGGTGGCGGATTATTTGTTGTATCGGGGGTGGGAATCTGCTTTGGTTTATGATAAAATTAATGCGTATTTGAAATAAAAATGGACTGTTTGATAGGAGTGGATTTTAGATTTTGGAGGTGAGACATTTCGACTGCGCTCAATGTGACAATAGGAATACGCTCAATGTGGCAAAAAGGATTGTTATTAATGAGATATTTGGACTGTGTTTAATTTGAGAACTAAGAGATTTTAGTTTTTTTGAAGTCTGGGTTTGGGATTTATGATATTGGTTGGTTTAGTATTTTAGATTTTGGGAGGTTAGACATTTCGACTGCGCTCAATGTGACAATAGGAATACGCTCAATGTGGCAAAAAGGATTGTTATTAATGAGGTGTTTCGATTGTGTTTAATTTGAGAACTAAGAGATTTTAGTTTTTTTGAAGTCTGGGTTTGGGATTTATGATATTGGTTGGTTTAGAATTTTAGATTTTGGAGGTTAGACATTTCGACTGCGCTCAATGTGACAAAAGAATTATACTTAATGTGGCAAAAAGGATTGTTATTAATGAGGTGTTTCGATTGTGTTTAATTTGAGAACTAAGAAATTTTAGTTTTTTTGAAGTCTGGGTTTGGGATTTATGATATTGGTTGGTTTAGTATTTTAGATTTTGGGAGGTTAGACATTTCGACTGCGCTCAATGTGACAATAGGAATACGCTCAATGTGGCAAAAAGGATTGTTATTAATGAGGTGTTTCGATTGTGTTTAATTTGAGAACTAAGAGATTTTAGTTTTTTTGAAGTCTGGGTTTGGGATTTATGATATTGGTTGGTTTAGAATTTTAGATTTTGGAGGTTAGACATTTCGACTGCGCTCAATGTGACAATAGGAATACGCTCAATGTGACAAAAAGGATTGTTATTAATGAGGTGTTTCGATTGTGTTTAATTTGAGAACTAAGAGATTTTAGTTTTTTTGAAGTCTGGGTTTGGGATTTATGATATTGGTTGGTTTAGTATTTTAGATTTTGGAGGTTAGACATTTCGACTGCGCTCAATGTGACAATAAGAATACACTCAATGTGGCAAAAAGGATTGTTATTAATTTGGTATTTGTAGTTAATAACAAAACAAAGAGGTCGACTAAATAATTAGTCGACCTCTTTGTTTTATATGTGTTGGTAAATGTTTATAAATTAAACGTCATACCAAGGTTTAATGAAAATTGGTTATTAATATCTATATAATCGTCTGGGTCGTATTTTGCTAAAGGAAAGTTAGCTTCTGTATACACACCAAAACCTTCTGTAAAGAAATAACGTGCCCCAACGTGACCACCAAAATTCTTAAGACTTAAATTTAATCCAGGATAAAGATCAAAGTTTTCATCGATGTTTATAACGTTACCTAAGTTAGCGTTAAAACGCGCTTTTAAATCAAAACGATCTCCAAAGTCAAGATCTTTAATTCCAGTAGCGCCTCCTAATGCATAAGAAGAAGATACACCTACAGAGATGTTTTCGCCTAAACCGTGATCGAAACTTACATTAACACCTGTAGCGTAATCTTGGAAATTAGCACCTACTTGGAATTTTTGATCTCCTTTACCTTCAAAGGCTTGTGCGTTACCAAAACTAAAAGCTAATAAAGCAACTGCAAGTAAAATATTTTTCATGTTTTTCATTTTAAAATAAGGGTCAAATATACAAATAGTATTTTATTTATGTCAGAAAATTAGAGGAATCACTTATGTGTTTCTGAGGGCTTTTTTATTTTTCCAATCGATCCATTTTTGACCTTTTATATATCGCATTACATTATCTATGTTACGCATTATAAAAAGGTTATAAATAGCTTTGCTTAAATTTTTAGGGTTCTGAGCAATGCCCCGTAAGCTCATAGAAAAGCCAGGGGTAAGGTAACGCATGTAATGCCAGTAACCTTCTGGTATGTATAAAATTTCTCCATGGTTAAGGTTGCACACCCAACCTTTGGCGTGTTTTAAGTTGGGCCATTTTTCTAAATCTGGATTATGGAAATCGATATCTTCTCTGGTGATTAATGAATAAGGAACTTTATATAAATACTTATTTTGTTTCTGGTCGAATAAAATGCATTGCTTTTTACCTTCAAAATGAAAGTGAAAAATATTAGCTAAGTCAATATCATAGTGCATAAAGGTGTATGAATCCTTTCCTCCAAAAAATAACATGGGTAGTTTTTTAAATAGTTGCAATCCGAAATCAGGAAACTGAAAGTCTTTTTGAAGTTGCGGCACTTCCTTTAGGATATTCCATAAGAAAATGCGGTATTTAGTAGGTTCGCGTTTCAGTAAATCTACATAATCACTCATTTTCATTTCAGCATGTGCTTCATTGAATTTGTTATTGTGACTTATGGGTCTGTTGTCATAAAGCGGTACCGTTTTGTCGCCTGCGACTTCTTTAATATAATCTAAGTTCCATTTGGTATAGGCAGGCCAATCTTCTATATAGTGTTCTATAACCACGGGTTTTTGTGGTTTGAAGTAATTTTTTATAAAATCTTCCTTAGTGATGGTTTTAACACGTGGTATGTCTTGAAGATTAAGTTTCAAAAGGCGTAAAGGTTTAGAATCTAAAGTTACAAAAACCTAAGTTAAGGTTTAAAATGAAGGTAAAAGAAAAGGCTTCAAAATTAATTGAAGCCTTTTTTACTTAGAATATGTTCTCGATACAATTTACAATCCGAAAGCTTTCAGATTGTAAATCACTCGAACTGCCGTTTTGGTAGTTTAGAGTTTTCGATTTATGAAAACAAGTATTGGTTTCCTCTGCTTTAACATTAGTTCTCGATACTATTTATGACCCGAAAGCTTTCGGGTCATAAATTACTCGAACTGACGTTTCCACTTGGACAGAGATGTGATTATTCTTCAATTGTAGCATCACCTGATTCAACTGATGTTGATTCAATTGGTGTAGCTTCAATCTCTTTTTTATCTTTTCCTTTTAAATATTCAGGTAAATCCATACCAGCCATATTAAACATTTCTTGTAAAGGTGGTACTGATTTGTACATGCCAGATAAGAAGTTAGCTGTAGATGATTTTCCATCTTCTCCATTAGCGCCGCTATCCCAAACGGTAACCTTATCAATTTTAATGTTTTTAATCGCTTCAGATTGAATTTGCACTAATTCTGGTAATTTATCCGCAATCAATAATAATACAGCATCTCTACTATTATTACCGGCAGCTTTTACAATTTGCTCCATACCAGAGGCTTGCTTAGTTAATATTTCAAGCTGTCCTTGTGCTTCTGCTTGTGCTTTAAATAAAATAGCGTCTGCTTCCCCTTTTGCTTTTCTTCTAATACGTTCTGCATCTGCTTCGGCGTCAATTTCAGCTTTTTGTTTATCTATTTCAGCTGGTACAACGATATCTGCTAATTGGGTTGAGCGTACACGTTCTGCTCTTGCAATTTCGGCATTTTTTTCTGCAGCATAAGCTTCTTCTAAAGCTTTTGCAGCTTGTACTTTTTCAGAAGCGTTAGCTCGTTTTTCTGCTTCTGCTTCTTTTTCTCTTCTTAAAGCATCCGATTCTGCAATCGAGATTTTTGCTGTGTTTTCTCCATCAATAGCACGTGCATTTGCTTCCGATGTTTTAATTCTTTCATCTTTTAAAGATTCAGCTTCACCAATTTTTGCTAATGCAATAGCGCTTGCTGTTTGTACTCTTTCGTTCTGGTTTGCGTTTGCTTCACCAATTTTTGCAAGTGCATTAGCCGCTGCAATTTGAGTACGTTCGTTTTGTGCTGCATTTGCTTCACCAATTTTTGCTTTAGCATGCAACTCTGCAACTTGTGTTCTTTCATCTTGTTCTGCGTTAGCTTCACCAATAGAACCATCTCTAGTTTTCTCTGCAACTGATTTACGTGCTGCGTTAATTGCGTGAGCTGCGGCTTCTTTACCAAGAGCTTCGATATAACCAGATTCGTCAACAATATCTGTAATGTTTACGTTAATCAGTTTTAAACCTACTTTCTTTAATTCTGTTTCTACAGATTGAGAAATGTTAGTTAAAAATTTGTCACGGTCATTGTTAATTTCTTCAATATCCATAGACGCTACGACTAAACGTAACTGACCAAAAATGATTTCTTTTGCTAGTTCTTGAACATCTTGTGCTCCTAAACCTAATAAACGTTCTGCTGCATTTTGCATAACACCAGGTTCTGTAGATACCCCAATTGTAAAACGAGATGGCACGTTAACTCTAATGTTTTGTTTAGATAATGCATTAACCAAATTCACTTCAATTGAAATTGGTGTTAATTCTAAGAATTCATAATCTTGAATTACAGGAATAATAAAAGCAGCACCACCATGGATACATTTGGCAGATTGGCCTCCTCCAACTTTTCCGTATACGACTAAGATGCGGTCAGATGGACAACGTTTGTAGCGTTTTATTAAAATTAATAATGTGACTACAATAAATAAGACTACAAAAATTAGCAGCATAGGTCCGCCAAGTCCTTGTATATTAACTGTTTCTTGAATGGTTAGTAAGTTCATTTGCATATAGGTTTGATTGGTTAAATTTTAATTATGATAGTTTTTTTTGTGGGTTATTGGGTAATGCTTTGCTATTTTCAACTTTTGAAGGTTGAATTGGTTTACGTGTTCTATCTACGATGAGAATTCCGTTTGAAGTCACATCCACGACTTTAATTATAGTTCCAGATTTTAGTTCTGTTAAAGAATCGGTTAGTGCATCAAGTTCTCGCATGGATCCTTGAACACTAACAGTTACTTTTCCCATAGTTGTTCTGTCTGCACCGATGGTTAAGTAGACTTCACCAACAGCATCTAAAGCATTTTTATATTTTAAAGTTCCGCTATCCGAAAGCTTACTTATAAAGTAAAAAAGAGAGGCCATAATTACCATCATCAATAAGCCAGAAATGATAGATATGATAATCGTTAGAGGTTTTGAAAGTCCGGCATCGATACAAGTAATACCACTCCAACCAAAAATGGTAAAGAAAGCGACAAGATTTTTAAAAGATATAAATTGAAATCCGGCTTCTACATCTATTTCAGAGTCAATATCCCCAATCTCGTCAGCATCACCTCCAACAAAAGTTAATACCATAACGATAGAAAAGATGAGCGAACCTATAATGGCAACGAGCCAATATACTTGCGCTAGAAAATCTAAATTTAAGTACCATTCTGTCATGAGATTTCGTTTAAATTTTGAGTTAATAAATATACAACCATTGTAAGCTTATGCAATCTTTTTTTTTGAAAGTCAATTAGGTTACGTGTGGTAAACAATTTTGAATTTTTTAAGTGCTTTTTTTTGTTTTTTTGAAAAGATTTGATTCAAAAATTCGACAATTAAAAAAGGTGAAGTTTTGGGTTTAAGTTCGGTCGTTTTTGTGCTTATTTTTTTACTAATTTGATTTGGGTAATGATTGGTTTACAAAGTATAAGTAGCGTTTGTTGAGGTTTTGTTACAGGTAATTTGAGAAATATTTTGTTTTACAGTCTTAGGAGTTGTTGTTTAATAAGTTCTCGATACTATTTTTCGTTCCTCAAAATCACTCGAACTGACGGTCGTATTTGAAGTGATGTTTAGGGTTTTGTTTTATGATTTATGTAGTTTTTGTGGATTCTTGCTTTCGCAGGAATGACAAAATGGTTGCTTCTCGATACGATTATTTTTCTCTGCGTTACAAATAATCACTCGAAGTGACGTTTTTGTAGTGATTTTATGTTTTAGATAGAAAGGGGTTTAAAGTGGATTCCTGCTTTCTCAGGAATGACAGATTTTTATTGATTTTATAGTTTCTGTGTAAGTATCTAAGAGGCTGCTTTAAGTGATGGTGTTTATTATACTTTTCTTTTATGTTTCTATGTTTCTATGTTTTGTGTGAGTTAATGTTATGTCGTCAGTTCGAGTGCCGACGTAGGAGGTTTATCGAGAACTGATTGTTGGTTGCTTCTCGATACGATTATTTTTCTCTGCGTTACAAATAATCACTCGAAGTGACGTTTTTGTAGTGATTTTATGTTTTAGATAGAAAGGGGTTTAAAGTGGATTCCTGCTTTCTCAGGAATGACAGATTTTTATTGACTATATGGCTTTATTTTACATAAGTCTACCTTAAGTGATGGTGCTTATTATACTTTTCTTTTATGTTTCTATGTTTCTATGTTTCTATGTTTCTATGTTTTGTGTGAGTTAATGTTATGTCGTCAGTTCGAGTGCCGACGTAGGAGGTTTATCGAGAACTGATTGTTGGTTGCTTCTCGATACAATTATTTTTCACTGCGTTACAAATAATTACTCGAAGTGACGTTTTTGTAGTGATTTTATGTTTTAGATAGATAGAGGATAGAAGTGGATTCCTGCCTTCGCAGGAATGACAGATTTTTATTGACTATATGGCTTTATTTCACATAAGTCTAAAAGTCTACCTTAAGTGATGGTGTTTATTATACTTTTCTTTTATGTTTCCATGTTTTGTGTGAGTTAATGTTATGTCGTCAGTTCGAGTGCCGACGTAGGAGGTTTATCGAGAACTGATTGTTGGTTGCTTCTCGATACAATTATTTTTCACTGCGTTACAAATAATTACTCGAAGTGACGTTTTGGTAGTAATCATATATTTTGGATAGATAGAGGATAGAAGTGGATTCCTGCCTTCGCAGGAATGACAAAAGGAATGACAAAATAGAATAATTAAAAAGAAGACTTATGCGGAAACAGAAAATCCGCAAAGCATTTAATAGCATTGCGGATTTTAAAATTTTCAATTTATTTTTATAAGTGTAGCTTTAGATTCCTGCTTTTTCAGGAATGACAATTGGAATAAAAACCATTAACGGAATTTATAACGCATACCAAATAACACGTTGCTCGGAGGCATTGGTGTATAACCAGACTCTATATAATCTGCATCAAAAATATTGCTTGCTGTAACTGAAAGTTCTACTTGTTTTAGGCTCATTACAATAGAGGCATCCCAAACATTATAGGTTTGTCCGGTGGTACGTTCTGCATATTTGTAAATGATATTTTGGTTTATGTTTTTGAATAATTTAGTGCTTAATCTTGTTGTAAAATGATGTTTTAAAGTGTTTAAAGAGTAACGTGATAATTCTTCGTTTTGTTCTAAAATATTATCGTCTAAATACGCATATCCAAAAGCTAAAGTTTGTTTGTAGTTCTTCACGTTAAAATTGTAAGCAACATCTAATTCTAATCCTTTGGTATTGACTTCTGCAATGTTGGTGGCTGTGTAAATTTCATCAACCGTATTGGGTCTCACAAAATCGATAAGGTTAGTGGCATCTCTATTAAAAACAGATAGGCTTGCTCTAATTTTATGAGCATTGTATTTTATTCCGATTTCCTGAGAAAAAGCTTCTTCGGGTTCTAGGTCTGCATTACCAATGGTTCTTGGGTCGTTGTAATAGAGATCTGTGTAAGTTGGTATTCTGTAAGTAAAACCAATATTTCCGTAGGCTTTTAAATTATTGGTGATATCAAAACCAACATCTAGCCCTGGGAACCCATTAAATTTAAAATCTGAAAAATACGTTACGGCAACTCCAGGTGTAATATCTAAACGGTCATCTATAAATTGGAAACGGTGTTCTAAGAAAACGGTCGTCATAAAACGATTACGGTCTCCTAAATTATTACTGCGTAAATAGGTTTTAGACATATCAATACCAAATCCGGTAACCCCTAGTTTAGAGGTGTAAGAGGCATTCGCTTCTGCTCCTATTTTATTCGAAATATGAACATTTCTAAAGAAATTAGGTTCAAAACGTTTTAAAAGGAAAATATCTTGGTTACGTTTCCAGTAGATACGTGGTTGAATTTTAAGTTTTTCAGATTGAAACTTTGTAGTAAATGCTATTAAACTATTTTGAGTTTCTTCATATTCATTAAAATCAGGGCTTGTTGTGTAGAAGTTTTCAGCCCCAAATTTACGTTCAGAAAACGTGGTGATCATTTCAATAGCTTGCGCATTTTTATTAAACGTGCTTTTTAGAAAGTAATTAGAATTATCATAATCCGAATTACTGCGGTAGCCTTCCGAAGTCATTCTATCCACATGAAGTATGTGTGTAGAATTCTCTAATTCAGAACCCACGGTTACCGAACCATTAAGTTGTCCAAAAGAGCCCGTTTCTACACTTGCCGAAACCGAATTATCTAACGTCGATTTTGTAACGATATTGATAGCACCTGTAAATGCATTTTGTCCAAAGACACGAGCCGCAGGACCTTTAATAATTTCAATACGCTCAATCACTTCAATTGGTACAGCCGCATTTAAGGTATTGTGTCCTGTTTGCACATCATCCATTTTAATACCATCGATTAATAAAAGGGTTTGGTCAAATCCGCCACCTCTAATAAATAAATCGGCCTGACTTCCACCGGTTCCACGGCGTCTAATATCTACGCCAGCCACTTGCTGTAATAAATCTACAACGGTAATTGCAGCGCTTCTTTTAATATCTGCAGAAGTGATAATATTTATAGTTCTCGAGTTTTCTTTAAAGGGTAGGTCTATTCGTGTTGAGGTAATGACTACTTCACTTAAGGAATCTGTTTTTACTTCTTGCTCTTGTGCATTCAGCTTAAAACAAGTAATTAGAAGACATGTGAAAAGATAGATTGTATTTTTCATTAATTTAAATTTTGCAATAAATTGTTAAGGTTCAAAACTTACATTCTACATCTGATTTGGTTTTGAACGTTGCAAAAGTCGTAACTTTCCGGACGATTAAAGTAGTCCAGTTATAAAACAATGAATAGTCCGGTTAGTCAAATTATAAAACAACTCGTTACTTTTGATAAATCTATTGTGCAACCTGTATATGTGCAAGTTGCTCAGCAGATTATAAATGCAATACAACGCGGTTATTTAGATAAAGGTAGCAAATTGCCGGGAACCCGCGTCTTTAGTCAGCTATTAAATATTCACAGAAATACAGCTGTTGCTATTTACGAAGAATTAGCATCACAAGGTTGGGTGGATATTGTTGCTAATAAGGGGACTTTTGTTTTACTTCCTGAAGCCTCTGCGACTAAAATTAAAGCCACAACACAACATTTAGATCGTGCGTATACATACCCAAAAGTAGCAGGTTTTCCGTTTCAGAAGTCCTTTCATTTGGCTTCAACAGCGCAAGAAACAACTGCAAAATATACGATTAACGATGGGCAACCCGATTTAAGATTGCATCCGGTGCATCAATTTTCTAGATGGTATAGTGCTGCGATGAAGCGTAAACCACTCATTAATAAATGGAACAAAACAACGGTTTTAACGCCTTCTGTTTTTAGTACACAGCTTTGTAATTATTTGAATGCCACACGAGGTTTTCATATTAATTCGAATAATTTAATGAATACGCGAAGTACTGAGATGAATCTTTATGTGGTGTCTCAGCTTTTAATAGCGCCAAATGATTTGGTACTTGTTGGACAGTTAAGTAATTATGCATCCAACATGATTTTTCAAGAAGCAGGTGCTACAATTCGAACCATTCCGGTAGATGAAGAAGGTTTAAATGTAGACTATATACGAAAGCATTTTGTAAAACAAAGTATTCGTTGTGTGTATGTCTGTGCCAATAGAGATTATCCGACAACTGTAACTTTAAGTGCTAAGCGCCGTTTAGAGTTGTTAGAATTAGCAAAAACTTATGGGTTTGCAATTATAGAAGATGATTACGATTACGATTTTCAGTTTGATGGTTCTGCTATGTTACCTATGGCAAGTGCTAATACCAATGGTATGGTTATTTATTTGGGTAAATTAGGGCAATCGTTATTTCCTAGTTTTCATACAGGATTTGTGGTAGCGCCAGAAAATTTTATTCAAGAAGCCAAAAATTACTTGCAATTATTAGATAAACAAGGCGATTTAATACAGGAGCAAATGTTGTCCGAGCTTATTTCTGAAGGTGAAATTTACCGTCTAAAGAAAAAAAATATTGTGACTTATAAGCAACGTCGTGATTGTTTGTGTCATTATTTGACGTTTTATTTTGAGGGGATTATCATTTGGGAAAAACCTTTAGGGGGTTTGGCTATATGGTTGCAGTTTGTAGAAACCATTTCTTTAGTGAAGCTCGCAGAAGAAGCAGAGAAAGTTGATTTATTTCTACCGAAAACTATTTTATACCAAGATAAAAACACCTGTGCCATTCGTTTTGGTTTTGGACATTTAAACGAAGATGAGCTAGAAAATGTGATTAAAAAGTTAAAACTCGCTTATGATAAGGTGCTTAGTTTTTAAGCGGAAATTCGGTTTTACAATCGTCACATTTGTATTGGTAACGCGTACTGAAAGGTAAGGTTCCGGTTAGGAAACCAATAAGAAAAGAAACTAAGGATTTAAAATTAGTGATGGTAGAATAGAGTTCAATACGGTTTTTACCACAATTAGGGCAGGTGATAGGTTCTCCTTCGTTATCTACAGAATATTGTTGAATAGATTGTAAGATCTCTCTTGCTGTTTCTTCGTCTTTAGCTAAGACTTTCAATTTTATGCCACCAATGGCGTTGCTTACTAAAGGATCGGTGTCAATGGTAATGTTATCTTTTAAGAATACTTGAATGCCGTCTGATTCTAATCGGCCTTTCATAATTTCTGCTTCAGAAGAATATTGAAATCTAGCTATGGTAACAAAGGTGTCTTGCATTTTGTAAAGATAGTAAAAGACCTGCTAGGTTTTGAAAACCTGTTAGGTCTAAAAAAAAGTATTAAGCGATAGATTCAGAAGCTATTTTAGCTTTCCACTCATCCTTATCAACCCATTTAAAGTCGTTGGGAACGGTAGCGTCTAATAAATCGATGTTTAATTGTTCTGAAAGTTCATAACCCATAAGGAACGCTTCTTGGTAGTTATTAATAAAATAGAGTTCAAAATGTTTGTTGTTATCGTACCACAAATTCACTTCAAATATATAATCGCCACCTTCTATTGGTTGATGAAATACTGAAACATATTGATAGTTTTTAATAGTTTGCCACGAGCCAAATTTTATAGGACCAACTTCTATAGTTGGTCTAAATCTGGAATTAGCAATGTCTATATGGATACGTTTTCTGGAACAAAAACTGGCGCCAATACCAGCAAAATAAATAACACCTTCAAAATCTATAATTCGGATACCAAGCGGTTGGTTTGTTGTTATCCAAAGAAAAAATTTATATGCTATGATCCCGAAAGCCAATGTGAAAAATAGCGCAGCAATGGGTATTTGCCAAATTGGTCTATCACTTTCGGAAATGATGGTATTGGGTTTCATGTGTTTATATTTATTGTTTTTTTATCGGTCACATGGTACATCCATTTTATCATTTCTTTGGGTATCAAAAGCGAGTTATGGATGTTTTATGTTTCAAATATATGAAAAGACCTTAATACCTGTTAGGTTTTTAAAACCAGAAAGGTCTAATATAATAATCATTGTTTTTCAATAATAAAATTATTGTTTTTCGATAATTTATGTATATTTGTTATCGTAAAACGATAATTATGAATTCTGCAAAAACACTTTATTTGATACTAAATGTTATTATTATTCTTATTTTAATTAGCATTGGTTTAGGGATTTTTGTTTTAGCAACGACCCTCTTTGGTATAAAACAAGATTTTATTGGTTTTAGTGAGGATGTATTAATTTATAAGACGGAAGCCATGCTTTATCGTTATACCTTTTTTAAGCTTGTGGTTTATGCTGTATTTGTCGTTGCTCTTTGGAAATTAAGAAAGGCGACCAAATTGCTATTAAAAAATAATTTTTATAATACAGAACTTATGAGAGGTATGTTTGATTCGGGAAAACTTATGGTTTTTTCTTCAGTTGCTTTATGGGTTATTGATGAGGTGAGCAATAGTTTTTTTAAACGGCACGCTTTGCTTGGTTTAAGTGAAAAAACATTGGTCTATTTATTAATAATTACAATGGGATTATTTTTAATGCTAATGAGTACAGTTCTTAGAGATACTAAGGCTATGAAAGAAGAAAACGACTTAACTATATAATTATTTACAATGCGAAAATTAATCATTTTAAAAAGTTTAATAGATTTTGTTTGGATAGTGACTTGTATTCCTGCAATTCTGATATGTTTATTTCTAATGGTCTATATGTTTGTAGATCCTGAATTTCTAAATCTATTTGTTGATGTCGATGATTCTATATTTGAAACTTCTACATTACCAATTCAGATGTTTGGTTTGGTTTTTATGGTTTTAGCGCTAGCGACAATCTATTGTGTTTATCTGTTTAGAAAAACATTGCGTTATTTTCAGAAGGTAAAACCTTTTCATGAGGATGTTATTGCTAATTTTTATAAGATTGGTTATTTGCTTACTAGTGTTGGGATTGCTTCTTCTGTATTGGTTTTTGTAGGGCAAGTGGTTTTTAAAAGTGAATTTAAAATACACTTAGGCTTAAGTCCTTATTTGATGCTTATTTGTTTAGGTTTATTTTTTATGGTCTTGAGTGAGGTATTTAAGGTAGCGAAAAATGCCAAGGAAGAAAATAATTTAACGGTTTGATTATGAAAAAAATAAGGTACTCTATAATATTATTGTTTTTAGCGCTTGTTGTTTCAATTGTTGGTAATTTGACGATTTCAACATTGGCGTTATTTTTTGATACTTATATTTTGCATTTGCAACAAGGTAAACCTTCTCTAGCAACACAAGGTGTATTTTTAGCTAAAGCCTTGGCTTTGCTAATTTTTGTGTATGGTGTATTCACGCTAATTTCAAACTTAAAAATATTTGCAACAGGTGATTTTTTTAATTCGAAATTAGTAACTACTTATTATAAAGCAGGATCTCTATTTTTATTCTCTGGAATAATTGGCATTGTGATTTCGCTTATTTCCATATTTTTTATGATGAACTATGGTGATATTCATAATCAGATTTATCTTAATATAGACTCAAAAGGCTTGTATATTCTGCTTATAATTTTAGGATTATTCTTTAGACTTTTTTCTGCTGTTCTTAAGAAAGGAAATATAATTCAACAAGAAAACGACCTAACCATATAACCATGCCCATAATAGTCAACTTAGACCTCATATTAGCCCAACGTGGCATGAAGAGTAACGAACTTGCAGAACGTGTTGGTATTACAACCGCAAACTTATCGATCTTAAAAACAGGAAAGGCAAAGGCAATTCGGTTTTCAACTTTAGAAGCCATTTGTAAAGCTTTAGATTGCCAACCTAGTGATATTTTGGAGTATGTGGAAGATTAATTTAATAATTTAAAGGTTCTCGTTTTGTATGTTGTACTCTAAGTATCCTAACCTCAGATATGGTTATTTGGTAGGCAATACGATAGCTATAAACTTCAAAAGCTCTAAATGAGCCATCGTTATTTGTTCTGTATTTATCTAAAGGATAGATTTTGGGATTTTTTGAAAGCTTCTCGGTGGTATCAAAGATTTCTTTTCGTAAGGATATGGCAGATTTTAAAGAATCTTTTTTTACATAGACATAAGCTTCTTTTAGTTGCTTTAAGGCTAGTTTACGCCAAACAACTGCTACCATTTGTTAGCTATTTCTTGGGCTTTTTTATTTGTGTGAAACTCACCCTTTTCAATATCTGAAATAGCGTCATCAATTTCTGTGTTGTATTGTTCTAGACTAATTCTTTTAGAATTTTCAATGTCTTGTTTGAGAACATATTCTAATTTTTCTAAAAGTGTTTCATTGACTTCAGATAGCTGCTGAATAAACTTGTATTTTCTTGCTTCTAAATTCATAATTACAATGTTGTTAGATTATAAAGGTAAGGTTTTTCTTTTTTAATTAAACTTCACATTTTTTGAAAATTAGCAAGTCTCATTTCATGACTTTCTTTTTACCTTTGCCGTCTATGTATGCTTTAGTTGATTGTAATAATTTTTATGCTTCTTGCGAGCGGGTTTTTAATCCCAATTTAGAACAAAAGCCTATTGCTATTTTAAGCAATAACGATGGCTGTGTGATCTCGCGTAGTGATGAAGCTAAGGCAATTGGTTTGCCTATGGGAGCGCCTATTTTTAAATGGGAAAGCTTTTGTAAGGCCAATAATATTAAAGTGTTTTCATCTAATTATCCGTTGTATGGCGATATGAGTAGTCGGGTAATGCGTATACTAGAGCAGTTTACTCCAGATGTTGAAATCTATAGTATAGACGAAGCTTTTCTTCAATTTAAAGGTTTTGAAAATTATAATTTTGAAGACTACGGAGGTCAGATGCGGCAGCGTATTTTAAAATGGACCGGTATTCCTACTTCGGTAGGGGTAGCACCAACGAAAGCTTTGAGTAAAGTGGCGAATAAAATTGCACGTAAGTTTCCTGAAAAAACGAAAGGGGTCTATGTAATCGATTCTGAAGTCTCAAGAATAAAAGCCTTAAAATGGATGAAAATTGAAGACGTTTGGGGTATTGGTCTTGGTTTAGAAAAGCGCTTAAAAGCCAAAGGGTGTCATACTGCTTATGATTTTACTCAGTTGCCAGATGATTGGGTACGTAAAACGTTTTCTATAACCGCGTGGAAGCTGAAAAAAGATCTAGAAGGTATTTCTAAAATTACTTTAGATGAACCTGCAACAAAACGGTCTATTGCTACCACCCGAAGTTTTGAATATACCTATTCTGATATTGATAATATAAAAGAACGCATTTCTACTTTTGCAACCCGTTGTGCAGAGAAATTACGAGAACAAGGCTCTAGTTGCCATATGATCGTTGTGATGTTGAGTAGTGATCGGCATAAAAC
The DNA here is from genome assembly GCF_019278425.1 of Winogradskyella sp. HaHa_3_26. Classification (NCBI taxonomy): domain Bacteria; kingdom Pseudomonadati; phylum Bacteroidota; class Flavobacteriia; order Flavobacteriales; family Flavobacteriaceae; genus Winogradskyella; species Winogradskyella sp. HaHa_3_26. The sequence continues at coordinate 1,610,101 of NZ_CP058981.1, read as the reverse complement.
CGATGCCGAACAGCATAAAGTAAGCGCCATGGTTAGTTTTCCGTATCCAACGGATTCTTCCTTATTAATTAGTGTACAAGCTGTAAAGGCGGTGAAATCGATTTTTAAAACAGGAATAAAATACAAACGGGCTGGAGTTATTGTAACGGGTTTGGTTCCTACAGATAATTTTCAGTTAGACTTATTTCATAAAGAAGATCCTAAGCATAAACCTTTAATGTCCGCTATCGATACTATAAATAAAAAGTATAAAACCAATATGATAAAGTTAGGGAATCAGGATTTAGAACGTACTTGGAAAATGAGACAAGAACGTTTGTCACCTAGATACACAACTAATATTAATGATATTATTATAGTGAAATAATTGTCATTTTTACTTTTTTTAATTTGCCCATGGTAAATTGAGTCTGGGGTTTGTCAATTTAATTCCTTTTTAATTTATTGGGTTTTTGTCGTTGTAGGAATGACCAAACGAATTTTATATGTAACTAGTGCTTAAATAAGTACTAATTCTTATTTTTCATATTGTATATTTATAGACTCTAAGTTTAATTTAAAGATTACCGCTTTTGCGGCAATAAAATGATAACACACAAATCTGAAACCTTAATATTTTTTACACCTGAAGCTGTTGAAGGTGCAGGGACTAATTTTTTTGATACTGGTATTTCAGCAGGTTTTCCATCACCAGCAGAAGATTTTAAAGAGCAACGTTTGTCTTTAGATGACGAATTGGTAAAAAATAAAGAAGCTACTTTTTATGCTAAAGTTAGTGGGCAATCTATGATTGGTGCTGGTTTAGATGATAACGATTTGTTAGTTATTGATCGAAGCTTAGAGCCTGCAAACAATAAAATAGCAGTCTGTTTTTTAGATGGTGAGTTTACTGTAAAACGCCTCAGGGTCTCTAAGGGGGAGGTATGGTTGCAACCCGAAAATCCTAATTACCCCATTATAAAAATCACAGAGGATAATAACTTCTTGATTTGGGGAATTGTAACTAACGTGATTAAAAAGGTGTATTAGAAAATTATATAAATCACTTACATTTTAGTTCTATCTTTTATTAATAAATAATTTTAGTTTTTAAAACTAGCTACTACATGTAGTTTTTGTTACTTATATTTGTAGCGAATACAACTAAACTAAAATTTACATGAAGCCGATTCAGGTTAATATAAAACACTTACGAACCTTAAAAAAAATCTCTCAAGAACGTTTGGCAGATGAATTAAGTTGGAGTCGTTCAATGGTCGGGTCTTACGAGGAAGGTCGTTCAGAGCCCCCTATAGATCGTTTAATAGACTTGTCTAATTACTTTAGTATTCCTATTGATATTTTGGTTAAAAATGATTTACGTAAATCAAAAAACACTTCTTTTATAGAAATAGGGAATCAACGTGTTTTGTTTCCTGTAACGGTTAATGAAGACAATGAAGATTTAATTGAAATTATACCAACAAAAGCATCTGCAGGGTATTTATCTGGTTATGATGATCCTGAATATATAGAACAACTTCAAAAAATTAAATTGCCATTTTTACCAACAGGAACACACCGTGCATTTCCTATAAAAGGAGATTCTATGTTGCCGGTAAAAGATGGTGCTTTCATTGTCGCAAAATTTGTAGAAGCTATTGCCGATGTTAAAAACGGAAGGACTTATATTATCTTAACTAAGGATGATGGTTTGGTGTATAAACGTGTTTATATCCCGGAAGGTGATCTTGTTCATCTATTATTGAGTTCTGATAATAAATCTTATGAACCCTATTTAATTCCAAGAGAAAATATTTTAGAAATTTGGGAATTTACGTGTTGTATTAATACGCAAGAGTATGATGAAAAGGAATTGAAATTAAGTAGTATTATGACGATGTTTCAAGAACTTAAAGTAGAGCTTGAGGCTATAAAGAAGCTGTAAAAAAAGGTGAGTTTACAACATAAAAAAAGCGCGAAATAAATATTTCGCGCTTTTCTGTTTTATATAATGATTGAATTAATCTGCTAAAATAATTAGCTTATTATTCTTCATTTCTAATGTTCCAGAATTGATAGCTAACCAAACTCCTTTATCAGATTTTGTAAATTTAGCTTCAACTTCTTTCTCTAATTGAATAGTGTTACCAGCAACTTTTATATGTCCTTTTGCAAGAATAGATACAATAGGTGCGTGATTGGTTAACATTTCAAATTCACCATTAACTCCAGGAACAGCAACCGAAGTAACTTCTCCGCTAAATAATGTGTTTTCTGGTGATACAATTTCTAAATACATATTCTTTTAGTTTGCAGTCGCAGTTTGCAGTTTACAGTCGCATTAAAGAGACTGAACACTGAGTACTGCTAACTGATTTACGCTTCAGCTAACATTTTTTCTCCTGCTTCAATAGCTTCTTCAATAGAACCTTTAAGGTTAAAAGCAGCTTCTGGTAAGTGATCTAATTCACCATCCATAATCATATTGAAACCTTTAATAGTTTCTTTAATATCTACTAAAACACCTTTAAGACCTGTGAATTGCTCAGCTACGTGGAAAGGTTGTGATAAGAAACGTTGTACACGTCTTGCTCTACCAACAGCCATTTTATCTTCTTCAGATAATTCTTCCATACCTAGAATAGCAATAATATCTTGTAGTTCTTTATAACGTTGTAATAACTCTTTAACACGTTGTGCACAGTTATAGTGATCGTGACCTAAAATATCAGCTGTTAAGATTCTTGAAGTAGAATCTAATGGATCTACTGCAGGGTAAATACCTAGCTCTGCAATTTTACGAGACAATACTGTAGTTGCATCTAAGTGAGCAAACGTTGTTGCTGGAGCTGGATCCGTTAAATCATCTGCAGGTACGTATACCGCTTGTACAGATGTAATAGAACCTCTTTTTGTTGATGTAATACGTTCTTGCATAGCACCCATTTCAGTTGCTAATGTTGGTTGGTAACCTACTGCAGAAGGCATACGACCTAATAATGCAGATACCTCTGAACCAGCTTGTGTAAAACGGAAGATATTATCTACGAAAAATAATACATCTTTTCCTTGTCCTTCACCAGCACCATCACGGAAATATTCAGCAATAGTTAATCCTGAAAGCGCTACACGAGCACGAGCTCCAGGAGGCTCATTCATTTGTCCGAATACGAAAGTCGCTTTAGATTCTTTCATCCCAGCTTTATCAACTTTAGTCAAATCCCATCCGCCTTCTTCCATAGAATGCATAAAGTCATCACCATATTTGATAATACCTGATTCTAACATTTCACGAAGTAAATCGTTTCCTTCACGTGTTCTTTCACCAACACCTGCAAATACAGAAAGTCCACCGTGACCTTTTGCAATATTGTTAATCAACTCTTGGATTAATACTGTTTTACCTACACCAGCACCACCAAATAAACCAATTTTACCACCTTTTGCATAAGGCTCAATTAAATCGATTACTTTAATACCTGTAAATAAAACTTCCGTAGATGTTGATAAATCTTCGAATCTTGGAGCTTGTCTGTGAATTGGTAAACCAGCATCACCAGTTTTAGGTAAATCACCTAGTCCGTCAATAGCATCACCGATAACATTGAAAAGACGTCCGTAAACATCTCCACCAATTGGCATTTGTATTGGAGAACCTGTAGCTATAACTTCTGTTCCTCTACTTAAACCATCTGAAGAGTCCATAGCAATAGTACGTACAGTGTCTTCACCAATGTGAGATTGTACTTCTAATACTAATTTAGAACCATCTGGTCTATTAATTTCTAATGAATCATAAATCTTTGGAAGCTCTGAATCAGTAGCGAATTCTACATCGATAACTGGACCTACGATTTGTGCAACTTTACCTGTAACTTTTGACATTACTCTTATGTTTTTGTTTTGCAATTGTTTAAATATAAAAAAAGACCTGATCAATCAAATTGAATACGTCGGTTTTTCGCGCTGCAAAGATATGAGTTTTAATTTAAATACCACATCAAATTTTATGGCTTTTTTAAGCGTGAAAAACACCTTTAAATTAGAACCTTTAAATAGCTGATACTTATTAGAGTTTATTTTAATAAAGCTTAAAAATTATTTGAATAATATTTTTTAGTCTATAATTAGTTGAAGCTTCAAAACTTCATTAGTAACTTTTGAAGTGGGAGCGTTGGTTTTAATAAATAAAAAAACGGCCTAAGTTTGAATTTTATTCAACTTTAAGCCGTTTATATAATTTGTATGCTAATCGGTTTATTCTACCGTAACAGATTTCGCTAAATTACGAGGTTGATCTACATTTTTATTCAACATTACAGCAATGTGATATGATAATAACTGTAATGGTATTGTAGTTAATAAAGGTGTTAAGCACTCTAATGTTTCAGGAACTTCGATAACATAATCTGCTAATTCCTTTACGCTCGTGTCTCCTTTTGTAACAATACCTATGATTCTACCTTTTCTAGATTTTATCTCTTGAATGTTACTGACTACTTTTTCGTAATGTCCTTTTTTAGTTGCGATAACTACAACTGGCATTTGCTCATCAATTAAAGCAATAGGTCCATGTTTCATCTCTGCAGCAGGATATCCTTCTGCGTGGATATAAGAAATCTCTTTTAATTTTAAAGCACCTTCTAAAGCTACTGGGAAATTAAATCCACGTCCTAAGTATAAAAAGTTTTTAGAATCTTTATAAATATCAGCAATAGTTTTAACGTAAGCATCAGATTTTAAAGCCTCTTCAACTTTAGCAGGAATCATTTCTAATTCTATAAGATGTTGTCTAAACTCTGAGCTAGACATGGTTCCTTTAGCTCTTGCTAAACGTAATGCTATTAATGTTAATACTGTAATTTGAGTTGTAAATGCTTTAGTTGAAGCGACTCCAATTTCTGGTCCAGCATGTGTATAAGCACCTGCGTTTGTTTCTCTTGCAATTGTAGAACCAACAACGTTACATACCCCAAAAACAAATGCACCTTTAGATTTTGCTAATTTTATAGCGGCTAAAGTATCGGCAGTTTCTCCAGATTGAGAAATAGCGATTACAACATCTTTTTCTGTTATTACCGGGTTTCTATATCTAAACTCTGAAGCGTATTCTACTTCAACAGGGATTCTTGCTAAGTCTTCGAAAATATATTCGGCAACTAAACCTGCATGCCAAGAGGTGCCACAAGCAACAATTATAATACGGTCTGCTGCTAAGAATTTTTTCATGTTATCTTCAACACCTACCATTTTAATAATCGCTTCATTACTTAGAAGTCGACCTCTAAAGGTGTCTAAAATAGCACTAGGTTGTTCATATATTTCTTTAAGCATGAAGTGTTCATAACCTCCTTTTTCTATTTGCTCTAAATTTAATTGAAGTTTTTGAACATAAGGATCAACAAGGTTATCGTTCTGAATTTTTCGAACTTTAATATCTTTTCCTCTTCTAATAATCGCCATTTCTTCATCTTCAAGATAGATGGCATTTTTAGTGTATTCAATAAAAGGAGAAGCATCACTTGCAATAAAAAACTCATCATCACCAACACCTATTGCTAATGGGCTACCTAATTTAGCAACAACAATTTCGTTTGGTTTGTTTTTGTCGAAAACAGCAATAGCGTAAGCTCCTACAACTTGGTTTAGGGCTACTTGAACTGCTTTACCTAATTTAAGATTTTCGTTTTTCTTTACGTCTTCAATAAGATTAATTAAAACTTCAGTATCCGTATCTGATTGAAACGTGTATCCTCTTTTAATTAATTCTTGTTTTAAAGAGTCATAATTCTCAATTATTCCGTTATGGATAATTACTAAATCTCCTGAATTAGAAGTATGTGGGTGAGAATTTACATCATTAGGGACTCCGTGAGTAGCCCAACGTGTATGACCAATACCTAAAGTTCCTTTAGTAGAAATCTCATTTTCAATCTTTTCTTTAAGGTCAGAAACTTTTCCTTTTGTTTTTGAAAGTTTAATATTTGTGCCATCATATAAAGCAATACCTGCACTATCATAACCACGGTATTCTAATCTTTGTAGTCCTTTTATAATAATAGGGTAGGCTTCTCTATGGCCAATGTATCCAACAATTCCACACATAGGTTTTTTTTTAAATTATTTTGGTCTGTATAATATATTTCTAAATACACACGTTTTGTTTCGTCTGTTGTATTATTACCGTGTAACATGGTTCCAACAAAACTTAGGATAATTAAACCAACTGACAGAACCTGTAAAGCTAGTTTGTTTTTTCTCATAGTTTATTTTAACCCTTTAATACGGTTTTTGTATAAAACTCGGTGTATGGATCTGCAAATTCTTCAATTGAATAATAGTCCAATACAGGTTTTTCTAAATCGTTTAAATAAGTATCTAATTCTTCAGGTAATTCTTCAGATCCTCTAATGATTGCGTCAGAATTATCTATCGCTACTTTCATTAGGTTAACATAATTAGGTTGTTTTAATAGTTCGGTTGCATCAGCATTCAATCCGTCAAAACCAACTTTAGAGATCATGTCTTTATCTAACGTTCCTTCGAAGTTTTGATTGTATACAGAGGTTACTATTTTGCTTTCAGTAAATAAAGGTTCTGTTTTGTAAAACTCCTTTAAGTATAGTGGTAATAAGGAAGCAAGCCATCCATTAACATGAATAATATCTGGTGCCCAGTTTAATTTTTTAACAGTTTCTATAACTCCTTTTGCAAAGAAAATAGCACGTTCGTCGTTATCCGGAAATAATTTTCCGTTCTCATCCGTTAAAGTCGCCTTTCTCTTAAAATAATCTTCATTATCTATAAAGTAAACCTGAATACGTTCTTTAGGGATTGATGCTACTTTTATTATTAGTGGCATATCTAGATCATTAATCACTAAATTAATACCTGAAAGTCTAATAACTTCATGAAGCTGGTGTCTTCTTTCATTAATGTTACCAAAGCGAGGCATAAATATTCTTATCTGACCTCCTTGTTTGTTTACCATTCTCGGTGCTTCAAAGGACATTGAAGAAATTTCAGTTTCTGGTAAATATGGAACTACTTCCGAGGACACATATAATATTCGTTTATCTTTCATAAATCTACAGCTTTTGTAATTATTAGTAAAAACATGCAAAATTACAAAAATTTGGGCAGATTGCTAGTATTATATTATGTTTGCACGCGTAAATTTTTTGTTACACAGTGAAAAGATTTTTAAATAAAATTGATTTGTCACAGCATATAGATGCTTTGAAGACAAAAGGAAACTCAATAGGATTTGTTCCTACAATGGGTGCGTTACATGAAGGACATGTATCATTAGTTGCTAAAGGTTTAGATGAAAACGACTTTGTTGTTGTGAGTATTTTTGTTAATCCTACGCAGTTTGATAACCCCGAAGATCTCGTTACATATCCTAGGAGTGTTGATGCAGATATTGCATTGTTAAGCGGATTAAGTGATACTAATATTTTAGTTTATACACCCTCTATTGAAGATATTTATGGAGATCAGGCAGTATCTGAATCTTTTAGTTTTGATGGTTTAGAGCACGAAATGGAAGGCGCTTTTAGAAAAGGTCATTTTGATGGTGTTGGTACTATTGTAAAGCGTTTGTTTGAAATTGTAAAGCCTGATTATGCTTATTTTGGAGAAAAGGATTTTCAGCAATTACAGATTATAAAGAAAATGGTAGAGTTACACCATATACCAGTTAAAGTTATTGGATGTGTGATTCATAGAGCCGAAGATGGTTTAGCTATGAGTTCTAGAAATGCTAGATTAACACCAGAACACAGAACTGTAGCTCCATTTATTTATAAAATAATTAATACTGCAAAAGTAAGGTTTGGCACAGAAAGTGCACAACTAGTAACGGAATGGGTTAATGAGCAATTTAAAAAAGAGTCTCTTTTAAAGTTAGAGTATTTTGTGATTGCTGATGTAGCGACCTTAAAGCCGGTAAAAGAAAAATCAACAGAAAAGACATATAGAGCATTTATAGCGGTATATGCAGGTGATATTAGATTAATAGATAATATCGCTTTAAATTAATTACTTTTGTAGCATGCAAATTCAAGTTGTAAAATCAAAAATTCATCGTGTAAAAGTTACAGGTGCAGAGCTTAATTATATCGGTAGTATTACTATCGACGAAGATTTAATGGAAGCAGCAAACATTATACAAGGTGAAAAAGTTCAGATTGTTAACAATAACAATGGTGAACGTTTAGAAACCTACTGTATCCCTGGACCACGTAATAGTGGCGAAATTACTCTTAATGGAGCTGCGGCTAGAAAAGTAGCTGTAGGTGATACTCTTATTTTAATTACTTATGGTATCATGGATATTGAAGAAGCCAAAGTATTTAAACCTTCTTTAGTATTTCCTGATGAAGCTACCAATCTCTTAAAATAGACTGGTGGGTCAACCTAAAACCATCCTAAAAGTTGTTTTTCCTTTACTCTTGGGAGTTGGATTGGTGTGGTATTCTTTGTCTAAAATTTCATTATCTACCTTAGTTCAGTATTTTAAAGATGCTGATTATAGTTGGATTCTCCTTGGCGTGTTTTTTGGAGTTTTAAGTCATGCTTCTCGTGCCTATCGTTGGCTTTTTATGGTAGAACCTCTAGGGTTTAAGCCTCGGTTTGCAAATAGCTTTATGGCTGTATATTCTGCATATCTTATAAATTTCACGATTCCTAGAGCAGGAGAAGTTGCTAGAGCAACCATCTTAACTAATTATGAAGGGATTCCTTTTGATAAAGGTTTTGGTACTATAGTAGCAGAGCGTATTGCAGATACCATTATGCTTCTTTCTATAGTGGCTATCGCTTTTTTTTTAGAGTTCGAATTTATCTATAATTTTTTTGCAGATAAATTTAATCTTTCCTCTTTAATATTAGGAGGCTTGCTGCTTATTGTAGCGGCTTTAGTCATTCTTCTATTTATTACAAAGAGTAGGTCTAAGCTTGCTTTAAAGATTAAATCATTTGTTGTGGGACTTCTAGAAGGTGCGCTTAGTATTTTTAAGATGAAGAAAAAATGGGCATTTATTGGTCATACTTTATTTATTTGGGTAATGTATGTGCTTATGTTTTATGTTACCAGTAATGCTTTACCAGAATTAAATAACATTACATTAACCCCTGTTCTTATAGGTTTTATACTTGCTAGTTTTAGTATTGCAGCAACAAATGGTGGTATTGGTTCTTTTCCAGAAGCTGTTGTTATTGCTTTTTCTATATTTGGTATTGCAGAAGATCCAAGTAGGGCTTTTGGGTGGATTATGTGGTCTACACAAACCTTAGTTATTATTGTTTTAGGTGGTTTATCGTTATTATATTTACCTATTTACAATAGAAAAAATAGAACATTATAAAATATTTTTTACCTTTCTATAAATTTATTAGTCTATGTATACTATAAAGAATTATTCCGTATTTATTATCATGCTTTTTATAGGCTTACATATCCAGTCTCAAGCTATTTATAAAACTATTGATTCTGATAGGCTTGGTGGATCTCGCGAATTAAAAATTCAGTTACCTAGAAATTATAATCCAGAAGAAAAGCATTCTTATCCTTTAATTATTGTTTTAGATGGCGATTATTTATTTGAACCTATTGCGGGTAATATAGACTATCAGTCTTATTGGGAAGATATTCCAGATTGTATTGTTGTAGGTGTTAATCAATCAGAGACAAGAGAAGAGGATTTCTTTTATGGTAAAGAAGCTTTTTTTCCTTTAGAAACCGGAGCTGCATTCTATGAGTTTATTGCTGCTGAATTATTGCCATTTATTGAAGATAACTATAACGCCTCTAACTTTAGAATTGTTGTAGGGCATGATTTAAGTGCCAACTTTATAAATTATTATTTATTTAAAGACGATCCTATATTTAGAGGATATGTGGCACTAAGTCCAGATTTTGCTCCAGAAATGATGGGGAGATTAAAAGAACGTTTATCTATATTAGAACATGAAACGTTTTATTATATGGCAACTGCAGATGCCGATATAAGAGCTGTAAGAACAGCGGTTTTAGAAGCGGATGCTTTATTTACAGGTATAGAAAATGAAAATTTTCTTTATCGATTTGATGATTTTGATGATGCCAATCACTATTCATTAGTTGGACAAGGAATTCCTAAAGCTTTAAATCAGATTTTTACACTTTTTAAACCAATTAGTGCTAAAGAGTATTCAGAAAAAGTTCTCACTTTTGAAGGGACTCCGTTTGAGTATTTAACAAAAAAGTATGACGATATTGAACATTTCTACGGTTTTGAGAAAAAATTAATTGAAAACGATATTAGAGCTATTGCCGCAGCGAGTAATAAAAAAGATGATTCAGAGTCTTTAAAGTCACTTTCTAAATTAGTTAACAAAACCTTCCCTAAGTCTATGTTAAGTGCTTATTATTCAGGGTTGTATAATGAGAAGTATGGAAGCTTAAAAAAAGCATTACTTCTTTATAAGTCGGGTTTACTCTTAGAGCCATCTCAAAGTATTACTAAAGATATTATGCTTGATAAGATGTATGAAATTCAAGATGAAATAGATAGGTAGTGTATTTCATCGAAAAAAAGAAACAACTTGACGATTTTTAGTGATAATTGAGTATGTTTGAATTCCCGAATTTAAACCTACTTATTATGAGAAAAAATGTTCTTATAGCCCTTGCTTGTCTATTTTGTGCAACTTCTTTTGCGCAAATTACATACCGGACAATTTCTTCGTCAAAATTGTCTACTGAACGTAAATTAAAAATAAAACTTCCTAAGGATTATGATTCTAAATCGGATCAAAAGTATCCTGTAATTGTTGTATTTGATGGTGATTATTTATTTGAACCGGTAGTTGGTCAAGTAGATTTTCAAACTTATTTTGATAATATGCCAGGCTCTATAGTTGTTGGTGTTATGCAAGGTGAGGATCGTTTTTATGATGCTTATTATGATCCTGCAACAGGTTTGCCAACAGAATCGGGTTTAAGATTTCACGATTTTATTTCAGAAGAATTATTACCTTATATAGATAAAAAATACAACACAAGTAAATTTAGAGTTGCCGTTGGTCACGATACGATGGGGAATTTTATTAATTCGTATTTATTTAAAGAATCACTTGCTTTTCAGGCCTATGTATGTATTAGTCCAGATTTTGTAGGGTCTTTAAATAATTTCGTGTCAAAACGTTTATCGCTTTTTAAAGATGATATTTTTTATTACATGGCAACATCAGAAAAAGATATTCCTCAAATACGTGAAAGCATACTTTCTACTAATGAACAAATTAAAACATTAGATAATCAGCACTTAACATATTATTTCGATGATTTTAAAAATGAAACTCATTATACTTTAGTAACAGGAGCACTTGCTAGATCTTTTGAAAAGATTTTTGACATTTACAATCCTCTTAGGGAGAAGGAACTTGAAGAAAAAGTATTGCCTTATGAAGGAACTTTAGATCGTTATTTAACAGATCGCTATGAGAGAGTAGAAAAATTATTTGGGATTAAAAAAGAAATTAGTGAGGCTGAAATAGAAAAAGTAGCAAAAGTAGCAGGGCAACGTGAAGATTTAAAATCTCTTGTTAAATTAGGTCACTTAGCTAATAAACTTCACCCAGAATCTTTGTTGGGGACTTACTATTTAGCGCAATCTGCTGAAGAATTAGGGAAAACTAAAAAAGCCAAAAAACTTTATGAATCTGCATTAACATTAAACGATGTAAGTCATATTAATAGAGATTTCATTTTTTCTAAAATAGATGAGCTTACAGTAACTGATTTAGATGAAGAAAGTGATGAAATTGAAGATGAAGAATAGAAAACATCAATTCTCTACCGATTATCTATTACAATATTTATACGATAATATTAAATTGTATTTGTTTACTAATTGGCAATCCAGGTTGGCAACACTTAAAATTTTAGCAATTGTGAGTTGGTTGAAAGACATCAACTAAAATTGTTTTAATTTAGTCGTTTTAAATTTTAAAACAGATTCCTGTTATCTAGGGAAGTGAACATGGCTAAAGTAAAAACAACCTTTTTCTGTCAGAATTGTGGCAGTCAATATGCTAAATGGCAAGGACAATGTACCTCTTGTAAAGAGTGGAACACAATTGCAGAAGAAGTAATCCAAAAACCTGAGAAGAGCGATTGGAAATCACCAACGACTTCTTCAAAGCGTACTACAAAACCCTTATTAATTAATGAAATTGACACCTCTAAAGAGGCGCGTTTAGATATGCGTGATGGTGAATTTAATAGGGTGCTTGGAGGCGGAATGGTATATGGCTCTTTAACACTTTTAGGTGGTGAGCCAGGAATTGGGAAAAGTACATTATTACTTCAAATAGCCTTAAAATTACAATATAAAACCCTCTATGTTTCTGGTGAAGAAAGCCAAAAGCAGATAAAAATGCGTGCAGAACGTATCAATCCAATTAGCAGTAATTGCTATATTCTTACCGAAACAAAAACACAAAATATCTTTAAACAGATTGAAGCGTTAGAGCCAGATATTGTTATTATCGATTCTATTCAAACGTTGCATAGTGATTATATTGAATCTTCTGCAGGGAGTATTTCTCAAATTAAAGAGTGTACTACCGAACTTATAAAATTTGCTAAAGAAACGGCAACTCCTGTTTTATTAATTGGACATATTACGAAAGACGGAAATATAGCAGGACCAAAAATATTAGAACACATGGTAGATACGGTGCTTCAGTTTGAAGGAGATCGTAATCATGTCTTTAGAATTCTTCGTGCTAATAAAAACAGATTTGGATCTACTAATGAGCTTGGTATTTACGAAATGCAAGGCTCTGGTTTGCGTGAAGTTTCTAATCCATCCGAAATTTTAATTTCCGAAAAAGATGATGAGCTTTCTGGTAATGCTATTGCGGCAACTCTTGAAGGTATGCGGCCTTTAATGATTGAGGTTCAGGCCTTGGTAAGTACAGCGGTTTACGGAACACCACAGCGTTCTGCTACTGGTTTTAATGCAAAGCGTCTTAATATGTTGTTGGCTGTTTTAGAAAAGCGAGCAGGATTCCGATTGGGAGCGAAAGATGTTTTTTTAAATATAACAGGTGGTATAACTGTTGATGATCCGGCTATTGATTTAGCGGTTGTTGCTTCCATTTTATCCTCTAATGAAGATGTTGCTTTACCAAGAGAATATTGTTTTGCTGCCGAAGTCGGTTTGTCTGGAGAAATCCGCCCTGTACAACGTGTAGAACAACGCATTCTTGAAGCCGAAAAATTGGGGTTTTCTACTATTTTTGTTTCTAAATATAATAAAATAGCTCTTAAAAATTCAGTAATTAAAATTCAATTGATCTCTAAGATTGAAGATTTGGTAGGTTTTTTGGTTTAAGTTTTCTTATTTTCGATTTAAAAGGAGCGATTAGTTTTAGGTGCTTGATTCAAAGTATTCTCTTTTTATTTGTCTATTGATAAATGTTTTTTATATCCGATTAGATTGATTTTTATGCAGTTAATCTATGTTATGTGTTTTTTGTCGAATAAAAAAATGCATTTTGCCGGATAAAAATGCATTTTGTCGTGTTTTTTAATTAATATTGGTATCGGTAAATATGTGCCGATATGTAATTAATTGATAATAAACACTTTGTATATATTATGTTGACAAAAAACAATTGGAGGCTTTTATTTATGCTTTTTTTTATGTCCTTTGGGACTCATGCTCAGGCTGATTATTCTACTTTATCTGATGGTGAAACTGTTATTGTAAAGAATGAGTTTTTTAATTATGGGGTTAATATCAGTACGGGGGGGACTACTTCTCAAGATCCTACTTTATCATCAGGTGATTCTTGGGATTTTACAGCAACTGTTAACAATGGACGTATTGATTATTCTAGTGAAAAAGTGGGTTCTTCAGCAAATAGTTTAAGAATTACAGACTGGTGGAATAATACAGATTACGTAGAGTTTAACGAGGTAAATATATCTAGTGAAACCGATGTTCAGTTCTCTATTGCTTATGCGACTAACAATCAATTAGGTAGTGGTGATAAATTAAATTTAATTTATTATTTAGATAATGTCGCTACGACAGTTGTTTTAGTTCAAGGAGGAAATGGTGAGGTGAATTTTGATTCTTCTTCAAATAATGGAACTTCTCAAAATAACCCTTTTACATTAGATCTACCAGATAATGCTACTTCTTTTAAATTTAAGATAGAATTGGATGCTGATTCATCTGGAAGTAATGAAATGGTTTATATAGATGATGTGTATTTAACTTCTGGTTCTGGTTCTGGTTCTGCCTCTGGGGATGGAGATTCTGTAGAGAATGATTATTGTGAGCCCGAAGAAGTTGATAATAGTAATATTTATTTTATATCTAATGTTGATTTAAATGGTATTGATTATACAACGACAGGTCATACAGGAGAGTATTATGATTATACAGATATAGGGCAATCAGGAATTTTAAACTTAGGAGAAATACAAACGGGTTCTGTAACTGTTACTCTTAATGATTGGAATGAAAAAAACAACCTAATATCTTTATGGGTTGATTTTAATCAAAATGGTGATTTTGAAGATGATGGTGAGTCTTTTGATTTTCCATTTATAGGGGAGAGCAATGAAACTATGGTTATACCAATTAGTTTTTTAGTTCCAGAAGATGCAACTATAGGAGAAACAAGGCTTAGAGTAACTCTAATAGGGGAAGTTTCTTCCTCTCTTGTCTATGATTCATGTCGTCTTGGTTATAGGTCAGGCGAAATAGAAGATTATAATGTTAATATTTTACAAAGCTATTGTACACCAGATAGTGATTCAGAAGGGACTCATTACCTTACTAATGTTACATTAGAGGGGGATACAAGTGATATTGATAGCGACTCTGGAGATGATGGCGGGTATGCAAATTATTTTAGCAATGGTCAGTATGCAGATTTGTCTATGGGGACTGAATACTCACTTGAGGTTTCTTCGGGTGCTAATACGGAAAATTTGAGTTCTACGGTTTTTATCGATTATAATCAGAATGGTGTTTTTGATGCTGATGAGAATGTGTCTTTTATAGAAGATATTTATGATAGTGGGAATTCTATGAACTTTACTGTGCCTGTTACAGCCATTGAAGGAGTAACGGTAATGCGTGTAGGTATTAAAAATTATTATAGAAATACGGATTACCCTTGCGGTAACAACGATAATGCAGCAGAAGAATTTGAAGACTATAAGGTTTTTATTGGTAGTGAGTTAAATACGTCAGATAGGGATGGAGATGGAGTTGCAGATAGTGCAGATGTAGATAGTGATAATGATGGTATACTAGATATAGATGAAGGTGCTTTATGCGATGAAATAACTCAAAGCCTGTCTTATGAATTTTACGATATAAATGCCTCACCAAGTGTAGGCAATATTCCAACTACGGGAGCCACAGCAACAGGGAGTGTTTCTGAAATTAATGTAGACAATCTGTGGAATATGGTTACGCCAGGAGAGAGTAATGATTTTGCCATTCGATATACTGGTTATATTACTATTAGTACAGAAGAAACATATACGTTTTATACAAGTTCAGATGATGGTTCTAAATTATTTATTGACGGCAATGAGATCGTTGATAATGATGGGGATCATGCTTTTCAAGAAAGATCGGGAACTATTACACTAGCTCCGGGGAATTATCCAATTACTATATTATTCTATGAGAGAACTGGAGATGAGACTTTAAATGTGTCTTATTCTAGTGCAACTATTTCTAAAATGTCTATTCCTTTTACTGTATTGTCAGAAAACAATTGTAAGGATACAGATAGTGATGGAATTCCAGATTATTTAGATTTAGATTCAGACAATGATGGTATCTACGATATTGAAGAAGCAGGTAATGGAAATTTAGATACCAACAACGATGGTTTAATTGATAGTAACGATGCTTCGTTTAACGATAGTAACAATAATGGAGCAGACGATGCAGCGGAAACTACAACACCAATAGATACTTCTGGTGACGGTAATTACGATTTTCAGAATATAGATAGTGATGGTGATGGTTGTTATGATGTTATAGAATCGGGTCATGTAGATAGTAATGCAGACGGACAAGTAGATGGTGCGGGCAGTAGTGTTAGTGGGTTAATTATAGGTGCTTCAACGGCATACACAGGTACAACTACAAATGTGACTACAGCAATAGAGGTTACTGTAGATGACACAGCTTTAGTGGGTCAGTTGGTCTTAGCGGGAGTATCTGCAAGTTTTACTGTAACTAACGTAACTGCAACAAGCACAACTGCATTTACAACAGGGGGTTTGCCAGATTATTCAAATAGTCCCACAGATGTAAGTACAGCTTTAATATACCAATGGCAGTTAAATGGTGTTAATTTAACTGACGGAGGTATTTATACAGGTGTCACATCAGTTAGTTTAAACATTTCAGATGTTACAGGATTAGATGGTAGTGTATACACTTTAGTAGTGACACATGCGGATAATTTATGTGTTCAAATTGAAAACAGTGCCACTCTTAATTTAGATGTAGATACGGATGGTGATGGTATAGGGGATGCTACAGATTTAGATAGTGATAATGATGGTATAACAAATGTAGATGAAGGTGTTGTATGCGATGAAATTAGTAATAGTCTAGCTTATGAGTTTTATGATATAAATGTTACACCAAGTGTAGACAATATCCCAACTACAGGAGCTACAGCAACAGGTAGTGTGTCTGAAATAGATGTAGATGCACTTTGGTCTATGATTACACCTGGAGATGATGATAATTTTGCTATTAGATATACGGGTTTTATTTCTATTAGCACAGATGAAATATATACATTTTATACAAGTTCTGATGATGGTTCTAAATTGTATATTGATGGCAATGAGATTGTTGATAATGACGGAGATCATATTATACAAGAAAAATCTGGAACTATTATACTAACTCCAGGTACTTATCCAATTACTATATTATTTTATGAGAGAAGTGGAGACGAAACTTTAAGTATATCTTATTCGAGTGCAACTATTTCAAAAACAGTAATTCCTTTTTCGGTATTGACAGAAAATATTTGTACCGATACAGATAATGATGGAATTCTAGATTATTTAGATATAGATTCAGATAATGATGGTATACCAGATAATATTGAGGCACAAACAACAGGGGGGTATATTTCTCCAAGTGGTAGTGGAACATCAATGGTAGATTTAAACAACGATGGTATTGATGATAATTACGAATCTGGTTTTACAAGTTTAGAAGATACTGATGGTGATAATATTCCAGATTATATAGATTTAGATAGTGATAATGATGGGACTCCAGATATAGAAGAAAATGGAATGGCTAATACGCTATCAGATAATGATACCGATGGAGATGGATTAGATGATAATTTTGAGGGGAGCAATGTTTCTGATTCGGATGTTAATGATGAAATAGATAATCCTAGTGCGTCTATTTTACCAGACACAGATGGTGATTTAGTCTTAGGAGGGGATTTAGACTATAGAGATGAAATTGATATGTATTTTTCTTCAGCAACAGTAAATTTTGATGGAGAAAATGATTACCTAGAAACCGATCCTTTTATTACTGATTGGGATAAAGGAACCATTATGGCTTGGGTAAAAATTGAGTCTAACACAGCGACGGGAAATTTAAGTGTTAACTATAGTATTGCTGGTCAGCAATACATGCGACTAGTAATAACAAAAGGAAGACAGCTTTCATTTCTTGTTTATACTCAAGCGCAAGTTACAGCATCTAGTAATTACCCCAATAGTCTTTATGTAACATCTGATGTTAGTGAAATGGAAAATGATGTTTGGTATCATGTTGCTGGTGTTTTTGATTCTACATCAAATTCTCTAAAATTATATCTTAATGGTGAATTATTAAATACAGTAATAGATGCTGACTTAAACTCTACATTACTTACCAAAAATTATAACGGTACGGATCACATTTATTCTACTAGGCCATTTGTAATTGGTAGATATCCAACAAATACAAATCCGGCTGGATCTGACCATTTTAATGGAGAAATTGATGAGGTTAGAATATTTGATGAAGCTTTATCTGCAACTCAAATACAACAAATGGTATATCAAGAAATTGAAAATAATAGCGGTATTCTAAGAGGTAAAATTATTCCTAAAAACATTCAGGATTTGCAGAGTTTAGAACAAGTATCTTGGAGTAATCTTCAAGCCTATTATCCAATGTCTAATATTTTAAAATCAGAAGTGCAAGATGAGTCAGGTTACACACATGATTTAGAAATGTATAATATTAATGAAGTACAGTTGCAAACGGCACCTTTACCATACGTCACAAAAGCAGATGGTGATTGGACAGATGCAAATACTTGGTTGCATGGTGATGTGTGGGATATTACTACAAAGGCAGGTAACGAAGATGATGCAACAATTTTAGAGGTTAAACATAATCTTAATGTATCTACAAGTCAAGGTATGATTGGTTTAATCGTAGATGAAGATAAAAATTTTTCTATAAAAGAAGATAGTGGCTTGTATAATAATTGGTATTTAAAATTAGATGGTAGTATTGATTTAGAAGGAGAATCTCAATTAATTCAAACAGAAAATAGTGATTTATTTGTTTCAGATACTGCAAAATTAGAACGCGATCAACAAGGAACGGCTAATTTATATGCTTATAATTATTGGTCATCTCCAGTGCATTCAAGTGATGCTATAACTAGTTCTATTGTAACTTCAGCTGTAACTTATAGTGTTCAAGATGTGTTGTATGACGGAACAAATTCGACTTCACCAGGTGATATTACTTATGTTTCAGGTAATGATGGGGCAATATCTCCTTTTTCTATTGCAAAGCGCTGGTTATATACATATGAAAACTTACTGTCAAATACGTA
This sequence comes from Winogradskyella sp. HaHa_3_26, assembly GCF_019278425.1. Taxonomy (NCBI): domain Bacteria; kingdom Pseudomonadati; phylum Bacteroidota; class Flavobacteriia; order Flavobacteriales; family Flavobacteriaceae; genus Winogradskyella; species Winogradskyella sp. HaHa_3_26. Next base: position 1,591,204 of record NZ_CP058981.1, on the reverse strand, counting down.
TTCTGCTTGGCAACAAATAACGCCTGGTGAAGACTTAAAAGTTGGTATAGGTTATACGATGAAAGGTGCAAGTTTACTAGAAGAAATAGAGGATCAGAATTATGTCTTTATAGGGAAGCCTAATAATGGAGAGATTAAGCGTAATTTATTTTCAGGAAATAGTTATTTGGTTGGAAATCCGTATCCTTCTGCAATTGATGGTTATCAATTTATATTAGACAACGAAAATGTTATAACTGGTACGCTTTATTTTTGGGAACATTACGGAGGAGATTCTCATTATTTAAGTGGGTATCAAGGTGGTTATGGGTTGTATAATCTTTCGGGTTCAATACCTCCTTTAGAAGATGTTGAGAGTTCATCTGCAGAGCCAAATGAAGATGTAAGTCAAGAAGGGGAATCAACCAAAACACCAAAACGTTACATTCCTGTAGCTCAAGGCTTTTTTGTTATATCTCAAGATGGCGGAGATATAGAATTTAATAACGGGCAGCGTAAGTTTGCAAAGGAATCTGAAGATGTTTCAGTGTTTATGAGATCAAGTTCTAACAATGTTACAGCTGATTCAGATTCACAAGGGTTAGAAGATATGCGTCCTAAATTTAGAATAGGGTATAAGTCTCCTAATAACTACAAGCGTCAATTACTGTTAACTGTTGATGAAAATGCAACTTCAGAGATGGATTGGGGTTTTGATGGTGAGTTAAATGAAAGTAATGTAGAAGATATGTTTTGGAAGATAGAAAACGAGAGCTATCTTATTCAAGGTATAGATGCTGTTTTAAACACTACAATTTTACCATTATCTGTAAAAACAAGTGAAGGTGGAATTATTGAAATTAGTATTGATGCTTTAGAAAATGTTTCTAATGATATAGAAATTTATTTACAAGATGATAATGTTTATCATGATTTAAGAGCAGGGAATTATTTAGCTACAGTAGATGCTGGTGTTATCAATGACCGATTTAATATTGTTTTTGAAACTCCTGAAATACTTTCAATAAACGAAAATACTTTAGATAATGAATTGTTAATGTATTATGATACTAATCATCAGTCTTTCGTTATCTCTAATAAAGAAAATAGATTGATTAAAAATGTTAGGGTTTATAGTGTTTTAGGTAAGAAAATAAAGACTCAAAAAGTCGATTCTAATAGGGTTAATATAGAGTTGCCTGTTTCTTTACAAACCGGAGTCTATCTTTTTGAAGTAGAAGCAGAAAATACGAAAACAACTAAAAAAATATTGATTCCATAAGTTTTAATTTCTTAAAGACATAATTAGTGAAATTCAGATACAGATCTCACCGGTTTTTAAAGCCTGTGAGATCTTGTTATGTTTACCAATTATTATCTTATAATATTTCCCTAAAATTCTGTAATTTCGCACCTCGAAAATAAAACAGAATAATGAGCACAAAGTTCCCTGAATACAAAGGACTTAACTTGCCAAACGTTGCAGATGAAATCGGTAACTATTGGGAAGCTAACGATATCTTCGATAAAAGTGTAACCACAAGAGAAGGAAAACCACCTTTTGTTTTTTTTGAAGGACCTCCTTCAGCAAACGGTTTGCCTGGTGTACACCACGTTTTAGCACGTGCGATTAAAGATATTTTTCCACGTTATAAAACCATGAAAGGTTTTCAAGTTAAACGTAAAGCAGGTTGGGATACACATGGTTTACCCGTAGAACTTGGCGTAGAAAAGGAACTTGGTATTACCAAAGAAGATATTGGTAAAAAGATTACTGTAGAAGACTATAACGAAGCGTGTAAAAAAACCGTTATGCGTTATACGGATACTTGGAACAACCTTACCAAAAAAATGGGTTATTGGGTAGATATGGACGATCCGTACATTACCTACAAATCTAAATACATGGAAAGTGTATGGTGGTTGCTCAAACAGATTTACGAAAAAAACTTAATATATAAAGGGTATACCATTCAGCCGTATTCACCTAAGGCAGGGACAGGTTTAAGTTCACACGAATTGAATCAACCTGGAACCTACCAAGATGTAACAGACACAACGATTGTTGCGCAGTTTAAAGCTAATGCAGAATCCTTGCCAGAATTTCTTCAGAATGAAGGTGATATTTTCTTTTTAGCATGGACAACAACACCGTGGACGCTTCCAAGTAACACGGCATTAACGGTTGGACCTAAAATAGACTATGTTTTAGTTGAAACTTATAATCAATACACATTTAAACCTATGAATGTGGTTTTGGCTAAGAATTTAGTCAATAAACAATTTGATGGAAAGTTTAAGAAAGTTGAAACAAAACCAGAATTAATTGAGTATAAAGAAGGCGATAAAAAAATCCCTTTTTATGTCGTTAAAGAATTCGTTGGAAAAGATTTAGTAGGGATCACTTACGAGCAATTATTACCATATGCTTTACCAAACGATAATCCTGAAAATGCTTTTAGAATCATCTCTGGAGATTTCGTAACGGTTGAAGATGGTACAGGTATCGTACATACAGCACCAACATTTGGAGCAGATGATGCCTTGGTTGCCAAACAAGCCTCACCAGAAATTCCACCACTTTTAGTAAAAGATGATAATGGTAATTTAGTGCCATTAGTAGATTTACAAGGAAAGTTTAGACCAGAAATGGCTGAATATGCAGGTAAGTATGTAAAGAACGAATATTATGATGATGGTGAAGCACCAGAACGTTCTGTAGATGTAGAGCTAGCTATTCAATTAAAAACAGAAAATAAGGCTTTTAAAGTCGAAAAATATAAGCATAGTTACCCAAATTGTTGGAGAACCGATAAACCAATTTTATACTATCCGTTAGATTCTTGGTTTATTAAAGTCACCGATGTTAAAGGGAGAATGCACGAGTTAAATACGTCTATTAACTGGAAACCAAAATCAACGGGTGAAGGCCGTTTTGGAAACTGGTTAGCAAACGCAAACGACTGGAATTTATCGCGATCTCGTTTTTGGGGAATTCCATTACCAATTTGGAGAACAGAAGACGGAAAAGAACAAATTTGTATCGGTTCTGTTGCAGAATTAAAATCAGAGATAGCAAAATCTGTAGAAGCAGGTGTAATGTCTGAAGATATATTCGCTGAATTTGAAGTTGGTAATATGTCTGAAGCAAATTACGAAACTATCGATTTACACAAAAATGTAGTCGATAAAATTATTTTAGTTTCAGCATCAGGTCAGCCAATGAAACGCGAAAGTGATTTAATTGATGTTTGGTTCGATTCGGGTTCTATGCCTTATGCGCAATGGCATTACCCATTTGAAAATAAAAACTTAATTGATAATAAAGAAGCATTTCCTGCAGACTTTATTGCTGAAGGTGTAGATCAAACCCGTGGATGGTTCTATACACTTCATGCCATTGGAACTATGGTTTTCGATTCTGTAGCCTATAAAAACGTCGTGTCTAACGGATTGGTTTTAGATAAGAATGGACAAAAGATGTCTAAGCGTTTAGGTAACGCCGTAGATCCTTTTGAAACACTATCTAAATACGGAGCAGATGCCACACGTTGGTATATGATTAGTAACGCTAACCCTTGGGATAACTTAAAATTTGATAGCGAAGGTATTGCTGAGGTGAGTCGTAAGTTTTTTGGAACACTTTATAATACGTATTCATTCTTCACATTATATACCAATATTGATGGTTTTAATTATAGTGAAGCAGATATTCCTTTAGAGGAACGTCCAGAAATTGACCGTTGGGTACTTTCAGAATTAAACACATTAATTCAGCGTGTGGATGAATATTATGCAGAATATGAACCAACAAAAGCGGCACGAGCTATTTCAGACTTTACACAAGATCATTTAAGTAACTGGTACGTGCGTTTAAGTAGAAGACGTTTCTGGAAAGGCGATTACCAAACCGATAAAATTTCGGCATACCAAACACTTTATACGTGTATGGAAACCATTGCAAAACTTGGTGCTCCAATAGCCCCTTTCTTTATGGATCGTTTGTATTTAGATTTAAATGCTGTAACCAAAAAAGAAACCTTTGAAAGTGTACATTTAGCAGATTTCCCAGTTGCAGATACCAATGTTATGGATACTGTTTTAGAACGTAAAATGTATAATGCACAAACCATTTGTTCCTTAGTATTATCATTAAGAGCTAAAGAGAAAATTAAGGTGCGTCAGCCACTTCAAAAAATAATGATTCCGGTTCAGAATCAACAACAAAAAGAAGAGATAGAGGCTGTTTCTGAGTTAATTAAACATGAAGTTAACATTAAGGAAATTGAACTTTTAGAAGACGCTTCTGATATCTTAGTAAAACAGATAAAACCTAATTTTAAGACTTTAGGTCCTAAATTTGGTAAGGATATGAAGCTGATTGCTAATGTAGTAAGAGGTTTTGGTGCTGATGATATTAAGAATATTGAGCAAAATGGAACTATAGACGTTGAGATTAACGGAAAAAATATTACTTTGGGTCTTGATGATGTGGAGATTACATCGCAAGATATTGAAGGATGGCTAGTAGCTAATGAAGGCGCTTTAACAGTGGCTTTAGACGTTACGATCAACGAAGATTTACGTGAAGAAGGCATTGCTAGGGAGTTAGTAAACCGTATTCAAAACCTACGTAAAGACTCAGGATTTGAGCTTACAGACAGAATTGACGTACAAATTCTAAAAGAAGACCAAATTGTAAAGGCCATATCTTCAAATGAAGCGTATATTAAATCTGAAACATTAACAGAAGATTTACAAATTATGGACACTTTAAACAATGGTATAGAAATTGTATTTGACGATGTCAATACCAAATTGTTTATTAAAAAACATTAATACTATGGCTACAGAAACTAAAATTAGATATGCTGATAAAGATTTAGAAGAATTTAGAGTAATACTTCAAGATAAAATTAAAAAAGCAGAGCACGACTTACAGCTTATTAAGAGTGCTTATATGAATGACTTTGATAATGGGACTGATGATACATCTCCTACATTTAAAGCCTTTGAAGAAGGAAGTGCAACAATGAGTAAAGAATCTAACTCGGCATTAGCAATTCGTCAAGAAAAATTTATTCGCGATTTAAAAAACGCGATTATTCGTATCGAAAATAAAACGTTTGGTATTTGTCGTGTTACAGGAAAACTGATTAACAAAGAGCGTTTAAAGTTAGTGCCACATGCCACGTTAAGCATTGAGGCAAAGAACATGCAATAAGTTTCTGTAAAAACAGAAATCTTATTTAATTGAGATTATATTTTGAATACCACTAAAATCATAAAACCTTTAGGTTATACTTTTATGGCTTTAGTCTGTGATAATAAAAGACCTTATCGATTTTTACAATCGGTAAGGTCTTTGTGTTTTATAATGGTGCTCTTTTTTTCGGTCTTTATTTCGTCAGCTCAAAATAGGCTTGAAAAACAATTGTCTGCCGCGCAAATAGAAACGATTACCATTAACGGAGATCAGATTTTTAATATTTCGGTTTCAACATCAAAAACAAATCATATTAGTGTAATTTCTACTTTAGATGGCGAATATCAAAATGATTTTCAGATCGTTTTAGAAGAAGAGAATCATACACTTTATTTAAGTTTAGAGCATGTGTCGTTATTTGATATTCCAGATGATAAACGAAGTGCACATAAAGTTATAGCAGCAACTTTACAGTTGGTAATTCCGGAAAAATTAGCTGTAAATATTATAAGTGATATTGGTTCTGTAGATTTAGAAGGGAATTTTAAATCGCTTTATATTGAATTGTTAAGCGGAAAATGTAATATGGAAGGTACATCTAATATCGCTACAATTAATACAATAGAAGGGGATATTGACGTTATTGCAGAAGGGGTTTTTGAGGCGGATTCTAATCATGGTGAAATTTCTATAGATGCGCTTTTTAATTCAGATTCTATATGGAAGTTAAAATCTATTAAAGGAAATATTACAGTTGCAAAGCCCAATTAATCCTTTATTTTTACTTAAAATCATTGCATGTCTTTAAAGAAAGCCTCATTTGTCGTTATTTTAATTTTATTGATAGACCAAATCAGTAAAATTTATATAAAAACTCATTTTCAGTTAGGTGAAGATGTTACTGTTTTTTCTTGGTTTAAAATTGCTTTTATCGAAAACGACGGCATGGCTTGGGGAACCAAATTGAGTGATTTTACCACTTTAATTTCCGATAGATCAGCAAAATTGTTTTTAACATTATTTAGAATTGTCGCTGTTACAGGTATTGGGTTTTGGTTGGTAAATGTTACTAAGCAAAAGAAATCTAAAACCTTGGTGTTTGCTATTTCAATCATTTTTGCAGGAGCTTTAGGTAATATTATAGATTCTGTTTTTTACGGTGTTTTATTCAATGACAGTATAATGCAAGTGGCCACATTTTTACCTGAAAACGGTGGTTATGCTGGTGTTTTTCATGGTAATGTGGTAGATATGTTATATTTTCCTATTTGGAGTGGTGTAATGCCAGATAATTTGCCCTTAATTGGCGGTAAGTATTTTTCTTTTTTCGATCCTGTTTTTAATGTTGCCGATATGGCCATTAGTACAGGAATAGGCATTTTAATTGTGTTTAATAAGAAAGCATTTGAAGAACCTGCTAAAATTGAAACACCCGATTTGGAGTTACACAATAATCCAACTTAATATCATTTTCTTCAGCCTCAAAGGTTTCGTATTCAACATCAAAAAAAGACAGACCGATTTTTAGAGTTTCAGGTTTGCAATTGGCTAAAAAACGATCGTAAAATCCTTTTCCATAACCAATTCTTTGTCCTGTTTTATCAAAAGCTAAAAGTGGTATAAAAACTACTTCTAATTGCGATGATGGAATTTCTATACCATCAACCGGTTCTGGGATGTTGTATTTATTCTTTTTAATTCTGGTATTATCCATAAGCAAGTAGTGCGTCATGGAATAATCTTCAAAATTACTTTTAGAGATAATGATGTTCTTGTCCTTCCCAGAAAGAATATTTAAAATGTAATCGGTATTAATTTCCTTTTGTTCTTCAATAGTTAAGAAAATATGAAAAAAGGTTTTACTCCAAATATCTAATTTTAATAATTTATTAGCGATCTCTAGACTAAAATCTTCTACTTGATTTTCGGTTAGTTCTTTTCTTAATTGCTTATATTTTTTTCGGAGTTCCGATTTTTTCATGCTTTAACTTTTGTTGAAATATGAAAAATAGCATCGCCTTGGTATATGATTGGAGATTCGTTTATATTAAAAATATAACCATCATTTGGTGCTTTAACAAAATGATTAAAACTACCATAAGGATCTGTAATATTACCTAATACATCTCCTTTTTTAACTTCAGAATTAATTACCACCGTAGCTTTAAACATACCGGAATATTTAGCTCTAATCCATTTACTATCTAAAAGGCAAATACAAGGATTTTTAGCTTGTGAAGCTTTAAAGTTTCGATTAAGCATATTTAGATGATATAAAACACGTTTAATACCATTAACACCTATGTTGGTAATTGTGTTGTCAATATTAGAGGATTTTCCACCTTCAAAAAGTAGAATCGGAATTCCGGCTTTCTGACACGTTTTTCGAAAAGATTTACTGATATTATTAGAATAAAAAATAAAAGGTGCTCCAAAAACCTGAGCTAATTCTTCTAATTTATCGTCATCTTTAGTAATGCGTATATGAGCAGAATTAAAACGATCGGCTCCACCGGTATGAAAATCTAATACCAAATCTGCATGTGGTAAAATTTCAGTAACTAATTTATTAGCTACTCTACTGGCTAAAGAACCGCCACTTACACCAGGGAAAACACGATTAAGATCACGACCATCTGGAAATAGACGATCTAAGTGAATAAAGCCAAATACATTGATTACCGGAATGCAAATAATAGTACCGCGTTTGGGTTTATTAATTCCTTTAGAAATAATTTGACGTACAATCTCTACACCATTAACTTCGTCCCCATGGATACCTGCTGTAATTAAAACAACAGGTCCTGGTTTTTTAGAACGCTCAATAATTACAGGAACATCAATAGTGTTTTGCGTATGTAATTTAGCAACATTAAAGTTGACTTTGGCGCTTTGTCCTAAGCCTACATCTTTGCCTAAAATTCGTAATATATCGGGTTCGTCCATGTAAATATTTTATGCCCTAAGGACATTATTTTCTATTGCGTTCAATAAATGTGATAATTGCTTTTGCTATATTTTTGTGGGTTGCACCTTCAATGCCTTCTAGTCCTGGAGTAGAGTTTACCTCTAATAGTAAAGGACCACGTTCAGATTGCAACATATCTACACCACAAACGGGTAGTTTTAAAACCTTAGCTGCATTCATAGCTAATTTTAGTTCATCTTCATCTAATTTTATAATATTAGCAGAACCACCACGATGCAGGTTAGATCTAAATTCGCCTTCTTTACCTTGGCGTTTCATAGCACCAACAACTTGGCCATCTACAACTAAAGCTCTTAAATCGGCACCTTTAGCTTCCTTAATAAACTCTTGTACAATAACTCTTGCTTGTAAACCATTAAAGGCTTCTAAAACAGATTCTGCTGCGTTTTTAGTTTCAGCTAAAACTACACCAAGCCCTTGTGTACCTTCTAATAATTTAATGATAACAGGAGTTCCACCAACGTAATTAATAACTTCTTCAACGTCTCTAGAATAGTTTGTAAAAACTGTTTTTGGCATTCCAATACCAGCTTTACTTAAGCGCTGTAAGCTTCTTAATTTATCACGAGATCTTGTAATAGCATCAGATGCAGCAATAGTAAAAACACCCATTTCTTCAAACTGTCTTACTACAGCACAACCATAAAAAGTTATTGACGCTCCAATTCTAGGAATAATAGCATCGACATAATCTAAGTAACGATCTTTATAGTAAATGGTTGGTTTTTCCTTTTCTATAATAATGTCGCATTTTAAAGGATCAATAATTTCAATTTTATGACCTCTCTTTTCGCCTTCTTCGATTAATCGTTGAGTAGAATAGAGTTCTGCATTGCGCGAAAGAATTACTATGTTCATTTAATTAGGGTTTGTTTAAAAGATTCGTTTTCTAGATCGACATCGACCAAATATTTGTGTTTTAAGAATTGACGACCAATGAGCACAGGAAATTTCATGTCTGATCTAGTGCTTAAAGTTAGGTTAATCTTATACTTTTTTCCAAAGAATATTACAGTTGTTTTTATTTTGTAACGATTTTCTTTAAAACCGTTACTACTTTTGACATCTGTATAGGTGTAAGTGTCAAAAACAACTTCGTCACTTTTAAAATTAGGATGTCCTTTACTTTCAAAAATACAGTAAAGTTTACCATCTTCTTCTCTAACTTTAGAGCAATGAATGGCAGATGTATAAGCACCTGTGTCTATTTTAACATCGATAGTGCTGAGTTTTAGTTCTGGAAAATCGACTTTGTCAACACGGCCTAAGGTTTTTTTTGTCATGTTTAAATTTTATAAAAATGAGGCGCAAGGTAATCATAAAGTGTATTAAATATACATAGTTATTATTACCTTTGGTTAAATGCCAGAATCTCCATTAGACATACAAATAAAAACCCTTCCACACCAGCCTGGTGTCTATCAATATTTTGATGCAGACGAGCGTTTAATCTACGTTGGAAAGGCTAAAGATATAAAAAAACGAGTAAGCAGTTATTTTAATAAGCATCACGATTATGGTAAAACCCGTGTTTTGGTTAAAAATATTGTTTCGGTAAAACACATTGTTGTAGAAACCGAAAACGATGCATTACTGCTTGAAAATAACCTGATAAAAAAATATAAGCCTAAATATAATGTGCTTTTAAAGGATGATAAATCGTATCCTTGGATTTGTGTTAAAAAAGAGCGTTTTCCTCGCGTGTTCCCAACACGTCGTGTTATAAAAGATGGTTCAGAATATTTTGGACCTTACACAAGTATGAAAACTGTAAAAACACTATTAGGTCTAATAAAAGGTTTGTATCAATTAAGAACTTGTAATTATGATTTATCTGAATCTAAAATTAATTCAGGAAAATATAAAGTTTGTTTAGAATACCATTTAGGAAATTGTTTAGGGGCTTGTGAAGGTTACGAAACAGAAGAAGAATATCAAGCAAATATTATTGCTATAAGAGAAATTTTGAAAGGGAATTTTAAAGACTCTTTACAACAATTTAGAATTCAGATGCGTCAGCATGCAGAAGCCATGCAATTTGAAGATGCACATAAAATTAAAGAAAAACTTGAGGTTTTAGAAAACTACCAAGCCAAGTCTACCATTGTAAATCCTAAGATTAGTAATGTCGATGTGTTTTCTATTATTAGTGATGAAGGTTATGCTTATGTTAACTTTTTACAACTGAGTTATGGTTCTATTATTAGATCGCACACTTTAGAATTAAAAAAGAAATTACAAGAAACGGATGAGCATTTGTTAACCTTGGCTATAACTGAAATTAGACAGCGATTTAATTCTAATTCAAAAGAAATTTATGTGCCTTTTAAGGTTAATTTAGGTGGTGATATAAAAATAACAATCCCGAAACTTGGAGATAAAAAAAGTATCTTAGATTTATCCGTTAGAAATGCGAAGTATTACCGAATGGATAAGATGAAGCAGATAAAAATTGTGGATCCAGACCGGCATGCTAACAGAATTATGGCACAAATGAAGGCTGATTTGCTTTTGCCTGAAGAACCAAGGCATATTGAATGTTTTGATAACTCTAACATTCAAGGGACAAACCCAGTTGCTGCTTGTGTAGTTTTTAAAAACGGAAAACCTAGTAAAAAGGATTACCGTCATTTTAATATTAAAACAGTTGTGGGTCCTGATGATTTTGCGTCTATGGAGGAGGTTGTTTACAGGCGTTACAAGCGTTTGTTAGATGAAGATGAACCATTGCCACAGCTTATTATTATTGATGGTGGAAAAGGGCAATTATCATCAGCTTTAAAAAGTTTAGACGCTTTAGGTTTGCGTAATACCATTGCCATTATTGGTATTGCTAAAAGGTTAGAAGAATTGTTTTATCCAGATGATCCTATTCCTTTATATTTAGATAAGAAAAGTGAAACGTTAAAGGTGATTCAGTTTTTAAGAAATGAAGCCCATCGTTTTGGGATAGAACATCATAGAAATAGAAGAAGTAAAGGCGCTTTAACTACAGAGTTAGAAAATATTTCAGGTGTTGGTGAGCAGACAATTGTTGATTTAATGAAGCAATTTAAAACCGTAAAACGAATTGCTAACGCTAAATTAGACGAACTCGAAGCTGTTGTTGGAGTGTCTAGAGCAAACAAAGTATATAATTATTATCATAAAGAAGAAACTTAATTTTAAAGATATATCACTTAGGTTTTTTAGGGTCTAGATTAAATAGAATGAAAAAAAAACATCTCATAACGTTATTATTTCTAATTATACTTTTTTCATTAAGAGCACAAAATAGCACAACACAATCAGAGCCTAAAGTTGGTTTAGTTTTAAGTGGAGGTGGAGCAAAAGGGTTTGCTCATATTGGTGTTTTAAAGGTTATTGATAGTTTAAAAATAAAAATAGATTATGTTGCCGGCACAAGTATGGGAGCTATTATAGGTTCTTTATATGCGTCAGGTTATTCAGGAAAACAACTCGAAGAAATTTTTGAATCTCAAGACTTTGAGGCTTTAATCAATGATAATTTTTCAAGAGCTTCTAAATCATTTTATGAACGAGAAAATGCTCAAAAATATGTAGCTAGCTTACCTTTTGATAAATTCAAAATTACCTTACCATCGGCATTATCTCGAGGGCAAAACGTTTATAATCTATTATATCAATTAATGCTTCCTGTTGATGATATTAGTGATTTTAGTCAACTTCCGATCCCTTTTTTCTGTGTCGCTACAGATATGGAAACAGGAGAATCTCTTATTATGGACAAAGGAAAGTTAGCAGAAGCTGTAACTGCAAGTGGGGCTTTACCTTCATTATTTCAACCTGTTGTTATAGGTGGAGATGTTTTAATTGATGGAGGTGTAACTAATAATTTTCCAGTAGAAGAACTTAGAGCTAAAGGGATGGATGTTATTATAGGAGTCGATGTTCAAGATCCGTTAAAAGATCGAGAATCTTTGAAATCTGCTTTAGATATCTTACTTCAGATTAATAATTTTCGCACTATAGATGCTATGAAAACTAAAGCGAAATTAGTAGACATTTATATCAAACCAGATATTTCTAACTTTTCTGTAATTTCTTTTGATGAAGGAAAAGATATAATTACACATGGAGAAATAGCCGCAAAAACACAATTAGCTAAACTTCATGAGTTAAAAAGTATACAGAAAAACTATAAAGAGCATGCTAAGCTAGAGGTTATAGATAGCCTTAGAATTAATAGTGTAAATATAGATGGTAATGACCGTTATACACGGTCTTATATCTTAGGGAAATTAAAGTTTAAAGGGGAAGAAAAAATAAGTTATTCAGATTTTAGACAAGGAATAAATAACCTTATTTCTACAAATAATTTTGATGCCTTTAGGTACCGTTTAAAGCCAACAGAAGATAAATATGAATATAATCTTGTAGGTGAAGCAATAGAGTCTCAGGCTTCTATGTTTTTGCGTTTAGGTATTCATTATGATGGACTTTATAAAAGTGCACTTCTTGCTAACCTTACTAAAAAGAAGTTGTTTTTTAATAATGATATTGCTTCATTAGATGTTATTTTAGGAGATCACTCGAGGTATAATTTTGATTATTTTATTGATAAAGGGTATTATATTAGTTTAGGGGTTAAGTCTCGCTATAATCAGTTTAATAAAAGTGTTACTTCTAGTTTAATTTTAGATGAAAATTCTCCTATACTTACCGGTTTAAATAAAATTGATGTAGAGTTATCAGATTTTACCAATCAAGTGTATTTGCAAACTATATTTAGAAAAGATTTTTCTTTAAAAGTAGGAGCTGAACACAAGCGACTTAAAATAACCTCAGAGACTATATTTAATGAGGATGAAGGAGAGGAGATTGTTTTTGAAAATACAGATTATTTTAGTGTCTTTGGAGAACTGAAATTTGATAATTATGATAATTTCTACTTCCCGAACAGTGGGTTTTATTTTAATGGAAACTTTCATTTATATTTAGACGCATCAGGTTTTAATACCAATTTTTTAGATTTCTCAATAGCTAAAGCAGACCTTGGTTATGTATTTAGTTTTAATGATAAATTGTCCTTAAAAACGGAGGCTAATGGTGGTTTTAAAATTGGTGGTGCTTCTTCAAGTTTACTAGGGTTTGGATTAGGTGGTTATGGCTTTAATTTTATAAATAATTTTTACTCGTTTTACGGGTATGATTATTTAAGTTTAAGTGGTGATAGTTTTATAAAGACAACGTTTACGCTAGACTATGAGGTTTTTAAAAAGCACCATATTATATTGGCAGCAAACTATGCAAATATAGATGATGGTATTTTTGAGAGTGGAGAATTTCTTTCTTTGCTTAATTATAGTGGTTATGCTGTTGGTTACTCTTTAGAAACTTTTTTAGGCCCATTAGAAGGTAAGTACAGCTATTCTCCAGAGACAGGTGAGAGTAATTGGTTTTTTAACCTTGGATTTTGGTTTTAATTTAATAGAAATATAGAGCAAAAAAAAGACTGCCTTTTGGCAGTCTTTATAATATGAACTATAATTAAAATAGTATTATTTATTCTTGAGTAGCTTCTGCTGCATCATCTGCACCTTCTTCTTCATCATCATCATCAGTATCTACAACTGCTAATCTACTACGTCTTACTTGGCAAATAACAGTGTTATCTGGGTGCATAAATGTGTAGTCTTCATTTTCAAGTGAAGTAATGTAAAGTTTACTACCAACTTTTAATGGTGTAATATCTACTTCAATAAAATCTGGAAGTTTAGATGGAATTGCTTTTACTCTTACTTTACGTAAAGGTACTCTTAATACACCACCATTTAAAACACCTTTAGATGATCCTACTGTATGTAAAGGAATCAACATTGAAATAGGCTTATCTTCAAAGATTTGATAGAAATCGATGTGTAAGATTTTATCTGTTACTGGATGAAATTGAATTTCTTGCATCATGGCGTTGATAGTATCGCCATTATCTAGAGTAATCACAACTGTATGCGCGCTAGCTGTATATACAAGTTTTGAGAATGCCAGTTCTGGTGCTGAGAAATGTAAAGGCTTGTCTCCTCCGTATATAACGCAAGGAACCTGACCAGCATTACGTAAGGCTTTAGAAGCTTTTTTTCCTACGCTTTCTCTTTGAGATCCGTTAATTGTAATTGATTTCATTTTTGAAATGTTTGTTTGTTAAATTTTAATTACCTCATTTTGAGGGGTGCAAATTTAGATATTTTATATGAGAATACTAGTGTTAGTTGTCTGTTTTTTACTAATGTCTTATTTGTCTATGGTTTAAGATGATAGAATACTTAAAAACAGAATAAAATAAGGCATTAATAAAGCAGTCAATTACATTACAAATTTGTTGCTAATAGATTGATTGTGGTGTACGTTATCCATTACTTCTGCAAATAAATTAGCACAACTTAAAACTCTTAATTTTTTACTTTCTTGTTTTAAAGGAATAGAATTAGTTACAATTAATTCTTCAAGTTTAGAATTCTCAAGTTTTGTATAAGCATCTCCAGATAAAATGGGGTGTGTACAAATTGCTCTTACACTTAGAGCGCCACGTTCCATCATTAAATCGGCTGCTTTTGTCAGTGTACCTGCCGTGTCTACCATATCATCAACGAGGATAACATTTTTTCCTGTTACATCTCCAATAAGTTCCATGTGAGAAATTACATTAGCTTTTGCACGTTGTTTGTAACAGATTACAACATCGCTTTTTAAAGCTTTAGAATATGCATAAGCACGTTTAGATCCACCCATATCTGGTGAAGCTATTGTAAGATTATCTAAGTTTAAACTTTTTAAATAAGGTAAAAATACAGTAGAAGCAAATAAGTGATCTACAGGTTTTTCAAAGAACCCTTGAATTTGATCAGCGTGTAAATCCATTGTAATTATACGAGTTGCACCAGCTACTTCTAACATTTTAGCGACTAATTTTGCAGCGATAGGAACTCTAGGTTTGTCCTTTCTGTCTTGTCTAGCCCAACCAAAATAGGGCATAACTGCAGTAATGTGTCTTGCAGAAGCACGTTTAGCTGCATCGATCATTAAAAGCATTTCCATTAAATTCTCTGGGCCAGGATGCGTAGATCCAATAATAAAAATACGAGTTCCACGTATAGATTCTTCATAAGAAGGTTGAAATTCGCCATCACTATAAGTAGAAGTAATAACGTTTCCTAGTTTAACTCCATACGCTTTTGCGATTTGTTCAGCTAAGTCTTGACTTTGAGCACAAGTAAAAATTTTGGCTTCTGTGGTTTCGTAAGACATTTGTTTTTAGGGTTTTAGTTGTGGTTTGTTGTGTTTTTTATGTGTTGCCAAATTTAGAAAATTATTTTGCGTGAAAAAATTATAAAACCTACTATTTTTTGATGTGTTGCCCGAATTAATTTCTTACTTTTGCGGTCCTATAATTTGCTCAAGTGGTGGAATTGGTAGACACGTTGGATTCAAAATCCAATGTCGCGAGACGTGCGGGTTCGATTCCCGCCTTGAGTACAAAGCTTTGTAAATAGTATTTACAAAGTTTTTTTTTGTCTAAATCTTAAAGCCACTAAACAAAACATTGCTCGCAAAGTCCTTGTATTAGTATCTGAGAAACTTCTACTTTTCGGTTTGGTATATGGGGAATAGGCATGTTTATAGATAAACAATCTACCTTGCCACACTTTAAACATTGAAAATGTGGATGAACATCTTTATGTTTTGATGCAGAACAACCATTACACTTTGCATACCATTTTAGTCCATCTTTCCCTAAAAAAGAATGCAATACACCATCTTCTTCAAGTCTGTCTAATACACGATAAATCGTTGTTTTATTAAACTTAGAATCAAGTTGTTCAATTAATTGTTTTGCAGAAATAGCTTCCTGACCTTGGTTAAATTCGTTAAGTAATGCTTCTACCGATTTTGTTTTTCGTATCACTCCCATAATACAAATATAATGCAACTAAGTTGCGATAACAAATTTTTTGTTTAAGTTTGCAACTGAGTTGCATTAATGTGTGTTTATGATATTTACAAAACAAAAATCAGACGAATTGGGTGCTATGGCAAGTGCGCTTTGCCTTGTTCATTGCGTTGCTACACCTTTTTTATTTATTGTTCAAAGTTGTTCTGTAGCAACTTGTAGTAAAACGCCAACATGGTGGGGATTTATAGATAGTTTTTTTCTTATTATTTCTTTTTTTGCCATTTATCGTTCTGCACAAACCTCAGGTAATAGCTGGGTAAAACCTGTATTATGGGTAAGTTGGGGATTATTGTTTTTTATTATTGTCAACGAAAAAATAGCTTGGTTTTCTATACCTGAATACTGGATTTATATTCCTGCAATAGCGTTAATTGTATTGCATTTATATAATAGAAAATATTGCCAATGTAACTCTGATAAATGTTGTACAAATGAAGGATAAAGAAAATATAATAATTACAGGAGATCATCATCTTTCAGCAAATATTCAAACACCATTACGTAAAGATGCGTTTGAAAAAACGGATGCTGAAAAGATTGAAAATATTCAATATCATTTTAAAAAGATAATGGAAGAATTAGGTTTAGACCTAACAGACGATAGTTTGTCTGGCACGCCATATCGCTTTGCTAAAATGTATGTAAAAGAGTTGTTTTATGGTTTAAACCCTGCAAACAAACCTAGGTTATCTACGTTTGAAAATAAATACAATTATAAAAAAATGTTAGTGGAGCAGCATATCACTATCAATTCTGCTTGCGAACACCATTTTTTACCTATAACGGGTTATGCACATGTGGGTTATATTCCTAAAGATAAAGTTGTAGGACTTTCTAAAATTAATCGTCTTGTCGATTATTATTCTCGTCGGCCTCAAGTTCAAGAACGCTTAGTGCTTCAGATTTTACAAGATTTACAAAACGCTTTAGAAACTGAAGATGTCATTGTTTCGGTAACTGCAAAACACCTTTGTGTGTCTTCAAGAGGTATAAAAGACCAAAGCAGTTATACAACAACTTTAGAATATGGCGGACGTTTTTCAGAGACTGCAATTCGACAAGAGTTTTTAAATATTGTAGCACAAGAGACACCTTAAATAAGGAGGTGATAAAGTTATAGCAATTACAAATAAGTCCATTTTTATAGATATCAATTATTAGTTATATGAAAAAATTACCTGTAACGGTTTTAAGTGGTTTCCTAGGTTCAGGAAAAACCACATTGTTAAATCATATTTTACATAACAAACAAGGTTTAAAAGTTGCTGTAATTGTTAATGATATGAGCGAAGTGAATATCGACGCACAATTCATTGAAAACGAAAACACATTATCTAGAACCGAGGAGACGCTTGTAGAAATGTCTAACGGCTGTATTTGTTGTACACTTCGTGAAGACTTAATGATAGAGGTTGAAAAACTAGCGGCTCAAAATAAATTTGATTATTTGCTCATAGAAAGTACGGGTATAAGTGAGCCTATTCCTGTTGCACAAACCTTTTCTTTTGAAAGCGAAGATGGTAAAATTGATTTAAGTCGGTTTAGTTATATAGATACTATGGTTACGGTTGTGGATGCCTTTAATTTTTTAAAAGATTTTTCTAGTGCCGATTATTTAACCACTAGAGCACTTACAGATATAGAAGGGGATGATAGAACTATTGTAAATCTATTAACCGACCAAATTGAGTTTGCTAATGTGATTATCATTAATAAAATAGATTTAGTTAATGAGGAGCAACTTAAAGAACTTAAAAGCATTCTTCATAAATTAAATCCAGAAGCAGAAATTCATCTTACTAATCAATCAAATATAGCTTTAGGTGCTGTAATAAATACGGGATTATTTGATTATGACAAAGCAGAAGCTTCTGCGGGTTGGGTAAAAGAACTTGAAAATGAGCATACTCCCGAAACCGAGGAATATGGTATTAGTTCTATTGTTTTTAGACGTCGAAAGCCCTTTCATCCAGAACGTTTTTTAAATTATTTAAATTCAGGTTTTCCTCAAAATATTATTAGGAGTAAAGGATTATTTTGGATGGCTTCAAGATCTAATCAAGCCTTAATATGGAGTTCTGCGGGTGGATCTTGTAAAGCGGATTCTGCTGGAGTTTGGTGGGCATCTATGCCTTTTTCAGAGCGTATAGATTACAATGCGTTTAATGAGAATCAAGCAGATATCGAATCTAATTGGGATGTATTGTATGGAGACCGAAAAATAGAATTGGTATTTATTGGCCAATATTTAGATAAGGCAGCTGTGATGGCACAACTTGAATCTTGTTTGCTTACAGATCAAGAGGTTCTGTTGTGGGAAAATAATAGGTTCCCTCAAGAGGATCAATGGCCTGTAGTTAGATAAAGAAGATTAATTTTAAAAATGGTACAAACGCGTAATCTTACATTTCAATATAAAAAAAAGGATGCGATGTTTCGTTTTCCTGATATCAGTTTAGAGAAGCAAGAACACTTGCTCATTTTGGGAGCGTCGGGTATAGGTAAAACGACTTTATTGCATCTTTTAGCGGGGGTTTTGCAACCGTCTTCTGGTATTATTTTTATAAATGAAGAAGATGTAACCACATTACACCAGCGGAAATTAGATCAGTTTAGAGGGCAAAACATAGGACTTGTTTTTCAAAAAAAACATGCTATTACCTCTTTAAATGTGCTCGAGAATTTACAAGCACGTTTGTATTGTAGTAAAAAACCTGTCAATCAAAATAAGATTGATGCTTTATTGTCTCAATTAGATTTATTACAGCATAAAACCAGTAAAATAAATGCCCTTAGTGAGGGGCAATTACAGCGTCTCGGTATAGCATTAGCTGTAATACATCAACCACAACTTATATTGGCTGATGAGCCTACCTCTAGTTTAGATGATAAAAATTGTAAAAAAGTTATAGAATTATTAATAAAACAAGCAGCACAAACTGAAGCTAGTTTAATTGTCATTACTCATGATCATCGAATAAAACCCTATTTTCAAAATACCATAACGTTATGAATATTTGGAAAATTAGTATACAAAACATAAAAACAAAACCTTTATATACATTTTTAAGCATTTGTATTTTAGCACTTAGTATTACGCTTCTTTTAGGAATAGAACAGTTAAAACATAGTTTTAAAAACCAAATAGAAACTAATTTAGGAAAAATAGATTTAGTTATTGGAGCCAAAGGCAGTCCGTTACAATTGGTTTTAGCATCCGTATTACATTTAGACAATCCAACAGGGAATATTTCATATAGTGAAGCTAAAGAAATAGGAAAAAACCCAAGAATTAAGTCGGCAGTGCCTATTTCTTATGGTGACAATTACAAAGGTTTTAGAATTGTAGGAACTACTAATGATTTTCAAAAAATATATCAAGCCGAATTAGAAACAGGGCGTCATGTAGAGAAATCTATGGAAGTGGTTTTGGGAGCTACTGTTGCAAAAACATTAAATATTAAAGAAGGAGATACTTTTTTAAGTTCTCATGGTTTAGTGGAAAATAGTGTGGATGTTCATGCTGATGAATTAACTGTGGTTGGTATATTAAAACCGACACAAAAAGTAATAGATCGCTTAATTGTTACTAATTTAGAAAGTGTTTGGGATGTGCATCATCATGAAGAGGAGGTAGATGAAAATCAAACGGAGCACCATCACCATCATTATGAAACAGCGGAAGAGGAAAAGGAAATCACTTCATTATTAGTTACCTTCAAAAGTCCTAGAGCGCTTTTAACTTTTCCTAGAAAAATTAACGAAAGTACCAATATGCTTGCTGCTTTACCCAAGTATGAACTTCATAAATTATATGAATATACAAGTGTCGGTTTTCAAACCATTTCTTGGATTGCCTATTTAATTTTAGTGATGTCGTGCTTAACCATTTTTATCAGCTTGTATAAAATGGTAAAAGAGCGCGCTTTTGATTTGGCTATTTTACGAACTTATGGTGCTAGCAATTTCCAGTTAATAAAAATGGTGTTGTATGAAGGTGTACTTATAGCTTTTTTAGCATTTGCCCTTGGCTTTTTACTCGTTAAAATAGGATTAAATTATGTAGTTGATTTTATAGCCTCTAAGAGCCAGCGAAATATACTTCAAGAATTGCCTTTTCAAGAGGTCTTACACTTGGGAGGTCTTGTACTTTTAATGGTGATTTTTTCTGCAACATTAGCTTTATACCCGATTATAAAAATGAATATTTCAACAATTTTAAGTCATGAAAAATAACCTTCTATATGTAATTGTATTTTTATCTTGCTTCTTAGGTTTTAGTCAACAAAAAATAACTTGGGAAGACTTATCAAAGGTTGATTATGAAGATAGATTTTTTCCTATTTATGAAGAATATTATAAGTACCCTACCTTTTTACCTTCTGTAAAGGCATTGGCAGGGAAGCAAATTGAAATTACAGGTTATTTTTTAAATATAGCACCAGAAGATGGCGTTTATATTTTGTCTAAAACACCAATGTCTTCGTGTTTTTTTTGTGGTCAAGGTGAGCCAGATACTGTAATTGAACTTCAATTTAAAGAAGCGCCAAACTTTAAAACAGATGCTGTTGTGGTTATGACAGGTAAATTAGTATTAAATAGAGAAGATGTAGATCATTTTATTTTTATTCTTGAAGACAGTAAAGGAGAACTTGTAGATTAATTATTATACCATATTAAAATGAACAGAAGAAATTTTTTTAAAAATGGGTCACTATTTGCATTAGGGACAGCACTATTGCATCCTTTTGATAGTTTAGCTAATGAAATTGGCCATGACGTTACGGATAAAAATAAAAAAGCAAAGAACATTATTGTTGTTGTAAGTGATGGTATGAGTACTGGTACGCTAAATATGGCCGATTTGTATCTCTCTAGAAAAACAGGTGTTGGTTCTAATTGGTTAGACTTATATAAAAAGAATAAAGTGAGTAGAGCGCTTATGGATATGGCATCGGCAAGTTCTATTGTCACCGATTCTGCTGCAGCTAGTTCATCTTGGGGTGGTGGAGTGAGAATTGAAAATGGCGGTTTAAATGTTAGTAAAAGTGGAGAAGCGCATCTTCCTATTTGGCAGAAATTCAAGACATCTGGAAAAAAGGCTGGTTGTGTCACTTCGGTTCCTATTACACATGCAACGCCTGCTGGTTTTTGTGTGAATTCTAAATCTCGAAATGCACAACAAGATATTGCAGAAAAATATTTAGAACAGAAGTTTGATGTGATGATGGGTGGTGGTGGTGATTATTTTTCTTCAGATAAAAGGAAAGATAAAAAAGACATGTATCAAGAGTTTAGGTCTAAAGGTTATCAGGTTGTGAGCACAAAACAAGCTATGCTTTCAGCAGAAACAAACAAGCCTATTTTAGGTGTTTTTAATGATAATGCTCTTCCGTATGCTATTGATAGAGATAATAATAAAGAATTGGTTCAAAACATACCAACACTTGCTGAAATGACTAAAAAAGCCATTGAAACCATGAAAGATCATTCAGAAGGTTTTGTGTTACAGGTTGAAGCAGGGAAAGTAGATTGGGCTGCTCATGGTAACGATATTGTTGGATTAATACACGATCAAATTGATCATGATGAGGCTATTAAAGTCGCTATGGATTTTGCAGAACAAGATGGGGAAACCTTAGTTATTATAACTACAGACCACGGTAATGCAAACCCTGGTGTTATTTATGGATCTGATGCTAATGATAATTTTGACTCTATTCAAAACTATAAGCATACTAACGAATGGATTTTAAATGGTATTGGTAAGGAAACATCTATATCTCAAATAAAGGAAAGAATAGATTATGCCAATAATATTGCGCTATCAAACGAAGAGAGTAAGCAATTATTAGATTATTACAAGGATATACCAAAAGCAGATGGACTTTATAACCCAAAGCATCTTCCTTTTAATATCTTGGCTAGAATGCAAAAACCGCATAATTCAGTAGGTTGGATAAGTATGCAACATTCTGCTGATTATGTTGAATTAGCTATATATGGACCAGGAAGTCATCTGTTAAAGCCGTTTATAAAGAATACAGATTTACATTATTTAATGCTTGAAGCTGCTGAAATAGAAAATAAATTTTAATCTTTTTATTTTGAAACTTATTGAATTCGAATAAAATAGATGATAATTTTATATAGTGCTGTAGTAGTTAAATAATTGATTTATTCATGAATTACTAGAAATGGAATATCCGTATGGTAACTAATTTTTTCAACTCTAGAGTGAAATAAAATACTTTGAAAATAATTTAAGTTTTTTGCAACCATTGCAATCATATCAATCGATTTTTGCTCAACAAAAGACTGTATGGCATCTTCTACTTTTTTACATTCTAAATTTTGAAAGCTAGGTTTGTATTCTTCAAAATAAGTAGAAATTATATCTAGGTTTGTAAGCTGTTCTGCATTTAGTTTAGCTTCTCTTCTTTGAATATGAACAATACTTAGGTTTGCTTTAGACGCTTTTAAAACATTTGTTAGTGGTTCTAAAGTTTTTAAATCGTATGCCAAATTAAAATCAGAAGGAAATGCCACTTCTTTGATTTCGTTATATTTTGCACATTCGGGTACAACTAATGTTGTGCATTTTACTTTGGTAATAACATCGCCTGTATTGCTGCCTACAATATATTTTTTTAAACCAGAAGCTCCTTTTGTACCCATTACAAGGGTATTTATTTTTTTTTCTATAACATGTTTTCTTATAGATTCTAAAAAGAATCCATACTCTGTTAAGGTGTAAAAATGATGATTATCGTTAGCTTTATCTACTTCGTGTATTCTTTTTAATAAGGATGCTAACCTCTGTTTTGAAGGTTGGGTGTATAAATCATTGATTTGTTCTGCTGTTGGGGTTGTGTTACTATCACCCCCTATAAAGCTATCTGTGATGCATACGTTAAGTATGTAGAAATTACATTTTACAGATTTATAAAAGTCGATAGCATACAAAATTGCATTCCATGAATTTTGAGAAAAGTCTGTAGGTAGTAAAATATTCATCGTATCGATTTCTTAATATATACAAATCTATACGGATGAACAGTATTAAAATATGATATTGGTCACTAATGAAAAATAGACTTAGAAAATTAATGGATATCTTGTAATTTTTGAAGGTCTAATACTTTAATTGTTCGGCCTTCCATTTCTATAATTCCTTGTTTCTTAAAATCGGACATGGTTCTTATTAAAGTTTCTGTAGCAATACCAGCAACACTAGCAAGATCATTACGAGAGATTCTAATAGGATCTTCTGGTTTTGCATTTATTTTTTCAGCAAACCTTAAAATTGTAGCAGCGGTTTTTCGTTTTACAGAACTGTATGCCATTTGAAGTAATTGATCTTTTATACCCGTTATACCATCGGATAATAATTCAATAATTTCTAATGTTATTTTATGATTTTTATCTAATACTTCTTTGAGTTCTGATTTAGAAACGCCTACCATTTCAACTTCCGTCATAGAGGTTGCGCTTTCTTTATATGGAATATTTTGGGTAAAAGAGGTGTAACCAAAAATATCATCTTCTTTATGAAGTGCTGTGGTTAACTCTTTTCCTTCTTCATCATATTTAAAACATTTTACCACTCCACTTAATATAAGGTAGATGTAGTTGGAGTTTTTTCCTTCTTTGTAGATGCTTGCGCTTTTTTTGTATTTAAAAACGGTTCCGTTGTCGTCAAAGAAGTTTTTTAAATCATTAAGTGTTTTTAGTTCGTCTGTACCATCTTCAACGGTGTTCTCTTCCGTAGTATTTTGGTAAGACTCACGTTCTTCTTTTAAGATTGCAGCTTTTGCTATTCTACTTTCAATAGCGCTTATAATTTCATCTTCGCTAAAAGGTTTTGTAATATAATCGTCTGCACCTAAGTCCATTCCTTTTCTTACATCTTGACGTTCCGTTTTGGCTGATAGAAATATAAAAGGGATAAATTTTGTGTTACTGTTTTTAGATAATTCTTCGAGTACACCATAACCATCGAGAATAGGCATCATAATATCACAGATAATAATATCTGGTAAGTGCTCATTACTCATCTCTATTCCTAATTTTCCATTAGCAGCTGTTATAACATTGTAGTCTGAAAGCTCTAATAATTCAGCTGTATTTTCTCTTAATACCGTATCGTCTTCTATCAGTAATACTGTTTTCATATCTGTGCTTTGTTAGGAAGTTTAATCGTAAAAGTAGATCCTATATTTTCTGTGCTTTCAAAGGTAATACTTCCGTTTAAATTTTCTAAATGGTCTTTTACAATATTCAGTCCAATTCCGGTTCCTTGCATTAATAAGGCATTTTCAGCTCTAAAATAACGATTAAAGATGTTTTTTTGATCGACTTCAGGAATCCCAATACCGTTATCTATAACTTTGAATGTTGTATCGGTTTCGTCTTGTGAAATTTCAATATTTATAATGGTATGTTCAGATGAATATTTAATAGCATTATACATAAGATTAGACAAAGAAAGTTCTACAATTTTTTCATCTTGATACAAGGATAGATCATCTATGTTTTCGGGATAATTAATATGTTGACCATCTTTTAATAACATATTAGCATTGTAAATAACCTCATTTAAAACTTTACTAAGCTTAAAATTTGTGAATTTATAATTGATTTTACCTTTCTCTAATTTTTCAACAGAAAGAAAATCATTTAAAATAGTGTTGAGGTATTGTACTTTATCGGTAATCGTTTTTATGTGCTTTTCTCTCTTCTCTTGTTGTTCTGTTAGTTTATATTTATTCAACAAAATAGTTGAGGTTAAAATACCGCTTAAGGGAGTTTTAAACTCGTGAGATACCATTGAGAGGAACTTTGTTTTTAAATCGTTAAGTTCTTTTTCTGCAGCTAAGGCTGTTTTTAGTTCGTCAGTTCGTATCTCAACTGTTTTTTCTAAAGTTTGAGTATAATTTTTTTGTTCTGTAATATCTAAGATGATAGCCACGTAGACATCTTTGTTTCCAAATTGAGAACGTTGAAGATGAACGTTTGCAGGATATGTTGTTCCTGATTTACGTTGGTGAAGGGTTTCAAATTCAAGTTTTTCAACAGAACCCTTTTTTAATACTTCAATTTCTTTTCTAAATTGAGCTTCGGTATAATCAGGTTTAATGTCTAAGGGGGTCATTGCACTTAATTCGCTCATGTTATAACCCAAGTTTTTTTGAGCGCCATAGTTTACATTAATAAACAATAAGCTATTAGCATCAAATACGTAAACCTCATTTAGAGACTCGAGAATTATATTTGCTAAATGATTTTTTTCTTGCTCAAGCTTTTTACGCTCTGTAATGTCTATGACTAAAGCCATAATATAATTACCTCCAAAAAGGCTAAAAGGATTTAAACTGGCTTCAATAGGAAAAATACGGCCATCTTTTTTAGCTCCATTAATATCACGGCCATTACCCATGCTGCGTTTTTTGTTGTCTTTTACAAAGCCTTTAAAATGGTGACCATGATTTGCGCGGTGGTTTTGTGGGATTAAAATATTTAGATGTTGGTTATTTAGTTCGTTTTCTGCGTAACCGAACATTTGTTCACCAGCCTTATTCACTTTTACGATATTTTGTTTCTCGTCAACAATTACAACACCTTCTGAGACAGAGTTTAAAAGAATATTAAAAATTTCTTGATTTTGTTGAAACATCTTAAAAATGATTGGTTTTAAAATAAGATAAAGATAAAAATCCTATTCAATATATCAAGACTACAAGTATTAACTTGTAACAGTTCTTATTAACATATTTAAAGTGTTCTTTGTGTTGAAAACTTTATCATGAGTTTTTTTAAGGATTACGCTCTAAAACACGAGCTTTTTTAAACGTTTACTAATCTTATTGCAAATTGTATATCTATTTAGTACTCGCACAAATGAATCGTTATTCTTATTAAAAATGTTAATTTGCATACTAAGACCATTTGATCCCAAAATAGTATTGCAATTTTATGATTCGTGATTTTATATTTATTATCGTTTTTATCACTCTAGGAGGTGCTTCTGGTCCATTAAAAGAAAATCTAAATTTCGATATTGTTCATAAAGGAAATGTGATAGGGAGTCTTAATGCAACTAAAACAATAAAGGATTCTAAGATTTATTATAAGACTTCTACAACTATTAAAACTAGAATTATAAAAGATGTTAGTGTTAATTACAAATACAATGTTGTCTTTAATGATGATTTGCTAGAAACATCTGTTGTAGATATTACGGTGAATGGAAAACCACATGCCAAAACACATACTAAAAGAGTAAAATCAGTTTATCAAGTAGTAAAAGACGATAAGAATGAAGGGATTTTAGAGACTTCTATTTATAATGCCACTATTCAACTTTATTTTGAAGAACCTAAAAATATTATGCGCTGTTATTCTGAGCAAGCTGGAGATTTTAATACACTAGAAGCCTTGGGGAATCATTCGTATAAAAAAGTAAATTTAAAAGGAAGAGAAAATATTTATTATTATAACAAAGGTGTTTTAGAAAAGGCAACGATTGATGGGGGATTAATTAAATTTGAAATTATTGCTAGAAATAAATAACACTTTGGTTTCTTATTAAAATAGTACTATTAATATTTTAAAGTGCTGTAAAATTATTTCGTTTTAATTATTTAACATCTGTTTAAAACCAAGCTTGTACATTTGTAACAGAACTAAAAACCGGAAGTATGAATATAGGATTAGTATTATCTGGAGGAGGAGCCCGTGGAGCCGCTCACATAGGAACAATTAAAGCATTAGAAGAAGTTGGGATTTTTCCAACACATATTGCAGGGACCAGTTCTGGAGCTATAGTTGGTGCTTTATATGCGGCAGGTGTAAGCTGCTCCGATATTCTAAATTTCTTTAAAACCATACCGCTTTTTAATACTAAAAGATTTGCTATTAAAAAACCAGGACTCATTAATTCTGATAATTTTTACGACGATCTAAAAGCTTATTTTCCTAATGATAGTTTTGAAGATTTACAAAAGCCATTATTCATTCCGGCTGCAAATATTGTAGATGGCACATCAAAAATGTTTAGTAAAGGACAGCTAATAAAACCCATTATCGCATCGGCTTCTTTTCCGGGGGTTTTTACACCTACAGAAATTAATGGGAAATTTTATGTTGATGGAGGGACGTTAAATAATTTTCCGGTAGAGCCCTTAAAATCTAAGTGCGATAAAATTATTGGTGTTTATGTAAATCCATTAAAAAAAGTATCTATGCGAGATTTAAAACACTCTTACTCCGTTGTAGAACGTTCTTATAAAATTATGGTCGCTGCCGAAGCAATGTCTAAATTTTCTGAATGTGATATGGTGATTAGTCCTCAAGAATTAGTGAATTACACCACTTTTGGGATGAATAATGTTGATGCCATCTTTCAGTTAGGTTATGAAACGACAAAAAGAGCTTTAGAAGAAAATAAAATAGTATTTAAAAGTTAGCTTTTAAGTTATTTTGAATCGTAAGTTGGATACAGTTAAAAAATGAAGAATTTTAAACAGAATTTAAAAAATAAACCTACTTTATTTTTAATAATTGGAATTTTTGTACTGTTTATAGGAATTCCTTTTGGGGTTTATGGATTAACGTTGAATGGAGGCGCGAGTTTAGGAGGCGTATTAGTTTTACTCGGAGTTTTTATTTTTTTTCCTTTTTTAGTTATTGATCGAATTTTAGTAAATAAAATAAAACCGATTAAACTTTCAATTTTTGAATTCCTTTTTATAGGAATTGTTTTGATATTTTACTTGTCTAATAATAAAAAACTATATGTAGATTTATCTGAATATAATAGTGAGTATTTTGTTGTGATTTATAACAATGGGGATTTAAAAAACTCTGAATTGAATTGGAGCTTTCCAATTAATAAAAAAATAAAACCAAAGAATAATTCTATAATTATTCCTGAAGTATATAAACGGAAATATCAAATTAAAGTCGAGACACCTATAAAATGGCATGGTTCGAGCATGAATCCTGATAAAGTTAACAATATTAGTTTGAGAATATATACAGATGGAAAAACTAAACTAAATAGATCTGAAAAAGATTCATTAGCAAAACAAGAAATAATGATTATGGGTAATTTCTTATATAATTAATTGTTTTTAAAACTTAAGTACAGAAATTCTATATATCGTGATTGCTTGCTTAGTCGCTTAAGCTACACAGTTAATCATATATAAAACGTTAACTCAATAGTTTGTGATAAAAGATAATCTTCAGTAGAAAAAATAACATACCTTAATGGTCGGAAAATTTATCTCATGAATTTAGATATATCTATCAATAACTTACCAGCTTTGTTTTTCCGAACAAAAAACGACAAAAACTGGACTGCAGAATATATGAGTGAAGCTTGCCTTGAGCTAACAGGGTATACAAGTGCTGATTTTATTGAGAAGCGTATACACTTAGGGCATCTTATTATAGAAGAAAATAGAAGTAGCGTTTGGGATGTTATTCAACAAGCCTTAGCTAATCAACAAACATTTTACCTAGAATACCATATAAAACATAAAAATGGAGGCCTTAGGTTTTTGAGTGAACATGGTCAAGGTATCTATGATAAAAACAATAACCTAATTGCTTTAGAAAGGTTTGTTCAAGATATTTCAGAAGCAGATAAAACAGAGCAACAATTTATTCAAAATACTACTGAAAAACTTTCTAGTTATGCAGAAGAACTCGAAAATACAGTTCAAGAACGTACTAATGAGTTTAAGTATATCGTTCAGAAATTAACAGAATCTAATCTTAATTTAGAGGACCAAATCCAAGAAACCAGAATTGCAGAAAGTAAAGTATTACATAGTAAGTTTTTGTTAGAAAATATGTCTCGTAACTTTCCCAAAGGATTTGTTATTGTTTTTGATTTAAATTTTAAAATTCTTCTTGTAGAAGGGGAAGAAGTCGTTGGGTTGGGATTTAAAGGGATTAAAGATGTAAGAATTATATTAAATGATATTCTAGGACTTACGGAAATAGAAAAGGAAAAAATTAAATTAAATATTGAAAAAACCTTACAAGGAGAGCATTGTTCTTTTGAAATAGAATTTAATAACAGATGTTATTTGGTTAATACTACACCTTTAATGAATCTAGAAAATAAAATTGAACAGATTTTAATGGTGTATAATAATATTACACTTCAAAAAGATGCTGAGCTCGAAGTTGTAAATACACTAAAAAAAGAGCAAGAGTTAAGTGAGTTAAAATCACGATTTATCTCTATGGCTTCTCATGAATTTAGAACGCCTCTTAGTGCTATTTTATCTTCGGCAATTTTAATAGAAAAATTAAATGCCCCAGGTAAAGAAGATAAAAGACTAAAACATGTTTCTAAAATTAGATCTAATGTTAAAAATCTAGTTGTTATTCTCAACGATTTTCTTTCATTGAGTAAACTACAAGAAGGTAAAGTTTTAGCACAACCTTCATCTTTTGATCTTATCGATTTTTCAAAATCGGTTATAGAAGAGATGGAAAGTGTTAAAAAAAGCGGACAAACTTTTCATTTTAAATGCGAAGTGCCTAAAGTTGATGTATTTTTAGATCATAAATTAATGAGACATATACTTTTCAATTTATTATCTAATGCTATTAAGTATTCTGAAGAAGAGAAAACCATAGTTTTTAAAATAAAAATTGAAAATACTCAAATCTTTATCGCTATAATTGATGAAGGGATTGGGATTCCAAAAGAAGAGATAGAACATATGTTTCAACGTTTTTATCGTGCTAATAACACCACTAATATCGAAGGAACTGGTTTAGGATTAAATATCGTAAAGCAATATACTGAACTTATGGGAGGAGCTATAAAATTAGAAAGTAAACTTAATGTCGGTTCAACATTTAATATTCAGCTTCCTTTAAAGATGATATAGAATGAAAAAAATACTTTTAATAGAAGATAATCAGGATGTGAGAGAAAACACAGCTGATATTCTAGAGCTAGAAAACTATGACGTCATTACCGCAGAAAATGGAAAAATAGGTGTAGATAAAGCCTTAATAAATCTTCCGGATCTCATTTTATGTGATATTATGATGCCCGAATTAGATGGTTATGGGGTTTATGAATATTTAAGTCAGAATCATAAAACAGCGAGTATTCCTTTTATTTTTCTTACTGCTAAATCCGAAAAATCAGACTTTAGAAAAGGAATGAATCTTGGTGCTGATGATTATTTAACCAAACCTTTTGAAGAGGATGAGTTAATAGGCGCTATTGAGTGTCGTTTAAATAAGAACAATTTTTTAAAGAAAGAATTTTCTAAAAATATAGACGGTATTAATCAATTCTTTGATGAAGCTTCAGACTATTTAAATCTCCAAGCACTTTCAAAAGACCGTAGCCTTCAAATTTATAAAACCAAGGATCGAATTTTTGATGAAGGTAATGCTGCCCATCATTTATATTTTATACAAAGTGGAAATGTGAAAACTTATAGAACAACAGAAACCGGAAAAGAATTTGTAACAGGAATGTACGGTTCTGGTGATTTTATTGGGCAATTATCTTTGTTAGGAAACACAGGGCTTTACATAGAAACTGCGGGTGTTTTAGAAGATGCTGAGGTTTGTGCAATTCCTAAAGCCGATTTCACAAAACTCTTATACGGAAACAAAGAGGTCTCTAATAAATTTACCGGAATGATCTCTAATAGTTTAATTACGCTACAAGAACATTTAGTAGATATGGCTTTTGCTACCGTTAGACAACGCACTGCTAAAGCACTTTTAGAATTAGATGCTAAAGGAATGATTAAGGATGAAGAACACGCTGGTATCAGCATCCCTAGAGAAGATTTTGCTGGACTTATTGGTACAGCTACAGAAACAGCCATTAGAATGTTAACAGAATTTAAACACGAAGGTTTAATAGGTGTAGAATCTAATAGGAGACTTGTTTTGTTAGATCGAAAAGGCTTAGAGACTATTGCAGAATTCGGATCGCTATAAGTGTAAATCATATGGAGTAATTTTTATAAATATTGAAGAGTGATGTAGGTCATTTCTGTAAATAATTTGTTCTATTACATTTGTTACAGAAACTAGCAATTAGGTTGCTGATATTGAATTATTCATGAACTCTACTACAAAATCTTCGAGAGAAAAAAGGGTACTCTTAAGGTCTTATCCAAAAATTGAGCAAATTAAAAATGTGATAAATAGTATTTATCATACTCCTATTAATGACGTTCAAATTTCTGTTTTAGGTAAATTAGAAGCAGAAAAACCTAACTCTAATTTTTTAAATGCTAAGAAAAAATTACAGCAATACTGTGAGCACAATTTAAAATTGTCTTCAAATTTTGGAATCATCTTAAATGCAGATGTAGGTCCTTTTTTTATTGCAGGATTTCTTACGCCCATGTTTTTACAAGAAATTAATGGTAAAACCATAGGTTCAATGTCAACGGGGCTTTTTGGTATTTTAAGAGGACTTGGTATCAATCAAAATAATGTAAACACTTACTTAAAAGCATTAGAAAAAGGGAATTACATTCTAATTTTGAGAGGTTCAAGCACAGTGTTGAATAAATTAGAGTCTCAATTAAAAATTTTAGCTTAATAAGCTTTATCTTAACGACTGACCTAAGTCATTTCATCTTTTCTAAAAAGTAGAGACCTTTATATTATAATTATTAAATATGTGTCTCATGGAAACTACCGTTTTATATTCTCAAAATAAAAAAGAGTCTCGTGTTTTTGTAACCGAATCATTTTCAGATCTTGTTCAGCTAAAGAAAGAAGGAAATCAAATTTCTTTTGATGCTTTAGCGATGAAGATCATGCCAGAAATTAAAAGGTATGTTAATGATCAGATAAAAACAGCCATAAAAAAAGGAAACTTCTCAAAAAATAAATACAAAGCAAATGATATTATAGATCAACTTTTTATTGAAATTTATGATCATATCGATGAGGTTTCAAATGCAAAAGATTTCTATCTCTGGCTATTTAAAAAAACAAATAATTTGTTAGATGATATTATTGTAGAAGAAGAGTTTGATGATTTCTTTTTTAAAAATATAGATGATTATACCCAGCCAGAATGGGATGCAATGCAAGAAAATTATAGTAAAGATGGTGGTGGTGATTTTCTACTTGTTGAAGAACTAGATGATATATCCTATAATCATAATGATTATACATTAAACCCCATTTTTATTGAGGATGACCAGAAAGCGTTGGTAGAAAAAATAGATAATGATCTAACAGTAGAAGAGATTAACAATCACATTAAAATGGTACTCTATAATTTACCTGTTGCCATGCGAAAAGTTTTTGAGTTATCTGCTGTTCAAAATTTTGAATTAGAGGAAATTGCAAAAATAAATAACAATACACTCAATGAAGTTGAAGAGCTTTTACAAGATGCAAAAAAAGCATTACAAAAAAGTTTCTTTAATAGATATGATGTTAGATAATAAATACAGTTTAAAAGAATAAACTATTCATTACTTATTAATTTGAAAAAGTAGGTTTAAAAGCGATATAAAAATTGCAAGATAGCGGTGAAAAATGATATCATTGCAAGTGAAAACAGCTTTTAGGTTTTAGAAAAAATGAATAAAAAATTATCCAATTCAGTACTGTATTTAATGAGTGTCTCTGCTGGACTTGTGGTGGCTAATCTCTACTATAATCAACCACTTTTACACCAAATGTCTGTTGATTTTGGAGTTGGTGAGTCGGCTATAAGTAACGTGCCATTAGCGACACAGTTGGGGTATGCCTTTGGGTTGTTGTTTATCATTCCATTAGGCGATAAGATCTCTAATAAAAAAATACTACAGTTCGATTTTGCTTTAATGGTAATTTCACTTATTTCGGCAGCGATGTCTAGCTCGTTGTTTCTTCTTATTACGAGTAGTTTTCTTATTGGTTTTTCTTCTGCTATTCCGCAATTATTTGTTCCTATGGCGGCACAATTAGCGGATGATAAAAGTCGTGGGCGTGCTATTGGTATTGTAATGAGTGGTTTGCTTATTGGTATTCTAGGCTCTCGTGTTATAAGTGGTATTGTTGGTGAATGGTTTGGCTGGCGATTTATGTATTTTGCAGCAACCGGTTTAATGGTATTGCTTTTTATTTTACTTCAATTTAAGTTACCAAAAATCAATCCTACTTATAAAGGGAGTTATGGTAGTTTACTAAAATCTATTGGGTTTTATTTTAAAACGGAACCTTCAGTAAGACTCGCTGCATTACGTGGTGGCCTTGGATTTGCGGGTTTAAGTATTTTTTGGACCACCTTTGTTTTTTTGATGGAAGATAACTTTGGTTACGGTAGTGATATTACGGGGGCTTTTGGTCTCTTTGGTGTTATAGGAGCATTAGCTGCAGCCGTTGTAGGAAAGCTAAATGATAAATTCAACAAGAATAAAATCATTCTTTTCTCTGCCGTAATGCTAATTTTCTCTTGGGTTATTTTCTACTTTTCAGCAAACTCTCTTATTGGTTTAGCTGTCGGTGTCATTTTGGTAGATTTAGGATTGCAAATCTTACATATTACAAATCAAAGTATTGTGTTTTCTAAAAATCCAGAAGCTAGAAATCGCGTTAATACCATTTATATGGTCGGTTTTTTTATTGGTGGATCATTAGGGACTACGCTAGGTGCTTTGGCTTGGGAGCATTACGCTTGGCAAGGTGTTTCTGTTTTAGGAATCTTAATATCAGTTGCTATTTTAATCGTTCAATTGTTTTCTAAATCTCGATCTAAATAGTAAGTAACCTTTAATGATTAAGGGTTGTTTTTTTTACTTTTTCTGAATAAATCCAAGCAAAAATAGCGAGAACTAGATACAAGATTATAATGGCTAACATCTGTTTCCATTCATTTTTAAACTCATAATACAGTATCATTAGTCCACCAACGGCAAGTCCTATAATAGAAAGAATGGTTATAAATTTTGAAGAATTTGTTTTGTCTCTTATTTTATAATTGGCAATTGCCATTAGTAATGAGACAAATAAAAAGGTGATACTTCCAAATTCTAAAATTAGTTCTAAGCCTCCCAATAAAATTAAAATACTAGACATTGCTGCCATAGTGATAATGGCATTTTTAGGCGTGTTCTTTTTTCTAATAGATAACCAATGCGGAAAATATCCATCCTTTGCAATTACTGCCATTTGTCTTGAGGAACCAAATACAGTTCCACTAATAGCGCTACTTGTTGCTAAAATAGCACCTAAGATAACGATGTTAGTACCTAAGCTTCCAATTGCATTTCCTGCTCCTGCGGCTAACGCAAATTCTTTATTCTTAATTATTTCTTCTGTAGGTATTGCAAACAATGCCCCCATAGAAAGGACAACATAGATAATAATAGCTAACGTAATGGCAGTATAGATTGCTCTAGGGATGTTTTTATCAGGATTTTTCATTTCGTTGACAGCATTGATAACCAACTGAAAACCTTCATAGGCCACAAAAGTTAATGATGCGACTATTAGAATAGAGAATATGTTTGATTTTTCTGCATCAACAACCATATTGTCTACAAATGTTCCAAAATCAGTAGTACCATGTTGAATAAGTACGACGGATATAATTGTGAGTAAAATGAGTTTGGTATAAACCATGGCGTCTTCAATTTTCCCCATTCCATTAACACTCCAAATATTAATTAATGTGAATAAACCAATAACAGCTATCGCTATACTTTTTCTAATCCAAATATCATTAGCGAAATCGGTGCTACTAATAGCATAAGAAGCAAATGTGTAAGCGTACAATGCTAAGGTACTTATGTATCCAAAAAGAACAAACCAACCGACTACAGAGGCTGAAAATTTTGAAGCAGGATAGGTGCGTTTAAAAAAAGAATATGTAGCACCTTCATCTTTATAATATAATCCTAATTTAACGTAAGAATAGGCTGCTAAGGCAGCGATACAGCCGCCTATAATAATAGCGACAGGCGCCAAATTACCCACAATAGAAACAGCAATACCTAGAACCGTGAAAATTCCACCACCCACCATACCGCCTAAAGCAATGGCAACAAGTTCGGCTAAACCAAGGTTTTTGTTTCTTTTTCTGTGGATCATAGACTTAAATTAAATGAGATTTTAATGCCTTCAATAACCATATTGGTACCGATAATGGCAATAATTAACCCCATTATTTTATTTAAAACACCAATTATATTTTTCCCTATTTTCTCAACAATAAAATCGCTTAAGCGAAATGATAAATATGTTAAAGCACAGATGAAACCAAACATTATGATTACAATTATGATACGTGTTGCATCTACATCGGTTACAAAATTCATTGCAGTTACAATAGCACCTGGGCCAGCAAGTAGAGGAATTGCTAATGGTGAGATTGCTATTTGCTCATCGAAGGCTATATTTTTTAAGTGTTTAACACTCGATTTTACAGATTGAAGCATTTCGAATCCGATATAGAAAATAAGTATTCCCCCAGTTATTTTAAAAGCAGGAATAGTAATACCAAAAATATCAAATACAAACTTACCTAAGACTACAAATGTAGATACAATTAAAAAAGCTGTTAAAGTCGCTTTTTTATTTATTCGTTCTTTGGTTTCTGAATCAGCACCTTCTGTTAAAGAAACAAATAAAGGAATACCAGCGATAGGGTTCATTATAGCAAAAAAACCAGTAAAGACAGTTAAAGCAAATGTAATTAGATCGTCCATTTTTAGTACATTAATAAATTTTAAGGCCAATAGAGCCAAAATAATAGCGTGCAAAATTAGTTTAAATTTTAACAGGTTTTATTATTTTTATTAATGATTCACAGATAAAAAACAGTTGTTTTTTTTATCTGTATTTCGTTATTTCTCTTAATATTACTTCCTTCTTACTAACAGGTTAAATTTTAGTTGATTTTTATTTTAAAAAATCAGGATTTTGATAAGCAGGATTGGGGTATTTATAAAAACCTTCACCGGTAGAAACCCCTAGTCTGTTTTTGTCTATAAAATTATCTTTTAGATATTTTACTGTTTTTATCTTTAAGGGATCTTTTGTTTTTTCTGCAGCTATTTTATTAATATTATAGGCCGTTTTAATACCTACAACATCAAGGATACCTAAAGGTCCTAGTGGTGCACCTGTTCCTTTCATCCAGGTTTTATCAATAGTTTCTAAATCAGCAACATTATTAGCTATTAAGTTTATAGCAGCACTTAATAATGGCACCAATAACGAGTTAAGGATATAGCCAGGCTGTTCTTTGTGCAACGGTAATGTTAGCATTCCTATAGCTTTGGCAAAGGCAATAACATCTGTAAAAACTTTTGGATCTGTTTTAGAATGTCCCATAATTTCAGCAGTATTGTGAAGCCAAATGGTATTTGCAAAATGAAGCGCTAAAAATTTTGAAGGTCTACCTGTGGCTTCAGAAAATTGACTCGGTAATAATGTTGAAGAATTTGTAGCGAAAACAGTTTTTTTAGGAGCAACTTTAGCTAACTTATTATAAAAATCTATTTTTATAGAAGGATTTTCTGGTACTGCTTCAATTAGTAAATCTGCATCCTTTACTGCTTCTGCTAAATCTGAAGTGTAACTTAAATTTTTAAATGTTTCATCAATCTGTTGTTGTGTTGCATTTATATCTTTTTTATATGCTTCACTTAAAGTGTTGAACTTTGTTTTTGTCTTTTCTATTACGTCATCATTAATGTCATAAACGGTAACATTAAATCCATAAAAAGCAGTTTGAAAAGCGATCTGGTATCCTAAAACACCACTTCCTGCTATTGTTATATTTTTATAGTTCATGGTTGTATTTTTTTGTGTTTAACTTTTGATTTTGTTGTTGTAACAAAATTTCAATATAAAATTAGCATAA
Organism: Winogradskyella sp. HaHa_3_26; assembly: GCF_019278425.1. Classification (NCBI taxonomy): domain Bacteria; kingdom Pseudomonadati; phylum Bacteroidota; class Flavobacteriia; order Flavobacteriales; family Flavobacteriaceae; genus Winogradskyella; species Winogradskyella sp. HaHa_3_26. Next base: position 1,554,183 of record NZ_CP058981.1, on the reverse strand, counting down.
CTTATTGTGCTTGGTAATGACTTAGGTCAGTATAAAAAAAGAGCCGAAATTTAGCGTTATAAATTTCGGCGACTCTCTTTTGTATTGAATGATATTATTTTAAATGTGATCTTAACATCCATGCAGTTTTTTGGTGTTGTTCCATCAATCCCGTAATGTAATCACCGATGCCTTCTGCTTTCCATTTGTCTGATATAGGTTCTATTTCTTCTCTAAGGGATACAATAATACTTTCATGATCTTCTAATAATTCAGCAAATATACTTTGACTGTCATTACCTCCTTTTGTTTCTTCAGTAAGATGTGTTAGATCTAAATAATCTTGTAAAGTAGCGGGAACATAATGGCCTAGCATACGTATTTTTTCAGCTACATTATCAACGATTGTTTGTTGTTCATGGTATAATGTTTCTAAATAAATGTGAACCGTATGAAAATCTGGGCCTTCAATATTCCAATGGAACTTTAAGATTTTTGAATAAAGTACAAATTCATCTGCTAATATTTTTGATAATTGGTTTGCTATCGCTTTTCTGTTTTGGTCTGTAATTCCGATGTTTGGAGTTTTCATTTTTTCTAATATTTAATTATTACTATTCAAAGGTATTAGAATGAAGAGTCTACTGCACTGACCTGAATCAGTCTAAAGGTTTTTGGGTTAACTTTAACATTATGAAATGTTTACAAGTGAAATAAAGAGGAGGTAAAGCTGTTTTTCTTCAGTATTAGGTTGAAATACAAATTCATTGTGTAGGTGGCAATAATTTACTAGTCTTAAATATATTTAGCTAGATTAGTATTAGAAATGACCTGAATGAGACCTTAAAAAAAACATATAAAATAGATAAAGCTTTTTTAGAATATAAGTCAGCAACTTATAACTACAAAACCAAACCTATTTTGTAGCTATAATACTGCTCATTATCATTTATCTATATTTTAACCCCCTTTTTTTAAGTTTAAAAATTTCACAAAAGAGGTAAAGGTTTTATTTAGGCCGTGAAAAATAAGAAAGACCTTCTTATTTACCGCATACTGAAAAGTTCTTGATGGAAATTTTTAGACAATAGCCCTTTTTTTAACAAATCCTTGCGCAACTCTGCTCCAAAACCTTTAGGGCCACAGAACCAAATACTAGCTGATTTCCAATCAGGCACTATTGTACGAAGTTTTTCTCCCGTTAATCGTCCATCACGTTTATCAATTATTACATGTAATTTCACATGGGCAGCGGTAGCATCAGCTGTTAGTTTTTTTAATACTTCAGGTTCCATTTCAGTAGTACTATGAAATAAATCAATAGCCTGAGTATTTGGGTGCTTCGCCAGTTGTTTCATTCGAGCAATAAAAGGAGTTATACCAATCCCTCCACCAATCCAAATCTGACGTTGGGTTGTATCATCAAAAGTAAAACAACCATAGGGTCCTTCAACAATTACTTTGTCTCCAATACTTAACCGCTCAGGAAGAAAATTAGTATAATCTCCTAATCCCTTAGTAATAAACATAATGAGAGGATTGTTAACATCCCAACTTGAGGCAATGGTAAAAGGGTGTTCTCCTTCTTTCTTATCAAAACTAACAAAGGCAAACTGACCACTCTTATGTCCTCTCCAACCTTCTTTTATTCGTATTTCTGTTTCTAGCACTTTCATTTTAGGAAAATAATGCTGTGTTTCTATAATGCCCTCCACCTTTCGTCGTTTACCTACCTGACCTGTTAACACAAGCACAGCAGAGACGGAACCTGAAATTAGCAAGAGAGCCATCACCATTCCTAATGGCTGCGTCCATAAAGAAAAGTTGAACAAAATCACAGCGTGAAATACTAAAACGAGATAAATTACAGCAATTAGTAAATGTGTCTTTTTAAAAATTTTATATGAAAACCTTTTGATTAATGCTAGAGTAATAAGAAGAACTAAGCCATAAAATGCCCACTCCCCAATCCACTTAGCAGGACTGTGTAGTCCTTGAAAAAATCCCTGAATTACACTTAATGAATTTGCTACTGAATGTGATGCACGATGATGACGACCTTCAATTACACCTAGATTAGATAGCCAATGCGGTCCTTTTGATGCAATCCAATGAGTAATCACTGCCACCAGACCAACAATCCCTAACCATTTATGAAGTCTATAAGATTTATCTAATCCGCCAAGTAAAGGTTCGAGCCACACTGGCCGAAGTGTAAGTACCATAGCTACACTCATTACTCCAATGCCAATAACACCTGAATATTGAACACATAAATCCCGAACAGACCACACAGATAGCATATTAGAAAATGGCATATTAGCCACGATCCATAAGCCTGTTAACACAAGCAATACACTTACTAACGAAATTTTAATATTTTTTAGCATCGTTATTTGAATTATGGTTCTAAATTTTAATTTAGATTTCTGATTTTCATGGCAAAAGAAACTTCCCCTTTTACAAGTTAAAATAGCCTATGTTATTTTAAATGCGCACGTAACATCCAAGCTGTTTTTTGGTGTTGTTCCATTAATTCAGTAATGTAATCACTAATACCTTCTGCTTTCCATTTGTCTGATACAGGTTGTATTTCTTCTCTAAGGAATACAATAGTACTTTCATGATCTTCTAATAATTCAGTAAATATGCTTTGACTATTATTACCTCCTTTTGTTTCTTCAGTAAGGTGTGTTAGATCTAAATAGTCTTTTAAAGTAGCAGGTGCATAATGCCCTAGCATTCGTATTTTTTCGGCTACGGTATCCACTATTTCTTGTTGTTCTTTATATAAGGTTTCTAGATAAAAATGAACGGAATGGAAATCTGGACCTTCAATATTCCAATGAAAATTCAAAGTTTTTGAGTAAAGCACAAATTCATCTGCTAATATTTTTGATAATTGGTTTGCTATTGCTTTTCTATTTTCATCTTTAATTCCGATGTTTGGAGTTTTTATTTTATTTTTTAATATTTAATTATTACTATTCAAAGGTATTAGAATCAGAGACCAATTGTACTGATCTAAGTCAGTCTGTTTTTTTTCTTTCTTTTTTTTGTCTGATAACTTTAACAAAAAAATCAAGATTATTAAAGCAGATAAACTTAGAAATAAACGAAGCTGTTTTTTTAATTAATACTATAACGATAAAATTTAAATACCACGAAGACTTCTAAAAATGAAGAAGTAACCGTGGTATGGATAAATATGATATTTAATTGTTTTTTTTTACGGGAAAGATTTCATTTTTATAACACCTCTTTCATGTGTTTATAATTGGTTTTAACCATTTCTAAAACCTCATCCATTCTTCCTCCTAAAATCATTTTACTTATAGACAAAGCATAGCCTTTCATTTGGTCGAATTCCATTTTTGGAGGCATAGCTAAAGCTTGTGGATTGGTAAATACATTGACTAAAACAGGACCGTCATGTATAAATGCTTCTTTTAAGGCTGCTTTTACGCCACTTGGTTCTGATACTGAAATTCCTTTGAATCCCATTGCTTCTGCAATCATTTTAAAATCTGGATTTACCATTTCTGTTTCATGGTTTGGTAAACCTTCAACTTGCATTTCTAATTGCACCATTCCTAAAGAACGATTATTAAATACAATTAACTTTATAGGAAGATTGTATTGTTTTATTGTTGCTAAATCTCCTAATAACATGGAGAGTCCACCGTCTCCACAAAATGCAATGACTTGTCGGTCTGGGTAAGCTAGTTGTGCACCGATAGCCATTGGCATAGCATTAGCCATAGAACCGTGATTGAAAGAACCTAACATAATTCGTTTTCCTGTACCGTCAATATATCTTGCACCCCAAACACAACACATCCCTGTATCTACAGTAAAAACAGTATCGTCATTGGCCATTTCATTAATAGTAGAGGCTACAAATTCTGGACTTATATGTTTTTCAGAACCGGTTTCCTTGACATAAATATTTAAATTTTCTTTTACTTTTTTGTAAAATTCTAATTGTGCTTTTAAGAAGCTGTCGTCTTCTTTTTCTTTAATTAATGGCAGTAATGCTTCAACGGTATCTGTTATTTTTCCGGTTAATCCTATTTCTAATTTGGCACGTCTTCCTAAACGTTCTGGTTTTTCATCTACCTGAATAATTTTATTTTTTACAGGCATAAAATGTTCATAAGGAAAATCGGTTCCTAATAAAATCACCACATCAGACTCGTGCATGGCATGAAAAGCTGAAGGCACACCAAGTAGGCCTGTCATGCCAACTTCATAAGGATTGTTATATTGCATTCCCATTTTTCCACGGAACGAATATCCAATAGGTGCTTTTAATAATTGTGCTAATTTTACAATATCGTCATGCGCTTCTCTTGCTCCAATACCACAATAAATAGAAATTTTTGGGTGTTTATTAACGAGGTCTGCAAATTTCTGCATCTCATGATCTGATGGGCGCAAAATTGTTTCGCTGTGATAATTATACATCGATGTAGCACTTTCTTCAGCAGGCATAGCCGAAACATCTCCAGGTAACCCAAATACGGCTACTCCTTTTTTATGAACCGCATTTTGCATGGCTGCTTGCAGCATACGGGGCACTTGTTTTGGTGTGCTTGCTAATTCATTATAGACACTACAATCATCAAATAATTTGTAGGTATTTGTGGCTTGAAAATAATCGACACCAAATTCGGGTGTGTTTATAGTTGACGCAATTGCAATCATTGGAACTCCAGAACGGTTAGCATCATATAGTCCGTTAATTAAATGTACATGACCAGGGCCGCTGCTTCCTGCGCAACAGGCTAAACCATCTAATTCGGCTTCAGCAGCAGCAGCATAGGCACCAACCTCTTCGTGGCGAACGTGAATCCATTCTATTTTTCCGTTTTTTCTTACAGCATCATTCAATTCATTTAAACTGTCTCCAGTAACGGCATAAATTCTTTTCACGTTATTCTCCACTAACATTTCTACGATTTGGTCTGCTACTTTCATTCCCATAATTTATTGTTTTTCTTAAGTGATTTGATACTTAAAGGTATTGTAATCAAAGCTTAATAGATTACCTTTTGCTTATTTAGACTGTTTTTTTACGAAACTTTAACAAAGCGATAAGTATTGCTAAGTATTGTGTTAATTTTTTTAATACTTAAATCACTATTTTACTCATTTGTTCTAGTTTATGATGCTCTTTTAAGTTCATTGATCTATCAAATTCATACATGTTTAGAACTCCAGTTTGAACTTCTACAGTTGAAATTTCGGATGCTGGAATATCTAAAATTTCGGTCATTAGTGCGCGAATGGAATTACCATGGGCAGAAACCAAAACAGTTTTCCCTTTGACTAATTCTGGAACTATCGCTTCAAAATAATAGGCAACAGCTCTTTCTTTGGTTTGTTCTAGAGATTCTGTTGTAGGTAATTCTTTTTCGGTAAGCTTACTGTATTTAGAATCGAACTTCGGATAACGTTTATCATTTACAGATAGAGCAGGAGCAGAATCACTATAACCTCTTCTTACTTTCCAAAAGAGATCTTCACCTGCTTCTTTTTTCACTTCATCTTTATTTTGTCCTTGCCAAGCGCCATAATGTCTTTCGTTTAATTTCCAGCTTTTAATAAAATCGATGTATGATATATCTGCTGTTTCCATAATTATGGACGCTGTTTTAATCGCTCTTTTTAAGTAAGACGAATAACAAATATCAATATTGATTTTTTGATCTCTGATTAATTCACCTGCAATTTTAGCTTCTTCTAATCCTTCTGGTGCGAGGTTTACATCTGTCCATCCGGTAAATATGTTTTTCATATTCCAGACGCTTTTTCCGTGTCTGACTAATATTAATTTTCCCATTTTTAATTTAATTTTTGGAATTTCTTGTTTCATGATTATTAATCCACAATGTCTTCTCCTAGGGCATCATGCAATTGGTATAATTTTTCTTCTTCTCTTTTAATACGTTTTCTTAATCGGTCTTTACGTGCTTTTTTATAGGTCTTAGAAATGGAATTTTCATAGTTTTCTAAACGAGATTTCAATGTATTAATACGGGCATTAGTTTTGTCTTTAATGCCATATAAAGAAGATTTTCTTTGCGCTTCTAAATCTTCAATTTTAGATTTTCGTTTTGCTTTTAAATTTTTGATTTTAGTTGTGATGCGCTTTTTTTCTTCTGAAGTTGCTTTCTTTAAATTATCGCGTTCATCTTCAATACCTTCTTCTAAGTCTTCAATTTCTTCGTCTACAAAGTCATCATAATCTAACCCCGCTTCGCTTCTTAAAATTTCGGAACTGTAAGGTTTTAATGCTTCGTCAATAAAATCGGGATTGTCTTCACTGACCTCTGCAATGATAGCAATGGTGCCAACAGCCATTTGATTACTGATTTTTTTGATAAAATTATTTTCAAAATTAAAATGACTTACATCCCAAAAAGCTCCAAAAGCGGTTCCTGTGTATAAGCCAATAATAAAACCTATTGGACCAGCAAAAGCGCCTGCAAAACCTCCAAGTGCCATGCCTGTAAATGTTCTCCAGCCTTCAATATCGGTTTGGTTGTTTAACACTTCATATTGATTGTTTTCTCTTTTACGAATTATAATGTGTTCATAGAGTGTAATATCTCCATATTCATCTAATTCTTTAATTTGGTGCAAAGCGTCAATCGCTTTTGCTTCTTCCTTAAAGGGAATCACGATTATATTTGCCATGATATTTATATTTTAAATGTTTTTGTTATGTGTGTAAATAAGTGAATTATTTATACTTCAAAATTAGAGCGTTATGTAAAGAGGGGCACTGACCTGAATCAGTATAAGGTGTTTTATAATAACTTTAACAAAGGCATAAAATCTTGATTGTCCTTTATGAAATTAGAGTAAACTGTTTGAACTAAAACGGGATCTCTTTTTATAGAAAAAAGAGATCCCGTAAACTAAACAACAATTAAAAAACCTATTTTATAAATGAGTTTATGTAGTTTTAGTAAGCGTTAAGCGGAGTTAACTAGCTACATGTACTGATCTAAAAACAAGAAAAAATCTTTTTTGAGTTCTGCATATATTTTTCTTTGCTTTTCTAAACACTTTCTGAATTTAATATGCTTTATGGCTAATTCTGTATCTATGGTATTTTCGTCTATTTTACTTTGTTTGGCTATTTGCGTTTCGTGCTTTTTAATGATTTCCTCTAAATCTTCGATGACACCGCCATGAAGTGCAAATTCATTTTGATAATGTTCTAACTTTAGAACGACATCTTTGTTTGTCCAACGTGTTACAAGTTCACTTAATCTGTTGTTGAACGATTTTAATTCATCTTTCCAGAATGCAAGTTCTGTTTTCCACAATTTGTGTTCGAAGTGCATATTTGGATTGTATAAGACTTCTGTTTTCATAATATAATTTCTTTATAAACTAGTTCTCAAATTTTATTGATATCCGTAGGTGTTTCAATGAGAACGCTTTTGTCTCCACATAATAAGATAGGTTGTTTCATGATTTCAGGGTAATGACGAATCATTTTTAACCAATCGTCGGTAGAGAAATTATGATTCTCAAATTGTTTTTTGTAAACAGGATGATCCTGATTTACCAAGTCAGAAACCTCAAGGCCTATGCGTTCTGCCAATTCTACGATTTGTAAGCCGGTGAGTTTTGTTTTTAAGATGTCTACTTTTTTTATTTTTAAACCTTCAGCTTGTGCATACGCTAAAGTTTGCTTTGCTCTTACAGAATTAGAGCTGTAAAACATAGTGATTTGTCTATTAGATGTTGCTATTTCTCCCATGATATTAGTTTTTTAGTGTGCTTAATCTTATTTTTTCTTCCTTTAGGTAATTCTTCAATACTATTTTTAAGCTCTCTAAATATTCTTCCATAATTACTTTGTCCATATGTGGGTGTGGACTTGTAGGTATGGTTATCGGGTTTTCGTCTAATGATCTATAAAGCTCTGGATATTTAGTTTCAATATTAGAGGTAAGCTCTGTAATCTCTATTAATATACGATGTAGGTTTTTCATTGCTTTTTAGGTTTTTACAAATCGACTTTAACTTTGAAGTTGTGATTTTGAACTTATGTTAAATTGTTTGAGGAGTTCTTCACCTTTAACAATGTGTTCTGTGATTTTAAAAATCTCTTTTCGGTTTTCTCTAAAATCTATTACAAATTGATTTAAGTCGTCTTCTAATTGCTCGTGTTCTTTTCTAAATTCATCAGAATTATAAACCAAAGGATCACCCATTAAATCGGTGAGGTATTGCAGTTGTTTATTAACTCTATTTAATAAAGATTCAGATTGTTTATCTACTTTAAGTAAATTCAGTTCAATTTCTTGGATGACATCAATATTCTCTTTTTTGGATATCCACAAGAAGTATTTGTCAATCAAATGGTGTAAAAATCTTAAGTCATCGGTGTAAAACGAAATATCAGTTTTCCAATGTTCAGTAAGTATGTATAATTTTTGCCAACCTGCTTTTTGAATATAATTATCTTTTGGTCTGTATCTAAAAGTATTCATGATATAGTATTTTACCATGTAAAAGTAGAAATGATATCTTTTATTGGAAATGACCTAGGTCAGTCTCTAAATTTTAACTTCAGAAAATTAGATTTCCAATGTGAGTATTTATCAATTTATTGTGATTTGTACCTTAAAATTGAGCCGAAATATGTTTTAAATCAATATAAATTCTATATAATATTGTTAGTTAGTAGGTTGTGTTTTTAAAAAGTTAAAGCAGGTAAATTCTTTTCTCTAGGCCGTTAATCTCCTATCTTTGTTAAATTACCTTCAATGTGTAGAGAATTATCTCAAATACTTTTTTTAAATAGAAAAATTATTATATTTTTGGTTAACCAATCTGGTTAACCAATTTTATTTATAATAATGCTAGCATGAGGTTTAAATTTGTATACGCGCTCTTTTTCTTTGCCATACTTGTAGCTAATTGCTCTAAGAGTGAGGATGCTTACGAAGAATTTGTGTTTGAGTCTGTAGATAACCCTGATGATGATAGTGGTGAGAATGATGATACAGATGGAACCTTTGCAGATATTGATTTTTCTAATTGGAAAGTAACTTTACCTGTAGATGAAAATAATAATGGAGGTCCAGATGAATATCAACCTTCATCATTAATAAATGGGCGCTATAGAACAAATAGTGCTATTCAACCTTACATGTATGATGACGTTGGAGATGCATCAATAGAATTTTACACATTTCCTAATATTTCTACAACCAACAGTTCTTATTCTAGAACCGAATTAAGAGAATTAATTAATCCATCTGATTCTAAAGAAAATTGGTCTTTATTAGAAGGGGGAACAATTGAAGGGCGTTTAAAAGTTGTTGATATTTCAGAAGACAGCGAAAGTAGTAGGCAATACCACAGAACGATTGTAATGCAAATTCATGGTATCCTATCTATAGAAGATATGTCTGCGCATGGTTTCTCTTCAAACAATGGTCCTCCATTAATAAAAATGACTTGGATAGATGGTGATTTATGGGTTTATAAAAAATCTTTAATAGATGAATCTACAACCGGTGATGCTCTTTTAGATACATCAAGTGATACTTGGTTTGATGAAAAAATTAATATGGGTTATGTTGGTTTTGAAGCATTTGATTTTAAGATTACAGCATCAGACGCACGATTAGAATTACAATTAAATGATGATGAGCCTGTGGTTTATCAAGATGTTAGTTTAGAAAAATGGCCTTTCGAAAATTACTTCAAAGCAGGTAATTATTTGAGCTCTACATCAGAAAGTGCTTTTTCTAAAGTAAAATATTACGAACTAAATGTTACACACTAATGATATATAATATGAAGAATTGTCTTTTATCTTTTGGGTTAATTTTATTGATGTTTTCTTGTAAAGAAGCAGATACAACAACAAAAATAAGTGCTACAATTTCTAGTGAAGAAGCACTAAAAGAAGCTATAAAAAATGCAAAGCCAGGTGATGAGTTAGTTCTTAAAAATGGAGTCTATAAAGACATTCAAATTAAGTTTGTTGCTAATGGTGAAGAAGGTAAACCTATTACTTTAAGGGCAGAAACACCAGGAGAAGTAACTATTGAAGGTAAATCTAACTTACAGTTAGGTGGTGATTATTTGGTTGTGGAGGGGTTGTATTTTAAAAACGGATATACACCAACAAAACAAGTTATTAGGTTTAAAGTCAGCGATGAAAACGTTGCTAATTATTCTAAAGTAACAAATTGTGTTATTGAAAACTTTACACAACCAGACAGGGATGTAAAAGATCATTGGGTAGAGTTTTGGGGTAGACACAATGAGTTAAGTAATAACTATATTACAGGGAAGTCTAACTATGGGCCAACGGTTATGGTGATGCTAAAAGGTGCAGAGCATATAAAAAACTATCACCAGATTGTAAATAACCATTTTGGACCAAGACCAAGAAAAGGTGGCCCTCATGGAGAAACTTTACAAATAGGAGACAGCGGGACGTCTATGATGCCATCGCATGCTAATATTGAAAATAATTTATTTGACCGTTGTAATGGTGAGGTAGAAATCATTTCAAGTAAATCTAATTTTAACACCTTTAAGAATAATGTGTTTTTTGAAAGTGAAGGATCATTAGTATTAAGACATGGTAATTTTGCAACTATAGATGGTAACATCTTTATAGGTAATGATAATTCAAAATTTATTGGTGGTGTTCGTGTTGTAAATGCAGGTCATTGGATTACTAATAACTATTTCTACAAATTAAAAGGAGAAACTTTTAGAGCTCCTATCGCTGTGATGAATGGTATTCCTAAGTCACCACAGAATAGATATAACCAAGTTACTGATGTGGTTATGGCTTATAATTCATTTGTGGATTGTGAAACACCTTTTCAGTTTAGTGTTGGGTCTAATGTTAGTCAAAGTGAATTTTTACCAAAAACAGAAATTCGTTCTGCAAGACCAATTAGAACTACTGTTGCAAATAATGTCATATATAATGAAACTCCTTTCGATTATCCAATTGAAAATTATGATGAGGTAGATGGTGTGCTTTTTGAAAATAACTATACAAACAGTGCTAATAAAAGTGAAGTTAAACCTGAAGGATTAATTACAGCAGAATTGAAAGTTGAAAATGTTTCAGATCAATTAAAAATTGCTTCGGTTACTTCAAAAGATATGTATAATGGTTTTGATTTCGAAAATATAACTACAGATATGTTTGGAACCAAAAGAACCGTAGATAATAATAGAGTAGGTGCGCTAATTAATTCTGCAAACCATAAAGATTTATATGACAGATCTAATTATGGTACAGATTGGTTTTCTACTGATAAAGTTAAAGCAGATGTGAAAACGATAGCTGTTAGTACTAATGCTGAATTTACTAAAGCGTTAGAGGACGCTAATTCTGGTGATACTATTAGTTTAAATCCTGGAGTTTATGAAATTAATAAAACAGTTTCAGTCGTTAAAAATATTACGATTACTTCTAAAGATAAAAATAACAAAGCGCAGTTAAGTTTTACGTCTAGTAATACTGCTTTTGAGATGAATCCTTATGGAATTCTTCATATTGATGATGTAGTCTTAAAAGGTACTAATTCTCAAGCAGCATTTAAAACGTTGGATAAAAACATGAGAAGTGCTTATGGACTTTGGTTAAACAACACAGAGATCAGTAATTTTAGTAGTGTTTTAGAAGTGTCTAAAGGTTCTTTTGCAGATACAGTTTCTGTAAGAAATACAATAATTAAAGATTGTGCTAAAGGTATTGTCTTAAACAAAGAAACAAACGATAAAGGAGATTACAATAGTGAGTTTGTCTATGTTGTAGATAATACTTTTACTAATGTAGGAGAGAATGTTTTAAATTATTATCGAGGAGGTTATGATGAGTCTACAATTGGAGGGAATTTAGTTTTTACAGGAAATACAGTTACAAATTCCGGAAAAAATGATACTGAAAATATATTAATAAAAACACGAGGTATCGTTAATGTAGAATTTGCAAATAATACTTTTAAAAATAACAACGTAAAATATGTTGCTATACTATGGGGAGCAAAAGGTCAGAAACCAGTAAATAATGTTGTGCAAAACTCTGGTTTAATTGAAGTGGTTCAGAATTTAAAATTGAAGTTAGTCTATTAATTAATATGAGCCACTTTAGAGTCTTTTTGATATATTTTTTGTTTTGCGCTACAATAGCTGTAGCGCAAAACATACCATCAGATAAGGTGATTTCTCATGATGAATTAGGTGATTATTTAACTAATTCAGCTAAAAAGAGTATTCAAGTCAATGGTGAAATATCAGAAACAAGACTCGCCTTATATTTTAGAGAAAAATTTTCTGAACGTTACTTTTTTGATTGGCAAGCTGTTGAGGATAGGTTAGAAGATTATACTAAATTATATCCTGAATCTAAAGCTTACCATTCTGAAAGAGCTGAAGATCATTTAACTAAATTTCCTGCAGAAGTACAATGGAAATTGCCTTTTAACTACCAAAACGGAACACCTGTAAATGCTTATGCGGTACGTCATTTAGCTAGGCAGCATAAAATGGTAGATATTGGGTACTATTATTTCTATAATAATAAAGATGTTGAGTATCTTAATTATTTCACCAATCAATTAGCGTCTCTAAATACTGCTTTTTCTGAAAATAAATATGAAACGATTAAGGATGGTAATGGTGTTTTTGAAGCCTTTCGATCTGGATATAGAATATTGAATTGGTTGCATTTGCATAATTTATTCTTAGGTCAAGCGGAATATTCAGATGAAGAGCAATTAACAACAATAGCGACTTTATTACAACATGCACAGCATATGTATGAACATAATAAAGAATTTAAATCAGGGAATCATCAAACAAGAGGATTGTCTGCTTTGGCAATGCTATCAATATTATTAAAAGATTTTAATGGAGCAGATGAATGGTATAATCATTCTATGAAGTTATTGGGTGAGCACTTAGATAAGGAAATTAATGAAGATGGTTTTCAATTTGAGCGCACAATACATTATCATATGAGTGATATTGGTAATTATTTCTACGTGTATCAACTGGCTCAAAAAAGTAATCTAAAAATAGATAAAATTTGGGAAGCTAAATTAGAATCGTTGTTTTCTACGCTAGCTAAAGTTGCTTTTCCAGATAAATCAGCACCTGTGTTATCAGATGATACCGATGCACCTTGGGCTGAAAAAAATGATATTTCTGGTACAATGGCTTTAGGGTATTTGTTATTCGAAAATCCTGAAATAGGTTATTCTGCAAGTAACAAATTAAGTCCTAAGTTTTATTGGAATGCAAGTGAAGCACAGTTAGTAAAACTTAAAAATAAACAGGATATTCTACCTCAATATAAATCTTTGTCATTTAATGATACGGGGTATTATATAATGAGAGAAGGTTGGAGTTCTAATGATAAAATGCTTATTATTTCTGCGGGTTTAGATAAAAACAAGCCAGATCATCAGCATGGAGATATACTTGGTGTCCAAGCTATGGCAAATAACAATGTGATTTTGCCTAACTATCAAGTGCGTTATTCTTTACCCGATTTAGAATTGTTTAAGAATTCTATGACTAAAAATGTAGCTTTAGTTGATGATCAATTACAGGGTAAAGATTATAAATCAAATAAAGGAGGAAGTGGTTTTGGGAAGTTTAAAAAGTTACCAACTCCAAAAGTCTTTGCCTTTGAAGCTCGTGAAAATTTAGATGTTTTTATAGGGAGCCATGATGGTTTTGAAAATGTTGGTGTAAAATACAGTAGACAAGTCATTAATGTAGATAATGATTTTTGGATTGTAAAAGATAATTTTTCATCTAAAGAAAAGCACAATTACAAACAAGTTTGGCAAGGGCATTATAGTTTAGAAAATACTCCAAATTTATTGCGTTCTACTTTTCAAAATGGATCGGGTTTAGATGTTTTTCAATTACAAGCTATTGATACCTTGAAAACTGAAGGAACTCGTGGCAAAGCGTGGTCTATTGCTTCTAAAAATAATGAAACTAATTTTCAATTTATAACAGTATTGTTTCCGTTCAAAACTTACGATGCTCGTGTAGATGAAACTTCTGAAGTTAAGAATTTAAAGGGGTGGAAATTAAACGATTCAAAATGGGAAATTGAAGGTGATAACGCGGTATCTTTAACTAAAGATAATACCTCAATATTTTTTAATGTTAAACAGTTAAAATATAAAGGAACAACTATTCAATTTGAAAATTATTTAGATGTTTGGATCCAAAATGAAAATGATCTTAGCATTATCCCTTTAAGTGAAAAAGAAATTACAGTAACCATAAATAAAGACCATAAAACCAAAATTGTGAAATATTTTGTGGGTACATGATAAAATAAACAATACTCTCTAACTAATAAACGCTAAACAACAAAATGAGAACAATCGCCAAAATAATTCCCTTCTTTTTACTGGTTTTAATATCCTGTAAAGAAGAAACAAATTCAACAATATTGTCCAATTCTAGTGATACTACTGCTAGTCACCCTAATTTAATTTTAACGCAAGAAAGCGTTTTAGAAATAAAATCACAACTCGGTTCTGTTCCTGTTTTCGATGAAACTTTAGCTCTAGTAAAAGAGGAAGTAGATTTAGCTATAGGAGAAGGTATCGATGTGCCAATTCCAAAGGATATGGCTGGTGGTTATACGCATACACAACACAAGGCTAATTATAGTAATATGCAAAAAGCTGGAGTCTTATTTCAGTTGCTTGGAGATGAGAAATATGCTATTTATGTAAGAGATATGTTATTGGCTTACGCAGAATTGTATCCTACATTAGGGCGTCACCCACAAGAGCGTTCATATTCTAGGGGTAAATTTTTCTGGCAATGTCTTAATGATTCTAATTGGTTAGTTTATACAAGTCAGGCATACGATTGTATTTACGATTGGTTACCTGCTGAGCAAACAGATTATTTAAATAAAACATTATTTAGACCGTATGCAGATTTTCTTTCTGTAGATACACCTAAGTTTTTTAATAGAGTTCATAATCACAGTACTTGGGGAAATGTAGCTGTTGGGATGATTGGTTTAGTAATGGATGATGATGAGCTGTTAGAAAGAGCTTTGTATGGTTTAAAAGAAAATAATATTGATCCTAATGAGTTAGATGATGATGGAGGTTTAATAAAAGATAAAGATGGTAAATCTGGATTTTTTGCAAACTTAGATAGTCCATTTTCTCCAGACGGATTCTATACAGAAGGGCCATATTATCAGCGCTATGCTATGTATCCATTTATGATTTTTGCAGAAGCCCTTCATAATAAAAAACCAGAATTAAAGATTTTTGAATATAAAAACGGGGTTTTATTGAAAGCGGTTGATGCTTTATTAAATCTTACAGATGCAGATGGTGAATTTTTTCCACTAAATGATGGTCAAAAAGGAATGTCTTATTATACACCATCATTAGTTTCAGCTGTTGATATCGCCTATTTCTATGGAGGTAAGAAACAAGAATTACTATCAGTTGCTAAATCTCAAAATAAAGTACAATTAGATGCTACAGGTTTATCGGTTTCAATTGGTTTAAGAGATGGATTGGAAGAGCCATTTATAAAAAAATCAATGGAGCTGACAGATGGTAGAAATGGAGATGAAGGTGCCGTTGGTATTTTAAGATACAATAATGAAGCTAATACAATTGGACTTGTAATGAAATACACAGGCCAAGGCTTAAGTCATGGTCATTATGATAAATTGTCTTTTTCATTATACGAAAATGGTGATGAGGTACTACAAGATTACGGACTGTCTCGTTTTGTTAATGTTGAACAAAAAAATGGAGGTGGATATTTAAAGGAAAATAAAACATTTGCCAAACATACAATTGCTCACAATACAGTAATTCAAAATGAGACATCTCACTTTGATTATGATTTTAAAGTTGGAAGTGCTAACCATTCTGAACGTTATCTTTTTGATGTCTCTAATCCAGATGTTCAAATCATGAGTGCTAAAGAACACAATGCTTATCCGGGGACTAGTTTTCATCGTACGATGGTTATGGTTAAGGATGAGACCGAGGCAAAACCTTATATTATTGATGTTTTTAAAGTGAAATCAGATAAAGAAAATCAGTACGATCTACCGTATTACTATTTTGGTCAAATAGTTTCAACAAGTTTTAAAACTGAAGCACCAAAAAGCTTAGTGCCATTAGGGGCTAAAAATGGTTATCAACACCTTTGGAAAGAAGCAGAAAATGTGGTTGAGTCAGAACAGATTCAGTTTACATGGCTTAATAATAACTTGTTCTATAGTATCACTTCAGCTACTAATGTAAAAGATAAGGCTATTTTGGCTAGGTCTGGTGCTAATGATCCTGAGTTTAATTTACGTCGAGATCCTGTGCTTATTTTAAGAAAAGAAAATACAAAATCAACTGTTTTTGCTTCTGTTATTGAGTCTCATGGAGTTTATAACTCGGTAGTTGAGACGGCGGATAATGCTTATAGTAAATTTAACTCTATAACTGTTTTATTAGATAATGATAACTACACAGTATTAGAACTGAAAACTGTATTAAGAGAAACTAAAGTTTTGATTTTATCAAATTTAGATGCTTCAAAAGAAACAAAACATGCATTAGATGTAAATGGTAAAAACTACCAATGGACTGGTGCTTATTATTTTAATTAAATGAAGTTTATACTTATAAAATAAATAATCTATGTTAAATCTTAGTTTAACATAGATTATTTTATGAAAACATTGTGATAACACAATTTTTTACATATATTTGGTTAACCAATCTGGTTAACCAATTTTTTTTACATGTTTTTGAAACAAAATACCCCTTTATTGTATGTTGTATAATGAGGAATTTTAAGTGTATAGTGTTCCAAGAAAAAAAACTAAATAACTCTAAAAAAAAGAACAATTCATTATGAAATTAAAAATTAAATCAACCTTGATTATTTTTGTTTTAATGTGTTTTTCGTTAAGCGCACAAGAAACAATGCCTATTAAAGGTCAAGTGATTTCTACAGCAGATGGTATGCCTGTCCCAGGTGTAAACATTGTTATAGTAGAAACGACCACGGGGACCACAACTGATTTTGATGGTTACTATCAAATTAATGCTAAGAAAGGAGATGTATTACAATTTTCTTATCTTGGTTTTGGGACACAACTTGTAACTGTAAACGGACAGACTACTATTAATATATCTTTAGCTGAAGATGCAAGTGCGTTAGATGAAATAGTGGTTATTGGTTATGGTACACAAAAGAAAAGTCATACTACAGGTTCTATATCTAAAGTCGTAAATGACGATTTAGGACAAATTGCAGTATCTAGAGTAGATGATGCATTAGTTGGTCAGGTTTCAGGTGTTAATATACAAGCAACAGATGGTGAAGCCGGTGCTGCTCCTACAATTACAATTCGTGGTGTAGGTTCTATGGCAGGTGATTCTACTCCATTAATAGTTGTTGATGGTGTTATTGTAGATTCTGACTTTTTAGGGTCGTTAAATATGAATGATGTAGAATCTTTTGAAATTTTAAAAGATGCTGCTTCTGCTTCAATTTACGGTTCAAAAGGATCTAATGGTATTATTATGATTACCATGAAATCTGGTATTGAAGGGAAAACAAAAATTACTTATAGTACTTATACTGGTTTTAAAGAAGCTAGAAAAAGTGAAGCTTACGGAACTACAACACACGAGTGGGCACAGCAACAAATGGATGCTAATGGAGAGGTTTCAATATACACACAGGCGCAATTGCAAACAGGTACGGATCGTGCTTGGCAAGATGTGTTTTTTGATGGTGGAACTATTACAAGTCACGCACTTTCATTTAGAGGAGGTAATAAAGATACCAAGTATTCAGCAAGTTTAAATTATGCTAATGATGAGGGGGTATTGTTAAATGATAATTATGAAAAATTTGGAGCAAGATTAAAAGTTGACAATCAGGTGAATGATAAATTTTCTATTGGAGTTAATTTAAGTCCTTCTTATACTGTAAGAGATCGTTTTTCTGAATCAGTACATAATGTTGCAAGACACCAACCTTGGTTGCCAATATATCATACGGAGCAAACATTACAGATGGTAGATTCTGAAGCATTTCCTCTACAAGTAGGTGATTATGCTAGACAAAACCACTTTACAATATTTGATTTCAATAATGATGGCGTGTATGATGAAGTACTTGAGAATATAGGTAATAGTACAAACCAAAATCCATATGCAAGAGTTAATGAAAGAAGCAGAATGGATAAAAAATTCAAAATGTTTGGTAGTGTTAACGGTAAATATAAAATAGCTAAAGGTTTAAATTTCACAACAACTTTATCTGGATCTTTACAAGATACTAAAAGAACAGATTATTTAGGAACATTAGCTAGAGAGCAAACTACCGATGCTTATATGGTTGAAACAAATCAAAAAGAACAATATTATATTTTTGATAATTTCATCAATTATAATACAAGTTTTGGAAAACATGAATTAGGGATCACTTTAGGAAACTCTATAGAAACAAGAGATTATTTTTTCTCAACGGTTAAAGGGATAGGTTATGAAAATGATATTGTTCAACAAATTTCAGGAGCTACTAATATTGTTGCTGCAGAAACATTTGGTATGGAGTGGCAAAAAAGAGGAATTTCATACATCTCAAGATTAACTTATGCTTATGATGATAAGTATTTAGCATCATTTAGTTTCCGTCGTGATGGTAGTTCTATTTTTGGATCAGATTTTAAATACGGTAATTTTGCGGCTGCATCTGTAGGTTGGAATATTGCTAAAGAGAACTTCTTACGAGATAGTGATATTGTTTCAACTCTTAAATTAAGAGGGAGTTACGGTGTTACAGGTAATGATCGTTTAAATACAGGAAGTGTTAATCCAGATGCTCAAGGTAGTAGTTCTGTATTAAGTTCAGATAATGTTTTACAAGATTATTATCCGCATTTATCTTTATTAGATTTAACGTCTTACGTTTCAGATGGTACTTTATCTACAGGTTATTCTCCTTTAAATATTGCAAATCCTGACTTAAAATGGGAACGTTTGGTTGAGATAAATCCAGGTATCGATTTTGGATTTTTAAATAATAAAATTACAGGTTCTGTAGATTGGTATCAAAGAACAAGTGATCAATTGTTACTAAATAACCCAGTGTCTGTTACAACAGGTTTTAATAGTGCTTTAGTTAACTTAGGTGAAGTAAAAAATCAAGGTTTTGAGTTCGAAATAAGAACAAGAAATATTAATAAAAGAAACTTCTCTTGGCAATCAACAGTTATTGCAACAACAAACGAAAATACTTTAGTTGATTTTGCAGATTCAAACGGACAAATAACAAGTATAGATTCGACTAGACCAGCAGAGTGGATTAATCAAGAAGGGCAGCCAATATCTTCTTTTTACGGTTATGTTGTAGAATCAGAAGTGCCAATAGAATACAGAGACAGACCTTATAGACATGTTGGTGGAGATTTTGGTATGGTTCAAGTAAAAGATTTAAATGGTGATGGTGTTTTAGATGATGAAGATAAAACGATTTTAGGAAATCCTTATCCAGAGTTAATTTGGAGTTTTACAAATGATTTTAAAATCGGAAACTTTGATTTTTCATTCATGTTCCAAGGATCTCATGGTGCAGAAGTACGTAACATTGGTGATCATTATATGTTTAGTCATAATAACAATAGAACATTAAGTGATGAAGCTATAGCTGCAGGTTATGAAACTGAATTCTTAGTTGATAAATATTTTACAAATAGTATAATACAAGATGCATCATACATTGCGTTAAGAAATGTAAACATAGGGTATAGCTTCCCTGAAGAGGTGTTAAAAGATCTAGGTTTTACTAAACTTAGAGTATATGCAACAGGTCAGAATTTAATGTATAAGACAGCAGATAATTATACAGGTTGGAACCCAGAAGCTTTAGATAAAACAAGTCCTACACAATACGGATACCAAAGAGGAGGATCACCAATATATAGAACTATATCTTTTGGATTAGATGTAGATTTTTAATAAAACTTTAATTACTTAATACAATATATTATGAAATTTAAAAAATATATAATTGTCCTTTTAATAGGAGTTTTAGCAACATCGTGTAACGATTTTCTAGAGCCAGAACCGAGTTCTGCAATTACATCAGAAAATTATTATACAACTGTAGCAGAGTTAGAAACCGCTTTGATTGGAGCTTATGATGCTATACAAGGTGCAGGAAATTACGCCAAGGATGAAAATCATGGTGTGCAATATGAGTTTTATGTAACGGAGATGAGAAGTGGAAACACATCAACTAAAATTGCAGATCCAGATGATTTTGCTGACTCTGGACAATTTGAAGCTTTCAACGTGTTACCAACTAATGGTCTTGTTCTAAATTATTATGCTAGTTTTTATGAAGTTATTTTCAGAGCTAACGTAGTCTTAGAAAATTTAGTAAATGTTGATGATGATACTACTGCAATAGAAGCAGAAGCAAAATTTATTAGAGCTTATGCTTATTTCAACTTAGTAAGATTATTTGGTGATATTCCTTTAGTTGATCATGTATTAAGTCCAGAAGAAAAGAATGTTCAATTTACTAGAATTGATACAGAATTAGTTTATGATTTAATTGTTTCAGATTTAATTACAGCAACAGAAGGTTTAGATAATACTTACAGAACTAGAGCTTCAAAAGGAGCAGCACAAGGATTATTAGCTAAGGTATACCTTACGTTAGATGAGCCAGAATATCTTCAAGCACAATTATTATGTGAAGAAATTATTAATAGTGGAGTGTATCAGTTAATTGATTTTAATGATGTGTTTTATACAGAATTAGATAATCAAGAAGTTCTTTTTTCAATAGGTTTCGAATCTATTAACGACAGTCAGACCTTTTCAGCACAATGGATGAATGGAGTTGGT
Organism: Winogradskyella sp. HaHa_3_26; assembly: GCF_019278425.1. Lineage (NCBI taxonomy): Bacteria > Pseudomonadati > Bacteroidota > Flavobacteriia > Flavobacteriales > Flavobacteriaceae > Winogradskyella > Winogradskyella sp. HaHa_3_26. The sequence continues at coordinate 1,533,256 of NZ_CP058981.1, read as the reverse complement.
GTTTCAAGTGGTTTAAATTATGCAACTTATGATTTAGTAGATGATTTAAATGAATTTGGAGGCGATATCAGAGTACAGAATTCTTTTAGACAAGATCCTGTTCACTTAACTTCTGTAAGATATCAGTGTGCTAAATATTTCCCTGATGGGGATAATGGAGGTGATACGCCTACACCTGATTTTGATGGTAATCCTGAATTAGCAGGTAATGATTGGATCGTTTTACGTTATGCAGATATTTTATTATTACATGTAGAAGCTATAATGGCTGATGGAAATGAAACTAGTTCAGCGGCAGCATTAGCATCTTTTCAACAAGTTAGAGATAGAGCAGGTTTAACTGATGTTGTTACAAATATAACTTTAGACGATTTATTAATGGAAAGACGTGTAGAATTAGCTTTTGAAAATCATAGACTATTCGATTTAATTCGTTTAGGTAAAGCACAATCAGTATTGTCTGCGTATTCAAACCTTAATGGATTTGGATTTACATCTACTGATTTATTATTACCTATGCCTCAAAATGAAGTGAATTTAAGTGATGGGTTAATGAGTCAAAATCCAGGTTATTAGAATATTAATTTAAAACATTAAAAAATGAAAAATATTAACAGATTAAATAAATATATTTCACATAAACTAATGGCTGTTTCATTACTTGTAACATGCGCTAGTTTAGTAGCCTGTGATCCTTCAATAGATTCATTAGCCTTTGATTTACCTGATGCTAATTCTCAAGAAGACTTAACACCTCCTACAGCTGTCTTTTCAGCTTCAGTTAATGAAGACAATTATTTGACTTATACTTTTGCAAACGAATCTACAAATGCAACAAGTTATTTCTGGGATTATGGAGATGGGAACACTTTTACAGATGATGATGGTGTAGATGGTACTAACACATACCCTGCAGAAGGTACTTATACAATTACACTAACTGCTACAGATAATCTAGGTGTTTTAAGTACATATTCAGAACAAATTGAGGTTATAGAGCCTGAAATTCCAACTACTTTAGTACCTGAAATTCTTGAAGCAGGTTTTGATAATGGAGATTCAGGAGATGCACCTGTAGAGATTGATAGTAGAGACCCATGGAGAAACTCAGATCTTGGAAGTGTGATTCAAATTACATCATCAAATAATTATCATGAAGGTTCTTATGGTGCAAAATTACCAAAAGAAGGCGACAGAGTGGGGTATCAATTAATTGGTGAGTTTACACCTAATAAATTCTATAAATTAAGTTTTAAATATGCATTTAGAGATCAGATAGATACTGAAAATGGAAGCATAAGTGTTGCGATGGTTCAGCCTATGGAATCTATAGATGAGCTAGAAGCTAATACAGTGGGTATAATTACTTATACCGAAGATGTAGCAGGAGTAGGAACTATGGTTAGTGGGGAGTTAACATTTAATTCTGGAGGAAACACATCTCTAGCAATATTCTTTTTCAATGATGCAGATGAAGCTTACATAGATTCGTTCGAGATTGAAGCTTTAGAATAGTCTTTTATTAACATATTTTTACCATAATAATTCACAGGTGAAATTATAGCTGCCTTATTTTTGGGCTGAAAAACTCATCCTTTATTACAAATTATATGAAATTAGATACCCCTACAAAATCGGAAAATACAAAAGTTTTAAATGAGATTATCTCTAGTATTGGAGAGTTAATCAACATGAAAAATTTAGAACCAGGAGATAAGTTACCTTCTGAGCGAACATTGTCCGAGAAATTTGGCGTATCAAGAGGAATTGTAAGAGATGCTATTCAGAAATTAGAACTCTATGGCTTGTTAGCTTCAAAACCTCAAAGTGGAACTTTTGTAGCCAATATAGGAGTTACAGCGATGAATGGAATGATTGAAGATATTTTAAGGCTTGAAGAACAAGATTTTAAAGGCTTAGTTGAAACAAGAATTCTCCTAGAGTTAAAGACAGCTAGGCTAGCTTCTATGAGGAGAACTAAAGCTGATTTAGACAATATGAAATCTGCTTTAACGGCTTATGCAGAAAAAGTAACCCGTGGTGAAAATGCAGTTGAAGAAGATCTTCTGTTTCATTTAGCTGTTGCTAAAGCGTGCGGAAATGCTACCATTAATACGTTTATGTTAATGATAACACCAGAGATTATTACAAACTTTGAAAAACATCATGTTTGTGGTAAAAGTAGAGCTTTATTGGGTATAGAAGAGCATCAGGCTATTTATGATGCCATTGAGCAACAAAATCCACAATTAGCAAAACAAAAAATGAAAGATCACTTTAGTGAGCTATATCATTATTGTTATAACATATAAATTAAATAAACAACAAATATGAAAGTAAAAGGATTAAGGTGGGTAATTATAGGCTTAATTATGCTTATTACCATTATAAATTATCTCGATAGAGGTACTTTAAACTATATGTGGGTCGCTAACATAGAATATGACTTAGTTGATGAGATAAATGTTAGTTTAGAAGAAAATCAAGCTCAATATTTAGCTGAAGATAATACCTATAGGTTAATTTCAAAGCGAGGAGAAGAAATTATTCAAAGAGCAGATCATATTACTTTTAAAAAAGAAGATCCTACAATTGTAGTTAACCGTCAAGGTATGGCTTATGAGTTAGGTATCGTAGATAGCGACGTAAGTGCAGAAGAGGCTTCAAAACAAGCAAAAGATCAATTAGGGATTATTACAATTTTCTTTATGATTGCTTATGGTTTTAGCCAACTGTTTTCTGGTAAATTATATGATAAAATAGGGACGCGTAAAGGTTTTGTTGTTTCGGTATTAATTTGGGGTACAGCAGATGCTCTAACATCTTTAGCTAGAGGTAAAGTTTCATTAACCGGATTTAGAATGATGTTAGGTCTTGGTGAAGCTGGTCCTTGGCCAGGTGCTACTAAAAGTAATGCTGAGTGGTTTCCACAAAAAGAACGTGCATTTGCACAAGGACTTTTTGGTGCAGCTGCATCAATCGGATCTATACTTGCTCCAATAATAATCCTAATGTTGTATATGAGCATTGGTTGGAAAATGACTTTTGTTGTTGTCGGTGGTCTTGGAATCCTATGGTTAATTCCTTGGTTAATTATCAATAAAAAAGGTCCTAAAGAACACAGTTGGATTACAGAAGAAGAAAGAGAATATATATTAAGCGGTCAACCAGAATCTAAAGTAACTAATGAAGTAGGTAAAACTTGGGGACAATTATTATCTAATAAAAAGAATTACTCAGTTATTTTAGGTCGTTTTTTCTTAGATCCAATTTGGTGGATGTTTGTAACATTTTTACCAATGTATTTAGTAGAAGAATTTGGTTTAAATATTAAAGAATTAGCATTCTCAGCATGGATTCCTTATGTAGGAGCAATGATTGGTAGTATTGCTGGTGGTTGGTACTCTGGATTCTTAATAAGAAAAGGAGCAACTGTAGATAAAGCAAGAAAGACAGCAATGTTATTGGGTGGCGCAATTGTGATCCCAGCAATTATAGCATCTGTATTAGTGCCAAATGCTGTTTTAGCAGTTGTTTTAATGGCTTTTGTACTTGGAGGTTTCCAATTTATGATGACTAATATTCAAACATTACCAAGTGATTTACATGGTGGTAAGTCTGTTGGTTCTTTAGCCGGTTTAGGTGGTGCAGCAGCAGTATTAGGTACAATTTTAGCTATTCTTTTCGCAGGATATATTACTAGCTGGCCATTATTATTTGGTTTACTAGGAGCTTTAGTACCATTATCATTAATTTCAATTTACTTGACAGTAGGTAAAATTGAACGGATTGATTAATTTAAAAAATATATAATAATTATAAATTATAAATAAAATGAGCAAAAACGAAGGAAAAGTAGCAGTAGTTACTGGTGCTACAGGAGGTATCGGTTTCGAAGTAGCAAAAAGATTAGGAAAAGATGGTTATACTGTTGTTTTAAATGGTATTGAAGATGAAGTAGGTGCTGAAAGAGTAAAAGAATTGACAGCAGAAGGTGTAACAGCTGAGTACATGGGATTCGATGTTACTAAAGAAGAAGAAGTAACTGCAAACATTACTGCAATTGGTGAGAAATACGGAAGAATTGATGTACTTGTAAACAATGCAGGTGGTTTAGGTGGTCGTTCAAGATTTGAAGAAATGACTACTGATTTCTATAGATTTGTTATGGCACTTAATTTAGATTCTGTATTTTTTGCTTCAAGAGCAGCAATACCTTTCTTAAAAAAAGGAGCACACCCATCTATAATTAATTATACATCTAACGCTGGTTGGACTGCGGGTGGGCCAGGTGCTGGTATTTACGGGACGTCTAAAGCAGGTGTTCATGCAATTACTAGAGCATTAGCAAAAGATTTAGCTGAATATGGAATTAGAGTTAACGCTGTATCACCAGGTACAATTGATACGCCTTTCCATGCTCAAATTAAAGCAACTAAACCAGAGGTTTTTGCTTCATGGGCTAATAACATTATGTTAGGAAGATTAGGTCAACCTGAAGATGTTGCAGGAGTTGTTTCATTCTTAGCGAGTGAAGATGCTTCTTTTGTAACTGCAGAAACAATCCAAATTGGTGGTGGACAAGCTTTAGGTATCTAAGCAAAACATTATATCATTAAAAAGCGTTATTGTAGACATACAATAACGCTTTTTTTATTTAGAAGAATCCCTAATGATCAATTCGGCATCAAGGATTATTTTATTTAAGCTCTGTTTTACTTTTGGTTCTTTAACACGTTTTAGAAAAGTCTCTGCTGCAATTCTTCCAATATCTCTACTATGCTGATCAATACTAGAAATTGAAGGGGTGACTAAAGATGTAAAAGGTTCATTTCCAAAGCCTATTAAACGAATTTCTTCTGGAACTTTTATTTCTTTTTCGTTTAAAACCTGTAAAGCACCTAAGGCAGCGTAATCACTTGCCACATATACAGCATCTGGCTTGTCTTCCAGTTGAAGTAGATGTTCCATTTCTCGCCTTCCATCTTCAAGACTTAGCGAACTCTCAATAATTAAGCTATCATCTATGGGGAGGTTATTCTTTGAAATAGCATCAACATAACCTTTAATTCTATTATTAAAAATTCGAGTTCTTCTGTAACCTCCAATATGAGCAATACGTTTACAGCCTTTAGAAATTAAATGTTCTACAATAACATGGCTACTGTTGTAATCGTCTATACCAACATAATCTACATTCAGATCATTTTCCCCACGATCAAATAATATTAATGGGATACCATTGGCTTTTATTTTTTCGTAATAAGATAAATCAACCGTTTCATTAGCCATTGAAGCAATGATCCCATCTACTTGAGTGTACAGTAATGTGTCTATATTTTTACATTCCTTTTCAAAAGATTCGTTAGACTGTGTAATGATAATATTATAGCCAGCTTTATTAAGTACGGCTTCCATTTGTTCAACTACCGATGAAAAGAAATTACTATTTGTTTTTGGTACTACAACACCCACTAAATTACTTTTTCCTTTCCTTAATGCACTCGCTAGATGATTAGGTTGGTAGTTTAATTCTTTAGCAACACGTTTAACAGCTGCTTTTGTTTTTACGCTGATACGCGAGTCATCATGTAGAGCTTTAGAAACTGCTGCAGGTGAAATATTTAGCACGTTTGCGATGTCTTTTATTGTTGTTCTTTTTTTATTCACCTAGTTTTTATATATTTGCTTAAACGTTTAAGCAAAAGTAGTGCTTTTAACTATAAAAATCAAAATCATACTGTTTTGATTTATTTTTAAAAATAATGGTTAAACGTTTAAGCAAAACAACAAATTATAACTAATTAAACGAATATTTAGAATGAAAAAAGTAGTCACTTTTGGAGAGATTATGCTAAGATTAGCTCCTCAACAATTTTTAAGGTTTTCACAAGCATCAACTTTTGATGTTGTTTACGGTGGAGGAGAATCTAACGTAGCAGTATCATTAGCCAACTACGGTGTGCCAGTAGACTTTGTTACGCGTTTACCAAAAAATGATATTGGAGAATGTGCAATGATGGAGATGCGTAAAAGAGGTGTTGGTGTAGATAAAATTGTTTATGGTGGAGATCGTTTAGGGATTTATTTCTTAGAAACAGGAGCTGTAAGTAGAGGTAGTAAAGTTGTTTATGATAGAGCACATTCTGCAATTTCTGAAATTGAACCAGGAATGGTGGATTGGAAAGCAGCGTTTAAAGATGTTGCTTGGTTTCATTGGACTGGGATCACTCCTGCAATTTCTCAAGGTGCAGCAGATGCATGTTTAGAAGCTGTAAAAGTAGCTAGCGAAATGGGGGTTACAATCTCAACAGATTTAAATTATAGAGCTAAACTTTGGACATATTGTGATGATGCACATAGAGAAAAAGTAATGACAGAATTAACCTCTTACTGTGATGTTGTTTTAGGAAATGAAGAAGATGCAGAAAAGCATTTTGGTATTCATCCAGAAGGTTTAGACGTTCATAAAAATGGACACGATGTAAAAGCCGAAGCATTTTTATCAGTTTGTAAACAAATGATGGCAAAATTCCCAAGAGCTAAAAAAGTTATTACAACTTTAAGAGGTTCTATATCTGCATCACATAATACTTGGGCTGGAGTTTTATACGATGGTACTAAAATGTTCGAAACGCGTCAGTATCAAATTACAGATATCGTTGATAGAGTAGGTGGAGGTGATTCATTTATGGGAGGATTAATTTATGGATTATTAAAATATCCTGAAGACGATCAAAATGCATTAGACTTTGCAGTAGCAGCTTCATGTTTAAAACATACAATTAAAGGTGATGCTAACTTAGTAACAGTTTCTGAAGTAGAAAAATTAATGGGAGGTGATGCCTCTGGACGTGTAGCAAGATAAGTTATGGCAAATTATACAAGAATAGAAGTCGCAAATGTTATGAAAGAAACCGGAATGGTTCCTTTATTCTATAACGCAGATTTAGAAATCGGTAAAAAAGTAATCAAAGCTACTTATGATGGTGGTGCACGTTTATTAGAATTTACTGCAAGAGGTGATTTTGCTCACGAAGTTTTTGGAGAGCTTAACAAATGGGTTCTTAAAGAATTACCAGGAATGATTATGGGTGTCGGATCTGTTACAGATGCAGCTTCTGCTTCTCGTTTTATGGCTTTAGGTGCTAACTTTATTGTAACACCAGTTTTAAGAGAAGATATTGCTATTGTTTGTAATAGACGTAAAGTAGCTTGGTCTCCAGGTTGTGGATCTTTAACAGAGATCTGTAGAGCTGAAGAATTAGGTTGTGAGGTTGTTAAATTATTCCCAGGGGGAATTTACGGTCCTGGTTTTGTTAAAGCAATAAAAGGCCCTCAACCTTGGACTAGTGTTATGCCTACAGGAGGTGTTGCGCCAACTAGAGAAAATTTAGAAGGATGGTTTAAGGCAGGTGTTACTTGTGTTGGTATGGGATCTCAATTGATCGCTAAAAATGCTGATGGTAACTATGATTTAGCTAAAATTGAATCAGATACTAAAAATGCTTTAGAAATTATTAAATCACTACGTAGTTAAAACCTTCAATAGTGACCATTAAGGAACTCTCTATTATTTCAGGCTTCTCCGTTTCAACGGTATCAAAAGCTCTAAATAATAAGTTAGATGTTAGTAAAACAACACGTAAATCTATTCAAGCCATTGCTAAAGAATTGAATTATGTGCCCAATAATTTTGCTGTTGCATTAAGAGTTAAAAAATCACATGCTACAATTGCTGTGGTTTTACCAGAGGTGACTAAAAAATCCTATAACCAAGCACTTTGCCATGTTCAAAAATCGGCAGAAGACTTTGGTTATAGGATTTTATTATTTCAATCTTTTAACTCACCTTCCAATGAAATGGATTACATCAAAAGTTTAAATGATGGGTCTACTGATGGTATTATAGTGATTTCAAAAGAAGATAAGCATAAGTCAGATTATGCATACAATTCTATTCCTATTGAATTATTAAATATAAAAGAGAATCTTTCTCTAGATGAGATAAAAGAACTTTCATATAACAGTCTATTAAATCTGTTAATAGATTAGTATATGTTTGTTTTTGGTCCTTAATTTTATCGATTTATCATTTATATTAATTTCAATTAAATAATTAACTTTTCAAGTATAAATCTGCGTTTATTTTGCTTAAAATGTTAAAATAAATGATTCCTAAACGGCCTAAATATGGCGTTTTTTCTTAAAAATTTTAAAATAAATTAATATTTTAATTTGTAATGATCAGTCTTTTAGATTATTGTGTTCTTGTTGCTTTTGTCTATTTTTTTTATAGATAAATTACGAAAACGTTTTAGTTAACAGGATTTTAACTATATTTGGTATACCAATCTGGTAAACCAATTTTTTATTGAATTTATATTCTATTGTCTCTAACATAATCGATAGAATATTATGAGATAAAAATTTTTAAACAACAATTAACAAAAACTTATCTTATGCAAAAACAACTCAAATTTTTTAAAATGAAATTGATGCCTCTTTTGGTATTTATTTTATTTGGCTTAGCATTGAATGCTCAGCAAACAGTTACAGGTACTGTTATAAGTCAACCTGATGGACGACCTCTTCCAGGAGCAAATATTCTAGTAAAAGGAACAGCTACTGGGGCAACTACAGATTTTGATGGTAATTATACTATTGAAGTTCAGAATTCTAGCGCTATATTAATATTTAGTTACATCGGTTTTACTCCCAAAGAAGTAACTGTAGGTAATAAAGCAGTGATAGATATTACATTAATTGAAGACTCTAGCCAACTTAGCGAAATTGTTGTTGTTGGTTATGGTGCTCGTAGAAAAAGTGATGTTACAGGTTCTGTGTCTTCTGTAAAAGCAGATGAGTTAACTGCTTTTCCTGTGTTAGATGCTGAGCAGGCATTACAAGGACGTGCAGCAGGTGTTGTTGTACAATCTAATAATGGTGGTGAGCCAGGAGCTCCTATTAAGATAAATATTAGAGGTAATACTTCAATCAATGCGAGTAGTGACCCACTTATTGTGGTAGATGGGTTTGTAGGTGCAAATATGCCTCAAGCTGGAGATATTGAATCATTACAGGTTTTAAAAGATGCTTCTGCAACGGCTATTTATGGTTCTCGTGGATCTAATGGTGTTGTTTTAGTAACAACTAAAAAAGGTAGAAGTGGTAAAATGGTAATAGAAATAAACTCTACTTATGCGGTTCAAAGTACAGCTAATAGATTAGATTTATTAAATGCAAATGATTTTGCAGATTATCAAAATCAGGTAAGAGAAAATGTTGCTTTAACAACAGGAGATCCATCTACACCTTATGTTCAAGGAGATTATGATACGGATTGGCAAGATTTAATCTACAGATCAGGTAATACTGCAAATCATCAAATTTCCTTTTCAGGAGGTTCTGATAAAATAAACTTTTATGCTTCTGGTACTTATTTTCAACAAGATGGTATAATAGTTAACTCTGGGTACGAAAGGGTGTCTCTCTTATCTAATATAGATGCGCAATTAACAGATAAATTAAAGGTAGGACTTAATTTAACGGGAGGCTCTAGTAAAAAGAGTGGTGTAACTACTCAGTCTGATGGTTCTGTTACTGTTGGTGGTGATGATGTTGTTTCTTTAGCAATGCGTTTTGCTCCAGATAAAGGCGTATATAATCCTGACGGTACTTTTTCTACAAACGATAAAATAGGAGATAAAGTAGATAATCCTTATGCAGTTGCTACTCAAAGAGATGATGATACAGAGATAGATAATTTTAGAGCTAATTTTTATGCTAATTATGACATTATTGAAGGTCTTACATTTAAAACGACTTTTGGTTTAAGTAGTCAAAATACATTTAGAGGAATATATATGCCAAGAACTTTAGAAGTTACAGCTGGTGGAGGTACTGATGGAAGAGCTATTATGACAGAAGATAAAACTGAATCTCTATTAAGTGAAAATTACTTGACGTATAAAAAAGAAATAGGAAAAGGAGAATTAACATTATTAGCAGGTTATTCTTATCAAAAAACAACTAATAAAGGATTTTATAGCGAAGGTACTGGAACCATTTCAGACTCTTTTTCTTACTATGGTTTATGGACTGCAACTAATTTATTAAATGGTGGTTCTGGAGACATTTATGTAAATGAAACAGAAATTCAATCTCAATTCGGTAGGGTTAATTATGATTATGATGACAAATATTTATTAACTGCTACTGTAAGACGTGATGGTGCTTCTAATTTCGCTGAGAATGAAAAATATGCCATTTTTCCATCAGCAGCATTAGGTTGGAAAGTTTCTAATGAAGATTTTATGAAAAATTACGATAATATTTCTAGCTTAAAATTAAGAGCTAGTTATGGTGTTACCGGTAACCCTTCTATTGGTGCTTACGAGTCGTTAGCAAGTTTAGCGAGTATATATGCTTCTAGTAATGGATTAACTGTACCAGCAATTACACCATACCAAAATGCTAATCCAAATTTAAAATGGGAATCATCTTACCAATCAAACTTTGGTCTTGATGTAGCTTTATTTAATAGTAAAGTGTCAATGTCTTTTGATTATTATAATATTGATACTAAAGATGTACTTATGTTTGATAACAGTATCCCTTGGTATTTTGGTAACTATAATGATGAAATAATTACAAATGTTGGTGAAATTAATAACACAGGGTTTGAATTTTCTGTAAATACAAGAAACATTATTACAGACGATTTTAGTTGGACTACAGATTTAGTATTCTCTAGAAATAAGAACACAGTAGAGAAATTAATATTTGGTGCTGATTATTTTGGTGATGGTGCTCCAAGTTACTTTAGTGTAGATAACAATTATATATTAAGAGAAGGTGAAGAAGTTGGGCTATTTTATGGTTATGAATATGCAGGTGTATACCAAGGTGGTGCAGTGCCAACAGGTACAGCTACTTTACCAGATGGTGTAGCTGGTGATCCATTGTTTTTAGATTTAGATGGTAATGGTGATGTTACTAATGATGACAGAAAAATTATTGGTAACCCTAACCCAGATTATACTTGGGGAATTACAAATAGCTTTACGTATAAAAACTTTGATTTAAATATCTTTTTTCAAGGATCTCAAGGTGGAGATATTTTTAATATGACTAATGTGCAGTTAAATAATGGTGATTCTAATACAACGTATGATTATTATAATAATGCTTGGACACCAGAAAACACAAATACAAATCAACCTAGAGTAGGTAACAATAGTTCTAGAGAAATTTCATCTCGTTTTGTGGAAGATGGTAGTTATATTAGATTAAAAAATATAGCAATAGGCTATTCTTTTTCTTCAGATATGATTGAGAAATTAGGTTTATCAAATCTAAGATTAACTGTTAGTGCACAAAATTTATTAACTATTACTGATTATTCTGGTTTAGATCCTGAGGTTAATTACTACGGAGCTTCTGGAGATAATAATACTTCAAGTAATACGGTTAGAGGATTTGATTTTGGAAATTACCCAACCGTAAAATCGGTTAGTTTTAGTCTAAATGCGAAGTTTTAATTATTGGAGAAGGAAAACAATTTAAATTAAAAAGAAAAAATTATGAATACATATAAAATTATATTGTTATTGATGGGATTGTCAATAATGGGATGCTCAGACTTAGAAGAAGAACCGGTTGGTTTATTGTCTCCGGATGGATTCTTCTCTACTGTAGATGATTTACAATTAGCTATAGATGGTTCACTAACTCACGCTATAAACGAAGAGATATGGGGAAGAAAACTTTCTGTGTCATTAATGTTACGCTCAGATATGGTGAAGCTTCAATCTTCTCAAACGTATAGAGTAGAGATGGATATGCATAATATTACGGGTGAAAATGAAATGGTTTACGATCCATGGACAAGAATTTGGTTAGGTATAAGTGCAGCAAATACAGCTATTGCTGGTGCTGAAAGTGTATCAGCAGATGATGATATTAAAAATCCTGTTGTGGCTCAAGCTTATTTTGCAAGAGCATTTTATTACTTTCATTTGGTAAGATTATTTGGAGATATTCCTTATTTCGATCGTCCAGCTGGTGAGGAAGCAGATTTTTCTGTTGGCCTAACTGCTGAAGAAGAAGTGTATGATAATATCATTGCAGATTTAGAATTTGCTAAAACTTGGTTGCCAGAAACAGTAATATCAAGATCTGTACCATCTAAAGCAGCAGCAAGCTCGTATTTAGCATTGGTTTATTTAACAAGAGCAGGAACTAACGATATGGCTTATTTTCAATTAGCATTTGATGAAGCTAAGGAAGTAATAGATAATAGCGGAACTTATGTTCTAGGTTTAGATCCAGATTTTCAAGCTTTATTTGATGCTAATAGAATTGATGCTTCTATAGAGCCAATTTTTGCATTAGATTATAATGCTAACGAAGCAGCAGATAATTCTTATGACCAAATAGCACCTATGTCTGGCGTTAGAGGTGATGATAATGAAGAGGGTTGGTCTGTTGTAGCTCCTACTATGGCTGTTTATGATTCTTTTGAGCCTGGAGACTATAGAAGAGATGTTAGCTTTCAAACAAAAGCTACAATCGGAGGTGTACCGGTAGATTATACAGAATTTACTATAAGTGGGCATGAGCATGCTGCAAACGTTCCATATATTGCAAAATACACACGTTACCCTGGTGAATATGCTAAAGGAAATAAAAGAGCGACAAGTCATAATTATTCTATGATGCGTTATGCAGAGGTATTATTAATTGCAGCAGAAGCTGGAGTTGAAATAGGAAACCCTTTAGCATTAACTTATCTCAATGAGGTTAGAGGTAGAGCTAGAAATGGTGGTCAATCTACTTCAGGTGGTTATGATGAAGCTACTTTCCCTTCATCTACAATTCCTATGGATCTTAGTAATATTACCGTTGCAGATGTTTTAGAAGAACGTAGAATAGAACTTGCTTTTGAAGGTAAAAGATGGTACGATATTAAGAGAAGAGATTTAGGAAATCAAGTATTTAGTGCTTCTGGTTATGAAGGTGCTAAACCTGATTTTAATCCTAGTGTAGATTATGATACTCCAATACCGCAAGATGAAATAAACAGAAATCCTAATCTTGCAGGATTATAATAGTCGTAAAGATTAATTAAATTGATTACTGTCCTTGTGTTTATTTGATATAAATACAAGGACAGTTTTTTTATTGCAATTGAGTTAACTATAGTATTTTGACTACGCCAAAGTAAGTATAATAGAGCTTTAATGTTATAGTGTATGCGCTTCCTGTCAGATAACCAGTTCGTTGTTTATACAGCTAGTATGTACAATATGGAGTTATTATTTGTAAGCTGTAAGTTGATTGATTTTTGAGTAGAAGTTAATCAACCAAACACTTTAAAACTTTTACAGTTCGTTTAGATTTAATAAAAGCAATATAATAGAGACCTGAATTTAAATCTGAAACATCTAATTTATATTTTTTAAGCCGATTTTCAGTAGAGATAGTCTTTCCTTCAGAAGTGTACAAAGTAATAGCATCATAATCGTCAGCTTTAGCATTTTTAAAAGTTACGATATGTTTTGAAGGATTTGGAGAGAGTACAATTTCTTCAGCTCTAGTTTCAATTTCAGATATTGATAACGGACCAATCTCTTCTATACTAAAATTAGCAAAGCGTACAATTTCATCCTTTAAATCTTCACTATTATTTAGACTTCTGTAAACGCCCCATTTTGGTCGCGCAAACGTAGCCCCATCTTGCCATGTATCCATGGTTTCATTTGTGTAACTTAATATTGAATCACCATTAGACACACGATCAATATTAATGCTATAACTACCTTCGTTTCCAAAAGAAATAATTTCGGTTACTTCTACCCAATTTCCTCTTAGTAAATCGAGATCAGCAGTTTGGATTGTGCTTTGATTATTAGTAGCAGTATATCGTAATTCTATACGATCTGGGTTTGCCTTGCGAAGCGTTAATGTTATCATTGGTATTGATTCATAAGGTCCTCCTACTGCTTTAATTTGATGAATATGTGTAAAACTTGAAGACACCTGAAAATCACTAGGTAATTTAAACTTCCATTTATATTCAACAGTTTCACCCTCTGTAGCTTTTAAATTATTAGGTGATGAGTTGTAAGTCTTAATCTCTACACGTTGTCTATCAAAATTTTGACAACGGTCATTATCAGGTGTTTTATGAGAAATAAATTGAAAGACATTGGTGTTTAATTCCGTGTCAAAAACTTCATCTATATGACGACCAAAATCTGTATGAATACAATCAGGAACCTCTACAGCATTATATCCAGGAGCTAAAACAGCGTTAATATCTTCGTAAGTGTTTCCTGCTCCGTTTGCATTTAAAATGGTTTGAGAGTTTCCTAATAAAGTCCCAAAAAGGGTAATGTTTAAAATTAAAAATGTTTTTTTCATAATCCTGAGTAATTGGTTAACCAATTTTGATTAACTAAGATAGTGTTATTTAACGTGAATTAGAATAACCAAAGGCAAAATTATCAGGACTAAGAGTTGATGATTTTGTATTAATGCAATGTGTTTTTTATGCTTTTATATATTCACTTTATTGATTAGCATTTTTTTTAAACGAAAAAGTGATGGTTGAGTGTGTTTTATGTGTTTAAAAATTAGCTATTTAAGTGTTGTTTTTGTTGAATTTATAGTTTTGGAAACAAGAGTTCTGAATTATGAATTTCTGTATTTACTGATGTAAATATGAATATAAATTAATTTTTTATATAATTTATTAATTATAATGTTTTTACTGATTTTTTTGATTATATTTGGTAAACCAGATTGGTAAACCAATTTTAATACGATTAAAACTCTCTATAATACGTAGTTAGAATTGTGTAAAATGAATAATAACTAAAAAAACAACAATTATGAAACAACAACTACTCTTTGCGTTACTTTTTGTAACAGCTATTGGATTTTCTCAAACATTTGACAATATTCCAACAGGAACCGGCTATTACATTAATAAATTAATTGTAAGTCCAAATGGATCAGATTTAACAAATGAATTAATTGAGGTTAGAGGTCCAGCTAATGAAATTATTCCTGAAGATTTATGGTTACTGGTAATTGATGGTGATGGAAACGCTAGCAATTATGGAAAAGTAACTCAAGAAATTCAATTAGGAGATGGTACAAGAACATTTGGTGCTAATGGCATTTTTGCTATTGTTTGTAATTATACAGATGAAGATACAGCTGTCGTTACAACAAGTCCTTATGCTTCTTTAATGGATTCAGATGCTAGTGTTCTTACTATTGAGTTAACAGGGAATGATGTTACAGGTGGTAGTTCTAGTAATGTTTCTACACAAACACCAGATATAGGTTATAATGGTAATTTTGCAGATGCTTCTGGTTCTTATATGTTAATTCAAGGAGAAGATCCAGATGGTGTGGCTATTGACGGTCCTGAAGCTGGAGATGGTCTAGCTTTCGATGGTGTTATAGATTCTGTAGGTCCACACACTTCATGGATTTTATATGATTCAGTGGCTTATTTAGATGATGATATAGAAAACGATTTTCCAGAAAGAGGTTATGCTCAAATTGTTTTCGCTCAAGATATGGCAACTAATGGAGTAAATCAAACTGTAACTACAAGTGCTACTATGATTGATTTTCCAGGATCAGATCCACATGTTATTATAAGACAAGGAACAAATACAGGTTTTACAACTAATGATTGGGCAATTGGTGATACAAGCGGAGATTCACCTGATTGGGAATTGGATCAAGATGATACATTACCTATGGCTTTTAGAGAATGGGCAGGTATTAATACCGTTTATGGTGCATTAAATCCTACAGCAAACACTTTGTCAACTGAAAGTTTTGAATTAAATAGTTTTAGTATTTATCCTAATCCAGCAGATGTAACTATAACAATTACATCATTAGATCAAACAATTGATTCTGTTGAGTTATTTAATGTGCTTGGAAGAAGTGTATTACAAACTTCAGTTTTAACTAATGATACTGTAAATGTATCTGATTTAGCTTCAGGGATTTATTTACTTAAAATAAAATCTGGAATTAATTCAGTAACTAAAAGAATTATTATTGAGTAGTGTTTTTAATTTTTAGCAATGAAGGGCAACTTAATTTTTAAGTTGCCCTTTTCTTTTTAAATTGAACTCTGAATTTAAGGCCTATTAGTTATAAATGATGAGAACCGAGTGCAGAGTATCTAAGAAGTATCAACGGGAGAATCTTCAAGAGTCTATATAATATTAAAACTTGTTTACTTACTAGAGTAACTTTGCAATTGTAGATTAATGCTTTCTCAGGAATGAATATGAGGATAAGGTTTGGTTTCTTTTTTAGCTATACTATTATGTTTTTAAAAATACAGACGAATGACTTCTTCTTTTTTTTATTATGATTAACTAAATCGCAATATGTATTTATAATTAAGAATGGAAGATAGAATGTCAATAAAAAAAAGCTAAACAATATTATATTGCTTAGCTTTTTTATAGTTGGTTTTAAACCCTTTAAAAAATTTGTGTTTATTTTATTGTTGAATAAGACCTATCAGTTCTTTGTCATTATTTTCCTTAAGTAATGGTGATTTCTTTCCTGGGATATAATTTTCTTTATCGTCCCATTTAGGATTTTTATAAATCAGATCTTCTTCTTTGGCTCCCTTAGTCACTTTAGGGTAGCCATTATCATCGAATAAACAATTAGATATAATATTCTTAAAACCTTTAATATTAACAGGCGTTTCTGATTTATAACTATTAATAAAAACTGAATTTTTAATCGTTACTTCGTTAATACCATTTGTAATAAGAGATCTTCCTTTTTCTTCATTAGCAACTCTATCAAATACACTATTTGTAATTGTTAGTATACCTCCTTCAGCATTTACATCTAATACGTTTCTAGTATAATTTACAGCAAATTCTTCAATATCTTTAAATATACAATTGTCAACTACAATTTCTAAAGCGCTGTACCTTCCATAGTCATCATTTTTATAAGATGAAAGATTTAAACCTCTATAACTATTTATAAATTTAGAGTTTTTGAAAGTTAAATTACGAGCTAAAGTCCCTTCATAAGCTTTATAAATACTTCCTCCATTTTGAGTTGTGAAGTTTTGAAACGTACAATTTTCTGCATTAAGTGCATATGCTTCAGATTCTAATTTGTCTGGTGATACTATAGCGTATTTAGGTGGGCTGCTATGAGTGGCATCAAAAGTTATATTTTTTAATACAAGAGATACGCCTTCATTAATACGGATAAAGTAATTAAAAGGCTTTTCGATATCACCTTGCATTTTAAAAACAGAGCGACCTTCACTTGCTCCAAGTACCGTAATGTTTTTGTTCACTTTAAGGCTTTTATTAAATTCATAAATCCCAGGTTTTAAAGTAATAACATCACCATCTTTCGCTCTACTAAATACTTTAGATAAGGTGCCAATTCCGGGGTCTACAATTAAGTCTCCGGCTTTACTGACTGGAGCTATGATATTTGGTTTCCAACCAGGACCAGTTCTAGCTTTTAAAGCCATTGGAATGTTAGTATTGTTTAAGTTAAATGCTCCTGCAACATAAGGTTCTCTTGTGGTATCTGTAATATCTTTATTAGGGCTTTTATTTGTACTACTTACACTTGTAAGTATTGGGTTATTTTCTGTTGGCATAGGTAAAGACTTTAAGAGAGTCCAATCTATACTTGCTTTTGTAAAGTATTGAGGGTTTACCATAGCCTCACTATCTACAATATTTCCAGAGAATGTAATGCCATCAACAGTATCAACATATTCTGCTATTTTTCCACCGTTGGTATTGGTAATAAGATTATTTGCAAAAACAGTATTAATTGGTGCTAGGCTTAATTCGTCATTTTTACCGCCTCCAAATGTCATGGGGCCACAGTTAATAATAGTGTTGTTTTGTATGTCGACATTTTTAACTTGGTTATAACGGTTTAATGGAGAGTTTGGTACACCATTCATAATAACAATTGGTCCTCTAAAATCATCCCCAGTTAAACCAATTAATAAATTATTTCTTACAATATGACCTTCGTTTATAATTCTAATTCCTCCTGTTTTAGATACGTTATTTCCTAAAAAAACATTGTTTTCTACAAGCGCATTATTACCATGTCTAAGGGTTAGCGTTCCCTTGCTTTCAATAAAAAGGTTGTTTCTAAAAATATTATCTCCAGATTTGTTAGAGATAATTTCTATTTCACCATCACATTGTTTAAATGTATTGCTCTCAATGATGGTTTTTGAAGATTTCATAGAGTTATCACTTGTGCCAATTCTAATCGTTTCTCCTCCATTTTCTCCCAAGTCTGGTCGAGTCCCAAAATAATTATGATCTATTTGGTGGTTGTTTTCAGTATGCTCTTCTCCTTTTAGCCAAACAACCACCGTTGTTCCTGCAGAAGTTTTACCTGTAAAGTTGTTGTGATCTACGCGGTTATTTTTACCCCAAAGATCTACCCAGTGATTTTTTATGCCATCAGCGACATCAAAATAAGAGATAGTAGAATTTGTAAACCTGCAATTATTAGCAAATTCCTTAGAGTTTTTTCTAAATTGTACAACGTGTTTAGAGGTTGAGTTTCCATCTTTAAACCAAAGCCCACTTACAATAACGTGGCTACCATAAATACTTAAACTAGAATCGCCCGATAAAATAACTTCACCAGGGGTTTCAGCTTTAATAATTATAGGGTTTTCTTTAGTTCCATTACCATGGGCTAAAAGGTTTGCGTCTTTCCATTCACCGTTTTTTAATACAATAGTTCCGCCGTTAGAGATTTTTGAAATTGCGGTATTATATTCTGTGAGATTTGAAACTGTAATATCTTGCGCTTTTGTAGAGTTTAAGATAAAAAAAGCGCTAATAAAAAGTAGTAGATGTGTTGTTTTCATTTGTTAAATTAGTTCAGTATTTCTATAACATAAAAATAAGCAAAAACAGTTCTATTTTTTAATTATAGCACTAAAAATCAGTAATAATTACGTTGTTTTTCTAATTAAATTTTATGATTTATTATGTAAATTGCTTCATCTTAAAATAACAGCTAAATTATTAAGCTTAAAATCCTAAATAAATTCTGAAAAAGGCAATACAATACATGGTTATCAGTGCTTTGGCTTTCACATTTTTAAATGTGTTTGTAAAGACCTTAAATGATTTTAGCGTTTATCAAATTGTGTTTTTTAGATCACTAGGATCATTATTTTTTACGTTTCCATATTTATTGAAAAATAAAATTTCAATCTTAGGAAATAAAAGAGGTTTGTTAGTTTTACGAAGCATTTTTGGACTCATTTCTATGACTTTATTTTTTCTGTCTATAAAATATATAGCCATGGGAACAGCAGTTTCAATTCGGTATATAGCCCCGATTTTTGCTGCGTTTTTTTCCTTGTTTTTTTTGAAGGAAAAAGTAAGACCTATGCAATGGTTATTCTTCGGAATTGCTTTTTTAGGCGTCCTTATTTTGAAGGGATTTGATAGTGAAATGCAAGTTGAAGGTGTTGTTTATGCTTTAATATCTGCCTTGTTTTCTGGCTTGATTTTTATAACAATCAGAAAAATTGGGAGTAATGATCATCCTGTAGTAGTTGTCAATTATTTTATGGTAATATCTACTGTAATTGGCGGATTTTTAACGATTAACAGTTGGGTTACTCCAGTTGGGATTGAATGGTTAATATTAATGAGTTTGGGTGTTTTTGGGTATTTTGCTCAGTTATATATGACCAAAGCCATGCAAGTAGGAGAAACTAATCAGGTCGCTCCTTTAAAATATCTCGAAGTTATTTTTACCATGATAATCGGTTTAGTATGGTTTGGTGAAACTTATACGATGTGGAGTTTATTAGGGATTTTACTCATTGTATTTGGTTTAACATTGAATGTTATTACTAAGAAAAAAGCTTAATATTTAGAACAATTCTGAAGCAATAGCTTTTACATTATCACTTTTTCCCATAGAGTAGTAGTGCAATACTGGCACACCTGCCTGTTGCAATTCTTTAGATTGTTGTATCGCCCATTCTACACCTACTTGTCGTACTTGTTCGTTTGATTTACAGCCATCAACAGCATCAATTAAATCTTCCGGTAAATCAATTTTAAAGACTTGTGGTAATAATTGTAAATGGCGTTTTACAGCAAGCGGTTTTATACCTGGAATTATAGGCACATTTATACCTTCTGCTTTTGCCGCTTTTACAAATTCGAAATATTTATTGTTATCAAAAAACATTTGTGTAACCACATAATCTGCGCCAGCATCTACTTTCTCTTTTAAGCGTTTTAAATCTGTTTTTAAAGAAGGAGATTCAAGATGTTTTTCAGGGTAACCAGCAACACCAATACAAAAATCAGATTTATCATCCGCTTCAAGAACATCATGTAAATAGTGTCCATTGTTTAGGTTTTGAATCTGACTCACCAAGCCTTTTGCAAATTGATGTCCACCATCACAAGCTTCAAAATATTGCTGATGTTTCATGGCATCTCCTCGTAATGCCATCACATTATTTAAGCCTAGATAATGACAATCAACCAATAAGTATTCAGTCTCTTCTTTTGTAAAGCCACCACATAACACATGCGGAACCGTGTCTACATCGTACTTGTGTTTTATAGCAGCACAAATACCAACAGTTCCAGGTCGCATACGTGTAATTTTGCGATCTAAAAGCCCTTGTTTTTCTATATAGAGATACTCTTCTCTAGAGGTTGTAACATCTATAAATGGAGGTTTAAATTCCATTAAAGGATCTATATTATTATAGAGTTGTTGTATGCTATTTCCTTTTCTTGGTGGAATAATTTCAAAGGAAAATAACGTTTTTCCGTTAGCGTTTTTTATGTGATCTGTTACTTTCATGTACTTTCAGTTATTGTTTTAATATGGTCACATGTTGTTCGCTAATAATCATTTTGATAAATGATAATGTTTTAAACATGCTCGTTTCATACTATTGCCCACGAAAGTGGGTGTCTTTTTAATGTAATATCTTTTATTTTGGCGTTACCTAAAGGTCGCGCTTTCCGTTATATCTTTTTACTTGTTTTCGATACAATGTTCCTATCGTCACATTACTCAAACTGACGTAAAAAGGATGCCACTTCAACTGCAAAGCAATCACGATTTCTTCCATTATAATTTGGATGAGTAATCGCTAACGCACTAATCTGCAATGTTAGGACTCAACCATTTCGTTGCTTCTTCATTAGAAATAGCTCTTCTTTTAGAGTAATCTTCAACCTGACCTTCTTTTATTTTTCCTAATCCAAAATATTTAGCTTCTGGGTTTGCAAAATAGTAACCACTAACACTTGCTGCTGGCCACATTGCTAAACTTTCTGTAAGCTCAACTCCAATGTTTTCTTCAACATTTAAAAGGTTCCAAATGGTTTTCTTCTCTAAGTGATCTGGGCAAGCAGGATAACCAGGTGCTGGTCGAATTCCTTTATAGCTTTCTTTAATTAAATCAGCATTAGATAGGTTTTCATCATTAGCATAACCCCAATGTTTTGTTCTTACTTCTTTATGTAAATATTCAGCAAAAGCTTCGGCTAATCTATCGGCTAAAGCTTTAATCATAATGGAATTATAATCATCGTGCTCTGCTTCAAATTGTGCTGCTAGTTCTGCAGTTCCAAACCCTGTTGATACACAAAAACAGCCCATGTAATCTTGCTTCCCTGTTGCTTTTGGCGCTATAAAATCTGATAAAGCAATGTTTGGCTTCCCTTCTGATTTTTTAGATTGCTGACGTAGCGTTAAGAATTTGAATTTGTCTGGTCGAGCGGAGTCGAGACCTTCTTGGGATGCTTCGGCAGGCTCAGCATGACAATCCTTAATCTCAATATCATCATCATTAGTCGTATTGGCTTCAAACAAACCAAAAATGGCTTTTGCCTTTAAAAGCTTTTTATCAAAAATACGTTTCAATAATACTTTTGCATCGGCAAATAATTCTGTGGCTTGTTCTCCAACGACATTATCCGTTAAAATTTCTGGATATTTTCCATGTAAATCCCAGCTCCTAAAGAAAGGTGACCAATCGATAAATTCTTCAAGTTTAGTGATGTCAAAATCTTCTATAATTTGAATGCCTAATTCCTTAGGTTTTACAATTTCGGAAGCAGTCCAATCAATTTTAAATTTGTTTTTTCTAGCGTCTTTAATTGTTAGATATTCTTTTTTTCTAGTTCGTTTTAAGAATTGCTCTCTAAAAAAATCATATTCCTCACGAATCTGATTTTTATAAATTTTGCTATCTTTTTTAAGTAAATCACCAACAACGGTTACTGCTCTAGAGGCATCATTGATGTGCACAACAGTATTTGCATAATGTGGAGCGATTTTTACAGCAGAATGTGCTCTAGAGGTTGTTGCTCCACCAATGATTAACGGAATTTTTACATTTTGTTTTTCTAGCTCTTTAGAAACGTAAACCATTTCATCAAGGGATGGTGTAATTAATCCGCTCAAACCAATAATATCGACCTTTTCCCTTATGGCGGTTTCTATAATTTTTTCTGGTGGAACCATAACACCAAGATCAATGATTTCATAGTTATTACAACCTAAAACAACACTTACAATATTCTTTCCAATATCATGCACATCGCCTTTTACGGTGGCCATTAAAATACGACCTGCAAATTCTTGTTTTCCATCTTTTTCGGCTTCAATAAAGGGTTGAAGATAAGCCACTGCTTTTTTCATTACTCGTGCTGATTTCACCACTTGAGGTAAGAACATTTTACCGCTTCCAAATAAATCACCAACCACATTCATACCAATCATTAAATGACCTTCAATAACGTGAATTGGTTTGTCTGAAGCCAAACGTGCTTCTTCCACATCTTCAATAATAAAGGCATCAATACCTTTAACTAAAGCATGCGTAATTCGTTCTTGTAAAGCATCACTTCTCCATTCTAAAACCTTTTCTTCATGTTCTTTTTTCTGTCCTTTTAAAGATTCAGCAAAATCTAAAAGTCGTTCGGTTGCATCATCACGTTTATCAAACAAAACATCTTCTACACGTTCTAGTAAGTCTTTGTCTATTTCGTCATAAATTTCGAGCATGGTTGGATTAACGATTCCCATATTCATACCGTTTTTAATCGCATGATATAAAAAGGCAGAATGCATCGCTTCACGTACAATATTATTTCCTCTAAATGAAAAAGACACATTACTTACACCTCCAGAAACATTAGCATGTGGTAAGTTTTCACGAATCCATTTAGTGGCTTCAAAGAAATCTAATGCATTTCTGCGGTGCTCATCCATACCTGTTGCAACAGGAAAAATATTTGGGTCAAAAATGATATCTTGAGCAGGAAATTTAAGTTCGTTAACTAAAATGTGATACGAGCGTTTACAAATTTCAATACGTCTATTGTAATTATCGGCTTGACCATCTTCATCAAAAGCCATAACAACAACTGCTGCTCCATAACGTTTTATTAGTTTTGCATGGTGTTTAAATTGCGCTTCGCCTTCCTTTAAACTGATAGAATTAACAACACATTTTCCTTGTGCAACTTGCAAACCAGCTTCTATAATTTCCCATTTAGAACTGTCAATCATCAAGGGGATTCTAGAAATATCTGGTTCTGAAGCAATCAGATTTAAGAAGGTTGTCATGGCATAAACTCCATCTAACATCCCTTCATCCATGTTAACATCTAAAATTTGTGCACCTCCATCTACTTGATCTCTGGCAACTTCTAATGCTTCATCGTATTTTTCTTCTTTTATAAGACGAAGAAATTTACGAGAGCCTGTAACATTGGTACGTTCACCAACGTTAATGAAGTTACTTTCTGGTGTTATTATTAAGGGCTCTAAACCAGAGAGCGTAAGATATTTTTTATTTTGAGTCATGTTAGTCTTTTCAAAGTGGATTCCTGCCTACGCAGGAATGACAATTTTTCTTGGTTCGTAATTTTTAGCTACTTCTGCAATGGCTTTAATATGCGCAGGACTTGTGCCACAACAGCCTCCAATAATATTGATGAGGTTATCTTTTAGATAGTCTTCTATATATTGTTGCATTTGCTTCGGTGTTTCTTCATATTCTCCAAAGGCATTTGGTAAACCTGCGTTTGGATGTGCTGAGGTGAAAAATTCCGTTTCGTTAGATAAGCGTTGCAAATAAGGTTTTAATTGTTGGGCTCCAAGCGCACAATTAAAGCCCACACTTAATAGCGGAATATGAGATATTGAGGTTAAAAATGCTTCAACGGTTTGGCCAGATAATGTTCTGCCAGAAGCATCAGTTATAGTGCCAGATACCATTATTGGAATATCAATATGGCGTTCTTCTTTTACTTCTTCAATAGCAAATAATGCTGCTTTTGCGTTCAGCGTATCAAAAATAGTTTCGACTAAAAGGATATCAACACCACCATCAATTAAGGCTTCTACTTGTTGTTTATAGGCGATTCGCAATTCATTAAAAGTTATCGCTCTGTATTCTGGTCGGTTAACATCTGGTGATAAACTTGCGGTTTTGTTTGTTGGGCCAATACTTCCTGCAACAAAACGCGGTTGATCAGGGTTTTCTTTAGTGAACTTGTCTGCAACTTGTTTCGCGATTTTAGCAGATTCAAAATTCAGTTCGTACACCAAATTCTCCATATCGTAATCTGCCATGGCAATTGTAGTCCCAGAAAAGGTGTTGGTTTCTACAATATCTGCACCAGCCTCAAAATATTTTGCATGAATTTCTGCAATCGCTTCTGGTTGTGTTAATGATAATAAATCGTTGTTACCTTGTAAAGGAGACGGGTAATCTTTAAAACGTTCGCCTCTAAAATCTTCTTCTTTAAAACTGTATTGCTGAAGCATAGTTCCCATGGCTCCGTCTAAAACCAAAATTCGTTTTTGTAATTCGTCTTTTATATTGCTCATAATATGTGTTTGTTCTCGATATAATTTTATTTTGATATTATAAAATTACTCGAGCTGACCTTAGTTTTGTAAAGCTTGTTTTAAATCGTTAATGATGTCTTCGGGGTGTTCTAAACCTACTGAAACTCTTATTAACCCTGAAGTGATTCCTGTTTCTAAACGGACATCATCTGGTATTTTAGCATGGGTTGTAGATGCCGGGTGTGTTACAATAGTTCTGGTGTCTCCTAAATTCGCAGAAAGTGATAATAACTTAATGGAGTTAAGGAACTTTCTGCCTGCTTCGATACCTCCTTTGATTTCAAAAGCAACAACATTGCCTCCTAGTTTCATTTGTTTTTTTGCTAATTCGTATTGTGGATGCGATTTTAAAAATGGATATTTTACAAAATTTACATTAGCGTTAGACTCTAAAAAAGTCGCAACTTTTAATGCGTTATCGCAATGTCTATCAACTCTAACAGGTAAGGTTTCTAAACTTTTAGATAAAACCCAAGCATTAAAAGGAGATAGGGCAGGACCTGTATTTCTAGAAAATAAATAGATTTTCTGAATCAAATCAGCACTACCAACAGTAACACCTCCTAAAACACGACCTTGTCCATCCATTAATTTTGTAGCCGAATGGATGACTAAATTGGCGCCAAATTTTATAGGTTGTTGTAAATAAGGAGTGGCAAAACAATTGTCTATGATGAATATAAGGTTGTGCTTTTTTGCAATATCTCCTAAGCGTTGCAAGTCTAAAATATCTACAGCCGGATTTGTTGGGCTTTCGGCATAAATTACTTTTGTATTGGGTTGAATTAGGCTTTCAATTTTATCTAATTCATCAATTTTAAAATAACTTGTTGAGATATTCCACTTTGGTAATATGTTATTAAATAGCGTTTGAGTGGAACCAAAAATACTACGACAAGAAACGATATGATCGCCAGCATCGAGTAATGCTGCAAAAGTTGAAAACACGGCAGACATCCCAGAAGCAAAGGCGTAACCGCGTTCTGCTCCTTCCATTTTGCAAACTTTTTCTACAAATTCTGATGTGTTTGGGTTAGAGTAACGACTGTAAATATTACGTTCTTTTTCATCTGCAAAAGAAGCACGCATGTCTTCGGCATCTTCAAATACGTAGCTAGATGTTAAATACAAAGGGCTAGAATGTTCTAGATATTGAGAACGCTCAATTTGTGTTCTTATAGCTTCTGTTTCAATGTGTTTTGAACTCATTTTTCTTAGTTTTATGATAAACCAAAAATCAAATGCGTCAAAAAAATGACGTGTAAATAGAAAAATGCGACAAGAGTATAAATTACCGTAATGAGGTAATTATGTTGGGTTATCTATCTAAATTATTCGATAAATGAATCGAAAATGAAGTAGAATTTAGCACCTTCTTAATAAGTTTAAGGGTTGCTAAGGTTTCATAGGGTCTATCCCTCCACCTTTCTTGATAACATTTCAATAAGTTATTTGAACTTTGTGAACTACAATATTCAGAAAGAAATTGGAATTAAACAAGTTTTTATTCATAATTTTTTAATTCAGCATATTGCATTTTAATTGTAACTTTGAATTTCCCTAAAATATTATATATGTTAGAAAATTTTTGGTTTAATGTGCAATACGGAATGAATCACGTATTAGATATTAATGGTTACGACCATATTCTTTTTTTAATGGTATTGGCTGTGCCGTATCTTTTTAATGATTGGAAACGTGTCTTGCTTTTAGTAACAACCTTTACTTTGGGGCATACGCTATCATTGGTCTTAGCGGCTTATGGAATTGTAAGCATTAACGGAGAACTTGTAGAATTTTTAATACCCGTAACTATTTTAATAATGGCACTTTATAATGTGTTTACAGCAGGTAAGAAATCAAAAAATAATAAAATTGGATTGTTGTTTTTTACCACCTTATTTTTTGGAATTGTACATGGATTAGGCTTTGCAAGAGAGTTTAAAATGTTCTCAGGGCAATCTGAAAATAAATTAGAATTACTTGTTGAGTTTGCTTTAGGTATTGAACTTGCTCAAGTTATCATTGTTTTTATCGTGTTGTTTATTGGATTTATATGTCAGACTGTATTTAGATTTTCGCGTCGCGATTGGATAATGGTACTTTCATCTATAGTCATAGGATTAGTAATTCCGATGATTTTAGGAAGCGATTTGATGAGGTCATAAAAAGTTTGGTAAAATTTTAACGCCAAGAAAAAGACGAATAAAATACTATCCGTTTATCTTCGTTATTAACAACATACATTAGAATAACAAAATTTATTCATGTCAAAAATAAAACAGCTACGTTACGATAAGGCTTATTTGCGAATTGCTAAAGAATGGGGTAAACTATCTCATTGCGAACGTAAGCAAGTAGGTGCTGTAATAGTAAAAGATCGAATGATCATTTCTGATGGTTATAACGGAACACCAACTGGTTTTGAAAACTACTGTGAAGATGATGAAGGTTATACCAAATGGTACGTATTGCATGCGGAAGCCAATGCCATTTTAAAAGTAGCTTCATCTACACAATCTTGCCAAGGCGCTACGCTGTATATTACACTTTCACCTTGTAAGGAGTGTAGTAAATTAATACATCAAGCAGGTATTGTTAGGGTTGTTTATCATCAGGGTTACAAAGATGATTCGGGAATTAAATTTCTTGAAAAGGCAGGAATTGAATTAGAACTTATAGAAGATTTAAATGCCTAATGGCAACAAAAAATAAATACATTCCACTTTTAATCGGTGTTGCAGTCGCGGCCGGTGTGATTATAGGTGGAAAATTAAATTTTTCAGATACTTCAGATAATCTCTTCACTACAAATAGCAAGAAAAATAAGCTTAACAGATTAATCGATTATATAGATTACGAATATGTAGAAGAGGTAAATACCGATAGTATTGTAGATGTTACGGTTAATGGTATTTTACATAATTTAGATCCACATTCTACATATATTCCTAAAGAAGATTTAGAACAGATTACCGAAAATATGAAAGGTGATTTTGTAGGTATTGGTATTAATTTTTATGCCTATAATGATACTGTCGCTGTTGTAAAACCCACGGAAAATGGTCCTAGTGAAAATGCTGGGATTATAAGTGGAGATCGTATTCTTTTTGCAGACGGAGACACACTTTATGGGTCTAACAAATCTAGTGATGATATAGGTCTAAAATTAAAGGGAGATAAAAACACTAATGTTAAACTTGTTGTTTACAGAAAAGGTGAGGATGGTTTACTAGAGTTTAATGTAAAACGCAAAAATATACCTATCAAAAGTGTTGAAGCATCCTATATGCTTACTGATGATTTAGGTTATATAAAAATGAATCGATTTGCAGAATCTACGTATAAAGAATTTATGCTTGCTTTAGATGAATTAAAAGATCAAGGAGCAACTAAACTTGCATTAGATTTAAGAGATAACCCAGGTGGTTTTTTAGGTATTGCAGAGCAAATTGTAGACGAATTTTTAGAGGACGATAAGCTTATTTTATTTACAAAAGATAAAAGAGGTAAAGAAGAGTATATCTACGCCACGGGAGATGGTGACTTTGAAGAAGGTGAAGTTTATATTCTAATTAATGAAAATTCAGCATCGGCAAGTGAAGTCGTTGCAGGAGCGCTTCAAGATAACGATAAAGGAATTATTGTAGGAAGACGTTCTTACGGAAAAGGATTGGTGCAAAGAGAAATGGCCTTAGGTGATGGTAGTGCTGTGCGTTTAACCGTTTCTAGATATTTTACACCAACGGGACGTTCTATCCAAAAACCTTATACCAATGGTGATAGTGAGAGTTATTATAATGACTATTATAAACGTTTAAGAACAGGAGAATTGGCACACGAAGAAAGTATCGTTGTAGATGATTCTTTAAAGTTTACAACACCTAAGGGAAAAGTTGTTTACGGTGGTGGTGGTATCATTCCAGATGTTTTTGTACCCGTGGATCGTTCGTTTGATAATGAAACAATTAATTACTTGAGAGGAAGGGGGCACTTTGGTTATTTTGTTTTTGAAGAATTAGATAAAGATCGCACATTATATCAAGATATCTCTAAGTACGATTTTATTAATAATTTTGAAGTGAGTGATGATATTGCTGTTCGTTTTCAGGATTATATTAACAGAAAAGAACGAACTAACATTAGCTTCGTTGCTTACAATCCTGAAATAAAACGAATTATTAAAGCAACTTTAGCAAGTCAGCTATTTGATGATAATGCGTTTGAAGAAGTAATAAATAAAGAAGATATTATGGTGCAAGAAGTGATTCTTTTAAGCTCAGAATATCCAAATATTAAACAAGATTAATAATTATACCTTATCATGAATTTTGGTTTGTTTACCATCATTCCAAAGTGTTAAGATATCTGTAGCCACATGAGATCCGCTACCGCAAGCCATTGCAAACTGACTTCTCCAGCCGGCTAAAGAACCCGCAACATATAAGTTTTTTTCTACAAGATGATCTGTATTTTTTAACCAGATTCTGTCTTTTTCTATCGCTGATCTAGGGTGTGGTTCAATGTAGTTTTCAAGTCCTTTTATGGTTATGAAACTTGTGTAGCCAACAGCTATGACTACTATTTTAGATTTGTAAATATGAGCATTGGTGGTTATTGTAAAGTAATCTTCACTTTTTTCAATAGAACTTACTTTTTCGTTTTCAATTTGCTCAATATGAGGATAAAGGTTCTCTAGTTGTATTTTGCCATCTTGAAGAATGTCTTCACCTAAAGTTCCGGGTTGTAGTCCTAAAACATTATTAAACAGAGCGTTTTGAAGATGAGATGTTTTTTGATGAGTGATTATTCCAATACGTTTATCTTGAGCAAAAGGTTTATTTTTTGCTGAACCTAAAACTAGGGCACAAGATAAACCAGCTGCTCCTCCACCAATAATTAAAGTATCAAAACACATTAGCGTTGTTTGTCTAATTTTTCTATTTTTTTAGAAATTCTAAGAATTTGTAAAAGAATAATAGCACAAAGCGCTGCCACAATTGTAATTAATGCAGTTTGACTTTCTCCTGTTAATAATGCATTGAAATTTAATTTCGTAGCATTAAAAATAACAAGCCCAATTCCGATAATTGTTAAAACAAGTGTGAGTATTTTCATATTTAAAATAGTTTTATGCCAATAACTCTTTAATGTTATGGGCAAATAATTTTACAGCAATGGCTAACAAAATTACACCAAAAATCTTTCTTATAATGTTAATTCCATTAGTTCCTATAATACGTTCAATTTTAGCTGATGTTTTTAAAACAATAAAAATAACTAAGACATTACTTATTACTGCAACTATAATATTTTCAATAGCAAATTCTGCACGTAGAGATAGTAAGGTGGTTAAAGTTCCTGGTCCTGCCATAAGCGGAAATGCTAAAGGGAAAACGGAAGCGGTAACAGCGCTATGTTCATCATCTTTATAAAGTGTAATGCCTAAAACCATTTCTAGAGCAATAAAAAAGATAACAAATGCACCTGCTACGGCAAATGAATTAACATCAATACCAATAAGGCTAAGTAAACTTTTACCTACAAAAAGGAAAATAATCATAATTACACCAGCGATAATTGAGGCTTTTCCACTTTGTATATGTCCCACTTTTTTGCGTAGGTCTATAATAATTGGAATGTTTCCAACGATATCAATCACTGCAAAAAGGATCATAAAGGCTGTGACTATTTCTTTAAAATTTAGGTGCATTTCTTCTTAATTTAAATTTTGTGATAACTTGAGTTTGTGTGTATAAGTACTTGTCTTATAATTTGTTAAATCTCATGTTTCACTATTTGGGTTGAAATTTTTTGCAAAGGTGCGATATTATTGCATATTTTCAATAATAAATTATAGTTAAGTTTAAGTATTTTTGTTCTCTGTTTTTTATGCTCAATTTCTACGCTTTAAAAGTGGCTATTAATAGTATATTTGCAGCAGAAAAAGAATTAATAACAGCCATTGTTATGGCTAATTTAATAAATTATGTTTCAACTCGGAAAAACCATTGTCTCTGAAGATATTATAGAGAAAGATTTTGTTTGTAATCTTTCAGCATGTAAAGGTGCTTGTTGTATTGATGGGGATGCTGGAGCACCTGTAGATAAAGAAGAAGTTAAAATTTTAGAAGATATATATCCTAAGGTAAAACCGTTTCTTCGTAAAGAAGGAATAGAGGCTATTGAAGCTCAGGGCACGTCAATTACTACAGAGTTTGGCGATTTTGAAACGCCTTTAATTAATGGAGCAGATTGTGCTTATGTTATTTTTGATGAAAAAAAGACAGCGCTTTGTGCTATTGAGGAGGCTTACAACCAAGGTGAGATTCAGTGGAAAAAACCAGTATCTTGTCATTTATACCCTATTCGTGTAAAAGATTATTCAGAATTTTCTGGTGTTAATTACGATAAATGGGAAATCTGTGATGATGCATGTTCTTTAGGTAAAGAATTACAAGTGCCAGTTTATAAATTTGTAAAGGAAGCACTAATTAGAAAATTTGGTGAAGATTGGTATGCTGAATTAGAAAAAGTAGCAGAAAAACACAAGTAAGATGTGTTAAAAAATAATATTGCTTAGATTTTATTGGTGCTATTTTAATAGCGACAGGTGTTTTAATTTTTTAATTATACTCCTATATAATACTTCTTTAAAATGGCAAATTTTTCTTTAGTGATATTTTAACCGATTTTTTAATTTATTCTTTTTTTATCCTTCAATTTTTTATGATATCTTAATTTTTAAGACTTGTTAGTTGCTCGTCTAAAGAATGTTAAACCCATGCTCTTTTTTGTTTGTAAATTTTTCATGTTTTTTAATATTAAACCCTCAGTAAACACGCTTGCTGACGTTTGATTTAATAAGAAAAAACTTACATTTTTTATTATTAAAAATACAACTTAATGATTTGTATTACAAGTGTTTAATGGTTTTTTTTGGAATAATCATGTTTTACGGGTGTTAAAGCGCTTTGTTAAAAACTTGTTGACAACGTTTATAAAATCAGCTTTCATTTTTGACTACAATTGTCAATCTTTGCATCAGGCATAATGAAATAGATTTTTGTAAATTTTTTATGATACAAAATCGAAAACTCTATTTTAAAAGCAAGCCCCTATATTCCTCTTAAAAAGGAAGAAATTTAAACTCGTTTTACGGAATTACTGATAGAATTTGGAATGATTCAAACTCATTCTAATGGATATCTAGTCTTTAAAATTAAAAGAAAAACTATGGAGATTACCCAGATTATAAAAAGAGATTACGAAACAACTCCGTTTGTTTTAAATAAGATTTCTAACGCTATTGAAAAAGCAATGCTTTCTGTAGGAAATGGAAGTAAAGAGGATGCAAAAGGGATTTCTGTAGATGTATTAGAAACACTTTTAGAAAGAAAAAAAGCAGATCATGATTATTTACCTACAGTAGAAGAGGTGCAAGATCTTGCTGAGGAGAAGTTAATGAAAAGTGCTTTTCATGATGTGGCAAAAGCTTACATTTTATATAGAGACGAGCAAGCGAGAAGTAGAAAAACAAATATTTTTGAAAAGCGTATTAACTTAAAACCTTACGAATATCCAGAACTTAATGAGTATGTAGATGCTATTAGACATTCGTACTGGATTCATTCAGAATTTAACTTTACAAGCGATATTCAAGATTTTAAAACAAGACTGACTGTTGTAGAGCAAAATGCAATTAAAAACACCATGCTTGCTATTTCTCAAATAGAAGTGGCTGTAAAATCATTTTGGGGAGAGATTTATAACAAAATGCCTAAGCCCGAAATAGGATCTGTAGGTGCAACATTTGCAGAAAGTGAAGTGCGTCACCACGATGCTTACTCGCATTTATTAGAAATATTAGGTCTTAATAACGAATTTAAGAACCTTAAGAAAAAGCCGGTAATAATGAGACGTGTTCATTATTTAGAAACCGCTTTAAAGAATGCAAAAAGTGAAGACAATAAAGAATATGCAGAGTCAATTTTATTGTTCTCTTTATTTATTGAGCATGTGTCTTTATTTTCACAATTCTTAATCATCATGGCGTTTAATAAGCATAAAAATATGCTTAAAGGTGTATCTAATGTTGTTGAAGCAACTTCGAAAGAAGAGCAAATTCATGGTGACTTCGGAATTGATATTATAAAAATTATTAAAAATGAAAATCCAACATGGTTTGATGCAGAACACAGCAGTCTAGTAAGAGAATTATGTGTTGAAGCATTTGACTCTGAAAGCAAACTTGTGGATTGGATTTTTGAAGCAGGTGAACTAGAGTTTTTACCTAAAGATGTAATTAATGAATTTATTAAAAACAGATTTAATAATTCATTAGAAAGCATTGGCATCGAAAAAGTATTTGATGTTGATGAGAGCTTATTAGTACAAACCGAATGGTTTGATGATGAAATTATAGGAACAAAACATGGAGATTTCTTTGTAAAACGTTCTATAAACTATGCTAAGAGACAAAAAAGTGTAACAGGAGACGACTTATTTTAAACCACAACGACCATATGAACCAAGACATTAAAAATACAGTGATTCACGAATCAACAAAAACATCTAGCCACGATGAATTAATTAAAGCTAGAAAAGAAGCCATAAAAGAAGCTAAAACAGAACCAGAAATTAAATGGTTAACAGAAAATAGTCGTCAGTTTTTAGCCTCAGGATACTTAACAGGAGATACAACACCTGAAGAACGTATTAGAGAAATTGCTGATAATGCAGAAAAAATATTAGGCATCGATGGTTTTGCCGATAAGTTTTATGGCTACATGGCCGAAGGTTACTATTCATTAGCATCACCAGTTTGGTCTAACTTCGGGAAAAAACGTGGCTTGCCAATCAGTTGTTTTGGTTCGCACATTTCTGATGATATGGGAGATATTCTATATACACAGTCTGAAGTTGGTATGATGTCTAAATTAGGAGGTGGTACTTCTGGTTATTTTGGTAAATTAAGACATAGAGGTGCGCCTGTAAAAAATAATGGTGAATCTTCAGGAGCAGTTCATATTATGCAATTGTTTGAAAAAATGGTCGATGTTGTAAGTCAAGGTTCAGTGAGAAGAGGTCGTTTTTCGCCATACTTACCAATTGAGCATGCAGATATTCACGAGTTTTTAGAAATAGGTACAGAAGGAAATCCAATACAAGAGTTAACCCATGGTGTTACTGTTGGTAACGAGTGGATGCAAGAAATGATTGATGGCGATTCTGATAAAAGAGCCATCTGGGCAAAAGTATTACAACGTAGAGGAGAAATAGGATATCCTTATATCTTCTTTAGAGACAATGCTAATAACGAAGCTCCGGACGTTTATAAAGACAAAAAGCATGAGATTTACGCAAGTAACTTATGTTCAGAAATTATGTTGCCTACAAATGATCGTTGGTCTTTTGTTTGTGTACTATCTTCTATCAACTTATTGCATTATGATAAGTGGAAAGATACCGATGCTGTAGAAACTATGGTATACTTTTTAGATGCGGTTTTAGAAGAATTTATTACCAAATTAGAAGTTTACAGAGATTCTGAAAACCGTGATGATAGACATACATTTATGTTTATGGAAAAAGCATACACGTTTGCTAAAGAAAACAGAGCTTTAGGTTTAGGAGCTTTAGGATGGCACTCTTTATTACAATCTAAAATGGTAAGTTTTGATAGTAAGGAAGCTTTTGATTTAAACAGTGAGATCTTTAAAACAATTAAAGATAAATCTGTTAAAGCATCAGAAGAATTAGCAACATTATTTGGTGAGCCAGAAGTTTTAAAAGGTTACGGAAGACGTAATACAACATTAAATGCTGTAGCGCCAACAACATCTTCTGCGTTTATTTTAGGACAAGTATCTCAAGGTATCGAGCCAATTTGGTCTAACAGTTATGTAAAAGATATTGCTAAAATTAAAACGACGATTAAAAACCCGTATTTAGTAGCGCTTTTAGAAGACAAAGGATTAAACACTAGTGCAATTTGGAAAAGCATCCGTGATTACGATGGTTCTGTACAACATTTAGATGAGCTTACAGAAGAAGAAAAAGACGTATTTAAAACCTATTCTGAAATTGACCAAATGACCATTATTTATCAGGCGGCAAACAGACAAAACCACATAGATCAATCACAGTCATTGAATATTATGGTGCATCCAGATATGCCCGTAAAAGATATTAATAAGCTTTATGTAACAGCATGGCAGTTAGGTGTAAAATCATTGTACTACCAACACAGTATGAATGCTGCACAGAAGTTTAAACAAAAGAAAGATTGTGCTAGTTGTGAAGGCTAGTAAATTGCTGCGAAAGTAGTAATCTCTCTTATTATAAATTTTAAAACCACTCAATAAAAAAAGTTTGGGTGGTTTTTTAAGGCAAAATTTTAAAGTGTTAAAATTAATTTAAGATATTGATATTTAGGTTTTTACAAATTTTTATTTGTAAAAAGCGTCACAATTAAAGATTGATGGGTGTCGCTTAAAAAAGAGATTAAATAATAAGTTTAATTAAATTAAAAATGAAGAGGTGAAAACAAAGATTAACCTTAAAATTTAAAATTAGGGTAAAAAAAAAGGGATGGTTTTGCAGAACCTCCCAATTTTTGTCATAATGTATTAATTGGTTTCGAGGCCAAATAAATAAAAAAGATTGAGGAATACCTCACCTCCTTTTCATGCTTCAAAAGTAATGAAATGAATTCTTCTTGACAAAATTTATCGTTCTGCTAATTATTTTTTTTATTAACAAGTGTTTACAAACAAATAAGGATATGGCATTAAATTTAAATAATGTATTAGTAATAGGAGTCTCATCAAGAGCACTCTTTGATTTAGAAGAAGAAAATTTGATTTTCGAAAACAAAGGAATAGAGGAATATCGTAAACATCAGTTGAAAACTGAAGATGTACCATTAAGACCTGGTTCAGCATTTTATTTAATTAAGAATATTCTTAATTTGAATAAATTGTCTAAGGGCAAAATCGTAGAAGTAGTTGTTATGTCTAAAAATAGCCCTGAAACAGGTATGAGGATATTAAACTCTTTAAATAACTATGAATTAGATATAACGAGAATGGCTTTTACAGGAGGTGAGCCATTGAATCAAAATTTGATTGACGGTTATCGTATCGATCTATTTTTATCTAAAAATGAAATTGATGTTCAAATGGTTATAGATAGTGGTTTGTGTGCAGCAGCAACTATTTTAGAAAATCCTTCAAACTATCAAAATACAGATAATAGGGTTAAAATAGCTTTTGACGCAGATGCAGTATTGTTTTCTGAAGAATCTGAACTGAGATATAAAACAGAAGGAATGGACTCTTTTCATCAATTTGAACAAGAGCATGAAAATGAACCTTTAAGAGAAGGTCCTTTTGCTTCTTTGATAAAAAAATTATCTATAATTCAATCCGAATTTCCTGAAAGCATAGAATTGTCACCACTTAGAATTGCAATAGTAACTGCTAGAAATGCGCCATCTCACTTAAGAGTTATAAAAACTTTGAGAAAATGGGGTGTTTATGTTGATGAAGTTTATTTTTTAGGTGGTTGGCCTAAACATAAGATTCTTCAATCTTTCGGTGCTCAAATTTTCTTTGATGATCAAGTTGTACATTTAAAAGACACTTGTAAATGGATTCCTTCTGGACAAGTTCCATATAATAGTGGTTCTTTACTAAGAAAGATATCTTAATCAAGTGAAAAAGCATCTCAGAAATGAGATGCTTTTTTTATATTAGAGTTTTGCTTCGTGATCTTAAAGTATTATAAATTAAATATGAAAAACATTCTATTCCTATTACTAATCTCAATAAGTACTTCAATGGTGGCGCAATCAGGTCAGGCAGTCCTTATTTTAAAAGACAGTACTCAAATTAAAGGGTATGGTGAAATTAGCGGAATTAGTTCAATTGTTTCTGTTAAATTCAAGAATGATACCTTAAAATATAAAACCTATAAATCAAAAGATCTTATCGGTGTAGATATTCTAGAAAACGATTATTACAGAAAATTCCGTTATAAATATATTGATGGTGATAAGTATCCAGAAATTATGGAAATTGTTGCTATAGATAATTTAAGCCTTTATGTGAGAGTTTATGAAGGCGGTGTTTTATCTAATTCATTTTTAAATGAAGTACCATTTCATACGGTTCCTAATCAAACTGTAATATTAGATAATGGTCAGGAAATAAGTTTAAGTCAAAGTCGTAACATTTATATAGAAATAGATATTCCGAGATATAGTTACTATGTTGGTCTTGGTGATAGTGATCAGGTAGAACATCTCTACACTAAAGGACTACCTTTTGCTAAAAGCTTTAAGAAATCAATGAAAAAATACTTTA
Source organism: Winogradskyella sp. HaHa_3_26 (assembly GCF_019278425.1). Taxonomy (NCBI): domain Bacteria; kingdom Pseudomonadati; phylum Bacteroidota; class Flavobacteriia; order Flavobacteriales; family Flavobacteriaceae; genus Winogradskyella; species Winogradskyella sp. HaHa_3_26. The sequence goes on along the minus strand of NZ_CP058981.1, from coordinate 1,495,904 downwards.
AAGATTGTTCTGCTTTGTTAGAGAAAGTTGAGAATAAAGAATTTTCAAAAGATAACTTAATAGACGTATTAGAATTTTATAATCAGAATTGTTTTAAGTCAAATTCTAATTAAAACCATAAGTTGAAAATCTACTCTTCAACCAAAGTATCAGTTCCTAAATACTTATCAGCTTTGTTATAATACCAAGCTCTTGCTTTAGGGATTTTAATACCGTTTAGAAGTGTTTCTTCAGAAAGTAATATATATTCACCACTATCTGGTTTCTCTTTACCATTCTCGTCTGTTTTAAAGAACTGATAGATTTCCATGGCATAAGTCTTGGGGTTAAAATAGAAGTACCAAACATCGCTTCCTACGGCTTCATCATAAGTCACTTTTAAAACCAAATAGTCTTTGCCTTTAAAAGTTTTCTTTTCAACGGTATCATTAAGATTGGTGCCGGCGTCTTTCAACTTCATCGGTAAGCCATATAAATACGAATAGTAGTTTTTGTACAACGCAGCTCTATCGCAAGTCATGTTCTTTTGTTTAGCCGCTGAGCTATCTAAAACCTTTCCGTTATAACTCATGGTACATTTACGCTTGTTTAAAGTGTAAGTGGTGGTAACGGTATCTTTTGTGGCGGTAACGCTAAAATATTCAGCAGGTAAATTAATAGAAATGATACTGGTACGTTTTGCAGATTCTGGTGTCGTCATTTCTACAGTAAAGGTCTCATTAAAAGTGTTCCAATTTCCGTTTGGATCGTGATATGTAATGGCTTTATCTAATAAGGTTTCAGGACTTATATTCTGACCAAAACTTAAAAAAGAGATAAAGAAGAGACTGTATGTAACGAATGATTTCATAGTTTTAATTTTGCTACAAATTACACATTAGGGCATAAAAAAAAGCATCCAATGCCGAATTTTACGGGAGGATGCTTTTTTGTGTTAAAATCTAAAAAAGATTTTTTTCTTATTTTTCTTCCATTAACGCGAAGAACTTATCAATGTTTGGCATTAAGATAATACGTGTTCTACGGTTTTTAGCTCTGTTTTCTTTAGTGTCATTTTCAACTAAAGGTTGGTAGCTACTACGACCAGAGGCGATTAATTGCTCTGGTGCAACTTTAAATTGGTTTTGTAATTTTCTAACCACAGATGTTGCACGTAATACACTTAAATCCCAGTTGTCTGCAATTTTATCTGTATTGATGCTTCTAGCGTCTGTATGACCTTCAACCATAACATCTAAACTTGGCTCAGAGTTAATTACGTCAGCTAATTTTTGTAAAATTTTGTCAGCTTTGTTTCCAACTCTGTAACTTGCTGTGTTAAATAACATATCGTCATCAATAGAGATCATAACAACAGTTTCGTTAATATCTACTACAATATCTTCGTCTTCGTTAAGATCGCTAGTGTTCATAGCTTTGCTTAAGTTGTACTGAATCGCTAAATTCATTGAATCTTTTAAAGTTTTTGCGCCAGCTAATTTTTCAGCATCTACATTTTTCAATGTTTCTTTCATCTTTTCTTTACTAGCTACAGATACTACGGTACCATCTTCAGCTATTTGAAATTTAGACTTACCGCTTTCAACTTCTTCGTTTAAAGATTGTATTTTAGAATTGTAATCGCTAACGCGAGCTTCTATTGCTGCAAATTTATTTTCTAAATCTTCTTTTTCTACTCTTGTTTTAGTCAGTTCACTTGTAATTTCCCCGTTTTGTTGCTCTAAGGCTACGTATTTCTTTTTTGAAACACAAGCTGTTAACATAATGGTTGCTACTAATAGGATTGAAATTTTTTTCATCGTAGGTTTTAATTTTATTAATTTCTAAAATAGATATACGGCGCTAGCCATAATCTGGATGTTAAAAAGCCTTATTTTTTTTAAAAAAATAAGGCTTTTATTTGTAATCTGTTTACTATCAGGTTAATAATGATGGTAATTTATTCTTCTTCTGATGTCTCTAAATCATGAGTTAACCTTGCTGGTTTAACAGAGCTATCGTGTGCGTTATAATATTCTTCTAAAAGATTCATTGTCGCTGTTAATAGATCTTTAGTCTCTAATAATAAACTGAAATATAGCGTTGTGTTTTTAGGACTTGATTCTTCAGTACGTGTACGTTCTACTTGTTTCTGAATTTTTTCAGTCACTAAATTGTAAACTTTAGATCTATCACTTAATATTTCTCCAATTTTTTCGAAAGATCTAGAATTAAAAGCTACTTGAGCATTGTTAAATAAAGCTTCAATTTTCTCATCGACTTCTTTCAGTTCTTTAATCTGAGAGAATTTTAATTTCTTATGATTGTTATTGACGTGCTTATGACTCGTTTTAGAGATGTAATCTAAAGACTGCGTAATATCTTGTAAATAACCTAATATATTAATGTAGAAGTTACTTGCAGAAAGACTTGGTTCTTCTAAGTTTTTAATAAAATAGAAGATGTTATCTCTTAGATCATCAATCTCATCAGAAAGCTTTTCAATTTGTTTTTTATTCTTCTTTAAGACTTTTAAATCTTGAACAGCTAAACCGTTAATAGCTGAAGAATAAATTTTATTACCACGTTTAATAACACTTGCAATGTTAGAAGCACTTTCGTGTATAACCCCTTGTGTAGAGCTACTTTCAGCTTTTTCTAACTGATCTTCTTCTTTCATCATTTTAGAACTCTGACGGTGAGATATAAAACTTCTTAATAATAAAAGGATCGCTAAAACTAATAAGCCTACTAAAGCATAACCTTCTCCGTAATATAATATAAAGGCCATAATTGATGCGGCTGCAAAAGCACTAAAAGCAGTGAAAAACCAACCACCGATAACGTTTAATACACCTGCAACTCTGTAAACAGCACTTTCACTTCCCCAAGCTCTATCGGCTAAAGAGGTTCCCATTGCTACCATAAAGGTTACGTATGTGGTAGATAAAGGAAGTTTCATAGATGTAGCAATAGATATTAATACACTTGCTACCATTAGATTTACAGCTGCCCTTACAAGGTCAAACGCTGGTATATCTTCGGCTTTGGCAATAACTTTAGGCTTTATAAATTGTTTGTCTGCCCATTCCATATAAGGTTTAGGTAATATACTGTTTAAGGTATTAGATATTGTAATTGTAGATCTAACAATCATACGAGATAAGAAGTTAGGTTCAAAACGTTCTTTAACTTCATCTTGTCTCGATAAATCTACAGAGGTTTTAACAACTGAACGAGCTTTACTAGAAAACCATAGTGTTAATACCATAATAAGTCCTGCTATAAGTAATAAAATAGGTTGTGTTTTTACAGGTGCGCTTAAGGCTGTCATTACAAATTCTGTAGGCAAAGCTCCACTGATTGACCATGCTTCGTAAGAATTGTAGGCCGCAATAGGAACACCAATAAAATTCACTAAATCGTTACCAGCAAAAGCTACAGCAAGTGCAAACGTACCTACAACTATAATAATGGTATATATATTGGTTTTAAATGTATGGATAACGAAATAAGATAATAGTGTTAAAACTACAAAGCTAATTCCTATAAGTGCAACAGGGTTAGATGATATTACATTTGTGATATCTGCACTCATAAAACTTGCGTTCTTAATTCCTTTTATTAATATGAAATAAAGAATAGAAGTATTTGCAACACCACTAAAAAGAGCACCATACCAAGATGGTTTTTCTTGAAACTTAAATGTTAATAGTAATCTAGAAGCGTATTGTATAATGGCACCAATAGTGAATGCAACAACTACAGAGAGTAGTATTCCTAGAATAATTTCAATGGCTTTAGAGTTGTTAATGTATGTGCTTAAATCTACTATGGTTTGTGAGCTATCACTGTAGATTTTAATTAAAGCAACAGCTACAGAAGCACCTAAAAGTTCAAAAACAATAGAAACTGTTGTTGAAGTTGGCATGCCTAAGGTATTAAAGAAATCGAGGAGTAGAATATCTGTGAGCATTACAGCCATAAAAATGACCATAATTTCATTAAACATAAATTCACCAGGATTGAAGATACCTTTCCTGGCAACTTCCATCATTCCACTAGAAGTTAAAGCACCGACAGCGACACCAAGACTTGCTACAATCATTATTGTTTTAAAAGATACTGCCTTAGATCCGATAGCCGAATTTAAAAAGTTTACAGCATCATTACTTACACCAACTACTAAGTCTGCTACAGCTAAAAAAGCTAAGGCAGCGAGCATATAGATATAGAGGTTGTCCATTGAATTTAGTATATAAAAATTGAATGCAAAGTACCCGTTTTATGAGGAAGCGAATGTTACCTTAATGTTATTATTTTAAGTAGAGTGTGATTAAAATATATTTTTTACTTATATTTTTTCAGACTTTTATATTACAAGATGTAAGCATATATAATTTTTCATTTCTATTTATATTGTAGTTGTCTAAACGATACTCTATTCCAAATTGAAGTTTTGATTTTTCTGAAATCAACCAACCTATTAATGCCGTTGCTCTTTGGTCTAATGTTGGTTTAATTTTTTTACTAACACTTAGCAAAGCTTCAGTATAGGTCGTAAGATAACTTTCTCCTATATCAAGTTTTTCGCCTTTTAAAGGGAAATCTATGCCATAAAGATATCGCGGCCTTATTATGGTTAAGGTTTTAAAGAAACGTTGTTCAAGTTTTAATTTATGATTAAACCTTAATTGTTTACTAGCTTTTGTGTAATTATATTGTTGTGTTAATCTAAACTCATCGCTTTCTCCATCTATAGCTTCTCTTAAGCGATATTGAATACCTAAGGCTATATGGTTTTTACTATTTATATTGAAAGTTGAAAAATGGATGAAGTCTAGTTGTTTATTTTCGAATGTTATAACTTCATTTTTATATAGATTGTAACGAGATCTTGCTTCAAATTTTATGTTGTATTTACTATCTATTTCATTTTGTATTGAAAGTCGTGTTTCCCCCAAGCCTGTTAAGTGGTTTTGCGAATATATAAGGAGGTTAGCAGATAATGTAAAAAGTATTGTTAAGTGTTTGAGTGGTGTCATGTCTGTTAATCATTGATTTTGTAGAGCTTATTTAGTTTCCGTAAATGGCACTATTATAGTGTTTTAGGTTTGTTTTGATGTGCCTATAAGGTAATGAAAATTGTTTTATTTAGAATAATTTTTATAGTGTTTTTGATGTTATTCTTATTCTATAATAAAAGATTTATTTTTTAGTTTGTGAGTTTATAATGTTGAAATGTAATAGTCACATAATAAGGCTTTTAGTGTTCTAATGTTAACTTAATGTTACGTAAGTGTTGTTTAAATGTAAAATTTGTAGTATATTCGTGATATAATAATTAACAATACAAAAACCCAAGAAATTATGAAAAAGATAGTAACATTATTAGTAATGCTGTGTGTAGGGTTTTCTTTCGCACAAGATAAAATCAATCCAAAATTAGAGAAAAAAGATAATTTAGTAGTAGCTACTTATTACCATGATAATGGAGAAGTACAACAAGTAGGTACATTTGATGCTGATGGTAAATTACAGGGAGAATGGACAAGTTATGATGCTAATGGAAAAAAATTAGCTTCAGCAACTTATGAAGCTGGTAAGAAGGTAGGAAAATGGTTCTTTTGGGGTAACGATTCTTTAAAAGAAGTAGATTATAAAAACAACAGTGTAGTACATGTTGTAGAATGGTCTAATGATAGAACTTTAGTATCAGTTGATTAACTAAATAAACTCTATAAATAAAAAAAGAGCTGTAATTTAATTACAGCTCTTTTTTTGTTTAATAGGTTTTAATATTATAAACTCATACTATATCCAAGGCTAAATGTTGTTCCTGGATTTCTTAATGAAAAATTAGCAGTTGCATCTCCATAAGACTCGTACTGACTTAATTTATCATCGTTAAGAATATTGTCTACCTTTAAGCTCAGCTTAGACCTATTATCCTTACCAAAGCTTTTTGAAAGGTTAAAGTTTAAGCTATTAAAAGATTGTGTGTATACATCTGGGTTTTGGCCAAAACCTACAACCTCTAATGTTTTACCTTGAACATTATAGAAAATACCAGTTTCAAATCCTGAGTCTGTATTGTTATAGTTAAGACCAACGTTTACTAAAAATGGCGATTGTCCTTGTAATTCACGGGTGTCATCTATAGTTTCTCCATCTCTAGCAAATTGTTGTCTAGATTCATATTCTTGGCCCTCTCCTTTAGCCATTTCGATTTTAGAATCTATAATTGAAACATTAACATTTAAACTTAAGTCACTTAACGACTCAGATATAAAACTAAAGTTTTTACGACCTTCAAATTCTAAACCTAAAACTTGTGCTTCTGGTGAGTTTCTAGGTGTAAATTGATTAGGTGCAACAAATGAATATGCAACTAATTCAATAGGGTCTTTAAATCTTTTGTAGAATCCACTAATAGCAAACATTTGCGCCTTTTCTCCAAAAAATTCATATCTGGCATCAAAGTTATTAATGTATGAAGGTTGTAAATCTATATTCCCTAAAAATGTGATTCCTGTAAGTAAATCTGAAATCTGTACTACTGAAGATTCTTTAAAACTAGGTCTAGCTACTGTACGGAAGTAAGATAAACGAATGTTAGATTTTTCGTTTGCTTCATAAATAAAGTTTGCAGATGGAAATAAATCTAACTCTTCAATTGTTTTTTTGTCATTATAGATTTCGGTACCAGAATTATTTTGTCCTGTAAATAAAGTTGTAAAGTACTCTGCACGAACACCAATTATGGATTTTAATTTATCAGTAATCTTAAATTCATTAGAAACATAAACTGCAGCTGTGTTTTGAGTAGACTCGTAAGAGTTAGCAGGCTCAAAATTACCACGAATGTAAGAGCCAGAGTTAGTTTCAGGTGTCCATATATTGCTAGGATCTAAAATAGCATTTGGATCTCCATCAAAACCAGAAGTGTTTACGCTTCTAAAAGCAACTTCATACTTATAGATGTCATAATTACGTTGCTTATAACTTCCTAAAGCTCCAAATTTAAGAGCGGCTTGGTTGTTAAATAAATTATATTTTTTTGTAAAATCAACTTTAGCTGTAGCATTAACTTCTTCTAGGTCTCTCCATAAACGTTGTGGGAAACCAGCATCAGAACTGATACTTGTAGAACCATCATTATTGATGATGAAAGTAGTTAATCTTACATCTTTATCGTAAACGCGACTAATACTTGGAGAAACTTTCCAATCTATAATAAAATCATTTTCAGCAAGGCTATGTTGACCTCCAATTAAAAAGTTAGTTAAACTGCGTTGTGTGTATTCTAAGTTGTCTTTATTAACATCGATATCGTTAGAAATTTCAGTATTTTGGGTAAATAAAGCCGCTCTACTTTCTCCATTTTGTATGTGAAGTATGTTTAAATTGTATTTAGAATTATCAGTTTTAAAAGATAAGCCTACTAAACTGCTTAATAAAACATTGTTTTCTCCTAAATCACCTATTTGTCTACGATCAAATCTTAAATCGTTAACTGAGCGATCTTCATTTTTTTGATAAACTCCATTTTCGAAACCTTCATAAAATTTAGTGTCGTTTTTGTAGTTTATAGATGCTATTAAGCCTAATCTATTGTCTCCAATATCAAATTGGTTACCATAATTAAAACCAAAACTGAAGTTAGGTGCGCTACTTTGACGCTCTGCAGCTAAAGTTCTATTAAAAGAACGTGTTATACCTTCTAAACTTGAGTTATCACTAGATGCAGGATTTGGAACGGTATTAGTAGGTGAAATTGGTAAATCTCTATCTCCACTATCAAAACCTAGAAAATCTGTTCCGCTACCTTCGTAAGTGACATAGTTAGAGTTAAATGTCATATCAGGATTATAGCTTGTAGAAAGCGAAAAGCTTATGGCTTTTTTAGAAGGGAAATCTTTTGTAATGATATCTACAACACCTCCTGTAAAATCTGCAGGTAAATCAGCAGAACCAGACTTTTTAACTATAATATTCTCTAATATGTTAGTTGGAAAAATATCCATCTGAACCGTATTTTTATCAGGGTCTAACCCTGGAATGTCCATACCATTTAAAATAGATTTTGTATAACGATCTCCTAGACCTCTTACATATACAAATTTTCCATCTTGAACAGAAACACCTGGTACACTTTTAATCGCAGAAGCAATATTACTTGCACCTGATTTTTTTATGCTTTCTATAGAAAGACCATCTAGTAAAACAGCCGAATTACGTTGAAGATTTAATACAGATTCTTCTGTGTTTCTTCGTACTGATGTTGTAATTACAACTTCGCTTAATGCGGCAGAAGATGGATTTAAGGTAACGTTAACTTCAGTAACATTATTAGCTGTTATTACAACTTCTGAAATCGCTTTAGTTTCATATCCAACAAATGAATATACTAAAGTGTAAGTTCCAGCATCTAGTGTTAATTTATATTCACCATCAAAATCAGTTGTGGTACCTGTTGAAGAGTTTTGTACTATGACGTTAGCAAAAGGTAGTACATCGTTAAACTCTCCGTCAAAAATTTTTCCTGTTACTGTACCAGTTTCTTGTGCTGATACAAATGAAAAGGATAATAAAATTGCAAAAAATAGAGATACGGATTTAAGCATTTTTGGGTATTATTTAAAATATACAAAATGCCCGAAAGTTATTTCCGGACATTTTGATTATTATGTTTGTTAATTTAGAATGCGTTTTGTGAAGCAGCATAAGTCCAACCAAATACAGATGTATCTGCACCAGTTGTAGCTTCAGTAGCTGTAATTGCTGTAGCATTATCAGTAAAGCTCTCCATGTTAGCATCAGCTTGAAAGATATCAGCAAGAGCAACTCCTGTTGGTAAAACAACTTCCCAGTTAGAAAATGTTATTCTTCCAGCAGCTAGTTCAGTATGTGAGTCATCACCACTAATTCTTACTGTAGATTCAGCTCCGAAGTTATAAACTAAAACATTGTTCATGTTTGCAATTAAACCATCTCTACAATCAGCAATGTAGTTAGATGTAGATGCGTTACCAATTAAAGTAATATCATTGAATGTGTAACCAGCTTCAGTTGCAACAGATCCTTCAGGACCGTCTAATTCTAAAGCACTACCAGACTCACTACCTAAAATAACAACTGCATTAGTTACAGTACCTGACCAAGCTTGGTCAGCATCTAAACCATCATCACCGTCACCCCATGTAATTAAGTTTGTAGCGTTTACAGTTCCACCGAACCATTCAAAACCATCATCTTGGTTAGATACAACTTCTAAGTTATCTAACGTAGTTCCAGAACCAACACCACCTAAAGTAATACCGTTAATTTCGTTATCAGAACCGATAGTGATACCACCATGTCTTACAGAGATATATTTATAAGTACCAGAATTATCAGTAGCATCAGTACCACCATATTGACCGTAATCTTCAGTTGCAGGAATACCTTCAATCTGTGCAGTTTCAACATCTCCACTAACAGAGATAGGAGCACGACCTAAGATGATTAAACCTCCCCAAAGACCTACGTCATTTGAATCTAAGTTAGAACCTGCAGTTTGACCAACAGTGATATTATCTAAAATAGAAGTCATTATAATTGGGTTGCTTGCTGTACCTTCAGCCATAACTTTACCACCTTGATCTACTACTAAAGCAGAAGCTAAAGATTCTTGGCCTTCAGCACCTTTAATAATAGTACCAGCTTCAATAGTTAAAGTAACACCTTCGTTCACAACAACTTTACCACCTAAAACGTAAATGTTTTCTGCAGACCAAGTTTCATCTGAAGTTAAAATTCCTGATTTGTAAACTTCAGTTACAATTCCATCGTCATCTCCACCATCATCAGTTGAAGAATTGTCATCATCACTACTACAGTTAAATGCGAAAAGTGAAAATGTAAGTAAGAAAAATAAATTTTTAATTGTTTTCATTTTGTTTTTGTTCATTAAATGTTATGCTGCAAAGAAAGCTTGTTAATTCGTGTTTTGAGTTATTCAAAAATTACCAATTTGTAATTAAAAGGTTAGTTAAACGTATTCTTAATATTAACTAGTTCCGGATATGGAAACAATTTGATAACATTGGTTTTTACTTAATCTTACCAAGTTTTATGTATCGAATTGTAGGTCAATTTATATATCTTGCAGTCTTAAAATTACATTATGAATTGGGAACAACTACTCTCGTTAAAGCGCTATGGCGACACTAATAAAAGGTTACGAAAAGAACAAGACGAAACACGTTTAGGCTTTGAGGTTGATTATGATCGTATTATATTTTCTTCTGAATTTAGAGGTTTGCAAGATAAAACTCAGGTTGTTCCGTTGTCTAAAACCGATTTTGTTCACACACGTTTAACGCACAGTTTAGAGGTTAGTGTTGTTGGTAGGTCTCTTGGTAGAAGAGTTGGGCAGTTGTTATTAAAAAAACATCCGCATTTAGAAAGTTCTCACGGTTATAAAATGAATGACTTTGGAGCTATTGTAGCGGCAGCAGCTTTAGCTCACGATATTGGAAACCCTCCTTTTGGTCATTCGGGTGAAAAAGCGATTGGTGCTTATTTTAAAGAAGGGAGTGGTGCTAACTTTAAAGACTTATTAACGGCTAAAGAATACCAAGATTTATGTGATTTTGAAGGAAATGCTAATGGTTTTAAAATCTTAACTGAAAGTAGAGAAGGTAGAGAAGGTGGTTTGCGTCTTAGTTATGCAACCTTAGGTGCTTTTATGAAATACCCAAAAGAATCCTTACCTAAGAAACCAAGCAAGCATATTGTAGATAAAAAATATGGCTTTTTTCAAAGTGAAAAGCAAATGTTTAATGATGTTGCTACTGATTTAGGTTTAATTAAAAGACATGATGATTATCTAAGTTTTCAAAGACATCCTTTGGCATATTTAGTTGAAGCTGCTGATGATATCTGTTATACTATAATTGATTTTGAAGATGGAATTAATTTAGGTTTAATACAAGAAGAATATGCTTTAGAGTACCTAATTAATTTGGTTAGAGATAGTATTATAACTAAAAATTATAACACATTAAAAACAACTGAAGATCGCGTAAGTTATTTACGGGCATTAGCTATTGGGCGATTAATAGAAGAAGCTGCTACTTTATTTATGAAGCATGAAGAAGCAATCTTATCCGGTAAATTTGAGACAGGTTTATTAGATGTGAGTCAGTATAAAGCGCAAATCAAGGATATTATAGATATTAGTATCAATAATGTTTACCGATCTAAAGAGGTTATTAATAAGGAGATTGCCGGTTACCAGATTTTGAATCAATTATTGGAATCATTCGGAAAAATGGCTTTTAATTATTATGATGATAATATGTCTAATTATGATAAACTACTATTAAGTACGTTGCCAGAAACAGTAATGCTTAATACGGATTCATTATACAAAAACTTATTAGCTGTGTGTCTTTATATTTCAAAATTATCGGATACTAATGCTATGCTAATGCATAAAAAACTTCAGGGGCAAATACTATAGACTTAATGGTTGTTGATTTCTAAGAATAAATTATCAATTGTTTTTTTTATTGATGATGCATCCAATTTTTGCAAGTGTAATAATTGGTTAACCGTTCCGTGTTCAATAAATTGATCTTCAATTCCGAGCGTTACTATTTTAGGATTGTAATTATGGGTGTTTGCAAAGGCTAAAATAGAACTTCCAAATCCACCAATAATAGTACCTTCTTCAATGGTGATTATGGCTTTTTGGGTTTTAAATATTTCATGCAATAGATTTTCGTCTAATGGTTTTACAAATTGCATGTCGTAATGACTTATCGCTTCTTTTTTATCATAAGTTGAAATTGTATCTTCTACTGTTTTGGCAATCGTACCAATAGAAAGTATGGCAATTTCATTTCCTGATTTTAATTGCTCTCCTTTTCCAATTTCAATCTTTTTAAAAGGTTTTTTCCAATCTAATATATGTCCACGTCCCCTTGGATAACGGATAGCAATAGGAAAATCAATACCCAATTGTGCTGTGTACATTATATTTCTTAGTGCAATAGCATCTCTTGGTGCAAAAATCACCATATTAGGAATACAATTAAGGTAGGCTAAATCAAAAACGCCATGGTGTGTTGCTCCATCTTCACCAACTAATCCAGCACGATCCAAACAAAAAATAACAGGTAAATTCTGTAAAGCTACATCATGTATAATTTGATCATAAGCCCGTTGTAAAAAGGTAGAATAGATATTACAAAATGAAATAAGACCTTGCGTAGCCATACCAGCAGCTAAAGTAACGGCGTGTTGTTCTGCAATACCGACATCAAAAGCACGATTCGGAATAGTTTCCATCATATACTTTAAGGAACTTCCTGTTGGCATTGCTGGTGTAATCCCTACAATTTTATCATTTTTTAATGCTAATTCTACAATGGTCTCACCAAATACATCTTGAAATTTTGGCGGTTTTCTAGAGCCAGATTTAGCAATGAGTTCTCCTGTTTTAGCATCAAATTTTCCTGGCGCGTGATATTTTATTTGGTCTAATTCTGCTTGTCGTAATCCTTTTCCTTTAGTGGTGATAATGTGTAAAAACTTAGGACCTTTTACGGTTTTTAAACGCTTTAATTCAGAAAGTAATAACGGTAAATTATGACCATCAATAGGTCCTGAATAGTTAAAATTTAAAGCTTCAAAAATATTATCCTGCTTTTCGGTTCCTTTCTTTACATTAGTTAGGTATTGTTTTAAAGCACCAACACTTGGGTCAATACCAATAGCATTATCATTTAAGATAACGAGTAGGTTAGCATTTGTAACTCCTGCGTGGTTTAAACCTTCAAAAGCCATTCCGCTTGCTATAGACGCATCACCTATAACGGCAATATGATGTTTGTTTTCTCCTTTTAGTTCTGAAGCAATCGCCATGCCTAAAGCAGCAGAAATAGATGTAGAGGAATGCCCTACACCAAAAGCATCATAATTGCTTTCACTTCGTTTAGGGAAACCACTTATGCCTTTTAATTGCCTGTTGGTTTCAAATACGTCTTTTCTACCCGTTAGTAATTTATGACCATAGGCTTGGTGACCAACATCCCAAATTAATAAATCTTTAGGGGTGTTAAATATATAATGTAGAGCTATGGTTAGTTCTACAACTCCTAAACTGGCACCTAAATGTCCTTCTTTGGTTGCGACGATATTAATTATTAACTCGCGCAATTCTTTAGCAAGTAAAGGTAAATCGTCCGGTTTTAGATTTCGTAAATCTTCAGGAAGGTTAATATGGTCTAAAAATGTCTTGTTCACGGTGTAAAAATACGAGATTTAGTATTTCTTATGTATGCTTTGTGTTCTCTCTTTTTAGTTAAAGAGATAATTAACTGTAAGTAAGCGTCTTTTTATAAGACTTAATTATCAGAATTAATCCCTATTTATGATAAAAACATACATTTGCCTAGTCCTTTTCTTATTGTTATCAGCTTCTTATTCGTTTGGTCAAAGTGATCTGAAATCTTCAAAATACGGAATCACGATACTTGATTATTTAAAGGATAATAAATCAAATTTCAATTTTATAGATAAAGATTTAGAGAATCCTGTAATAAACAACGAGTACTATTCTGAAAATACAGAAGTAACTCATGTTTATTTAAATCAAACCTATCAAGGCATCAGACTTTTTAATGCTATATCTAGTGTAGCGATTAAAGAAGGAAAAATATTATATTATGCTAATAGGTTTTTAAATCATATAGCTTCTAAAGTTAATTCTACAACACCAGCTTTTTCTCCTAATGCTTCAATTATTAAGGTTGCTCAACAATTTGAATTAGGAAATGTGAAAAATATGCAAGAGTTAGAGCATAATGGTAATCAATATGTATTCTCTAATTCTGGGATTTCAACACAAAATATTAAGGTTGAATTGGTTTTTGTAAAACAAGATGAAAATTTAAAGTTAGCATGGGATTTTATTATTTACACTAATGATAATAAGCATTGGTGGAGTGTTAGGGTTAATGCAATTACAAATGAGGTCATAGAATTTAATGATTTAATCTTAACCTGTACTTTTGATGCTGAACACGACCATTCTAAGCATGCGGATCAACAAGATTTTACAAAACTAGCTCCAATAACTAATTCTGTTTTGGTTGATGGTTCTAATTATAACGTATTTCCACTCCCTTTAGAGAGTCCAAATCATGGTTCTAGACAAATTGTTACAGAACCTGCAAGTTCTAATGCTTCCCCATTTGGATGGCACGATAATAACGGGTTTCCTGGTGCTGATTTTACAACGGCTAGAGGTAATAATGTTTGGGCTAAAGATGATATTAGAGGAAATAATTCTAATGATAGTTTTTCTCCAGAAGGTACAGCATTCTTAAATTTCGATTTCCCATTAGATTTTAATTTATCTCCATTAGACTATCAAGAAGCTGCTATTACCAATTTGTTTTATATGAATAACATGATGCATGATATATGGTTTAATCATGGTTTTGATGAGAGTTCGGGGAATTTTCAAACAACAAATTACAGTAATCAAGGTAATGGTGACGATTTTGTTTTTGCAGATGCTCAAGACGGAAGTGGTTTTAATAATGCTAATTTTGGGACGCCTCCAGATGGTGTTAATCCAAGAATGCAAATGTTTTTATGGTCTCCACCAGGTGGTGATACAAGTGAGCGTGTTGTTATAGAAAACGGGAGTTTAATGGGAGAGTATGATGCTTTGGGTGCTTCGTTTGGAGCGCTATTGTCTGCTGTGCCTGTAACATCTAGTTTAATATCAGTAATTGATACTACGGCAGATACTTTAAATGCTTGCGAAACAATTATTAATTCAGCAGAACTTAATGGAAATATAGCAATATTAAGACGTGGAGAATGTGAGTTTGGGGCAAAGGTTTTAGCAGTAGAAAATGCAGGTGCTATTGGTGTGATTGTTGTCAATAATACGGCTGGTGAAAGCATTGAAATGGGACCAGGAGCTGATGGAGATTTAGTAACGATACCTTCAGTAATGGTGACACAAGTTATTGGAGAAGCACTTATTTCTGCATTAAATAATGGAGAAAACATTACAGCGAGTTTAGTAGGGCCAGATTTAACTGATTTTATTGATGGCGGATTTGATAATGGGATCATAGCTCACGAGTACGGTCATGGTATTTCTAATAGATTAGCTGGTGGTCCATCTGCAGCTAATTGCTTACAAAACAATGAGCAGATGGGAGAAGGATGGTCAGATTGGTTTGCTTTGATGGTTACTATGAAAGCATCAGATGTTTCTACTGATGGAAGAGGAATCGGAACATTTGCTACAAGCCAATCTATTACAGGTGGTGGTATTAGACCTGCACGTTATAATACTGATTTTGCAGATAATGGATTTACATATAACGCATCAAATACACTTTCTCAACCCCACGGTATTGGTTTTGTTTGGGCAACCACATTATGGGATTTAACTTGGGCTTATATAGATAAATATGGTTTTGATTCTGATCTATATAATGGAAATGGTGGTAATAATAAAGTGATGAATTTAGTGATTAATGGCTTAAAATTACAACCATGTAATTCTGGATTTGTAGATGGTAGAGATGCTATTTTAGCAGCTGATAGATTAACTACAGGAGGTGTCGATCAGTGTTTAATTTGGGAAGTATTTGCTGCTAGAGGTTTAGGTGTGAATGCAGAACAAGGCGATGTTGATTCTCGTAGTGATCAAATAGAAGATTTTACAATGCCATTAAGTAGTACTCCATCATTAGCTAATTGTTCGGCTTTAAGTGTTAATGAATTTGATAAGGCTAATCTTAGTATTTATCCAAATCCTACGGAAACAGAATTATCAATTACGTCAATTAATACTTTAGGTGATGTTAGTATTAGTATCGTTGATCTTAATGGTAGAATTGTATATAAAACACAAAAAGAATCATTTAATAGTGTTACTATAAATACGAGTCAATTACAAACTGGATTATATATTTTAAGAATTATTGGAGTTAATATTAACTTCAATGAAAAAATAATAAAGAAGTAATGTATCTTTATTTTTTAAATTATATATGATAAACCCATTTGACGATACTTACTTTATGAAAAAAGCACTTCAGGAAGCTGAGGCTGCTTTTGAAAAAGGTGAAATACCTGTTGGCGCAATAATTGTTGTAGAAGATAGAATCATTGCAAGAACACATAATTTAACAGAATTACTCAATGATGTTACTGCGCATGCAGAAATGCAAGCCATTACGTCTGCTGCTAATTTTTTAGGAGGAAAATATTTGACTAACTGTAGGCTTTATGTCACTTTAGAACCTTGTCAAATGTGTGCAGGTGCATTGTATTGGAGTCAGATTTCTAAAATCGTCTATGGTGCTTCTGATACACAAAGAGGTTTTAAAACGATGGGGACACAATTACATCCTAAAACAGAGGTAGTTAGTGGAGTCTTAGCGGAGGAAGCTTCTGCTTTGATGAAACGTTTTTTTGTTGAAAAACGAAATTTAAATTAAGGCTTAAAAAAGACAAGAGATATGAAAGTGAAGTTTATAATATTAATAGCAATCAGTTTATTTAGTTGTAAGGCCAACCAAAATAATGATAAAATGGCAACTATTGAAACGGTGTTAATAGCAAAAGGAAATCTTCATGGTTCAGGATCTGAAGGATTTACTAAACAGAATATGATTATTGATAACCAAAGTGATTGGGAGTCTTTATTGTCTCAAATAAATACAGTTAATAATGTATCTGATCATTTTACAGAAACTAAAATTAATTTTTCTGAGTATACTGTTATTGCGGTATTTGATGATGTTAAGGGAAGTGGTGGACATAAAATAGACCTTGATGTTATAAAGACAAGCAAACAAGTATTGGTAACTGTCGATTTTGTTAGTCCGAGCGGAATGGCTACAACCGTAATGACACAACCTTACTATATAACTAAGATTCTTAAAACGGATTTACCAATTATATTTAAATAGATGTAGAGAACTTTTAGAATAAAAAAAGGCAAAAAAAAACGCCCAACCAAAGGCTGAGCGTTGAAACTTTAAGATATATACTTATAATACCTGCACATTTGCAGCTACTAAACCTTTTCTTCCTTCTTCTTCATCGTACTCTACATTGTCACCTTCGCGTAATTCTACGCCATTAAGGTTTGATACATGTACAAAGATGTCTTTTCCTGTTTCTTCGTTGGTAATGAATCCAAATCCTTTTGAATCATTAAAAAATTTAACTGTTCCAGTCATTATAATATAAATAAAAATTAAAGCACAAAGATAAATAAAAATTAAAACTCAATGTTATTAAATTGTTTAATTTTAAATTATAGCTTAATTATTTGGTTGCCTAAATGACAAATTATGATCTGTAATCTTTTTGGTTTTCTCGCATTTTATCAAGATTTTCTTTAGTTAACATATAATCTTGTACGTCTTTATCTTTCCATCTGTAGTATGAAAATAATGGAAAAACAACGAAAAATAATCCTAATACACCAAAGCCAATAAGTTTTTGATTGTACGCTACATCAAATACCAATCCACTAACAATACTGGTTAAAGAGGCTATAAAAGCAATAAAGGTTATTATTTTGATTGGTTTCATAGTTCTGAGTTAATCTTTTGAATAGAGGTGAATACTTAAATTTAATTTAAGATGTAATATTAATTAATTCACGTCTGTATGCGGTTAATAATTTTGATTTTGAAATAAACCCAACATACATTCCGTCTTTAATAACCGGTAAATTCCAAGCGTTACTATCTTGAAATTTCTTCATAATAACGGTCATCTTATCCTTGTCGATATTGATAATAGCTGGTGGTTTTTGCATCACTTCAATCGCTAAGACTTTATCATATAATTTCTGGTCAAACATTATAGATCTTATATCATCTAATAGAATTACTCCTTTTAAAGTTTTGTCTTTTTCATCTAAAACAGGAAAGATATTCCGATTGGATTTAACAACGGCATTATTAACAATTTCACCCAAGGTCATTTTAGTAGTTACACTTGTAAAGTTTGTTTCAATAACTTTATGGATGTCCATTAATGTTAAAATGGCATGATCTTTATCGTGGGTAATTAAGTCGCCTTTTCTACCTAATTCCATAGTGTAAACAGAATGTGGGGTGTAAAATCTTGTAATACCAAACGAAATCGCTGAGGTGATCATTAAAGGAATAAATAAATCATAGCCACCCGTTAATTCTGCAATTAAAAAAATAGCAGTTAATGGGGCTTGTAATACTCCAGCTAATAAACCAGCCATACCAACAAGGGTAAAGTTACTTTCAGAAACAGGCGAACTAAATAAGCCACAATGGTTAATTATTTTAGCGATACAGTTTCCCATTAAACTTCCCATAAATAGCGTAGGGGCAAAAATACCACCAACACCTCCGGCACCAAATGTTATGGCACTTGCAAAAATTTTAAAAAATACAAGTCCAGCTAAAAGAGCAATGACAACCCAAATGTTAGTAAGATCTAAATTGAAGAAGTTATTTTCTAGCGCTTTTTGAGGATTTCCTGCAATAAGGCTGTTCATTGTTTCGAATCCCTCTCCGTAAAGTGGTGGGATAAAAAACACTAAAACCCCAATGGCAAAACCACCAACAAGAAGTTTTTTTATGGGTGAGTTTAGTTTGTCAAAAAAATCTTGAACTTTCTCGTAAACCTGATTAAAATAGATAGAAACAAAAGCCGTACAAACCCCTAAGAAGGCATAAAATGGAACATCTGATATGATAAAATTATCTTCAATTCTAAAAGGAAGTAACACATCATCTCCAAAGAAAAAATAAGACGTGATAATAGCTGATAGTGATGCTAACAATAAAGGCAGCATAGAAACCATAGTTAAGTCTAAACTAAAGACTTCAATGGCAAAAATAATAGCAGCAATTGGCGCTTTAAAAATAGAAGACAATGCACCAGCAGCAGCACAACCAATAAGTAAAGTTTTGGTCTTCTGGTTCATTCTAAATAACCTAGAAATATTAGAGCTAATTGCTGCACCTGTTGCAACAGAAGGTCCTTCTAATCCTACAGATCCACCAAAACCAACGGTTAAAGGTGCTGTTAAAATAGACCCAAACATTTGAAATTTTCTTATAACGCCTTTACGTTTTGCTATGGCGTATAACGTGGAAGGGATACCATGGTTAACCTTGGCTCTTATGACATATTTTGATACTAAATAGACTAAAATAAATCCTATTAGAGGAAATAAAAAGTAAAAGGCATGATGGTAATACCTTACTAAATTTCCTTCTAATAAATGTTGAATAAAGTGTGTTAAGTTTTTAAGTATTACGGCTCCAATTCCAGAGGTAATACCAACAAGTACACTTAGGAAAAACACAAACTGTTTGTCAGAAATATGTTTAGTTCTCCATATTAGAATTTTTTTAAAGATGGGATGTTTTCTTGGCATGGTCTTAAAGCTAATAAAAAAATCCTGCACGGAGCAGGATTTAATATTTTTAAGCTTTTAAATTTAGTTTTAAACTTAGTTCTTCAAGTTGTTGATCGTCAATTGGTGCAGGTGCATCAATCATTACGTCGCGGCCTGAATTATTTTTTGGGAAAGCAATAAAATCGCGTATAGTTTCTTGTCCGCCTAAAATAGCAACAAGTCTATCTAAACCAAAAGCAAGTCCTCCGTGTGGTGGTGCTCCATATTCAAAGGCATCCATTAAGAAACCAAATTGTGCTTTAGCATCTTCTTCAGAAAACCCTAAATGTTTCAGCATAATAGCTTGTGTTTTCTTATCGTGAATTCTAATAGAACCTCCTCCTATTTCATTACCATTTAAAACTAAATCGTAAGCATTTGCTTTTACTTCTCCTGGTTTAGAATCTAACAATTCTATTTGCCCTGGTTTTGGTGATGTAAAAGGGTGGTGCATGGCATGGTAGTTACCCGTTTCTTCGTCTAGTTCTAATAAAGGGAAATCTATAACCCAAAGCGGTGCAAATACTTTAGGATCTCTTAAACCTAAGCGTGTTGCTAATTCCATACGTAAAGCACTTAATTGCGCTCTTACTTTATTAGTGTCTCCAGATAAAACACAAACTAAATCACCAGCTTTTGCTCCTGTGATTTCTGCCCATTTAGCTAAATCTTCTTGATTGTAAAATTTATCTACTGAAGATTTATAAGTTCCATCATCATTACAACGCGAATAGATCATACCTAAAGCTCCAACTTGTGGACGCTTTACCCAGTCTATTAATTTATCAATTTCTTTTCTTGTATAAGAATTTCCACCTGGTACAGCAATACCAACGACTAATTCGGCATTATTAAAAACACCAAATTCTTTATGTTGTGTAACTTCGTTAAGTTCTCCAAACTCCATTCCAAATCTAATATCTGGTTTGTCATTTCCGTATAAACGCATCGCATCGTCATAAAGCATTCTTGGGAATTTTTCAATTTCAACACCATTCACTTCTTTAAGTAAGTGACGTGTTAACCCTTCAAAAACATTTAAAATATCTTCTTGCTCTACAAATGCCATTTCACAATCTATTTGTGTGAATTCTGGCTGACGGTCTGCACGTAAATCTTCATCTCTAAAACACTTTACAATCTGAAAATATTTATCCATACCACCAACCATCAATAGTTGCTTGAAAGTTTGAGGCGATTGTGGAAGCGCGTAGAATTGTCCTTCATTCATACGAGAAGGCACAACAAAATCACGAGCACCTTCTGGTGTAGATTTTATTAAATAAGGTGTTTCTACTTCGATAAAACCATCGTTAGAAAGAAAGTTTCTTACCGCTTGCGTAACTTTTGCTCTAAAGATTAAGTTATTTTTTACAGGATTACGACGAATATCGATGTAACGGTATTTCATTCGTAAATCATCACCACCATCTGTTTTATCTTCAATAGTAAAAGGAGGTGTTAATGATGTGTTTAAAATGTTTAATTCTGAAACTAAAACTTCAATATCTCCTGTTGGGATATTTGGGTTTTTAGAAGCACGTTCTACAACTTTACCTTTCGCTTGGATAACGAATTCACGTCCTAATTTTGAAGCCTTTTCCATGATGTCTTTTGGAGTGCTTTTCTCATCAAAATAGAGTTGTGTAATTCCATAACGATCTCTAAGATCTAAATAGATCATAAAACCTTTATCTCTAACACCTTGAACCCATCCTGAAAGTGTAACTTCTGTATTGTTGTGTGATGTTCTTAATTCACCACAATTGTGACTTCTGTACATAATGAAATTTTAATTTTGTCCGTCCTTGCTAATGCAATTATGAATGCGGGTGCAAATTTAACTAAGTTTAATTATTATTAGATAAGGAAACAGGATTTTTCGTGATAAGAAGGTCGAATAATTTAAAGAATATATAAATGAACCTTTCATATTAAAAAATATAATCTAAAATTCAGTTTAAATGCTATAAGATGAAACCTTAACAAAATATAAACACGCTGTATAAAAGTCATTTTACGACTATTTATACAGCGTGTTTTTTTCTTAAAATAAGAATCTAGTTAGTTATCTATTTCAATTGGGTCAAAATCTTTAGCTTCATTTGCTCTTAAAGGTTCTGATGTTAATTTTAAGCGCAACCACATTTTAAATTTCACACTTAAGAAAAATAGAATTGGGACTAGAATTAAGGTTAAGAATGTAGCGACTAATAAACCATAAATAACCGTCCATGCTAATGGTCCCCAGAAAACAACGTTATCTCCACCCATGTAAATGTTAGGGTCTAAGTCTGAAAATAAAGTAAAGAAGTTGATATTTAAACCAATTGCTAATGGCACTAATCCTAAAATTGTAGTAATAGCAGTTAATAAAACAGGTCTTAAACGCGCTTTACCTGCTCTAACAATACTTTCAAATAAGTCTTCTGTTGTTAAGTAATCACTTTCAATAAGGTCTAATTCGTTTTTCTTTCTATCAATTAAAAGTTGCGCATAATCTAAAAGAACCACACCGTTATTTACTACAATTCCGGCGAGTGAAATAATACCCACCATGGTCATCATAATAACGAAAGCACTACCTGTAATAACGATACCGCCAAACACACCAATAAAACTTAAGAAAATCGCAATCATAATAATAGTTGGCTTAGAAATAGAGTTGAATTGAAAGATTAGGATAAAGAAAATTAACCCAAGACCTGTAAAAAATGCACCAACTAAGAAGGCCATTTGTTTGTTTTGTTCTTCAATTTGACCAGTGTAATCGATATGAATGTCTTTAGATAAACCTTCATAACTTTTCATTTCATTTTGAACTTGAGTCACAATAGCACCTGCGTCTGTAAATCCTGGTGATAATGCAGAATATACGGTAACCACACGTTTAGAGTCTATGTGTTTTATAGCACTAAAACTAGAAGTGTTTTTCTGCTTTGCTACAGTAGATAAAGGAACTTCCTTAATCTG
This sequence comes from Winogradskyella sp. HaHa_3_26, assembly GCF_019278425.1. NCBI lineage: Bacteria > Pseudomonadati > Bacteroidota > Flavobacteriia > Flavobacteriales > Flavobacteriaceae > Winogradskyella > Winogradskyella sp. HaHa_3_26. The sequence goes on along the minus strand of NZ_CP058981.1, from coordinate 1,473,466 downwards.
ACCTAAGTTATCTCTAAATGTAATGTTCTGATTAAAAAGAGCACTTTTATCATAACGATTAGCTTCGTTAAAACGCACATATATATCAAAATCATCGCCGTCTTCTTTAAAAATTCCGGCTTTAGAACCAAAGATGGAATTACGTAATTGATCTCCAATTTGCTTTGCCGTAATACCTAATTCACCTGCTTTTTTTCTGTCGATTTCAACTAACATTGAAGGCTTATCTTTATTAACGTCAATTTTTAGCTCATCAATCCCTGGGATGTTTTTAGCGTTAATAAACGTACGCATCTGTTCTGCAGTAGCAATTAATTCATTATAATCATCACCGATAATTTCAATATTAATAGGAGAACCCGCAGGTGGTCCGTTGGTGTCTTTTTCAACAGAAATTAAAACTCCAGGATAAATACCTACTAAGGCTTCTTGTACTTTTTGGCGTAAGATCTCACTATTTTCTCCACGTCTAAATTTATACTCGCGCATAGAGGCTGTAATCTTAGCTTTGTGTGGCATTTCTGCACCAGATCCCATATCTGTTTGTGGGTTGCCTGCACCTTCACCAACCTGAGAAACCGCACTTTCTACTAAGAAGTTTCTGTCTCCATCCATGTATTCATCTGAGTTAATAACAGCATCAATACGTTTTTCTATCTGAGCAGTAATAGCATTGGTTTTTTCAATAGCTGTACCTTGTGGATACTCTATGTAGACAATAATTTGGTTGGGTTTATTATCTGGAAAAAATTCAACTTTTGTACGTTGTGTCTTTAGTGAGATACCAAAGGCAACAAATGCTGCAATTAATAATAAGAATGTGCTAACACTTAATATCGTTGGTGACCAACCAGACAGTGCGTTACGTAATCTTATTTCGTACCAATTTTCGAATTTCACTAAAGCTTTATTCTGAAAATTATTAGCCATTCCTCTAACAATATAACGGTAAACCCATAGCATAACCGCTGTGAAAATCATAATGGTACCTAAACCTTTATAAGCACCACCAAATAATAGAATTAAGATTCCAAATAAAGCAATAATGATAGTGATTTTAATCAGTTGTTTTAACGGCATATCCTTGTCTTCCGTAGTCATGTAACGAGAGACTAATACTGAATTAAAAAAGATAGCTACAATTAAAGAAGAACCTAAAACAACAGATAATGTTATTGGTAATATCTTCATAAACTCACCCATAATACCAGGCCAAAGTCCTAAAGGAACAAAGGCTGCAACGGTTGTTGCTGTAGATATAATAATAGGATAGGCAATTTCTCCAATACCTTTCTTGGCAGCCTCAATGCGGCCCATACCTTCATCTTCCATTAAACGGAATACGTTTTCAACAACCACAATTCCGTTATCTACTAACATTCCGAGTCCCATAATAAGTCCAAATAATACCATAGTATTTAAACTATAGCCTATAAAACTTAAAATCATAAGAGACATAAACATAGACATTGGGATTGCGAAACCAACGAATAATGCATTTTTAAATCCTAAGAAGAACATTAAAACGGTAACAACTAAAATAACACCAAAGATGATGTTGTTTACCAAATCATCAACCTTACCAATGGTTACTGGGGATTGGTCATTGGTAATCGTTACCTCTAAATCTTTAGGGAATACATTGTCTATGGCATTTTGTACAATAGCTTGTGTTTGTTCTGCAGCAGCAACCATGTTTTTACCAGCACGTTTTTTAACGTCTAGCATTACTACAGGTTTTTCAGATTTTCTGGCAAAAGTGGTTTTGTCTTCTTCGTGAAATGAAACGGTGGCAACATCCTTTAAGTAGATAGGATTACCATTGTCTGATTTTACAACGAAGTCTTCAAGTTCAGAAGGATCTTCAATTTCACCAATAATTCTAATAGTACGTCTTTGTCCACTCGCTTTTAAGTTACCAGCAGATTGTGTTACGTTTCCATAACTAATAGCAGCAAGAATATCATTAAAAGTCACTTTAGAAGCCATCATTTTATAGATATCCACTTCTACTTCTACCTCTTTTTCTTGAGCCCCACGGATGTCTGCCTTCTTAATTTCTTGTAAATCTTCAATTTCTTCTTGAAGATATTCAGCATAATCCTTTAATTTTTCAATAGGGTAATCACCAGAAATATTAATGTTAAGAATAGGCATTTCTTCTGAAAGACTCAATTCAAAAACATTAGGTTCTACTTTTGCATCATTAAATGTTGGCCAATCTTCACTTGCGGTTTCAGAATCAATTTCATCTTTAACCTTTTGTTTGGCTTGTTCTACGGTAATGCTTTCGTCAAATTCTACAACGACCATAGAGTAATCTTCTTGTGATGTTGAGGTGATTTCTACAACATTACTTACCGTTTTTAGACGGTCTTCTACAGGGTTTGTAATTAACTTTTCAATATCTTCAGCAGTATTACCAGGATAAATAGTACTGACGTAAATTTTAGTCTCATTGACTTCTGGAAAAGCTTCTCTTGGCATGTCGAAAAAAGCTGAAATTCCTAAATAGAAAAATACAGCAATAAGCACATACATTGTGGTCTTATTGTTAATTGCCCAAGAAGACCAACTAAATTCTTTTTCGGTATTTTTTTTGTTTTCAGCCATTAGTTTTTAGTTTCATAATTAATAACTTCAACAGATTGTCCATCTCTTACACTACGTGCACCTTCTTGAATGATTTCTGCCCCAGAAGAAAGTCCTTGTATAATTTCAATAATGTCACCTTGCGTTTTTCCGGTTTTAATGATAATGCGCTCAGCGGTACCAATACCTTTTTCATTTTTATCGTTTACAACATAAACGTATTGTTCTCCTTCTGCATTTTCTGAAACAACACTTTGAGGAATTAATATCGCTTTTTCGCTAGTGTAGTCGTTGATTTTTAAACGTGCAGATAAATTAGGTTTAATAGCTTTGTCTTTGTTTGGAATTTCTACTTCAATCTTAAAAGTACGGTTTGAAGGATTAATGAAATCTCCAGCTTGACGAATTTTAGTTTCTATTGTTTGTCCTAAAACAGGAATGTTTACACTTACATTTTTTCCTTTAGTAACATTAGAAACATAACTTTCTGGAACTTCTGTTTCAATATACATATTGTCTAAATTTACAATACGCATTAATGGTGATTGACCAGCAGCGACAACACTTCCTTGCTCTGTAATGATATCGTCAATAGTACCAGAAAAAGGAGCTTTTACTGTTGTTTTTGCGATTTGCTGATACAATTGGTTTACAGCTTCTTGTTGCGATTCATAAGTAGATTTTGATTGTAAATATTGAATTTCACTTCCAATGTTTTGTTCCCAAAGTCTTTGTTGACGCTCGTAAGTCGTTTTAGCAAGTTCGGCTTGTATTTTTAATTGAGCCAATTGTTGACTTAATCCTCCGTCATCAATCTTAGCTAACGTTTGCCCTTTTGTAACTTTTTGTCCTTCCTTAACATATACATGGGTTAAAATACCGTTGTACTCAGGTGTTATGGTTAAAAGGTTTTTAGTAGTTACGTTACCTTGAAGTTCTAAAACGTGATTAAAAACTTCAGTTTTGGTTTTAAACGTTGTAATTAAAGGAACATTTTTAGTGGTATCAACTGTTTTTATTTTTTCATCTAAAAGCTTAATCTTATCGTTAATAGCCTGTTGTTCTCCAACAAGTTCGCCACGTTTTTCTCTTAAAGTTTTAAGATTACCATTTTCTATAAGGTATTCTACTGAGTTTTTCTTTTTCTCAGAACACGATACTGATAGCGCAGCAACGATTATTAATAGATATATATATTTCATTTTAATTAGGATTTTTAGTTATTGATTGGTGTATTTAAAACGGTTTCTAAAACAGCTTTAGAGTTAACAACATCTAGCATTGCTTGTAGTAATTCTTGTTGTGCTGCGTACAATTGAGTTTGGGCTTGTCTTAGTTCAAAACTAGAACCAATACCTTCAAAAAACTTAGTTTGATTTTTAGTTTCAATACGTTCTGCAAGCTCTAAATTCTCTTTTTTGTTGTCGTAATCTTCTATAGCGAATTGGTAATCGCTTTTAGCAGATGCAATTTCTAGTTTTATACGTTGTTCGGTTTCTGTAAGTTCCGTTTCTGCTTTTTCTAAATTAATTTGAGCACGTTGGGTAGAAGCATTTCGCATACCTGAGCTAAATATTGGAATATCTAAGCTTACACCAAATAAAGAAGATCCAAACCAATCTTGACTCTTTTTAGTGAAATTAAACTCATCACCATAACCAGAGTAACCACCATTTATAAAAGCATTTAAGGTTGGTAAGGCTTTACTTTTTTCTAACTTCAATAATAAAGATTTAGCTTCTGCATCATTAGATGCTATTAGGTAATCTATAGTACTCTCTGGGTTTTCTTCAATATCTAAAATATTAAGAGAGATATTATTTTCGGTTAATGTTTCTAAATTATCCGTTAAAGCTAATGTATCGTGAACGTCTAGCCCTAAAGTGAAATTAAGCATCTGGTAGGCTAATTTTTTTAATCTATTAGTATTACTTAAACTGCTCTTAACACCAGATAATGTAATTTTAAGTTGTTCTACACTTTCTTCTTCCTCTAAGCCATTTTCAAAAATCTTATTGGTTTCGTAAAGGTTTTTTTCTAAAACTTCTATGTTACGTTCTAAAATAGCAATGCTTTCTTCGGCTAAAAGAACATTACCGTAAGCATCTATAACAGCTTTTCTAACTTCTAAATCTGTTTTTACTTTAGCATTTTTAGATATTTCTAAATATACTTTAGCAGATTGTAATCCTACAATGTACGAACCATCAAATATTTTTTGAGATAAGGTAGCAAAAGCGGTTACACTTTGTTTTGTGCTAAAAACAACCTCTGCAAATTCCCCTTCTTGTCCTCCAAGAAATTCTGCAGGAATAACTGAAACTTGTTGTTTTAAATAATTTTGATAATCTACACTTCCGCTTATTTGTGGTAAGCCAGTAGCAGTAGTTTCCCACTTTTGTTGTTTTGCAGCATCAATATCACGTGTTGCATTTATGGAAGATCTATTGTTTTCCAAAGCATAGTCTATGGCTTCTTGAAGCGAAAGGCTAGAGGGTTGTTCTTGTGAAAACCCTGTTTGGAAAAGTATGAAAGTGACTATAATAGTAAGTGTTTTTTTCATTACTTAATTTTGATTGATGTTTAACTTTGTTAGTGTTTCTAATCCTTTTTGTGAGCAAATACCTCTTAAATGGTATTCTAAATAATTGTTCATTAACATGGTCATTGTAAAATTTTCACGAGGAAAAATATCCTGATCTTTTAATGATAACATGTTATTAAAGTAGAGTCTTGCAATAAAATTAATATCTATTGTTTCTCTATAAAGTCCTGCAGCAACTCCACGGTCTAAATTACGTGTCACGCAGCCTGTCATTTTTTGGTACTGTTTACCTTTTAAAGAAGCAAAAATCTTTGGGTAATATTTCTGAAGCTGATATTGTGGTGATGACTTTTCATCTTTTAGATGTGTCATTACAAACTTTTTTATTTCATAAATTTCTTCAATAGGATTTTTATCAAGTTCACAAATACAGTCTATGCCATAAGAAATGTTATTAAAAACATGCATTGCCGTAGCTTCTACTAATTTAGTTTTATTTTGAAAATGCTGATAAATCGTTTTTTTAGAAATTCCCATTTCATTAGCAATATCATCCATTGTTACACTCTTAAACCCTAGGTTTAAGAATAAATCAACAGATTTATGTATTATTTTGTCTTTCATTTTTAGTGTTTCCACGCTTGGAAATCTTATTTTTAATAAGGTGCAAAACTACAATAGGAAACTTTAAAAACCAAAAAAGTTTCCTAAGTTTAATGTTTTTTTTACCTATCGCATTATATCAGTCAATTTTTTCAAACTAGACAGTCTTTATTATTGAAACAATTGATTTATTTTTGCCTTATGCAACACATTGAACAGTACCAAAAACCATTTCTAAAATATTTAGAAACTTTTACCGTAAATAAAGAACCTCAAAACTTATATCAACCTATAAATTACATTCTTCAATTAGGTGGTAAACGGTTGCGACCTATTTTAACTTTGATGACTGCTGAGGTTTTTGGAGGAACGGCAAAAAATGCAATGGATGCCGCTTTATCTATAGAGGTGTTTCATAATTTTTCGTTAGTTCACGATGATATTATGGATGATGCGCCTTTACGTAGAGGTGAAGCGACCGTGCATGAGAAATGGAATCTTAACACAGGTATTCTATCTGGTGATGCCATGTTGATTATGGCTTATCAACTTTTTGAGAATTATGAGCCCATTATTTTTCAAGCTTTAGCAAAATTATTTAGTAAAACAGCTTTAGAGGTTTGTGAAGGTCAGCAATATGATATCGATTTTGAAACTCGTGACGATGTTACGATTGCTGAGTATCTTAAAATGATAGAGTTTAAAACAGCCGTTTTGGTTGGTGCAGCCATGAAAATGGGTGCTATTGTAGCTAAGGCTTCAGAAGAAGATCAAACTTCTATTTACGAATTTGGTCGTTTATTAGGAATTGCATTTCAACTGCAAGATGATTATTTAGATGCTTTTGGAAACCCTGAAACTTTTGGAAAACAAGTTGGTGGTGATATTCTTGAAAATAAAAAAACCTATTTGTATTTAAAGACTTTAGAATTAGGGACTGCAGATGATAGTTCTAATTTGAAAAAAGCGATTAATAATACAAAGCTTTCTAATGACGATAAAGTTGAAATGGTAAAGCAGCTTTTTGTGAATTCAGGTGCAGCAGAAGCAACTCAGATTGCTGTAAAAGCTTATACAAATAAAGCACTGAATGTTTTAGAAACATTAAATATTGCAGAAGAAAGAAAACAATCACTTAGATTATTTGGAGCGCAATTAATGAATAGACGTGTATAATGACTTTGCCCTCTAATTTTGAAGATTTAATAACAGAAGCAGAAAGTTTAAACCTTTATAAAAAGCTGATTTTGCAACTGAACAAGGATCTGTTGTATGCTAATATTGATTTAGAGTTTCATAAAGATACTTTGCCAACAAGTTTAAAGTTAGTACTACAAGAAACAATTTTTAATCTTATAAATTCTAAATTTTCAGATTACCTTAATTTGTTATATATCGTTGATGTTTCAGAAATAAAAATTAGAAACCTCGATGGTAGTGATGTTTTAAAAATGTCTGAAGACGTTACGTTTATGCTGCTACAACGTGAATGGCAAAAGGTTTGGTATAAGTCTAAATATGTTTAGATTATTTATTTGGGATAAATTTATCTTATTTAAAATAATGTTGTATTTTTGTATTCTAAATTAATTATACAATGTTTTCTAAAGCCTGTGAATACGGAATAAAAGCAGCTATCTTTATTGCTAGTAATTCATTTGAGAATAGACGTGTTAGTCCAAAAGAAATTTCAGAAGAGATTGATTCTCCCCAAGCTTTTACGGCTAAAATTTTACAAGCTTTAGTTAAGAACAATATTGTAAAATCTGTAAGAGGTGCTTATGGTGGTTTTGAAATTGATAAAGATAAAATTGCAACCACTAAACTAGCGCAAATTGTTTATGCTATTGATGGAGATGGTATCTATAAAGGTTGTGGATTAGGTTTGCATACTTGCGATGAAAACCATCCTTGTCCTGTACACGATAAGTTTAAGGTTATTAGAGAAGAACTTCAAGATATGTTAGAAAACACAAGTTTAGAGCAATTAGCATTAGATATAAAATCTGGTGTAACATTTTTAAAGGTCTAAAAAAATTTGAATATAAATAAGATAAAATTATCCGAAATAAAATTATAATATGGAAACACTTCAAAAAAATACCGTAAAAGAAATAGGTCAGTACGTTGCTGATGATTTTAGAACTGCAGCAATTTTTTCTAAATATAAAATTGATTTTTGTTGTAATGGTAATAGAACAGTAGAAGAGGCTTGCGAAAAAAAAGGAATTGATAGTACTAAATTAATAAAAGAGATTCAGCAAGTTTTAGACTCTAAATCTGGTGAAAGTATTGATTATAAATCTTGGCCATTAGATTTGTTGGCAGAGTATATTGAAAAAAAACACCATAGATATGTTGAAGAAAAAACTCCTGTTTTACGTCAGTTTTTAGATAAATTATGTAAAGTACATGGCGAACGTCATCCAGAATTGTTTGAAGTCAATAAATTGTTTACAGCTTCTGCTGGCGAATTAGCATCACATTTAAAGAAAGAAGAACTCATTCTTTTTCCATTTATTAAAAAAATGGTCGCTGCTAAATTAGAAAATGGCGCAGTACAATCTCCGCAATTTGGTACGGTTGAAAACCCTATTACAATGATGATGGAAGAACATGATAACGAAGGACAACGCTTTAGAGATATTGCAGAATTGACAAATAATTACAATCCTCCAGCAGACGCATGTAATACTTATAGAGTGACTTACGCTATGCTAGAAGAATTTGAAAAAGATTTGCACCTACATATTCATTTAGAAAATAATATATTGTTTCCTGAAGCTATAAAATTAGAACAACAATTTGGTTAATATCAGATTCCTTAATTGTTTTCTTACTTTAGAAAATCCTAAGATGTTATTCACTGACATCTTGGGGTTTTCATTTTTGTAATGAGTATATTTCTAAATCGTAATCTAAACGATGCCCAAAAAATTAGTTGTCATATGTTTAATTAATTTTCTAATTGCTGCCTTAATGGGGTTAGCGCTACGCTTCTCATTTTTACAATCCATTGGTTTAAATTATAGATTTTTAACGCATGCGCATTCTCATGTTGCTATGTTAGGGTGGGTATATTTAATGTTATTTACACTTTTTGTGCATTATTTTATTCCAGATCAACCTAAACGTTTTACACGTTTGTTTTGGGTAACAGAATTTGCTGTTGTTGGGATGATGATAAGCTTTCCGCTTCAAGGGTATGCTGCTATTTCTATATCGTTTTCAACACTACATATTTTTTGTAGCTACTATTTTATGTATCTCATTTGGAAATATCAAAAAGTAAATAGTAGAGTAAGCCAAAAACTATTAAAAACAGCACTCATTTTTATGGTGGTTTCTACGATAGGTGTTTGGTGTTTGGGACCTGTGATTTCTATACTTGGTTCTGATTCCGCGTTTTACAATATTGCGATTCAATTCTTTTTACATTTTCAGTTTAATGGTTGGTTTTTAATTGGAGTTATTGCAATTTTCTTTCATCTTTTAAGAGTTGAAGATTCAAAAATATTTAGACAGTTTTATGTCTTATTAATCCTATCAACTATATTAACGTTTGCATTGCCAATTCAATGGTTTTTACCTCACAAGAGTTTACTATGGATTAATGGCGTTGGTATAATTCTTCAGGTGGTAACACTCTATTTATGCTTTCAAATACTAAAATCAAAACAACTTATTTTAATCAAAAAGGAGCATACGCTTGTGTTATATATGTATGGTTTTGCTCTGGTTTGTTTTTTGTTAAAAGTCGTGTTTCAAACCTTTTCAGTTTTACCTCAATTTTCTGAAGTTGTTTTTAATCATCATAATTTTGTGATTGGTTTTATTCATTTATTAATGTTAGGTGTGATTTCAGGATTTCTGTTTGCTTTTATTCTAAAAAGTAAATTGGTAACCAATTCTAAAAGCTTAACTATTGGTTTTTATAGCTTTGTTTTGGGTTTTCTTTTAACAGAAATATTACTCTTAATTCAAGGTGTGATGTTTTACTTTGAAATAGGCTTGCTTTCAAATTATTATCTATTACTATTTATGTTTAGCATTTTATTGCCCTTAGGAATTAGTTTTATTTTATTCAATATTATTAGAAAAAGTAGACAATACAGAGATTTATAGGCTATAAAAAAGACGTGTTTTTTGAAGTTAATATTTTAAACTGATTTATGTCATAGTTTTATATTCAGGGATATAATAGTTTTAGTAATAAGTTCTAGAGTTATGAAGAATATACTTCTACTTACTGATTTTTCTGAAAATGCGACTAATGCCATTAGGTATGCTATGCATTTTTTTGAATCTAAAAAGTGTACGTTTTATTTTATGTACGTGCATAAAGTTGGGAATTATATTTCTGATGATTTATTAATATCTCCCAAAAATAGTATCTACGATTCTATAACAAAGAAACCAAAGGCAAAATTAGAAACCTTAATAACCATACTTAAAAATGATTTTAAAACTGAAGATTATCATTTTGAAACTGTTGTAGATTATGATGTTTTTACTGATGCCATCAATCAATCTATTACTAAATTTTTGATAGATTTTGTAATTATGGGAAGTAATGGTACTTCTAATGTTAAAGAAGTTCTTTTTGGTAGTAATACAATGAATGTGATTAAAAAAGTAAAATGTAAAACCATTGTAGTACCCAAGGATTATAGATTTAAACCTCTTAATCAATTTCTTGTGTCTTTAGAATTAGATAGTGCGTTAAATACCGAGTTGATTGAAAATATTATAGATTTTACAGAAGACTTTCATTTAAAGCTTCACGTACTTAGAATTATTTTAGGGAATAATGATTCTAATATTATCCTTAGAGATAAGGAAAGGTTATCGCTTTTAGATGCTAAATATCAGTATATCGAAGATGTACCTATAGATTATGCGGTGTCCAGTTATCTTCAAACTAATGATATTAATATAACCGCTTTTATTGCACAAGATAAGTCATTTTTAAAACGATTATTTAATGCTTCTCCAAGTAAAGAATTAAAGTCTAGAATGAAATTACCATTATTAGTGCTGCATAGTCAATAAAGTAGATGTCGAATTTAAATCGTGAAATATGATTAAGTCATTAAGTCATGAAGATTGTAAAAGAATACTTCATAAAAATTACATAGGTCACTTAGCATATGTGTATCATAATAAGCCCTTTGTTGTACCTATTACTTACTATTACGATGATAATAGAATTATTTGTTACTCTAATGAGGGGCATAAAATATCTGCTTTGCGTAAATACAATAGAGTAGCGATTGAAGTTTTAGATATAAGATCCATAACAAAGTGGAAGTCTGTTACTGTTCATGGTGAATTTGAAGAGTTAGAAGGAAGCGGTGCAAAAGCGGTGCTTCATGAGTTTTCTTTGGGAATTAAAAATGTTGTGATGAGAACAGAGTTACGCGACTTAGACTACATCAGTGAATTTTCTGCTAAAATTAGCAGTGATAAAACCGCTATAGTTTTTGTTATTAAGATTGAAGAAATGATAGGGAAGATGACAATAGATTTATAATTCTGTTTTTATTTAAAAATATAAGATAAATTCACATAGAAATTACGTCCTTGTCTAGGGAAGTTATTCCAATCTGCGAACGTAGAATAATTAGTGTCTAATATGTTTTCAATACCATATTTTAATACCGTTTTACCGAGTTTATTATAAAACACATTTCCTAAATTCAGGTTTAAAATAGCATAGTCAGCCGTTTCATTTTCACCATATTTAATACTGTAATTACTTTGGTTGCCATTACCATCTAACTGCAATGCTACATTAAATTTTGGTCTATTATAATTGAATTCAGCAAAATAAGAAAACGGTTTAATGAGTGGTAAATTTTCACCATTATTACCTTTTCCGTAGTTGTAGCCTATTGTGCCGTTTATGGTAAAACGCTCTGATATTTTATAACTACTATTTAAATATGAACTAAAAATAGACGCATGGTCTAAGGCAGAATATACACGCACTCCATTAGCACCAATAGTCATAGAACTAACATTTGATGACAATTCACCAATGATATAATCCATGATATAGAAGTATGAAGTTTCTAAACCTATTTCGAAATCATTATAGTTTTGTTCGAAGTTAAAATTTACTTCAAGTGCTTTTTCGTCTTTTAAATTTGGGTTTCCGATGTAATCGTAGTTATCAAAACTATTGAATAAATAAAAGCCATAACCTTCGCTAACTGAAGGTGCTCGTTCGCCATAACCTAAGCCTAAAGACATGTTGTAATTCTCTTTTTTAAGTTGATAGGTTGAAGATAAACTAACCAAGAATCGGTCTTTTTGTTCGTCTACATTGCCATGAAAAATCTCAAGACTTTGTACACCAACTTCTTTTGCAATTTTGTTATTATGATAACCCAACCTTATAGAAGACGCAATAGTTTCATGTTCGTTAAAGTGAAAATCATCTTTTAAGAATATACCAGAGTATAAGGTTCTAATATCTGGCCATGTGTACATAAACATATCTGGTTCTTCGGGATTATTAGAAAACATGGTCATTTCTGCTAAAGACTTATTATAAAATCCGTTGACGTTAAAAGTAAGATGGTGTTTGTTTTTTAGCATTTCTGCTTTACTATAAAACCCGTAAGTATCGCTCCAACCAGGCATGTCCATTCTTATGGCTACAACTGGTCGTTTAGTATCATCCATAATATGTGTTATGGTATTAAAATACAATTTGGTTTCTAAAGATTTTAAGGCTTTATCTTCAGGTTTGTAATAGTGCGTTAGAGATGTAATTAAAGCTTCAGCTAAAGAAACATCCATTGGTAAAGCAGGATAACCTACATCTGTAGCTTTATCATAAATAACGTTGGCATCTATGCTTTGTGTTTCCGAAAATTTGTAACCAGATTGTAGTGAAATGTTATACTTTTCGAACTGAGAATATAGGATTTCTTTATTGTTGCCAGCATCATAATTATCGGATTTTCTGTAAATACCGTCAGCGCTAATAAAGAATTTATTGCCTGTATATTCTACATCTAATCCTGTTGCTTTATAATTTCCGTTAGTTTCATAACCTAAGTCTAAACCGGTTTTAAAACCTGAACCATTAAATTTAGAGGATGGTAGTTTTAAATCGATTCCTCCACCAATTGAATGACCGTTTTCTGTACCTTCTTGTCCCGAGCCAATGCTCACTTTTTCTAGATTAGAAACATCAATATAAGAGGTTATTGGGTCCATTTTATCTGTACAAGCACCAAAAATCTGCATGCCATCAATAGTGACTACCAATCGCTCACTTGCCATATTATTAATAGTGGCTTCCCAAGCGTAATTGCCACGTTTTATCATGGTGACTTTGTTCGATTTTTCTAAGAAGTCATCAATGCTAGACAGTGTTTTTTCTTGTCTGTGATTACTTAATTTTCGCCTAGAAAGTACGAGGACTTCTTCTAATTTTGTAGTGTCTTTTTTAATCTCTTTATTGTTGTCTTGGGCAAATCCCAAAGAAGACAATAGCAGACATAGAATGACTGTTATTAGCATTTTCATGGCTAAAAATTTTAGTGTTTTAAATGAATTGGTAAAAATGTGTCTTAGAAGTTAGAGGCGAAACTGAAGAATCACAACCACTATTAAAGTTGAGATTCTTCACTTCGTGCCTCATTCTTAATGACAGTAAGGATAAATTAAAATTCCAGTTCTAAATACAAGCTACTCGCTTCGTTTTCATCGGTAACGTCTTCTCCTTTTAAAACACTATCGTCTGCATTCATTAACTTTAGGTTTAGTTTCCAGTAACCAGTCATTGTTAATGATAAATCGCCATAATAGAAATTATCTGCATTATTATAAGTTAAATCTGTATTGTTAGGTGACGTATGATTTCCCATGCCTGGCATACGTGGGTCTAAAGCTATGGTATAGTCTTCTACAACTGGAAACGTCATCATGTTTTCCATTTTAAACAAACCAACTTTCATTGTATTTACAGCAATACTTGGGTCTTTTGGTTCAATAAGTGCCAAGATATATTTGGTGTCATCACTTCCCATAAAACTCGCTGTGTTTTGGTTTTCATATTGAAATACAGATATCGTTTCTGTAACCGAATAATCAGTGCCATCAATAGTGTAATTTAAGGTTAGTGACCAACCAGAAGCATCTGTGTTTGTCATTTGGTAGATTATAAAACCTTCATAAACGGTATCTTTTCCTAAAGCTTTAGTAATTGTAGATTTAGGCGAAGAATGTTCCATAGTTGGCATTTGCATCATTGGCATCCAAGAAAGGGTAGCATCTTCAATATAGCTATCTGTGGTGTTGTCTTTAATTCTAAGACTAACTAAATTATAGCCAGTTTCAAACATACCTTTCTCGTTGTAAAGTTCTATGGTTTGGTTGTTGTTAATAATAGTTTGAATAAGTTCTAGGCCTTCAGTTTCATTAACTATGGCATCATCATCGTTGTCTGTTGAACATGAAAAGAATAGTGCAATAAATGCGATTGGTAATAAATATTTAAGTTTCATTTTAAAATGTTTAAGTTATTTTTTAATGTAAGAATCCTGTTTGAAGCCGATTTGGTTTCAAAAAAATGGAAGTTGCTCTGAGTAGAGCTTAAAAAAAATTAACTTAAATCTGGTGGTGGTGTATGGATATCATAATACCCAGAAACAGGTTGTTTTATTCTGTAATAAAAAGTGTTTTTAAGATTTGAAATTTTAGAAAAATCATTAAAAGTATATTCTATAGTTGTATTAATAACATAGATGTCTAAGCGTGTTCTGTCAACTAAATTTAGCGGTGTATCTGAATTAGAATCTGTGTTGTTTTGTACCAGCTGTTTTGTTAAATAACATTTACCATTACAGCCTTTTTGGTCATCTTTTTGAATACAAAGTGTTTTGGTAATAAAATCTTGGTTAATTATAAAATCGGTTACAATAGCCACATTATTTATAGTGTTCATGAGTAAAACGAACGTTAAAAACAATGCCGTAGCTTTATATATGATTTTTAATATCATAAGGCTAAATTCAGACTAATTTGTCTTTTATTATATGATTTATGTCAGCTAACCTTAAATTTTAAAATATTGAAAATAGGTGGCCGTTAAACGTTTTAGAGTTGTGACTTTTTTCTCAACGTCTAAAGAGTTTTCTACATCTTTTATATCTGTAATCTCTTCTAAAATAGGAACGAGTACCACATGAAGTTGGTCGTGAGCTTCTCCTTCCATATCGCAGCTTTTAATAATATAGCTGGTTTGTTTTGAAAGGGCTTCACCTAATAGTTTTCCATTTGTTGAAGTGTTATTTTTTAAAATAGAATCAATACGTTTCATGCCAATATGCGTTTCTTTATTGGCAATCCATTTTTCGTTATTATTTAAGGTTAAACCTTCAAGTTGAATGGCTGAATGTTTTTCAGGCTTAGCAGTTTCGTTTTTACAACCAAAAGTTAATGCTAATAGCAACGCGATTATTACATGTTTTATTGTCATGATTTTTATAAGTTTAAAAAGATACGAGATGTCACCTTGAGCGCAGTCGAAAGGTCTTTAATATTAAAAGAAAAGGTTTCGACTGCGCTCAACCAGATAACAATTGATAATTATTGAGATCACAACTAAAAATCTTTTTTCTTTGATTTGAATACAATGCGTAAAACAGGCATCACAACCCAAACGGTGAGCATCACAAAAGATACAATTAAACCAAAGCTTGTTCCGAAAAATTGTTTGAAAACAGCACCTGTGTAACCTAATAATGCTGAGATGTCTAATTTTAAAAGAATTAGCGTTCTTGATAAATCTATAGGATTTAGCATGGTGCCAAAAAGTGATACTTTGTCTAGTGGATAATCTTCAAACATAATTAAGGTCATTAAAAAGAGGCCGTCATAAATAACAGCCAAGAACAACCAAAGTAAAATGGCGTAACCAAATCCTTTAATCTTATTCTCGTTAGATAACGCAATATTGAAGGCAAGAGCGGTAAATATTAAGGTTAAAAATGTACCAGTAATAAGTAGAAGAGAAAAGTCCCAAATGGCACTACTTTCAAATAATCCGTAAAACACAAATGGAATCCCTAATCCTAAAATTAAACTCATAGATAAGGATAGCGCAACACCTAAATATTGACCTAAGAATATGGAAGAACGTTTAATGGGTTGTGCTAAAAGTAGCTCCGTAAATTCTTGCGAATTATAATAATACATGACGCCAAAAATGGTTCCTATTAATGGTACTAAAACGATGATGACGTTCATTAAAGTAATCACTGCTTTAGATAAATCGTTATTTAAAAATAATAACACAACTCCAAGCAATAAATAAAATGCGAAATACACATAACTCCAGCGACTACGCATAAGGTCGTAAAAACTATATTTTAATATCTTAAGCATGATTATCTGTTAATATAGACGCAATCGCATGTTCAAAATCGGGTTGATTGGTCTTGGTTTTTAATTTTTGAATAGAGCCTTTAAAGTAAATTTTGCCTTCTAGGATAAATACAATTTCGTCTGAAATTTCTTCAACAAAACTCATAATGTGTGAGGTAATGAGCACTGTTTTTCCTTTGTTTTTTTCAGCTTTAATTAAATCTTTTAATCTAATAAGGGAAATGGGGTCTAAACCTGTGGTTGGTTCGTCTAAAATAATTAATGGACTATCAAACATAAAGGTTAAAACGAGATTTACTTTTTGTTTTGTTCCTCCAGAAAGATTTCCTAATTTTTTATCTAAAAAAGGTTCAAGTTTGAATAGGTCAATTAAACGCTCATCTTCATTGGTTGGCTTACGTAAATCCTTAATCATTTTAATTAATTCTTTAACTTTAAGATTGCTCGGAAAGTTGGCGATTTGTGGTAAATAGTCTATTTTATGTCTGTATTCTGAATTCTTTTTAATGTTTTCACCAAGTACAGAAATATCTCCTTTATCTGGAATCACCATACCCAAAACTGATTTTATCAACGTGGTTTTACCTGAGCCATTTGGACCAAGAACAGCAAAAATTCCACCTTCACTTATAGATAAATCAACACCACTAAGGACTTGGTTTTTTCCGAACGTTTTATGTAGATTTTGAATGGTTACCATGTTATTTTTTTTATTATTGGGTTATTGTCTAGTAAATTGTCTGGCGTAAATACTGGCGACACTTTTTCTGAAAAATCAATGATATCTATAAACATACTACGCAGTAAAATGATAGTTTCTGGTGTGCGATTCACGATATAAGAAAACAGTTTTACAGGTCTGTAAGGAACGTCTCCAACACCATTTTTGTCTAAGTCATAACCGGTGTAATTACTCCAGTAATTTTTATCAAAAACATTATCGTTAACATTACTGTTGTAAGCAATATCAAAGGAATTGTATAAAAAATTGTTTTCCGTAAATGTATTAGTATAACAGGCGCCTTTTACTTTGATGGCCCATCCGTTATTTGAAAAATTATTGTGTTTATAAATAATACGGTTAGAACCTTCTATGTTGATTCCGATGGTATTGTCTTCAAAAGTATTACCTATGATTTCGGCATCATTTATTTCTTTTAAAAGCATTCCGTAAGAAGCTGTTCCCCAGTTTTCTTTAAAAAGATTATTGTACATTTTTATGCGCTTTGAAAACATAACAGCAACACCAGCTCCATTGTTTTCAAAAGTATTGTCTTCGTATAAATCGTCGTTAGAAAACATGAAGTGTAAGCCATAGCGTACGTTTAATGCGCTGACATTGTTTTTAATAGTGCAAAAGTCAGAAAATTCTAGATAAATACCGTCTCTAACATGCTGAACAAAATTATGTTCAATCTGAATATTTTTACTGTACCAAAGTTGAATGCCGTTTCCTGAATTATATTCTTCATTCGCCTCTCCAATTATTTTATTATGAATGACTTTACCATCTCTTGATTTTTCGATATAAATACCGAAGAATAATTTTTCTAAAACCAAATTTTGAATTAAGAAATTTTTACTGTTTTTAACACGTATGGCTGCATAATCTGCAGTATAACTATTGCCAACATTAATAATAAATAAACCATCAACAGTAACATTATCTGAAATAATCGTAATAATTTCACCTTTCAATTCACCATCAATAATGGGATAATTCTCACCAATAATGGTTAAGGGCTTGTTCACAATAACATTATGTTCCTTATACGTCCCTTTTTTAACTACAATGGTATCAAAATCCTTTGCTTGAGCAATACCATCGCTTAATGTTGAAATAGGACAAGTTTTGCAAACTTCAATTTGGTGTGCAAAGCTGTTGCGACTTGCAAGGAATAGAACTAATAGTAATAATATGATTTTAATGTTTTTCATAAGCTATAATAATCCTCCTGATCTTAAACTAAATCCTACAAAAACGAACAACACAGCGATCAGCGTAACCAAACCTATGTGGTAAGCGAGTGGCTTTAATTTTTTCTTTGGAATTAAAAAAAAGCGCGCATGTACGGCAAGTAGAACAGTGCATAACAATAAGATTAATTTAATGTATATATGCTTGTTTTGATGATTTGAAAAGTCGAACTTAAAAAAATCTGTGGTGTAAATACTGGCCATATAAATACCAGTTATTACTAAAATAAGTAATGCAGGAATGCCAATACGTTCAAACTTTGATTCAAATTGCTCTATGATGCTAAAGTCATTTTTTGATAATGCTTTAGGCAAAAAGCCTAATGCTAGAATTAAGTGACCGCCAGTCCAGATCGTTGCACAAATAATGTGTAAGAATATGATGAGTTTTAAAAGCATGACCTAATTATTTAACTTTGAAAGAAGTTGATTCCATGTATATAATTGCCCTCCATTATCTGCTTGAAATTTTTCAGCATCAGACTTATTTTTAAAGGCTGAAAGAAACGCTCCCATGGGGCTAGGAATCTGCTCACTAATTAAAAATGTGGCTTTTGTAGCGTCAATTAAAATTTCGGGTTCTGTGTAATTATTAGATAAGTAGAGTTGAATTTCAGACGTGTTAAATTCTTTTGTGAAATTAATCATACATTCTGTTGCATCAAATTTATAGACTTTACCTTTTTGAGTTACAATTTGAGCGGCATGTACTTTATCTACAATAGTCATTGTACAAAATTGACAACTATCGCTTCCATAGTTTATGGGTGCTGGGCCAACATTACAACTTGTAAAAATAAGAAGTAATAAGACTGGTAAATAGTGTTTTAGTGTTTGCATGGGTATAGTGTTTTTTTAGAGCGTTACTGTTATACCTTTTTAAGGCTTGCTTTTCGGCCTAACCAAAAAGCAACAAGTGTTAATGCCATACCAATAAACATGAGATAACCTCCTGTGTGTGGTAATGACGTAACATCAAAATTTAATAGTTTTTGAAATCCTAATAATGGTGGTTTATAAGACATAGGTGTCCCATCCGGATTGGTTACCTTAATAATAGCATGCGGATCTAAATTACTACCATAGTCTATGAGCCAATTATTAAAATCATACATACCTAATATGCCTAATACTGACATTAATAGAAACCATCCTATAAAGTATTTATAGCCTAGTTTTTCAAAATATCCTAATAAGCCAATAACAGCACCTAAAATGGCCATACCTAAAATAACTTTGGGAAAAACTGAAAACTCCCACATCTCTTCGGCTTTTGGGATTGTTTTCATGCCAATGTAGTGGTTTAGACCATCAATATTTTGTAGATCAAATTCTTCAACACCTTTAATACCTTCAATGTAGATATTCATTCCTAATGGATCAGGATATTGTGGTGCACCTAGCATAATGTTCCATAGAGGGAATTTAAAAAGTCCTAATAATAGTAATGAACCTATAATCATTATAATGCTAGCCTTTTTCATGATAAGTTGTATTTAATGTGGTAATCAGTGAGGTTTCTGTGTAAACAGAATAAAGTGTTTTAAAAAAGAAAGGCGAGAGCGAAAATTCAACTCTCGCCTTAATTAGAGAAATAAACACTAAAACAAAATCTCTCTAATTTTTAATATTAGTTATTCGATATCTTCACCTAGAGACCACTTAATTGGTGTGTCTGAATCAGCTGCAGAGACTCTTATGTAACCTTGCATTTCTTGGTGTAATGCAGAGCAGAAATCTGTACAGTAAAATGGCCATACACCAACTTGTTTTGGTTCCCAAACAGATGTTTTTGTTTGTCCTGGCATTACTAGTAACTCTGAATTATTTTGTCCTATTACCGCAAATCCATGAGGTACATCAAAATCTTGCTCTAAGTTAGTAACGTGGAAATATACTTTGTCGCCTACTTTTACACCTTCAATATTATCTGGTGAGAAGTGACTTCTAATAGTTGTCATATAAATATGTACTTCTTTTCCGTCTCTTACCACTTTGGTGTCTGCATCAGATTTTGCAGCATATGGATGCTTGTTATCTGCTAGTTTATAGATTTTTTGAGATTGCTCCTTTATAATACTTGCTTCCATTGCAGCAGCGTAATGTGGCTCTCCATGCGTTGGGAAATCTAATAATAGCTCCATTTTGTCTCCAGAGATATCATATAATTGTGCTGAGTGTTCCATCTCTGGACCCGTTGGTAAGTATCTGTCTTTGGTTATTTTATTCATTGCAAACATGTATTTACCTTGTGGTTTTCCAGAGTTTCCTCCAGGAATTGTTAAGTGACCAACAGAATAATAAGTAGGTTTTCTGTCGATAACTTCCCATGTTCCTAGTTTCCATTTTACAACTTCAGAAGAAATAAAGAATGTCGTATATGCATTTCCTTTCCCGTCAAATTCAGTGTGTAATGGTCCTAATCCTGCTTGGTTTACAACACCTGCTAACACATCTTCAAAGTTTAAAATAGGTATTCCGTAAGCTTCACCTGCAAATTTTTCATTTTTAATAGCATCTAACATTTTTGTAAATGAATGCACTGTTACGTTTGCTGATAATTTACCATTACCTACAATGTATTCTCCAGAAGGATCTACAGCACAACCATGAGGTGATTTTGGTGTTGGAATAAAATAAACAGCTCCAGGAACATCAATTGGGTTTACAACACGAACTTCTTTTTTCATAGTAGAGGTTGCTGTATGTGTGTCCTCATTATATACATTATGTGCATAATTAGCAGGCATCATTGTTCCACCACCATTATTTACATACTCTTCAATTTTTTTCCAGTTAATAGCTGCAATAAAATCTTTATCATTTTGTGACGCATTAACTTCTAAAAGGGTATTAGCCTCTTCTGTATTATATGTTGTAAAGAAAAACCAACCATGAGATTTTCCACGTCCAGGGTGCGATAAATCATAGTTAAAACCTGGCATTAGGATTTGGAATTTAATATCCATGTTACCAGTTTCAGGCGCTACGCTAATAAAAGATAAGGATCCTTTGAAGTTTCCTTTGTAGTCCTTAATTGGCATATCACGTTGTGGAATTGGCACAGAAAAACGTGTTCCTGCAACAACATATTCTGTGTTTTCTGTTACAAAAGAAGAACTGTGATTACCTGCACTATTAGGTACTTCAATAATTTCTTCGGTTTCAAATGTGGTAAGACTTAGTCTTGCAATACGAGGCGTGTTGTTTTCATTTATAAATAACCAACGACCATCTAATTCCCCTTTTGATTGAGAGATATCTGGATGATGCGCATCTCCCCAAGGGATAAATCCGTGAGAGGTGTTTAACATTGGTTTTGTTTCTTCAGAATACCCATAACCAGAGGTTGGAAATTGAGAAAAGACAGGGATTTCTTTAAACATTCTACCAGAAGGTAAACCGTACACTGTTACGTTACCGCTGTATCCACCTGATAGGAAGGCATAATGCGAGTCGTACTCTCCAGGAGCTACATAAACTTTTTCAGCGATATTACTTCCTAAGGCACCAGACTTACCGCCTGACTTTCCTGAATTATTACAACTAGTAAATGTTGTTAAAGCAATTACAATTGCAAATGTTGATATTATTATATTCTTCATTGTTAATTAGTTTTGGTTATTGTTTTATTCCGTAGGTGGTAATAATACCTTATCGATAACATGTACAATACCGTTTCCAGTCTTATAACTTGCCAATATTTTTGCACCACTAATAAGTGGTTATCCATTCATAACTTCTATCTTAACGTATTCATTGTTAGCTTGATCTACTTTTTTGAATTTTCAAGAAATTCCTTAGAATAGTTTCCAGGCCTTACATGATATTTTAAAATTTTTGCTAAGGCATCTTTATTTTTCTGGGTTTAGTAAATTTTCAACAGTACCTTTAGATAAAGCTTCAAATGCCTCGTTTGTTAGTGTAAAAACCATTAATGGTGCTGCATTTACTAAAGTATTTTCTAATTGAGCTCTTGTAAAGTAGCGACTAAAAGCACGGTTCTTAAAGCTAATAGCAATGCTTAAAACGGTGATACTATCATCATCTTCAATTAAAGCTTGACTAGTTCGTTCTGTAGATTGTGTTTCTGTTTTTACTTTTGAAGACACTGTAGAGGCATCATCATTTGTGTATTCACAAGAAAAAAAGAGTTGCAATTATAAAAAAGAAACACGTGCTTAATTTGGTTTATAGATTATTATAAGGTTCTAAAATATTCTAATACAGCTCTAGCTTCTTCTTCAGTAAGATGCTGATTTGCCATAGGGGCACCATTAAATTCCATTAATAAGTCTTTAGCTAATGGATCTTCTTTAACCATTTGTTCTGGGTTTAGAATCATATTCATAACCCATTCAGGAGTTCTTCGTTCTAAAATACCTGTTGGTGCAGGTCCAATAAATTTTTTGTCTGCTTTATGGCAAGCGGTACACATTTTTGCGTAAACGTCCTTTCCGTGTTTAGCCATATCTTGGTCTATCTCTTCACCTAAGGTTACAGAGGTTACTGAACCAACACCTTTATTTGAGAGTTCTATACGTTGTGAAGCAGGTACTTTTTTTTCTACTTTGGCTGGTGCTTTTTTACCGTAACCTGTTTCTTCTTTCTTTTTGTCGCTTTCACCACAACTTACTAAAGTTGCAATAGCGATAATAGCTAATAGTTTTAGAGATTTTTTCATCGAATTAGATTTAATTTTAGGCAAATTTAAAAAGGAGTCATTAGAAAATACATGACATTTGTCATGATTAGGATGTTTTTATCCGATTTAAATTTTCACCTATATTTAATACCCTTTTAAAAGGTGTGATTGAGTATTCTTTAATTGAATTAAAAACTTAGGGTGTCGTAAAGATTATAGTCTGTTATGATCAATAAATAAAAACCCCACAAATTAATTGTGAGGTTTAATTTAATGCAAATAGAGCGTTTTTAAAGCTGTGTTTTTTTAATAAAATAGGATAATTAATTCTTATTAAAACGTAAACCTTACAAAAGGCATCCAGGCTTCATTGTAAATGCTTTTGTCTTTATTATAAAGTACGTCGTATCTAATACCAATGGTAACATTTCCGCTAGAGTAACCAGCGCCTAAAAATAAAGCAGGGTACCAATAATCTTCATCGAGATTTGTTACAAAGTTGCTGTCAAAATTTCGACTAACATGTAATTGTTCAAATTCTGCAGAAATCTGAACTTCTCTGTAAGGATTAACAAGACCAATAATACTTCCTCCTAAAACAGTAGATTTAAAAATATCTTTTTGGCTGCTGTACGAATAATTTAAACCAATACCTGTTGCTAAATAGGGATTAAACCTGTAAAGTGCATTAGGTGCTATAGATCCGCTAAAAAAACCATCGCCAAAATTAAGGCCTAAGCCACCACCGAATTCTACGTGATTCCAAAAATCACTTTTATTAGAGGTTGAATTTTGAGCGAATGAAAATAATGTAAAGAAAGACATTATTAGGCTACATAATAATATTTTAGGGCTTAGTAGGTGTTTCAAATTTGTCATTGTTTTAATAGTTCTAATCAATATGTTATAAATATAATAAATCCTTATCTATATTTACTAAAAGTTGTATTTTTGACTAAATTATGTTGAAACGACAACGTCTCAAAAAGTAAAATGGATAAATATTCCTTTCTCAACGCGGCACATACGGCATATTTTGCTGACTTATATGACCAATACCTCAAAAACCCAGATTCTGTAGAGCCAAGTTGGCGCGCCTTTTTTCAAGGTTACGACTTCGGATCTGAAAATTTCGGTTTAGATGGTGAAAATATTGAAAGTGTTTCTTCGGAAATACCAGAACAAATTCAAAAAGAATTCCAAGTTTTAAACCTTATTCAAGGTTATAGAAGTAGAGGGCATTTGTTTACCAAAACAAATCCTGTACGAGCAAGACGTAAATACGCGCCAACCTTAGAGGTTGAAAACTTCGGATTGTCTAAGAATGATTTACAAACCGTTTTCTCTGCTGGAGAAGTATTAGGTTTAGGATCTTCAGCGACTTTGCAAGTTATTATTGATCACTTAGAAAAAGTGTATTGCGAATCTATTGGTGTAGAATATATGTACATCAGAAAACCTGAAGAAATTCATTGGATTCAGCAGAAACTTAATGTTAATGATAATCATCCAAATTTTTCTGGTGATGAGAAGAAAACAATATTAAGAAAATTAAACGAAGCTGTTTCTTTCGAAAACTTTTTACATACAAAATATGTAGGTCAAAAGCGTTTTTCTTTAGAAGGTGGTGAAGCTTTAATTCCTGCTTTAGATGCCTTAATAGAACATGCTTCTGGTTATGATGTAAAAGAATTTGTAATGGGAATGGCCCATCGTGGTCGCCTTAGTACATTAACAAACATCTTTGGTAAATCTGCAAAAGATATTTTTAGCGAGTTTGATGGTAAAGATTACGAGCAAACAGTCTTTGATGGTGATGTAAAATACCATTTAGGTTGGACGAGCGATCGTGTAACCGATAATGGAAACAAAATAAACATAAACTTAGCTCCAAACCCTTCGCATTTAGAAACTGTTGGTGCAGTAGTAGAAGGTATTACAAGAGCTAAGCAAGATGATAAATATCCTGATAATCCTTCACAGGTTTTACCTATTATTGTTCATGGTGATGCAGCTATTGCCGGACAAGGTTTAGTCTATGAGTTAGTGCAAATGGCACAACTAGATGGTTATAAAACAGGAGGTACAATTCATATTGTAGTCAATAATCAAATTGGGTTTACAACCAATTATTTAGATGCACGTTCTAGTACGTATTGTACGGATGTAGGTAAAGTAACACTTTCTCCGGTATTGCACGTTAATGCAGATGACCCAGAGGCTGTTGTTCATGCTACATTATTCGCATTGCATTTTAGAATGAAATTTAAGCGTGATGTCTTTATAGATATGTTAGGTTATAGAAAATATGGGCATAACGAGGGTGATGAACCTAAGTTTACACAACCATTATTATATAAAGCTATTTCTAAACATAAAAATCCTAGAGATATTTATGCTGAGCGTTTATTAGCAGAAGGCGTTATAGATAAAGGATTTGTAGCTAAAATAGAAAAAGAATATAAGGATAAACTTGAAGAAAAACTTGAGGATTCTCGTAAGCTAGCAAAAACAGAAATTACACCATTTATGCAAAATGAATGGATCGATTTTGTTTCTGTTCAAGAAGATAAAATGATGTTACCTGTGGATACAACATATCCTAAGGAAGGTCTAGCGAAAATCACTAAGGTTATTTCAAATTTGCCTGAAGATAAGAAGTTTATAAGAAAAATTCAACGTTTAATTGAATCGAGACAAACCATGTTTGACGAAAATCGATTAGATTGGGCAATGGCAGAGCATTTAGCTTATGGTTCTATATTGTTAGAAGGAAACGATGTTCGTATATCTGGGCAAGATGTAGAGCGTGGTACTTTCTCTCACCGTCATGCAGTTGTAAAAGTTGAAGATAGTGAAGAAGAAATTGTTCTTCATAATAAATTAAGTGACGAACAAGGGAAGTTCTTTATATACAACTCTTTATTATCAGAATATGGTGTTGTAGGTTTTGATTATGGTTATGCTATGGCAAGTCCTAAAACATTAACCATTTGGGAAGCACAGTTTGGTGATTTCAGTAATGGAGCACAGATTATGTTAGATCAATATATTTCTGCAGCTGAAGATAAATGGAAACTACAAAACGGATTGGTAATGTTATTACCTCATGGTTATGAAGGTCAAGGAGCAGAGCATTCATCTGGTCGTATGGAACGTTATTTACAGTTATGTGCAAAGGATAATATGTTTGTTGCAGATTGTACTACTCCAGCCAATATGTTCCACTTATTACGTAGACAAGTTAAAGCAGGGTATAGAAAACCATTAATTGTATTTACTCCAAAAAGTTTATTACGTCATCCTAAAGTAGTTTCTACAGTAGATGAATTAGTAAATGGAAGTTTCCAAATGTTAATTGATGATGCTAATGCTAAAGTAGATAAGGTAAAAACACTTGTTTTTGTAACAGGTAAGTTTTATTATGATTTATTAGAAGAGCAAGAAAATCTTGAAAGAGATGATGTTGCTTTAGTTAGAATAGAACAGTTATTCCCATTACCAGCTCAAGATATGAGAGCGGTACTTGAGAAATATAAAAATGCAGACGATATTGTTTGGGCTCAAGAAGAACCAAGAAACATGGGGGCTTATGGTCACATGTTAATGAACTTTGATGAAGCTAAACAATTTAGAATAGCAAGTAGAAGACCTTATGGTGCTCCTGCTGCAGGAAGTTCTGTACGTTCTAAAAAACGACATAAGGAAGTTATTGATTTCGTTTTTGATAAATCAAAAAACAATCAGAGATAATAAATTTATGGTATCATAAATTGTGATACTACAAAACAAGAACAACGTAAAACCATTGGTTATAAAAATTACAATATGATTTTAGAAATGAAAGTGCCTTCACCAGGCGAGTCAATTACTGAGGTGGAAATTGCAGAATGGTTAGTGCAAGACGGAGATTATGTAGAAAAAGATCAAGCTATTGCTGAGGTTGATAGTGATAAAGCAACATTAGAGTTACCAGCTGAAGTGAGTGGAATAATTACACTTAAAGCAGAAGAAGGTGATGCTGTAGCTGTTGGTGCTGTTGTATGTTTAATTGATACTAGTGCTGCAAAACCAGAAGGTGGTGAGGCTCCAGTAAAAGATGAAGTAAAAGATGAAGCGCCTAAAGTAGAAGCAGCAAAACCAGTTGCTTCAGAATCTAAAACGTATGCTACAGGAACTGCTAGTCCTGCAGCTAAAAAAGTATTAGCTGAAAAAGGAATAGATGCTAGTGCTGTTTCTGGAACAGGTAAAGATGGAAGAATTACTCAAGATGATGCCGTAAAAGCTGTACCATCAATGGGAACTCCAACAGGTGGGAATAGAGGAACAACACATAGCAAAATGTCTATGTTACGTCGTAAAGTTGCAGAACGTTTAGTTGAAGCTAAAAATACAACTGCAATGTTAACCACATTTAATGAGGTTAATATGACGCCAATTTTTGAATTACGTAAGTTATATAAAGAAGACTTTAAAGCGAAGCACGGTGTAAGTCTTGGTTTTATGAGTTTCTTTTCTTTAGCTGTTGTAAGAGCTTTAAAAATGTATCCTGCTGTTAACTCTATGATCGATGGTAAGCAAATGTTGACTTACGATTTTGTTGATATCAGTATCGCTGTTTCTGGACCAAAAGGATTAATGGTGCCAGTGGTTAGAAATGCAGAAAACTTAACATTTAGAGGTGTAGAATCTGAAGTAAAACGTTTAGCGCTAAGAGCTAGAGATGGTCAGATAACTGTGGATGAAATGACAGGTGGTACATTTACAATTACAAATGGTGGTGTATTTGGAAGTATGTTATCAACACCTATTATTAACCCTCCTCAAAGTGGTATTTTAGGAATGCATAATATTATTCAACGTCCTATCGCTGTTGATGGTAAAGTAGAAATTCATCCAATGATGTATGTCGCTTTATCTTATGATCACAGAATTATTGATGGAAAAGAATCTGTAGGATTCTTAGTTGCTGTAAAAGAAGCTTTAGAAAATCCTGAAGAATTATTGATGGATAATAATGTTATGAAGGCTTTAGAATTATAAGTTATTCTAGATTATATAAAATTTAAAAGCGCAATCTCATAGAGGTTGCGCTTTTTTTTATCCTTTATTTAAAAAGGTAACTAACTAAAAAAATTAATAGCAATATTTGCTGAAATTACGATCACAGAGCTTATAATTAATAAGATCATAAATGCTTTGTCCCTTTTTGTAGTTGATTGTTTTTTCATTGTTTCCATATAAACTTAATGTTTTTATAAGCCCTGAATTATATGTTAATGCAGAGCTTAAAGGTTTTAAACTTGAGGCATGAATTAATAGCTAATGTAAAATTGCAAATTATTATAATACAATACTATACGTAACTTTACGTAATTATTGTTTTCTTATAAAAAAAATAAGGCCTTGAACGTAAGTTCAAGGCCATTATAGTCCCTAAATTAATTAATCTCAAATTTTGAGAGTCAACTAATAACAAAAATTGTTAGTTACAACCCCTACATTGTAACGTAAAGTAAAGGTCAGAAAAATGACAACACTAAACTATACGTAACTTTACGTATTTTATAAGTTAATAGTGGTTTTAAGTGTTTAATAAATCAGAATTCTCTTTAGCCCATATTAATAAACTATTCTGTTTTTGTTCTAATTTTAATTTTTTTATAATATTACTTTTATGTTTTTCTACAGTTCTAGGTGAAATTGAAAGCTGTTCTGCTATTTCTACACCTGTTTTGTTCTTTGATATTAATTCTACAATTCCTTTTTCGTGATTGGTTAATAAATCAAAATTTTCTGGTAGTTTGTGGATCTCTAAAAAATTTAATAACT
This sequence comes from Winogradskyella sp. HaHa_3_26, assembly GCF_019278425.1. NCBI lineage: Bacteria > Pseudomonadati > Bacteroidota > Flavobacteriia > Flavobacteriales > Flavobacteriaceae > Winogradskyella > Winogradskyella sp. HaHa_3_26. Next base: position 1,444,868 of record NZ_CP058981.1, on the reverse strand, counting down.
CGGGACTAAAATAAGGCTTGTTGTTTATGACAGAGGTGATGCAATTTTCAATTTCTACTAATGCAAATTCTTTTAATACATATCCGTAGGCTCCTAAATCTTTGGCATCATAGTATGTTTTCTCATCTTTTTCAAAAGTGATCAATACAATTTTTGTAGGAATATTTTCAGCTTTACATTTTTCGGCAATTTGTAAACCTGTAAAGAAGGGCATTTTTATATCTAATATAGCGATGTCTGGTTTATGTGCTTTTATTAAGGTTAATGCTTCTTTTCCGTTTTTGGCACTTGCTAAAACATTAAATTCTTTTTCAATTAAAAAATCGTGTAGACCTTTTAAGACCAAAGGATGGTCATCAGCAATAATAATGGTAGGGTTTGTTTTATTATTCATACAGCTATAGGTTTAAGAGGTAGAGAGAGTTTTCTGTTTATTTAGTTTAGTGGTTTTATAAATTATAACATTGTGTATTGTTTTAATTTCTTACTTATAATTTTAGGTAGAGATATTTTTTTTCATAATCAATAACAGCCTTTCCTTTTTTTAAGATATCTGCACCAAGTATACCATCTACAGGGTCGGCTTCATGATTAATAAGCCCGTTGTTAACATGTGATAGATTAAATAGAATAAGAGCGACACGATTTTTTTTCCATTTCCCAACTTTAACGGTATTGGAATTAGAAATTTGTGTCAGCATGTCAGAAGCACCAGCACCAACCGCTTTTATTTCTGAATCTTTAACTTTAAGGTTAAAACGCTCAATGGCTTCAAAACCTACACAGCTATTAGAAGCACCTGTATCTAGAATAAATCTGCCTTTAATACCATTTATAGTGGCTTTTATTTCAAAATGATTAGTTTTTGTGAACTTCAATTTAACTTTAGAATAGCCTTTATTTGTAAGGAAGTCTTTTAAGGTTTCCATGGTTGTCTTTTATAAATTAATAACAGAATTAAACTAGCAATTATCAAGCCGATAATACTATAAATAATCATATTTATATAATTGAAAGATTTTGCTGGCGTTAGATCTCCAGAATAAATAAAAGCACTCCAATAATAAGGTGATTTTTTAGCATTAGAAATAGTATCAGAATTTAGGTATGCTAATTTAGAACTTTGATTAGCGGAAAAAGCAGATTCAGTTTGCCTAAGGTCATTATAAAAATGAGACATAATTTTTGAGGTGGATAAATCATTAATTTTCCACAGGGAAACAACCATATTAGAGATGCCTGCGTATTTGAAGCCGCGTGCTAAATTCATGCTGCCTTCTCCCTTTTGAAGCATTCCTACACCGGTTTCACAAGCACTTAAAACCACCAAGTCATTCTTTAAATCTAGGTTGTACAATTCTTGTAGGGATAGTTTAGAATCTATAAAATCTATATTTGCTGCCGTTGTAAAATCACCACTATTGGCATGTGTAGAAAGATGTAAAATACTGTAATCGTTAATTTGTTTTAAAACATCTTTTTTAGTTGCAGCGTTGTACATTAAAAATTCTGTTTTAATGGCATCATCTAAGCGTTCTGCTTCATCAATAGAATAGGTGAGTTTAATATTGCTATTGTCAAAAACAGGAAAAACACCTAATGCTGAGTTTTTAAATGCATAAGGTTTTGTGTCGTTATAAAAGGAAGCGCTAGTTTGGTAGGCAATACGATGCTTTTTTACCATAAAAGGCATGTCGGAATAATTAGACGTTGTAGTTGCGCTGGTGAGTAAACTTTCAAAAGGGATAAAATTTAAAAGTCCATCTGCAACAATCACTACATTTTGATACGTAGCGATGTCTTTTAAATTTAATACGGTATAAAGTTGAAAAGCGTTTTTCGTAAATTGTAAAATATCATTATTTATAACTGATGCATTTTCAAAATAACTAATAAATTTAGAAATACTATTTCGATTTGAAACAGTGTTTTCAATACGATGAAAAGCGATATGATTTGGCGAGAAAATAAATTGGTAGATGTCATTATTTCCAGAAAAATATTCAACCAAACAAGCCTTATCTGTTTTTAATTTCGACTTTAAATCTTCAATATTTAAATTGTATAAAGAAGATTTGTTATAGGTTTTAGCAATAGAATATTGTAATTTTTTCAGTTGCGTACTTGTGGTAATAAGTTGTAATTGCAGACTATCGCGTTCTAACAGTTGAGTTCTGTTAATGGGTCTGTTTAGTAGTTTATTAGATAAATGTTGCTGCTGTTTTAGTAACTGTTGTTCTTTTAAGAGAAGACTGTCTTTTGGGTGTTGTTCTAAAAGTGTACGTTTATTAGTATACCATTTTAAGGCTAGGGCTTTGTTGCGTTCGGCATATTGAAAGGCACGTTTTATATAACTGCTTTCACCTTTAATTTGAAATAAATCATATAAAAGACGGATGCATTTTTCACTACGATCTTTATTTGTATTGGCGCTAAGAATGTAGCTTTCTTGGTTGGTGTTTTCTTGTGTAAGCGATTCTGAGATGTAAGAACTTAAATCATAGTACTGTAATTTTTTTTCAGGATCGGTTTCTAATGCTGCCCACAAATCAAAAATATCTATAAATGTATTTTCAGGATATAAATCTTTTGGTTTAGGACGTTGAGTTTTATCAAAATTAGGAAGTAAAATGGCTAAGCAAGTTTTTAGTTTAATTAAAGCTTTATCATTTTCATCTCTTAAATAATGTAATTGTGCTTCTTGAAAATTAAATTTCGCCCTACTTCTTGCAGAAGTTAGTTTGTTGATTTTTATATTTTTTAATAGATTTAAATTAGAATAGGCGGTTTCATAATCTTCATTTTCTAAAGCCGTTTCGTAATTAAGCTGATAGGTTTCAGCATTTTTAGGGTTAAAACTTGGGCCAATAAGGTCATTTTCTAACAATAAACGCTTTTGATTGCTTTCTATAAGTAATTCACTTTTTCTTTTAATGTAATTTAGATTTCTTTTTTGCTGATTTTTTAGGCCTTCAATTTTAAGTCCTTTAGCTACAATAGCCATTACTTGTTGATGCTTGCTTAAGGATTGATAAAGCTTGGCTAAATTGATAAACCCAGTAATTTGCTGTTGATTGTTGTTTTGTTTTTGCGCCAGATTTATATAAAGGGTAATAATCTGTTCAGCTTTTAAGTAAGCGTTAGTTTTATGGTAGAGAATGCCTAGAGGAATGAGGCAATATTCTACAATATCATAAGAATTGATGTGCTGATGAATATAGAATTCGTGAGCTTTTTCATAGCTCGAAATAGCTTCTTTAGAATGATTTATTTTATTGAGAAAATAGGCTTTATTAACAAGAAGATTAATGAAGGCATAATAATCGTCTTTGGTGTTGAGTTGTTTTTCAAATTGAAGACTTTTGATGTTTAATTGCTCTAAACCCTCATTTGTTTGATTTTGATGAAATGTTTCTGTGGCTACATAAATAGATTCTTCTAAATCTTGAGCATAACATATTGCCGATAGCAAAATTAAAAATATAACAAACCCTTTTTTAATCATGTTAGAATTTCCAAATAGCATATAGTTGCAAATAATTGTAATCTTCTTCTAAGTTAAATACATAACGCGCACCAAGACTTGGTCCTATTCGAGCAAAACCAGCTGTAGCTTCCACTAAAAATCCTTTTCTAAAATTGGTAAAAGATTTTGAAACCTCTTCATTGGTAGTGTTGCTATCAAAAAGAAATAAATCAGCACCTTGTCCTTCAAATTGCTCTATTAAAATAGATTGTTCTTGTTTTTCATTTACAGAAAAAGTGCCTATAATTCCAGCACCTAAACCGATATAGTTATTTACATTATATCTTACCAATACCGGAATTTCCCAATCTATATTATTATAACTTTTATTGGTGGTGGTGCGTTCCGTATATGGAAAACCAATTGCGCCATCATCGACAATTTCTTCTTTGATTTCGGTGTTATTTTTAAATTTATGAAAACTGTTTAAAAGTTCTACTTGCCAATACCAACGATACGATTTGTAGGGCGAAATTGTGGCACCAATAAAATAACTTTCAGAATTTTTAAGATCTGAAAATGAATTATAACCCGCTTTGGCACCAATAGAAATTCCTGGTAAAAAACGCGTTGTAGAATAATTGGTAATTATCGGTTCGTTTTTATCAAAGATAATTGCAGTTCTAGATTTTGTTTTTTCTTTATGGAAGTCTTTAGAAAACTTTACACGGTATTGCACAAAACCTTTAGTAGAATCGTAAACTTTTACATTTTTTTGTTCACTTCCAGGAAGATAAATATTTTTGAAAGTAAAAATGGCTTGTTTGTCGGTATAAGTAGTGTCAAGGCAACTATAAGCAACATCGTATTTAGGACAAATTTTTACTTTGGGATACATATCTAAAACTTCAATCGAAGTTTTATCAAACATATCTGGCACATCGGTTTCTAAACGAATGGTTGATGCAGGACCTTCGCCATTATTTTGAAATCTGATTTTAAATTTTGGTCGTTTATATCTTACCAATCTGTAATTAAGAAATGTAGAATTAGAAGACATTTTATTAGGGTCATGCGAGGTTACGATTTCCATTTCCATATCTTTTACGTGGTGGTTGTCATAACTATCATCAGGAACATAAACACCTCTTACTGAAATTATCGCAGAGGTATCTTTTAGCATTTCTTTAGTGGTTTTTAAACTGTAAAATACGTGACGTTCTTCGTTTGGTTCCATATTTTCAAAACGTAATTGACTTGAGTTTCTATAAGCAAATTTAGCTTCTTCTAAGGTTAGAGGAAGATTTCTTCTCACTGTAGTGTCTTGTGGTTTCGCTTTTAAAGACATTATATCATCTTCTGCGGATGCATAATAAACATCAGAATCAAATTTTGAAGCATAAACGATAGCATCTGTTATCTCTTTTTCGTTATGATAGGGCCTTGTTTCAATGAGATTAAAGTTGTCGGTATCATATTTTGCTTCATTATAAAAGAGAAAGAATCTACCATTTGTTGTGTAGGTTTTGGTATTCTTATAACTGAAAACAACAACGATCTCTTCGTTAGGTATAGGTTCTCTATTACGTTGAAGGCTTAAAGCAGAGTCCATGGACGCTTCCTCTTCAAAATTATCATTTGCATTGCTAACATTAATTTTTTTAGGACGTGTTACAGGTGGTTTTCCGGTGTCATAGTTGTTGGTTGCCCATAATCTTACGGTATACTCTCCGTTTTTCTTATATGTTTTTTTAGGATTTTCTTCTTTACTAAAAGTACCATCTCCAAATTCCCAAAAATTAGTGTAAAATGCTTTTGGTGCGCCTGCAATTTGATTAAGTACGGGAGAATCGGCATTAAACTCAACAGCGTTTCCTAAGTTTTTATGAGTAATAGTAGCTGTTCCGCGTGTAGTATCTTTCTCCATTTCTTGCTGTGCAAAACTGAAAATAGAGAAACTAAAAGCTAGACAAAAAAAGTGGATTGATTTCATTTATAGGTGTTTATAGCGACTAAATTTAACAATTATAATTTAAGCAGATTGAAGAACGCACAAAAAGTCAAAAAAATTAATTTCTGACTTGATGACTAAGTAGGTGCTTCTGATTTAAGGCAAATCATTCATTAAAGCTGTTAATGAAGCTTCAGTACCAACTAAAGTCTCCCCTAAATTAAATGTTATTATATCATTAGCGACTATTGTCACTGGTTTGATTGCGTATCTCCATATGTCATCAGATTCTGTAATAAATATTACATGACAAGCTAAGCCGATTGGAATTTGTCCGTAATGCTCACTAAAAATATTTAAGTCTTCATCAAAAGTATCTAAGTAAGCTAAAGCAGGTGCTTCTCCGTCATAAGATAAGTAAATAGCACTGTTTTGATTGTCGTAACCCTCTGGTGCTTGTACTTGAAGTGTTGTTTTTGGTCTTGGATCACTGTAAAAACGATCTACGTTAGTCCAACCAAACCCTTCAATATTTGTATAATAATTTTCGCCTTCTAAGAAAACTTCTCCTTCTTCTTCTTCTTCTTCTCCATTTTCATTATCAGCTTCTTCCCAAGCTAAGTTTCCATCGGCGTCAATTTCTCCATTCCATAGCGTCATATCAGGGTCAGAACTACCTGTCAGGCTAGAAGGGATTATTAACTGAAAACTACAAGTCGTATCTAAAACAGTTCCATTTTGTGTTGCTTCTATAAAGAATTCACCTCCAGAAATTAATAAAGCTTTACCTCCTCCTGGTAACACGCCCATTGTAGGTTTATTAGTGGTTAACATACTTCCTTTTTCAAAAAGCTCAATATATTCTAAAGTAATATCTCCGGTAACAGGATTGCCATTAGCGGTAAGACAATTGGCGTTAATGTTAATTTGAACACCATTTGCTGAGGTTAAAGAAATGTAAGTGTCTTCTGTGTTAAACGTAAACATTTGTGTGTGATTCTCTAATGCAATAGCTCTAATGTTATCAAATTCTTGAGCTGTAGGTGATGCAATATTAGGTGTTTCATTTTGGTTGTCATCTTCTGGATTGCAACTCGTAGTTAATAATGCGGTTACTGTGATTAGGGCAAAAAGGCTGCATAGTTTTTTAATTAAAATAGGTTCTGTACTTTTTTTGAAAAAAGGATTTCTTGTCGTTTTCATAATTATTAGGTTTAAATGTTACTTGTACTTATATAAACAGAGTGGTTAAATTGTTACCTTTTTTATAGGTTCTTTTTTCTGTTGTTACACCCTTATATCAAAACCGGTTTAGAAATGTTACCCCATTTTAGAAAGATTTTTTTTAATTCATTGAAAACAATGGGTTCATGAATGCAAAAAGTCAGAAAAATTAATTTCTGACTTGATGACTAAGTGGGTACTTCAGATTTAAGGTAAATCATTCATTAAAACTGTTAATGAAGTTTTCAGTACCGACTATAGTCTCCCTCTAAATTAAACGTAAACATTTGTGTTTGATTCACTAATAACAAACGATGTTAGCAAGATTTTTATATTTAATTCACTTTAAATCCTAAAGGAATATAAGGTTGAGCAAAATTTGGAACAGGCCCTCCAGCTCCATAAAAATCGGAACTTAAAAACTCAACATTTCCTTGTGTTATTGGATAAGGAACATTAGAGAAATCTGATTTTCTTAATATTCTACCAATTGTTTCATTTAAAAGTGTGTGGCCAAATATTGTGCGTTCTACTTTAATAATATCTCCTGCATTAACAATAAGAGGTGATATGTATTTATATTCTAATTGAGATTGCGAAAAAGAAAGACTGGCAGAGGTTTGCTGATTTGTAGTTTCATTTTTTATTAAAATTAAGTAGTTACCCGCCCAAGTACTTGGATTTTGATACCCAACACTACATATTTCACCATTTGCATTTATTTTCATTCGATATTGATGCGTCTCTAAGTCCATAGTCTCTGGTAAGTCATCATACCCATTTGCTAAGGAAAAAGCATTTGTTATTGCTGTACTTACATAGGATTCATCACATGCATTGTTTGTTGCGTCATCGTCATTGTCACAAGATGTGATTGCTAATAAACTAAATGTCAATAGAACCGCGATTTTTTTTAAGTTTTTCATATTGTTGACTTTAAAATGTTATACGTACTTATATAAGAAAGAGGACTAAAATAGTTGCCTTTTTATAGGTTCCGTTTTTTTCATTGTTACACCCTTATATCAAAAGCTGTTTAGAATTGTTACCCTCATTTTAGAAAGATTTTTTAAATTCGTTGAAAATAATGGGTTCATGAGCGCAAAAAAAATACACGAAGACCAAAAGTATGTTGATGGATTGGCAGCAAACAATACATTTATTACTCAAGCTATTTACGATAAGTTTGCACCTAAGGTGATTAACTATATAAAGAATAATAGCGGGGATACTTACGATGCGCAAGATGTTATTCAAGAAACCATCATTACAATATATAATCAGGCAAAACAGAATAAGTTACAATTAACTTGTCCCTTTGATGCTTACTTTTTCTTGCTTTGTAAACGCAAATGGTTAAATCAATTAAAGAAAAGTGGGAGAAAAGAGGTAACAATTAACGAAGAAGTTTTATCTAAGGATGATGATGCACAAATATTGTCTTTTGAAACTTCTGTTTTTGAAAATAAAGAAGCTTTATTTAAAGAAATGTTTCAAGAACTTGGTGACGCGTGTAAAGATTTACTTAATGCAACTTTCAAAATTAAGTCAATGGAAGAAGTTGCTAAAAGTCTCAATATTACTTATGCTTATGCACGAAAGAAAAAATCCTTGTGTATTGGGCAATTAACCAAACTAGTGCAGGCATCACCTAAATTTAACCTACTGAATTATTAGTATTATGGAAGAACATGATTATATACAGTTTGAAGCTTATGTCTCTGGTGAAATGTCTCAAAATGAATTGTTAGATTTTGAAAATCGCTTGCAAACAGATTCTAAATTAAACGAAGCATTTCAAATTTATAAAGATTTATCTTCTCATTTAAAGCACGAGATTGCTAATGAGCAGGAAGCTTCAGATTTTAAAGCCAATTTAGATGTTGTTTCTAGTCTGTATTTTAATAAGCATGAATCAGGTGAATCTAAAGAAGAAGTGTCTCAAGAACCTAATCTCTTTAAATATATAGTTGCGGCTTCGGTAATGGTTTTATTAGGATTTTTTATGTTCAATCAAGTTTCAGATCCAACCTATGAAGATTACAATGATTTTGATTCAATCAGTTTAATGACTAGAAGTGCTGGTGATAAAATTACCATAGAGGCTGAAGAGAGTTTCAATGCTAAAAATTATAAAGACGCATTAACTGCTTTTAATATTATTTTAGAAGATGATTTTGCGAATTTAGAAATTCAACTTTATAAAAGTATAGCTTTAATAGAAACCAATCAATTTAAAGAAGGTGACGTTTTGCTTCTTAAAATTATAAATGGTAGCTCGGCTTATAGAGATAATGCCAAGTGGATTTTAGCTTTAAGTTATTTAAAACAAGAAAAAAATGCAGCTTCGATCGAGGTTTTAAAAACAATACCAGAAGATGCAGAATATTATAAGTCAGCACAAAAACTATTGAAGAAATTAGATTAACTACACATTATTTTATTCGGTTTATTTTACAAGAAATACTAATATCAAAGTCATCAAAACCAAGATGACTTTTTTACTTTTACAAAATGATAATTACAGATACACACACGCATTTATATAGTGATGCTTTTGACGACGATAGAGCAGAGATGGTTAATCGCGCATTAGAGGCAGGAGTTACACGTTTTTTTATTCCGGCCATAGATTCTTCATATACAGATGCTATGCTTCAACTGGAAAAAGATTTTCCAGAACATGTGTTTTTAATGACAGGATTGCACCCAACTTCGGTAAAAGAGAATTATAAAGCGGAATTAACTCATGTAGAAGATTTATTATCACAGCGTAAGTTTTGTGCTATCGGAGAAATTGGTATCGATCTATATTGGGATAAGTCTACTTTAGATATTCAGATTGAAGCCTTCAGACATCAAATTAAATTAGCAAAACAATATCAGTTGCCTATTGTTATTCATTGTAGAGATGCATTTGATGAAGTTTTTAAAGTATTAGAAGAAGAGCAATCCGATGATTTATTCGGAATCTTTCATTGTTTTACCGGATCATTAGAGCAAGCAGAAAAAGCTATTTCATATAATATGAAATTAGGTATAGGTGGCGTAGTCACTTTTAAAAATGGTAAAATAGATCAGTTTATTAATCAAATAGACATGAAACACGTTGTTTTAGAAACCGATTCACCGTATTTAGCACCAAAACCATACCGAGGAAAACGTAACGAAAGCGCTCATATATATAAGGTGGTCGAAAAATTATCAGAATTATATGGTATCAGTGAAGAAGAAGTTGCTCGTATCACCACAGAGAATTCAAAAACTATATTCGGATTTTAAATGACAAAACAACCTCACATTTTATTAATATATACCGGAGGAACAATCGGTATGATCAAGGATGTATATACTGGGTCATTAAAGTCATTCGATTTTGATAGTTTACTAGTTAAAATCCCAGAATTACATCTATTAGATTGTACTATTGATACTATTTCTTTTGAAGAGCCAATAGATTCCTCTAATATGAATCCTAAATATTGGGGAGATATTGCAACCATTATAGGTGATAACTATTTAAAGTTTGATGGTTTTGTAGTTTTGCATGGTAGCGATACAATGAGTTATACGGCATCTGCACTTAGTTTTATGCTCGAGAATTTAGCAAAACCTGTAATTTTAACAGGTTCTCAATTACCAATTGGTGATTTGCGTACTGATGCTAAGGAGAATCTAATTACATCTATACAAATGGCATCTTTAAATATAGAAGGTTTGCCAGTGATTAGGGAAGTTTGTTTATACTTTGAATACAAATTATATAGAGGGAATAGAACTACTAAGCTTAATGCAGAACATTTTGAAGCTTTTGAGTCATTTAACTATCCAGATCTTGCAGAATCTGGCGTACATTTAAATGTAAATTCAGATTCGTTATGGAAACCAAAACCTAATACCGAACTGATTTTGCGTACGGCAATGGATACTAATGTTGGTATATTAAAATTATTTCCTGGAATTTCTAGACCTATTTGCGAAGCTGTTCTTAAAAGTAAACTAATTAAAGGGCTAATTCTTGAAACTTATGGTTCAGGAAATGCAACTACAGAACCTTGGTTTTTAGAATTAATTGAAAACTCCGTAAGAAATGGATTACATATTATTAACGTGACTCAATGCGCAGGAGGTAGTGTTAATATGGGGCAGTACGAAACAAGTTCTCAACTCAAATTATTAGGCGTTATATCTGGAAAAGACATGACTACGGAAGCCGCAATTACCAAATTGATGTATCTTTTAGGAGAGAATATTGAAAAAAAAGATTTTAAAACAATTTTTGAAACATCTTTACGTGGAGAATTGTCTTAAAAATAACATTATATATTTTAGTGTTTGAAGTTTTTTTCGTTATTTGGCTGCTTGTAATTTTGAAATAAATTATTAGAGAGAGGTGGCCGAGTGGTCGAAGGCGCACGCCTGGAAAGTGTGTATACCCCAAAAGGGTATCGAGGGTTCGAATCCCTTCTTCTCTGCTGATATTTGTGTTGTAATTGCATATTTTTTTTTATCTTTAACACTTTAACTAATAAAATTAAGATTTAGACAATGAAAAGATTATTTTCTATCCTTGCCATAACATGTTTAATGGCTATCGGAACTGTTAATGCTAATGCAACAACATTGGCAACTACAGCAGCAACTGTAACAAATGTAACTCAAGAAGAACCAGTTTCTGAAGATTTGAGTTTCCATCAAGAATTAAAAAAGCGTTTTATCGAAGGTGGTGCAGGCTTTATGGGTGTTGTATTATTATGTTTAATCCTAGGATTAGCAATTGCAATTGAAAGAATTATATATTTAAACCTTTCAACAACAAACACTAAAAAATTAACTCAAAATGTAGAAGATGCACTTAACTCTGGTGGTGTTGAAGCTGCTAAAGAAGTTTGTAGAAATACAAAAGGACCAGTAGCCTCTATATTCTATCAAGGTTTAGATAGAGTTGATGAAGGTACTGATGCTGCTGAAAAAGCTGTAGTAGCTTATGGTGGTGTTCAAATGGGTCAATTAGAAAAGAATGTATCTTGGATCTCTTTATTTATCGCTTTAGCACCAATGCTTGGTTTCATGGGTACTGTAATAGGTATGATTTCTGCTTTTGATAAAATTGAAGCAGCAGGTGATATGAACCCTTCATTAGTAGCAGGTGGTATTAAAGTAGCACTTTTAACAACAGTTTTTGGACTTATCGTAGCTATTATACTTCAAATCTTTTATAATTATATCATTGCTAAAATTGATAGTATTGTAAACGATATGGAGGATGCATCAATTACTTTGATGGATTTATTAGTAAGACATAAAAAATAAAAAATAATTATGAATTTTAAAACTATATCAAAAATACTTGTAGCTATACTTGGTTTTTTAGGTATTATTTTCTTAGTGCGTATTTTAGCGGTAGGAGATGAAGCTATAAAAACAGGAGGTGAAGACGGTTTAGTTGACCCTATGGCTTATGTAGCATATGTTATTTTGGCTTTAGTATTAGTTTTTGTATTGTTTTTTGTAATAAAAAACTTATTTACAAATACTGACAGCCTTAAAAACACTTTAATAGGTGTTGGATCGTTTGCCGTTGTATTAATTATAGCATATGTCATCTCTGGTGGTGATGCTATGTCTTATACTCTTCAAGAAGGAGGATTTGCAAGTGAAAGTACATCACAACTCGTAGGAGCTGGGTTAGTGTCTTTCTATTTACTGTTAGCAATTGCTGCAGGAGCAATGATTTTTGCAGGAGCAAAAAGAATAATTAGCAAATAATATATTATGGCAAAAAGAGCAGCACCCGAAGTAAATGCAGGATCAATGGCTGACATTGCCTTCTTATTACTTATTTTTTTCTTAGTAACAACTACTATTGAAAAAGATAAAGGTTTATTAAGAAGTTTGCCACCTATTGATGACACTCAAGTAGAACCGCCAGTTATTAAACAAAAGAATTTATTTACTGTTAATATTAATAGAAACAACCAACTCTTAGTAGAAGAGGAAGAACTTCCTATTAGTGAATTAAGACAAGCAGCTATAGATTTCTTAGATAATGGTGGGGGAACAAATCCAGCAGGTCAATCTTGTGATTATTGTAAAGGAGAAGGTTTATCCGATTCATCGGATCATCCAGATAAAGCAATTATCTCAATGAAACATGACAGGGAAACCACTTATGAAAAGTACATAGAAGTACAGAATGAGTTGGTTGCAGCCTACAACTACTTGCGTGAACGTGAAGCAGAGAGATTATACAAAAAGTATTATCCAAACTCTGACAAAGTTTTTACAGCAATGTTAGAAGAGAAAGAGAAGAATCAATATAGTAAGGATGAAGTGCTTAATGAGCGTATAGAAACCGTTAAGAAATTATTCCCTATGAAATTGTCTGAAGCAGAACCAGATAAAAACTAAAAGAAACCAATATGTCTAAATTTAGAAAAAAAGAAAAAGGTGAATTGCCAGCGATTTCAACGGCATCTCTTCCTGATATTGTATTTATGTTGCTTTTCTTTTTTATGGTTGCGACTGTAATGCGAGATAGTTCTTTAATGATCGAAAATGTACTACCAAGTGCAGATCAAGTAGAACAACTTAAAAAAGACAGAACTATTTTTATCTATGCAGGTAAACCTAGTGCTCAATACAAGAAATTTGGAGAAGAGCCAAGAATTCAATTTAATGATGCTTTTATTACAGTTGAAGATGTTCAGTCTTCAGTGTACCAAGGTATCAGTGAAATGAATGAAGAACTGCAGAGTAAAGTTGTTGTCGGTCTTAAGGTTGATAAAAACACAAATGCAGGTTTAGTATCTGATATTAAACAAGAGTTACGTAAAGCAAATGCATTAAAATTAATGTACATTGCAAATTCAAAACTTGAACAATAAACTAATTTTTTTAGTTTTATAAATATAACGTCCTGAGCAATCAGGGCGTTTTTTTATGTAATTACTATTAAAGATTTTGTAGTTTTATAAGTATGAAAATAGGGGTGTTATTTTTTATTGGTTTATTCAGTTATTTGGGGTTTGCTCAAGAGGATAAGTATGATAATTCAGAACTGTATGAAAAATATAGAGAGGATCAATTCTATGCTTCTGTAACGTATAATTTACTTAACCATAAACCTTCTGGTGTTTCTCAAACGGATTTTTCTTCTGGTTTTCATTTTGGCTTTATTAGAGATATGCCAATAAATAAAAAACGTAATGTAGCTATTGGTTTAGGATTAGGTATTTCAGCAAATTCTTATAACCAAAAAAATGTTTTGATTCAAGAAGCAGATAATGAAGTTTCTTTCGAAATCATTAATGAGGATGATTATAATGTTTCTAAAAATAAATTTTCTACTTATTTAATTGAAGTGCCTCTAGAAATTAGATGGAGAACTTCTACAGTTAAAGATTATAGCTTTTGGCGTATATATACAGGTTTTAAGTTTGGGTATTTAGTTCATAGCGTCATTAAGTTTAAAAGTGATTTAGGGGACGTTAAACTCTCTAATATTGATAATTTCAATAAGCTTCAATATGGTTTAACTTTAAGTGCTGGGTATAGCACTTGGAATTTTCATGTGTATTATGGACTTAATTCTATTTTTGACAAAGATTCTAAACTTGATAATGAATCTATTGATATGAAATCTTTAAAAATAGGACTTATGTTTTATATCTTATAACCAGTAATTTAAGAGGATAAGCTGAGGAGTTAATCCTGTGAAAACACCTATAATTAATTCTTGATTTGTATGAGCTTTTAAGTGTAATCTTGAAGTTGCAATTGCTCCCATAATAATAGACATTAGTGCAATTGTACCACTAATATTTATGTGGTAATGTAAGCTTAATGACACTGCAAACATAAAAAATCCTGAAGCAGCTATCATATGAATACTGGCTTTAACTTTGCATACAGCTAAAATAAAGCAGATTAGTGAGGAGAATAGAATACCTAAAAAGAAATAATATAATTCTATAATTTCGTTAGGAGTTAGGACTCTTATTAAGATTAATGCTATAATTACGCAATTAATAAATAAAGGAATTAAACGTTCTCTGGTACTTTTTAGGTAGATACTATTAACTTTATTTATGGTCTTCAGTAAAAAAAATAATAGTATTGGTAATATAATAGTGAGTATTACGATTGAGAAAATTTTGGCTTTCATTACATGCAAAGGAATGTAGCGTGGTGTTTTAGAAAAGAAAAACAACAAGCCTAAAAGAGGCATAATTAAGGGGTGAAAAATGAACGATACACTTTTTAATATAAAATCTTTCATAAAAAGTTTACTTATAGTTCTTTTCTTAAGCGAGCTACCGGAATATCAAGCTGTTCTCTGTATTTAGCTACTGTTCTTCTTGCAATTGGATACCCTTTTTCTTTCAATATTTTAGAAAGTGCTTCATCTGTTAAAGGCTTCTTTTTACTTTCTTCTTCTATAACCGTTTCAAGAATTTTTTTAATTTCTTTAGTAGAAACTTCTTCCCCTTTATCATTAGTCATAGATTCAGAGAAAAACTCTTTAATCAATTTAGTACCATAAGGCGTGTCTACATATTTACTGTTAGCAACACGAGATATGGTGGAAACATCCATTTCAATTTCGTCTGCTATATCTTTTAAAATCATAGGGCGTAAATTACGCTCATCACCACTTAAAAAGTATTCTTTTTGGTAATGCATTATAGAGCTCATGGTTACAAATAAGGTCTGTTGTCTTTGCCTTACGGCTTCAATAAACCATTTTGCAGCATCTAATTTTTGTTTAATAAACATTACAGCATCCTTTTGGGCTTTAGACTTCTCTTTCGTCTCTTTATAACCTTTAAGCATGTTGTTATATTCACGAGAAACATGAAGTTCGGGTGCATTTCTACCATTAAGAGTTAACTCTAATTCTCCATCTACAATCTTTATGGCAAAATCGGGTACAATATGTTCTACAATCTTATTATTACCAGCATAAGATCCGCCTGGCTTAGGGTTTAGTCTTTCAACTTCTTCAATAGCATCTTTGAGTTGTTCCTCATCAATGTTAAATTTTTGCATTAATTTTTTATAATGCTTTTTTGTAAATTGTTCAAAGCCCTTGTCTATAATTGTAGTTGCTAGCTCTACTTCAGGGTTTTGTTCTTTTCTATGCAATTGAATACTTAAACATTCTTGTAAATTACGCGCGCCAACACCTGCAGGATCTAATTGATGGACTATATTTAAGACTTTTTCAACCTCCTCTTCAGTTGTGTAAATATTTTGAGTGAAAGCTAAATCATCTGTTATGTCAGCTAAAGAACGGCGTATATAACCACTTTCATCTACGCTACCAACCAAGAAATAAGCAATTTCTTCCTCATTATCTGTAAGTCTAAACGTGTTTAGTTGGTTTATTAAATGTTGTGTAAAAGAAGTACCCGCAGCATAAGGCATTGTTTTATCCTCATCATCTGCACTATAATTATTGGCTTGTGTGCGGTATTCCGGTACTTCATCATCACTTAGATATTCATCAATATTAATATCATCAGTTTCGATGGTTTCATTGTCATCGTATTCAGTTTCTGAGTTGTCAAACTCATCAATATTATCTTCAGTTGCTTCAGATTCTTTTCCAGTATCTAATGCAGGGTTTTCTTCTAATTCTTGCTTTAATCGTTGCTCAAATGCTTGCGTAGGCAGTTGTATCAACTTCATAAGTTGAATCTGCTGTGGTGAAAGCTTCTGAGAGAGCTTAAATTGTAAAAACTGCTTTAAAGACATAAAATTTCTGTTGCTTATAAATGTAATGAAAAAAACCTGACAGGTTTCAAAAAGCTGTCAGGTTATTATTATATAACAATTAAAATTCTGCGTTTTGTGGTGTTCTAGGATAAGGAATGACATCTCTAATATTTCCCATTCCGGTTGCAAACATTACAAGTCTTTCAAAACCTAATCCAAAACCAGAGTGAACAGCGGTTCCGTATTTACGTAAATCTAAATACCACCATAATTCTTCTTCAGAAATATCTAAAGCTTTCATTTTTTCTTTTAAAACATCTAAACGTTCTTCACGTTGAGAACCTCCAACCATTTCTCCAATTCCTGGGAAAAGAATATCCATGGCTCTTACCGTTTTACCATCTTCATTTAAACGCATATAGAATGCTTTAATGTTTGCAGGATAATCGAATAAAATTACCGGACATTTAAAATGTTTTTCAACTAAGAAACGTTCGTGTTCAGATTGTAAATCTGCTCCCCATTCTTCAATAATATAATTGAATTTTTTCTTCTTGTTAGGTTTACAATTTCTTAGAATATCAATAGCTTCTGTATAGCTAACACGTTTAAAGTTATTATCTACAACAAACTTAATTTTTTCAATTAAGCTCATTTCACTACGTTCTGCTTGAGGTTTTGTCTTTTCTTCGTCTAAAAGGCGTTTGTCTAAAAATTCTAAATCTTCTTTATTATGTTCTAATACATAACTTAAAACAGATTTCATAAAATCTTCAGCTAAATCCATATTCCCAGCTAAATCCATAAAGGCAACTTCTGGTTCAATCATCCAGAATTCAGCTAAGTGACGTGTGGTGTTAGAGTTTTCTGCTCTAAATGTGGGTCCAAAAGTATATACTTTACCTAAAGACATAGCGTAAGTTTCAGCTTCTAACTGACCAGAAACGGTTAAGTTTGTTTCCTTACCAAAGAAATCTTCTTTGTAATTTATAGTGCCATCTTCGTTTAAAGGTGGTGTTTTTGCATTTAAATTTGATACTTTAAACATTTCACCTGCACCTTCAGCATCACTACCTGTTATAATTGGTGTGTGCATATAGTTGAAACCATTTTCGTTAAAATATTTATGTACAGCGAATGATAAAGAGGAACGTAAACGCATTACGGCACTAAAAGTATTTGTTCTTGTACGTAAATGTGCATTCTCTCTTAAAAATTCAAAAGAGTGTTTTTTAGGTTGAATAGGATAAGTTTCAGGATCAGAATCTCCTAAAATTTCTAATGTTTTTACAACAATTTCTACCGATTGTCCTTTTCCTTGGCTTTCTACTAATTCACCTGTGATATGAATAGCAGCACCTGTAGTAACACGTTTTAACGTAGCTTCATCAAAATTTTCAAAATCTACAACACATTGAATATTATTAATGGTAGAACCATCGTTTAAGGCTATAAATCGGTTTGCTCTAAAAGTTCTTACCCAACCTTTTATAGTAACATCTTGTAAAGTTACCTCTTGGGACAGTAGTTCTGCTACAGTTTTTGAAGTCATTTTTTAAATTATTTTGAAATGCAAAGATAAAAAAGCCTTTTGCTTTTAACTTAAAACCAAGTAAAGAAATAACATTATATTTATAAATAAAAACTAACTTGGAGCATTATATATCTTTCGATAAGATTGTAGTATGAACGAGAAGTTGAGAAGTCATTGATGTTTATAACCTCAAATTGCTTTTCGTTTAATAAATTTTTAGCTAAAATTGAGTATGAAAAATTACTATTCTTTGGTTTTAAAAATAATTCTGCTTCAATAAAATTGTAATTCACTTTATTTTGAAAATTTGGCTTTATGTGAGTATAAAGAACTTTAATATTTGAATCATTTTTAATCTTTATTATAGATTTAAATTGGTTGCTGATGCTACTATTAGAGTTTTTTAATTCAGTTTTAAATGTGGAATTATTATACATAAAAGTATTTTCAAAATTTACTGGCATTTTGAATCCTGTCCTTGCAACAAACTCTAATTGTAAATCATTAATTGTGATGTTTCTAAAATCAGAACCATTTAATGTGTTTAAATCCTCAGATATAGTATAGCTAGAATTAAATTGTAATGTGGAATTTAGAAACAGCACAAATGTTTCTGAATTTAGGAAGATGTTATAATTATTTAAACCTTCATTTTTTAAGAATGATGTCGTTATTGATATGTTTTCATTAATTATATTATTGAAAAAATAACCGTTTTTATTGTGAATGTACTGAATCCCTAAATTTATACTAGTTCGATTATAAAAATCATAATACTTAAAATCCATATTGAAATTATGCGATGTTAAATTATCTAGTGCAATTTTGTTATCCAAGAAATTCCTGAAATTAGTTTGGACTATATTGGTAAAGAGATTGTTTTCTGATGGTATTTTTTCATTGTAATTATAGTTTAATGAAAATCCAATCATCTTAGATAAATTATATTTGAGTTTTAAATATGGTAATGCTAGAATAGAACTTTTGCTACTGAAATCGTTATCAGAAAAATTCTGTAATGCTAGATTGTTGTAGTTTAATTTTAGTCCTAATCCGATATTACTTTTTTCGAATTTAAAATTATAACCAGAATTTATAAAATAGCTTCCAATTCTATACTCTGTATTGTTTACATAAGTTTCATTTTGATTTACTGAATTTTTTAACAAGGAATTATATTGGTTTGAAATGTAATTATAACCAATTTCAATTTTGTATTGATTTTTTTTGTGTAAACCTATTACGTCTGTTTTAAAAAGAAAATATTGCTTTTTAAATCTACTCGTTTGATTATTGAATTCTAATATATTATTTCCCTCATTATTAAATAACGTATTTGGGGATAAATTTAGTTCTTGTGGAGCCTCGCTAAGACTATGGGTTAAAATAGATTCTAATGCACTTTTTTCATTTATTCTGTAAGTTAAATTTACTTTGTTTTGGATTAATTTAGTCTTACTTATTAAATTTGATTGTTGAGACAAGCCATTATTATTACTAAAATTATTGCTATTTTTTTTTTTATGATCGTAATAACCTAAATAACTCCAATGTAAGTTGCCTTTTTCTTTGTTTTCAAAAAATATTTCAGCATTTAAATTTGTGGGCTTATTGTTGATTTTTTCTGTTGTTGTTATTAGTGTTTGGCTATCGTCATTTATAGATATAGAGCTAGAGTTAATTCGATTTTTTGAATCGACTTCACCATTTAAGTTAAATCTGACTTTAGATTTTTTAAATAATTTGAATAGAATATTAGAGCTATTTATAAAATTGTTATTAAAATTGTGGAAAGAATCATCTAATATAGAATAGAAGTTGCCTTCATTAATTAGTTTTTTTGCAGAAAGCGTTCCGTTTTTTTTGAAAACCTGACTATTCTTGTAGCCAATATTATTTAATGAAGTATAATTGAAAAGTTTTACTTTATTATTTAGCAACATGCCAACCCCATTTATTTTGTGCATATTTTTATAACCATACGCTAAATCAACGTTACCAGAAAAATTAAGTTTGCCCTTTTTAAGCACTAAATTAAGTATAACATCATCTGAATCTCTCAATCCTTTCTTTAAAGAATTTTCATCATAATTTTCAATGCCTTGTATCTTATCTACAATATCAACATTAATGTTTTTAGAGGCGATGGTGTAATTTGAATCAAATAAATCATCACCATCAAGAAGTAGTTTTTTTATGCTTTTACCTTTGTATTTAATTTCACCATTATTTCCTACGCTAACACCAGGAAGTTTTTTTAATAAGTCTTCAACGGTTCTTTCTGTTCCATCTTTAAAACTATCTACATTATAAATGGTTGTGTCTTTTTTTATTGTAATTCTCTGTTTAGCCTTAATTAATATTTCATTAAGTTCATTAACGTTTTCTTTTAAGACGACATTTAAAGTGACACTATTGTCTTTTAAGAGTGTTTCGTCATCTAAATTAGAAATTAAAGTTTCATATAGAAAACTGTTAAATTCTAAATAAACTGAATCTTTTATATGCTTTAACTCTATAAAATATTTACCGTTTTTGTCTGTAACTGTATATTGTAGTGTGTTTTTAGTTTTTTTGTTTTTAACCAAAACTGTGACGTTAGTTAAGGTTTTAACACTGTCCTTAACAACCCCTTTAATTACAACTTGAGTAAAGCCAGATAAGGTAATACAAAAAAGAAAGGCTGTAAACTTTAATTTTAAATGTACAGCCTTTACAAAATGTTTGTTTACAATAATTTCATTCATCAACAAGGTATTCAATATATCTTTTAGGAACAAAAACTTCAGAATCAAGATCACTTTTATAACCTGTCATTTTTTTGAAATATTTTATATAGCTCTTTTTGTAATCTGAGAAAGAAGATACATCAACTAACCCTTTATACGGGTTTACTGGAGTTTCTTCAAATGTATAGGTAATAAGACTAGCTTTCATTTTAACACTACCATCTAAGGAGTTAATTTCTAAGATTAATCCAGGTAAACCACTGAATTTAAATGGACCATCTTTAAATGGTATGGATTTATCATAAAAAGCTTCATAATCTCTACCTCTAAATGTGCAGTAGGCCTTGTAACATTTAGCACCATTGATTATTTTAGTTTCGTTTGACAGATTCCAATTAATCTTTACGTTATCCTTAATAATTATAGGATTTTTCAACCCGCGTTTTTCTTTATAATATACTACGGAATTTTCTAAATTCTTATAAAAGAATTTCTTGAAATTGTTAGAATTAATTTCAAATGAACCTAGTAGTTCAGATTCAAAGATAGTATCCTTAAGCGTAAACCTAAATTCGCTATCATTTCCATCACTTTTCAAAAGACCTCTATAGAATAAAATTGAACCATAATCATCAACTTCATCAATCAGATTTATAGTATATTCAATTTCAATATTATCTTCTTCAATCGAAAAAATGTCATTTGGGAATAAAGATATAAAGCAATTAAAAAAGAAAAAAAATATTAATAGATATTTTGACATAAAAATTATTTGTTAGTTAGACGACGTTTCAATAACTTTAACAGCTACTGTCAATCCTAATGCTCGTTTTGCTGCGGCAGTTGCCGCTGCGCATGCTGCACCATGAGCAACAGCTGAATCTTCATGTTCCGCACATTTTTTCACGTTAGCAGACTCATCTCCTACTGTAATAGTTCTTCTACAGCATGATTTTGCAAAGTCATTGTTTTCAAAATCTATTGAAGTAACAATTAATTCATTTCCTTTTTCCGTTGCACCTTCCGTGTTATTACTAGTTAACGCAAACACGCCACCAATGAACACTACACCTAATAAACCATAAAAACATGATATTTAGATTGTTAACAGTAAAAATTATTTTTAATTTAGCTATCAAAATACGAGCTTTTTGTGAAAATCCTTATTCTTAAAATGAATAACTTTATGCTATTTCGGTATATGTATTTTTTTATCTTTACTAGAAAAAAATAAGTTATTATGATTAATGTAGGTAAAAAAATACGTCATTTAAGAGAACAAAAAGGGCTAACCCAAGAGGCTGTTGCAGATGTTTTACACATTTCGCAACCTACATACGCACGTCTAGAAAATGGTGATCGAAACTCATGGGCAAATTATATTGAGCCACTTTGTAGTTTATTTGAAATACAACCTGAAGATTTGTTTAAACAAGATACTTTAATTATTAATCAAAATCAGCAAGGTGGTAATGGTGCTTTCATCATCAATCAACTTTCAGAACAACTCATAGCTCAATATGAAGAAAATTCTAAATTAAAAGATGATATAATTGCCGACTTAAAGAAAAGGCTTAGTAAACACGAGTAATTTTTCACAAATTTTTATGTTCTAAATTGTCTTCATTCTCATCATCATCATCCGAAGGAATAATATCTATAGAAGGTTCTCTTAATACTTCTTTATTTGCAATATTACGTTCTAATGATAATAGAAGCGAAGGTAATAATAGTAAGTTAGATAGCATGGCGAATAGTAAAGTTATAGATACTAATGCACCTAAAGCTACTGTACCACCAAAACTAGAAATTGTAAAGACAGAGAATCCAAAGAATAAAACGATAGAAGTATAAATCATACTTACACCAGTTTCTCTTAAAGCTCCGTAAACAGATTTTCTAATTTTCCAGTTATTGGCTTGTAATTCTTGTCTGTATTTGGCTAAAAAGTGAATGGTATCATCTACAGAAATACCAAAAGCAATACTAAAGACTAGAATCGTTGATGGTTTAATTGGTACACCAATATATCCCATGATTCCTGCAGTAATTAAAAGGGGTAATAAATTGGGGATTAATGAAACCATTATCATTTTAAATGATCTAAATAAATAAGCCATAAACAAAGCGATAAGTATAATAGCTAAGGTTAATGAGATCATTAAATTTTTTACTAAATATTTGGTTCCTTTTTGAAACACTAAAGCTTTACCTGTAATGGTTATTTCATAGCGTTCTTTAGGAAATAATTTATCTATTTTATTTTGAAGATCTTCTTCTATACGTTCCATTTTATCAGTACCAATATCTTTCATAAAGGTAGTAATACGTGCATATTGCCCTGTGCTATCAACAAAATCACTCAGCATATCCGTGTTCGATGTTGAGTTTTTAGCATAAGATAAGATGAAACTATTTTCTTGACTTGTTGGCAATTGGTAATACTTAGGATTACCATTGTAATAAGCCTGTTTGCTATATTTTACCAAGCTAACGACAGAGATAGGTCTAGATAATTCTGGGATTTCAGTAATTAATTGTTCTAATTCATCCATACGTTTTAAGGTCGATAGTTTCATAACTCCCTTTTTACGTTTGGTGTCTATTAAAATTTCTAATGGCATAATCCCATTAAATTCAGATTCAAAAAACCGAATATCATTAAAAAACTCTGTATCCTGTGGCATATCTTCTATAAGACTTCCTGAAATCTTAATTTGATATACACCTATAATACTCGTAATAATTAAGATAAGCGTTGTAATGTATATGGTAATTTTCTTGTTTTTCACCATAGATTCCATCCAACCTACAAAACGACCAATCCATCTTTTGTTTAAGTGTTCTAAGTGGCGTTCTTTTGGGTAAGGTAAGAACGTGTACATGATAGGAATCACTAATAAACACAATAAAAATATAGCCAAAATACTTAATGAAGCCACAACACCAAATTCTTTAAGTAGAGTACTTTCTGTAAAGATAAATGTAGCAAAACCTGAAGCAGTGGTAACGTTAGTCATTAATGTAGCGTTACCAACTTTGGTTATAACACGTTGTAATGATCTTACTTTATTTCCATGAGCTTTTACCTCTTGTTGGTATTTGTTAATTAAAAATACACAATTTGGGATCCCAATAACAATTATTAATGGCGGAATTAATGCTGTAAGTACTGTGATTTCGTAACCCAATAACCCTAAAATTCCAAAGGTCCACATAACACCAATACAAACTACAATCAGCGAAATAAATGTTGCTCTAAATGATCTAAAGAATAAGAAGAATATAAATGAGGTTACAAAAAGTGCTCCTCCGATAAAAATGGGAATTTCATCAATAATACTCTGTGAGCTTAATGTACGTATGTAAGGCATTCCTGAAACTCTTACATCGAGTCCGGTTTGAACTTCAAAAGCATCAATCTTTTTTTGTAGAACATCTAAAATAAATATTTTACGAGCAGGTGTATTTATAATATCCTTTTTAAAATAAAGTGCTGTTCTAAGGGTTTTAGTTTCGGCGTTAAATAAAAAATTGTCGTAGAAAGGATATTGCTCAAAAAGTTCATCTTCAAGCTGAACAATTTCTTCCATATTAGAAATAGAATCCTTTATAAAGGGTTCTAAGTCAAACCTTTCTTTCTCAGTGTTTTTAACAAGTTTTTTTAGATCTTTAATGGATAAAACAGCATCTATTTCTTCATAATCTTTAAAAGAATCTGCTAGTTTATTCCATGCATTTAATTGTTTTACAGTAAATATTGTAGAATCTTTAACTCCTAATACAACAAGGTTTCCTTCTTCCCCAAAAATTTCTAAAAAGTTATTGTAAACTAAGTTTATTTCGTGATCATCGGGCAATAGGTTTGCTTCAGTAGTAGAAAATTGCATGTATTTCCATTGCGTACTAAAAAATATAGTAGCCAAAATAATGGCAATAATTATAAAAATTTTATTACGAAGAATAAGTCTTGCAACGGCCTCCCAGAATCCTGTGGTTAAAATTTTAAACATGCATTGATAGCTTTCTTAGAGCAAGCTCTTAAGATATTAATTGAAAATATTTTTTTGATGAAACCATCACTTTACATAAATCTCGTTTTGAGATAAATGAGCGGCAAAGGTAGAAAAAACCTAAGAAATTGTAGGTTAATTAACAGTAATATAATTTATGTTATAATGAAATATTGAAGGTGAATTTAAACGCTATGTTATCTTCTAATTTTGGTAGGTGATAGCCACCATATCTGTAGGCAAAACTAAGTCCAAAACCAAAAACCAACTTATTGATTTCAAAACCCGATTCAGAGTAGAGCTTATTAAGTGTACCAAACTGAATATCTTGATGTCTACTAATACTATTCATATCTCCTATGGCATAGCGCGATATAAGGACAAGTTGGGGTTTAAAACGGTTAGAAATATTAAAGGGTTTAAAGGCATGCTTTAATTGTAGTGTAGAAAATTTATCACTAAAAAATTCATTAAAATACATCGTTTCAAAGCTATTTAAACCGGCGACTGAAAAACGTTGTAAAATAGTTTCCTTGGTAATGTTATTAGGATAAGCATGATATAAATGTGTTATAGGCGCATCTCCACCTACAACTCCTGCTACTAAAGTTACATTTGTTGTGGATCCGTTTTTGTATTTAAACTGTTGTATGGTTCTAAAATCTAGTTTAGAAAAATTAAAATCACTACCAAATATAGATTTAAAACCTTGTGTTAATTGTAGGGTGAATTTAGGATATCCATCCTTAGTTTCTTTTATATTATCTTTAATAAGACTGTAAGTACTAAATGGGCTCCATTGTAAACTCATTTTAGCAGTAGTTAAATCAAAAAAAGTATAACTATTATTATCTAATACGTAAGTGTAATTATACGTTGGGTCTATTTTAGATACGGCGAACTGTGTTTCAGTAAGCAGATGATTAGATAGTTTATGTTGTATAGAAACAGATTTTGTTATATGCCTATGAAATAAATCAATATTTAATAAGCGTGGTTCAAAAAATGTAAAAAACCGTTTATCTGTTAAAAATTTTGAGCTTCCTGTTTCTTGTAAATCATCAACATAGGCAAGGTGTATCCAAGTATCTGTTGCTTCGTTAACTCTAAAGCCACCTCCAATTTTATACTTAAATGCTTTATCTTTAAACCCATAAACAAGGTAACCATCGAGACGATATGTTTCTGAAAACCGATCGTTTGTAATTCCACCTAATCCACTTCTAAGCCCTTCATATTGATTAAATTTTATTAGATATCTTAAATCAAGATTAAAATAATTAAATGGGAGGTAACCATTACCAATATGTTTTAAGAACTCTGTTTTTTTTATGGAGTCTTTTGCGGTTTTATGAGCCTCAGATTTTGTTGTAGGAAGTTGTTGTGCATGACCGTATGTTGCAAGCGTTAAAAATAAAACGACACACAAATGCTTTAACATGTAAAATTTTTAAAAATTCTGATTAGAAAAAAACATCCCAAACGTATTTGGGATGTTGAGTTATTTTATGCTATTGAGATTATACAGTCATAATCTCTTTCTCTTTAATTTCTAAAAGAGACTCGGTTTTTTTTACGTAAAGATCTGTTAGTTTCTGAATATCAACTTCGGCAGTCTTTTGTAAATCTTCAGAGATATCAGTATCTTTAATATCGTGATTGGCATCTTTACGAGCATTTCTGATTGCTATTTTTGCATCTTCAGATTCTGCTTTTGCTTGTTTTGCTAAATCTCTTCTACGTTCTTCCGTCAATGGTGGTACATTAATAATAATTAAGTCACCGTTATTCATTGGGTTGAAACCTAAATTAGCAATCATGATTCCACGTTCAATTTCTTGAAGCATATTTTTTTCCCAAGGTTGAACAGAAATTGTTCTACCATCTGGTGTATTAACATTTGCAACTTGGCTAAGTGGTGTTTGAGAACCGTAGTAATCTACCATTACACTTCCTAGCATAGCAGGACTTGCCTTACCTGCTCTAATGTTAGAAAATTGCTTTTCAAGATGTTTTAAGGCAGCATCCATTGATTCTTTTGTGCTGTCTATTATAAATTTAATGTCTTCGTCCATAGTTGAAAATCTTAATTATATATGATCAAAATTTAAGCTAATATTATAAATCTACTTTCGTTCCTATATTTTCTCCAGAAACAACTTTTAGTAAATTTCCTTTTTTATTCATATCAAAAACAATAATAGGTAATTCGTTTTCTTGACTTAGTGTAAATGCTGTTGTATCCATTACTTTCAGTCCTTTCTTTAAAACATCTTCAAAAGTAATATCGTCAAATTTAACAGCAGTTGTGTCTTTTTCTGGATCTGCATTGTAAATACCATCTACACGAGTTCCTTTTAAGATGACGTCTGCTTCAATTTCTATAGCTCTTAATACTGCTGCAGAATCTGTTGTGAAGTAGGGATTACCTGTTCCTCCACCAAATATAACGACACGCCCTTTTCTTAAATGGCTCATTGCTTTTCGTCTTATAAACGGTTCGGCAACTTCATTTATTTTAATTGCTGTTTGTAAACGTGTTTTAATATCCGCATCTTCTAATGCATTTTGCAATGCTAAACCATTAATTACCGTTGCTAACATCCCCATATGATCGCCTTGTACACGATCCATACCATGCATAGCACCTGCAACACCTCTAAAAATATTTCCGCCACCTATAACTATAGCAACTTCAACACCTAATTCTGTAATTTCTTTAATGTCTTTAGCATATTCAGATAAACGTTCAGGGTCTATTCCGTATTGGCGACTTCCCATTAAGGCTTCACCTGATAATTTAAGTAATATTCTTTTATATTTCATTAGATCGTTTCTATTGCAGTTAAAGGGCTAATGTTATGTATTAGATAACATTTGTTTTGAAATAAGTAGGTATTTATGACTTACTTCATTCAATGATTTAAAAGTTGAGCAAAGCTACGTAATTATTAGCATCTGTAAAAGTGAAAAAAAACACAAAAGGATATTTTATTTATTAATTCTTATTCTCCTTGAAAACCTTGCTGTTTCGTTACTCTGTTAAAAACAAAAAACCACTATTCCGTAAAGAATAGTGGTTTTTAATATATAATTTCTGTTTATAAAGATAAGATTATCCTACAGAAGAACGTTTAAAACCAGTAACAGTAACGTCACCATAAGTTTTAACGTAAGCAGCAACAGTTTGCTTTTCGTCTTTGATAAATTTTTGATCTAATAAACATTTTTCTTGATCTAATGTTGTGTTATCAGAAATGAAACGCTCCATTTTACCAGGTAAAATTCTATCCCAGATTTGTTCTGGTTTACCTTCAGCTTTTAATTCAGCTTTTGCAGCTTCTTCAGCTTCAGCAATAACTTCAGGAGTTAATTGAGCCATAGAGATGTAACTTGGTACATTCTTTAAGGTTTTACCTAAACGACCTAATTCAATATTATCTTTTTCAATAACTGCGATACGAGCTTCAGTTTCTGAGGCAACAAAAGCAGGATCAAAATCTTTATAAGATAATGTAGATGCTCCCATAGAAGCAACTTGCATTGCTACATCTTTAACTAAAGTTTCAACGTTATCTACTTTTGCAGATAAACCAACTAAAGCAGCAATTTTATTAATATGAACATATTGTCCAACATAAGGAGCTTCTAATTTTTCAAAAGAAGTGATTTCTAATTTTTCACCAATAACTCCAGTTTGCTCAACTAATTTTTCAGCAACTGTCATTCCTCCAAAATCAGCAGCTAAAAATGCTTCTTTAGAATCTGCAGTTAAAGCAATATCACCTAATTGGTTAGCTAATGCTACGAAGTTATCATTTTTACCAACAAAGTCAGTTTCACAACCTAATACAATAGCAACACCAGCAGTGTTATCTGCATTGATTTTTGCAATTGCAGCACCTTCAGAAGAATCTCTGTCAGCTCTTTTTTCTGCTACTTTTTGACCTTTTTTACGTAAAACTTCGATAGCTTTATCAAAATCACCACCAGCTTCAACTAAAGCTTTTTTACAATCCATCATTCCAGCACCAGTTGCTTGTCTAAGCTTGTTTACCTCTGCTGCAGTAACTTTTACAGTGTTTTCCATAGTTTCTAATTTAAAAAAGTCGAATAATTAATTTTCTACAAAGAAAAGAACTAAACGACTTTTGAATATTTTCTAAATGTTATTTATTCTTCTTCTTGATCAGCATCTACAGCTTTTTCTGCTTTAGCAGCAGGTTGAGCTTTAGCTTCTGGTTTTTGAGATTTTGCATCTTTCTCAGCACGTTCAGCTTTTCTTTCGTTTAAACCATCTGCTACTGCAGAAGTTACGATAGATAAGATTTTGTCGATAGATTTAGAAGCATCATCATTAGCAGGGATTAAATAATCTACTTCACGAGGATCAGAGTTTGTATCTACAATTGCGAAGATTGGAATATTTAATTTCTGAGCTTCTTTAATTGCAATATGCTCACGCATAATATCTACAACAAATATAGCACCAGGTAAACGTGTCATATCAGAAATAGAACCTAAATTCTTTTCTAATTTTGCACGTAAACGATCTACTTGTAAACGTTCTTTTTTAGATAAAGAGTTAAATGTACCATCTTTCTTCATTCTATCAATAGTAGCCATTTTTTTAACGGCTTTTCTGATAGTTACAAAGTTAGTTAACATTCCACCAGGCCAACGCTCAGTAATATAAGGTTGGTTTACTGCTGCTGCTTTTTCAGCAACGATGTCTTTAGCTTGTTTTTTTGTTGCAACGAATAAAATTTTCTTTCCTGATGCTGCTATTTTAGCTAAAGCTTCAGAAGTCTCTTCTATTTTTGCTGCTGTTTTGTAAAGGTTGATAATATGGATACCATTACGTTCCATATATATATAAGGAGCCATGTTTGGGTTCCACTTACGTGTAAGGTGACCGAAGTGTACACCTGCTTCAAGTAATTCTTTTACTTCTACTTTTTCCATTTTGTAATAGTTTACGTTCTGTTAAATTAGCAATGGTTGAGTGGTTGCTTTTGCTCGCCTCAATCATTTAGATGCTAAACTTTAAATTCTGAAACAATTTCAGAATTAATTCAATAAAATAAAATAATTCAGAACCTGATAAATCAAGTCCTGAATTAAATGTTGTTTGGATATTAACGTTTTGAGAATTGGAATTTCTTTCGGGCTTTTTTCTGTCCGAATTTCTTTCTTTCTACCATTCTTGGATCTCTCGTTAATAGACCTTCTGGCTTTAATACTAATCTGTTTTCAGGATCAATTTCGCACATAATACGAGATAAACCTAAACGTATTGCTTCTGCCTGGCCGGTGATACCACCTCCATATACGTTAACAGTAATATCAAAGTTGCCATCATTGTTAGTCAAGGCTAAAGGTTGGTTTACTTTATACTGCAAAGTTGCAGTAGTAAAATAATCCGCCATGTCTTTTTTGTTTACCGTGATTTTGCCACTTCCTTCAGCAAGGTACACACGAGCAACAGCCGTCTTTCTACGGCCAATTTTGTGAATTACTTCCATTTAGTTAATTTCTTTTAAATTAATTGTTTTAGGTTTTTGAGCCTCGTGAGAGTGCTTAGTACCTGTAACAACTGTTAAATTTCTAAAAAGAGCCGCTCCTAATTTGTTTTTAGGTAACATTCCTTTTACTGACTTTTCTACTAATCTGTTTGGGTCTTTCTCAAACAATTCAGTAGCTGTCAGACTTCTTTGACCACCTGGATAACCTGTGTGACGGATATAACTTTTTTCCGTCCATTTGTTACCCGTTAAGTTGATTTTTTCAGCATTGATAACTATTACGTTATCACCGCAATCAACGTGTGGCGTAAAATTAGGCTTGTGCTTACCTCTTAAAAGTATTGCTACCCTTGAAGCTAGGCGACCTAAAGTTTGTCCTTCAGCGTCAACTAAAACCCACTCCTTATTAACGGTAGCTTTGTTTGCTGAAACTGTTTTGTAGCTTAATGTGTCCACACTAATTTGATTTATAATCGCGCCTTAAATGACGCAATTGATTAAACATTCCTCTTCAAAAAAGAGTTTGCAAATTTACGATAAAGAATGGATAAACCAAATCTTAATGAAATGTTTTTTTATACTGAAAATCAGACGGTTTAAAAAACAACCATATATATTAGTTTTTTGTCGCTCTTGTTAGTCTGTCATTTATAGATTTACCTAAACCAAAATCTGGGAATTCTTCAGTAATAATGATGTCTAAATCTTGCTTGTCTAATTGGTGTAATGCATCGTAGAGATGTGATGCTGCTTCTGCCATATCACCTTTTTCTGAAAGTATAATTTGTGAAGAAATATTGGGTGATTCAATTTTAGTTTTAAAAACTAAGACGCCAATACGTTTCTCTTTTTGAAGTTTTACAGCTTCAAAAACGTTATTTGTTAAGATGGTTTTTGTCTTTGGTGCATAATGACGTGCTAACATTCCTGGAGCATTTGGGAAGTCTGCTGTCTGACTCTTAACGGTATTTTTTATTTCTATTTTTCCAACTACAGCTTCAATATCTTCTAGTGCTGTAGAACCTAATCTATATATAATAGGTTCGTCATTTTCAAATCCTATAATAGTAGATTCTATACCACTTGTACAATGTCCGCCATCTAAAACCATTTTAATACTATCCTTAAAATAAGTTTCTACATGTTCTGCTGTGGTTGGACTAATACTACTAAAAGGGTTGGCAGATGGTGCTGCTAACGGAAAATCTAATTGATTTAATAATTCTAATATCGTTGGGTGATTTGGTACGCGTACGGCAACGGTATCTTTGCCGCCAGTAATTAAATCAGGAATCGTATTTTGTTTCTTTAAAACCAAAGTGATTGGCCCTGGCCAAAAAGCCTCGGCTAACAATTGTGCTTTTTTAGGAATGTAAGCAACAATATTTGGCAACTGGTCTATAGAAGGGATATGAACAATAAGCGGATTAAAAAATGGACGCTTCTTCGTTTCAAAAATAGACTTTACAGCTTTTTCACTGTAAATGTTTCCCGCTAAACCATAAACAGTTTCTGTTGGTATCGCTACAATGTCTTCCGCATTTAATAAGGCGATAGCTTTTGATATGTCTTTTGAAATAATACTCATAATCTTAAAAATACCTTGCAAAATTACTTCAAAATCTAATACCACTAAGATTTAAGACGCTTATTTTTATTTTCCTTTTTTTGTTGGTAAAGCGCATAGCCTAATACAGCCATTTCTAGACCTAAGATGGCAATCTTTGCCTTTTTACTTTTTGTAAATGCGCTAGTTAATCCTAATATTTTAGTAATTATCATAATTGTTGATATTGATTCATCACTAAAATTAAAGGATTTAATGCGTTCAGGTTAACTTAATAGCATTTAGAGTTGACTGAAATACAGACTGATATTATTTAGTAAACAAATTCTAGATGATGTCTTTCCATTTATTAGTTTTGCAAATTCAAAATTCAGAATATGATTTCAGTAGATAATTTAGCGGTAGAATTTAGTGGGCACACGCTTTTTAGTGACGTGTCTTTTACTATTAATGAGAATGATAAAATTGCCTTAATGGGTAAAAATGGCGCAGGAAAGTCTACTATGATGAAAATTATAGCTGGTGTTCAGAGTGCTACGCGTGGTAATGTAAGGTTCCCAAAAGATGCTGTGATTGCTTATTTGCCACAACATTTATTAACGGAAGATGATACGACTGTTTTTGATGAAGCGTCTAAAGCATTTAAGCATGTGTACGAAATGCGTGACGAAATGGAAGGTCTTAACAAGCAATTGGAAATAAGAACCGATTACGAGTCTGATGAGTACATGAAAATCATTGAGCGTGTTTCTGATTTAGGTGAGAAGTATTACGCTTTAGAAGATGTAAATTATGATGCTGAAGTAGAAAAAGCCTTAAAAGGTTTAGGATTTAAACAGGAAGATTTTACGAGACTTACCAGTGAGTTTTCTGGTGGTTTCCGTATGCGAATTGAGCTGGCTAAAATTTTATTACAAAAACCAGATTTAATTTTATTAGATGAGCCTACCAACCATATTGATATAGAATCGGTAATTTGGTTAGAAGATTTTTTACTGAATAAAGCTAATGCCGTTGTGGTTATTTCTCACGATAGAGCGTTTGTAGATAACATTACCAATAGAACTATTGAAGTAACTATGGGGCGTATTTATGATTATAAAGCAAACTATACACATTACCTTCAATTACGAGAAGACAGACGCATACATCAAGTAAAAGCGTACCAAGAGCAACAAAAATTTATTGCAGATAATATGCAATTTATAGAACGTTTTAAAGGTACATATTCTAAAACCAACCAAGTGACGTCTCGCGAGCGTATGCTAGAGAAATTACAGATCATTGAGATTGATGATGTAGATACGTCGGCATTAAAATTACGTTTCCCAGCGACGCAGCGTTCGGGTGATTACCCAGTAACGGTTAAAGAGGTTTCTAAATCTTATGATAATCATATAGTGTTTAATGATGCTAATATGTCTATCGCTAGAGGTGAGAAAGTCTGTTTTGTAGGTCGAAATGGTGAAGGAAAGTCGACGATGATTAAAGCTATTTTAGGCGAAATTGATGTAGATGGAACTTGTAGTTTAGGTCATAATGTGAAAGTTGGCTATTTTGCACAGAACCAAGCGGCTTTGTTAGACGAAGATTTAACTATTTTTCAAACGGTTGATGATGTAGCTAAAGGCGATGTAAGAACTCAGATTAAAAGTATCTTGGGTGGTTTTATGTTTAAGGGCGATGATATTGATAAAAAAGTAAGTGTACTTTCTGGTGGTGAAAAAACCAGATTAGCGATGGTGAAGTTATTATTAGAACCAGTAAACTTATTAATTCTCGATGAGCCTACCAATCACTTAGATTTAAAATCTAAAGATGTGTTGAAGGAAGCACTTCAGAATTTTGATGGGACTTTAATATTGGTGTCTCACGATCGTGATTTCTTACAAGGCTTATCTAAAAAGGTTTTTGAATTTAAAGAAAAACGCGTGATTGAGCATTTTGAAACAATTGACGCCTATTTAGAGCGTAATAAAATTGAAAGTATAAAAGCGCTTAACTTATAAATTCAGCAGAATTTTAGACTAAAACATTGGTCTTAGCAGATGTGCCCGCGTTAGTGATGGAGGCATTTGTTGAAGCTCTTTTTGTATTGTTGCACTTATGCAATACAAAAAAGCGACTGCCGAAAGCACGACCCCTGGGTAACGCCCAAATAAAATACCTTAACTTTTTGTACTGCCTAAGCGGCAATATTTTAACTACTTTTGCAACGTGAAGAACGAATTACAACTTTCAGATTGGTTACCTACCACAAACAAAGAGGTGAAAATTCGCGGATGGGAAGCACTCGATGTGATCCTGTTTAGCGGAGATGCTTATGTAGATCATCCAACATTTGGTCCTGCGGTTATAGGACGTATGTTAGAGAGTTTTGGGTTACGCGTCGCTATTGTGCCGCAACCTAATGTGAAAGATAATCTTCAGGATTTTGTGAAAATGGGGAAACCAAAACTATTTTTTGGTGTTACAGGTGGCTGTATGGATCCTATGATTAGCAATTATAACGCAAATAAAAAACGTAGAGATAAGGATGCATATACGCCTAATGGAGATATTGGGTTTAGACCCGATTATGCAACAAGCGTTTATACTAATATTTTAAAAGAAAAATGGCCAGATACACCGGTTTTAATTGGTGGTATTGAAGCATCATTACGTCGTGTTACACATTACGATTTTTGGAGTGATAAGCTAATGCCTTCTATTTTAGAAACGTCTAAAGCAGATATGTTAGTGTACGGAATGGGCGAGCAACCTTTGCGTGAAGTAGTGCGTTTACTAGAAAGAGGAGTGCCTTTTAATAGTATAAATACGGTTTTACAGACAGCAGTACTTTTAAAAGAAGACGAAAAAATACCTAAGAATAGTAATTGGGAAGATATTGAAATCTCTTCGCATGAA
The DNA here is from genome assembly GCF_019278425.1 of Winogradskyella sp. HaHa_3_26. Taxonomy (NCBI): domain Bacteria; kingdom Pseudomonadati; phylum Bacteroidota; class Flavobacteriia; order Flavobacteriales; family Flavobacteriaceae; genus Winogradskyella; species Winogradskyella sp. HaHa_3_26. Next base: position 1,410,232 of record NZ_CP058981.1, on the reverse strand, counting down.
GTTTGTCTAAAAGACAAGAAGAAATACGCTTCTAATTTTAAGGTGATTGAGCAGGAATCTAATAAGTTGGCTGCAAGACGAATTTTTCAGAAAATAGGGGATAAGACCTTGATGATTAATCCGCCCTACCCAACCATGACGGAAGCCGAAATTGATGCGTCTTTCGATTATCCATATACACGATTACCACATCCTAAATATAATAAGCGAGGACCGATCCCTGCGTTTGAAATGATTAAGTTTTCCATCAATATACACCGTGGGTGTTTTGGTGGTTGTAGCTTTTGTACCATTTCTGCACACCAAGGAAAATTTATCGCGTCTCGTAGTCAAGAGTCTATTTTAAAAGAAGTAGATACGGTGGCCAATATGCCTGATTTTAAAGGGTATTTGTCTGATATTGGTGGGCCAAGTGCCAACATGTATCAGATGAAAGGGAAAGTGCAATCTATTTGCGACAAGTGTGTGGCGCCGAGTTGTATTTCGCCTGTAATTTGTAGTAACTTAGATACGTCTCACAAACCGTTAACGGAATTATACCAAGCGGTAGATAAGCATCCAAAAGTGAAGAAATCATTTATCGGTTCGGGGATTAGACATGATATGTTGGTGCCAGAATTTAATAAAAATGCCGATCCTAAAGAGTTAGATGATTATACGGAAGAAGTGATGACGAAGCATGTTTCTGGCCGCCTTAAAGTAGCACCAGAACATACGAGTGATCCAGTTTTAAAGTTAATGCGTAAGCCGTCGTTTAAGTACTTTCATAAGTTTAAAGAACGTTTTGATAAGATTAATATTAAGAAAGGTTTAAAGCTTCAGTTGATTCCGTATTTTATATCGAATCACCCCGCTTGTGAAGTGGAAGATATGGCTAATCTAGCTGCTGAAACTAAAGATATGGGTTTCCAGTTAGAGCAAGTACAAGGTTTTACGCCAACACCAATGACGGTTGCTACGGTTATTTATTATAGTGGTTACCATCCTTACACTTTAAAGAAAGTCAACACGCCTATTACTAAAAAGGAAAAGGACGAACAACACCGTTTTTTCTTCTGGTACAAGGATGAAAATAAAGCGTGGATTAAAAAGACCTTAAACAAATTAGGCCGTGAGGATTTACTAAGCGTTCTACTCCCAGAGAAAACCGAAAAGTGGCAGAAGAATAAACCCAAAGGTGATGCTAAAAACACCTTTAATGATGCCGTTCCTTTTAATCAACGTAAGCCTGAGGATAAGGTGAGATTTAAGGGTAAGAAACGCAATAAGGCTAAGAAGCGACGTTAGGGATATTGAAAGAGGATTAGTGAGTTGGATAACCCCCTTCAGGTCCCCTTGAGGGGACCTGAAGGGGTGTAAAAAATAGTTCATTTGAATTAAGGGGATTAATCTACAACTTTACCCAACAGAAAGTTTAGCTGCATCTTTCCATAAATAATGAGGCATTGGTTCTAATAGTTCCCAATTAATATTCATTGGTTTAGAGCCGTAATGGTCTTTTAATTCGCCTTCACCAATAAATACATATCCATTTGTATTACCGAATTCGTTTTTTGCTTTTTCACGGACAAAAAGTAATATTCGCTTTTCTTGCTCTTTATGTTTTATATAAGATAACCCTTTTCCTGAATCTGGTCTTGCTGAGTTTTGTGTTTGCCAATGAAACAATAATTCGTTTACAGCATAATCGTCGTACATTGTGGTTGGTGAAAAATTCTCTTCAGATTTAATTAAATTGATAAATAATAGTTCTGTATTTAAATCCTTATTTTCTGCTGTGCCTTCTCTATTAGACGATTTTTTATCAAAATCACTAAGTCTAAAAGCAGCTAAGATTTGGTCTCTAGTATAACGGCTATGTAATTTTAAAGGTTGTTGATATGGAAGATTAATTGGTAATTCTTTGAAATCTATATTTTCAATTAAGAATTCTAAAACTTCTTTTATTTCTTCAACTAAAACAGTGTTTGTCCCAATTTCTTTAATACTTTTTTCTAATGAATCAAAACCACCTTCTTTTTGCCAAACATCATAATGTAACATTAAAAGCATTGTGTTTTCATTTTGATTTAATTCGGAAAGAGTTACTTTAAAATTCTGTTTAGTAATTTTTAAAACGAATGAAAAATAACTTAATGAATTTGTTGAAAGCCATTTGTTTGAAATAGCAGAAACGATAGCTTTTTCGTTTTCAGAATTAAAATCATTTATTTTCCCTGCTAGTTGGCATAAGCGTTTCCAACTTCCTCTTTTGTAAATAGATTGTATGGGGATATTGTAAAACTTGCTAAAGTTACCAATGGTTAACTGTAAATTAGTATCGTGTTGAAATTGTTGAATTTTTTGAATTAATTTATTCTTATTTAAAGAAGTTGCAGCCGAAATGTTTTTAAGAATAGTGTCTTTTGTTTTCTTCTCTAATATAATTGAGCAACCTAAAGGAAGATGTGGGAAATCATTTTCAATTTCTTTTAAAACAGTTGTATTTGTTTTTCCTATTAAAGCTCTAAATTTACTTTCAAAATTATATTCAGGTTTAGAATTTCCAACAAAATCTAAAACAGTTAAGCAGTCTTTTTCTTCATGAAGTCTCAAGCCTCTTCCTAATTGTTGTAAGAATACAGTTAGACTTTCTGTTGGTCTTAAAAATAGTACGGTGTCAATTTCAGGAATATCAATTCCTTCATTAAACATATCGACAACAAAAAGATAATTAATCTCTTTCTTTTCTAGTTTCTGTCGAATTAAAACTCTGTCGTTACTGTTTGTACTTGTAAGGTAATCTGCTTTTAAACCTGCTAAAGTAAATTTTTCTGCCATGTATTTGGCGTGTTCCATAGAAACACAATAGCCCAAAGTTCTAACATCGTTTATATCTTTGGTGTATTTGTCTAAAGCATCTATAACCTCTCTAATTCTTTTGTCGTTTCCTGTGTATAAATTAGTTAATTCACTGGCAACATATTTACCTCTTGCCCAACTTACATGTGTTAAGTCAATACTGTCTGTAATTCCAAAGTATTGAAACGGACAAAGCAATTTTCTATTCATTGCTTCGGGTAATCTTATTTCTGCTGCTATTTTATTGTCAAAATCTTCAAGAGTATCTCCGCCATCCATACGTTCGGGCGTTGCTGTAAGTCCAAGAAGTATTTTAGGTTTAAAATAATTAATTATTTCTCTATAACTATTTGCGGTTTGATGGTGACATTCATCAATAATTATATAATCGTAATATTCCGGTGTTAGGTTGTAGTTTTTAAATTGATTATTGACAGATTGAACTGAAGCGAATACAAATTCAAAATTATCAGGAGCCATGCCGTCAACCCATAATTCGCCTATATTATTGTTTCGTAAAACACCTTGAAAAGTAGATAATGATTTTTGTAGTATTTCTTTTCTATGTGCTAAAAATAGTAGTTTAGACGATTTATTGTTTTGTTTAAAACGTTTGTAGTCAAATGCAGAAATTACTGTTTTTCCTGTTCCGGTTGCGGCAACAACAAGGTTTCTAAATCTATTATGTACAGTTCTTTCTACTTCTAATTTTTCTAAAACTTCATTTTGATATGGAAAGGGTTTTATATCAAATAAAGCGGTTGTGTTCTCGTAAGGCTTACTGAATTTACTTTGTTTTAATGCGTTTTGAAGTTTTTCTTTATGAATAGAATCATCAAATAATTCAAAATCATCACTTAGCCAATAGGCATCAAATGTTTTTTGAAACTTATCTATAATATGCCCAACCTCTTTGGTTGTTACTTTTAAATTCCATTCTAATCCGTCGGTTAAAGCAGACCTTGAAAAATTAGAAGAGCCAATATAAGCTGTATGAAATCCTGTATTTCTGTAGAATAAATATGCTTTAGCGTGTAATCTTTCATTACTTGTATTATAAGATATCTTAACTTCTGTATTTGGAAGTTTAGAAAGTAATTGAATTGCTTTATAATCTGTAGCGCCTATATAAGTGGTAGTAATTATATTTAATTTTCCGCCACGTTCTGTAAATTCTCTTAACTCTTTTTCGAGAATGATAATTCCTTTAAACTTTATAAAAGAAACTAATAAATTTATCTTATTAGAAGATAGAATCTCTTTTTTGAGCTCACTTTCTAAGGATAAACCTCCATTACCGCCAGTAAATAATTCACTTTGCGTTAATCTTGTGTATGGTGTTATTTCTTTAAGATGAAGGTCTAGATTTGTAAAATGAGCATCTGTTTTAGAAAACACAGCTTTTAAAATTTGCCCTTCAATATTTACTAAATCATCTTCAAACTCTTGATTGTTGAGTTCTTCTTTTAATAATCTAATAATTTTATTAGCAATTGAAATTTGTTGTTCTACTTTATTTCCACCTTTTATAAGCTGAAAAGCATGTTTTAAAGTTTGCGATAAATGTTTAGAGAGAACGGTTGAAGCTTCTTCTTTATCAATGATATTTTTCTTTAAGTAGAATTTTTCATTATCAAGCGTCTTCAGTTTTTCAGAGACCAGTTGCGTGATTAATTCTTCATAAATACCTTGATTCATAATGCTAAAAATTCTTTTAAAACAGGTAAATCTGCTTCAGCCCAATCTAAATTAAGTAATTCTTTTTTATTAGTGATAACAAAATCAGAATGTTCACTTAGTTTTAATTCACCTGAAAGATATTCTGCAATAAAAGGAATTAATTCAATCTTAAAATCTGGATATTGATGAACTACAGGAGTAAGCCTTTTGTTAACTTGAATTTTGATGTTTAATTCTTCAAATATTTCTCTTTTAATACAATCAATTTCAGTTTCTCCTACTTCAATCTTACCTCCTGCAAATTCCCATTTCAACGGGAGTTTCATGGTTTCACTTCTTTGAACAGCTAAAACTTTATCATTAAATTGAATGATAGCACAAGTAACCGAAATTGTTTTCATATTCTATGCCGCTAACTTAACCTCAGTTAAGAAATCATCGACTGCATCCTCTGAGTCAAAATGATAATTACTTTCTGATTTATTAAGAAAAAAGTTTACCAAATCGATATAATTTTTAAATAGCCTAAATGAAACTCCTTCATAATTATAAATGAAGAAAAGGTCGCTTAAATTTTTATTTGAAACTAAGACTGTTTCAATAGTTCTTGATGCTCTTAGATATTCTGTTTGTATCGTTTTGTATTCGTTCATTTTTGAGATATTCAACTTCTAATGCGCCTCCAACCAATTCAAGCCAGTATCAACCTCAACATCAAGCGGCACATCCAATTTAAAAGCACCTTCCATTTCCGTTTTAATTAAGGTGGTGAGTTCTTCGAGTTCTGGTTTGTAGATATCGAAGACCAATTCATCATGCACTTGTAGGAGCATCTTCGATTTGTAATGTCCTGCTTCAAGCTTGTTGTAAATATTAATCATGGCAATTTTAATAATATCAGCAGCAGATCCTTGTATCGGCGCGTTTACAGCATTTCGTTCTGCAGCTCCTCTAACCACAGCGTTACGAGAGTTGATATCTTTTAAATAACGACGACGCCCCAAAACGGTAGAGACATAACCATGATCTCTTGCAAAATCGACTTGCTTACTCATGTAAGCTTTTAATTTTGGGTAGGTCTCATAATAAGTGTCAATAAGTTCTTTGGCTTCACCACGCGATAAATCGGTTTGGTTACTTAATCCAAAAGCAGAAACCCCATAAATAATTCCAAAGTTCACCGTTTTGGCATTACTACGTTGTTCTCTAGTCACTTCTTCCAAAGGCACATTAAATACTTTGGATGCGGTAGAAGCATGAATATCTTCACCGTTTTTAAAGGCTTCAATCATCGTTTCTTCTTCACTTAATGCCGCAATAATTCGTAATTCTATTTGTGAGTAATCGGCAGCTAGTAACGTGTATTCATCACTTCTTGGTACAAAAGCTTTTCTAACTTGACGACCACGTTCTGTACGGATAGGGATATTCTGTAAATTAGGATTATTACTACTTAAACGACCTGTTGCAGCAACAGTTTGCATATAATCGGTGTGTACGCGCCCTGTTGTTGGTTCTATCTGTAATGGTAAGGCGTCTACATAAGTACTTTTTAACTTGGCGAGACCTCTGTAGTCTAAAACATTCTGAATAATTTTGTGTTCTTTAGCTAAGTAACTTAATACGTCTTCTGCAGTAGAATATTGGCCTGTTTTAGTTTTCTTAGGTTTGTCTACTAATTTCATGTTTTCAAAAAGGACAATTCCTAATTGTTTAGGTGAAGCAATATTGAATTCTTCACCCGCAGCGGCATAAATTTCTTGTTCTAGATTTAGAATGTCGTTATTAAGCGCATCCGAAAGTGAGTTTAAGAAGTCCTTATCGAGATTAATCCCTTCTAATTCCATCGCTGCTAAAACACGAAGTAAGGGGATTTCAATCTCATCGAATAATTTCTGCGTGTTAGCTTCTCCTAATTCTGTGGTGAAATGTTCTTTTAACTGTAAAGTTATATCAGCATCTTCAACAGCGTATTCCGTTAGTTTTTCTAACGAAACATCGCGCATAGAGAGTTGATTCTTTCCTTTTTTACCAATCAGCTCTGTAATAGAAATAGGTGTATAGTTTAAATACGTTTCGGCTAGGATATCCATATTATGTCGCATATCTGCATTAATTAAATAATGCGCTAGCATGGTATCAAATAATTTACCTTTAACTTGTAGGTTGTATTTGGCTAAAACTTTAATGTCGTATTTTAAATTCTGACCAATTTTTTCAATGGTTTCGGCTTCAAAAAAGGGTCTAAAAGTTTCTATAAGATTTTGCGCTTCTGCTCGGTCTTCAGGGAAGGGAACGTAATAGCCTTTTCCGGTTTCCCATGAAAATGAAATCCCAACCAATTCTGCTGTTAAGGCATCTAAACCGGTAGTTTCTGTATCAAAACATACAGAGGTTTGACTCATTAAATTCTTTACAAAAAGCTTTGTTGCCATACCAGACGCTACACTTTGGTAAAAATGAGAAGTATTTTCTGCTGTTTTACGTATAAACTCAGATACGATTTCTGTTGCAGAAGGTTCGCCGCCACCAAATAAGGAGAACTGACCAGCTCCTGCAGATTTTTCTTCAGTCGGTGTGGTTTTAGGGGCTTCTTTTTTATCGGAAGTAGCAGTTGCAGCTTTAGTTGCTTCTACTGAAAAAGTCTTGGTAAAATTATCAATTAAACGTCTAAATTCTAATTCTTGAAAAATTTCTGTCACTTTAGGAATATCTGGTTCAGACATTTCAAAATCGGCAGCATCAAATTCTACAGGAACATCAAGCATAATAGTAGCCAATTTTTTAGATAATAATCCAAGTTCTTGGTTGGCTTCAATTTTCTCTTTCATCTTCCCTTTTAATTCATGCGAATTTGCAAAAAGGTTTTCCATACTACCATAAGCAGCTAAAAATTTCTTAGCCGTTTTTTCCCCAACACCAGGTAGTCCAGGAATATTATCAGAAGCATCTCCCATCATTCCTAAAAAGTCAATGACTTGAAGTGGATCGGTAACTTCAAATTTCTTTTGTACTTCGGGGATGCCCCAAGTTTCGTAACCACCACCAAAAACAGGGCGGTACATAAATATGTTTTCAGAAACGAGTTGTGCAAAATCCTTATCTGGAGTCACCATAAAGGTTTTATATCCTTCTTTTTCTGCTTTTTTAGCAAGGGTTCCTATCACATCATCCGCTTCAAAACCTTCTTTTACCATTATTGGGATATGCATGGCTTTTAGAATTTCGTAGATATGAGGCACCGCTGTTTTTATACCTTCAGGTGTTTCATCTCTGTTGGCTTTGTAAGCTTCAAACATTTCTACACGATCAGCACTTCCGCCTTTATCAAAACATACCGCTAAATGATCTGGTCGCTCACGTTTTATAACATCTAAAAGTGAATTCATAAATCCCATAATAGCAGAGGTATCTTCTCCTTTAGAATTTATTCTAGGGTTTTTTATAAAAGCGTAGTAGCCTCTAAAGATTAAAGCATAGGCATCTACTAAAAATAGGCGTTTTTGATCTGACATATAGAAGTTTAATTTGAAATTGTATGTCTCTTTGAGCTTAATTGAGAGTTTTTTAAAGTCGTTAGATAACTATAATGTAGTTCTCTAACTACGTTTGTTATCTTCAATTTAAAAAATATTTTAATCTCAAGAATGCTCCAACAGACAGGAGTTTCAAAACTACGAAAAAGTTATCAGACCTATAGGTTTTTTGAAGGCTTCACTTTCATTAATTTGAAAAGATAATTCATGAAAATAAGGTTTAATATTAAGAAGCGGTATTTAATAGGTTTTAGTTTATTTCGGACTTTATAGATACTCCGTAGATGGTCCGTAGATACTCCGTACATAGTCCGTATGCAGTCCGTAGTTGTTTTTTTGTGTTTTTAAACTTGAAGAGTTCTTTTTATTAAGATTCTATATTCTCAATTTTTAGATAAAAAAAAGCCGAAACGTAAGTTTCGACTTTCTTATAAATGATTAATAGCGTAATGTTTGGAGGCTTAACAGGTTTTTATAGTCTTAACTTTAATTTGAAGACTCTTTCTGTAAGCTTTAATACTGATAATTTCGTTACTTTTCTTACGATTTATTTTTAAAACTTTAGCTTTCACTTCAGCAGAAACACTAGCACTTGTAGCTTCTGAAGTTTCAGATTTAATTGTTTTAGCGGTTTCAACAACTTCAGTTTCATTGTTAACAATAACGTCTTGTTGAGCGAATCCTGTAAAAGACATTGTTAAAAAGAATAAGATGATTAAACCGTTTTTCATAATAGTAAGAGGTTATATTTGTTTAACTTCAAGTCAAAGAAACGTAACATTCTGAGTGTAGTTATAATTTTTAGATAAAAACAATCGATAAACGGTTAAAAGGAAATTGCTCGTAAAAAAACACGTTGAAATACATGGTTTCTATTGTTAGCCCTTTTAAAACGTTAGTTTCTAAGATAAACACAATCATTTTTAAGTTTAAAAACACCTTTTTATAAATCGTATCGATGAAATACATAAATTAAGATTGAAGTACGTATAAATAGCTTTTAATTATGAAAGATTTTAATAATAACCCTTATTTTGAAGTGTTCTCAAAGCAGCATCAAAATCAGTATGCAATTGGAAACCAAAGTTATAAAACCCGTATTGAAACTTTAAATAAACTTCAATATGCTATTGAAGTCACTTACAGAACAGAAATTCAAGACGCTTTACATAAAGATTTAGGGAAGCCAGTATTAGAAACCGAGCTTACAGAGATCTATGCTATTATAGGTGATATAAAATATGCTAAAAAGCATTTGCACCAATGGATGCGAAAACAAAACGTAGAAACACCAATGTCTTTATTGGGGTCTAATTCTTATATAAAGTATGAGCCAAAAGGGGTTTGTTTAATTATTTCGCCATGGAATTTTCCTTTTAATCTTACATTTGGACCGCTAGTCTCAGCAATTGCAGCAGGAAATACTGTAATTATAAAACCTTCGGAGATGACGCCAAATGCATCAGATTTGATGTCTAAAATTGTTGCTGCAATCTTTTCTGAAGATGAAGTTGCAGTAGTGCAAGGTGAAGTTGAGGTATCTACTCAATTATTAAAATTACCATTTAATCATATCTTTTTTACCGGTTCTCCAAACGTTGGGAAGATCGTTATGAAAGCTGCATCTCAACATTTAGCATCCGTAACTTTAGAGTTAGGAGGGAAGTCACCAACGATAATAGATAAAACGGCGAATATTGATAAAGCAGCTAAGAAAATAATGTGGGCTAAGTTTTTAAACACAGGTCAAATCTGTGTGTCTCCAGATTATGTTTTAATAGATGAAAGTATTAAATCTCAATTTATAACAGCTTGTAAGAAATGGATAGATGCTTTTTATAAGGACAATCCACAAGTATCTGAATCTTATGGTAGAATAGTTACAGATAAGCATTTTGAGCGTTTAAATTCTTATTTGGAAAATGCAAAAGCATTAAATGCGAAGTTTGAAGTTGGTGGCAATACCGATAGCGCTTCAAAATATATAGCACCGACTATAATTTCAGATTTAAAACCTGAAGCTAAACTATTAGAGGAAGAAATTTTTGGTCCTATATTACCAATTGTAACTTATAACAGTTTAGATATTGCGATTGCTTATATCAACTCAAAACCACAACCATTAGCACTCTATATTTATAGCAAGAGTAAAACTAACACGAATAAAATTATAAATAATACCAGAGCAGGCGGAACTTGTATTAATAATAGTGTGCTGCATTATGCCAATCACGAGTTACCTTTTGGTGGTGTTAACAATAGCGGAATTGGTAAGAGTCATGGGTTTCATGGATTTAAATCTTTTAGCAATGAACGTGCTATAATGAAACAAAATACTTTTGGTGTAACTGAATTGTTATTCCCTCCTTATACAGGGTTTAAGGAAAAGCTAACAAGGTTGACTATTAAATGGTTCTAGTCTTTGTTAGTTAAGCTAGATTAAAATTGCTCTTAAGGATTACAAATACTTAAGAGCAATTTTTTTATTCAAGATGTTTTATTAGAATAAAAATTCAACTAGTACGTAACACCTTGTTTATCCAAAATTGTTTTAGCTCTAAAAGCATAAAATAATAAATAAGCAAAACAAGCTACAGCCATCCAATATGAGGATTGAATGGTAAAGACATCTGCTAACTTCCCTTGTAATGGTGGAATAATAGCTCCTCCTAAAATCATCATAATTAAAAAAGCAGAACCTTGAGAGGTGTATTTTCCTAAACCAGCAATGCTTAAGGTGAAAATACATGGCCACATTATAGAACAACATAATCCACCAGATAAGAAAGCGAATAAAGCAATGTTTCCAGAAGAAAACAGTCCTATTAGCATGGCTAATACACCCAATGTGCTAAATGTTTTTAAAGTCTTAACAGGGTTGTCTTTTGCGAATAAAAAGCCGCCAATTTGTACGGCGATACAAATTCCGAAAAAGAGAATTTCATTAAGCGTAAAACTGTATTTGACTAAGTTGGCTAAAATGATAACGCCAAAAGCTACATATGGAACTATAATTAAAAGGACTTTCTTCAAGCCTTTACTTGGGTTAAAAACAGTAATAGCACCAACCCATCTTCCTATCATAAGTCCACCCCAATAAAGAGAAATATACTTTCCTAATTCCGAATCATTTAAAACAGGTAGACCAAGGGAGTTTAATCCTGTGTCTTCAAAACTTTGTTTTAAAAGTTCACCAAGATTACTTCCTGTAGTAACTTCTACACCAACATAGGTAAATATAGCGAGCATCCCTAAAACGAGTTGTGGGTATTTCATAGCGCCCCAACCTTCTGGATTTTTAGAGGCTCTTGTGTTAGCTATAAAAACGGTAGCTATAACAGCAAAAAGGGCAATGAATAAAATAAGTAATCGTGTGTGTTCTAACGCATCAGTCGCCACTGTGTCACCAGCATAAGTGCTAAAAATATAACCAAAACAACTAATGATGACTAAAGTTAATAAAAGTAATAAGTTTCTAGCTTTATTAGCGGGTTCAAAAGCGGTATCAGATTTTAATGCCGGAAGTTTTTTTGAAAAATGAAACAGGCCTGCGGCGATTAAAAATAAGGCGCCAACGCACATGTATAAAACCTGAACGGTTACTAATGTGATTTCATTCGAATTAATTTTTTCGGCCAATTGATCTGTAGACCAAGAAGCCGTACCAAAAATGGCTAGACTGACAACGATAGGTCCTATGGTTGTTCCAAAAGAGTTAATACCGCCTGTTAAGTTTAAGCGATGAGATCCTGTTTTTGGGTCACCAAGTGCTACAGTAAAAGGATTAGCAGCGGTTTGTTGTAATGAAAATCCAAGAGCAACAATAAAGAAGGCGATAAGTACCAAATAGAAAACTCCGGTTTGTCCTTGTTCTGCTCCTGCAGTAACAGGAAACATAACAAAGGCACCAATGGCAGAAAGAAGTAAACCGTAAACAATACCATTTTTATAGCCCCAGTTATTTAAGATGTCTCGTTTTATGGCACTCGACATAACAAAAAGAGAAAGTGCACCAATGTAATAAGCGCCGTAAAAAGCAAAATCTACCAACTGTGACTGAAACTGATCAATATTAAAATAAGTTTTACAAAAAGGAATAAAAACACTGTTTGATGCAGCTATAAATCCCCAGAAAAAGAAAACCGTACATAGGGTGGCTAATGCCGATTTGTTATTTTGATTATCACTCATTTTATAAAATTGTTAGTTTAGTGTATTTGTGGTTTAGAAATAAAATTCAAAAAATTGAATTGAAATTTACGAATTAAACCTTTAACAGTTTCATAAGATAAGTCATTTTTGAGATACTTAATTTTGTCAATTCAAATAAACAAGATGATTCGTTGGATACTTTTTGCTCTATTATTTTTGATATTAACGGTTTATGGTTTTCAAGCTATAAGAACAGTTACTAAACAAACTTGGGTTTATTACCTGTTTTTTGCTGTTGCCATTGTAGTGGTAGGTAATTTTATTTTTCAATTTACTTCGGGCAATGAAGGACGCGTATTAACGCCACCTAAAAGTTTTGCATTCGGGTTTTTATTGACTTTCATGGCTTTCAATATAGTACTTATTCCATTTTTGTTTGGCGAAGATATTATTAGAGGAATTATAGGGCTTTATGATAAAGTGGTGGTTAGGAAAGATGAATTTCATTTACCATCGCGTCGTAAATTTGTGAGTCAGGTGGCTTTAGGTTTAGCTGCCATACCATTTGGTTCGCTTTTGTATGGCATGTATAAAGGGAAATATAATTTTAGAGTCCTTAACTATACGTTACATTTTGATGATTTACCCGAGGCTTTTCATGGTTATAGAATTACTCAGATTAGTGATATACATTCAGGGAGTTTTGATGATAAAAGTAAGATTGAATATGCTATAGATCTTATAAATGAACAAGCTTCAGATGTGTTGTTATTTACCGGTGATATGGTGAATAATAAAGCGTCCGAAATGCTGCCTTGGAAAGATACCTTCGGAAGATTAAAGGCTAAAGACGGTAAGTTTTCTGTTTTAGGAAATCACGATTATGGTGATTATGTCGATTGGAATTCACCTGAAGCGAAACATCAAAATCTTGAAGATTTAAAAGCGATTCAAAAAGAAATTGGCTTTGATTTATTGTTGAATGAAAGTCGATATCTCGAAAAAGACGGACAACGATTAGCGCTAGTAGGTGTTGAAAATTGGGGTAAAGGAGGTTTTAAAAAAGCTGGAGATTTAACTAAAGCCGCATCAGAAATACAGTCTGATGATTTTAAAATATTAATGAGTCACGATCCAAGTCATTGGGAAGCTAAAGTACTCAATGATCCTTATCATTACCATTTAACGTTGAGCGGTCACACGCATGGAATGCAATTTGGAATAGAAATTCCGGGTTGGATTAAATGGAGTCCTGCGAAATGGCGTTATAAACATTGGGCTGGTATTTATACTGAGTTAAATCAACATATTAATGTTAATAGAGGGTTTGGGTATTTAGGATATCCTGGACGTGTTGGTATTTGGCCAGAAATCACCGTGATTGAGCTCAAAAAAGGACCGAAAAACGCTTAATTGTAAAGAATTGCTTACTTTTATATAAAGGATACTGTAACTTATAGCTGTTTATTAAGCTCAGTCTACAGTATCAATTTAACTAAAACCATAACGTATGTCGAAATTTGGAGAATTAATAGATGGTCAAATTCCTGTTCTTTTAGACTTTTACACGGAAGGGAATGTTGAATCTTCAGCTATGCATCCTATACTTAGAGATGTGGCGGCTGTATTAGGAGATAAAGTTAAAGTCATTAAAATTGATATTAATAAAAACATGGAACTTACTGAAGCACTTCGTGTTAAAAGCTTGCCTACTCTAGTTATATATAAAGATGGCGAAATGAAATGGAGGCATAGTGGTGTTCAAAATGCGAATGCTATAATAGATGTTATTCAAGAATATATCTAAATAGCACTTTATCATTCCTGAGAAATCATGAGTCCACATTAAAAGAGCCCCTTCTCTCCAAGCGGTTTCTAATCATAAATAAATCCTCTTTTTTTGCTAAATGAAAAACAATTAAAAAACTCCAGACACTTATTCCTATCAAAAGAGAAACTCCGCACTTTTGTCATTCTTGCGAAAGCAGGAATCCAATAAAATAATATCATTTATTTAATAACCAGTATAGCTGTTTTAGACCAGATCAATAGATGGTTAACAGATAAACTATAGATGTTATATGGTTAGTGTATGCATAGTGTATGGTTTGTATTAAACATAGGTTAATACTCTAATGACTTAATTTAAATACAAATCACAAAGTAAATCATAATTTAAAAAGTCGAATTTTGTAGAAATGTTGACTGGTTTCTTTTAGGAGAACTGCTGTTTTCCTGCTTAACCTTAAGTCTTTTAAGAGGTAATAGCTTTGAAACAATACCCTCTCTTACTATAATACTCCAAAACCCTTGGGAGTACATATTTTAAATTTCGTGAAGCTTTAACGCTATCATGTAAAACAATAATGCTGCCTTGTTTTGCTGTTGAAGTAATGTTTTTAAGACAGGTTTCTTCGGAAACAGATTTGTCCCAATCGAAGGGTAAGACTTCCCATAAAACAATTTTATAGCCTAATTTCCTAATCTGTTTACTTTGCTTTGGCTTGAACTTTCCGTAAGGAGGTCTAAATAATTTTAAATTAGAAGGATTAGATTCTAATTTATTAATTACAATTTTAGCTTTGTTAGAGTTGATTAAAAGTTGTGTTTTTTCAACATCTTCTAGGTAATGTTCCGTTTTACTTTTCCAACCTTTTAAATGATTGTAAGTGTGGTTTCCAACGCTATGACCCTCTTTTATAACCTTCTGAAAAATATCAGGATGCTTTTCTATATTATTTCCTATACAAAAGAAGGTGGCCTTTGCCTTGTATGTTTTTAATTGAGAAAGTACCCAGTCTGTAATTTCAGGAGTTGGGCCGTCATCAAAAGTTAAATAGAGTTCTTTATGAAGCGTGTTGATATTCCAGGTAAAATTAGGTAACAATGTTTTTACAATGTTGGGTATTTTAACTGGAATAATCTTCATGCTATTCTAATTTTTAGGCGCAATTTTGTCAATGGTATCTTTAATTGATTCCATAATATCAATATCATTTGGTGCTTCTGGTAATGTGTCTTCACTGTAACGGTTCATCAGTTCATCAAATAAACTTAGATAACTATTAAAAGTTTTCGTTTCCTGAAGCGCAAACTCTTTGTCATTATAAATAACAAGAATGTCAATTAATGATCTGTAGCGTTGTATATCCATATAGATATCTTCACCAACTAATTGATCTTGATTTTCTATTGAAAGTCCACTATAATAAACCAGATTTTCTTGGTATTTTTTAGCTACATCTTTATACAGTGCACGTCCTTTTTCTATGTTTCCTATTTCGTAATAAGCACTTACATAAGGTTCAAGTAACGAGTAAAAACCAAATTTATCAACAGGCATTTTTTCCATTGCAATGTCTGCAATTTCTTCAGCCTTATCTAGTTCGTTATCATTAATTAACTGTTCTATTAATCGTGCTAAATTACCTCTATAAGTTATACCATTTCTTCTGGTTTCAATATCGTAGTAAATGTCTTCACCACTACCTCCCCATTTCCAGTTCTTCACCATATCGTACATAAGATCTGGATCTACACGTCCCATATCATATGGATTCGCTTTGTCAACCGATGTTTTAATAGGAACAAGTTTGTAACACATTCCATCAAGCTGTAAGTAATCTTTTAACCAAACGTAATCTTCAGCTCCAAAAGCACCTCCTGTAAAATAAATAGGGCGTTCCCAATTATTGTTAGCTAATATATCTAACATTAAAAGACGGTTTTTGTAGATGTAGCTACCGCTAACTTGTGTGTAAAGATTACCTACAATTTTATCTGCATCTTTTGCTTTTACAATTCCGTTCTTAAGAACGGTTTCCTTATTTACAGGAATACTAATATTACGTGTTGGATAATAGTTAGAATTTAATAAGTGTTTAGGGTAGCGACTAGGGTCGTCTCCTTGAGCTTCAACAGCGAACTTAACCTTAGTATTTGGTTTTTCACTTGCCACAAAGTCCATAAACTGTCTAATGTCTAAGGTGTCTTTAGCAATTTTTGCACTGATTTCTTTATACGCAATAACATCTCTAGCTTCACCACGATATTGGTTGTGTGTTAATTGTGAAGGGATAGGGTCACTATCGTAAGCTTTACGTTTCATTTGATCGATATACCAATCTGTTTGAAATAAACTTGTATTAACCACTCTAACATCCGTACGTACACCTTCAATTTCTTGTAAATACCATAATGGGAAAGTATCATTATCTCCAATGGTAAATAATATTGCATTTGGTGCGCAAGACTCCAAATATTTACGAGCCATTGAGTTTGTAGTGTATTTACCAGAACGATCATGATCATCCCAGTTATTTGCAGCTAAAACTCCAGGGACAATAATTAAGCAAACTAAAGTAAGGGCAGGAGCAAGTAATTTTGTTTTAATAGTCTTCTTTAAAAGATCGTAAATGGCATAAACACCAAAGCCAATCCAAATGGCAAAGACATAGAACGAACCTACAACAGAGTAATCGCGTTCCCTTGGCTCAAAAGGCCTTACATTGGTGTAGAATTGTATAGCAATACCAGTCAGTAAAAAGAAGACTAATAATACCCAAAAACGTTTTAAGTCTGATTGCATTAAGAAAAAGAAACCTGCTAGTCCTAATAGTAAAGGTAAGAAGTAATAGGTGTTTCTAGATTTGTTTTCAGTAACATCAGTAGGTAAATTATCTTGAGATATCCCTAAATGTAATTCATCAATAGAAGATATTCCAGAAATCCAGTTACCGTTTTTATAGGTGTATCTACCTTGTATATCGTCTTGACGTCCTGTGAAATTCCACATAAAATAACGCCAATACATGTAACCAAATTGATATTGAAACATGTAAACAATGTTATCCGCAAAGGATGGTTTCTCAATAATTAAATACTGTTGACCATAACGTTTTAAAAACTGATTGTAACCTTCATAGTCAATTTCGCCATTGGCAACTCGCATTCTAAAGTCATTAACAAGTTGGTCAATTTGTTGTTTTTCACCTAACGCATACTGACTTGATTGTTCTTCTGATAAACCAGCGTTCATAGCTTCATTATAGGCATTTGTTTGTATGGTAGGGTCAACCTTAAAGTCAATCAAACCTGTAAACATCATGTAGTTTTCTGCATGTTCAGAACTCCACATTCTAGGTAAAATAGCAGCGTGCTCGTGATTGTAGTTTTGCTTACTTTTTTCCCAATCGTTAATAATGACATATTTCCCTGCTTCATCATCACGCTCGTAATTCTTTTTGTCGTCTATAAACGGTTCGTCTTTATCTGCACCAGAATAAGCTTCTGTGAAAAATGGTCCGTAGAATAAATGTGTTTCAGGATATTGTTCTAAGTTATAATAAGCTAATAACTCTCGTGCATCTGAAGGATTATTTTCATTAATAACCACATTAGCATTAGCACGTATAGGTAACATCATCCAAGAAGAGAAACCAATAAATATAAACATTAAGCAAAGTACTAATGTATTGGCATGTTTGAAGCCTTTTTTTATGGTATAATTTAATCCGAAATAAAACAAGGCTATTACCATAATACCTGTGATAATAGTGCCAGAATTAAATGGCAATCCAATAGAATTTACAAAAAACACTTCTAAGTAACCAAAGAGTTTTAATGCTGAAGGAAGTAAAAATTTAAATATAAAAAGCAAAATTGCTGCAGAAGCAATATTTGCAATAATAAAATTCTTAACAGTTATAGTCTTGTAATTCTTAAAATAGTAAAGTAAGCCAATTGCAGGGATCGTTAATAATCCCATAAAGTGAACACCGAAAGATAATCCAATTACAAAAGAAATTAATATAAGCCAACGGTTACCACGAGGCTTATTCATATCTTGTTCCCAACGCAGACCTAAATAAAATAAAACAGCCATTATTAAAGTCGCCATGGCATAAACTTCAGTTTCTACAGCATTAAACCAAAAAGAGTCTGTAAATGTAAAAGCTAAACTTCCTACTAAAGCACTTCCTAAAATAGCATAGGCTTTACTTGTATCTTTATCTTCATTGTATTTGGTAAGCTTTACAAGTAGTAAAGTTATAGTCCAAAACATAAAAAGAATGGTAAATGCACTTGCAACACCACTCATCATGTTCATAATCATCCCAATTTGAGAAGGTTCTAAAGCAAACATAGAGAAAAACGCACCAAACATTTGAAACAATGGTGCTCCTGGTGGATGCCCTACTTGTAATTTAGAAGAGGTTAAAATATACTCACCAGCATCCCAAAAACTAACGGTTGGTTCTATAGTAAGTGCATATACGACGCATGCTACGGCAAAAACAATCCATCCTAAGATGTTGTTCCACTTTTTAAAGTTAAAATCTGTCATGAAAAACCTTGCTTAATAATGCTGGCGAATTTACTAATTATTAGCTAAAACATGACGTTTTTAAGTTAACGTTAAGTTTTTTGAAAAAAAATCAATTTTTATTTTGTCAAACTAAAAGTTTGTATTAAATTTGCACCCTCAAATAAGAGATTGGCCCATGGTGTAACTGGCAACACATCTGTTTTTGGTACAGAAGAGTCTAGGTTCGAAACCTAGTGGGCCAACAAAAATTAATTCCTAATCAGCACTGATTAGGAATTTTTTTGGTTTATATCTTAAAGGTAATTACAGGTCTGTTAGCGTTATTTACGATGTCTTCACTGATGCTGCTATTAAAAAAATGTGCTATACCTTGTCTTCCGTGTGTGCTAATGCCAATAAGGTCAGCATTTATGTCTTTAGAAACGTTTAGTATGCCTTGTTCAACGGAGAAATCATTGTGTATGGTTGTGCTGTAGTTTTTAAATGATTGACTAGATATGAAGTTGGTGATTCTTGATTTTGCTTCATATGTTGTCATAAAGCTATTTGGTGTGATAACGAGTAATAGGTGGATTTTCGCATTAAATATCTCTGCGAATTTTACAGCTTGTTTGTAGGTTTCTTTATTGTCGTTTTGAAAATCTGATGCAAATATAAAATCAGATACATTAAAGTTTTGATGTTCATTTTTTATTACTAGAACAGGTGTTTCGGAAGAACGAACTACTTTTTCTGTATTAGATCCTACAAACATGTCCATAATTCCTGAGGTGCCGTGCGAGCCCATGACAATTAAGTCGATATTAAATTCATCACAAGAATCTTTTACTTCATTAAAAGTAATATCTTCTTTTACGGTTTCGTGTACTTTAATACCTTTTAAATAATCTTGATTTTTGATGGTTTCAAATTTTTTACGCGCTAAATTCATAAAAAATAAAGTTTCAGGAATTATGCTTTTGGCTTTTCCGGGGTCTGTTTGTTGCATCGGAATTTCCATCATATGCAGTAAATAAATTTCTGCATCGTTCATTTTTGCAATCATAGCGGCAACTTTTAATGCGTTTTCCGCTTGCACTGAAAAATCAGTCGGTACGAGTATTCTTTTCATAGTTGTTGTGTTTTAGTTTACTTAGTCTCTTTAAAGTTAATAAAATAAATGAATATTATATCGCTTGGGTAAGTGAATATAATATCGTATATTTGCACCGTTATTTACTAAAATAAATAAGCGAGAGGACGAAAAGTCCTCTCTTTTTATATTAAGAAATGTTAAAGAAAATAGTAGAAGACTTATTACAAAGTGCGTTAGATGAGAGAGAGGATTTGTTCTTAATAGACTTTTCTTACTCAGCAGATAATGCTGTAAAAATTGTAATAGACGGTGATAATGGTGTGTTAGTAGAGGACTGTATGTTTATTAGCAGAGCTATTGAGAATAATATAGATAGAGAAGAACACGATTTTTCTTTAGAAGTACTTTCTTCTGGTGCTGCAAGTCCATTAATTTTGCCAAGACAATATGATAAGCATGTTGGTAGAAATTTAGAGATTAAAACTATCGATAATCAAAATTTAGAAGGTGAACTTACCGAAGTAAATGATGATAACGTGGTTTTAAGTTGGAAGGCAAGAGAGCCTAAGCCCATTGGGAAAGGGAAAGTAACAGTTACAAAAACAGTAGTGGTTGCTTTCAACAATATTAAAGAAGCAAAAGTTAAAATAAAATTTTAATTCATATCAATCATGGAGAATATAGCGTTAATTGATTCATTTTCAGAATTCAAAGACGACAAATCAATAGATAGAGTTACGCTAATGGCAATTCTTGAAGATGTATTACGTAATGCATTGAAGAAGAAGTATGGTGATGACGATAATTTTGATATTATTATAAATCCAGATAAAGGGGATTTAGAGATTTGGAGAAACCGTATCGTTGTTTCAGATGGAGAAGTTGAAGAGCCTAACCAAGAAATTGAATTATCAGAAGCTCAGAAAATAGAGCCTGACTTTGAAGTTGGTGAAGATGTTGCCGAAGAAGTGAAGTTGATTGATTTAGGTAGACGTTCTATCTTAGCATTGAGACAAAACTTAATTTCTAAGATTCATGAACATGATAATACAAATATATACAAGCAATTTAAGGAATTAGAAGGCGAAATATATACAGCAGAAGTTCACCACATTCGTCATAGAGCAATTATTTTGTTAGATGATGAAGGAAATGAAATTATACTTCCAAAAGACAAACAGATACCTTCAGATTTTTTCAGAAAAGGAGAAAATGTAAGAGGAATTATTGAAAGTGTTGAATTAAAAGGAAGTAAACCAGCAATTGTGATGTCTAGAACATCACCATTGTTTTTAGAAAAATTATTTGAACAGGAAATTCCAGAAGTTTTTGATGGTTTAATCACCGTTAAAAAAGTTGTGCGTATCCCTGGTGAAAAAGCAAAAGTTGCAGTAGATTCTTATGACGACAGAATTGACCCAGTTGGAGCTTGTGTTGGTATGAAAGGTTCTAGAATTCATGGTATAGTACGTGAGTTAGGAAACGAAAATATCGATGTAATTAATTACACAAATAATGTTCAACTTTTTGTAACAAGAGCATTAAGCCCAGCAAGAGTAACTTCTCTTAAATTAGATGAAGAAAACATGAGAGCTGAGGTTTTATTGAAACCAGAAGAGGTTTCTAAAGCGATTGGTAGAGGAGGTCACAATATACGTTTAGCAGGTCAATTAACAGGTTACGAAATTGATGTCTTTAGAGAAGGTGCAGAAGAAGATGTAGAATTAAAAGAATTCTCTGATGAAATTGAAGGCTGGGTAATCTCTGAATTTAGCAAGGCAGGATTAGATACAGCAAAAAGTATCTTAGAACAAGATGTTAAGGATTTAGTGAAGCGTACAGATTTAGAAGAAGAAACAATCTTAGATGTCTTAAGGATTCTAAGAGAAGAATTTGAAGAATAATATCAGCGTAATTTTGAAATGATTTAGTCAATACATTTTGAAATTGCATTGGTACCATACTAATTTTTATTTATAATTGACTTTTAATAAAATGATGTTTTTTACTTTTACAAAAGCAAAAAATATTTTATTAACTTTTTTATATATAATTAGTATATAATATATTTAAGTATTTTACAGGCAATTTATGGCTCAAACAACAAGATTAAATAAAGTATTAAGAGAACTGAATATCTCAATAGATCGCGCAGTGGATTTTTTAGAATCCAAAGGTGTGGAAATTGAGAAAAGTCCTAATACTAAAATTTCGCAAGAGGTTTATAACACGCTTTCTGGTGAATTTCAGACAGATGCATCTAAGCGTGAAAAAGCTCAAGAAGTAAGTGAAGCTAAACTTAAGGAAAAAGAAGAGCTTCGCGAACAAAGAGAACGCGAAATTGAGGAAAAGCAAAAGCAAAAGGCTGAAAGAGATGCAGTGGTTAAAGCTAAAGCTGAGTTAAGTGGTCCTAAGCAAGTTGGTAAAATAGACTTAGATAATAAGTCTAAAACTGTAAAGGAAGAAGCTCCTAAAACTCCAGAAGTTAAGGAAACTCCAAAAGCGGAAACACCGAAAGTAGAAATACCAGAGGTAAAAGCTGAGGTTCCTAAGGTTGAGGCTAAAGAACCAGAAAAACCAAAAGAGACTCCTAAAGCAGAGGAGGTTGCTAAGGTAGAAAAGGTTGAGCCAAAAGTAGAGAAGAAAGAAAAGGTAGAAGAGGTTAAGCCTAAACCAAGAGTAACTAATCTTGATAAAGTTGCGCAATCTGCAAGACCAGAACCAAGAGTTGTTGCTAAGAAGGAAGATAAACCTTCAACTCCAACTGAACCTGTAGAAGAAACGATAAAGACTAAATATCAAAAACTTTCAGGTCCAACTACAACAGGTAAAAAAATTGATTTATCTCAATTTAATAAACCGAAGAAGAAAAAAGTTGAAACAGCTAAACCAGGTGATGCTAATAAACGTAAAAGACGTAGAATTAGTAAAACAGGTGACACTACAACAACTAACAATAAGCCTAAATTCGATAATAGAAGAGGTGGTGGACCTAAAGGAAGAGGTGGTAATGCTGCAAGACCTAAAGTGGTTAAGACAGAACCAACTGAAGAGGATGTTCAAAAACAGATCCGTGAAACTTTAGAAAAACTTCAAGGGAAGTCTAATAAAGGTAAAGGAGCAAAATATCGTAGAGATAAAAGAGATCATCACCGTCAACAAACAGAAATTGATCAAGAAATTGCAGCTGCAGAAAGTAAAACCATTAAGGTTACTGAATTTGTTACAGTAAGTGAAATGGCTACGATGATGGAAGTTGGAGTTACGCAAGTGATTTCTGCATGTATGTCTTTAGGTATGATGGTTACCATGAACCAAAGATTAGATGCTGAAACTTTAACTATTGTTGCTGAAGAATTTGGTTTTGATGTAGAATTTATCAAAGCAGATATTGAAGAATCAATTGTGGTTGTAGAAGACGATCCAAAAGATTTAATCGAAAGAGCTCCTATTGTAACCGTAATGGGTCACGTAGATCATGGTAAAACATCTTTATTAGATTATATACGTAAAGAAAATGTTATTGCAGGTGAATCTGGAGGTATTACACAGCACATTGGTGCTTATGGTGTACAATTAGAGAGTGGTCAAAAAATAGCATTCTTAGATACACCAGGTCACGAAGCCTTTACAGCGATGCGTGCTCGTGGTGCTCAAGTTACAGATATTGCAATTATTGTTGTTGCTGCGGATGATGCTATAATGCCTCAAACAAAAGAAGCGATTTCTCATGCACAAGCTGCAGGAGTACCAATCGTATTTGCAATTAACAAAATTGATAAGCCAGATGCTAACCCAGAAAAGGTAAAAGAGCAATTGGCACAAATGAATTTATTAGTAGAAGATTGGGGTGGTAAAATTCAATCTCATGATATCTCTGCTAAAAAAGGAACAGGTGTTAAAGATTTACTTGAAAAAGTATTATTAGAAGCAGAACTTTTAGAATTAAAAGCCAACCCTAATAAAGCAGCAAGCGGAACAGTAGTTGAAGCTTACTTAGATAAAGGTAGAGGTTATGTATCAACAATTTTAGTACAAGCTGGTACATTAAAAGTTGGTGATTACGTTTTAGCTGGTAAGAACAGTGGTAAAGTAAAAGCTATGCAAGATGAGCGAGGACAAGATGTAAAAGAAGCTGGTCCTGCAACTCCTGTATCAATATTAGGTTTAGACGGAGCACCTCAAGCAGGTGATAAGTTTAATGTCTTTGCAGATGAGCGTGAAGCGAAACAAATTGCAACGAAACGTGCACAATTACAACGTGAGCAGTCTGTAAGAACTCAACGTCATATTACACTTGATGAAATTGGAAGACGTATTGCTCTTGGTGATTTCCAAGAATTGAATATAATTCTTAAAGGTGATGTTGATGGTTCTGTTGAAGCGTTAACAGATTCATTCCAGAAATTATCAACTGAAGAAATTCAAGTTAATATTATACATAAAGGCGTTGGTGCCATTACAGAAAGTGATGTGTTATTAGCAACGGCTTCAGATGCTATTATTGTCGGATTTAATGTTCGTCCTGTAGGTAATGCAAGAATGATTGCTGATAAAGAAGAAATTGATATCAGAACTTATTCTATTATTTATGCAGCGATTAATGATCTTAAAGATGCAATGGAAGGTATGTTATCCCCTGAAGTTAAAGAAGAGATTACGGGTACTGCTGAAATTAGAGAAATATTTAAAGTATCTAAAGTTGGTAACATTGCAGGTTGTATGGTAATGAATGGTAAAATCTTTAGAAATTCTGGTATTAGAATTATTAGAGATGGTGTCGTTGTTCATATGGGAACTCTAGAAGCTTTAAAACGATTTAAAGATGATGTAAGAGAAGTCGCTAAAGGATACGATTGTGGTATGCAAATTAAAGGCTATAACGATATCCAAGAAGGTGATGTTATAGAAGCATTCCAAGAAGTAGAAGTAAAGAAAAAGTTGAAGTAATATCAACTTCTTATAAATAAAAAAAACCGACAAGTAATTGTCGGTTTTTTTATGGTCTTTAATGAGCTAATAATTTAATCGTCACTCTTAGGTTGAAAGATAATAGCATACATGTATTTCTCTTTAATTTTAGCCCATGCACGGTCAGCTTCTAAACGTTTAGAAAAGTTACCAACCCAAACCTTATAATTAGGCGTGTTCCAAACTATTTCTACCGGCCACTCATTGTATTGATTTAAGAAGTTTGATTTCTCACGTCGGGCTTTATCAATATCTACATCTTGATAGACTTGTATTTTATAAACCTTAGTTGTTTTTGTGTCTTTCTTATAAGCTAGTAATTTATCAATATCACTATCTTGACTTACATTTACTACACCTTGTTGGGCATTTAATGCTAGACAAAGACCAAAGCCTGTAATTAATGTTGCTATAGATTTACTTTTTAATTTCATAGGGTATAATTATTTTACAAAGGTATAGTATTCGAATTAACATAAATAATTTTTTTTAAAACTCATTTAATTTGTAATTAATTGCATTTCAGGTAATCGATATATCTAACGAATATTCTTAGCTAAAATTTTAAAACACTTTATTTAGAATTGGTATAAATTAGCTGTTAACAGCTAATTTAGATTTTCAATACTCACTTTAAATGTTACTTTTGCGAGAGTTTTTTACAAATAACATTTTTCATTTTTAATGAAAAAATCGTACCAAAGTTTAGAAGATAATCCAAATTATAATATGAAACAGGTGATTTACTGTAGTTTAACCTCAAAGATGTCTCGTCTTTGTCTTTTTCTATTGCTTACGTTTTCAACCTCTCTTATGGCTCAAGAAGGTGATCCAGTT
Source organism: Winogradskyella sp. HaHa_3_26 (assembly GCF_019278425.1). Taxonomy (NCBI): domain Bacteria; kingdom Pseudomonadati; phylum Bacteroidota; class Flavobacteriia; order Flavobacteriales; family Flavobacteriaceae; genus Winogradskyella; species Winogradskyella sp. HaHa_3_26. The sequence goes on along the minus strand of NZ_CP058981.1, from coordinate 1,384,812 downwards.
AATGGGAAGTCACTTTTTAATTCAAATTGTGCTGCTTGTCATAAATTAGATGCACCTATGACCGGGCCTGCTTTAAGAAATGTTGAAACAAGACTTTCTGATGATGAAGGTTTAGACCGAGTGTGGTTGTCGTCATGGATTAGAAATAGTTCTGCGTTAGTTAAATCTGGTGATGCTTATGCTAACAAAGTATACAATGAGCACAACGGAACACAAATGACTCCATTTCCTCAATTAAGTGATCAAGATATTTCTGATATCTTAGCTTATACGGCAGCTCCTAAACCGGAGCCTGTTGTTGTTGAAAGTAATACCGGAGCAGGAGAAGCTACACAACAAGGAGGTGTTTCTAATGATTTAATTCTTGGAGCTCTTGCTTTATTGTTTGCTTTATTAGCGATGGCTTTAGTTGTAGTGAATCGTACATTAAATCGTTTTGCGGAAGTTAAGGGTATTAGTGTTGTAACTGAGAAAGAGAAAAGAACACCATTATGGAAAGCTTTTGCTCAAAATCAATTCTTAGTTTTAGTAACTACAATTGTCTTTTTATTAGCAAGTGGATATTTTGTTTATGGATATTTAATGCAGGTTGGTGTAGATCAAGGTTACGAACCTGTTCAGCCAATTCATTATTCACATAGAATACATGCTGGTGATAACGGTATTGATTGTAAATATTGTCACTCATCTGCAAGAGTTAGTAAGACATCAGGTATTCCTTCGTTAAATGTTTGTATGAATTGTCATAAATCAATATCTGAAGTGGCACCAGAAACTTTAGCTGAAGGTAATGAGTATGGTGTTGATTATAATTCTGAAATTCAGAAATTATATGAAGCTGTAGGTTGGGATGGAACAGGATATACTGGCGAGTCCAAACCAGTTAAATGGATTCGTATTCATAATTTACCAGATTTTGCTTACTTTAATCACTCGCAACACGTTTCAGTTGGAGGTATCGAATGTCAAACTTGTCATGGTCCTGTAGAGGAAATGGAAGTTATGTATCAAAATGCTCCTTTAACAATGGGATGGTGTATTAACTGTCACAGAGAAACTAATGTAAAGGTTAAGGATAACGAGTATTATACTAAAATTCACGAACAACTATCTAAAAAATATGGTGTTGACCAATTAACGGTAGCACAGATGGGTGGTTTAGAATGTGGTAAGTGTCATTACTAATACATTAAGTGATTATCTCTGTAAAGTGAGAATCTCTTAAAAAGAGAAAATAATAAGTTTAAAAATTAAATATTTAGATTGAATGGGTTTAAGTTTAATAACTGTAAATCTTAATTCACAAATCGAAAATTATAAATAAACACTATGTCATCAAACAAGAAATACTGGAAAAGTGTTGAAGAGCTAAACGAAAATAGCTCTATTGTTGAGGCGCTTCAACAGAATGAATTTGTGGAAGAGATTCCTACAGACGAATTTTTAGGAGATAAAGAGTCTTTAGAGTCTTCGTCTACATCGCGTCGTGATTTCTTAAAATACGTTGGTTTCAGTACAGCAGCAGCTTCTTTAGCAGCATGTGAAGGACCGGTGATCAAATCAATACCTTATATAGTTCAACCAACAGAGATTATTCCTGGTGTTGCTAATTATTATGCAACTACTATTGCAGATGGTTTTGATTTTGCTAGTGTTTTAGTAAAGACTAGAGAAGGGCGACCAATTAAAATTGAAAACAACACGGATGCTGCTACAAACGGAACAGCAAACGCTAGAGTTAATGCTTCAGTTTTAGGATTGTATGATAGTCTAAGGGTTAAATCACCAATGAAAGGTGAGTCTAAGATTTCTTGGGACACTTTCATGTCTGAAACGACTTCGAAATTAAATGGACTTAATGGTAAAGCGATTGTTCTTTTAACACAATCAATGCCTAGTCCTTCAACAAATAAATTAATTGCAGAATTTAAATCTAAATATGGTAATGTAAGTCATGTGGCTTATGATGCTGTTTCAGAATCTGCAACATTAGATGCTTATCAAGCCAAATACGGTTCTAGAGGAATGGCTAATTACGATTTCTCTAAAGCAATGACTATTGTTTCTATCGGAGCTGATTTCTTAGGGGATTGGCAAGGTGGTGGATTTGAGTCTGATTATGCTAAAAAGCGTGTGCCTGCAAATGGTAAAATGTCTAGACATATTCAGTTTGAATCTAACATGTCTCTTGCTGGTGCCAATGCTGATAAACGTGTGCCATTAACACCTAGTCAACAAAAATTAGTATTAGCTAAATTATATAGTTATGTTACTGGTGTTGCTTTACCAGGCGCTCTACCTGAAGCTTTAGATACAGCGGTTAAAGCTGCTGCTAAAGAGTTAAGTTTAGCAGGTAGCAATGCAGTTGTGCTTACAGGTATTCAAGATGTAAATGCACAAACTACAGTTTTAGAGATTAATGAGCATTTAAAAAGTAAAGCTTTTGATCCTAAAACAACAATTAAGACAAGACAAGGTAACGATAAAGCCGTTTCTCAATTAGTAGCCGATATGAAGGCTGGTAAAGTAGGAGCGATTATTATGAATGGTGTTAATCCATTATATACTTTACCAAATGCTGCTGATTTTAAAGAAGGATTAGCTAAGACAGATTTATCTATTGCTTTCTCAATGAAGCAAGATGAAACGTCAACTAATTGTCAGTATATAGCAGCTGCGCCTCATTATTTAGAATCTTGGGGAGATATCGAAATCAAAACAGGTCATTATTCAATGATGCAGCCTACGATTCGTCCATTATTTGATACAAAACAATTCCAAGAAGTATTAATGAGTTGGACAAATACTTCTGGTTCTTACAGAGATTATTTAAAATCTGTATGGACTCAAAGTGTTTTAAATGGTGCTTCATTTAATAAAGCAATTCAAGATGGTGTTTTTGTAACGGGTTCAAATGGATTTGGTTCTAATGGATCAACTACGACAACAACGTCTACAACGGAATTACAAGATAAAAAAGATCGAACATTTTTAGGTGGTGTCATTCATGACGTTGCTGTAGGTGTTGGAATCAAAGATCAAGATAAAGACCAATATGTTACTTCAACATCATCAACTACGGTTGGTAGTGTAGATGTAGCTTCTGTTTTAACAGGAGGAGCTGCAGCAAGAGCGTTAGCAGCTTCAGTTAAAGAAGGTGGTTTTGAATTATCACTTTATACCAAAACAGGTATGGGTGATGGTCAACAAGCTAACAACCCTTGGTTACAAGAATTTCCTGATCCTATCACAAGAACAACTTGGGATAATTATTTAACAGTTTCTCAAGCAGATGCTGAAAAATTAGGATTAGAAAATTGGAATGTTGCTAATGGAGGATTAAATGGTAGTTATGCTAAGATTTCTGTAAAAGGAGCTGAAGCAATTACAGTACCAGTACTTATTCAACCAGGACAAGCTAAAGGTTCTGCTGGTTTATCATTTGGTTTTGGTAGAACATCTAATGCTCTAAAAGAGGAAATGAAAACAGGTGTTAACGCATATCCGTTATACCAAAATTTCAATTCTGTACAAAACGTTACTATTGAGAAAGCTACTGGTGAGCATGAATTTGCTTGTGTACAGTTACATAATACTTTAATGGGACGTGGAGATATCATAAAAGAAACTAGCTTAGAGATATTCAATACTAAAGATAAGAAACATTGGAATGCAATTCCAGAAGTGTCTCTTAATCATATAGAAACTCCTGTTACATCTCCAGATGTAGATTTATGGGATGAATTTGATCGTTCAGTAGGACATCACTTTAACCTATCTATCGATTTAAATGCTTGTACAGGTTGTGGGTCATGTGTTATAGCATGTCACGCAGAAAACAACGTACCTGTAGTTGGTAAGTCTGAAATGAGACGAAGTAGAGATATGCACTGGTTGCGTATTGATCGTTATTATTCTTCAGAAGATACGTTTGTAGATGATTTAGAAAAGAAAGAAAATATTTCAGGGTTAAGTAGTTCATTAAGTGAATTTGCTGAGTTAGAAAACCCAGCTGATAGTCCTCAGGTTGTATTTCAACCTGTAATGTGTCAGCATTGTAATCACGCACCTTGTGAAACTGTATGTCCTGTTGCTGCAACAGCTCATGGTCGTCAAGGTCAAAACCACATGGCTTATAACCGTTGTGTAGGTACACGTTACTGTGCTAACAACTGTCCTTATAAAGTACGTCGTTTTAACTGGTTCTTATATAACCAAAATGACGAGTTTGATTATTTCATGAATGACGATTTAGGTCGTATGGTATTAAACCCAGACGTTGTAGTTAGATCTCGTGGTGTGATGGAAAAATGTTCTATGTGTATTCAAAAAACACAAAAAACAATTCTTGATGCTAAACGTGATGGACGTCCTGTTAAAGATGGAGAATTCCAAACAGCTTGTTCTGCAGCATGTGGAAACGGCGCTATGGTATTTGGTGATATCAATGACAAAGAAAGTAAAGTTGCAGAGTTAAAAGAAGATGATCGTATGTATCACTTGTTAGAATATGTTGGAACAAAACCTAACGTATTTTACCATACAAAAGTGAGAAATACATCAAAAGCGTAAATAAATTAAAGAAACAATTATATAATTATGGCGTCTCATTACGAAGCACCTATTAGAAGACCTTTAGTTACAGGAGAAAAATCGTATCACGATGTTACTGTCGATGTCGCAAGACCAGTTGAAGGCAAAGCCAATAAAGCGTGGTGGATTGTATTCAGTATTGCTTTGGTTGCATTCCTTTGGGGAATAGGTTGTATTATTTATACCGTATCTACGGGTATTGGAGTTTGGGGTCTTAACAAGACTGTAAACTGGGCGTGGGATATTACTAACTTCGTTTGGTGGGTTGGTATTGGTCACGCAGGAACACTGATTTCAGCTGTTCTTTTATTATTCCGTCAAAAATGGAGAATGGCAATTAACCGTTCTGCAGAAGCAATGACAATCTTTGCGGTATTCCAAGCAGGTTTGTTCCCAATTATTCACATGGGTCGTCCATGGTTAGCATATTGGGTATTACCAATTCCAAACCAATTTGGTTCGTTATGGGTAAACTTTAACTCACCTTTACTTTGGGATGTATTCGCAATTTCTACTTATTTATCTGTATCATTAGTATTCTGGTGGACAGGTTTATTACCAGATTTTGCAATGTTAAGAGACAGAGCTGTACGTCCTTTCCAAAAGAAAATTTATGCTTTAGTAAGTTTCGGTTGGTCAGGTAGAGCTAAAGATTGGCAACGTTTTGAAGAAGTATCTTTAGTACTTGCTGGTTTAGCAACACCTTTAGTACTTTCTGTACACACTATTGTATCTTTTGATTTCGCTACTTCGATTGTACCAGGATGGCATACAACAATTTTCCCTCCTTACTTCGTTGCAGGTGCAATCTTCTCAGGATTCGCAATGGTAAATACACTTCTTATTATTATGAGAAAAGTGTGTAACCTTGAAGATTATATTACAGTACAACATATCGAGCTAATGAACATTGTAATTATGCTTACAGGTTCTATAGTAGGTGTAGCATATATTACAGAGTTATTTATTGCTTGGTATTCTGGTGTAGAATACGAACAGTTTGCATTCTTAAACAGAGCAACTGGACCTTACTGGTGGGCATACTGGTGTATGATGAGTTTTAATGTTTTCTCACCTCAATTTATGTGGTTCAAGAAACTTAGAACAAGTATTTTGTTCTCATTCTTTATTTCTATCGTAGTAAACATAGGTATGTGGTTTGAACGTTTCGTGATTATTGTAACATCATTACACAGAGATTACTTACCATCATCATGGACAATGTTCTCACCAACATTTGTAGACATCGGAATTTTTATTGGTACAATAGGTTTCTTCTTTGTATTATTCCTATTATACTCACGTACATTCCCTGTGATTGCACAAGCGGAAGTGAAAACAATATTAAAGTCTTCAGGTGAGCGTTACAAACGTATGAGAGAAAATGGAGAGTCACTATCAGGAACTGGTTCTGACGTCAGAACTTCTCATGTTAAAATTACTAGTGATGAAACAATAGTTACTAAGCCTGTTAAAGATACTACAGAGCAATTAGATCATTTATTGAAAGGTATTGGTGAATTTGATGCTTCATCTCAAAAAGCTGATGACTTAAAAGTTATAAGTGGTATTGGTCCAAAAATGGAAGAAGTACTTAATGATATAGGTATCTTTACTTACTTACAAGTAAGTAAAATGACAAAAAAAGAATATGATTTGTTAGATGAAATTACAGGTTCTTTCCCAGGAAGAGCAGAACGTGATGATTGGTCTGGACAAGCAAAAACCTTATTAAACAACTAATATAGTATATGGAAGCTTCAAAAGTAATTCATGCTATTTATACCGATGATGATGTATTAATGTCAGCTGTGAAAACAGTAAGGGCAGAAAAATATCACATTGAAGAGGTATTTACACCTTTTCCAGTTCACGGACTAGACAAGGCAATGGGATTAGCTCCAACACGTTTAGCAATAACAGCATTTTTATATGGTTGTGTTGGTTTAGCAGTTGCATCGGCAATGATGAACTATATAATGATTGTAGATTGGCCACAAGATATTGGTGGAAAACCAAGTTTTAGTTTTTTAGAAAACTTACCTGCGTTTGTACCAATTATGTTTGAACTTACAGTGTTTTTCGCAGCCCATTTAATGGTAATCACTTTTTATATGAGAAGTAGAATATGGCCATTTAAAGATGCTGAAAACCCTGATCCTAGAACAACAGATGACCATTTTTTAATGGAAATAGCTGTTCATAATAACGAAGAATCATTAACTAACTTGTTGAAAACTACAGGTGCCGTTGAGATAAATATTGTAGATAAAGATGAAGATGCACATTAATATGAAGATAGCCACAAAGTATATCGCAGTATTAGGGATGTTGGTAGGTCTTGTATCTTGCCAAAATAACTCTAGTAGAAATTACCAATACATGCCTAACATGTATGAGTCTGTTGGTTATGAAGCTTATCAAGAGTCTGATGCTTTTGGAAATGGAGTAGAAGCTCAATTACCAGCTGAAGGATCAATACCAAGAGGTGATTTTATGCCTTTTGAAATTGAAAACACAAACGAAGGTTTCCTATATGCTAAAGAGAACCTAAAAAGCCCTTTAGATTCAACTCAAGTTGATTACGAAAAAGGAGGTCCTTTATTTGCTATTTACTGTGGTATTTGTCATGGTAATAAAGGTGATGGTAAAGGTAAATTGGTACAAAGAGAAAAAATATTAGGTGTTCCTCGTTACGATGATGCTGGTAGAGCAATTACTGAAGGTGGTATTTATCATACAATTTATTATGGTAAAAACACAATGGGTTCTTATGCTAACCAATTGAACGAAGAAGAACGTTGGCAAGTTGTTGCTTATGTTGAGAAACTTAAGGCTGATTTAGAAAAATAAGATTTAGATAAAGATTATATAATGGAATATAAAATTTCAAATCGATTAAGAATTGTAGCTATCATATTAATGTTTTTAGGAGCTTTAGGTGTTGGTTATGGGTTTATTGATTCACATAGTGTTGATGAAGATAATATTGCTGAATTTATAGCAAACGAAGGTCATCATGGAGATGAACACGCTACTGAAGCACATGGTTTAGAAGAAGCTCACGTTGAAGCTGATCATGGACATGGAGCTGAAGCAGAAGTTGAAGGTCATGAATTATCTCATGAAGAACATGTTTTACACCAAATTCATAATAGACCATATGCAGCTTTATATGTAGCAGCATTCTTTTTCTTTATGATTTCATTAGGTGTTTTAGCTTTTTACGCTATTCAATATGCAGCACAAGCTGGTTGGTCTCCTGTACTCTTTAGAGTTATGGAAGGTATTACTTCTTATGTATTACCTGGTGGACTTATTTTATTGATAATTGTTTGGGTAGCGGATAGTCATATTTTTATCTGGATGGATGAAAATGTAGTTGCACACGATGCGTTAATTCAAAATAAATCGAGTTGGTTAAATAAAACTTGGTTTTTAATCAGAGGTTTAATTTTCTTAGGAGGATGGTCTACTTATCGTCATTTCTCAAGAAAGTTTTCTGTAGCACAAGATCTTGCTGATATTAATGATAATAGCAACTTTAAAAAGAACTTTAGAATCTCTGCAGCATTTTTAGTATTCTATATCTATACAGAATCTATGATGTCTTGGGATTGGATTATGAGTGTTGATCCACACTGGTTTAGTACTTTATTTGGATGGTACGTATTTGCAAGTATGTTTGTAAGTGGTATTACAGTAATTGCTTTAATTACAATATACCTTAAATCTAAAGGATTATTAGAATTTGTAAATGATAGCCATATTCATGATTTAGCTAAATTTATGTTCGGTATTAGTATTTTCTGGACTTACTTATGGTTTTCTCAATTTATGTTAATTTGGTATGCTAACATTCCTGAAGAAGTTACATACTTCGTTACACGTATAGAAGATTATAACTTACCATTCTTTGGTATGGTTGCATTAAATTTCTTATTCCCTTTATTACTATTAATGAATAGTGATTACAAACGTATTCCTTGGTTTGTAGTAATGGCTGGTGTAGTGATCTTATTTGGTCATTATTTGGATATATTCAATATGATTATGCCTGCAACAGTTGGAGATAGATGGTTTATTGGAATCCCAGAAATTGGATCAATATTATTCTTCGCTGGATTATTTATACTAATAGTATTTAATTCGCTTGGTAAATATCCATTATTAGCAAAAGGGAATCCTTTCGTTAAAGAAAGTGAACATTTCCATTATTAATATTAAACAAGAAAAGAAAAGATAATGACAGCATTATTTACGATTATAATTGTACTTTTTGTAGCAGTTGCTATATGGCAAATGGTTAAGATTTTTGACATTGCTCAAGTCGGTACAACACAAACACAAGTAGCAGACGATAAGGATAACAAGATCAATGGCTATTTAATGATTGCGTTCTTAATTTTTGTTTACGTAATTACTATTTTATGTTTTTGGTTTATTGGTGATTTGCCTTTATTATCAAATGCAGCTTCAGAACATGGATCTAAAGTAGATAATCTTATGATTATCTCTTTAGTTGTTATTTTTATAGTACAAACTATAACTCAGTTTTTATTACACTACTTTGCTTTTAAATATAAAGGTGAAAAAGGTAAAAAAGCATTTTTCTATGCTGATAACAATACTTTAGAGTTTATTTGGACTATTATTCCTGTTATTGTTTTAGCGGGTTTAATAATCTATGGTTTATTCACTTGGAATGATATTATGAATATCGATGAAGATGAAGATCCTATGGTTATTGAGTTATATGCACAGCAGTTTAACTGGAAAGCACGTTACAGTGGAGCCGATAATGTTTTAGGTAAAGCTAATGTTAGATTAATTGATATTGACCGTGCTAACATTTTAGGAGTAGATGAAGAAGACCCAAATGCTCAAGATGACATTATTGTATCTGAATTACATTTACCAGTAGGGAAACCAGTGGTATTTAAAATGAGATCTCAAGATGTATTACACTCAGCATATATGCCTCATTTTAGAGCTCAAATGAATTGTGTACCAGGTATGGTTACTCAATTTGGATTTACACCTTCTGTTACTACAGCAGATATGCGTGAAAGACCTGAGATGATTGATAAAGTGAAAAATATCAATGAACTTAGAAATGAACGTGCTGCTCAAATTGAAGAATCAGGTCAAGAATTAATATACGAATTTGATTACTTACTTTTATGTAATAAAATTTGTGGTACTTCTCACTACAATATGCAGATGAAGATTATTGTAGAGACTCAAGAAGAATTTGATGCATGGTTAAAAGAACAAACCACATTCCCAAATTCATTAAATTAATTAAGCTTTTAAGAAAAAGATAACAAACTTATGTCAGCAACTATAGATACACACGATCACGAGGATCACGAGGTACATCATCACAAACAAACATTTATTACTAAATATATATTTAGTTTAGATCATAAGATGATTGCTAAGCAGTACTTAATTACAGGTACTTTTATGGGGATTATCGGTATTTTAATGTCTATAATGTTTCGTATGCAAATCGCTTGGCCATCAGAGCCAAATGTATTGTTCGAAGCTTTATTAGGAAAATGGGCACCAGATGGTGTTATGAGTGCAGATGTTTATTTAGCACTTGTTACCATTCACGGTACTATCATGGTCTTTTTTGTATTAACAGCAGGATTAAGTGGTACGTTCAGTAACTTATTAATTCCATTGCAAATTGGTGCTAGAGATATGGCTTCTGGATTCCTAAATATGGTTTCTTATTGGTTGTTCTTTATCTCTTGTGTTATCATGGTAAGTTCACTATTTGTAGAAGCTGGTCCAGCTGCTGCAGGATGGACAATTTATCCTCCTTTATCTGCTTTGCCAATGGCATCAGGTGGTTCTGGTTTAGGTATGACATTATGGTTAGTATCAATGGCTATATTTATCGCTTCTTCTTTAATTGGAGCTTTAAATTATATTGTAACAGTAATAAACATGCGTACTAAAGGTATGTCTATGACAAGATTGCCTCTTACAATTTGGGCTTTCTTTGTAACTGCCGTTATTGGTGTTGTATCATTCCCTGTATTATTATCTGCAGCTTTATTATTAATAATGGATAGAAGTTTTGGAACCTCATTCTTCTTATCAGATATATTTATTCAAGGTGAAGTTTTACATTATCAAGGTGGTTCTCCAGTATTATTCGAACACTTATTTTGGTTCTTAGGTCACCCTGAAGTATATATCGTTATTCTTCCTGCAATGGGTCTAGTATCTGAAATTATGGCGAGTAATTCACGTAAACCAATTTTTGGTTACCGTGCAATGATTGCTTCAATCTTAGCGATTGCCTTTTTATCAACGATTGTTTGGGGTCACCATATGTTCGTATCAGGTATGAATCCTTTCTTAGGATCTGTATTTACATTTACAACTTTATTAATTGCAATACCATCAGCCGTAAAAGCTTTTAACTGGATAACGACCATTTGGAAAGGTAATCTCCAAATGAATCCTGCCATGTTATTTTCAATTGGTTTTGTATCAACATTTATCACAGGTGGTTTAACAGGAATTATTCTTGGTGATAGTGCATTAGATATTAACGTTCATGATACATATTTTGTTATTGCTCACTTTCACTTAGTTATGGGTATATCTGCATTATATGGTATGTTTGCTGGTATTTATCATTGGTATCCAAAAATGTTTGGTCGTATGATGAACAAGAATTTAGGTTATATTCATTTTTGGATAACAGCAGTTTGTGCTTACGGTGTATTTTTTCCAATGCACTTTATAGGTATGGCTGGTTTACCAAGACGTTATTATTCTAACTCTTCATTTCCTTTATTTGATGATTTAACAAACACAAATGTTGTCATTACAATGTTTGCTATTATCGGAGGAATTGCTCAAATCATTTATTTATATAACTTCTTTGTAAGTATATTCTATGGTAAGAAAGCAGAACAGAATCCTTGGAGATCTACAACTTTAGAGTGGACAACTCCTGTAGAACATATTCATGGTAACTGGGCAGGTCCAATACCTCATGTTTATCGTTGGCCTTATGATTACAGTAAGCCAGGTCATGATGTAGACTTTGTACCACAGAATATTCCTTTAATGGAAGGTGAAGAAGAATTACAACATTAAATTAATTCCTTTGATAAAAGGAACTTCATAATAGATTAAAAAAGACCTTTGGATAGCTTATAGTTTCCAAAGGTCTTTTTCTTTATATTTGTTTAGGCTTGTTGTCATCTACAGCTAAGCTTAGAACCTATATTTCTAATAGCAGTGTAACCTAATAAGATTTCCGTTTTCACGAGAAGTAATATGAACGAAAACTTAAACCCAAATAGTGATAATTTTAGTTCAGAGGAACTAGATGTCGAAAAGAAATTAAGACCCTTATCGTTTGATGACTTTACAGGTCAAGATCAGGTACTCGAAAATTTACTGGTTTTTGTTCAAGCTGCAAACCTTAGAGAAGAAGCTTTAGATCATACCTTGTTTCATGGCCCTCCAGGTTTAGGGAAAACAACTTTGGCACATATATTAGCCAATGAGTTAGATGTTGGTATTAAAGTCACTTCAGGACCCGTTTTAGATAAACCAGGAGACTTAGCAGGATTACTTACTAATCTAGATGAGCGTGATGTACTTTTTATTGATGAAATACACCGTTTAAGTCCAATTGTAGAAGAGTATTTATATTCTGCAATGGAAGACTATAAGATTGATATTATGATTGAATCTGGTCCTAATGCACGGACTGTTCAATTAAACTTAAATCCATTTACCTTAATTGGTGCAACGACGCGATCAGGATTACTTACAGCGCCTATGCGTGCACGTTTTGGTATTCAAAGTCGTTTACAATATTATAAAACAGAATTGCTGACTACGATTGTTCAACGTAGTGCTTCTATTTTAAATATGCCAATTTCTATGGAAGCTGCTATTGAAATTGCAGGTCGAAGTAGAGGAACACCTCGTATTGCAAATGCATTATTAAGACGTGTTAGAGATTTCGCTCAAATCAAAGGGAATGGAAAAATCGATATTGCCATCGCTAAGTTTGCTTTAAAGGCACTTAATGTTGACGCTTATGGTTTAGATGAAATGGATAATAAGATCTTATTGACTATTATCGATAAATTTAAAGGTGGACCAGTAGGGATTAGTACCATCGCTACTGCAGTGAGCGAAAGTACAGAAACCATTGAAGAAGTCTATGAACCTTTCTTAATTCAGCAAGGATTCATTATGAGGACTCCTCGTGGAAGAGAAGTTACAGAACAAGCTTATAAACATTTAGGAAAGATTAAAGGAGCAACGCAAGGCGGATTGTTCTAATTAATTCGATTGCTAGTTTAAAAATGATATTTCAATGCTAATTTAATTACAAATAGCCCTATTTTGAAATCAGATAACAACATACCAACAGTTCCGTTAAGTCGGTTTTTCAAACATTCACTAGAAATTTTGAAGAATCCCTTACCATTTCATCATCAAAATTTTGAAGAACAAGGGGACGTTTTCAGATTGAAAATAGGACTTAAAAATAGTGTGGTATTTGTTAGAGATGCTAGTTTAGCAGAATATGTCCTTCAAAAGAATCAAAAGAACTATACCAAGTCTAAGATTCAGACTGTAGACTTAGTTAAATATGTCGGAACAGGTTTGTTAACAGCTGAAGGTGAACATTGGAAAAAACAACGAAAATTAATTCAACCCGCGTTTCATAAAAAACAATTAGCAAATCTATTAGATAGTATTAAAGGTGCTATAGTTTCAGAATATATTAAGATTGTGCCTAATGAGGTGATAGATATATTCCCGATTCTAAATGATTTGGCATTTCAAGCGGTAGTAAAGTCACTTTTTAGTAGTGCAGCCAATCAAGAAGACATTAATAGACTTCAATATATTACGGAAGCTGCTCAGAAAATGTTGGTAAAAGAGTTGCGTCAACCCTATTTAGGTTGGTGGTTTAATGTAAGTGGTGAAATTAAAAAACACGTTGATTTAACAGGTGAAGCTAGAGAAATTCTAAAACGTATTGTTAACGAACGACGAACTTCAAAAGTTAAAGAAAATGATTTGTTAGATATGTTGTTAGATGCCAGATATGAGGATGGTAATCCGATGGAAGAAGAGCAACTTATCGATGAGATTTTAATTCTGTTTACAGCAGGTCATGAAACCACATCTAATGCGCTCACTTTTATAACACAACTTCTAGCATTGCACCCAGAGTGGCAAGAACGAATTTTAGTAGAACGAAATACTATTCTTTCCGAAAGTGATGATTTAATGGATTTGGTAACTAAATCTAAGGTTTGTCAACAAGTCATTGAAGAAGGTATGCGATTATACCCACCGGTTTATTTTATAGATCGTGTGAATAAGAAATCAGATGCTTTTAATGGTTTGGATTTTGAAGCCGGATGCAATCTCTTATTTTCAGTATACGAAATGCATCGTCATCCCAAATTATGGGAGCAACCCGATGAATTTCTACCCGAACGATTCAATGAAGGATCTCGTAAATTCTCATCACAATATTTTCCGTTTGGTGCTGGTCCTAGAAAATGTATAGGTAATAATTTTGCAATGTTCGAAATGATTATTGCCGTTTCTGAATTAGTTTCCAACTATAAAATGATTCCAGATTTCGAAAGCATTGATATTACACCATTGATTACTTTAAAGCCTAAAAATGCATTTTTAAAGTTTGAAGCGAGACATTGATATTAAACAATAAAATAAAATATAGTACAATGATTAAAACCGAAGCTAAACGTCTCGGTTTTTTATCTTGTGGTATAAGCCAAGCAGGATTTTTAGAAGAAGAAGCACCACGACTAGAAGCATATTTAAATAAGAATATGAATGGTGAAATGCGTTACATGGAAAATCATTTCGATAAACGTTTAGACCCAACTTTACTTGTGGAAGGTTCAAAAAGTGTTGTCTCCTTATTATTGAATTATTATCCTGAAGAAATTCAAACCGATGATTCTTACAAGATTTCAAAATACGCTTATGGTAACGATTACCATCATGTTATAAAACACAAGTTAAAATCACTTTTATATTTTATTCAAGATGAAATTGGTGAAGTTGGCGGACGTGCTTTTGTAGATTCAGCACCTGTTTTAGATAAGGCTTGGGCAGCAAAATCTGGTTTAGGTTGGATAGGGAAACATTCAAACCTTTTAACTCAAAAAGTAGGGTCTTTCTATTTTATAGCGGAACTGATTATCGACTTAGAATTAGATTATGATACTCCAGTTACGGACCATTGCGGTTCATGCACAGCTTGTATAGATGCTTGCCCAACAGAAGCCATTACAGATCCTTATGTGGTAGATGGAAGTAAATGTATTTCTTACTTCACGATAGAGTTAAAAGAAAACATTCCGACCGAATTTAAAGGCAAATTTGACGATTGGATGTTTGGTTGTGATATCTGCCAAGATGTTTGCCCATGGAATCGCTTTTCAAAACCACACAACGAACCCTTATTTAATCCACATCCTGAATTATTGGATATGACTAAAAAGGATTGGGAAGAAATTACAGAGGATACTTTTAGAAAAGTGTTTCAGAAATCTGCCGTAAAACGCACTAAATTTTCGGGTTTGGAGCGGAATATTGAGTTTTTGAAGGATTAATTCTTATCTAAGAACTTTATTGTCAGACTAAAAAATAGTTTAATTAAAAATAAGAAATAGCCATTCGTTTTTAAAAACACAGGTTTCTATAGCAAAGGTTCAAATCCTTATATTTGTAGCTTAATCCAATTAGATTATGAGCAAACAAAGCAAACGTAGAGAAGCCTTAGTATACCATGCTAAACCAACTCCTGGAAAAATAAAAGTAGTACCGACTAAAAAATACGCATCACAACGCGATTTATCTTTAGCTTATTCACCAGGTGTGGCTGAGCCCTGTTTAGAAATTGCAAAAGATGTAGAAAATGTTTATAAATACACAGCCAAAGGAAATTTGGTTGCTGTAATTTCTAACGGAACAGCTGTTTTAGGATTAGGTAATATTGGTCCTGAAGCTTCTAAGCCAGTAATGGAAGGTAAAGGTTTACTTTTTAAAATTTTTGCAGATATTGATGTTTTCGATATTGAAGTAAATACTGAAGATGTTGATGCGTTTATAGAAACAGTAAAAAATATTGCACCTACTTTTGGTGGTATTAATCTTGAAGATATAAAAGCACCTGAAGCTTTTGAAATTGAGCGTCGTTTAAAGGAAGAATTAGATATTCCTGTAATGCATGATGATCAGCATGGAACAGCAATTATTTCAGCAGCAGCTTTAATAAATGCTTTAGAAATCTCAGAAAAAAAGATTGAAGAAGTGAAAATTGTAGTCAGCGGAGCTGGTGCAGCTGCAATTTCTTGTACACGTTTATACCAAGCTTTTGGTGCAAAACGCGAAAATATTGTAATGCTAGATAGTAAAGGCGTTATTAGAGATGATAGAGATAATTTAACCTCTCAAAAAGCAGAATTTGCTACGCATCGTAAAATTGATACATTAACAGAAGCAATGCAAGATGCTGATGTATTTATAGGTTTATCGCAACCAAATATTGTTACTCCAGAGATGTTATTATCTATGTCAGACAATCCTATTGTATTTGCAATGGCTAATCCTGTTGCAGAGATTAGCTATCAGTTAGCAATAGACACAAGAGACGATATTATTATGGCAACGGGTCGTAGTGACCATCCTAACCAGGTTAATAATGTTCTAGGATTTCCATTTATTTTTAGAGGAGCTTTAGATGTTAGAGCAACTAAAATTAACGAAGCTATGAAAATGGCTGCAGTTAAAGCTTTATCTAAATTAGCAAAGGAGCCAGTACCAGAACAAGTAAATATAGCTTATGCCGAAACACGTTTAACGTTTGGTAAAGATTATATCATTCCAAAACCATTTGATCCTCGATTAATCGCTGTAGTTCCTCCTGCTGTTGCAAAAGCAGCAATGGAAAGTGGAGTTGCTAAAGAGCCTATTGAAGATTGGGAACGTTATGAAAATTCATTGTTAGAACGTTTGGGTTCTGATAATAAATTGGTGCGTATGCTATTGGGGCGTGCTAAAACGAATCCTAAACGTGTAGTTTTTGCGGAAGCAGATCAATTAGATGTTCTTAAGGCAGCTCAAATTGCTTACGATGAAGGTGTAGCACATCCAATTCTATTAGGTAGAAAAGATGCTATTATAAAATTAATGGAAGAGATCGAATTTGATGCAGATGTGCCTATTATTGATCCTAAATCAGATGAAGAGACTGATCGTAAAAATAGATATGCAGAAGCATATTGGAAAAAAAGAAAGCGTCAAGGCGTAACGGTTTATTCTGCTAAAAAAATAATGCGAGAACGTAATTATTTTGCAGCAATGATGGTTAATGAAGGAGATGCGGATTCTTTAATTACAGGATATTCTCGTAACTATCCATCGGTAATAAAACCGATGTTAGAATTAATAGGAATGGCTGATGGAGTTAGTAGAGTTGCAACAACTAATGTTATGATGACTGAACGTGGACCAATGTTTTTAAGCGATACATCAATAAATATTGATCCTACAGCATTAGATTTAGCTAAAATTGCTAGAATGACCTCACAAGTCACTAAAATGTTTGGTATAGAACCTGTAACGGCAATGATATCTTATTCTAATTTTGGGTCTTCTGAAAATCCAAGAGCAGAAAAAGTAAGAGAAGCCGTTGCTTATTTACATAAAGCATATCCAGAAATGATTGTTGATGGTGAATTGCAAACGGATTTTGCATTGAATGCAAAAATGCTTCAAGATATTTTTCCATTTTCAAAATTAGCAGGTCGTAAAGTCAATACGCTTATTTTTCCAAATTTAGATGCTGCAAATATTACATACAAATTATTAAAAGAGCTTAATAAGTCTGAATCTATTGGTCCAATTATGATGGGGATGAGAAAACCTATTCATATTTTACAATTAGGAGCTAGTGTAGACGAAATTGTAAATATGACAGCTGTAGCAGTTGTTGATGCACAAGAACGCGAAAAAAGACAATCAAAATAATTTCGAGATCAATAACAAAAAGATTATTAATTTCAACTATAAATGCCTGCTCTAAGTGGGCATTTATAGTTTTAAAAAATTAACAGTCTTCTCTCTTTCATACTACATCTGTATCTACTTTAATGAAAATAATTTTATTACATTTGGTTTTTTAACATTTCTTTATCAATGATTACACATATAGAAGGCAAGCTCGTAGAAAAAAATCCAACAGACGTTGTTATAGATTGCAATGGTGTCGGCTATTTTATCAATATATCATTACATACATTCTCTCAAATTCCAAGTAATGAAAAATTAAGACTTTATACTTATTTATTAGTCCGAGAAGATTCTCATAGTCTTTATGGATTTTCGTCTAAGGTAGAACGTGAAATTTTTAAATTATTAATTTCTGTTAGTGGTATTGGAGCCAATACTGCGCGTACAATGTTATCATCGCTTTCACCAGACCAAGTAAAGGAAGGAATTGCAAGTGAAGATGTTGCCTTAATTCAGAGTGTTAAGGGGATAGGGATAAAAACAGCTCAGCGTGTTATTATAGATTTGAAAGATAAAGTGTTAAAAGTCTTTGGTATGGAAGAACTTTCTTTAGCCCAGAGCAATACTGATAAAGAAGAAGCGTTATCAGCTTTAGAAGTGTTAGGCTTTAACAAAAAACAATCTGAAAAAGTTGTAGAAAAAATATTAAAAGCCCAACCAGATGCCCAAGTGGAGCAAATTATTAAAGAAGCTCTAAAAAACTTATAATGCAATTGAATAGACCAGAACATAAGCAAAGCTTCTCTTTTAAATGTTACTTAATGTTAGCTTTTGTAATGCTAATAGGTAATTTTGGTTTTGCACAAGAAGAAGAACAAGAGACAGAACAAGATTCTACTAAAACAACATTTGCATTTGGTAAGTTAAACATGCCAAATCCAAACAGTATTGTTTCAAAATATACTTATGATCCTGTTTTAGACCGCTATGTATATTCAGAAAAAATAGGGAATTTCAACATTAATTATCCATTAATTCTTACTCCAGAAGAATATCAAAAAAGAGTATTGGAGGAGAAGATGAAGGATTATTACAAAAAAACGGCCGATGCTGCAGCGGGTCAAAAAGAAGGTTCTGAAGAAGATCAGAAAAATTTATTGCCAGAGTTTTATGTAAATTCAGGATTATTTGAAACTATTTTTGGAGGAAACACTATAAATATAATTCCCCAAGGTTCTGTAGAGGTCGATTTGGGTATTCTTTTTTCAAAACAAGATAATCCTACACTGTCACCACAAAACAGATCGAATTTCACATTTGATTTCGATCAGAGAATTAGTTTAAGCTTATTAGGTAAGGTTGGTACAAAACTTCAAGTTACTGCAAACTATGATACAGAAGCAACTTTTGATTTTCAACAAGTTGTTAAATTAGAATATACACCTACAGAAGATGATATTATTCGTAAAATTGAAGTAGGTAATGTTAGTATGCCATTAAATAGTTCTTTAATTACGGGAGCACAAAGTCTTTTTGGTGTAAAAACAGAATTGCAATTTGGTAAAACGAGAGTGACAGCTGTATTCTCAGAACAACAATCAGAATCTACATCTGTTATAGCAGAGGGTGGTGGTACTGTTGAAGAATTTGAGTTTTTTGCACAAGATTATGATGAAAATAGACACTTCTTTTTAGCTCAGTACTTTAGAGATAACTACGATAAATCTTTATTACAATATCCATTTATTAATAATCAAGGACTTCAAATTACCAAAACAGAAGTTTGGGTAACTAACAGAACTAACGAAACTGAAAATGTAAGAAACATTGTTGCGTTTCAAGATTTAGGAGAATCTGATCCAGGTAATATAGGGTTAGATCCTTTACCGGCCACTTTTATTAACAATCTAGGAGCAAAACCAAATAATGAAAATAATGATTTTGACCCAACAAATATAGGAGGAGCGGGTTCATTATTAACAGAATCAGTTAGAGATATTACAAATACACAAGGCGGTGTTAATGTATCAATCCAAGAAGGTTTTGATTACGGTAAATTAGAGTCTGCTCGTAAATTAATAGAAGGACAGGATTATGTGCTAAATTCAGATTTAGGATATATTTCATTAAGTCAGCGTTTACTTAATGATGAAGTTTTAGCCGTATCATTTCAATATACGTTAGGTGGTCAAGTATTTCAAGTTGGTGAATTTGCTAATGATGGTGTAGAAGCTACCTCTGTAGATAATACAACAGGAACTGCTGTAGTTAGTAACCAAAGTTTAGTGACTAAAATGCTGAAAAGTGCTGTGACATCTGTAGATCAGCCTATTTGGGATTTAATGATGAAAAATATCTATGATACAGGTGCATATCAATTAAGTAAAGAGGATTTTACATTAAATATTTTTTATACAGAAGCATCTTCTGTCAATTATATAACTCCAGCGGTTGTTGGTGGTTCTGAAGTTCCTTTTCCTGCATTTACGGATGGTACAGAAATAAGAGAAACACCATTAATACGCCTTTTTCATTTAGATAAATTAGATTATAATGGAGATGCACAAAGTCAAGGAGATGGTTTTTTTGATTACGTAGAAGGCGTTACTGTTTTATCACAAAATGGGAAAATTATTTTTACAAAAACAGAGCCTTTTGGGCGTTATTTATTTGATATTTTAGATGATGATAGTAACCCTAGTAATAATGATGTTGATTACGAGGATGTTGCAGATACACAAAGTGGGTTTAATGAAAACCAAAAGAAATATGTTTATGATATTCTTTATAAATCAACTAAGACAGCGGCATTAGATGAAGCAGAGAAAAATAAGTTTCAAATACAAGGACGTTATACAAGTAGTGGAAGTGATAGTGGTATTCCTATAGGGGCATTTAATGTGCCTAGAGGTTCTGTAACAGTAACTGCAGGTGGACGTACACTTATTGAAGGACTAGATTACACGGTAAACTATACATTAGGGCGTGTAGAAATTTTAGACGAATCATTAATAGCTTCAAACACACCAATTAATATATCTGTTGAAAGTAATTCTGTTTTTGGTCAACAAACAAAAAGATTTGCTGGTGTTAACGTAGAACATCAATTTAATGAGAATTTTGTTTTAGGAGCTACATTATTAAATCTTAGTGAACAACCCGTAACTCAAAAAGCTGATTATAATTCTGAATCTATTAATAATACGATTTTTGGTTTTAATGGTAATTATTCAACAGAAGTTCCATTCTTAACACGGATGGTAAACAAATTACCAAATATAGATACAGATGTTCCTTCTAGTCTTTCTGTAAGAGGAGAGTTTGCTTATTTATTACCAGGAGCGTCAAGTGGGACTGATTTTAATGATGAAGCTACGGCTTACATTGATGATTTTGAAGGTTCTCAAGGCGCTATAGATTTATTAAGTCCAACATCTTGGACACTTTCTAGTCGTCCCTTAAATTTACCAAACAATGTACCAGGTAGTGATGTAAATGGAATACAAAATGGTTATGGTAGGGCGCTTTTAAACTGGTATACTGTAGATCCTATATTTTACAGTACTCAAAGACCAAGTGGTATAACAGATGATGATATTTCAGATTTATATACACGTCGTGTTTATATAGACGAAATATATGACCAAGATATAGCTCAAGGACAAACAACAGTAATAAATACTTTAGATTTAGCTTATTATCCTAGAGAACGTGGTCCTTATAATTTTGATCCTAGTGCAGCAAATGATACAGCATTAAACCCTATTAACAGTTGGGCAGGTATCACAAGACAAATAACGTCTACAGATTTTGAACAGGCTAATGTTGAGTATATCGAATTTTGGGTTCAAGATCCATTTTTAGATAATCCATCAAATGCCGGAGGTAAATTATATTTAAACCTTGGTAATATTTCAGAAGATATTTTAAGAGATGGTAAAAAGCAATATGAGAATGGTTTACCCGAAGATGGTGATGTTTCAACTTTAACCAGAACTGATTTTGGTAGTGTAGTGCCAGAAAATCAATCTCTTGTTTACACCTTTGGTACCACAGGAGCAGAACGGACTAATCAGGATGTTGGATTTGATGGTTTTAATGATACAGAAGAATTAGTGGAATTTGGTTCACAGTTTGGTGAAGATCCTGCGAATGATAACTATACTTATTATTTAAATACGGATGGAGATATCTTTAATCGTTATAAAAAATATAATGGTACAGAAGGGAATTCACCAGAAACCTTTACAGATACTAACAGAGGTTCTACTACACAACCCGATGTTGAAGATATCAATAGAGATAATACTATGAATACTATTAATAGTTATTATCAATATGAAATAGATATTACAAGTAACTCTTTAAATCTTTCTAACTCAATAGTTAATGATGTTAAAACAGAAGATGTAACCCTAGCAAATGGAGGAACAAGGACAGTAAAGTGGTACCAATTTAGAATACCTATAGCTGATAGTGATATTCGCGAAGCAGTAGGAGGTATTTCAGATATTCGTTCTATACGTTTTGCACGTTTATTTATGTCTGATTTTACAGAGACTACAGTGTTGCGTTTTGCTTCTTTAGATTTAGTTCGTAGTGATTGGAGACGTTATACTTTAGATTTAGATAATGATGATACAAATAACAGTACTAATGTAGACTTTAGCGTCGGTGTTGTAGGTATACAAGATAATGCAGGGTATGTAAGACCTCCAGGAGTGGAACAAGAAGAGATAAATAGCAATAACACAATTATTAGTGAGAATGAGCAGTCGTTAGTACTTCAGGCTTGTGATTTAGCACCTACAGATTCTAAAGGGGTTTATAAGAATATTGATTTAGATATGCGCCAGTATAAGAAATTGCGTATGTTTATTCATGCAGAACCACAGGATGGAAGTCTTTTGGAACCTGCAGAAATGGTTGGGTTTATTAGAATGGGTAATGATTTAACAGAAAATTATTATCAAATCGAAGTGCCTTTATTACCGTCTAGTGATGCCGAAGGAAGTATAAGAGAACAAGTTTGGCCAGAACAGAATGAAATTGAGATGCCTCTTGAGTTTTTACAAACAATTAAATCATTAGGTATTTCTGCAGGAACTTTAAGTAATGAAGATGCTACTTTTTATGATGTTATAGATGGTGAGCTAGATGAAAATCCTTTAGGAACATTAAATCCACTTTATGGAGATATTGTAGATACTGAGAAAAAACAGCGCGTAGGTATTAAAGGGAATCCTAATTATGGTGATATTAGGGTTTTAATGGTCGGTGTAAAAAATTCAGGTGTTACAGAAATGAGCTCTTGTAGTGAAGTATGGTTTAATGAACTTCGTATGTCTGATATGGAGGACGAAGGGGGTTGGGCCGCTATTTTAAGTATGGATACTAAAATTGCGGATTTTGCAGACATTAGTGCAACTGGAAAACGAAGTACTGTTGGTTTTGGTAGTATAGAACAAGGTCCTAGTGAACGCAGCTTAGAAGATGTAAAGCAATATGATGTTGTTACTAATATACAATTAGGACAATTATTTCCTAAAACTTGGGGCGTTCAATTACCATTTAATTATTCGCAAAGTGAAGAATTAATAACACCCAAATATGATGAGTATTATAATGACCTTACCTTAGAATCTAGATTAGATGCTGCAACTTCTAGCGAAGAAGCAGATCTTATTAGTGAGCAATCAGAGGATTATACAAAACGTCAAAGTGTAAATTTTATAGGAGTAAGAAAACAAAAAACAGGAGAGGCTAAAAAGCATTTCTATGATGTAGAAAATCTAACCTTAAATTACTCATATAATAAAGTAGAACATCGTGATTTTGAAATTGAAAATTCTTTAGATCAAACCGTAAGAGCAGGTGCTAATTATGTTTATGCTTTTGAGCCATTAAAAATTGAACCTTTCAAAAAGAATGATTCATTATTTACAGGTAAAAACTGGAAAATATTAAAAGATTTTAATCTAAACTTACTGCCCTCTAGCTTTTCTATAAATTCAGATTTTAATAGACAGTTTAATAAACAGAAATATAGAGATGTAGAATTAGGTGAAGATAATATTGGTCTTGAAGAATTATTTAGAAGAAGTTACACATTCAGTTTTCAATATGCTTTCAATTATAATATTACAGATGCATTGAGTTTAAACTTTACAGCAGCTAATACTAATATTGTTCGTAATTATTTTATAGATGATCAAATGGAAGAACAAGATCCTGAACTAGATGTTTGGGATGGTTTCTTTGATTTTGGAGATCCTAATTATCAGACACAACAGATTCAAGTAAATTATGAATTGCCATTATATAAAATACCAGCATTAAGCTTCTTTAGGTCTACTTATGCATACAGTGGTGCTTTTCAATGGCAAAAAGGTTCTGATTTATACACCGACTTAGAGATTATAGATGATGAAACAGGTGTTTCTGAAATAGTTAATTTAGGAAACTCAATTCAGAATTCTAATACACATACGCTTAACTCTACTCTTAATATGGAAACCTTATACAAGACTTTAGGGTTAGTAAGAAAAGGGAAACAAAAAGGTAGAGGAAGAACAAGATCAACAGTTGCAAGTAGACGTTCACCAAGTCCAGATTCAAAAAGCAATACAAATGCTAATAGTGCAGCAGATGAGACAAGTGCAGGAGATAAAGCATATAATACACTTATAGATATTGTTACTATGGTAAAACGTGTACAGTTTAACTACGCGGAGAACAATGGTACTTATTTGCCTGGTTATTTACCAACTCCAGGATTTATAGGAACTCTAAAACCAACTGTTGGGTATACTTTAGGTAGTCAGAGTGATATTAGAAGTCTAGCGGCTAGTAACGGTTGGTTAACAACGTATTCAAGTTTTAACGAGCAATACACAGAGGTTACAAATAAAATACTTGATTATTCGATTAATGTAGAGCCTCTAACAGACTTAAAAATAGATTTTACAGGTAATAGAACTTATGCTGAAACTACAACTGAAAGTTTTAATACAACAGATACTAATAATGATGGTTTAAGTGATGAGTATAATGATTTAATTACAAACTCTTACGGGAACTTTAATATCTCAACCGTATTATTTAAAACAACATTTAATAAAAGTGATGAAAATCAATCGACTACTTTCGATGATTTTAGAGCTAACCGATTAATCATAGCAAATCGATTAGCAAAAGAATTTTATGGAGATACACCTTACAGTACAGACGCTGATGGTTTTCCACAAGGTTTTGGTAAAAATAGTCAGCGTGTATTATTACCAGCATTTTTATCAGCATATCAAGGCTCTGATCCAGAAAAAGTAAATACTAGTGCATTTAGAGATATTCCAATTCCTAATTGGAACTTAAAATACACAGGCTTAATGAAACTACCATGGTTTAAGGAACGCTTTAAACGTTTTTCTGTTCAACATGGTTATCGTTCTAATTATACTATAAATCAATTTAGTACTAATTTAAATTATACAGAATACGATAAAGATTTAGGTTTTGATTCGCCAGGAAATGAAGATGCTTTAGACGAATCTAATAATTTAAAAAATGAAACTTTATTTAGTAACATTAATTTAGAAGAACAGTTTAGTCCATTAATTCGTTTAGATTTTGAAATGAAGAACTCTATTAAAATCTTAGCCGAAATTAAAACAGATAGATTATTGTCGCTTAGTTTTGATAATAATTTAATGACAGAAATTCAAGGTAAAGAATATACATTAGGATTAGGTTACCGTTTTAAAGATTTAAGAATCCGATCAGAGCTGGCAGGACCAGGTCAGATCATTGTAAGTGATTTAAATATGAGTTTAGATGTATCGGTAAGAGATAATAAAACGATTATAAGATACTTAGATTTAGATAGTAATCAAATTACAGCAGGGCAAACGATTTGGGCATTACAATACAATGCTGATTATGCTTTTAGTAAAAATTTATCAGCTATATTTTACTTTGATTATAGTTTTTCTGAATTTGCTATTTCTACATCATATCCACAAACCTCAATTAGATCTGGAATTACATTACGATATAATTTTGGAAATTAAGCTTGAATTGAATCTATTAAAAAATTACATTTGCATCTAAAATTTATAATTACTCTATAATATGAATATACCATCAGAATTAAAGTACACAAAAGATCACGAGTGGGTGAAAATTGAAGGAGATATAGCCACTATTGGAATTACAGATTTTGCGCAAAGCGAACTAGGAGACATCGTTTATGTAGAAGTTGATACCTTAGATGAAACTTTAGAAGCAGAAGAAGTATTCGGTACTGTTGAAGCCGTAAAAACTGTTTCAGACTTAATGTTGCCATTATCTGGTGAGATTGTAGAATTTAACGAAGGATTAGAAGATGAACCTGAAAATGTAAACACAGACCCTTATGGTAGTGGTTGGATGATTAAATTAAAGTTTTCAGATGCATCTCAAATAGAAAGTTTATTATCTGCAGAAGACTACAAGTCACATATCATTGGTTAAAAAAGGACTTCTACTGATTTCAATCGTCTATACGTTGGCATTAGTGGTTGCGAGTTTAATAACTCTAAATGGTGTACCTAGTTTAGGTTCATCGTTTGATGATAAAATTTATCATATTGTTGCTTACTTGTGTCTGACATTAGTTTGGGGACTTTATTTTAAATCAAAGCATTTGTTTTTAAAATTATGCTTTGCTGCTATTTTTCTTGGCTTTATATTAGAATTGCTACAATATCTAATTACAGAAAATAGAACTTATGATACATATGATTTAATTGCAAATAGCATCGGTGCCGTTTTTGGTACATTAATTGCAAGTCAAATAAACATATATAAATAAAATTAACCTAAAGCCTTGTTTTTTTTACTATTTATTGGTTAAATTAGCAACGTTATATTAAAGAAAAATAATATGGAACCTAAAAAGAATCCGAAATCAGACGTAAGTAGAAACAGTTCGCTGTACTTCGCTGTTGGTTTAGCCTTAATGATGGGGATAGCCTATATGGCAATTAATCACAAGACTTACGATCCCGTAAGTGTAATTGCAGACTCTCTAAATTTAGATGATGATTTAGATGAAGAAGTACCAATTACAGAACAAATAGTAACCCCACCACCACCACCACCGCCGCCACCAGCAGCGCCAGAAATTATTGAGGTTGTAGAAGATGAGGTTGAGATAGAAGAAACTGTAATTGAATCTACAGAAACTGAAATGGAAGCAGAAATTGTTGAAGTTGAAGAGGTAGAGGTAGCTGAAGTAGAAGAAGATTTAGAAGTACCTTTTTCTGTTATTGAAAATGTAGCCGTTTTTCCTGGTTGTGAAAAGGAAAAAGGAAATGCTGCTAAAAAACAATGTATGAACGATAAGGTAAATAAATATATCGGTAGAAAGTTTAATACAGACTTAGCTGGTGATTTAGGATTACCTCCTGGTAAAAAAAGAATTTTCGTTCAATTTAAAGTAGATAAGTCTGGTAACATTACAAATATTGTAGCTCGTGGTCCTCACCCAGGATTAGAGAAAGAAGCAAAACGTGTTATTGGTGGTTTACCTAAAATGAAACCAGGTAAACAAAGAGGAAAAGCAGTGGTTATGCCATTCTCTATTCCTATTGTATTCCAAGTACAAGACTAAGAATAAAATAGAATTTTTTCTAATATAAAAATCCCGTTCAAAATTAATTGAGCGGGATTTTCGTTTTGGTATGCTTATTGTGATTTTATCATAATATTAACATTTAAAATCATATTATGAAAAATTCTAAAAAAGAATTCAGCGGTACTGGTCAGAGTACTACTGAGGTGAGAAAATCACAAAAGCACGATGCAAATTTACAAAAAAACTCAAGCCTTTATTTCCAAATAGGTTTGATACTTTGTTTATTGGGTACGTATGCACTTTTTGAAATGCAATTTCAAGAAAAGAAAATCAACTTTGTTGAAGAAGAAGTTGAGGTCGATAAACTTACAATCGATTATGTGCCGCCCTACATCGTTGAGGTAATTAAACCAAAAACTATAGAGAAATTGCCTAGTAGCGATTTAATCGATATAGTTAAGGTTGTTAAAGACGATGATCCATTTGTTCAAAATGTTATCGATTTACCAAAGAGCAATAAGCCTATGGTTGAAACCCCATTTACCTTAGGTGATGTACCAGATGTAGATACATCAGATGATGTTATTGTCGATTTTGTTGCCGTAGAGAAAGTTCCTGTATATCCAGGTTGTGAAAAACGTAAGACAAATGAAGGCCGTAAAAAATGTATGTCAGATAAAATTAATAAATTAATAGGTAAAAGATTTGATGTAGATATTGCTTCTGGTTACGGGTTATCTGGTAAGCAAAGAATTTTTACCCAATTCACAATTGATAAATTAGGTAATGTAACCGATATAAAAATAAGAGGTCCACATCCTGTTTTAGAAAAAGAAGCTAATCGTGTTATTAATAAGATTCCTAAAATGAAACCAGGAATACAAGGTGATGTTCCTGTAGGTGTAGTGTATTCTCTTCCTATAACATATCAAGTTAGAAATTAATTAACAGAAATAATTAGAAACCGCTATTCTCTATATAGCGGTTTTTTTATGCCTAAATAGAATCGATGGTTACTAAAAAAAATAAGTATCTTTCGCCCATTAAAAATTAGTATTATATGAAGCGCATTGTGCTATTTGTTATCTTATTAACGACCACTTATGATTATGCTCAAACCCTATTGTCATACGAGAAATCTCCAGTATTTAAGGAATGTAACTCGGTTGAAGTAGATCAATTAAAATCATGTTTCAACTACAATTTGAATAGTTTTATTTATAAAAATTTTAAAACACCTCAAATCGTTATTGATGAGTCTTATGTGGGGGGTATTAAAGTTTTATTTGAAGTTAATAAAGAAGGAGAATTTAGAACATTATACATAGATGCTATTTATGATGAATTAAAAATTGAAAGCAAACGTGTTTTCGATTCACTCCCAAAAATAAAACCAGCAACTTATAATGGTATTCCAACATTTGTTCAATACAGTATTAGTATTAATATTCCATTAACCGAGCCAGTAAAGGTTGTAAAGCTAACTGTTGAAGAAGAAAAGGAGTTAAGTGAAAAAGAAGCTCTAAATCTTACTTTGTCTAGTGAGTTTGATGATGTTAATAAAGCATTGAAAGCCTATGAGAAACTTGAATATAGTAGTGAATTAAATATTCCTTTTACACATTCTTATTACGCAAGGTTTGATGACGAAATGAATGCTATTGGTACTAATAGTCATACCGCATCAAAACCATTTGTTTATAGTGATGTGGCTAGGTATTATGATATTAAAGCAGAAAAAGAAAGCTTAGTAAAAGATACAGATTCTTGGTTAGGTAGAAAGTTGTTTAATGAGCACTTAGTAGAAGTTCAAGGTAAAGATTATTGGTTTACAATAGATCCTATTTTAGATTTACAAGTAGGAAAAGATACTGAGGCTGATTTTAATACCACTTGGAACAATACAAGAGGTGTAAATATTCAAGCCGGATTAGGAAAACGTTTTAATTTATCAGCTTCGGTTTATGAAAGTCAAGGTAGGTTTGCGGATTACTTTAATCAATATGCAGAGAGCTTGAAGGCTTTTGGACCAGATCCAGCCATTATTCCTGGTAGAGGAATAGCAAAGAGTTTTAAAGAGGATGCTTACGATTACCCTGTTGCAGAAGCTTACTTGTCTTATACACCAGCAGACTTTTTAAATGTACAATTTGGTCACGGTAAAAATTTTATTGGTGATGGTTATCGTTCTTTATTGCAGAGTGATGTTTCAAGTCCGTATCCATACTTAAAACTGAATGCTACATTTTGGAAAATTAAATATACCAGCACGTGGATGTGGTTAAAAGATGTTAGAGATGAAGTTGTAGATGATAAAGCATTTTTAACTAAGTATATGGCTAATCATTATTTAAGTTGGAATGTTTCTAAACGATTAAATATAGGTTTGTTTGAATCTGTAATATGGGCTAATTCAAATGGAAGAGGTTTTGATGTTAATTATTTAAATCCTATCATATTTTTTAGAGCTATAGAATTTCAAACAGGTCAAGGTGCCGGTAATGCTATTTTAGGATTATCTTCAAAATATAAATGGAATAATAAAGTAAACCTATATGGACAATTTGTTTTAGATGAATTTTCATTAGGAGATGTTAAAGCTGGAGAAAAAAGTTGGAAAAATAAATTCGGATATCAGTTAGGGGTTAAATATTTTAATGCCTTTGATGTCGATAATTTATTGCTTCAAGCAGAATATAATCGTGTAAGACCTTATGTTTATTCTCATAATACACAAATTCTAAATTATGCAAACTTTAATCAACCAATGGCACATCTTTGGGGTGCTAATTTTAAAGAATTGGTATTAATTGGGCGTTATAATTATAAACGATGGTTTGGTGATGCTAAATTTATATTTGGGCAACGTGGTTTAGATTATAATACAGATGAAGATAGTTTTTCTTACGGTGGAGATATTTACAGAGATTATAACGATCGTAATGCAGATATAGGTATAGAAATAGGACAAGGAAATAAAACTAATAGTTTTATGACCGAAATACAAGCTGGTTATTTATTAAACCCAGCAACCAATTTAAAAGTATTTACAAATATTATTTATAGAGACTATAATCCTGAAACTATTACTGCTTCAACTACAGATTCTAATACACTTTGGTTTAGTATTGGTGTAAGAACAGATATATTTAATTGGTATAATGATTTTTAATTTCATTGCTATAGAACTTTAATTTTCTAAACATTATTGTCGAATTGTAATGTCGTAATAGTCAAGTGCTATTGTTAAAACTAAAGTTTAACGTTGGTTAGGATTATTTTTCAGACTATCTTCGCAATCATTTTTACAAAAAACATATAATTTGAGCAGTACAAAATCTTCGCTATCAACAGTTTCTGTGGTAACAGATTTCAAGGAAATTACCAAGATGGGTTTGTCCTTAAGTGTGGTATTTTCTTCTATTGCTGGTTATTTTCTTGGAGCAGATACTATTAATTTTGCAACGCTTGCTTTATTAGCTTTTGGTGGCTATTTTATGGTTGGTGCTTCAAATGCTTATAACCAAATCATTGAGCGCGATTTAGATGTGCTAATGGATAGAACCAAAAACAGACCTATTCCTGCAGGGCGTATGTCTGTTAATACAGCATTTATAATAGCTGTGTCATTTACCATTTTAGGATTAGTTACTTTATATATTATTAACCCTAAGACAGCCATGTATGGGGCAATTTCAATATTTTTATACACAAGTGTCTACACACCTTTAAAGACAAAAACATCATTATCTGTGTTTGTTGGGGCTTTACCTGGAGCTATTCCTTTTATGTTAGGTTGGGTAGCGGCTCGTAACGAATTTGGTATTGAGCCAGGGACTTTATTTGCGATTCAATTTTTTTGGCAATTCCCTCACTTTTGGTCTATAGGATGGTTTTTACACGATGATTACAAAAAAGGAGGCTTCCATATGTTACCAACAGGGAAACCAGATAAGGGAACTGCTGTGCAAATAATTATGTATAGCATTTGGACTATCATTGCTTCTATAATACCTGTATTCGGTATGTCGGGTGATTTAAAATTATCTATTGTTGGTGCTATTTTAGTTTTTATATTAGGTTTGGTAATGTTGTTCTATGCTTTTAGATTGTTTAAAGAGCGAACAATAAAAGCCGCAAAACAACTCATGCTATCTAGTGTGTTTTATATTACAATGTTGCAAATTATATATGTTGCAGATAAATTTTTAAGAGAATGGATTTAACACAAGGGACAAGTGCGCAAAAAATCGCTAGGTCTAAAAAAATGATGATATGGTTCGCCATAGGTTCTTTAATTATGTCTTTTGCAGGTTTACTAAGTGCTTTTATAGTGAGTAGTAAACAAAGACTTAATGAAGATTGGTTAGTTGATTTTCAATTACCAAATGCTTTTTTTATAAGTTTAATACTTATTTTAATAAGTAGTTTAACCTTTATTTTAGCAAAACGAGCACTGCAACAAAACAAAATACAACTGGTATCAGTGTATTTATTGGTGACTTTAGCTTTAGGGATTGGATTTATTTTTAGTCAATTTACAGGTTTTGGACAGATTATTTCTGATGGTTATTATTTTACAGGACCAACAAGTAATATCACAATGTCTTATATTTACGTTATCGCAGTATTGCACATAGCGCACGTTATTGCTGGGCTAGGGTGTTTAATTGTTGTGATTTTTAATAACTTTAGACATAAGTATAATCCCGATAATATGTTGGGATTTGAACTCGCAGCAAACTTTTGGCATTTCGTAGATATACTATGGCTTGTGCTCTTTTTGTTTTTATATTTTTTTAAATATATAATTTGATTATTTTTGTCCATCTAAAAAATTTAAATAAATTCTATGGATTCTACGGTAGTTAGTACTGGTACAGAAGAAAAAACTTGGGGTGGTGGTAAAGATCCACTAAAGGCAAGTTACGGAAAGATGATGATGTGGTTCTTCATTGTATCTGATGCATTAACATTTTCAGGCTTCTTGGCAGCTTATGGTTTTTCAAGATTTAAATTCATGACCGAATGGCCAATTGCGGACGAAGTGTTTACACACGTTCCGTTTTTACATGGTCAAGATTTGCCAATGATTTATGTGGCGTTTATGACGTTCATCCTTATTATGTCATCAGTAACTATGGTATTAGCTGTAGATGCGGGTCATCACATGAACAAATCTAAAGTAACCATATACATGTTCTTAACCATTATTGGTGGAGCTATATTCTTAGGTTCTCAAGCTTGGGAATGGGGAACTTTTATTAAAGGTGATTACGGTGCTGTTCAAACTAATGGTGGAAATATTCTACAATTTGGAGAATATATTACTGTTGATGGTGAAAAAACATTTAAGCGTGTATCAATTGAGGATTTAGCGATTACTCAACCAAGCGAGCGTGTAGACCATGAGCGTAAAAACGGAATATGGTTTACAGATGAAGGTACTTTACCACTTTTCTCAGTAGATGAAATTTATGCAGGTTTAGCTGCAAATGAAAATGTTTTAGTAAGAAATCAGATTCTTGATGAAAACGGTCATAAAACTGTATTGTCTAGAGCAGAGTCTTTAAAACAAATAAAAGAAAACGGTAAATTAGTCGTTAAAGGAGCTAACCTTCAGGTTAATGAATATGGGCCATCTTTATTCGCAGATTTCTTTTTCTTCATTACTGGTTTTCACGGATTCCACGTACTTTCAGGTGTAATACTTAATATCATTATTTTCTTTAATGTTGTATTAGGTACTTACGAAAGAAGAGGAAGTTATGAAATGGTTGAGAAAGTTGGGTTATACTGGCACTTTGTCGATTTAGTATGGGTATTTGTATTCACATTTTTCTATTTAGTATAAAAAGAAATTAAGATTATATTATGGCACACGAGCATAAATTAGAAATATTTAGAGGACGTTGGAAATTTAAATCTAACATCGAGAAAATCTGGGGAGTTTTAGTATTCTTATCTGTAATAACAGCAGTTGAAGTTATATTAGGTATCTATAAACCAGAAATATTAATGCATACATGGTTAGATCCATTAGAAGGCGGATTCTTTGCTACAATAGGAAACATGATTTTATCACCTATTGTATACATGAAACCCTTAAACTTAATATTCATTCTGTTAACAATTGTAAAAGCCTATTATATAGCATGGGACTTTATGCACTTGAGAGATGAAACAGGTAGTTTTAGAAAAATGGTCGTTTGGACAGGAGTTTTCTTAATATGCTATTTAGTTTTTATCTTACTACAAGAAGGAGGTTATGTATTTAGTGTTTATAATGCTGATCATGCTTTAATAAAGAAAGATTTTTAAGTGAAAACAACATATCAACACTCGGTAAAAACTTAGTGTTAAATACAATTAAAAGGTGGTTTTTCTAAACCACCTTTTTTATTTTTGCATTATTCGTAATCTAAGATAGATTATACAATATAAAGCCATTAAAATTAAGGCTATAGTTCTCAGCAGATGAAAATAGTTAAAGTAAAACGCTATATCGTTCTTGGTATATTATTCTTCTTACCAGTGGCATTCTTATTAATGCTATATCCAGCAAAACACAATTACATACCTTTAAAT
This sequence comes from Winogradskyella sp. HaHa_3_26, assembly GCF_019278425.1. Lineage (NCBI taxonomy): Bacteria > Pseudomonadati > Bacteroidota > Flavobacteriia > Flavobacteriales > Flavobacteriaceae > Winogradskyella > Winogradskyella sp. HaHa_3_26. Next base: position 1,350,959 of record NZ_CP058981.1, on the reverse strand, counting down.
ATCGTCAATGAAAAAGTATCTGATATAGATGGTTTTCATTCCGATAGAGATGGAGAACTTTTGTTAAAAGATCATATTACTGTTTTAGGATTCTTAGGTAAATCTCCTTTAGATCATATGATTGCTGCTTCAAACTTAAAAGAATTAGTCTACGATAAGTTTAAGGGGTTTAAGAATTTTCAAATTGTAATTGTTGTTCCTGAAGGCACAGAAAAAGAAATTGAAGCGCTTAAGAAAGAAATAAATACTTACGAAGACTTAAAGTATTGGCATTATGCTTTTGCTACAGAAGGTGAAATAAAAATGCTTTATAGTTCATTAAAATCTAAAGTTAATTTATCAGATGATTTATCTGTAAGTAATGTTTTTATTGTAGATAAAGATCTTAATCAACGCGGAAGGATTGATGGTAGAAACGAAAGAGAGATAGAAGAAAATAAACCAAAATTTAGTGTTTATTCTTATGATGCGATTCAAGTAGCCGAAATAAAAAACATGATGAGTGATGATGTTCGAATTTTATTTACAGAATATCGTCAAAAGAGAACAGGTAAATTTGAAGGCTCTAATACAAGAAGAACTAAAGAAATAAATAAGAGTAATGAGTAAAAAAACAAACTATTCGTATATAGGAATTGCGTTTATTATTCTAGTTTTTGGAATTATTTTTGTTCCTAAAATTATAGATCGTGTAAGTGAAGGAGATGTTATTAGAGATGAAAGTCGAAGTATTAATGTTTTAAATTCATCAGTAGAAGGTGCTAAGCATAATAAAAGTGATTTAGCATATTTAGAGATCAATGGAGTATCTAAAAAAGTACCTGCTTTCAGTTTTACAAATCAAGATGGAAAGACGATTACTAATGAAGATTATTTAGGTAAAGTTTATGTTGTAGAATTTTTCTTTACAACGTGTCCAACAATTTGCCCTATAATGAACAGGAATTTGGTAGATGTTCAAGAAGATTTTAAAGATTTTGAAAATTTCGGAGTTGCTTCTTTTACTATCTCACCAGAAATAGATACACCAGAAGTTTTAAAAGCTTATGCAGAAAAATATGGAGTAACAAATCCAAATTGGAATTTTATGACAGGTGATGAAGCTGTTATTTATAAGTTAGCAAACGAAGGTTTTAATCTTTACATTGCTAAAGATGATACTGCAGAAGGTGGATTTGAACATTCGGGAAATTTTGCATTAATTGATAAAGAAGGATTTATAAGATCTAGAGTTGATGATTTCGGAAACCCAAAGATTTTTTATAATGGATTAATTTCAGAAGCTATTGGTGTAGATGATGATGGTATTACTCAAGAAATCACTATCTTAAAAGAAGATATTGCTAAATTACTGAAAGAGTAATATGCCTCACTTATTATTTTAACTAGCTGTAGAAGCTACAATACCTATGGATATGGATACAATTGATACTGAAAAAGCTAAGAAATACAATAAGTGGATTATTGTGCTGTCTATAATGATTCCTGTTGTAGTAGCTATTTTATCTCGAGTTAAACTACAAGACTTGGGTTTTGATGTAGCACCGTTAACATTTTTACCTCCAATTTATGCTACCATTAATGGGTTTACTGCATTACTTCTAATTAGTGCATTTGTTGCTATTAGAAAAAAGAATGTAGTACTTCACGAAAGCTTAATGACTACTGCTGTTTGGACATCTGTTGTGTTTCTTGTAATGTATGTTGCATATCATATGACAAGTGATTCTACACCTTTTGGAGGAGAAGGAACTATTAAATACATCTACTATTTTATCTTAATTACACATATCATTTTATCTATTGTAATTATTCCGTTTGTGCTTATCACTTACGTAAGAGGAATTACTAATGATAGAGCACGCCATAGAAAAATAGCAAAAATCACATTTCCTATGTGGTTGTATGTTGCAATAACGGGAGTTATTGTGTATCTTATGATCTCACCTTATTACATTTAATTATGAAACGTAAAATCGGTTTATCACTTATTGCATTTTTTTTCTTTATCTCTACTAATGCTCAATGCGCCATGTGTAGAGCTGTTTTAGAGAGTGGAGAAGATCAATCTGCAGCAGAAGGTATAAATGATGGTATCGTTTTTTTAATGGCAGTACCTTATATTTTGGTAGCTACTATAGGTTTTATTATTTATCGAAAATATAATAAGACAGATAATTCAGAAAATATAGATTAATATCTGTAACATTATTTAAAGATATTCGTCTTATGTATAACTAATCATTTCATTCATATCTACATATAGGTGTAATTTAATGTTTATTTGGTGTTCATAATTTGTAGGTGTAAAACTTTTCAAGTTATAAAATAATTGTATCCGCTAACCTAACTACATTATGATTCAAATAAAGGATTTGCACAAGTCTTACCATATGGGAAGTAATTCACTTCACGTATTAAAAGGTATTAATTTTGATGTTAAAGAAGGAGAACTTGTATCTATCATGGGCTCTTCTGGTTCAGGTAAATCTACATTGCTTAATATTCTTGGAATGCTAGACGAAGCAGATGAAGGACAATACATATTAGATAATGTTCCGATTAAGAATCTTAATGAAAAAATAGCCGCCAAATATAGAAATGAATTTCTCGGATTCATTTTTCAATCCTTCAACCTTATCAATTACAAAAGTGCTTTAGATAACGTTTCTATGCCTTTATATTACAAAGGTGTAAAACGTAAAGAACGAACTGAACGCGCTATGCATTATCTCGAAAAAGTAGGTTTAGCACAATGGTCTCATCATTTACCAAGCGAACTTTCTGGAGGTCAAAAACAGCGTGTTGCCATAGCAAGAGCATTAGCAAGTGATCCTAAAGTATTATTAGCAGATGAGCCAACAGGGGCCTTAGATACCAAAACATCTTACGAGGTTATGGAGCTTATACAAGGGATTAATGACGAAGGAAAAACGATTTTAATCGTGACTCACGAAGATGATATTGCACACATGACTAAGCGTATCGTTAATCTTAAAGATGGTTTAATTATAGATGATAGTCCAGTAGAACAAATAAGAGCTTCTGCACATGTTTGATTTAGAACGTTGGCAAGAAATATTTGAAACACTTAGTAAAAATAAATTAAGAACGTTTTTAACAGGTTTATCTGTAGCTTCTGGTATTTTTATTTTGGTAATTCTTCTAGGGTTTAGTGAAGGAATTTCTAATGGTGTAAAATCTCAATTTGAACAAGATGCAACAAATAAGATTTCTGTTTGGACTGGTGTAACCACTAAAAGTTATAAAGGTTTAAATCCAGGCCGTTATGTGCAATTGAAAAATTCAAGCTTTGATGCTATTGATAATCAGTACGGTGATTATTTTGAATACAGAACTAAGGATTATATGATTTGGGGAGGAGCAGTTACTTTTAAAAATGAATCAGGTAATTACCGAGTTCGTGGAACCATGCCAGATAATCAATTTATAGAAAATGCAGATATTGGCTCAGGACGTTTTATAAATCAATCTGATATCAATGAAAGCAAAAAAGTAGCTGTTATTGGAAACAAAGTAAAAACAGATATCTTTAAAGGTGAAGACCCAATCAATCAGAATATTCAGGTTTTCGGAATGAACTTTAAAGTAGTCGGTGTTTTTTATGACCCAGGTGGAGACCGGGAAGAAGGTCAAGTTTATATTCCGCTTTCTACAGCACAAAAAGTATTTAATCAAGGTGAAAATATCAGAAATATGGCCTTTACCGTTAAGATGGCTGATAATTTTGATGAAGCTGTAAAAAGATCTAATGCTATAGCTTTAGGGGTTGAGCAAAAAATCAAAGAAATTCATACCGTAGCACCAGACGATTTAAGTGCTGTTAGGGTTAATAATACCTTAGAACAAGCAGAGAAAATTTATTCCTTAGTGGCAACGATACGTGCTGTGTTTTGGTTTGTTGGTATAGGTACAATTATTGCAGGTATTGTCGGTGTTGGTAATATTATGCTAATCATTGTAAAAGAACGCACTAAAGAAATAGGAATTAGAAAAGCTTTAGGTGCTTTACCGATGTCTATTGTTGGTATGATTTTACAAGAGGCTATTTTTGTAACTATGTTTTCTGGTTTATTTGGGTTAATCCTAGGATTAGGTTTATTAGAACTCGTTGGACCACAAATTGAAAGTGATTTTATAAAATACCCACAAGTAGATTTTAATATCGCAATTACTACAGTCTTTTTATTAGTATTTGCAGGTGCTATTGCAGGATTTATTCCTGCTTATAGAGCAGCCAAAATTAAACCAATTGTAGCACTTAGAGACGAATAATATGTTTAGTAGAGACCGTTGGGAAGAAATACTTGAAGCATTAAATGCTAATAAATTTAGAACGTTTTTAACAGCGTTCGGAGTCTTTTGGGGCATTACAATTCTTGTATTATTATTGGCCATGACTAATGGGCTAAAAAATGGAGTCATGTCAGATTTTGGTGATTTTGCTACCAACTCTATGTTTATGTGGACCCAAAGTACATCTAAACCCTACAAAGGACTGCCCAAAGGACGTAGTTTTAGTTATAAAATAGATGATGTTGCAGCGATTAAAGCTCAAATTCCAAATTTAAAATATGTATCACCACGAAACCAATTAGGTGGTTTTAATGGTGCTAACAATGTGACAAGAGGGACTAAAACAGGAGCTTTTGAAATCTATGGTGATTATCCAGAATATATTAATCAGCAACCTTTAGATATTCTTCAAGGACGTTTTATTAGTTATTCAGATATTAATGCTAAGCGTAAAATATGTGTTATAGGAACAGGTGTAGTTAATGGACTTTACGATAAAGGAGAAGAAATTTTAGGAACTTACGTTAAAGTAAATGGCGTTAATTTTTTGGTTGTAGGTACTTTTAAAATGAGTAATAGTCAAGGAGATGAAGAGCAAGATGCAAGTACCATTTATATACCTTTTACCACATTTGGTCAAGCTTTTAATAGAGGAGAAAATGTAGGTTGGATGGCTGTAACAGCTGTAGATGGTGTTACTATTACCTCTTTAAAGCAACAAGTGTTTAATTTAATGAAATCTAGGCATAAAGTAGACCCAACAGATGATCGTGCTATCGGACATTTTGATCTGTCCGAGCAATTTGAACGCGTTAGTGGTTTGTTTTCAATATTATCTTTTGTTGGGTATTTTGTTGGAGCTTTAGTGTTAATGTCTGGCATTATTGGTATCAGTAATATTATGCTTATTGTAGTTAAAGAACGTACCAAAGAAATTGGAGTAAGACGTGCTTTAGGAGCAAGCCCATGGGCAATTAAATCACAAATTTTACAAGAGAGTTTAATATTAACCATTCTATCTGGTATGGTTGGTATTTCATTTGCTGCATTTGTTATTTGGGTAATGAATACCATTTTAGACAATGTAGGTCCTGTAGATAATTTTGCAAACCCAAGTGTTAGCATGCAAGTTATATTTACCGCTTTAATTATATTAATAGTTTCAGGTGTATTAGCCGGATTAATTCCTGCAAATAGTGCCACAAAAATGAAACCTGTAGATGCCTTAAGAATAGACTAAATTTATACCAATCACAATCATGAAAAGAACTAAAACTGTAATTATATTAATAGCAATTGTCGCTTTGTTCGGAATTTCACTATTCTATTTATGGCAGAAAAATCAAGAAAATCCTATTACTTATGCTTTAGAGTCGCCAACGGAAGAAACGATTATTGTAAAAACTGTAGCAACAGGTAGTATTGTACCAAAAGAAGAAGTATTAATTAAACCGAATATTTCAGGTGTTATTGAAGAAATTTTTATTGAAGCAGGTGAGTATGTTAAACAAGGAGATCTTATTGCTCAAATTAAAGTGATTCCAAATGCATCAACTTTAACAAGTGCTAAGAATAGTATTGCAACCAACCAAACAGCACTTCAAACAGCAAAAATAAATTTACAGACACAACAAGCTAATTACGATAGGCAGAAAGCATTGTTTAAAAAGGGTGTCATTTCAGCTAATGATTTTGAAGGCGTAAATAATTCATATTTACAAACAAAACAAAGTGTTGAGCAGGCTAGAATTAATGTGAATTCAGCCAATCAGAATTACGATATCATTAAAACAGGAACAACTTCTGGTTTAGGAAACATAGCACAAACACAAGTAAGAGCAACAGTTTCTGGGATGGTTTTAGATGTGCCTGTAAAAGCAGGAAATCAAGTTATTGAAGCCAATAATTTTAATGAAGGAACATCAATAGCCTCTTTAGCTGATGTAAAGCAAATGATTTTTGAAGGTAAAGTAGATGAAAGCGAAGTCGGAAAAATAAAAGAAGGTTTGCCACTAGAAATTACAGTTGGTGCCATAGAAAATAAGCAATTTGAAGCAGTTTTAGATTATATAGCACCAAAAGGTGTGGCAGAAAATGGAGCTGTTCAATTTGAAATAAAAGGAACTCTTAAAAAAATAGATTCAACATTTATTAGAGCGGGTTTAAGTGCTAATGCTTCAATTATTTTAAATAAAGCAGAGAAAGTTTTAGCGATTAAGGAGGCTTTAGTTCAATATGATGAGGAAACTAAAAAACCATTTGTTGAAGTTGCAATTGGTGATCAAAAATTTGAAAGAAAAGATTTAGAATTAGGTATTAGCGATGGTATTTTTGTTGAAGTTAAAAGTGGTATTTCTAAAACCGATAAAATAAAAGTTTGGAATCAATTAGAAGGTGTTCCAGATTATGCGCAGTAATATATTTAAATTAAATGTAACATTTTAAGTTTTAGATAGACCAATAGACATCATGAAAAAATCAATCATAATAGTATTACTTCTTTTTGGAGTATTAGCACAATCACAGAATAAGCAATGGACACTCAAAGAATGTGTTGATTATGCTTTAGAAAATAATATTTCTGTAAAGCAGAGTGAATTAGATATTCAAACATCAGAACTTAATAAAAGTGATGCTATTGGTAATTTTTTACCAACATTAAATGCATCTTCAAGCCTGAGTTGGAGTATTGGTTTAAATCAAGATCCTGTAACATTTAATGCTGTTAATTCAACAACCCGTACGTTAAGTGGAGGTATTAGTTCTTCTGTTGATATTTATAGAGGATTGAGTAATGTAAACCAATTAAGACGTTCTAATCTTCAATTATTATCTAGTCAATATCAACTAGATAATATGAAAGATAATATTTCATTAAATGTAGCAAATGCTTTTGTTCAAGTTTTATTTAATAAAGAACAGTTAAAAGTAGCTTTAGCTCAACAAGAAGTAACAAAGCAAGATATTAATCGTACAAAAGAATTAGTAGATGCAGGTTCGCTTCCTAGAGGAGATTTGTACGAAATACAAGCTACATTAGCCTCTCAAGAACAACAAGTAGTTAATGCAGAGAATGCTATTTTATTATCTAAAATTAGTTTAGCACAATTGCTTTTATTAAAAGATTATGAAAATTTTGATATTGAAGAGTTTAATTACGATGTGCCACTAGCAGACATTTTAAACGAAACACCAAGGTCTATTTTTGAAAAAGCAAGAGAAGCTCGTTATGATATTAAGATTGCTGAGAATAATAACGAAATAGCAGAGTATGATTTAAAAATTGCAAAAGCTAGTTTACAGCCTTCTTTGACAGGTGGTTACAGTTTTAGTTCAAATTATTTTACATCAGAATTATTTGATACACCTAATTTTGAAAATCAAATATCTGACAATAAGAATCATAACTTCTTTTTAAGTTTGAATATTCCTATTTTTAATGGGTTTTCAGTAAAGAATAATGTAAAACGAAGTAAAGTTAGTTTAGAACTTACTAAGTTTCAATTAGAACAAACGGAATTAGATTTAGAAACTAATGTATACCAATCTTTTAATGACGCTAAAGGAGCTTTAAAAGCTTACGAAGCTGCACAGAAAACATTAATTGCTAGACAAGAAGCTTTTAATTATTCTCAAGAACGATATACCGTTGGGTTATTAAATTCATTTGATTTTAATCAATCAAAAAATAATCTTGAAGCCTCACAAAGTGAAGTGGTTAGAACTAAATACGATTATATATTTAAGTTAAAAGTATTAGAGTTTTATTTTGGAATACCAGTAACAGAATCAAAGTTATAATTATGAGTAAAACAGTAAAAATTATTATCGGAATTGTAATCATTGCACTTTTTGTTTTAGTAGCAGGTTCTAAAATGGGATGGTTTGGTGAAAAAAGTGATTTTAAAGAGGTAGTTCTTCAAGATGTAACTTTAAAAGATATTGTACAAACGGTATCTGCCACAGGTAAAATTCAGCCAGAGGTTGAGGTAAAGATTTCTTCAGAGGTTTCAGGTGAAATATTAGAACTACCTTTTAAAGAAGGGCAAGAAGTTAAGAAGGGTGATTTATTAGTCAAAGTAAACCCAGATTTAAGTCAGTCTGCATACAGTAGAAGTCAAGCATCTTATCAAAATGTAAGAGCGGGTATGGCACAAGCAGAAGCTAACTTAAAGCAAGCAAAAGCAGATTACGAAAGAAATAAAACGCTTTTTGATAGAGGTGTGATTTCAAAATCAGATTGGGACAGTTCTATTGCGGCTTATGAAACAGCAACTGCCGGAAAAAATTCAGCATATTATAATGTTCAAAGTGCAGCGGCAACAGTAAATGAAGCTAAAGATAATTTAAACAGAACTACGATTTATGCACCAATGACAGGAACTATTTCGCTTTTAAGTGTAGAACTTGGTGAGCGTGTAGTAGGAACACAACAAATGGCAGGTACAGAAATTCTTAGAGTAGCTAACTTAAAGAATATGGAAGTAGAAGTTGATGTTAATGAAAACGATATTGTAAAAGTGAGTATTGGTGACTCTGCAATTGTTGAAGTTGATGCTTATTTAAAGAAACAATTTAAAGGTATTGTTACCGCGATAGCTAATTCTGCAGAAGGAACTTTAACAGCAGATCAGGTTACTAATTTTAAAGTTAAGGTAAGAATTATTGAAGAGTCTTATAAAGATTTAACCGAAGGTAAACCTGAAACATATTCACCATTTAGACCAGGTATGACAGCTACAGTTGATATTATTACAAAAACTAGAAAAGATGCAATTTCAGTACCAATTAGTGCTATTGTAATTAAAACAGATACAAGCTCAACAAAGAAGACTTATGTTAAATCTACAGAAATGACAGAGCGTAATTTAGGGCAAGAAGAACAGAAATTTGAATGTGTTTTTGTTAATGATAATGGTAAAGCAAAATTAAGAGTGGTTACAACAGGTATTCAGGATGATACTAATATTGAAATTATTTCAGGATTGGCTGAGGATGATGAAATTATAACAGGACCTTATAGTATGGTTTCTAAAAATTTAAATCCAGGTGATTTAATTGCTGTTCCAAATAAAGAAATGGAAGATAAATAGGGGCAAATTCCTAAAGTTAAAGAATGTCATTTTTGATTAATATATTGTAGTTTTACCAAAAACAACAACAGCATATGGCATTAGTGCTAAATATAGAAACAGCAACAACAAATTGTTCAGTCTCTCTGTCTAAAGATGGGGAGACTTTAGTTTTAAAAGAAGATAACAGTCTTGGTTATTCTCATGCAGAAACTTTGCATCTTTTTATTGATGAGCTTTTTAAAATTTCAAAATTAAAACCATCAGAGATTGATGCTGTAGCCGTAAGTAAAGGTCCAGGATCTTATACCGGTTTAAGGATTGGTGTATCTTCAGCTAAAGGTTTGTGTTTTGCTTTAGATAAGCCTCTAATTTCTATTTCTACTTTAGAAAGTTTAGCACATCAGGTTAAGGTCGAAGATGGTTTTATTGTACCGATGTTAGATGCCAGACGTATGGAAGTTTATTCTGCTATTTATAATTCAAAATTAGAATTACACAGAGCTATAGAAGCAGAGATTCTTAATGAAGAAAGTTTTAGTACGCTTCTAGAGAGTCATAAAGTTTATTTTATAGGTAATGGTGTAGAAAAGACAAAAAGCTTAATTCAACATCCTAATGCAATCTTTATAGAAGGGAAATTACCTTCTGCTAATGAGATGTCCTTTTTGTCAGAAATGAAGCATGAAAAAAGCGACACCGAAGATGTCGCTTATTTTGAACCCTATTATTTAAAGGATTTTGTAGCTTTAAAAAAGAAGGCTTAAGCTTCTTTATGTATTTCTACTTGATGTGGGTAAGGAATTTCAATACCAGCAGCATCAAGAGCTTCTTTTACACTTTCAGTTACTTCAAAGTAAACTGTCCAGTAATCTGCAGTATTAACCCATGGTCTAACAACAAAGTTAATAGAGCTATCTGCAAGTTCAGATAAAGCAATTGTTGGAGCTGGATCTTTTAAAATTAAAGGATGCGCTGCTAATACTTTACTAAAAACTTCTTTGGTTTGTTTAATGTCAGCATCATAGCTTACACCAAATACTAAATCAACTCTACGGGTACCTTGTGTAGTATAGTTTACGATATTTCCGTTAGAAAGTGATCCATTAGGAATGATGATTTCTTTATTAGATAGGCCAATTAATTTTGTAGTAAAAATTTCAATTTCTTTTACAACTCCAATTTCACCTTGAGCTTCAATTAAATCACCTATTTTAATAGGTTTAAAAATCATAATTAATACTCCACCTGCAAAATTTCCAAGAGAACCTTGAAGCGCTAAACCAATAGCTAAACCAGCAGCAGCAATAATAGCAGCAAAAGACGTTGTCTCAATTCCCATTGTACCTAACACAACTATAATTAGTACAATTTTTAAAATCCAACTAATAAGATTTAATAAGAATTTTTTTAGGCTTTCATCATAATTAGCTTTGTTCATGGCTGCTTTAGCACCTTTTACTAGCATTTTTAGAATCCAAGATCCAATGATCCAAATTAGTATTGCTATAATAAGTTTGGGGCCATATTCTATAATTAAGTTATAGCCTGCGTCAATCCATTTTTGTGTATCCATTCTTCTGTATTAAATATATTTATTTTAAGTAGTGTATTTATAGAGTTTTAATATGTTTAAACAATGTAATTAAATCTTCATCATCCTTAAGGCTAATTTTATTTTCCTTTATGAACTCTTTTAAATCCTCAGAATTTTTAGGGAATAATTTTAAAAAATCTTTTCTTTTTTGAGGTAATAAAGTGATGTCATCTCCTGATCTATAGTAAAAAACATCTTTAGATCTTTTGTATTCTGCAGGCTTTGCTTCATCATAACCATTAGTTGATGGTTTTTCTTCATAGTATTTTACCACTTCTTCTTTTAAAAAGGCCATTGAATCTGTTTCTCCTAATACAACAAGGAATCCTTGTTTTAAAATATCATCATCATTTTTATAGTTATAGCTTTTGTATATTTTTTTACCCATTACAAAAGTAATCTCATATTTTTCTGCATTATTTAAAACGATGGTGTCATTGTCAAGTTTAAGTTGCATTTCTCCAAGATTTGCATCATACCTACCGTAAAATGTTTTATCACCAAATCTTTTAAGTTTAACAACTTCAAATATATCACTAATGTATGGTGAGCCTTTTGCATTTTTTACTTTATCAAAATCATTATTGATTGTACTAATAAAACCATTTAAAAGGTTTTGTGTACTTTGGTGATTTAGATCTTGTGCATTGCTTGTATTAATACCACTAAGAGTAATTAGTGTTATGAAGATAAATTGTTTAATGTGTGTCATAAAATTATTGGATTTAATATTATTAATTATATAACTTTAATATCTGTTAAGGTTAATTATAAGCTAATTAATATTGTTTCTGTTTATTAAATACATTTTGTTTTTTTAGTATTTATAGATTCAATATTTTAAGAAGTTTAGAATAGGACTTACTTATTAGACACTAAAGTTTTTTATTTGTCACTTAAAAATAGAAAAAATTAGCCATTTATAGCGTTTACAATGATCGAATTGTCATTTAACATTTCTTTTAACATACTTTCAATACCGTTTTTTAAAGTAAAAGTAGATGATGGGCAACCACTACATGCACCCTGTAATAATACTTTTACTTCTTTTGAAGTTTCATCATAAGATATAAATTCAATGTTACCACCATCACTTTCAACCGCTGGTTTTATGTATTCTTCAAGTATATTAATGATGTTTTTTGAAGTATCATCTAAAGCTTCAAATTTTTGTTCAATAGCTTTTTCTGTTTTTTCTAATTTTTTTGGGGCATCATCATTTAAAATAGTTTTTCCATCCTCAACATAAGATTTTAAGAACTCTCTTAATTGTAAAGTGACTTCTTCCCATTCAATAATGTCGAATTTTGTGATTGAAACAAAATTCTTTTCCATGTATATATTTTTTACAAAAGGAAATTGAAATAAAGCAGTTGCTAATGGAGATGGTTTTGCTTCTTCAATAGATTTAAACTCATATAAATTAGGAACAAGTACTTTGTTACATACAAATTTTAAAACTCCAGGATTAGGAGTGCTTTCTGCATAAATAGTGACTGCTGCTTTAGGTTTTGATGTATCTTCTATTACGACAACCTCGTTTTTAGACAAATATTCTTCAATCTGAAGTGCAACTTCATTTTCTACATCTTTCCATTCAACAATATTATAGCGTTCTATTGCTATAAAATTAGATGCAATATATACCTTCTTAACAAATGGAAGATAAAATAATTGTTGAGCCAAAGGAGAGTTTTTAGCGTCGTCTATATTGTTGAATTCGAAGCTGTTGTGATTGGTTAAGAATCTGTCGGCCTCAAATTTCTTGATTGCATCATTAGATGTTGATACTACGGATATTTTTGTTTCTAACATTTTTTTTAGCAAAAGTATGAAATATCATATTGATACCTTCATCCTATAGATTATGTTTTATATCTATTAAATTCTATGTGTCTAATATTATTTGTTTAAATTTCGTGTCAAATTTAAGTTGCTTTTTTGTTATTATTTCAACTCATTGGGCAATACCAGCGATAATTAATCAGAATTTTATGAAAAAAACATTACTATTCTTAACTTTATTTATTTCTTATTTTAGTTTTTCTCAAGACGTATCCATGGAAGATGGAGTTTTTCTGCGCTGTGAGCCAAATATGTTTTATGACTCAGGAACACAGTATACTGGTTACGGTAATGGTGAGAATTTTATAACTACAATTTGCCCAGAAAATGCAGATCAGTTTACGATTCTTAATTTTACATATTTTTGGACAAGAGCAGAAGATGTAATGAATATTTATGATGGAGATGATACTTCTGCACCTTTATTAGGAAGTTACTCAGGTGTAGTTTATATTCCGGCTACTAATCCATTTGAGGTTAGTGCATCGAGTTCTAATACATCTGGTTGTTTAACTGTTGAGTTTATTTCAGATGATTCTGGGACTGCTGATGGTTGGGTTGCAGAGATTTTATGTGCAACAGCATGTCAAGATATTGTTGCTTCAATTGATAGCACAACTCCAGCTCCTAGTGCAACAGGGGTAATAGGAGTACTTCCGGGTGATACAGTAGATTTCTCAGGAAGTGCTACATTTTCTTTAGATGATACAGGAGCTACTTATAGTTGGGATTTTGATGATGGAAATATAGCTACTGGAGCAGATGTAACAAATACATTTACAAGTCCAGGAACTTATATAGTAACTCTTACTGCAACGGATACTAATCCCCAAGGTTGTTCAGATACTGATACAATTACGGTTTTTGTTTTAGGGCCTAATCTTGTGGTAGACCAAGATATGTTTACTGTAGAAGAATTGATTGAAGATGTTTTAATAGACAGTCCGTGTGCTTCTGTTTCTGATATCGAGTACTCAACAGGGTCGACACTTGATCCTGATGACCCAAATGGTATAGGTTATTTTTTTAGTAATGGGGATGATGATTTCTTTGAAGAAGGTTTATTGTTAACTAGTGGTGATGCTAGTAGGGCTGGTGGTCCTAATAATGTAACTTTAAGTGATGGTTCTTGGGCTGGTGATGATGACTTAGATGATTTATTAGGGGTGGATTCTAATGACGCTACTTATATTCAATTTACATTTATACCTATAGGAAATTCTATAAAATTTGAATTTTTAATGGCTTCTGAAGAATACGATATGGGGTCATTTGAATGTAATTATTCAGATGCTTTTGCTTTTTTGTTAACAGATTCATCAGGTAATGTAACTAATCTAGCGGTTATACCTGATACTACAGACCCTATTTTAGTAACCAATGTTCATCCTGATAATGGTCAAGATTGTGGTGGTGCTAATGAAGAACTTTTTGATGTATATACCCCATCAAATGGAGCGCCTATTGCTTTTGATGGAAGGACAGTACCTTTTTTAGCTTACGCAGATGTGATTCCAAATGAAGTATATACGATTAAATTAGTGATTGCAGACGATAGAGATAGTTCATATGATTCAGGAGTTTTTATTAAGGCAGGAAGTTTTGATTTAGGAGGTAGTTTAGGGGAAGATATTACGATAGCATCAGGTAATGCGTTATGTGATGGGGAAGAAGTTATTTTAGATACAGGTCTTCCAGAAGAGGTAATTCATATTTGGTATAAAGATGATGTTTTAATACCTGGTGAATCATCTACAACACTTACTGTTACAGAACCAGGAATTTATTATGCTGAGTTTGATGCCAGTGTTTGCGTTGGAGCTTCCGATCCGATTTTAGTTGAGTTTAGGGATAATCCTACAGTCAATGCTGTTCCAGATATAGCAATTTGTAGTGCCTCTGGAACTGAAGAGTTTGATTTGTCTGCAAATGATAGTGCTGCTTTGGGAGATTTTAGTTCTACAGATTATACGGTTAGTTATCATCTTACAGAAGAAGATGCTATTGATAATATAGATCCATTACCAAGTCTTTATACTAATGTATCTAGCCCTCAAACTATATGGGTGCGTTTAGCAGATGTGTCTCAAACATGTGCAGTAACAACATCATTTGAGTTGTCTGCTGCTTTGGCTCCAGATATTAATTCGGTACCAGATTTAGAGACTTGTGATGATGCGTCTAATGATGGTTTTTCAACTTTTGAATTAAGTGATCAAACAGCTACAATATTAGGGTCACAATCTGGGACAGATTTTGAAGTCTCTTATTATCTTACAGCAGAAGATGCAGATTTAGGAAACAACACTTTACCATTAACTTATACTAATACTGTCAATTCACAACCTATTTATGTAAGAGTAGCGAGTATTGGAGATTCGGCTTGTTACAATGCCTCAACGACACCTTTATTTAATTTAGTCGTTAATACAAGAGCGTTGGCAACAGCTCCAATAGATTTAGAAATGTGTGATGATCTCAGTGGAGATGGTATTGCAACTTTTAACTTAAGTAACCAAGAAACAACAATCTTGGGCGGACAAGATGCTTCTGTTTATAATGTTAGTTTTCATGCAAGTCAAGATGATGCAGAAAATAATGTTGGAGTCTTACCAACGAATTATGAAAATACAAGTTCACCAAATACACAAACGATTTATGCTCGTGTAGAAGACCCATTATATTCAAGTTGTTATGCAACGACATCTTTTGATTTAATTGTAAATTCATTACCGGTGATAACTGATCCATCAGCATTAGAAGTTTGTGACGATGGTACACCAGATGGTCTTACGGAGATGGATTTAACTTTGAAGAATTCAGAAATTACAGGTGGTAATCCAGATTATACAATTACTTATCATGAGTTAATTTCAGAAGCAGAATTAGGTACTAATCCATTACCAACGCCGTATACAAATACAAGTAACGGACAATTTATTTTTGCACGGGTAGAAGATAACATTACAGGATGTTCTGTGACTACAAGGTTAGAATTAGTTGTGCAACAGGCTCCTGCAGCCTATACGCCACAACCTTTTGTTTATTGTGATCCGGATAACGATGGATACGGCATGTTTATGCTTAGTAATTTAGATGCTGAAATTACCGGAGGTGCTTCAGGATTAGATGTTACTTATCACGAAACACAAACCAATGCAGATACTGGAGTAAATGCCATAGATACATCTATAGATTACGAAAATATTGTTCAAGATGCTCAAATACTATATGCACGTGTAGAAAGTTCAACGATAACAACAGCTTGTGCAACGATTGTTGTGGTAGAATTAATAGTAGAGGAAACACCACAATTAACAGCTCCAACAGCATTAGAATTTTGTGAAGATATTAATTCCTTTGATGGTTATATTAGTTTTGACCTTACAAGTAAATCTTCAGAAGTATTAAACGGTCAAGATGAGACGCAATATATTCTAAGTTATTACGAGAATGAATCTGACGCTGAATCAGGAACAAATGCAATACCCAACCCTTCAGTTTACACTAATAATGTTCCTTTTAATCAAATTATTTGGATAAGAGTCGAATATAATACAAGTGCTGGAGGATGTTACAAAATAACAAGTTTAGAATTAATCGTTAATCCTTTACCTGTTGCAATCCAGCCAACACAATTAAGTTTATGTGATGATTTAGGAGAAACACCAGGTGATGAGTTTACAGTTTTTGATTTAACAGTAAAAGATGATGAAATTACAGGTAATAATGGAAGTTTATCGGTAACGTATTATGAAACTAATGCTGATGCACAGTCTCAAATCAATGCGATACCAGATCCAACGCAGTATACTAATACATCTGTAGATGGATTAGATGCGAATCCACAAACGCTTTATGCTGTAGTTACAGATACAAATACAGGTTGTGTAGATTATGTAACACTGACTATACGTGTATTACCAAATCCAACGCCAACACCAAGTGAAGATATTCCAAACATCGAGTTATGTGATGATGTAAATACAGGAGATGGTGTAGAGGTTTTTGATTTAACAGAAAATGAAGTTTTAATTCTAAACGGAGAAGCAGGTGTAACGGCAAGTTATTATGAAACTCAAGAAGATGCGAATACAGAATATAATGCAATACCAGATCCAACACAATACACTAATATAGATACGCCAGAACAAGAAATCTATGTAAGAATAACAAGAAACAGTACAGGGTGTTATTCGTTAGTAGACTTTACTATTGTAGTGCATCCTTTACCAGCAGTAGTTCCTGTTACAGATATTGTACAATGTGAATTGTTTACTGATGGGGTTGATAGTTTTGATTTAACAACAAAAGATGAAGAAGTACTAGGCGGTCAAGACGCAACACAATTCATAGTAAGTTATCACGAAAGTTTAGCTGATGCAGAAGCAGGAGTAAGTGGCTTAGTAAGTCCTTATAATAATACAAGTAACCCACAAGAAATCTTTGTTACAATCACAAATAACGTAACAGGTTGTTCAATAAGTACACAGAGTTTTTATATTGAAGTTGATGAGGCGGCACAAGCTAATCCAGATATGAACCCAATATTATATGAAATATGTGATGATGAAATTGATGGGGATTACACCAATGGTAGTGCTCAATTCGATTTAACCACGATGGATGAAGATATTTTAGATCTTCAAGATCCTTTAAATTATATCGTAACCTATTATGGAACTCAAGAAGATGCGGATTTAAAAGAGAATCCATTACCAACCTTGTATGAAAACACGGTAAATCCACAAGTGATTTATGCAAGAGTAGATAATGATACTCCAGATGCAACTACAGGTAACGACACTTCTATATGTTATGCTGTAGCAGAATTAACTTTAGAGGTTAATCCATTACCAAATCTAGATTTAGATGATCGTTATATTCTTTGTATAAACACTAATGACACAGAAGTATTAGAGCCTTTGGTTATAGATACTTATTTATCAGCTGCAGATTATAGTTTTGTATGGTATTTTAATGCAGTAGAAATGGCAGGGGAAACAGGATCAAGTATAGTTCCATTAGAAGAAGGAACATATAGCGTTGATGTTACTGATATCAGTACATCAAGTGAGACTAATTGCGTTATCAGTGATAGCACAGAAGTTATAGAAAGTGAGCCACCAAGTATAACAATAGATCTCTTAACACAAGCTTTTGCTGATAATCACGTTTTAGAAGCCATAGCTGTAGGGATCGGAGTCTATGAATATAGTTTAGATGGTGGTCCATGGCAAGACTCAGGTGTGTTTAGTAACGTATCATCAGGAGATCATGAGATCACTGCAAGAGACAGAAACGGATGTGGATTGAGATCATCATCTAAGTTTGTGCTAGATTATCCATTGTATTTCACCCCCAATGGAGATGGAAATCATGAAACTTGGAACATTGAAGGTGTTGGTAGTAATGCAAAAATTTATATATTTGACCGATACGGTAAGTTATTACAACAACTAAGTCCAGATGGTGATGGATGGGACGGAACGTATAATGGTAAAGCGATGGCAACAGATGGTTACTGGTTTACAGTAGAATACGATGAGCCAAGCACAGGAAAACGCAAAGAATTTAAAGCTCATTTTACATTGAAACGATAAAAAATTATGAAATTAAAAAAGTATTGTTTAGTTGCATTTATAGCATTTTTAGCAAATTTTAGCTTTGCACAAGAAGGTATTCCTATTTATTCTGATTATTTAACAGATAATTACTATTTAATTCATCCATCTATGGCTGGGGTTGCAAATTGTGCAAAAGTAAGAATGACGGCAAGACAGCAGTGGTTTGGAGTAGATGATGCACCTAGTTTACAAACATTAAGTATTAATGGAAGAATAGGTGATTCTCCTGTTGCTGTTGGAGGGGTTATTTTTAATGACTCTAATGGATATCATTCTACAGTTGGTGGTTATGCTACGTTTGCATATCATTTGATGTTTTCTAGAAATGAGATTGACTTAAATATGTTATCTTTTGGTTTAAGTGCAGGTTTTATACAATACAAATTAGATGAAACAAGTTGGTTAGCTCCAGGCGAATTTGATGATGCTGTTTTTGGTATTGAACAAAGTGCTACAAATTTTAATGTTGATTTTGGCTTTTCTTACCAGTTCGTAGATTTTTATGCACACTTTACGGCTAAAAATATTCTAAATAATGAAGGTATTAATTGGAATGGACTTGACGGTTTTGAATATGATAATTTAAGAACTTATTTAGCATCTACTGGTTATACATTTAGCAGATATGGTAGTGACTGGAGTATTGAACCTTCACTTATGTATATGTATAGAGATGCAACTGAAGAATCTTCAATAGATTTTAATGCTAAAGTATATAGAGAAATGGATTTTGGTAAAATTTGGGGTGGATTATCTTATAGACGTAGTTTCGATGCTGCTGAATTTCAAAGTGGATCTGGTATTGATAGCGAAAAAGCACAATATATCACTCCATTTATAGGGGTAGATTATAACAATTTTGTTTTTGCATATACGTACTCTTACCAAGCAAATACAGTGAATTTTAATACAGGTGGTTTTCACCAATTAACATTAGGATTTAACTTTAACTGTAGAAGAGAGAAATATGAGTGTAATTGTCCTGCTTTAAACTAGGATAGTAATAACTAAAATTAATAAAAGAGGCTCAATGAAAATTGAGCCTCTTTTATTTTGTCTTAATAGATGATTATTCCCATTTGTAATTTTTATTTTCTGCTTGTGTTTTTAAGGCTTTAAGCATTGCTGATTCTAAACTACTAGAATTGTCTTTGTCTTGTTTCGCTACATATTCACGTCGTTTTAAATTTAAGGTTGCTATTTCATCTTGTAAGCTTTTACGAACTTCACTTTTCTTTTCAACATAAGCTTTAATTTCAGCTTTAAGCATTCCTTTTAATTCTTCAGGTAATTCACTTTCTTCTAAATCATCGTAAGAAAAATCAGATTCTTGTTCAGCATCAACCAAATCCCAAGAACTGTTTTTATATAATCTAGAGCTTTTACTTACCGTTCTACTTACTGCATTAGCTTTATTATAACTCATGGCATTTGCATCTTGTTCGGCTTGCATTTCTATTTTTCTTCTGCCAGCAGATCCATAAGCAATATAGGTGGTGTTTAATTTTTTATTGAGTTCTAATATTTTATCATCGTATGGTGAAGCAATATGAACGGTTGCTTCATTATGATTAATTGCGATATAATTTCCGTGTGTTAAATCGGCTCCGTCTTTCCATTTGGTTGCTATACCTTGATTATAATCACCACAGAAAATAGTGTTTACGGTTACGTCATTTTTGTGTGCTAATTTTGAAGCGTCTTTATAACTAACATCACCTTGTGAGTAAGGCTCGTTTCCTGCAATAAATATAAGTTTTAAGTCGTCTGTATTATTACCCCATTCTAATTGGTTTAAAGCCGTTTTAATAACCTTGCCACAGTATTCATTACCGCCATTAGTTGTTAATGAAAATAGCGATTTCGAAATTTCATCTAAATCATCACTAAAGGAAAGAACTTGTCTTAAGTAACCTTCATCAGCATTGAGATTATCATTTCCATATTCGTAAAGAGCAATTTTAAGATTAGGACTTTTATCTTCACATTTAGCATAAGAGAGTTCATTGACTATTTTCCAAAGTTGTGCTTTCGCTTGGTCAATTAAACCATCCATACTGTTGCTGGTATCTAAAAGTAATGCTACTTTAATTTCAGGGTTGTCAGCTTTCGATATTGTTTTAATTACCGTTTCTGTGATGGCTAAATCTTGAGGTTTGTTTTTTGAATTTGCATTGCAAGCAGTAAGTGATATTAAGCTGAATGCAAATATTAAGGTTCTAAAAGGTGTTTTCATAAGTTTTAATTTTTTGTATTTAATTCTTTAACATCAATGGTTCCATTTGGAGATATAACATAGTATTTATGATCTATTTTTGTTTCTACAATAGGAGCTTCTTTTTTCTCTTTAGGTTTTGGTGTGAAGTGTAATTTTATATTCATACCAATTTGAACAACGGGTTCTAAAATTGAAGGATTGATAACCACATCATAATTTTCATAGGTTAAGGGCTGGTAATAATATGAGGTTTGATTTTTGGCTGTTGTAACGCCTTTGTTTTTATCTAAAGCTTCAATAGAAATGCTATTATAAGCTTGGTAACTTTGGTAGAAATCTTTAGGGAAATAACAGTATTTATCGTCTGCAATAGCTACATTATAAGTTGCCATATCAAAACCTAAAACTTTGTAATAAGCTTTTTTCTCTTCAATAAGTTTTAACAATTGATTTTGTAAATTTTTATAGACTTCTTGTATGTTTTCAATATAATAATCCACTTTAACCAAATTGTAGATTTCACTTTTTGCACAAGCTTCTAAGATGGCTTCAAATTGATTGGTTTTTGTAAATTGAATATGAATGTTTTGTTGCAATTCAAATCCTTTAGGGACTTCTGTATAGGTTTTACTGAATAGTTTCTTAGTCACTTCAACCTCATAAATAGGAACAAAAGAAATAACATCAATGGCAATATTGTTTTCCGTGATGCCTTTGGTCTTTAATCGCTGTTTAATACTGTCTATTCGTTTTTTTAATAATTGGTTTGTTTTCTCTGCTGTTGGGCCTATTTGAGAGACATTAAAAATAGCAGTATATGTTGTTGCACTTACATTTTGAAGTGCTTTTACATCAATAGTTAAAACATTACTTGGTTGTAAATTTTGATGTATTTGTTTTTTAACTGTAGGGTTGTAAATTTGAGCATTCCCGGAGGTTAATATATTCTGTCTCGAGATATCTTGAGTGATTTCGTTATAGTTCCCTTTGTGCTGTGCTAAAAGGATAGTGATGCTAAATAATAATAGAAGAAAGGTTGAATTACTTTTTTTCATGAGATTTTGTTTTTGATTTATTGTGTAAAGCTCAGTCTAAAATAGAGAGTGTAAAAGTCAGAATGAGTAAAGTTGTGTTCTCAATGAGTGAGAAGCTTTATAAATTTAGTAGAAGCGGTTATTTTACACGTAAAAGGCAACTAATTACGGAGTACTCATTTTTTGAAACCAAATAAAGTATGTAGCTTAGTCCGACTAATAAATAATTAAGTGAGAATTATAAAAACATATTATATAACAATCCTATTTTTTCTAATTGGGTTTTTAGCTTTTGGGCAGAATCGAGAATTAGAGCATGCTGAAGATGATAACGCTTCGTTTACAATTAGAGGTTCTGTGTATGAAAAAGAGACAAGAGATCCTTATAAAAATGTAGAAGTATTAGTTAATGGGGGGCGTTATGTTACTACTGATTTTAACGGCTCTTTTGATATTAAAGCAAAAATTGGTGACGAATTAATAATTAAGCACCCCGATTTTGAAACTATTTATTATACTGTAAAATCTAATGAACGCATCACGATAGAAGTTATAGATTCAACACAATCTAAGTTTAGCAGTAGAAGCAAAAGTGATTTTACACGATTTAATAAAATGATAGATTCTGCCGATGTCTATCTTAAAAAAGATGCAGAGAAAAGTATAAAATTTATAGGTGATGCCCTAGATGTCAATATAAATACCAATCAAAATGCGGAAGCACATGAATTATTAGGTGATGTTTATGTTTATTGGAAACAATATGATTTGGCTATATCTGCCTATAAAGTGAGTCTTCAGAATACTGAAAAAGCTTCTGCAAAACTTAAATTAGCAAAAGCTTACCTTAACAATGGAGATTTTAAAACGAGCCTTTCATCTTATCAGCAAATAGATGAAAAGAGCTTAACGAATTATGAGAAAACAATTTGGTTTGAAGGCATTGGTGACGCTAATTTAAAAACAGAAAATTTTGAAAAAGCCATTACAGCTTACCAAGACGGATTAAAGGTGGCTCAAAAACATTTAATAGCTCCAAAAATTACAGATTTAAATTCTAAAATAGCAGAAGTTTATAGTAAGAAAGGTCAAACAAGTAAAGCTAAAAGCTATTTTTCAAATTCGTTAAGTTTAGCAAAAAGCGAAAACAAAAAACGAGCGGTTGAAGAACAGGTAAAAGTTGCAGAGTTTAATAGTATAAATGCTGATTACGAGAGTGAAATTGTACTCAGAAAAGAAGCTATTGAAGGTATTAAAGATATTGAAGTCGATTCAATAATTAGTAACGAAAGTTCAATTACCTCTCAAAAGCAAAATTATAAAATTGGTAATGCTTATTTACTCAGTAATGATTTTACAAACGCTATTCCGTATCTAGAGAAGAGTAGAGAAGTGGCAGGTGAAAGAGGAGATTTAGAAGTGAAATTAGATGCAACGCGTAAACTCTCTGAGGTCAATGCTAAATTAGGAAATACTGAAAAAACAATTGCTTATAACAATGAATATAAAAATGTTGTTGACGAATTATATGCAAAAAAAATACAAGAAATTTCTCAAGCCGCTCGTTTTAGCAGAAACATTGCTGATCAGCAAAATAGAATAACAACTTTAGAAAGTGATCGGGCTTTATCTAAAAGTAAATATGAATTAACTCAAGAACGAAATAAACGTCAAGAACTCATTATTTACTCATTAATCGGCGGTTTAATCTTGCTTTTAATTACTGGTTATTTAATGTTTAAATACATAAAACAGCAACGTTTAGCAAATAATTTATTGGCTTTAAAATCGTTGCGAAGTCAAATGAATCCGCATTTTATTTTTAACGCTTTAAACTCTGTAAACACGTTTATTGCTACTAATGATGAACGTACAGCTAATAAATATTTAACAGATTTCTCTCAATTAATGCGTGCCGTTTTAGAAAATAGTGAAGAAGATTTTATACCTCTAAAAAAAGAAATTGAATTGCTTAATTTATATACTAAACTAGAGCACTTTAGGTTTCAAGATAAATTTGATTATGCCATAGAGATTGATGAAGCAATTGATGTAGACGAATTTCAGATTCCACCAATGTTATTGCAGCCTTATATTGAAAATGCAGTATGGCATGGCTTACGTTACAAAACAGAAAAAGGACATCTAAAGATTCAAATTCTGCCAAAATCTAAAGACGAAATAACAATAACCATTGCAGATGACGGTATTGGTCGTTTGCGATCTAAAGCTTTAAAAACAGAGCATCAAAAAAAGCAAAACTCAAAAGGAATGAACAATATCAAAAAACGTGTTGCTATTCTTAATGAAATGTATAAGGATAAAGTAGATGTAACGATTGGCGATTTTCAAGAATTAGAAGATGCCGGAACAAAAGTGGTTGTAACCTTAAAAAAGGATTAAGTATGAAATTGAATGCCATCATCGTAGAAGACGAAGCACAGAGTCGACTTATTTTAAGAAATTATTTGACTAAATATTGCCCTAATATTTCCATCTTAGGTGAGGCGACTAATGTTGAAGAAGCTTTGGTGTTAATTAGAAATCATGATTTAGATGTCGTGTTTTTAGATGTAGAAATGCCTTATGGAAATGCTTTTGATTTATTAGATAAAGTTGGTGATGTTAATTTTGAAACCATATTTGTTACGGCCTATAATCATTATGCAATTGAAGCTCTAAATGCACATGCTTCTTATTATTTAATGAAGCCAATTTCTATAGATGAATTAATTAAGGCTGTAGATTATGTTACTGAAATTAGAACGAAAGAAGAGGCGCTTCAAGATCAAGTTTTAGTGCCAAAAACAAATGCTGTGAGCGGAAAAATAACACTACCTCAACAAGATGGTTTTGAGGTTATAGAAACTGCCGATATTATGTATTGCAAAGCAGATGATAACTATACTGAGATTTATCTAAACAACAATAAGAAGAAATTGGTTAGTAAAACTTTAAAATATATTGAAGAAAGTCTTAAGGATGCCAATTTTGCAAGAGTACACAAAAGTTATTTGGTAAATGTCAATGAAATTGTAAAATACGTAAAAGGTAAAGGAGGGAGTGTTGTATTGAGTAACGGAAAAGAAATTATGGTTTCTGCTTCAAAAAAATCAGATTTACTATCTTATTTTAAATAAAGAATCCCTTTTTTAAAAAGGGATTCTTTATCGATTTATAAAGTGTATTTTAAAGGCTTAATTCTACAACCATTCCTTCATTAGAGCGTACGTTAAATACGGTGTTATCTTCAAAAATTAGATATTGACCTTTGATGCCTACTAATTTCCCTGAGTATTCGGGAGTTTTACTTAGGTTA
The DNA here is from genome assembly GCF_019278425.1 of Winogradskyella sp. HaHa_3_26. NCBI lineage: Bacteria > Pseudomonadati > Bacteroidota > Flavobacteriia > Flavobacteriales > Flavobacteriaceae > Winogradskyella > Winogradskyella sp. HaHa_3_26. Next base: position 1,325,930 of record NZ_CP058981.1, on the reverse strand, counting down.
AGACTTTTTAGTTTTTCAGGATATTTCTCTACAGGAAACATAATATGCGTTTCTGCATTATCTTCAATAAAATAAGGTAAAGCTTCTTCGGGAATAAAAGCTTTTAATTTTTGTTTCCATTCAAGTAAATCTTCATCTTTAATCTCGTTTTTTAACATGGTTCTCCAATTTGTCTTGTCTCCAACATGGTCTTTTAAAGCGACCTCAGTAATTCCAGCTAAATAACGGTTAGGAACTTCTACTATTTCAACAGCTTCATGAGCACCTTGGTCAATCCAACGTGTTGGTACTTGGCTCTTTCTGGTGACTCCCACTTTTACGTTACTAGAGTTCGCTAAATACACAATATGAGGTTGTAGTTGTACTCTTTTTTCATATTCTAAATCACGATCTTCCTGATCTAAATGTGCAGTACTCAATTCAGGGCGCATTATCCAATCACCAGCAAATGGTTTGTCAAAAAAACAAGATTTACAAAATCCTTGTCTGTAAATAGGTTTATCTAATCCACAGCTTAAACATTGGTGTCCAATAAGTTTAATATCAATGGTTTTGTTCAGTAATTGATTCACGTGGATAAAGTCATTTTTAAAGACAAGATAGTATTGAATTGGCTCTAAAAATTCAGTTTGCATTTTTGTGAGAACTCCTGAGTAAACCATAAAAGAATTTAGTATTTTTATCATTAATTAATAGTGTAAAGATAGCTAATCCATGCCAATTCCTATTGTAAATTCTATTGCGTCTTGGTTTTTGAAAAAACGATTTCATCAAATTGAATTGTTTTTAAAATACCCAAACGAAGTACAGAATGAATTACTTTTTAGTTTATTAAAACTTTCCAAAGATACTGAGGTTGGCAAGCAATATGATTTTGATTCTATTAAGAGCTATAGAGAATTTAATGAACGAATTCCTGTAGTTGATTATGAAGGTTTTCATCCTTTAATTGAACGTTCACGAAATGGCGAGCAAAATATTTTTTGGCCTAGACCGATAAAATGGTTTGCTAAATCTAGTGGAACTACAAATGCTAAGAGTAAATTTATTCCTGTAAGTCTTGAATCTTTAGAAGACTGTCACTACGCAGCAAGTAAAGATCTGTTGTGTATGTATTTAAGCAATAATGAAGATTCACAATTGTTTACAGGTAAGAGTTTGCGTTTAGGAGGAAGTAAAGAACTTTATAAAGAAAAAGGAACTGTATTTGGAGATTTAAGCGCCATACTTATTGATAATATGCCATTTTGGGCAGAATTTAGTAGTACACCAAGTAATAGTGTGTCATTAATGAGTGACTGGGAAACCAAGATGCAAGCTATTGTTGAAGAAACGATAGAAGAAAACGTAACGAGTTTGGCAGGTGTACCTTCTTGGATGTTAGTATTGTTAAATAATGTTTTAGAGAAAACAGGAAAAGATAATATTCTTGATGTTTGGCCAAACCTAGAAGTTTATTTTCATGGAGGAGTGAGTTTTAATCCATACGTAGAGCAATATAAGTCAATTTTACCATCAGATAATTTTAGGTATTATGAAACTTATAATGCTTCAGAAGGTTTTTTTGCAATTCAAGATCAGAATAATTCGAGTGATCTATTATTGATGCTAGATTATGGTATTTTCTATGAGTTTATTCCCATGAATGCTTATGGAACCGAAGCTCAAAAAGTGATCCCACTAAGTGATGTTAAGCTTAATACAAATTATGCTGTTGTAATTACAACTAATGCTGGTTTATGGCGCTATAAAATTGGAGATACAATTCGGTTTGTAAGTTTAAGTCCTCATAGAATTAGAGTTTCTGGTAGAACGAAACATCACATTAATGCTTTTGGTGAAGAATTAATTATTGAAAATGCTGAAGATGCGTTTAGGGATGTTTGCAAGCAAACGTCATCTGAAATTGTAGATTACACAGCTGCACCAATTTTTATGGAAGGTAAAGAAAAAGGAGCACATGAGTGGATTGTTGAATTTAAAACACCACCTGAAAATATGCCTCATTTTGAAGAACTTTTTGATAATGCATTGAAGTCTTTAAATTCTGATTATGAAGCCAAGCGTTTAAATAATATGACGCTTAATAAACCTAAAATGCATAGTGCAAGAACCAATTTGTTTTATGATTGGTTAAAAGAAAATAATAAATTAGGAGGACAACATAAAGTACCGCGTTTATCTAATTCTCGGGTTTATGTTGAAGAATTATTACGTATTAATAACCTTTAAAATGTACTCTTAAAAAGCATGATTTAATATTTAGTTTCATGATAAGCTAAAAATAAAAAGCCACAATTTTCAATATTGAAATTGTGGCTTTTTTTATGATGTTTAATAAAGTTTATGAAACTGCTTTCAAAGTTTTAAGTGTTGATTTATTTAAACGATCTTCAACATAAGCTTTAGTAACGTTTAATTTAGTTTCATCTGAACTTGGTAAATGAAACATAGCTTCAGTTAAAATCTCTTCACAAAGCGATCTTAAACCACGGGCACCAAGTTTGTATTCAATAGCTTTATCTACAATATAATCTAAAGCATCATCTGTAATAGTAAACTCAACTTCATCCATCTCAAACAACTTTTTATATTGTTTAATAATAGCATTTTTTGGTTGTGTTAAAATAGCTCTTAGTGTTTTTGCATCTAATGGATCCATGTATGTTAATACCGGTAAACGTCCTATGATTTCAGGAATCAATCCAAAGTTTTTTAAATCTCTTGGCGAGATATATTTAAGGATATTATCCTTGTCAATATCATCTGTTTTCATTGCGCTATAACCTATGGCTTGCATGTTCATTCGCTTAGTAATGACACGTTCAATACCATCAAAAGCACCACCGGCAATAAATAAGATGTTTTCAGTATCTACTTCAATAAATTTTTGATCAGGATGTTTACGTCCTCCTTTTGGTGGGACATTAACAACAGTACCTTCTAAAAGTTTTAATAAAGCTTGTTGTACACCTTCACCAGAGACATCTCTCGTTATTGAAGGATTATCACTCTTACGTGCAATTTTATCAATTTCATCAATAAAAACAATACCTCGTTGTGCTTTTTCTAGATTGTAATCTGCAGCTTGTAGTAAGCGTGTTAATATACTTTCTACATCTTCACCAACATAACCAGCTTCTGTTAATACAGTAGCATCAACGATTGCTAAAGGTACATTTAACATCTTAGCAATTGTTTTTGCCATTAATGTTTTACCAGTACCTGTTTGCCCAACCATGATGATATTACTTTTTTGTATCTCTATGTCATCATCAGATTGTGGTTGTAATAAACGCTTATAGTGATTGTATACAGCAACTGACATTACACGCTTAGTGTTGTCTTGTCCGATGATATATTCGTCTAAAAAGCCTTTGATTTCTTTAGGTTTTTTAAGTATCAATTCTGCACTTAAATCTGAATCATCAGATTGTTTAGATTCTTCAATTACAATACCGTGAGCTTGTTGAATACAGCGATCACATATATGTGCGTCTAAACCTGCTATTAATAAGCTTGTTTCTGGCTTTTTCCTACCACAAAATGAACATTCTAGTTCTTCCTTTGCCATTTTAATTTTTTTTAATTCCTGCAAAGCAGAAATCTCATTTTACTTTTAAATTGTTAGTCGAAAGTAATGTGACTTACTTGCGTTCTAAAATTTCATCAATCATTCCGTACTTTAAAGCTTCAGGTGAGCGCATCCAATAATCTCTATCAGAATCTTTCTCTACTTGTTCTAAAGTGTTACCAGAATGGTTTGCTATTATTTCGTACAATTCTTCTTTCACTCTAATAGTTTCCTTTAAGGCAATTTGCATATCACTTAATTGTCCTTGTGTACCACTACTCACTTGGTGAATCATTACACGAGAGTGTTTTAAAGCAGAACGCTTTCCTTTTTGTCCTGCACATAATAATACAGCTGCCATTGATGCAGCAATACCTGTACAAATTGTAGCCACATCTGGCTTAACAAACTGCATAGTATCGTAAATACCTAAACCAGCATAAACACTTCCTCCTGGAGAGTTAATATAGATTTGAATATCCTTTACGGCATCTACACTTTGTAAAAATAATAATTGTGCTTGTATAATATTTGCAACTTGATCATTTACACCTGTTCCTAAAAAGATAATACGATCCATCATTAAACGTGAAAACACATCCATTGAAACCGCATTCATTTGACGCTCTTCAATAATGTTTGGCGTTAAATTAGTAGGATTCATGCTTGTAATTATTTTTTGATAATAATTACCATTGATGCCTTGATCTTTAGTGGCGAACTTTTCAAATTCTTTTCCGTAATCCATATAGCTTTTAATTCTTTTAATTAATGTTGTGTCTATTAAAGCATTTTAAAAGAGCTTAATAGATCATTTGTATTTGTTTTCTAATGGAAAATGAATTCCAAAAAAAAGCGTAAAATTTTTACATTTTACGCCTTAAAGATACTAATAATTTTAAAGACTGCTTAACTATAGAATTCTTTTACGAAATCATCGTAAGTGATTTCTTTAGTCTTCGTGTTAGCTTCAGTTTTATATAAGTTTAATAATTTCTGACTTAATAACTGTTCAGACATACGTTTTACTTCTTCTTGGTTTCCTAAGATACGTGCAGCGATGTCTTCTAATTCTTTATCTGAAGGATTCATTTGACCAAATTGTGCCATTTGACCTTTTATCATTTCCATAGAAAATGATTTTAATTCTTCAAACTGAACTTGTAATTTGTGTTCTTGAACTAATTTACCTTCAATAAGTTGGTAACGCATGCTTTTTTCAGACTTTTCAAATTCTTCTTTAGCTTGCTCTTCAGTCATTGGTTCTTCACCTGCTGTTTGCATCCATTTTTGTAAGAATGTAGTAGGTAAATCGAATTTAGTATTTTCAACTAAACTCTCAGTAACGTCATTTAATAACTTTTGGTCTCCTTGTTGTGCAAATTGCTTTTCAGAATCTTCTTTAATTTTATCTTTTAATTCAGATACAGAAGTTACTTTTCCTTCTCCAAATAATTTATCAAATAATTCTTGATCTAAATTTGCAGCTTCACGTTCGTTAATTTCAGTAACAGTAAAAGTTACTTCGATTTCTAAACCATGAGCATCATCATGAGATACTTTTAAGAAATTCATTAAATCGTGATCATCGTTAAATAACCCTTTTGTTTTTAATGTAATAACGTCTCCAACTTTAGCTCCGATAAATTTCTTAGAATTTGTTTTTCCTTTTAGTTTATCTAAAGTAATCATTGTAGCGTTATCGATTCCTTCTTCTTCGTTAGCAAAAGTTCCTGTAATTTCAGAAGCTTCAGTAATTTCGTTTTGAGAAATGATTTTACCATATTGTTTTTGGATGTTTTCAACCTGATCATCGATCATTTTGTCATCAGCCACAATATTATAATGTGTAATTGCTTTTTTACCTTTTAATTCTACTTCGAATTTTGGTGCTAAACCTAATTCAAATTCAAATGTAAATGCTTCAGCATCCCAATTTAAATCATCTTGTGCTTTTGGTAAAGGATTACCTAAAACATCTAGTTTTTCTTCAACTAAATATTTACCAAGAGCATCTTGTAATAATTTATTTACTTCATCTACCAATACAGCTTTACCATATTGTTTTTTTACCATTCCCATTGGTACGTGACCTTTTCTAAAGCCAGGAATGTTAGCAGATTTACGGTAATCTAATAAGATTTTCTCTACTTTATCGCTATAATCTTCTTTAGCGATATCCACTTTTACAACTGCATTTAATGCATCGATGTTTTCTCTTGTAATGTTCATTTTTATTGAAACTAAAATTGGGCTGCAAAAATACAATATTTTTTACAACCCAACAATAGTTTTAAATGTTTGACCTTAAGCTACTTTTTATCATCTTTTAATAAGGATTGAAATAAAGATTGCAAAATAGATAGTAATACGCTAAATAATAAAGCGGTCCAGAAGCTAGAAACACCAAATCCGTCAATCAGTTTGTCTGCTAGTAATATGATTAGTGCATTTATGACTAGAAGAAAAAGACCTAGCGTAAAAATCGTTGCTGGTAATGTTAATATTACTAGTATTGGTTTTATTAATAAATTAAGTATTGAAAGTACTAATGCTACAATTATAGCACCAACATATCCGTCTACAGTAACGCCGCTAAGAATGTTTGCTAAAATAAAAACGGCCAAAGCATTAAGTAAAAGTCTAATTAATAAATTCATAATTTTACGTTTTAATATTTCTAAGATACAAAATTCATAACAGCTGCGTAAAAATCTTTTGGGTTTTCTGCATGTAACCAATGCCCAGCATTTGAAATGGTTATAATTTTAGCATTGGGAAAATGACGATGAATTACAGCTTCATCAGCTTGAGCGATATATTCTGAACGATCACCTCTAAGAAATAAAGTGTCTTTATTAAAGGTTGCGTGTACTGGGAGTGCTTCTCCAACTTCAGAAACATTCTCTTTTAAAGATTTTAAATTAATGCGTAATCCCAATTGTCCTTTCTCTACCCAGTATAAATTTTTAAGTAGAAACATTCGTGTTCCTGTATCGGTAACATAGTTGCTTAATACTTTGTCTGCGGCACCTCTTGTTTTTATTTCAGAAAAATCTAATTGACTTAAACCTTCTAAAATAGCATCGTGATGAACGGGGTAATAACGAGGCGAAATATCTGCAACGATTAATTTGCGTACCAATTCAGGGTATTTTGCAGCAAAAAGCATTGCTGTTTTTCCTCCCATAGAATGCCCTAATAAAACGATGTCTTCTAAGTTGTTAGTTTGGCAATACGCTTTTAAATCTTCAGCTAATAATTCATAATCAAAATCATCAGAGTGAAAACTGCGACCATGATTTCTTTGATCTACAAGGTGTACTTCAAAGTTTGACTCCGAAAATTGTCTTGCTAAAGTTTTCCAATTATCTCCCATTCCTAAAAATCCGTGAAGAATTATAAATGGTTTTCCTTCTCCTATTATATTAGAATGTAATGTCATGCTATTTTCTTTTTTGTTCTTGGGTAATTAATCTTTTAATTTTTCAAGATACATGTTAATCACATTTTCTACTCCCATGTATAAACTTTCAGTAATTAAGGCGTGTCCAATAGATACTTCTAATAGTCCAGTAATATTTTCTTTAAAGAATTTAATGTTATCCAAAGATAAATCGTGACCTGCATTAATGCCTAGTTGAAGTGTGTTTGCTAATCCGGCACATTTCATATAAGGATTAATCGCTTCTTTATTTCCTAAACCATATTGGTGAGCAAAGGCTTCTGTGTAAAGTTCTATACGATCAGTACCTGTTTCTTTTGCTCCTTCTATTTGGTGTAAATCTGGATCTACAAATATGGATGTTCTAATTCCATTGGCTTTAAACTCCTTAATTACTTCAGCCAAAAAATCTTTATGTTTAATAGTGTCCCAACCAGCATTAGACGTAATGGCATCAATAGAATCAGGAACTAAAGTAACTTGTGTTGGTTTTATTTTTAAAACCATATCTACAAACTTAGGAATAGGGTTTCCTTCTATATTATACTCTGTGTGAACGGCAGATGTTAAATCGTACGCATCCTGATAACGAATGTGTCTTTCATCTGGTCTTGGGTGAATAGTTATACCTTCAGCACCAAAATTTTGAACATCTTTTGCAAACTGTATTAAATTTGGTACATCGCCACCTCGACTATTTCTTAGCGTTGCGATTTTATTTATATTAACACTTAACTTAGTCATACTATTTTGAATTTGAACTACAAAAATACAGAACTCAGCTTTACTTTTAATTGTAAACTAAAAAGTTTCACTATTGTTTAATAGTTACACCGTGAAATATTAAAAAGATGAATGCATCTAGTTTATTTTGTTTTTTTTAAAATTAAAAGAAAAAGGAGCAGAGTTCTGGTGACATGTAAAGGTGTTTTGTGGTTATTTTTCGTTAATTTGCACCATATTTAATACCGTTTTAATGGAACTTCAAGATTATATAATTAACGATATAAAACCACTCGATGTAACTGATAAAGTAAGCGATATAAAAATGCTCTTTAATCAGTTAACTTACTCTCATATTCCTATAGAAAAGGACGGTGTATATATGGGGTGTATTTCTGAAACTGACGCACATTGTTTTGAGGCCGAAAAAATTATTGAAGATTGCCATTATGCAGTAGAAGGTTTTTTTGTGAGGCCTACCACAATTTGGTTAGATGTTCTAGAAGCTTTTGCGCAAAACGATACTAACATAATGCCTATACTAGATCATAACAACAAGTATCTTGGTTATTATGAATTAAATGATGTTATACATTTATTTAATGAAACTCCTTTTTTTTCTGAACCAGGAGGAATTATTATGGTAGAAAAAGGAGTTAATGATTATTCTTTTAGTGAAATTAGTCAGATTGTAGAATCTAATGATGCTAAAGTTTTAGGTGCTTTTGTGTCTAAAATTGAAGGGAATTTAGCAAGAATTACTTTAAAAATAGGAAATGGAAGTTTAAATGAAGTTATTCAAACATTTAGACGTTATAGTTATAATATTATTTCTGGGCATGAAGATGATTCTTATGTTGAAAGCCTAAAATCGCGTTCTAAATATTTAGACAAATACCTTAATATGTAATGATAAAAGTCGCAGTTTACGGTCAGAATTACTTAAAAGAAATCACTCAACAAGCAGTAGAGAAACTCATAGAGGTCTTACTAGAAAAAGATGCTGAGGTTTATGTAGAGGAAGAGTTTTTAGAAATACAATTTAATCATGTAAAGGATAATACTAAGATAAAGACGTTTCATACTTTAGATACAAGTTTTAATTTATTAATTAGTGTTGGTGGTGATGGTACTATTTTAAGAGCTATTACTTATGTTAGAGATTTAAATATCCCTGTTGTTGGTATAAATACTGGACGATTAGGGTTTTTAGCGACAATTCAAATAGATGATATTGAACCAGCCTTAACGGAAATTTTTAATGGTGAATACAAAATCTCAGAACGTGCATTACTTAGTGTGTCTACAGATCCCGAACATGAGGATGTGGTTAATACATATTTTGCGCTAAATGAGATTGCTATAAGTAGAAAAAATACAACCTCAATGATTACTATAGAAACGCATCTTGATGATGAGTTTTTAACAACCTATTGGGCAGACGGACTTATTTTATCTACACCAACAGGTTCTACAGGTTATTCTTTAAGTTGTGGTGGGCCAGTAATAGCACCTAATGCTAAGAATTTTGTATTAACAACAATAGCACCTCATAATTTAAGTGCGCGTCCATTGGTTATTCCAGATAGTAAAACGGTGAGATTAAAGGTTAATGGTAGAGAAGATCAGTTTTTAATGTCATTAGATTCAAGGATCGTTACCCTTTCTAACACTACAATAGTAACAGTAAAAAAAGCAGATTTTGTTATAAAAATGGTAGAGTTGTTAGAGGAATCTTTCTTAGCAACACTTCGAAAAAAATTACTTTGGGGAGAAGATCGTCGAAACTAAACTATTTAGTGACACAATAATTATTTCTAAAAACTGTTTATTTGTAAGACAATTTGCGCCAAATTACTGTACGCAAATCATAATTGCTATATTTGCAAACTTTAAAAATTTTATGAAGTATTTATTTCTGTTAATATTATGCGTTTTTATTACTAAAAATGTTGATGCTCAAATTTATGAAATTGGTGTATTTGCAGGTGGAAGTAATTTTATAGGAGATGTTGGCGCTACTGATTATATATCGCCAAATCAACCTGCTTTTGGTGTCCTTGCAAGATGGAATAGAAGTGCAAGACATTCATTTAGAGCTTCTGTTATTTTTTCAGAATTAAATGGTGTAGATGCAAAATCAGATGATCCTAGAAGACAACAACGGGATTATGAATTTAATTCTAATATTATTGAAATTTCAGCAGGAATGGAGTTTACGTTTTTAGATTTCGATCTTCATACTTCAGGAATTAAAGGAACACCATATTTATATTCAGGACTTACGCTTACAGGGTACGATAATTATTATTTTTCACCAGCAGGTGAATATACTTCCGAAGGTACATCTAGTTGGGCTTTAGGGATACCTATGGCAATTGGCTATAAAACAAATATTAGTAGCCAAATTATTTTAGCAGCTGAGGTAGGGGCACGTTATACTTTTACAGATGAATTAGATGGAAGTGTACCAGATTCAGTTGATACAGAGGAATATTTGAGTTTCGGAAATACAAATAATAACGATTGGTATATGTTTACAGGAATAACATTAACATATACCTTTGGTAGAAGACCTTGCTATTGCAATTTTTAAAATGAGTTTAAAAGAACAAATAAATATAGAGAAATTACCTAGCCATATAGCTATTATTATGGATGGTAACGGTCGTTGGGCCAAACAAAAAGGTTTGTTACGGGTTATAGGTCATGAAAACGGAACAAAATCAGTAAGAGAAACTGTAGAAACTAGTGCAGAATTAGGAATTAAAAATCTTACGCTTTATGCATTTTCTACAGAGAATTGGAACAGGCCAAAGCTAGAAGTACAAACTTTAATGAAGCTTTTAGTTAAGTCTCTTAAGAAAGAAATAAAGACATTACAAGATAATAATATTAAATTGAATGCTATAGGGTGTTTAAATGATTTGCCTAAAAAAGCACATTTAGAACTTTTAGATGTTATCGATAAAACGAAGAACAATACTAATATGACATTGACTCTAGCATTGAGTTATGGATCTCGTGAAGAAATCGTTAATGTTGTTAAGGAATTATCAGTTAAAGTTAAAAATAATATAATTTCTACTGAAAGTATTGACGAATCAATTATTAATAAGCATCTTTACACGCAAAATTTACCAGACGTAGACCTGCTTATACGTACAAGTGGAGAGCAACGTATTAGTAACTTTTTGCTATGGCAAATAGCCTATGCAGAATTATATTTTACCGATATTTTATGGCCAGATTTTAAAAAAGAAAATCTATACGAAGCAATCATAAATTATCAAAACAGAGAACGAAGATTTGGAAAAACAAGCGAACAACTTACCTAACTATGCAATGTTGAGATTATTTATTCAACGAATTTTTATTGCATCACTTTTTATAATTTCAATTAATAGTTACGCCCAAGTAGAAGATGGCGAAACTTATTTAATAAATGAAATTACAGTTACAGGAAACACTAATTTTAGTGCACAAACTATTATTGCCTATTCTAAACTTAGAAAAGATGAAGAGATTCAGGTAGGAGGTGAAAAAATTGCTAATGCTGTAAAAACATTATGGAAGTCTAATTTATTTAGTAGTATAGATATTTATATTACCAATATAGATGGTAATACTGCAGACTTAGAAATTAATCTTAGTGATTTACCAGAGCTTAAAGAATTAACAATAGAAGGTGTTAAGAAAGGTAAAAAAGACGAAATTATTGACGAGAATAAATTAAAACCTGGTCAGAAAGTTACAGAAAACCTTGTTGCAACGACTAAAAATTATCTAACTAATAAGTATAGAAAAAAAGGATTTTTAAATACTGATGTAAAAATCACTACTTCTGAAGTCATTGATTCTGTTGAAAAAGAACGTGTAGATATGCGTCTTGTTATTGATAAGGGAGAAAAAGTAAAAATTAAGTCAATTGATTTTGATGGAAACGAAAAGATAACAGACAAAAAGCTTCGTAAAGCAATGAAAAGTACGAAGCAGAAAAAGTTTATAAGAGTATTAAAACGTTCTAAATATATTGAAGATGATTTTAGAGCAGATTTAGTAAGTGTTGTAGATTATTATAAAGAGAATGGATATAGAGATGCAAGAATTATCTCGGATTCTATTTCTTATTTAGATAAAAAAACAATCAGTTTAGATATTAAAGTTGAAGAAGGAGACCAATATACTTTTGGTAAAATTTCTTTTGTAGGTAATACAATTTATTCAGATGAGCAGTTATCTAACTTATTAGGAATAAAAGAAGGAGATACCTATAATGGTGTAGAGTTAAGAGAGCGTATCGCTAATCAGGAAAACCCTGATGCAAATGATATTACCAATGCTTATCAAAACTTTGGTTATATGTTCTCTACAATTAACCCTGTTGAGGTTAGTGCAGAAGGAAATGTAATAGATATGGAGATCCGTATATCTGAAGGTAAACCAGCTTATTACAATAATATTTCTGTTGTTGGTAATGATGTTACAAATGATCATGTTATATATAGAGAATTAAGAACACGTCCAGGTGAACTTTATAGAAAATCTGATATTATTAGAACCATTAGAGAGCTTGGACAATTAGGCTTTTTTGATGCACAACAAATAGTGCCAGATATTAAAAATCCAAATCCAGTTGATGGTACTTTAGATGTACAATATTCTGTTGTAGAACAAGGTTCTAGTCAAATACAACTACAAGGTGGTTACGGTGGAGGAGGCTTCATTGGTACTTTAGGGTTATCATTCAATAACTTTTCTATTAAAGATTTATTTAAAAAAGATGCTTACAAGCCCGTTCCTAGAGGTGATGGTCAAAGTTTAGCATTAAGACTTCAGGCAAGTGAATATTATCAAACGTATAGTTTTTCATTTAGTGAGCCATGGTTTGGAGGTAAAAAACCTTATCAATTATCATCATCATTATCATATTCTAAGCAGTTTTTATATGATTCATCAACAGGAAGTGCCGATAATGATAAAAGCTTTAACATATTAGGATTAACTTTTGGTCTATCAACAAGATTAGCAGAACCAGATGATTATTTTGTGTTATCTCAGGCAATAAGTTACCAACATTACGATCTTCAAAATTATTCTACAGGTTTATTTACTTTTGGAAACGGAAGCTCAAATAATTTATCTTATACAATAGGTTTAAGCAGAAATGATCTTAGAGTAGACCCTGTTTATCCAACAGGTGGATCTAGCTTTTCTGTGTCAGCTAAATTTTCTTTCCCTTATTCTTTAGTTAACGGTGTAGATTACGGTGAGTTAGCAGATGAAAGAGAAGATGCATTAGACGCGGGAGATAATGATCGTGTTGCAGAGATAGATCAAGAACGTTTTAAATGGTTAGAATTTTATAAAATTAAATTTAAAGCAGATTGGTATCAAGCCTTAACTAAAAAACTTGTTTTACGACCAAGTATGGAATTTGGATTCCTTGGCGCTTATAATAGCGATAGAGGTGTTATTCCTTTTGAGCGATTCTTTGTTGGAGGTGATGGTTTAGCCAATTATTCTTTAGATGGTAGAGAGGTTATTCAACTTCGTGGATATCCTAATCAATCACTTTCAGATAGTGATGGTGGATCAATATATAATAAATTTTCTTTAGAGTTGCGTTACCCAATTACTTTAGGTGCTCAAGCTAAAATATATGCATTATCATTCTTAGAAGCTGGTTCATCTGTAAATGACTTTAAGGATTTTGATCCTTTCAAACTTCAGAGATCAGCAGGTTTTGGTCTTAGAATCTTTATGCCAGCATTTGGTTTATTAGGTATAGACTTTGGTCATGCATTTGATGATTCACCTTATGGTACAGAGGTAAAAAACTGGGAAACTCACTTCATCATCGGGCAACAATTTTAAGTTTGGCACGATATTTTCTAATATTAAAATAAGTATTTCATCACATTGTTAAAATTTTTAAGAATATATTTCGTTAAATTTGAAGATTAGTAATACTAAATGAATAGTATATTTAGCATTACGATTAAATTGTCTCAAAATATGAAAAATAAAATGATGAAATTTAAAGTTCTTTTTTTACTAATAATCATTGGTCTACTAAGTTTTAGTGCACATGCGCAACGTGGTGTTAGAATCGGTTATATTGATACTGAGTATATTTTACAAAATGTGCCAGAATATCAAGAAGCTTCATCTCAGTTAGATAAAAAAGTTCAAGGATGGAAATCTGAAATTGAAACAAAATTAAATGCTATTGAACAAAAGAAGAAAGAACTAAATAACGAAAGTGTTCTTTTAACTAAAGAGTTATACGATGAGCGTTTTGAAGATATTTCTTTTGAAGAAGCTGAGGTATTAGATTATCAGCAAAAACGTTTTGGACCTGAAGGCGATTTAATGATTCAGAAACGTCAATTGATAGAGCCTATTCAAGATCAAATTTTTGCAGCTGTACAAGAAATTGCAGAAACTAAAAGTTACGATTTTGTTTTTGATAGATCTGCAGATGTTGTTATGCTTTACTCAGCAGAACGCTACGATATGAGTGAACAAGTTCTGAGAACAATCACTAGAACATCAAAACGTACACAAGCTAAAAATAAAAAAGAACGTAAAGCTTTAGATGAAGAGGAAGTAGTGCCAGTAGTTGATGGAGATAAAGATGCAAGACAACAAGCTTTAGAAGATCGTAAAGTACAACGTGAAGCTCAATTAGCAGCTAAACGTGCAGAGCGCGAAAAAGCAATTGAAGATAGAAAAAAAGCACAAGAAGAACTTAGAGAAGCTAAAAAGAAAGAGGCAGAAGAGCGTAGGCAAAATGCTCTAGAAGCAAGAAATAAAAGTACTGAGGTTTCGGAAGAAACTAAAGAGGAAGCGAAAGAAGAAGTTAAAGCTGTTGATTCTGTAACTATTAAAAAAGATACTACAGCTGTAGAAAAGTCAATTATAAAAACGGATAGCACGAAAGTTGAAGGACTTATTAAAAACGATTCTACAACAATAAAAAAACCAAAAACTGCAGCAGAATTAGCTGCTGAAGTACGCGCTCAAAAATTAAAAGAAAGAGAAGCTAGAGCAAAAGAATTAGAAGAAAGAAAGCAGAGAATTATAGATCAAAGACTAAAAGCACGTAAAGATCGTGAAGAACAGGTTAGAAAGAATGATTCTATAGCAAATGCTAAAAAAGATTAATAATCAATAAATTTAAATAACACGTAATACAATTAAATCAAATGAAACATTTAAAATCTTTATTATTTGCAGCAGTACTTTTTATTGGGGCTACAAGTTTAGCTTCTGCACAAAGCACAGTTGCTCATATCAATAAGCAAGAATTAATTAAGTCAATGCCAGCTTATACACAAGCGCAATCTGAAATTGAAAAATTAGGTAAAACTTACGAAGCTAATATTCAAACTTCTATTAAAGAATTAGATGCAAAATTAAAGCAATATGATGCTGAATCTGCAACGAAATCTGAAGAAGAAAATATGAAGCGTATGCAAGAAGTTGAAGGAATTAAGCAAAGCTTAGGTGAGTTTCAACAACAAGCTCAGAAAGATTTACAACAAAAAGAATTTAATCTTTTAAAACCTATTGTTGAAAAAGCGGATAATGCAATTAAAGCAGTAGCTAAAGCTCAAGGAATTAAGTATGTAGTTGATTCTGCAATGCTTATTGTAGCTGACGGAAAAGATCTTATGGCAGATGTTAAAAAGCAATTAGGGATGTAATCCTTATTAAAATAATTATTTAGAAAGTCGCTTATTATTAAGCGACTTTTTATTTTTGTACTCATGAGTAATAAACAACCTATAGGTATATTTGATTCTGGTATTGGTGGGACTTCTATCTTTAAAGAAATTCATTCCCTATTACCAAATGAAAATTGCATTTATCTAGCCGATAGTATAAATGCTCCTTATGGAAATAAGTCTAAAGAAGACATTATAAAGCTTAGTATTAAAAATACTGAATACTTAATAAATAAAGGTTGTAAAACTATTGTAATTGCTTGTAATACGGCTACTACAAATGCTATTGATTACTTAAGAGCAAACTATAATATTCCTTTTATAGGAATAGAGCCAGCTATTAAACCTGCGGCTTTAAATACACAAACCAAGGCT
Organism: Winogradskyella sp. HaHa_3_26; assembly: GCF_019278425.1. Classification (NCBI taxonomy): domain Bacteria; kingdom Pseudomonadati; phylum Bacteroidota; class Flavobacteriia; order Flavobacteriales; family Flavobacteriaceae; genus Winogradskyella; species Winogradskyella sp. HaHa_3_26. The sequence goes on along the minus strand of NZ_CP058981.1, from coordinate 1,310,080 downwards.
ATTGGTATATTGGCTACAAAGGGAACTTTAAGTAGTCAACTTTTTCATAAAACTACAGATCTATATTCTGAAGGAATTAAGATTATAGAACAAGAAGGGGATGGTATTGTTCAGTTAATAGAATCTGGTCAGTTAAATTCTAATAAGATGAAATCTCTTCTAGAAATCTATTTAAAGCCCATGTTAGAGCAGAATATAGATCACCTAGTGTTAGGTTGCACACACTATCCTTATTTAATACCTATGCTATCTAAAATGCTTCCTAGTCATATTAAAATTATTGACTCCGGAAGAGCTGTAGCAAACCAAACAAAAGTGGTATTAGCTTCTTTAGATTTGCTTAATCCTTCTTCAGAAAATCCAAAAATAGAATTGTTATCAAACAGTGATATTGCAGTTTTAAATACAATACTCGATAATAAATTTAATGTAACTCATTTAAAATTTTAGTAAGGTTAATTAAGTTTTCCATACTAAGACTTTATGAAATTACTATTTGTTTATAATGCGAACTCAGGAAAGTTAAATAACCTATTAGATATTGGTCATAAATTATTGAGTCCTTCAACATATCAATGCAGTCTTTGTGCTTTAACACATGATACGTTTAAGGAAAATACAATATGGAAAAACTTTAGAGCAGAAAGTCAGTTTCAAATGGAATTTTATCATAAAGATGAATTTGAAACCAAATTCCCTAGTGTAAAGCTAAATTATCCTACAATATTAAAACTAGAAACAATTAAATTTACTACAGTTTTAACTCCAGACATCTTAAATGAAATTTCATCTGTTGAAGCTTTAATTGAGAGATTGAAAGTGAGTCTTTAATTTTGTAGAATAATCTATAAAACAATTCTTATTCTTCCTTAAACCAACCTGAATATTTTACATAATTGTTTGCGATACGATCAATTTCACCTGAAATTAATTCTTTGCTAATGTCTTTTACTTTTTTAGCAGGAACACCAGCATAAATACTTCCAGATTTTACGATTGTATTTTTAGTAACCACAGCTCCTGCTGCAATAATGCTATTGCTTTCTATAACGCAATCATCCATAACAATGCTTCCCATACCGATCAGTACATTGTCTTGAATCGTACAACCATGCACCATTGCATTATGGCCAATAGACACATTGTTACCTATTGTTGTTGGTGATTTTTGATACGTTGCATGTATTATAGCACCGTCTTGAATATTCACCTTGTTTCCTATTTTAATGTAGTGTACATCGCCTCTAATTACGGCATTAAACCATATGCTGCATTGGCTTCCTAATGTAACGTCTCCAACAATAGTTGCATTCTCTGCAACGTAGCAATCTTCTGGGATTTGAGGGTGTTTTCCTTGTACGGTTTTTATAAGTGGCATAACTTCTTTTTTAGTGAATTATTATACCTTAAAGATAAAATGAAAAACTTGAATATGATAAAATATGGCACAAAAAAAGAGTAGCATATTTGCTACTCTTTAATCTTAATTTTATGAATGAGAAAACTATACGTTTTCAGCATCTCTTAAGCCTTGGATATATTCAGCTTTCTGAATTTCTCTTCTTCTTGTTACAGAAGGTTTAGCGAAATAACGCTTTTCTCTTAAGTTTTGCATAATTTGCACATTTCTGTGTTTACGCTTATAACGCTTAAGTGCACGTTCTATATTTTCTCCTTCTTTGATTTCGATTTTAATCATTATATCGATATATTTTTATTAACTAATTCTTGCAAACGGTCGGCAAATATACTTTAACTATTTGAAAATAAAAAATTAATTGAAACTTTTAAACAATTATTTTTAAATTTAAAAGTTTCAATACTATTCTTACTATAAAATCATTAGGCTAAACCTATATCATTAGTAGAAGAATCTATGTTTCAGGCTTTAAAGTAAAATTATTTTAAAGCAGTTAATTTATCCTAAGTATGTTTTTAAGATCTTACTCTTACTAGCATGTCTTAATCTTCTAATTCCTTTTTCTCTAATTTGTCTTACACGTTCGCGTGTTAGATCATAGATACTTCCAATTTCTTCTAATGTCATTGGTGGTTGATCTCCAATACCAAAGTTTAAGCGAATAACATCACTTTCCTTCTGTGTTAATGTTTCTAAAGCACGTTCTACTTCTACATTTAATGACTCACGCATTAAATCGTGATCAGGTCTTGGTGATTCACCAGAACTTACAACATCATACAAACTAAAAGTTTCTCCATCCTTCAATGGCGCATCCATAGAAAGGTGACGACCAGAATTTTTCATTGATTGTTTTACCTCACGAACACTAAGATCTAATTCACCAGCAATTTCATCTGCATTTGGTGGTCTTTGATTTACTTGCTCTAAATGAGAAAAGGCTTTATTAATCTTATTAATAGTACCAATTTTATTTAAAGGCAAACGTACAATACGAGATTGTTCTGCTAAAGCTTGTAAAATAGCTTGTCTAATCCACCATACAGCATAAGAAATAAACTTAAAACCTCTAGTTTCATCAAAACGCTTTGCTGCTTTTACCAAACCTGCATTACCTTCATTAATTAAATCTGGTAATTTTAATCCTTGATTTTGATATTGTTTTGCAACTGATACAACGAACCTTAAATTGGCTGTTGTTAATTTATCTAGTGCAGCTTGATCACCTTTTTTAATAAGTTGTGCTAATTCCACTTCTTCATCAGCTGTTATCAACGGAATCTTACTTATGTCTTGTAGATATTTATCTAAAGATTTATCTTCCCTATTGGTAACCTGCTTGGTGATTTTTAATTGCCTCATGTATCCTTTGAAATTTTGTGAACCTTCAATGTAACCTAATTATTAAGAATTCCAAAAAATTATGCAATTATTAACAAAAAGTGGTTGATTTTTTTTATTTTAACCGATTAACGGTCTTATTTTGGTCTAATCTTCTGTTTTATCGTCCGTACTTTTCTTCTTTCCTTTTAAGAGTCCGCCAAGAATATTTCCGACACCTTCTTTCACTTTATCTTCTGTACTTTGTTTTGTAGATTCTTCAGATGTTGCTGTAGAGTCTGTTTTTGTAGTGTTTGAATTTCCTCCGACAAGACCGCTTAATAAATCGCTAACTTTATCTTTTCCTTTACCAATTAATTTCTGTTTTTCAATTTCAACTAATTGTTTTGTTAAGTTAGTAACACCACTCGTTAAGTCTGTTTTTATATTAGGACTTGCAAATGTACCGCCGATATTTGCTGTTATAGGAACCGTTAGGTTATTTACCTCGCCATCATTGATTTTTCCTATTAATTGATTGACTTCACTTCCTAAATATTTAGCTGGTACTTGTAAAACAGCACTATAATTCATCGTGTTTGTAAAACTATGCGTGCCCGATACTTCAATAGGAATGTCTTTATAGTTGATAGTGAATGGTTTTACTGAAACATTTCCATTTTCAAAACTTAAGTTAGCTACAATATCTTTAAGGTCAAGTCCATTAAAATCAATAAAATCTAGTTTACTATCTAAACTACTTAATAGAGGACTGTTACTTGTATCTACCTTATCTGTTAGGATTTTAGCTAAAGCACTACCAGAAATAGTACTTAGGTCTGGAGAAAGACTACTGTCTAGTAATCCGCTAACATCTATAGTAGAGTTAAATTTACCTTGAAGTACTTTTGCTATTGGTGCTATAGATTTTAGCATTTCTAATTTTGAAAAGGACTGCGAAATATCAAAATTTTGCATTCCCAACTTCATATCAAAGGTTGGTTTTTCATTTTTAGTAGAAACACTACCTGTAATGCCTAATTGTCCATTAAAAATATCTGTAGTCATATTTTGAAGACTAGCCGTTTGATCTTTAATTACTAATTTCCCTTTTACATTTTTTAAATTTAGATTATCATAAATAACAGTTTTAGCGTTAGCAGTAATGGTACAATCTAAAAATGCTGGAATTTTAAGAGCTTCTGCAACAGCTTCAGTTTCGGTTGATTTGTTATAAGTCGAAGTTTCTGTTTCAGTAGTAACAGTATCTTCAGACATAAAATCTGAAAGGGCAAATGTATTAGAGTTTAAGTTGAAATTACCTTCTAAGTTTTTATCACTTAACATAAAACCAAGTAAGTTGTTGATTGTTCCTGTTGCAGAAAAATCACTTTTTCCGGTTAAGGCATCAAAACTATTTAAACTAACTGTTCCTGGTTTAAAGCTTAAATCTGCTTTATTAATTTGAATTGGATTTAGAATGTCATCTGAAGAAAATACAAAATTAGATAACGAAATATTTCCTACGCTTTTAATACGTTGATAAGCGTTGGTTTCAATAGCATCCATATCAAAAGAGGTGCTTATGTTGGCTTTTAAAATTCCACTAAGTTCGTTGTCTAATTCAACAGGGTATGCTTTGGTGATATTTGCTAAATTTAAAGAGCCATTTAGCTTCGCTGCTATTAACATGTTTTTAGTTAGATTTTTAATAGAAGCTTCGGCTTTAAAAACATCTTCATCAATTTGAAAATTTAACTTGTCAATATTAACAAAGGTGTCATCAACATTTCCTGTTGTATTTTTTATAGAAACATCAATACCTATATTTTTTACACTTTTTGGAAGTTGTGGAAATTTGAAAGAAGCATTTTCCGAAAGTAAATTAATATCTAAAGTCGGGATTGTTTCTTCCGAAACTAAACCTTTTACAATTCCTGTGAATGAAAAGTTTCCTGTTGTGCTAACATTGGCAACATCTTTAGCATAAGCTTCAGGGATTATCGCCAAGAAATCTTTAAACGTAGCTCCCGGATTTTTAAAAGTGATGTCTATCTGTTGTCCGGCTTCTACCAATTGTACATAACCATCAAACTCTAATGGTAATGCATTAATGTAGGCTTTGTTTTCTTTAAAGGTATATTTTTCTTGCTCCAAATCTAAGTCAATTAACGCATCTAATTTAATATGGGTGTTAGTTAAATAAGAAGTGCTATCCATCGCAAAACTAACGTTTGCTTCAGTATTAGTGTCTAATTCAGATTTCCCGCCAGAGAAAATTCCGGTTCCTTTATGGTTAATTTCTGTAAGGTAGAATGCCATATCAGAAGTTTCATCTATATAGGTAAAGGCACTATTGTTTAATTCATAGTTATCAATATCAAAACTAAAGCCCGCTGAACTTTCTGTTTCTGTTGGTGTTTCTGTAGTGGTTTCACTTTCTTTTACAATATCGTAATTTACAGCACCTGTTTTATTGGTTTTAATGACTAAGAGTAATTCGTTAGCGATAATTTCATTGATTTCTAACGGGTCTTCTGTTCCATTTAATAATTGCATCATTCCCATTTCAAAAGAAATTGATTGCGCAGTTGCTAAACTTTCTCCAGTAAAAGGAGCGCGATTAATTACTTTTAAATTTTCAACACTAACTTCTGCTTTAGGAAAACTACTAATAAGACTAAGGCTAATATCATCAAAAGATAAATCAGCATTTAAATTTTCATCTGCATAGTTTTGAACAATGGCATCTATTTTAGATTCTAAAACAAAAGGAATAGCTACAAGTATTGCAATAAAAAGGACTAATACGATTCCGATAATTTTTAAAAATTTCTTCATAAGTTCTATTTGGGTTGGTAAAATAACATCTCAATACTATATATATACGCAAATTTCTGCATAAAAGTTGCTAATATCAATAAGTTTAAGAAGATTTTAATGATTTAGTAAGGTCTAATTTGTATTAATAAAAATACTATTATTTAGTTGTATGGGTGTTAAAGTAAATCTATTTCTTGATTAACTTTTAAGTTAAAACGTTTCCGGAATAAGTAAACACCAAGATATAAAAACGGCGTATCTAATATGGCAACTATAACTTTAAAAATAAAACCACTTATGAGTAAGCCTTTAAAATTAGCCCAATCTATAATGCCAAAGCTACAAAGTAAAGAGACAATTGTAAAAGTGTCTATAAATTGAGAAAGCCAAGTGGAAAAATTATTCCGAATCCATAAGTGTTTTCCTTTAGTAATACGTTTCCAAAAATGATAAATTTGAATATCTACAAATTGCGCAAATAGGTAGGTGAGCATACTCGCAAAAACAGCAATTGTGGTATTTCCAAAAACCGTATCAAACATTTTGTTGTCTACATAAGACCATTCTGTAGCAGGCATGCTACTTGCGGTAAAAATAATTAATAAGGAAAATAGCGAGGCAAAAATTCCAACCACCACAATATCATTGGCTCTTTTTTTTCCATAAATCTCACTAATTAAATCGGTAATTAAAAAAGTTATAGGATAAGGCAGAATTCCGACAGAAATCTCAAATAATTTAGAACCAAAGATTTCTATATCTAAAGGATACCAATAAAAGAATTTTTGAAATATTAAATTTGAAACGACAAGCGATGTAATAAAAAGTCCGCCAAGTAAGAGATAAATACGTTGTGCTAAAATTTTGTCTCTTAATGTCATTAAGCTGTGGTTGTAGATTGTTTTCAGTAAAGATAAAGAATTTGATTTTGTTGTAATAGTTACTTAAACTTAAGTTTATTCTGGATTAGAAAAAGATGATGAAAAACAAAAGATTTTATTTTTAAAAGAACAGTCCTTAAATCATTAGCATAATAGATTTTGTTTTAGTTATTTTGTCCATCCCGATTCGGCATAGAATCCGTATTTATTTATGAAGCCAACCAAAACCATTCACATCGCATTAGGAAGTAACAAAGGTCATAAATTGCAGTATTTGCAATTGGCTATTGATGCTGTTTTTAAGCGTATTGGTGTAGTTAAAAAGATTTCTAAAGTCTATAAAACACCTGCTTTTGGATTTGAAGGTGATGATTTTTATAATGCTTGCATAACGGTAGATACAGAATTGAAACCTAAAAGAGTGTTGAGAGAACTCCAGACTATAGAAGTAGAGTTGGGGCGAAAATCAAAAACGACTAAAGGTTATGAGTCTCGTGAAATTGATTTAGATATTTTGTTTTTTGAAGATGAAATTATTGAGGAAAAAACATTAACGATTCCGCATTTAGAATTACATAAGCGTAAGTTTGTTTTAGAGCCACTTTTAGATATTGCGAAAGATTTTGAACATCCTGTTTTAAATAAATCTATTGAGCTATTACTTTCAGAATGCGAGGATAATTCAGAAATTGAATCTTTAGATTTTCACTTAGAAAATCCAAGAGCAGCATACGCTTTTAATAATCACAGTTATATTGCTATTGAAGGGAATATTGGAGCTGGGAAAACGAGTTTAGCAAATAAGATTGCTAAAGATTTTAATGCGAAATTAATTTTAGAACGTTTTGCAGATAATCCATTTTTGCCAAAATTCTATAAAGAACCAGAGCGTTATGCATTTACTTTAGAAATGTCGTTTTTAGCAGACCGTTACCAACAAATTAGTGACGATTTATCGCAATTCGATTTGTTTAAAGATTTTATGGTGAGTGATTATGATGTGTTTAAGTCTTTAATTTTTTCTAAAATCACCTTGCCAGAAGATGAATTTAGATTGTACAGAAAACTATTCTACCAGGTTTATAAAGATATCGCTAAGCCAGATTTGTACATTTATTTATATCAGAATACAGAAAGACTTCAGGCTAACATAAAAAAGAGAGGTCGTAATTACGAAAAAGATATTAAGGACGATTATCTCGAAAAAATAAATGCTGGTTATCTCGATTTTTTAAAGAGTCAACAAGAGATGAATGTCAAGATTATTGATATTTCAGATAAAGATTTTGTAAAGTCTCGTGAAGATTATTTGTGGCTATTGGGTGAAATTAATGATTCTTCAGTAAGCAGTAAGCAGTAAGCAGTAAGCAATAAGCAGTAAGCAGTAAGCAGTAAGCAGTAAGCAGTAAGCAGTAAGCAGTAAGCAGTAAGCAGTAAGCAGTTTAGGCTTAATAAAATTGAAATAAGATAATTTTAAAATTGAGAGAAATCTCTCTGTGAAAACTTCGTGTTACTCAGCGCATCTCAGCGTAATAATTAAAACTTTATTAAATAGTTTTATAAAGAACAGTTACAATACAGCCTTTGTTATCTTCAAGGTGAATTTCTGAAAGTAGATGTTCTTCCTTTACTTCTAAATTAAAAGGAGCTTTCAATAGATTAACACCACTATTTTGTTTTAATCGAATTCCTTGGCTTGCAATTTTATCTTTATTAACTTCAAAATTACCTTGAGGTAAATGTTCTGTAAGAATTATATATTTATAGTTTTTAAATTTCTCTACAATCTTAAGTATTTCAACATTAGATAAATGTTGAAGGACTTGTCTTATAATAATACAATCTGCTTTATGTAATTCATCTTCTACAATATTTAAACAATGAAATTCTAAATTCTTAGCTTTAAAAAGTGTTTTGTTTCTTTCAATTAGATTTTCAACGATATCAATCCCAATATATTTTTTAGTGTGTTTAGTGAGTTGTTTTCCAATATTAAAATCACCGCAACCTAAATCGCAAACCACTAAATCATTATCATGAGATTTAAGGAAGCTAATAATCGAATCTAAATAAGGTTGAATGATTTCTGTATGATGAGAACCTTCACCTGAATAGAAATCAAAGTCTTTTCCGCCCCAAAGTTTCTTGTCGTAAATCTGTTCCATTACGGCTTTAGTAGGCCAAGGTTTTTTCATTTGTTCTTTATTAAGGTAAATAAAAAGCGAAGTTGTTCAACTTTGTTCAAGAAATAAGAGTATAACTTTCTATTTTCTATTTTCTATCTTCTATCTTCTATCTTCTATCTTCTATCTTCGAAAACACATCCCAAATCACCACACCACAACTCACAGAAATATTTAAGGAATGTTTGGTTCCGTATTGTGGAATTTCAATCACAACATCACTTGTATCAACAACATCTTGTGCAACACCTTTTACTTCGTTTCCAAATACAAAAGCGTATTTTTTATGAGGTTGAGGTGCAAATTTGTTTAACATCGTAGCATTTTCAGCTTGCTCTATTGAGCAGATATTAACATCTTCTGCCTTTAGTTTTTCAATAACATCTAAGGTGTTTTCTGCATATTCCCAATCTACGGTTTCTGTACTTCCTAGGGCTGTTTTTCTAATGTCGTTATGCGGTGGTTGTGCAGTAATACCACACAAATAGATTTTTTCAATTAAAAAAGCATCACTAGTTCTAAACACAGAACCAATATTATTTAAGCTTCTAATATTATCGAGTATAATAATGATTGGTGATTTTTCAGCTGTTTTAAATTCTGAAACTTCTAATCGGTCTAGTTCTTCGTTTTTTAGTTTACGCATTTTTATCGTTTTGGAGACTTATCAGGTTTTTAAAACCTTGCAGGTCTGAAAAGTGTAATTATCAACATCTGTAAATAACTTCTAGTCTTTCGGTTTTAATAAGCCTCAAAATATAAGTAATTTAGCAAACTTGCAATCTTGAAATTTTTCAAGACAAAAATATAACTTAAAACCAGATTACCATTGGCTAAATCCGCAAAAAAAGTAACCCCATTAATGAAACAGTATAATGCCATTAAGGTAAAATATCCTGATGCATTATTATTGTTTAGAGTTGGTGATTTTTACGAAACATTTGGTAGCGATGCTGTTAAAGCGTCTAAAATTTTAGATATTATTTTAACCAAGCGTGGTGCGGGTAGTGAGAGTGAAATTGAGTTGGCTGGTTTTCCACATCATTCTTTAAATACCTATTTACCTAAATTAGTTAGAGCAGGTGAACGTGTTGCTATTTGCGACCAATTAGAAGATCCTAAGCAAACCAAAACTATTGTAAAACGTGGAGTTACAGAGTTGGTAACACCAGGTGTGGCTTTTAATGATGATATTTTACATTCTAAATCGAATAACTTTTTAGCGGCTGTTTATTTCGAAAAAGAACGTATCGGAATTGCATTCTTGGATATTTCTACAGGTGAATTTTTAACGTCTCAAGGAAATGCAGAATATGTAGATAAGTTACTTCAGAATTTTAATCCAAGTGAAGTTTTAGTTTCTAAGAAAAGTAGAAAAGTGTTTTCTGAAACCTTCGGAAATGATTTTCATACCTTTTATTTGGAAGATTGGGTTTTTCAAGCCGATTATGCCAATGAAACTTTAACCAAACATTTTAATACTAAAACGCTTAAAGGGTTTGGAATTGAAGATTTATATGAAGGGATTATTGCATCGGGTGTGGTACTTCACTATTTAGGAGAAACACGTCATAATAAATTAGAACATATTGCTACGGTTTCTAGAATTGCTACAGATGATTATGTGTGGATGGATAAATTTACCATCCGAAATTTAGAATTATACCATTCTACCAATGCCAATGCTGTAACTTTAATTAACGTAATTGATAAAACGATTTCGGCAATGGGCGGTCGTATGCTAAAACGTTGGTTGGCATTGCCTCTTAAGCATGCCGAAAAAATAAAGCAGCGTCACGAAGTCGTCAAATATTTACTTGAAAACGAAACGGTTTTAGAAAAGGTTCAAACACAAATAAAACAAATAGGAGACATTGAACGTCTGATTTCAAAAATAGCAACGGTAAAAGTTTCCCCACGAGAGGTTATTCAACTTAAAAACTCGTTAGATGCTATTGTGCCAATTAAGTTGGTAGCGGAAACTTGCGAGAATGAAGCTTTAAAAATACTAGGTGATAATTTACATCGTTGTGATTTATTGCGCGAAAAAATAAAGGAAACCTTAAACGAAGAAGCGCCTGTAAATGTTTTAAAAGGGCATACAATTGCTGTTGGTTTTTCAGAAGAATTAGATGAATTAAGAGGTTTGTCTCAATCCGGAAAAACTTATTTAGATAATATGCTAAAGCGCGAAAGCGAACGAACAGGCATAACATCTTTAAAGATAGCATCGAACAACGTTTTTGGGTATTATATAGAGGTTCGTAACTCACATAAAGATAAAGTACCTGAAGAATGGATTAGAAAGCAAACTTTAGTAAATGCAGAGCGTTACATTACCGAAGAGCTTAAAGAATATGAAGCAAAAATTTTAGGGGCAGAAGAACGTATTTTAGCTATAGAGCAACAATTATTTGGTGAGTTGGTCACTTGGATGCATCAATTTATTATTTCGGTACAAGAGAATGCACAACTTATTGGGCAATTAGATTGTTTATGTGGTTTTGCAAGTTTAGCAAATGCAAATAAATATGTGTACCCACAAATTGATGATAGTTACGATTTAGAAATTAAAGATGGTCGTCACCCAGTGATTGAAAAACAATTACCCATCGGTGAACCTTATATTGCAAATGATGTTTTTTTAGATAGAGAAACGCAACAAATTATTATGATTACGGGGCCTAACATGTCTGGTAAGTCGGCTATTTTAAGGCAAACTGCTTTAATTGTATTATTAGCGCAAATAGGGAGTTTTGTGCCTGCAGGAGAAGCGCGTATAGGATTGGTAGATAAGATTTTTACTAGAGTAGGAGCTAGCGATAATATTTCGATGGGTGAATCTACTTTTATGGTAGAAATGAATGAGACCGCTTCTATTCTTAATAATATTTCAGATCGAAGTTTAGTGTTGTTAGATGAAATAGGAAGAGGAACCAGTACATACGATGGTATTTCTATCGCTTGGGCTATTAGTGAATATTTACACGAGCATCCATCTAAGCCTAAAACGCTTTTTGCAACGCATTACCATGAGTTAAATGAAATGACTGAGACTTTTGGTCGTATTAAAAATTTCAACGTTGCTGTAAAGGAATTAAAAGATAATGTACTTTTTGTTCGAAAATTGGTTGAAGGCGGAAGTGAACATAGTTTTGGTATTCATGTTGCTAAAATGGCGGGGATGCCGCAACAAGTTATCCGACGTGCAAACAAAATTTTATCGAAATTAGAGAAATCGCATTCTAGTGAAGAATTAACCGATAAAGTAAAAGGGTTAAAAGACGATTTACAACTTAGTTTTTTTAATTTAGATGATCCCTTACTCGTTGAAATTAAGGACGAAATCATCCATACGGACATAGATACCTTAACACCTGTTGAGGCTTTAATGAAGCTCAATGAAATTAAGAGAATGTTGGTGAAGAAAAAGCCAGTTTAAAATTTTTTTAATTTTTTTTCGAAAAAAGTTTGGTGGTATGTAAATAAAGTGTAAATTTGCACCCGCTTACAGAGCGAAACGTTCATTAAAATTGCGAAAGTAGCTCAGGGGTAGAGCATCACCTTGCCAAGGTGGAGGTCGTGGGTTCAAATCCCATCTTTCGCTCTGAATACAAAAATATACCAATTTGATTACATTTATTTGTAATTATAATGCTGAAGTGGTGGAATTGGTAGACACGTTGGACTTAAAATCCAATGTCCATTAGGACGTACGGGTTCAAGTCCCGTCTTCAGTACTAAACCTCTTGTTAATCGTTTGATTTTCAAGAGGTTTTTGCGTTTAAATAGGTTTTGAGATGCTATCTTATGATAGATATCTAAAATAAAAAAGCAATTCAGTACTTTGAATTGCTTTATCAATATATTCTTATTTTTAGGTAAGCCTTAGCTTAATATTTAAAATCACTTCCGCTTATCAATAACCATTACTGGTTTTCTACTCATTTTTGGGAATTGTAATTTCTGAATTTCCTTTTTGTCGCTAAATTCAATTTTTGGCAATACGCGTAGCTTTGCTCTAAAATGATTCTTTATGCTTTGTAACAAGCTTTCGCTTGGTGTGTTTACGGCTATTTTAATGAGGATTTCGTCAGTTCCTATGGAATTGTGAGAAAGTTCTATAACAAACGCTTCTACCTCGTTAAAATCGTTTAAAATATTATGCATTGCTGGTGGATATAAAGTTGTGCCTTTATATTTTATCATTTGTTTTTTTCTGCCAATCACAGGTCCTAATCGCTTGGTGTTTCTGCCACACTCACATTTTTCATAATGTGCTTTTACAATATCTCCTGTTTTAAATCTAAGTAGAGGCATACCTTCTACACCTAAGGAGGTAATGGTAAGTTCGCCAGACTCTCCTTTGGCTACAGGTTGGTTGTTATCATCTAATATTTCTGTAATAATTAATTCGGGGTGTTGGTGTCCTCCTTTTTGTTGCTCACATTCCGTAAAAGCCGTATTCATTTCGGTAGAAGCGTAAGTAGAATACAATTCTATATTCCAGCTTTCTTTTATTTTTTTAGATAAGGTGTTTAACGAAAAATCTTGAGCCCTTAAAGGTTCACCAATACAAATTGCTCCTTTTATTCCTGAGTTGTTGAGGTCTATGTGATGTTGTTTGGCATATTCTATCAATTTTAATAAAAAGGAAGGTACTGCGATAATATAGGTGGGTTTAAATTTTAAAATAGAATCCCATTGTAGTTCCGGAATACCATTACCAACCCTAATGATTCCGGCACCAAGTTTTCTTGCGCCTAAAAAATAAGCTAACCCTGCCATAAAGCGTCGGTCTATTGTGGTCATAAGCTGAATTACATCATCTTGTCCAACGCCTGCACAAGCAAAAGAGATAGCTTCGTTATAAGCTAAACGGTCTAAATCGTTATCGGTGAGTCCAAAAAGCACAGGATCTCCCAAAGTACCCGAAGTCGTTACATAATCCACAATTTTGTTTTTTGGGACACAAATAAAATCGTCATTATATTGCTGTAAATCGTCTTTTGTGGTCGTTGGAATTACAGCTAAATCTTCAAGCGAATTAATAGTTGAAATATCAATTTTATGAGTGCTAAATAAACGCTTATAAAAAGCAGAATTTGTATTTAAATACTGTAAAAGAACCTTTAGTTTTTCAACTTGAAAGTTATTTATTTTAGCTTTGGAAGCATATTCTATTTCAGGAATCATAATTCTAACTTTCTTTTTAATTTTTTAATGTATTTATCTACTTGTTCTTCGTCAGGAACAGTAGTAATTTCTTTTGTTTTAGCGATTTTGAAAGCCTCTAAAGCTGCTGTGTAATATCCTTTTTTATAATAGTAAGTGCCAACGATATAATAGGATTCCCAGTATTCTAGATTTAATTTTTCTAACTGTAAAAGCTTTTCTAAATCTATAGTGTCATTATTATCAATTGCTGTGAGTACTTCATGTCTAAGATGTCTATAGCTTTGATAATTTTTATAAGCTTCTGTGTATTGAAAAGGGTCTTCCTCAATATTTAAAGCCGTATTTGCAAGAGCAGTTTTTGTGGGGGTTTTAAATATTTCATTTAAATCGTATGCGACAAATTCGCCTAATTGATAAGGGTTTGAAGATACCCAAACTAAACGTTGTTCGGGTTTGAAAACGACTGAATGATGTGCTAATAGTTGATTTAAAGCTTTTTCATTGCCATAGCCAATAGCTTTGTTGTGTAAGCCTTCTTTATTTCTTAAAATATCTACGGCTATTTCTGGTGTCAATTTTGGGTTTTGGTCCAAAAGTTCTTCCATGCGTTCGTAGCGGTATTGCGAATGACTTTCTTCTATATGTTTTAAATTATTTTTATCATTTGCATAAGCTTCACTTTGAAAATGGTTAGAGCATATCAATTGATTTGAATTTTGAACGTCATACACACCAAAATTATGAGGTGACACTTCAATTATTACAGCTTTTCTATCTTCAGCACTTCCCACTAAAATAGATTCGGAAACAAATACTTGACGTTTTTTTGCAATAGCAATGGCTTCCTTAATATTTGAAGCATATTGTAAAATTTCACGATTTAAAATAGAGATAGGTGTTTTTGCTATGAGCGGAATTTTAGATTTTCCTGCATTTATGGTCACGGTTAAACCATGTTCATTCATACCAGAAAGAACACCTAACATTCCGGCCCAAGTTACCGACATAAATTTATTGCCTTCTGTTGGATTGGTAAAGGATACAATTTTTTCTTCAGCAAAATCATCGCCGGCATAAAAATCTAAATTCCGACCTATAATTAGACTTCCGTCTGCGGTTTTTTCATCCCAGGCAGCAAATGATGTGCAACCAACTAAGGCTAAATCTTGCAAAGCGTGGCCAATATCGTGGGCGCCATGAAAATAAAGAACTCTTAAATAAGGATCTGCAATGTAATTATAGTCAGGGGAAGCATATTTAGAAAGGCCTAGAATTTCTGTTTTATATTCTAATGGAACATTAAGATATAGTTTTCTATTATACCAAGCCAAAAAGCGTCTTAATAAAGCTTGTTTAGTTTTAGAAGGTACAAATTTGTCTATTTTAGAAACAAAAATACTTTCCTGTTTATGGAATAATTCTTGAGTAAGACTTCCTGTAATTAAACCTCTCTGATAAGGATTTCCTTCAACATAAAGTTCCCATAAACCTTGTTGGTTTTTGCTTAGGTGATTATTTCCTAGGGTGAAGCTAGAATCAGAAGTTTTAACGCGTTCTGGAATTACCGGATTATAAGCGCTTACATCGGGAACATCATGTAATGATTTTGAAATTCCGCACGAGGTTAGACTTACAAAAAGAAGAAGTAAAAGCCCATGATATATGCTTAAGTTAATCTTCATGATCATTTAATTTTCGATGCTTTCGTCGGTTTTATTAGCATCTAATATTTTTTCTAATAAAGGTTCCATACCAATAATTTCAGAACAGGTGAGTACGGCGCTAATGGTAACTCCTAAAATGCCATGCATGTTTAAACTTTGTCCTGTAAGTAATAAATTTTTAATTTTTGTACGTGGTGAAACAAAGGACGCTAAAGGATTATTAGCATCTTTTACATAGCCATAAATAGAGCCTCTATTAGAGCCAATATAATCGCGATAAGATAATGGTGTTGAGGTATATGTTTCTTGAATGCAGTCTCTAATATTTGGATATTTTTTTTCTAATTCTTGAATAAGTTTTTCAGCTTTTTCAGCTTTAAACTCTTCATAGGTTTGTCCGCGTTCATTCTTATTTGCTACAGTATTAAATGTGTTTTCCCATGGTTCTACTTCTTCGTAACGCATAAAGGTCATTACAGTTAAGCTTTCTCCATAAACATCTGTTTTTTTATTGATCCCCATAGATGCCATATAGCCCTCAGGCCAAGTTTCTGTAGTGTAATCTTGTCCGTCCCAAATCTTGTTAGGATCTTTTATGTGGTAAATATTTTTGTTTTGATATTTAAAAGTATTTGGTTTTAAAACAATATAAAGGCTAAAACCAGCGATGATACTTTCGATATTATTGATGCGTTTAGTGTAAACTTTTCTAAATTTATCTTCACCAACTAATTTTATAGTCAGCTTTGGTTCTATATTAGAAATGAATAGATCTCCTTTAATTTCTTTACCGTTTTTGGTGAAAACAGAACTGATGTTCTTGTCTTCGAATCCAAATTTAACCACCTCATGATGCTTAAAAGCATCACCACCATTTTCCTTTAAACGTCTAATTAATAATTTAGAAATTTGACTACCTCCATTTACACAACGGTAAGCACTTTCTATATATGAATTGACGGTTAGCGCATGCACGTAAAAAGGTGTGCGATTGGCATCACCAGCATATAGGTAATTGGTGCCAGCAAGGACAGCGCGTAATTTTTTATTATCTGTTATAGAGTCGATATAATCTTTTGCTTTTAAGCTGAAAATATCTGTGTTTTCATAGTAAGGCTTGCCGTGCTTCAATCCGTATAAAGGAAATTGATTACAAATATCCTGAAGTTTATCACAATAGGTTATAATGGCTTTTTCTTCATCAGGAAATTCAATTAGTAAATTTTTAATGAATTTATCATAACCTTGCGCGTGTTTGTATTCATTGTCGTCGCCTTCAAAAGTAACGACATCAAAGCCATCCTCATCTAGCTTTTTTAGATTTAAGTCGTCTATAATATCGAGATACTTAAAGTATTGATATAGATTTTGTCCTTCGTTTAAGCCACCGATGTAATGCACACCTGTGTCAAAAATAGTTTTATCGCGAACAAAGGTCTGTAAGTTACCACCATACTGATTATTTTTTTCTAAAACACAAACGCTATAGCCTTCTTTTGCTAATATATTGGCAGAAACTAAACCACCTAAACCGCTTCCTATTATAACAACATCGTAATGAGATTTCATGCTTTTTTACTGTTTTGATAAGATAGTCAAATTTTCTGTTTCGTATGTGCTAACGAATCCCAAATCAATTTTATTTAAAGTGAATTTAGAACTGTTTTCTTTCAAAAATATAATATAATTTAAGTTTGGATGTAGCATCGATTTTAGTTGTGTTTCTGTAATATCAATATTATTTATGATTAAAGTATTTGGTTTAAAAGCGAATGTTTCTTCTATAGAATCTGGACAAGTAATATTTCGAGAATTGGTGATAAAGCTGTTTTTGACAATAATTCTATTTTCAATATTCTTAATATAAGAAACGATTTTTCGATCTACACCATCTAAAGCTAATAAGAAATCGAGCTGACCTGCATCGTCTGACAAATGTAAAATGGTATCTTTTACACTAACCGTATGTAGCACCTTTAAATAAATATCTTTGTTAATTTTAATATCATTTTTAACGCATTTGTAAAGTGAATCTCCTTTGTATCTATAATCGTCTAAAAGTGTTTTGTAAAAATAAGTTGCACCTTCTCTTTCTTTTCTGAAGGCACTAAATTCAGTTCTAAAATAAGAACCAATTTGTTTAGCCCGCTGCGAATAATTGTTGCTAAATCTAGAATCGTTTGGTGTAATTCTATCCATGATTTTTAGAGTAATATGACCATCTCTAATCATAGATTCTCCTTTAGGAATCACTTCGGAATTACCGTGAATAAGTACAGATACAATATCTAAATTAAATTGTTCTGCTAAATAAAATGCGCCTTTATGAAAACGCTTTATTTTATGGGTTTTAGAGCGTGTGCCTTCAGGGAAAGCCATTAAAGTGTAACCTTGTTCTACTTTTTTCTTTAAATGGTCTAATCCATTTTCAATACCACTAGATACCGGATAGAAGCCAGCTAATTGTACGGCTTTTCCAAATACAGGCGAATTGTAAACCCAATCATTTACTAAGAAAATAATTTTTGGGTGTAACATTCCAATGGCTAAAATGTCTAAGAACGACGTGTGGTTTGCTATAATTATGGCTTGTTTTTTAAAATCCTCTTTCGGTTCATTAATCACTTTTTTTACTAGAAAAAGATGTGTGTACAATACGGATTTCATGAATTTTGAAATGCATACATGAAACCATTTCATCTTTGTTTTCTTAGGAAGTGGAATGATTTTTAAAATGGTAACACTAAACAGAGATAATAAAATACCGCCTAAACCAAAATAGGTAAATGAGATGATAGAATGAATTAATAATCGTAATGATATTGGTCGTTTGGTCTTACTACCAATAAATAATTTGAACAATAAAGGTTGAATAGCAAATGCAACAAGAACGGCAGATGTAATGCCAATTAAACATACCAAAGATATAGAATATAATGCAGGATGTTTGGCAAAAATTAAAACACCAACACCTAAAATGGTAGTGATTACCGAAAGTAAAATAGACGTTTTATGTGTGGTTAAAGATTTCTCACCCGTTCTATATTCGTGTAATAAACCGTTGGTCATAAAAATGCCATAGTCAATCCCTAACCCGAAAATAAAAGTTGAAATGATAATGTTGAAAATATTGAATTCTAAATGAAATAATCCCATTATTCCAATGGTTAATAACCAAGTTAAACAAATAGGAATTCCCGTTACTAAAGTTAAAGAAAGGCTTCTGTAAAAAAGTAAAAGAATAAGAATGACTGCAATTAGTGAATACCCAATTAAACTATTAAAATCGTTTTTTAGATTCCCTAATAAGGTCTCATTCATTTGTTTTCTATCAATCACTAACGTTTGAGAATCCGCTTTAAAAGCATCCATTACAGCATCTGCTTGTTCTACTTTTACTAAGGTTGTAATGGTGGTGTAATTGTCTTTAGTAGCAATATAATCATCCACAGAAAAGATGTTTATTGCTTTGTAATCTTTACTTTTTAGAGGTTTGAATTTGGTGTTTAAAAGCGTATAAAAAGAGTTGAAAGTTTCGGGTTTAAAACCTAAAGCAGTTCCGCTTTCTATAAGCTGTTGTTTTGTGTTTTCAATAGTATTTCTATTCCAAAAAGATTGCCAACGTTCAATTTGTTGGTTTTGTTGTTTTTTAGAATGTACAAATGTACTGATAGAACTAAAGTTAATAAGTTGGCCTTCGGTTTTTAAATTTTGAAGCTTCGTTAAAATGGCGTCATTAATTTGAAGTGTCTTTTCTTCAGAATCACCATAAGCAGCAATGTATACAGATTTTGAGGTGCTATTAATAAGTTTATCTAAGTTTAATTCTGCAGCCTCGATATCTTTTGGCATGTAATTCATTTCACTTAGATCATTATTAAAAATAACGGTGTTATAAGTGAATAAGCTACCAAAGCACAATAAGAATAAGCCTATGATTACCCATTTGTTTTTATGAATATTGTAAGAGGCTATTTTGTCTAAAGCAGTGTTTTTTTTAATCGTTTTTGTTTGCTCTTTATAGATTTGAGGAATAAAAAGTAAAGCAAAACAAGACGAACCAATAACGCTTACGGCTGCAAAAATCCCTAAATCTTGTAAAGCTTGTGAGTTGATAAATAACAAACACAAAAACGCTAAAGCCGTAGTTAGACTACTCATTAAAATAGGTTTTGAAATCTCTTGATAGAGGTTTTTTACATTGTTATTACTTCTAATATGGGTAAGGATGTGTAAGGAATAATCGAGTGTAACACCTAGTAGGACTGAGCCAATCCCCAAGGAAATGGCAGATATTTTTTCGCGGATTAAGAAGAGTAATGCAATGGCTAAAAGGCCACCAAATATCGTAGGCACAAATAAGATAATTGGGACTGTTAATTTTTTATAGAAAAGTATAAATATGAGTAAAAGAACCGTTAAGGCAATCCCAACCGTAAGCTGAATGTCGCTTTTTATTTGATTGGCATTTGCGACAGCAATTAAAGTTCCACCAAAATATTCAGCATTAACTTTATCTTGAAAAGTGAGGTTTAATTTCGCATTAGTATCGTAAAGATTTTTTACAAACTGTGTGTTTTCAGCGGTTTCGTTAGAACCCAAAGCAGGTGTGATAAATAAGAGAATATGCTGTTTATCTTTACTAACTAAGAAACCGTTTTGCAACGTAAAATCTTCACCGAAACTCAATTCTTGTAATTTCTTTAAAGCAATGAATGATAATCCTAAAGGATCTTTTAATATAAAATCTTTAGCAACAATGCCCGAAGGTGAAATTAGCGTTTTATAGTTTTTTAGTGTAATAGCATCAATACTATCTTTCTCAATTTTGTTCGCAATAGTTTTATAATCTGCTTCATTTAGAAAAAGCGGTAAATTATCATATATAAAACTGGCTGTTTTCTGAATTTCTTTATCATCAATCTGTCCTTGAATTTGTTTTATATATGGACTTGAAGACGCATTGATACTGTCAATAAATTGCGATGCATACTGGGTTAAATCTTCAACAGAGCCATCTTTGCTTTTAGTGATGTTTACAATAATTTTATCTGTAAAGTTTACGTTTTTTAAAACCTTTTGTAGTTCTGAATTTTCTGCATTACTAGGTATTAGTTTAGTGATGTCTTCTTCAAATTCAATTTTAGAAGCCACAAAAACTAAAGTCAATAGCAAGATTCCTAAAATGCTTAAACCAAGCCATTTTTTAGAATTAAAATAGTTGTATGTACTGTAAAATATATTATCCATTAGTTGGGATTACATTTTTATTTTCAAAAAAGAAAAAAAGTAAATAGCTTAAAATTCCAATAAATATTGCTGATAGTGATGCTAAAGCTAAACTTCCGACGATATAAGATTTAAGATGTTTTAAAACTTCAAAATCAGCTACAATTTCAGTAATATGAAACGTTACATTTTCACCTAGAATAAAGTTTCCTAACTGAAAGCTTGTAAAGATAATAAAGGGAATAAAAGGGGGAAGACTAATGTTTGAAAAAGCAAAAGCAATAGTTTTATTCAGTTTAAATATCAAAGCTAAAAAAATAACGGTCACAGTTTGAACTCCCCATAGAGGTGTGATACCAATAAAAATACCCAAAGCTATAGATAGTGCTTTTTTTTGAGGAGAATCCTTACTGCCAATAACATCTTCAGTTATAAAACGCTTAAATCCTTTTTTTTTTAATTTCCTGAAAAAATCACGAGGTTTTATATAAAGTAAAGTAAGTATAACGAGCCATGTGTTTAGGATACTTATTCGTGTAAAATCTTTAAAAGGTCTAAAGTGAGAAACACGCTCATCTTCATCATATAAAACTTGAATTGGAATATTTTTAACGCTAGTACCAGACCAAGCAGCTTTTACAATGACTTCTATTTCAAATTCGAATTTTGAAGTATAAAATTTTAAATTTTTTAAATGTTGAATAGGGTAGAGTCTAAATCCAGATTGTGTGTCTTGCAGTTTAATTCCGGTTTCTGCCCAATACCAAAAATTAGAAAACTTGTTTCCAAAACTACTTTTTTTAGGAACACTTTCTTGGCTCATATTCCTTGCGCCAATAAGTAGTAAATTTTTATCCTCAGAACTTTCTAATGCTTCTATAAATTGAGGTATATCTTCAGGGAAATGTTGCCCATCAGAATCTATCGTTATTGCATAGTGATATCCTAAATTCTCGGCATGTTTAAAAGCGGTACGTAGAGCTTTTCCTTTTCCTTTATTTTCTTCAAAATGAATCTGTTTTAATTCATAAAAGCTTTCTAAAATTTTTAATGTATTATCAGTAGAACCATCATTAACGATGATAATATTTTCTGTGTAATTTAAAACGCCATTGATAACGCGTTGCAACGTTTTAGGATTGTTAAAGGTTGGTATAATTACACAACATTTTAAGCTGCTTAGTTTATGATGTGTGGTAATATCCTTCATTTTGTTGTTAGAATTAGGCGTAAGATTAAACTAATTCTTTGTTTTTTATAAATGTACCATTACATTTTAAAGCAACAGTACCATCTGTAAATTTAGTGCTATTTTTAATCTTAACCGTGTCGTTTTCTTCTATAATAGAAAGCTCTAAAATGAGTTCTGCGTTTACATTTGGGTTAATTAATGCTGTGAATTTTATGTTAGAAATATTTTGTAAAAATAAAGGGCTATTGACATAATCTTGCGTGATTTCTTTAATAGTCTGAACCATACAAACGCCAGGTGTTACTGGATTTCCAGGGAAATGACCGTTAAACACATCGTGATCTTTATTCAGGTTAATAGTAACATGAATTGTGTTTGTATCAACAATAGAAGTTGTTAATTTAGTGTAAAAATCCTTAATCAGCATTTGCTTATAATTTAAATTGATAACCAACACTTAGTTGAATAACATTGTTTAAAATTAACTCACTAACCTCTGTAGTTTCATAGCCATAACCATCATCTACATTTCTACCAAATAAATCAGTTAATCCTTGTTTGTAACCTATAGACATAACTAATCCATTACTAATATCATAACCTACAGCTGCAGCAAAAGCGATATCTACAGATTGTGGTTTGTAGATGTTTTTATGGCTTAATAAAATGTCGATTACAGGTGCGATCTGAAAATTAATACCACTTCCTTTAATATAAAATTTGTTGTTTACAGGTATTGATAAATAATTAAGTTCTGTTGTGTAGGTTTCTGTAGATCCTGTAACTCTGTAATCACTTCCTTGTTTAGAGTAAAGAATTTCGGGTTGTAAGGTGTAAAATTTTGCAAATTTAAATGATAAAGTTCCACCAATATGAAAGCTGGTTAGTTTTTCGCTACGTACACCTCCGTTTTCTTCTAGGTTACTTAAGCCAGCGATATTCATACCTCCTTTTATACCAGGTTTAATTTCTACTTGAGCATTAATAAATGTGAAAGAGAATAATGTAATTAGAATGATTGTTAGTTGTTTCATAGCGGTTTTGATTGACGGAATAAGTTACAAAAATGCAGAAATATCTTATAATTAAGAAGTAATAAAGTGTTTATTCTTGTGGGCTTAAATAACTTATATTAATTTCTATGGGTGCTGTTAGGTGCTGAATGTTAATATTTTCAGCAATAGAATTTTTAATATTAGAAAAGGATAAGATAACTTTTTCTTTTGAATGATTTGTATTTATAATTTGTGTAAGTTTCTTTGTTTGCTGATTAACGAAGTAATGATTAAATCGTTTTTCTGTTTTAGATTGAAAAATAAGATGTCCTTCATCATCAGAAAAAGCTTTATTAATTTTATTATGTTCTTGAGTTAAAGTTTGAAAGTCTCTTTTAAGTGTGTTAATGATAATTTTTCTATCTAATTCTTTCATAATAAAATGTGTTTTCATTTCATTATTAATCAATTCAAAATCAAATATTTTATTTCCAAAATTGGTGGCAAACACAATACGATGATTGTTTTCTTTAATTTTTTTGATAATTAAAATACCACCAAAATCATTATTATAAGCTTTGATTTTAGTTTTATACACATAATCTATATCTGCATTTGCAAAATATGGATTTGAAAATTCTGTAACCTCAGCATCATATTCCGAAAGCCCTTTTACTGTAGAAATTGCACAAGAGGAGAAAAGAAAAAGAATAAATAGATTAATTATTAAAAACCGCTTCATCTAAAGTTGTGTTTCTTGTTTTATTCTTAAAAATAATTTTTGTGTAATCTTCTGAGGGTTCAATCATTTTTACCTCTACAACATCGCTTGTCTTTATATCGAACTTCAATTCGAATTTAGCAATGAATTGAAGCATGGTTTCATCCTTTGGAATAAATTTCACTAAATAAAATTCATCAACTTTAAAATAAGAAATTTCAAAGGCATTGTCATCAAACATATTTCCTTTTACACTATTTGTAATAAGGCTGTTTAGACCTTTAAACATTTTATTAGAGCCAATGTCAATTTTACTTTTATCACCTTCGTCATCAATAAATAGTTTGTCATCTTTAAAAATAACACTGTATTTATAAGGCGATGTGTATTCCCATTTTACCAATCCAGGAACTTTAAAAGCAAGCTTTCCTTGTGTTTCAACATCATTACTTAAAAAGCTAAGATGCTTATATTGTATAAAATCACTAACAATGGTTTGGGTATTGCTATCTAGTTTTTCTACCGCTGATTTAAAAGTGTTTATTTCTTCTGTTGTAAGTGACTTTTGAGCACTAGCAATCTGAATTCCGATACCTAAAAAAAGAAAAAAGTAAATATTACGCATAAGCTTCTATATTAAATAAGGTGTCTATTGTTACGGATTGATAATTGTTCTCTTGCAAAAATAACAACAATTGTTCCAAAACTCGTACTGTGATTTCTTGTGAGTCGTGCAATAAGATAACAGCACCAGGTTTGATGTTTTTAGTAATTCGGTTTAAGGTTTTTTTTTCGTCTTTTTTAACGGTGTCTAAAGATCGAATATTCCAGCCTATAACGTGATGTTTGGTGTGTTTTAGGGCTTTGGTTATGGCAGGATTTGTAACGCCATATGGTGGACGAAACAATTTCATTTCTTTATTTATAATTGAAGAAATAATGGTGTTTGTATTTTTAATTTCAGCAATTACATTTTGTTTATTATAGAAATCAAAAAAATCAGAATGCGTATAGGTGTGATTTCCAATAGTGTGACCTTCTTCTATAATTTGTTGTACCAATTCAGGTTGTTGTTCGGCATGTTTACCGATACAGAAAAACGTAGCTTTTGCATGATGAGCTTTTAATAATTCTAGAATTTGTGGCGTAAATTCTGCATTTGGACCATCATCAAAAGTAATGGCAACTTGATTTTTTGTGTGATTTTTTTTTGAATTGAAGGCTTTTAAATGATAGTTCCAACCGATAGTAAAACTACCAATAATTGTTAGCGTAAGCCATGCTAAAAAAAGAACTATAAAAAAGAAAATAGATATGTTAAAAAACTGACTTAATAGTAGCAAGCCAAGAAAAAGAATGAATGTTAAAACATTTATATTTTTGAAGTTTAACATGAGCTTAGTAAGGTAAAACTATGTTGTTGTCCTTTAAGTTGGTTGTAAAGCAGTACATTTTTATAACCAGATTTATCTATAGCATTAAGCTTTAAAACATCAGGGATATATTGTTGCTTAATAATGTTTGTTGCTGCCCAAAAGCCAAAAGCCGAAGCTGTGAAAAACTCACCACAAAGATGTTTGTAATGTAGTTGTGGTGTGTCTTTAAATACTGAATCTTGAAGTGCTTGATATAAAACATCAAAAGCATCTCCGTTTTTTCCGAGGACGACAGCATCAATATCTTCAGACATTAAATGATTTTCTTTTAAGAAAGCTTCTACTTTAGTTTGAATAGTTTCTGTTGTGGCTTTATTAAAAATCTTAAGCCCTTTAAGAACACAGAAACTGTTATTTTGCTTTAAAGATGATAGGGTAAAAAAGTGAGCACCTTCTCCAAAAGGTGTTAGTATGGGTTGTTCTTCTGCTTCTTCTGCAAGAATAATGTCGTTGATAAGAAATTTACCTAATTCGTCTGTGCCACCAACTAAAATTGTGTTTGCTTCATTTTCATGAAGCATTAATTGAGCATCTATAACAGCAGATTCAAAAGACGCAGCACCTTGTACATAGGTTACATTATAACCTTTGCAATTTAAAGTTAATGCAATTTGAGCACCAACTGTATTATGTGTAGATTGAATAAACGATGTTGGTGTTAAAAACTGTTCGTCGTTATCGAGTATAGCATTTAAAAACTTTTCAGAATCTTCTATACAACCAATTCCTGTTCCTGTAATAATAGCATCGGGTATTTCTAATTCAGCTAACTCTAATGCTTTTTTTGCTGCTGCAACTCCCATTTTTACAGCAGTTGCCATTCGTCTACTAGCAATTGGACTTATAAATTTTTTATAATTAGGATGAATAGCTTTCGCTAATTTCCCTTCAAACGAAATCGTGTTTTCTAAAAAGCTAGAATTGTCTAAGGTGTCTTGTGCAGAAATTGAAACCGCACTATTTATATAACAGGGTTTCATTAGTTTTTAGAAAATATAAGTGTTGAACAATTACCACCAAATCCAAAAGAATTAGAAAGCACGTAGTTTAAGGTTTTTTTAGTGACTTTGGTAACAGGAACTAGATCAAGCTCCGGTATCGCAGTTTTAAAATTTAGATTCGGAAACATTACATTATTTTGAAGTGCTAAAACAGAATAAACAGCTTCAATCGCACCTGCTGCAGCTAGCGTATGTCCTGTAAAAGCTTTTGTAGAACTGAAGTCGGGAACAAAATCTCCGTAAATACGTTTCATGGCTTTACCTTCAGATAAATCGTTATTAGGTGTTGCCGTACCGTGTGCATTAATATAACTAACGTCTTCGGGTTTTATTTCTGCAATTTTTAGAGCTTTAGTCATTGCTAAAAAAGCACCTTCACCGTTTTCAGACGAAGCCGTTTGATGAAAAGCATCATTGGCATTACCATAACCTGCTAAATAACCTAAAACGGTTTTATTTTCTTGTTTTACAACAGTATCAGATTCTAATACTAAATACGCCGCTGCTTCCCCTAAATTTAAACCTTTTCTGTTCGCATCGAAAGGCGTACAATCGGTATCCGATAGAATCATTAGTGTTTTAAACCCGTTGATGGTAAATTTTGCTAAACCATCTGTTCCTCCAACAATAACGCGGTCTAGCTGCCCAGATTTTATTAATCTAGCACCTAACATTATAGCATTCGCCGCTGATGAACACGCGGTGCTAATGGTTGAAGTGAAATCTGTAATTCCTAAAAGTTCAGCGATTTTTTCGGTGCTATCTACCGCATGATGACTATTAATTAACCGTCTGCTTTCTGCGTTGTAATTTTGAAAATGTTTTTCTGTCAAATCCATACCGCCAACACTTGTAGATGATATTAAACCAGTTTTAAAGGCTTCAATATCTCTAATATTGGCTTGTTTTACGGCTTGTTTAGCAGCAATACAACCTAATAAAGCAGTCCTAGAATAATTATGCTCTTCTGGTAAATTAAGCATTTTAGAAAGTTCTGCATTCGTTTGTAAAACTTCACCAACCTTAAATTCATTTTTATGTCGTGTTTCTATATTTACAATAGGTGCAATGCCTTTTTTATTATTTAAAAGTGCGTGCAAATTCTCTTCTACAGAGTTTCCTATAGAAGACATAATTCCCATTCCGGTTATAGCAACACGATTTTGCGACATATTATTTAGTACGGTGTTCTGTAATGTATTTAGCTAAAACTTCAACAGAAACAAATACGGCTTTACCTTCGTTTGGATCGGTTAATTTTATGCCATAATCTTTATCTAGCATTACAATAAGTTCTAGAGCATCTATGGAATCTAATCCTAAACCGTCTCCAAATAAAGCATCATCATCAGCAATATCTTCAACACTAAAATCTTCTAGATTTAATTGCTCAATAATACTTTCTTTAAGTTCTTTTTTTAACGCATCCATTAATTTTCTTTATATATTTTTTTAATAATTTCTTTTGAATAGTTCTCTGATTCTTCTTCTGCAACAAGGTACATAAAAGCATCATATTTGTCATTATCTACATCTACCCAACCACATAAAACATGACTACTTTTTTCATTCTTAATTAAACTTGAAGCATATTGGTCTAAAAGTGTTTCATTAAATTTATCTGAAACAAAAAATACATTTTCTCCCTTTATTTGATGTCTAATGCTAATTTCACCAATCATAATATTGGCTAAGGTATAAACAAATACAGCAGGACTCGGAAAATAGTTATCTTTATCATTAATGGTTTCTTGATACTTTCTGTCGGTATCTAAACTTGCCGATTTATTTGAAAGTACAATGCCTATGTTCTCTTTAGTAGTCTGATTTAATTCTGCATTTTCAAAAAGAAATTCAGAAACCAGAAATCCCAATTTAGACAAATTATCCATTTTAAAAAATTTAGGATAAGCGATGTCTTTTTCTTTATAGACTAGCTTTGCAAATTCAGGAAAAGTAAGTTGAGAATCTTTAGTAATAACTTCCTTTCCATTTACAGAAATTGAATGGTCTTTTATGCGACAATATGCAATGGTATTTAGATTTTTTTTCAATGCGTTACTTTTTTGAAAATTACAGCCGTATTACAACCTCCAAAACCCGATGCCGTTTTTAAAAAAGTATTAATTGTCTTTTTAGTGGTGTTTTGAATGATATTTAATGGCATAGAAACACCTAATTCATCAAAACCTAAAGACTCATAAAGTGTATTGTTTTTAATGGAATGCATACCAATAATTGTTTCTAATAATCCTGATGCACCAAGCGTATGTCCGTAATATCCTTTTAAACTATTTAAAGGTACATGTTCTAATTTTGCACGATTAAAAGCGATGGCCTCCATCTCGTCGTTAAAAGCTGTAGCTGTTCCGTGAGCTGAAATGTAATCGATATTTTTGGGTTTTAATTTTGCTTCTTTTAAAGCCGAGAGTATGCTTAAATACAAACCTTCACCAGTTCTTGAAGGTCCTGAGATATGATTAGCATCATTACAACTTCCGTCTCCTATAATTTGAATCGTTTCCTTTTCTGTATTTTTATTTGAAATAGCTACTGAAGCTGCAGCTTCCCCAATACTAATTCCGGTTCTTTGGTTTGAAAACGGTTTGCAAGGTTTATCACTTATGGCCTGAAACGATTGAAAGCCCGATAATGTAAATTCTGAAACAATATCTCCTCCAACAACAAAAGCATTGTCATAATATTCATTTTGAATGAATCTTTTAGCAACAGCAATAGCTAAAATTCCTGAAACACAAGCGTTAGATATAATTATTGGTTCAGTTTTAAAACCAAAGAAATCTTTAATTTTGTTACCTAAAACAGATAAATAAGCGCGTTCTGGTTCAAAATTATTATTTAAAGCATCAACATTACCTTTTGTGGTAGCAATGATTAAAGCTGTTTTGTCTGAAATTGAAAATGCAGCTTGAGAAATGGTGTTCTGTAATGATAGAATCATCATTTTCTCTAGTTTGGTATATATATCAGGGTTACCTAATGTGTTGAAAGCTTCATTTAATTTTTTATCATTTATAATAGAAGCATAACATGGTGAGTTACTGATATCATTATGCAAAGTAATCCCTGAGCGCTCTTTTGCGATTTCAGAAACGTTAGCTTCTGAAGTAAATCCAAGAGGGGAAATAATTGTATCTGCAGAGATGAAGATGTCTTTCATATTAATTTATAAAAGATTATTTTTTGCTTTCCAAGCTTCAAAAAAAGGTGGAAGTGTTAGTGATAAATCATTATTATCATCTACAAAAACTTGAATAGTTTCTCCTGTACAAACCGTTTGCCCTTCTGCATTTAAAATTTTATATCTAAAGATAATTTTTGCGGCAGGTGTATTTATATAAGTCGTTTCTATCGTAGCAATATCTCCATAACGCAGCGGTAATTTATGCTCGCAACCCGATTTTATAATAGGAGACACATAACCTTCTGCTTTGGTATCTAAATATGATATTCCGTGTTTTCTTCCAAAAGCTTCGCGTCCATCTTCAAAATAATTCAGATAGTAACCATGCCAAACAATACCTAAAGCATCCGTTTCATTAAAGCGTACTCTAATTTGGTGTGTAACTTTTAAGTTTGTTTCTGAAGTATTATTTCGTTTTTTAGAATTCATTTGAAATTTAGTTTTTTAAGACTGTTTTCATCTGAGCTGTTACAATCACTTCGCCATTTAGTTTTGTAGTGCCTTTTACTAAGGTAACTCCCATGATTTCATGTAAAATTTCAACTTCAGTTTCTAGTTGCATATTTACTTTTGGTAATTTCTCAATAGTTACACCTTTTATGGCTCCTATATAACCTTCTGGAGCTGGTGTGTTTTTTATATAAAAATGATAACCTGTATAAAGTGCTACGGTTTGTGCCATATGCTCAATGAGTCCTGGTTCTGTAAAAAAACCATTTTGAACAAACATATTATCACTTGTAACGGTTAAGCCTGAAATTACTTTAGAATCATCAAAGTATAATAACGCATCTACCATAATAATTGGTGCGCGCTGCGGAATTAATTTTAGAATGATATTTTGATCCGTAATAGGCTCTTTAAGTAAATTCATGATTTTTTAGTCTTTTAAATCGTTCCAGAAATCAAAATAATTAAACCATTGTAATGGATATTTATTTAGTATCCATTCTAAGTTTTCTGTATATGATTCTAGTAAAGCCATATGATCGCGTTGTTTTACTTCTACTGTTCTGGCATAAAGGTGATAATGTTTTGTGGTTTCTTTCATCACATAAACAAAAATCACTGGTACTTTTAATCGTGATCCTAATAGAAAAGGACCCGCAGGAAAAAGGGCTTCTTGGCCTAATAAATTATGTGATAACGATTTTGAAGGTTTTACATAGCGATCTCCGGTAATGCATATTATTTCATTTCGAGATAATGCTGCGTTTATTTCAAAGATATGCGATAAATCGTCTTGAATGATTATAAATTTAATGTTAGATTTTGTGGTGACACTTTCTAAATAAGCTTTAATGTCTCCATGTTCTGTATCTGTTGTTAATAAGCTAATTGTAACGTCTTCTTCTAATTCTAATTCATTTAAAAAGTATTCGGCAATTTCAAAATTACCAACATGTGCACTAATTAAAATACCTCCTTTTTTCGATTTTAAAATGGTATCGAGATGATCAATCCCATCAAATTCGTAAGTAAATTTATTTCTCAGTCCAGAAGAAATAGCAATTTTATCTATAATGGTTTGCCCGAAAACAAAATAGCTTTTGTAGATGCTAATAAGGCTTTTTAATCGGGAATATTGACGTCTTTTTCTAAAGTAGTAATAAATAGATTTGGTACTGTCTTTTGCGAAAAAACAAAAATAAAAAGCTACAAAAATCAATACAAAATAGGCCGTACGTAAGCCTAGTTTTTTGATACAAAACACAAATATTTTATACCCTAAAACTGAGCCTCTAGACTTTCCTTGCCATTCCGTAGCCATTCAATTTTATAAAAATTTAGCTTAATTTATTCTCAATAAGGTCGTAGAAATCTTGTAGTGTAAGAATATTAATAAAATCTTCACCTACTAGTTTTACACCAAAATTAGCTTCAACAGCGACTACTAGATCAACAAAATCTAAGCTGTCTAATTCTAGGGCTTCTTTTAAATTCGCTTCAGGTGAAAGATCTTCTGCTTCAACTTCAAATTCATCTATAAGAAAGTCGTTTATCTTTTCAATAATAACTTCTTTATTCATAACAGGGCTATAGTTTTTTTATTATTAGGGCAGAATTTGTTCCTCCAAACCCAAAAGAATTTGACAAAAATACATCAATTTTTTTATCTATGGTTTTGCTTACTAAATTTAATTTAGCAGCATCTTCATCCGGATTTTCTAAATTAATATTTGGAGCTATAAAGGAGTTTTGCATCATAAGCATAGAGTAGATAACCTCACTTGCTCCGGCCATCCAACACTCGTGACCAGTCATTGATTTTGTAGAACTTACATAAGGTCCGTTTTCTCCAAATACATCAAATATAGCTTTGGCTTCATTTGTATCTCCAACAGGAGTTGAGGTTGCGTGTGCATTTACATAGTCAATACTATCTATTGAAATATTAGCTTGATCTATTGCTTTTTTCATGGCTCTAGCTGGTCCATCTACATTTGGTGTTGAAATATGTTCGCCGTTAGAAGAAAATCCATAACCTATAACTTCTCCTAAAATTGGAGCACCACGTTTTACAGCAGATTCATAACTTTCTAAAACAAGTGTTGCACCACCACCACTTGGAATGAGGCCATCTCTATTTTTGTCGAAAGGTTTAGAGGCTTTTCCTGGTTGTTCTTCATTTGCAGAAAATACACCTAGACCATCAAAACTACCCATGGCGAGTTCGTTAATTTCTTGTGCACCACCACAAATAATACAATCTTGAAGTCCACTTTTTATAAGTTGATAAGCCATACCAATAGCATGAGAACCACTTGCACAGGCAGCACTAATAGTAAAATTGATACCTTTTAATTTGAAAATGGTAGATAAATTCATGGTAATCGTAGAATTCATTCCTTTAAAAATGGAGCCAGAACCCACTAAAGTCGTGTCTTTTTTCTCTCTAATAATGTCTACGGCTTCAATTACAGATTTAGCTGTGCTATCATTTCCGTATAGAATACCAACTTCATTGGCATCTAAAAACTCTTGTGTAATATTGGCGTTTTTTAAGGCTTCTATCGTTGCCATGTAGGCATAAGTGCCTTCTTCACCTAAGCTAATGCGTTGTCTTCTGGTTAACAGTTTTTTTAATTGAGGTTCTTTTACCATGCCTGTTAAGCAAGATCGGTAACCAAAATCTTTACGCTTCTCATCGAAAACGATACCAGAAGTTCCGTTGTATAACGATGTTTTTACTTCTTCTAAATTTTCACCAATGCACGAATATATGCCCATGCCTGTTATTACAACTCTACTCATTATATAATTTTATTTAAGAGTAAACACCTCCATTAATATTAATTACTTCTCCTGTAATATAAGATGCTTTTTTTGATGCTAAAAAGGATACTAAATGTGCGACTTCTTCAGGATTTCCAAAACGATTTGCTGGAACCATTTTTTTAAGTTCCTTTTCATTTAAGTCACTAGTCATATCTGTTTTAATAAATCCGGGAGCAACAGCATTTACCGTAATATTTCGTTTTGCTATTTCTTGTGCCAATGCTTTCGTTGCCGCAATAACAGCACCTTTTGCAGCAGAATAATTAGTTTGTCCAGGCGTGCCTTTTAAACCAGATAATGAAACTAAATTTATAATTCTACCATACTTTTGAACGAGCATTTTTTGAATTAAATGATTGGTAACATTAAAAAAACCATTAAGACTTGTGTTAATTACGTTGTTCCAATCTTCGGGTTTCATCCACATAAAAAGGCCATCTTTTGTAATGCCTGCATTGTTAACGATAACCTCTATAATAGCATCTTTATTATGGTCTTGCCAATTGTCTAATGCTGATTGTACTTCTTCTATGTTTACAACATTAAAAGGTAATAATTCACCTGTTCCGCCTGCTTCTATTACAGCTTCTAAGGTGTTTAATGCCGCTTCTTTATTACTTTGGTAATTAATTAAAATATGATAATCCGAATCTTTTGCTAATTGTATACAAATTGATTTTCCTATGCCTCTAGAGCCACCTGTTATTAATGCGCACTTCATTATTTATATTCTTTTTTCCAAATTTTATATTCTACTTTTTTAATATTATTTAAAATATTATAAAAAGCTCCCATCCAATAATTTCTTAATCCAAATCCTCTAGGTATTCCTATTAATTCTTTGCTGTATATTATTTTCTTTGTTTTTGAATTGAAATATACCAAATTAACAACAGCATTTTTTCTGAATTTGTTTAATGCATTTACAATAAAAACCATAGAGACCTCACTCTGAGAATTAATATCATAAGCAGTCACCATATCTTGCAATTTCTCTTCCGAAAAAGATTGAGGTGTTGTGTTGGTTACCAATTCATCTTCATCAGTAGAATTATTTAAAGTTTCTATAGATTCAATTAAATAGACTACGTTTTCTTTTTTCAAATATTTGGCAACGTCATATTTTTCTGGTTCACTATAAAAAAAGTTATTCCACTTAGGGAAATAATCATTTTTTATAATCTCAGCATTTTTAAAATCTGAAGATGTTCCAACTAATTTACACGCTGAAAAATCAATACCAATAAAATCAATAGTGTAATCCTTTTCTATAAAAACGTCTTTCAGTTCTTGTGCTTCAATATTTATGATATTTTGAAAAAGAAGTAATAATACAATTAGTCTTATTTTCATTTTTAAATATTGTTTTCATGATTCATGATAAAGCCTTTCACTTTATTAACATAAGGATACATTATAACATCTTCTTTAAATGCAGGAACTAAATTTCTAATGGCATCATACATTTTTTTAGTTTTTGAAGATACTTTGTCCTGTATTTCTAAATATTCAATAGCTTGTATAATGGTTATCATTTCTATGGCAACAACTTCATAAGCATTTTCAATTACCTTTTTAGTAATTAAAGCAGCATTAGTTCCCATACTTACCACATCTTGATTGTCGTTATTGTTAGGGATGCTATGTACATACATAGGGTTAGATAATGTTTGATTTTCTGCAGTAGTTGAGGTTGCTGTAAATTGTACGCCTTGCATTCCGAAATTTAATCCTAAAGTTCCAAGGTTAACAAAGGCAGGAAGAATATTGTTAAGGCTAGGGTTTAGTAAATAATTTAGTTGACGTTCTGCCAACATACTCATTTTTGTAACCACTAATTTTAATTTATCCATTTCTAAGGATACATAATCTCCATGGAAGTTTCCACCGTGATAAACATTTTGCTTTTCTACATTAACAATAGGATTGTCGTTTGCAGAATTTACTTCTTCAATTAAAATATTTTCAACACTATCTAGAGTGTCTAAAACAGGTCCTAATATTTGAGGAACACATCGTAAAGAGTAATATTCTTGTACTTTTTCTTCAAAAACAGTTACATCTTGTTCTTTATTATACAAGTAATCTTCACGTTTTCGGGTAAGCTTGCTGTCGCTTAGATTAGCACGCATTTGCTCAGCGATTTTGTGCTGCCCTTTATGTCTTTTAGCATGATTTAGTTCTGCGGATAAATGATCGTCGTAGGCTTCTACAATTTCATTAATAGCAGAAGAACAAAGTACCGTCCAATTTAATAACTGTCTCGTATTTATTGTATTTACAATACCAATACCAGTCATTACAGAAGTACCATTCATTAAAGCAATACCTTCTCTTAAAACTACAGTTATTGGGTTTAAGTTTTCAATTTCAAAAACCTCTTTTGTAGGTCTTAGTTCATCTTTGTAGAATACTTCTCCTTCACCAATTAAAACCAAAGCTAAATGTGCTAATTGTACTAAATCACCACTAGCTCCAACACCACCATGTTCATAAATTAGAGGAATTATATTACGATTAATTAATTCGCTCATAAGTTCTACAACCGATTTATGCACGCCAGAATTACCTAAAGACAAAGTATTAAGCCTTGCAAGCATAGCCGCTTTTACGTATTGTGGATCAATTGGGTTTCCGGTTCCGGAAGCATGACTTCGTATTAAGTTATATTGAAGTTGTATCCGATCTGTGTCAGCAATTTTATACTGAGCCATTGGGCCAAAACCGGTGTTTACACCATATATAGTTTTGTTTTCGGAAAAAGTTTTTAAAAAATTGAAGCTGTTCTCAATAGTTTGAAAAACACTTTTGTCTAGTTGTATAGGGTTGTTGATGAAAATGATTTTATAAAAATCGTTAACACTTAAACTTCCAGTTAATTTTAGCATCTATATGGTTGGTAATATTTAATGAAAATAATAGTTAAATTACAAAAAATGAAGTTATTTTGGGTTGCAAATTTATAATAATAAATGATTTTATACTATTAAGACTATGAGTGTTGAAAATGTTGATGTATTAATTATAGGGGCAGGTCCATCAGGTTGCGTTGCTGCGTCTTATTTACATGAAAAAGGATTGAAGGTAAAAGTGGTTGAAAAAAATAAATTTCCAAGGTTTGTAATTGGAGAAAGTTTACTTCCACGATGTATGGATCATTTTGAAGAAGTGGGTCTATTAGATTGTTTGAAGAAACGAAATTATGAAGTGAAAGCTGGTGCTCGATTTATAAGAGGTGATGAGGTTTGTAATTTTGATTTTAGTAAAAAGCATACTGAAGGTTGGAATTGGACATGGCAAGTGCCTAGAGCAGATTTCGATAAAACTTTAACTGACGAGCTTTTAACTAGAGGTGTTGATATTGTATTTGAAGAAGAGGTTATTGCTGTTAATTTTAATACTGACGGTTCTTCAGAAACTATCATAAAAAATAAATCAGGTGAGTCTAAGGTTGTTAAAGCTAAGTATATTGTTGATTCTAGTGGTTATGGACGTGTTTTACCACGTCTTTTAGATTTAGAAAAAAAATCAGAACTTCTTGATCAATCGTCAATATTTACACATGTAAAGGATGTAAATCGTCCTGAAGGTTGGGAAGGAACTCGTATTACTTTTGATGTTATAAGTCTAAGAACCTGGTTATGGGTTATTCCGTTTTCTAATGGAGTAACAAGCATAGGTTATGTTGGTTCTAATGAATTTTTAGAATCGTTTAAAGGGACTTCTTCAGAGAAATTAAAAGAAATGTTGAAACTCTCTAATTATTATAGAGAACGTTTTGAAGGTGTTGATTTTCAATTTAACCCTGTTGAGATTTCTAATTATTCAAAATCGGTAAAACAACTTTATGGTAATGGGTATGTTTTAACAGGAAATAGTGCAGAGTTTTTAGACCCTGTATTTTCATCGGGAGTTACTTTTGCTACAGAATCGGCATTGTTAGCTGCTAAATTGATTACTAAAACACTTCAAAATGAAACTGTAGATTGGGAAGTAGAATATTCTGATTATATGAAGAACGGAGTTCGTGTTTTTGAAACTTATGTAAAAGAATGGTATACAGGGAATCTTCAGAAATTGTTTTTTCATAAGCCTGAAAATCCTGAGATTAAAAAGCAGATTTGCTCAGTTTTGGCCGGTTATGTATGGGATGAGACTAATCCTTTTGTGAAAAATCACCATAGACTTGTTAAAGCCGTGGCCCATATTATAGACATGGAAAATGAAAAAAGCGAGTAATTATAATTACTCGCTTCATAATAAGATATTCTAAGTTAAATTTAGAATGCTTTTTTCATAATTAATTTAGATAAACTTTTTCCTGTTTTCGCAAAACCTTCACCTATACGATCTTCGTTACTGAATGTCCCTCCAAATCTATTTCCAGGTGCGTTCTCACTAGTGATTTTTAATAATACATTGTCTCTGTTTGCTGTTTCAACAAATTTTATTACTGTGGTTAATTTAGCAGGTTGTCTCATTACTGCTGCGTTCCATCCTGGATATATCCATACAACCTCTAAAATTAAAGTGTATTTTGCTTCTGTAAGATCTTCTTCAAAAGAGATCCCTTCATCTTCGTATAAATCTCTATTCATAAGCTCTAAAAATTTAGGAGCATAAATAAGTTCTTTACTAGCTTCCCAACTTTTTTTCCAGGCTTTTCCTTTACCTTTTCCTTTTTTTTCTAAATCTTCAGAATGTGCTTTTACGTATTCATCGTTAGTTAGTTCATCTTTTAGTATTGTTAAGTTACTGTAGTCAAACTCAACATTAATTTCAGATTGTCCTTTGAAAAAATCAAAATTGCCTTCTGCAACTTTCATTTTTTGAGCGTAAATTGTTGTTGAAAGCAATAAAATAATTACTAGAGATAATTTGTTTTTCATAATATATTTGTGATTGGTTATGAGTCAAATGTATATAAAATTTTTAATCAAGATTGCTTTTTTTTAATGTAATGCAATGTGTGTGGTTTATTGGTTCTAGGATAAATAGCATACTTTTATGGGCTCAAGCTTTATTTTAAGTATTTATTGAATAATCATAAATTCGCTACTTTAGCAATAATATTACTACAATAACAATTTTATGTGCAATTTTCAGAAACTTATAATCAATCTTTGTTTTTTATTTGTGATGCTATTTTTTAGTGTAAAATGTTATGCACAAGAAATTCCACCAATTCAAATATTTACACCTCAAGATTATGATGCGGAAGATCAAAATTGGGCTATAACACAGTCTAATGATGATTTTATTTATGTTGCTAATAACAAAGGCTTGTTAGAATATAAAGGCGCTTCCTGGAGACTTTACAATTCTCCTAATGATGGTATATTGAGGTCGGTAAAATTTGTAGGTGATAAGATTTATTCTGGTGGCTTTATGGATTTTGGCTATTGGACTAGGGATAAGTTGGGGGTGATGTTGTACACTTCTTTAGTGGATGATCGAAATTTTTCAATAAAAGAAGATGAGGAGTTTTGGGGGATTATTGATGTTGAAGGTTATATTTTATTTCAATCTTTAGAGCGGATTTATATCTACAATATTCTAGAGGATAGTTTTGATATTGTTGATTCTGAATTTAGAATTAATAAAATATTTAAAGTTGATGGAAGTATTTATTTTCAAGAAACCGAATTAGGTATTTTTAAGATAGAAAACGGAAAGAAGGTTTTAATAATTCCAGAGGTGTTATTAAATGGTAATATATTAGTTAATATCTTCAACTCAGACGCAAACTTACTTTTGCAAACCAAAGAAAATGGGTTTTATAAATTTCAAAATGGTAAAGTCAGTAAATGGGTCATAGAATCTAATAATTTATTATCTCAATTAAGTATCTATAACAGTATCCGGTTAAAAGATGGAAGTTTTTTGTTAGGAACTATAGCTAATGGAATTATTCAATTAGATAAAGATGGAAAAAAAATATTAAAAATAGATAAGTCTAATGGTTTAAGTAATAATACGATACTTTCTGTTTATGAAGATAACTTTGGAAGTGTTTGGCTCGGTTTAGATAATGGAATTAATATTGTTAATTTAAATTCAGCTTTTAAAGTTTATATAGATAATTTAGGTGTTCTGGGTACAATTTATACAGCTGCTAAAACAGATGATTTTCTGTATTTAGGAACAAATCAAGGACTTTTTTATCAGCCTAATGATTCTGATGTAAAATTTAAACAGATAGAGGGAACAAAAGGACAGGTATGGAATTTGTCGGTTATAAATGGAACCTTATTTTGTGGTCATGATAAAGGTACTTTTTTAATAAATAATACTAGGGCAGAAAAAATATCTAGCGAGTTAGGTAGTTGGTGTATAAAAGAAATTGAAGGGCATCCTAATCTTTTGATTCAAGGTAATTATAAAGGATTGACGATTTTAGAAAAGTATAATAATACTTGGCGTTTTAGAAATAAAATAAATGGCTTTAATATCTCTTCTAGATATTTTGAATTTGTTGACTCAAATCAATTGTTAGTAAGCCATGAACATAAGGGTATTTATAAAATTACACTTGACAATACTTTTAGTAAGGTTATTGATTATAAAAAACTACCAATTAAAAAAGGTGTTAAGTCTGGAATTGTAAAATATCAAAATGAAGTTTTATATAGTAATAAATCAGGGGTATTTAATTACGATAACAATGCAGAGTCTTTTTTAAAAGATTCCATATTGAGTAGTTTATTTAGTGATGAAAAATATGTTTCAGGTAAACTATTTAATGACAGGAAAGGAAAAAAACTTTGGGGTTTTTCTGAAAGTGAAATGATTTTTGTGGAGCCTGGTAAATTATCAACAGAGCCAAAAATTAATGTTGTAACACTTTCAAATGATGTTCGTAAAACTAAATCTGGTTACGAAAATATCTTGTATTTAAGTGATAACGATTATTTAATAGGAACTACTGAAGGGTTTTTAAATGTTGATTTAAATAAGTTAGTTGAGAAATCGCTAAAGGTCCATATGAATAGTGTTAGATATGGAGCTTTACCCGATGAGCTTACTGAGTTAGATCTAGTTAATCCCGATCCGCTAAAAAATAAGTTTAATAATATTCGCTTTAATTATAGTGTTACCAATTATAATAAACTTTCGACTTCAAAATATCAATCTAGATTAATTGGTTTTTATGATCACTGGAGTGATTGGGGAACTTCTCCAGAAACATTTTATAAAAATTTGCCTCATGGAGAATACACATTTGAAGCAAGAGCGATTACAGATGGAATACTGTCTAATAATATAATGTCTTACAGTTTTACGATTAATAGGCCTTGGTATTTCAGTTTGATAGCTATAATATTATATATTATTTTATTGTTTCTGTTTTTGTATATTTTATATTTCTATAACAAAAAACATTACGAAAGAAAACAAATTAAAGTAATTGAAAAAAAGGAAAGAGAGCTAGAGTTAGAACAATTAGGAAATCAAAGACAGCTTATTCAATTTAAAAATAAAAATCTACAATTAGATATTGAAAATAAAAATAGGGAGCTTGGTATGGCAACTATGAACTTAGTAAAACGAAATGAGTTGTTAAGTAATATTAAGGATGAGTTAAGTGAAACTAAATCGCTTGCCGATG
Source organism: Winogradskyella sp. HaHa_3_26 (assembly GCF_019278425.1). Taxonomy (NCBI): domain Bacteria; kingdom Pseudomonadati; phylum Bacteroidota; class Flavobacteriia; order Flavobacteriales; family Flavobacteriaceae; genus Winogradskyella; species Winogradskyella sp. HaHa_3_26. The sequence continues at coordinate 1,269,944 of NZ_CP058981.1, read as the reverse complement.
TTAGCAAGGTTGTTAAGCGTATTAATAAAAGTATAAATAATACAGGTGATTGGAAATTGTTTGAAGAAGCTTTTAATAATGTTGATAAAGACTTCATGAAAAAAATAAAGACTCTTCATCCTTCTATTACGGCAAGTGATTTAAGACTCTGTGCTTATCTGCGTTTAAACCTTTCTTCAAAAGAAATTGCACCACTTCTTAATATCTCTCATAAAAGTGTTGAGGTCAAACGCTATCGTTTGCGTAAAAAACTAGAGTTAAGCCATGATGATAGTTTATCTAGCTATATTATTGAGTTATAACACCTATACAATATTTTTTTTAACCTATACAATGCCTATACATTTCTTGTTTATTAGTTATTTCGAGGAATGATTGCGAATCGTATTTTTAATGAAACAGAATAGAGATACCTTAAAATAAGAGCGTATTTAATATGATATCTGTATTTTTATCTGCTTTTTTTTAGTTTGTATGTTTTTTGTAGTGTTTAGTTTTAAGATAACGTTAAGAAAATGTTATAATTTGCATGATATAAACTAAGAACTATGAAAATAAAACTTTTCGCGCTCTTTGCTTTCATTTTAACAATGGCAGTAAATGGGCAAAATGTAGATGTAACGGGAACGGTTACTGAAGGTGCTTCAGGGCAACCACTTCCGGGGGTAAACATTATCCTTAAGAATACATCAAAAGGAACAACAACAGATTTCGATGGTAATTTTGTGTTAACAGATTTATCGTTGAATTCTATAATAGTAATTTCTTATATAGGTTTTGTACCTCAAGAAATAACTATTATTAATGACAAACCATTAACTATATCTCTAGTAGAAGACACGGAGTCTCTTAGTGAGGTTGTTGTTATAGGTTATGGTACACAGAAGGTCACTAACGTTTCTGGTGCTATTTCAACTGTTAAGTCAGAATCTATTGAAAAACTTAACCCAACAAGGGTAGAGGAAGCACTTCAAGGTAATGCTTCAGGGGTTTCGGTTGTACAAAGTGGTTCACCAGGAAGTAAGCCAACAGTTTTGGTGCGTGGTATCCCTTCATTCTCTGGTACAGACCCTGTCGTTATTATTGATGGTATACCTCAAAGTTTGGATGATTTAAACTCTATTAATTCAGCAGACATTGAATCATTAAATATTTTAAAAGATGCTGCTTCAACTGCTATTTATGGTGTTAAAGGTGGTAACGGTGTAATTGTCGTGACAACTAAGTCTGGTAGAAAGAATGAGAAAGTATCTTTTTCATTCAATACTTATACTGGTATTCAATCTGTGGATAGGAAAATCGGATTATTAAATGCTTCAGAATATGCTGCTTTAATTAATGAAGGTAGTACTGTTGCTGGTGGTGATATAATTTTTCAAGATATTTCTTCATTAGGTGTTGGTACAGATTGGCAAGATGAGATTTTTGAAGATGCAAGTATTACATCTTATGCTTTATCTGCTAGAGGTGGTTCAGAAAAATTAAGCTACTTTTTATCTACAGGTTATTTAAGTCAAGGGGGTATTGTTGGAGGTGATGATAAATCTAATTTTAATAGATTAAACTTTACAGCTAATATAGATTTTCAATTAACTTCTAAATTAAAGTTTATTTTAAATACAAGTTATGCTAACATAAAAAGTAAATCAATATTAGAAAATTCATTTAACTCAATTCTGGGTAATGCAGTAAACTTCGATCCTACGGTTTCAGTATATAATACAGATCCAAATGATTTTGCGACTTATGGATACAGTAACTTGTTATTATCAGAAATATTTAATCCCGTTCAGAGATTACAAGATACTCATAATGAAAGTAACGGAAATAAATTATATGGTAAGTTTGAACTACAATATGATGTGCTTGAAAACCTTAAAGTAACTTCTCGTTTTGGTTATACAAAATGGGATCAGGTAGGGAAAAGCTTTACACCTTTAGCATATTATGGTCCAAATAACGTTTCAAGTGATTACAATTCTGATGGAACAGTAAAGACACAAGAAGTGGAAAATGGAGATGGTACTGTAAGTACAATTCCTTCATTTCATAATAGTGTAACAGAGAGTACCGTATCTAGTTTTAATTATACCTTTGAAAACTTTGCTAGTTATAGTTTTAGTTTAAATGACATGCATAATTTCGATGTAGTTTTAGGTATATCTACTAGTAAATCTACAGGATATGGTTTTGGTACAACAAGACAAGATGTTAGAGATAATTCTTGGGAATGGGCAGATATAAGTGCTGCTACGGGTATTAATACTTCTTTAAACACAGATGCTTACACAGGTTATAGTTATCAAGATTTAGAACGTAGAAACATGTCTTATTTCAGTAGGGTAAATTATGATTACAATGGTACGTATTTAGCGTCATTCTCTGCAAGACGTGATGGTTCTATAGCTTTCGGTGATGATAATAAATTTGCTAACTTTTATGCAGGTTCTTTAGGTTGGGTTGTTACTAATGAAGATTTCTTCAATTTCGATCCTATTAATTTCTTAAAAATAAGAGGTAGTTACGGTACTGTTGGTAATGAAAACGTAGATCCACAATATGTAGGTATTACTATTGGAGGACCAAGTTATAATTCTACAGCAAACAGTAATGGATATACATTTGGAGATGAATTTGTTTCAGGAGCTACTGTAAACTCATTTAGTAATCCAACATTAAGTTGGGAAGAGCAAACACAATATAATATTGGTTTTGATGCTACTTTTCTTAATAATCAATTTACGCTTACTTTAGATTATTTTAATAAATCTGTTGATGGATTATTATTTACAGATGCACCACCACTTTATGCTGGGACCTCAGAGCCTGTAACATCAAACATAGGTAGTACAGAGAGTAAAGGGATTGATTTAACTTTAGGTTATAATAATTTTGGGTCAGAAGATTTTAAAATTAATACATCTGTGACTTTTACTACTTCTAAAAATGAAGTTACAGAAACTAATAGTGATGGTACAGCATTTGTTTCTGGTGGATCTTATTTTAATGGTCAGCCACACGATGTTACACGTTTCCAAAAAGGTTATACTCCAGGTTATTTTTACGGTTATCAAACAGACGGATTATTTCAAAATCAAGCCGAAATTAATGCACACGCAACACAATCTGGCGCATTACCAGGTGATATTCGTTTTGTAGATACAAATAATGATGGTGTTATTGATGATGATGATAAAACGGATATAGGAGATCCATTCCCGACATTTACTTTAGGATGGAACTTAGGTTTTGAATATAAAAATTTCGATTTAAGTATGTTTACTTATGCTTCTGTTGGTAATGATATCTTTAGAGCTTACGAGCGTAATGCACAATTTACTAACAAAGATAGAAGTATTTTAAATCGATGGACAGGAGAAGGATCTACTAATGATGCTAGCAATCCACGTTACACTTTTGAAGATACTAATAGTAATATTAGACCATCTGATAGATATGTAGAAGACGGAAGCTTTATAAAAATTAAAAGTTTAATCTTAGGTTATACATTACCAGAAAAAGTAAGTAAGTTTTTCGGTAAAATAAGAGTATATGCTCAGGCTAAAAACTTATTGACACTTACGGAATATACAGGTTATGATCCAGAGATATCAGGAGGTATTTTAGATACAGGTATTGATAGAGGTGCTTATCCGCAAGCAAGAACTTTTTTAATGGGCTTAGACCTTAAATTTTAATATCCAAAATATATTAGTATGAAAAATATAAAAAATAATATTGGATTAGTCATCATACTTTCACTCTTTATGGGGTGTTCAGACGTGGTTGATTTTGATCCGCACGACGAGTATCAAGTGACTGAAGTAGATTATTTGCAAACAGAAAGTGATTACCAAGCAATGGCTGTGAGTTGTTATACTCCAACACAGTGGTTAAATCAAGTTATTGTTCTTGGAGATATGGCTTCTGATAATTCTGTATCAGGTGGTGAAAATGCTTCTGATGCAATATCGTTACAACAAGTAGACGACTATCAAATTTTAGCAAATAATACTACAATAGAAGATTTATGGACATCTGCTTATGAGGGTGTTAATAGAACAAACTATCTAATAGACTACAAAGACGTTAACCTTTTAGGTAATGTTGTAGATTTTGATGGTAAAGAAGCTTTATATGGAGAGGTTCACTTTCTAAGAGCTTTCTATTATTTCAATTTGGTTAAAATGTTTGGTGATGTTGTTTTATTCACGGATCATAAATTAGGCCTTACAGATTTTGGGACTTTACAAAGGTCTCCTAAGGCTGATGTATATGCACAGATCGAAGTAGATTTATTACTTGCCATTGATGCATTACCAACAGCACAATCTCAACAAGGGAGAATTACTAAATATGCTGCTCAAGCATTGTTAGGAAAAGTGTACTTATATCAAGAAAAATTTGATGAAGCAATTCCTGTACTTCAAAGTGTTGTAGATGGTCCTTTTAGTTTAGTACCAAATATGGATGATATCTTTTTGCCAGAAGGTGAAAATGGAACTGAGTCTGTTTACGAAGTACAATATTCTAATGGTCAGCCTTACTATAATTGGGGTGGACAAACTAGAGGTCAAGGAAACTATGCTGTTCAGCAATGTGGAGTTAGAGGGTTTAATGGTGCAGCTGCGATGCCTTATAATTCAGGTTGGAGTACTAATTTACCAACTCAAGATTTAGCTGCTGCTTATGAAGATGGAGATCAAAGAAAAGAGGCTACAACTTTTGATGTTGAAGCTTATGCTAATGATAATCCAAGTTTAAATGTAACTTACCAAGTAGCTCCTTACAAAAATACAGGTTTATATAATAAAAAATATTTACCAAGAAAAGGACAAACAAGTGGACAGGTTGAATTAAATTACGACAACAATCAACGTACTATTCGTTATTCTGAAGTCTTATTAATGGCTGCAGAAGCAAATTTAAGAGGAACATCTGGTAGTGAAGGATTAGCACAAACTTACTTAGATATGGTACGTGCAAGAGCTTTTGGAGATCAAGATCATAGTGTTGTTGCAACAGTTCAGTCTGTTTGGGACGAAAGACGTTTAGAATTAGGAATGGAAGGTGATCGTTTTTTCGATTTAGTTAGAACAGGGCAAGCAAATAGTGTATTAAGTAGCTTAGGTTATAATTCTGCTACAAATGGACTTTTTCCAATTCCTCAGAGAGAAATTGATATTTCTCGTTTATCTCAAAACGACGGATACTAAAAAAATAAAACTTATGAAAATATTAAAACACACATTAAGATTATGTCTTTTAGTAATGGTTTTTTACGGCTGTACTGAAGATAATGTAGATACATCATTTACAGATGGGCTAGAAGCACCAACAGATATTTCAGCTTTAGTAATGGTAACACAAGACAATACAGGTTTAGTAACTATTACACCTTCGGGGAACGGAGTTACAGGCTATGTTTTTGATTTTGGAGATGGATCAGAGCTTTCTAATTCTATTCAACCTGGCAGTAGTATTGAGCATACTTATGCAGAAGGAAATTATGAGTTTACTATTATAGCTTCTAATTTAAATGGATTAAGTACTGTATTCACAGAAGCTGTGATTGTATCTTTTATAGCACCAGAAAATTTAATTGTAACTATAACTAATGATCCTGCAATTTCTAAAGCCGTAAATATTGTAGCTGAAGCAGATTTTGCAACCTATTACGCAGTGTCATTTGGTGAAGATGAAACAGCAGAGCCAACAATATTTAATAGTGGTGATGTTATTTCGTATACGTATCAACAAGCTGGTATTTATACCATAAATGTTGAAGCTTTTAGTGGTGCAATTGCAACTTTAAGTTATACTGAAGATTTCGAAGCTGTAGAAATTGTTCAACCATTAAGTTCTGCACCAGATCAACCATCTCGATTAGAAGAAGATGTAATTTCGGTTTTTAGCGGTTTTTACACTGATATTGAAGGTGTAGATTTTAATCCAAATTGGGGTCAGTCAACAATCTATAATTTATTTGATTTAGCAGGAGATGATATGCTTCTATATTCAGATTTAAATTATCAAGGAATTGATTTAGCAGGAGCAATTGATGCATCTCAAATGGAATATTTACATATTGATGTTTGGACAGCAGATGAAAATAATGCAAGTATATCACCAATCACAGCTGGTCCTAATGATACATCAAATGAAACGGCTTACGAATTAGAACTTACAGCTCAACAATGGACGTCTTTCGATATTCCTTTGTCGGCTTTTACAGATCAAAATTCATTATTAGATTTTAGTGCTCTTATTCAGTTTAAATTAGAAGGTGTACCAAATGGAGGAGCAATTTTTGTAGATAATTTATATCTATACAAAGAAAGTGATGAGACTGTACCGGCAGTTTCACCAATTAATTTTGAAGAAGAATCAGGACTAAATTTTACTTTAAGTAGTTTTGATGGTGGTTCTATATCTGTTGCAGGTAATCCAGATTTAAATGGTAACTCATCTGCTATGGTAGCAGAAGTAATAAAAGGAGCAGGTCAAACTTGGGCAGGTTCTAAAATAACAGTTCCAACACCTTTTCAAGTTATTGGTACTTCTGTAATTACAGTTAAAGTATGGTCTCCTCGAGTAGGCTTAAATTTATTATTAAAAATGGAAGACAATACAGCATGGCCAAACACGATTGAGACATCAGAGATTACTGCAACAACTACTATTGCTAACCAATGGGAAACTTTAACGTTTGATTTTGCAGGAATTGATACTTCAGTAGATTGGTATAATCTTGTATTAATTATGGATAACGGAACAGCAGGTGATGGGTCATCAGACTACACAATCTACGTTGATGATATTACAATAAACTAAAATTTAAAGAAACATGAAAAATATAAAATATACTTTATTAAGTTGTCTTAGTTTTTTGTTTGTACTTGTGGCTTGCCAAGAGGATGATGCAGAATTCGGAGAGATTATAACGCCAAGTAATTTGGTGGTGTCTGCAGAGATTTTTGGGCAAGATGCTGCAAATCCTTACGGAGATGGATCTGGTATTGTTAATTTAACTGCAATTGCAGATAACGCACTAAGTTATAAATATATTATTAGTGGTGTAGAGTCTAATTCACCTACCGGTTTATTAGAAACATCATTTAGTGATTTAGGAATAAATACTTATACCGTAAATGTTATTGCTTATGGTACAGGTGGAGTGTCAATTACAACATCTATTACAGTAGAAGTTTTTGCAAACTATTCACCACCACAAGAATTAATTGATAAATTAGTTGGTGATGGAACTAATGTTTGGAGAATGAAATCAGAATCTGCAGGTCACTTTGGTTTAGGACCAGTTGGTGGAACCGTAGTCTCTGAATGGTATTCAGCTGTAGCTGATGAAAAAGCAGGTGTTGGTATGTACGATGATCGTTTTATCTTTAATGAAGATGGAACATTCACGCATATTACAGATAACACAAATGACGATCCTACAACAGATACATCCGGAACTATTTTTGGTCGTGATGGATTAGTTAATGAAGTAGCTACAGGAGGAATTGTTAACGGAGCAGATGTAGAAAATGTGCCATACAGTGATTACACAGCAGAATGGGCTTTAATTGCACCAGGTGGTGTAGAAACAATCAGTTTAAGTGACACAGCTTTTATCTCATATTATATAGGTGGTAATCATAGATATCAAATATTTGATAGATCTACGCCTAATGAAATTACCTTAAAGGCAACAGATGGAAATGGAGATTTTGACTGGTGGTTTGTCTTAACGACAGACGGTGAAGATGTAGATGATTCGTTTACTAGTATTTACGATAGTTTAATTTGGTCTGACGAATTTGATGTAGATGGAGCACCAGATGTAACAAACTGGACTTACGATTTAGGTACAGGAGATAATGGTTGGGGAAATCAAGAACTACAATCTTATACAGATGATGCAGACAATGTTATTGTAGAAGATGGTTTCTTAAAAATCACAGCTAAAGTAGATGGGGCAGGTTATACTTCTGCAAGATTAAAATCTGAAGGTTTATATGATTTTACCTATGGTAGAGTAGAAGTGAGAGCTAAATTACCAGCTTCTCTTGGTACATGGCCAGCAATTTGGATGCTTGGTGCAGATTACCAAACTAACACATGGCCTGCTTCAGGAGAAATAGACATTATGGAGCAAAAAGGACAAGATAAAAATACTGTTTTGTCTACTGTGCATCATCCAGCTGTGTCTCCAGGTGCTGGAGATTCGGGCAGTACACAATTGTCAACTTCTACTTCAGAATTTCATAATTATACTGTTGAGTGGACACCTGAAGAACTTATATTTTTAGTAGATGATACTGTATTTCATACAGTAGTAAATTCTGCAGACCTACCATTTAACAATGACTTTTTCTTAATCTTAAATGTTGCTATGGGTGGAACATTAGGAGGAACTGTAGCTTCTGATTTTACAGAAGATAGTATGGAAATTGATTATGTAAGAGTATACCAATAATACAAAGTTTTTATTAGAAGTATAATCCAAATTGTAATTCTTTAGAAAAGGCTGAACAGATAAGTTTAGCCTTTTTTTGTTGTGATTTTTTAAATACATTAGTTTAAAAAACATACACTGCATAATAATTAAATCTTCTTTAGTTATGTGATTTAATACAACAACATTGTTTTTTATAGATGTTAAATTGTAGTGTTTTTTTTCAACGTTTTAAATAGAATTTGACTATGGGGAAGATATAGCTAGTATATGCTAACCTTATAGCTTTAGTAGTCAATTTATTTAATTATTCAAGAACATACAATATCGTTTTCGTTTAAAAGCGTATGTAATCTATAAGTATTGTGGATAAGGTTATTTAATCTTTATTTAATAAACCATACGATACCTATACATTACCTATACAAAACACAAGAATAGATGTTTTGTAGTGATATTGGTATTTCTTGTTTCTCTAATCGATTAATGAAGATATATCGATTAATTAAACATAGGAACGGTGATATTGGCTTTATTTATGTCTTTTTTTTGTGATGTATGTTTTTTGTATGGTTATAATTTCATAATTTGATAATTATAAGTTTTAAATTTATAAAAATGATAATCTTTATATAATACTATTATGAGAATTATGGAAAAAAGCTTTCTAAAGTTAATATTCTTAATCATTCTATGTCCAATATATGGCCAAGCAGATAAGGTTGAGGTTGTGAATAGTGATGACGGCATGCGATTAGTTGTAAATGGAGAAGATTTTATGATTAATGGTATGAATTGGGATTATATTCCAATTGGTAATAATTATAACTATAGTTTATGGAAACAATCTGACGATGTTATAAAGGCAGCATTAGATGCCGAAATGGGACTTCTAAAAAATATGGGAGTCAATGTTATTAGACAATATACTGGGGTACAACCAAAATGGATTCAATATATCTACGAAAAATATGGTATTTATACCATGTTAAATCATTCCTTCGGTCGTTATGGATTAACTATTAATGGTGCTTGGGTTGTAAATACAGAATATTCTGATCCGGCAACTAGAGAAATGCTTCTAAAAGAAGTAACAGAAATGACACAAGAGTATAAAGATACTCCTGGTTTATTATTGTTTTTATTAGGCAACGAAAATAATTATGGCCTGTTTTGGGGAGGTGCAGAAACAGAAGATATACCGATTGAAGACCGTGAATCTACAAAACGTGCTAGAAGCATGTATAATGTTTTTAATGAAGCGGTTGTAAAAATGAAAAGTATTGATAAAAATCACCCAATGGCCATATGTAATGGGGATCTTCTTTTTTTAGATATTATAGCAGAAGAGTGTCAAGATATTGACATTTTAGGTACTAATATGTATCGTGGAGTAACTTTTACAGATGCTTTTACTGCGGTAAAAGAAAAATTAAACAAACCTCTTTTATTTACAGAATTTGGAGCAGATGCTTTTAATGCTATTGAAAACCAGGAAGACCAAAAAACGCAAGCCTATTATTTGGTAAATAACTGGAAAGATATTTATGAAAATGCAGCAGGTTTAGGTAAGGCTGAAAATTCTATTGGAGGTTTTACGTTTCAATTTAGTGATGGTTGGTGGAAATATGGACAAACTAAAAACCTAGAAGTGCATGATAATAATGCATCTTGGTCTAACGGTGGTTACGATATAGATTTACAGGCGGGTGAAAATAATATGAATGAAGAATGGTTTGGGATTTGTGCAAAAGGACCAACCAATTCTAGAGGCCTTTACGAATTATACCCAAGAGCTGCTTATTATGCATTAAAAGAAGTTCATCAAATAAACCCTTATGAAGAAGGAGTTTCTTTAGATTTTGTAGATAATTATTTTAATAATATTCAGCTTATGGATGCCGTTTTAAGAGCTCGTGGTGATAAAGCCGCTCTAAATGGAGGTGGAAGCGAAAGTAAAATTAGAATTAGTAATTTAAGAGCAGAGTTTACTACCTATAATACTGGAGGAAGCTTAATTACAACACCAGATGATGAAGATCCGGATGCAAGTGCGTATCCTAATCAATTAGGTTTTGATCATATGGAATCTTATTATGTTGGTGTGCAAGGAAATCCTTCCGCTAATATGAGAGCTGAAGTTAATTTTAACATTCTAGGAAATGTTGCTCAAAATCCAATTGATGAAATATTTTATGAAAATAGAGGCTATCCAATTACTGTTAGTACAGACGAAGGGGATGTAGAAATTACAGATAACAATAGAGTACAGGTCTATAATGCTTCCTATGAGTGGAATGCTAAAGATTTTGATTTAAGAGGGTTTTACAGAAAAGGGCATTACCATTGGGGTTACGAAGGTGATTTCTTTGGCTTATATCCAGAATCTAATTACGGACCTAATTTCGATATTTATAATGGAGAAACTTCAGGTTTTGAATTAGATGGTAAAAAAGGACTAAGTGGTTTAAAAGCTGCATTTGGTCCGCAATTATGGTGGGGCGCAAATCCTGCAGTATTGTTAAAATATAGTAGAACTTTAGGTAAATACGATGTTACTGCTATTTATCATGAAGATATAGCAGATGCCTCTAAAGCAGCAACTTCTATTGCTATTCCTTTGCCAAAAACACGTCGTGTTACATTTCATGCTAAAAGACAAGTAGGTGATGTTGGTATTGAATTAGGTGGTATTTGGGCTGGTGAACCTTTAAATGGAAGAGAATTCAATGTGATTTCAAATGATATAGCTGTAGTTGATGAAATTAGTTCTAAAGATAATTGGGGTGGTAAAGTAAAATTAACCTATTCTAAAGGAGTTTTTAATGTCTATGCTCAAGCCGCAGCTATGGGGTTAGTTGCAAATGGTGGGGCCGATCAAACGCAGACCTTCACGGGATGGAAACTAAAAGATTCTGGAAGTGGAAATCAAACTAATGTTTTAGCTGGTTTTACTTATTCTTTAGGTAATCTTCAAATAGCACCTAATTTTTTATGGCAAAAACCAATTGTTGGTGCTATCCCTAATGATTATAGTTTTACTAATAGCTTTGGTCAAACGGTTGGTGTGCCATTAAGAAATATAGAAGATGATCCTTTTGCTGTTAGAAGTAATAGAAAAACTACTGCAGGAGAGCTTCTTTTAACATGGGATCCAACACCAGGAACTTGGATGTACGATTGGGATAGTGATATGACGGAAGATGCTAAACTAGCGGTTAGTGCTGGTTTTGTATATCGTCACCTTCCAACGACTCAAGATGCTGCTATTGTTTTTGATGATAATAGAAATTCTTTTGCCTTAGCTAATGCAGCACCTGCTGAAGATTTATGGGAAGCTAGTGCAAGAGTAGTTTCTAAGTTAAATCCAGATTTAGGATTTATAGGTAATTTCTACTATGGTAATGGCCAAGCAAATGGTAGTGGTGGTGCTGATGATACCAATGGGAATCGTTTAATAAAACGTTTTGGTGGAGATGTTAGAGCTATCTATAAAAAAATTAAAGCTACTGCTCAAGTTAAAATTAACGATTGGGGGCCTTTTGATTACCATCGTGATTATAACCTTACCTATCCATTACAGTTAATGTTAGATCTATCAACTTCAGTAGGAAAACCAGATTGGTTTATTTTACCAGATACCCGAATTGGTATTCGTGGTACTTGGAGATCTTTAGATGAGTACTCTCCTCGATACTTACCAAATCAGGCTGCTGGAGAATATTTAGATCCAACCATTAGTAATATAGGTTTTGATAACGGTAATGAATGGGAAATTAGAACCTACATACATATTAATATTGGAAAATAATTAACACAAAATATTATGAAAATGAAAACATATATTAATTCAAAAATCACAATGCTTTTTGTGTTGGTTTTAGCCACTGTAGTAAGTTGTGAAAGAGATATTTCAGAAGAGGCTTCTGAAGTTGGTTTTACTAATGATCCAGAAATTTTTATTGACGGATTTAGTAGTGGGCTGGAGTACTATCCTTTTGGTGGTTCGGATAACGATGCCTTTACGGTAGATACTGAGGATACTTATAGTGGTTCTGCTTCCATGCGTTTTGATGTCCCTAATTATGGAGACTCGGATGGTTCGTATGCAGGTGCTATTTTTAGAGACGATAATGGAGGAAGAGATTTATCTGGTTATGATGCTTTAACCTTTTGGGCTAAATCTAGTCAAGCAGGTACCATTAACGAAATTGGTTTTGGTCAAGATTTTGACGAAAATAAATTTTTAGTAACCTTATCTGGTCTTAATTTAGCTACCAATTGGAAAAAGTATATTATTGCTATTCCTGATGCTTCCAAATTAACACAAGAAAGTGGTTTGTTTTGGTATGCTGAAGGTCCTGAAAATAATAATGGTTATACCTTTTGGATAGATGAATTACAGTTTGAGAAATTAGGTACTATAGCACAATATAGACCTTCTATTTTTGGAGGAGAGGATATTGTAGTGAATACATTTTCGGGTGTTGATCTACCAATAACTTCAATGCAAAATACTGTAAACTTAAGTACAGGTGCAGATCAAACGGTTACAATTGCTCCAAGTTATTTTAATTTCACTTCGTCAGATACAAGTGTCGCTACAGTTAGTGAGTTGGGAGTTGTTTCTGTAATTGGAGCAGGTACAGCTGTAGTTTCTGCAACTTCAAATGATGTAGATGCTTTAGGTTCATTAACTATTACTTCTGAAGGTCAATTTACAGCAGCCCCAATACCTACACAAAATCCAGAAAATGTTATTTCTATTTTTAGTGATACATATACTAGTGAGCCTGTAGATTATTACAATGGTTATTGGGCACCTTATCAAACTACTTTAGGTCAAAATGATATCAATGTTAATGGAGATGAAATTATAAAATATTCGGAGTTAAATTTCGTAGGTATTCAGTTTTCTGAAGATGTACCAACAATAGATGTTTCTCAGATGACGCACTTTCATGTAGATATTCAAGTGCAAGGAGCGGTAGAGGCAGGAGATTTTTTAACTGTAAAATTACAAGATATTGGAGTAGATGATGATTTTGGAGGAGAGAATGATACTGCTGGTGAAATCACTTTAACTAATACAACATTGTCAGATGGCAATTGGGTGAGTATTGATGTTCCTATTTCAGAATTTACAGGATTGACTAGTAGAGCTAATTTAGCGCAGGTTGTCTTTGTTTCAGATGCTACAATAACAGATATTTATGTGGATAATATTTATTTTTATGAAATTTCTTCGGAGCCTACCACTGCTGCTCCAACACCTACAATAGATGAGGCTAATGTTATCTCTGTATTTAGTGATGCATATACTAACGTTGCAGGTTCAGAGTTAAATCCTAATTGGGGCCAAAATACGGTAGTAACAGAAGAAAGTATTGCAGGTAATAATACATTGAAATATACAGATTTAAACTACCAAGGTCTTCAATTAGGTAGTACGCAAGATGTTTCAGGAATGACATATCTACATCTAGATTATTATACCGTTAATTCATCTGCATTAAATGCATATTTAATTAGTGATGGTCCCGTGGAAGCTGCTAAAGCATTAGCAGTACCAACAAGCGGTTGGGTAACTTTAGATATTCCTTTAGCAGATTTTTCACCAGTAGATTTAGCAAATATTATACAGCTTAAATTTGATGGAAATGGAGATGTCTATTTAGATAATATCTATTTCTATAACTAAATACTATTCTTTAATTTTTAAACAAAACTCATGAAAAAACTAAAATATATAAGCTCTTTTTTAGCATTAGCAATGGTGTTACTGATAGCTTGCGATACTGATGAAACGCAAACCGTAACCAATTTCGATAATTTGGTTATGGAAGATAATTTTGATATTAATGGTGCTCCAGATTCTAATATATGGGATTACAATATAGGAACAGGTTCTAATGGATGGGGAAATAACGAATTGCAATATTATACAGATCGTTCTGAAAATGTTATTGTAGAAGATGGTGTATTAAAAATTATTGCAAGACAAGAATCTTATATGGGTTCTGGATATACTTCAGCAAGATTACTAACTAGTGGCAAATTTGAACAAACTTATGGACGCTTTGAAGCACGTATCCAATTGCCTTGGGGACAAGGTATTTGGCCAGCATTTTGGCTTTTAGGAGAAGATGCTGGTGGTACACAATCTTGGCCTCAAATAGGAGAAATAGATATTATGGAAAATAGAGGTCAGGAACCTACTTTAATAAATGGAACGGTTCATGGTCCGGAATATTCAGGAGGAGAATCTATAACCAAATCTTATGAACTAGAAAATGACAGATTTGATACTGGCTTTCACATTTTTGGTGTTGAGTGGGGAGAAAATTATATTAATTTTTATGTAGATGATGTGTTATACAATCAAATTAAACCTACAGATGTTACTGGCGATTGGGTTTTTAATCATCCGTTTTATATCATTATAAATGTTGCTGTAGGTGGAGGTTATGTTGGTTCACCAAATGATGCAACCGTTTTTCCTCAAGAAATGCTTGTAGATTACGTTAGAGTGTATTCTGCAGATTAATTCAATTTCGCTTTTAAATTATAATACAATTACAAATTTTATTACCAATGACCAATAATACTACCACATTTACTAATAAATCAAAAAAAAATAAAGAAGTCAATTTAGAACCTGTTATTATAGATAACGAGAGCTATTTCAAAATTTCTAATAATGATGAAATGCGTCCGTTTTTTATGAGTATGGTAAGTGATTCTAACCATTGGATGTTTATTTCTAGCAATGGAGGATTAACAGCAGGAAGAAAAAATTCTGAGTTTGCTTTATTTCCTTATTATTCAGACGATAAAATAACAGAGTCTTCAGAAATTACTGGTCCTAAATCTATTTTTCAGGTCACTAAAAATGGAGAAACCTATATTTGGGAACCATTTTCAATTCGTTTTGAAGATAATTATGTTGTAAAACGTAACCTATACAAAAGTGTTTACGGTAACGCAATAATTTTTGAAGAAGAGAATTTAGATTTAGAAATAACCTATAGATACCAATGGGCTTCAAGTGATAAATATGGTTTTGTAAAAACGTCTAAACTAATTAATAATGCAGAAACAGAAGTTAGTGTTTCGGTTTTAGATGGGATTCAAAATATTTTACCATATGGTGTTGGTAGCGACTTACAAAATGGAAGTAGTAATTTGGTAGATGCTTATAAAAGAAGTGAGTTACTAACGGAAACAGGTTTAGGTATTTTTGCTTTAAGTGCAATTATTGTAGATAAAGCAGAACCAAGTGAAGCGTTAAAAGCAAATATTGTTTGGTCTACAGGTTTTGATAATCCAAAATATTTACTGTCTTCTTTGCAACTTAATAATTTTAGGAAATTTCAACCAATACATCAAGAAGAAGATGTAAAAGCAGAAAAAGGTGCTTATTTTATTAATGCAGAAGTTAGTTTGGTTTCAAAAGAAGCTAAACAATGGGCAATGGTAGCTAATGTTAATAAAAATCAATCGGCGGTAGTTGAATTATCCAATAGCATTAAGTCTAATAAGGATATCTTAAAAACCGTTAAAAAAGATATCGCTTTAGGAACCGAAAAATTAATTGCGCTAAACGCAGCCACGGATGGTTTACAATTAACTTCTGATAATTATAGAGATACTAGACATTTTGCTAACACGCTTTTTAATATAATGCGTGGCGGTATTTTTGATGATAGCTATAAGATTGAAAAATGGGATTTTAAAAATTACTTAGCTAAAGCAAATAGAAAAGTTTCTAGAATAGCTGAAGATATAGTAGAAGCATTGCCAAATACATTTTCGCTGTCTTTACTTCAAGATATTGGTTATAAATCCGAAAACAAAAACTTTAGACGTTTGTGTTTAGAGTATTTACCATTAAAATTTAGCCGTCGTCATGGAGATCCTAGTCGACCATGGAATAAGTTTTCTATAAATACACAAAGTGAGGTAGACGGTTCTAAAATATTAGATTATGAAGGGAATTGGAGAGATATCTTTCAAAACTGGGAAGCTTTAGCACATTCCTATCCTGAATTTATGGAGAGTATGATTCATAAATTCTTAAATGCTACTACTTTTGATGGGTATAATCCTTATAGAGTAACAAAAGAGGGCTTTGATTGGGAAACTATTGAGCCTGATGATCCTTGGTCTTACATCGGGTATTGGGGAGATCATCAAATTATTTATTTACTTAAATTTTTGGAGTTTATTGAAAACTATAAACCAGGAAAATTAGAAAGCTTTTTTAATAAAGACTTATTTGTATATGCTAATGTACCTTATAAAATAAAAGCATATGAGGATATACTTAAAAATCCAAAAGACACTATTGAGTTTGATGTAAAATTGGATGCAAGTATTAGAGAAGAAAGAGCACAAATAGGTGCAGATGGTGCACTTTTAAGAGATGAAAATAGATTTATTGTAAAAGCAAATTTTATTGAAAAAATATTAGCAACAGCCTTAGCAAAGCTATCTAATTTTATTCCAGAA
The DNA here is from genome assembly GCF_019278425.1 of Winogradskyella sp. HaHa_3_26. Taxonomy (NCBI): domain Bacteria; kingdom Pseudomonadati; phylum Bacteroidota; class Flavobacteriia; order Flavobacteriales; family Flavobacteriaceae; genus Winogradskyella; species Winogradskyella sp. HaHa_3_26. The sequence continues at coordinate 1,252,975 of NZ_CP058981.1, read as the reverse complement.
GGAGGTATTTGGATGAATACACAACGTCCAGAGTGGAATGATGCTAATAATGCTTTAGTTGGTAATGGTGTTTCCATGGTAACCCTGTATTATTTAAGACGTTTTTTAAAGTTTTTTGACTCTGTATTTTCTAAAGTAGAAACAGAATCAGTAGAAGTTTCTAATGAGTTACTCGTGTTTTTTAATGCGGTTACAGATACATTTAAAACCAATCAAAATGTACTTTCAGGTACTATTTCAGATTCGGTTCGTAAACAAATTATGGACCAACTAGGGCAAGCTGCTAGTAACTATAGAAGTGAAATATATAATCAAGCTTTTTCTGGTAGAAAAACAGAGTTAGCAATCCAAGATATAAAAGAATTTGTTCAAGTAAGTTTAGAGTTTCTAGAACACTCTATTAAAGCAAATAAAAGAGCAGATAATCTATATCATGCTTATAATTTAATGACGCTTAATGCAGATAATAGTGTGTCTATAGCTTATTTAGATGAAATGTTAGAAGGACAAGTAGCTGTTTTAAGTTCTGGGTATTTGTCTTCAAAAGAGAGTTTAGAAGTATTAGATAGTCTTAAAAATAGTAAACTTTTTAGAGAAGATCAATACAGCTATATTTTATATCCAAATAAAAAACTTAAAGGTTTTATGGAACGAAATATAGTACCATCTTCTAGTGTCCGAAATTCAAAACTGTTACAGCAATTAGTAGAGGTTGGTAATACCCAAATTATTGAACAAGATGAAAATGGAAATTATCATTTTAATGGCAATTTTAAAAATGCTAAAGACCTTAAACTTGGACTTCAAAAATTAGAGCATACACAATATGCGGATTTAGCGAATAAAGAAGAAAAAAGCATACTACAAATCTTTGAAGGTGTTTTTAATCATAAAGCTTTTACAGGCCGATCAGGTACTTTTTATGGCTATGAAGGTTTAGGTTCTATATATTGGCATATGGTTTCTAAGTTACAATTAGCAACTCTTGAATGTTGTTTAATAGCTATTGACAATAAAGAAAATAAAGATATAATAGGAAGATTATTAGAGCATTATTACGAAATTAATGAAGGTATAGGAGTGCATAAATCTCCACAGTTATATGGAGCTTTTCCAACAGATCCTTATTCGCATACTCCTGCAGGAAAAGGAGCACAACAACCAGGTATGACAGGTCAAGTAAAAGAAGATGTACTTAGTCGTTTTGCGGAATTAGGCGCTTTTGTTGAAGAAGGAAAACTTTATTTTAACCCATGTTTATTGCGTAAAAATGAGTTTTTAGAGGAAGATAAAACTTTTCATTATATCAATCTAGAGCACCAAAAAAAGAGTATCTCATTACAAGAAAACGAGTTGGCATATACCTATTGTCAAGTTCCAATTATCTATAAAATAGCAGATCAAAATTGCGTTGAAGTTACTTTTAAAGATGAAACGGTTAAAGTGTTTCATAACTTAAGTCTTGATGTAGTTACTAGTACCTCTGTATTTAATCGTGTAGGTGAGGTCATTCAAATTAACGTAAGTATTAATTCGGATTGTTTAAAATAGTATAAGTATTATCAATGAAAAAAAATATAATCATATTGCTTTCCATTGTTGTTTTGTTTACTATGTCTTGCAATGAAAATAAAAAAAATACAGAAGCTATAATTCAAATAAAAAAAGAAATGACAGCTAAAGATATATTAGGCAATTCCAATTACTTGGCAATTTCATATGGAGGGTATAGAGCGCAATCAAGAACGGTACAACCATCTATAGAGGAATTAAAAGAGGATATGAAAATATTGGCTGCTATGGGAATTAAAATTATTAGAACCTATAATGTACAAGAGTCATTTCCGCATGCTTCTAATGTTTTAAAGGCCATTTCAGAACTTAAAGTAGAGGATCCAAATTTTGAAATGTATGTAATGCTAGGTGCTTGGATTGATTGCGTAAATGCATGGACCGATCAGCCAGTAGATCATAATATAGAAAGTCCTAATAACAAGTCTGAAATAGCACGTGCTGTAGCATTGGCCAATCAATATCCAGATATTGTTAAAGTAATAGCAGTTGGTAATGAAGCCATGATAAAATGGGCAACAAGTTATTATGTAGAGCCTCATATTATTTTAAAATGGGTAAATCATTTACAAGAATTAAAGGCAACAGGGAAGCTTTCAAAAGATATATGGATTACAAGTTCAGACGATTTTACCTCTTGGGGAGGTGGTGACGTTAGCTATCATACTGAAGATTTAGCAAAACTTGCTAAAGCGGTAGATTATATTTCTATGCATACTTATCCTTATCATAATACACACTATAATCCTGCATTTTGGAGAGTTCCAATGGAGGAAGAGCAGCTTTCAAAAGAAGAAAAAGTTGATGCAGCTATGGAGCGTGCCATTACGTTTGCAAAGCAACAATATGACAGTGTTGCTAATTACATGAGAAGTTTAGGAGTAAATAAACCAATACATATAGGAGAAACAGGTTGGGCAACCACTTCTAAAGGGTTTTATGGGGCTAATGGCTCTAAAGCAACAGATGAATACAAGCAAAGTTTATATTATAATCAGATGAGAGATTGGACGAATAAAGCAGGTATATCTTGTTTTTATTTTGAAGCTTTTAATGAGCAATGGAAAGATGCAACACATCCAAATGGCTCTGAAAACCATTTTGGACTTTTTACTATTTCAGGCAAAGCAAAATACACAATTTGGGATTTGGTAGATCAAGGAGTATTTAATGGTTTAACCAGAAATGGTAATCCTATAACAAAAACATATGAAGGTAATAAAGACAGTTTAATGAAAACTGTTTTAGTACCACCTTCCAAGAACGAATAATAAATTTAAAGTAATAATACTATGAAAACATTAAAATATGGTATTTATGGTTTGATACTAATTACGATGAGTTGTAGTCAAACGGTAAAAGAATTAGAGGTGGAAGTTTACGAAACATCAGCTAGTGGTAATAAATTAACTAAAGTTGAGAATTTCATAAAAGCAGATACATCTACGATAGTTAAAATTCTACCAGAACAAACCTTTCAAACTATTACTGGTTTTGGAGGTTCGTTTACAGAGTCCTCTGCTTACCTATTAAATAAGTTGAGCAAAAAAAATAGAGATACTATTTTACAAGCTTACTTTGCGGAAGATGGTGCACGTTATTCATTAACAAGAACACATATAGCATCTTGTGATTTTTCGTTAAGCAATTACACATACGCTCCAGAGCCGGAAGATTTAGAAATGAAGAGTTTCAGTATTGAAGAAGATCGTGAGGATTTAATTCCAATGATAAAAGAAGCGCAAGCAATTTCAAAAGATGGTTTTAATATAATTGCATCTCCTTGGACATCACCACCATGGATGAAAGATAATAAAGCATTTGTTGGTGGAAAATTACTGCCAGAATACTACGATACATTTGCGTTATATTTTTCAAAATATCTTGAAGCATATAAAGCAGAAGGTATTAATATTTGGGGTTTAACTCCTGTTAATGAACCACATGGAAATGGAAATAACTGGGAAAGTATGCATTTTACTCCAGCTGAAGAAACGGATTTTGTAGCGAATCATTTAGGGCCAAAATTAGAGGCCGATGGTTTTGGAGATGTAAACATTTTAGGGTACGATCAAAATAGAGGAGGTTTAAATGAATGGGTAGACGAAATGTTTAAAGATGAAGCTTCCTCAAAATATTTTGCAGGAACGGCAATACATTGGTATGAGAGTACTAATGAAGTTCTACCAGAAACGTTACAGTATGCGCATAAAAAAGCACCAAATAAGTATCTAATAGAAACGGAAGGTTGTGTAGATTCTGAAATTCCTAAATGGCAAGATGATGCATGGTACTGGAAAAAAGAAGCCACAGATTGGGGTTGGGATTGGGCATCAGCAGAAGATAAACATTTACACCCTAAATACGCACCTGTTAATAGATATGCAAGAGATATTATTGGTTGTCTAAACAATTGGGTTGACGGTTGGGTAGATTGGAATATGGTTTTAGATACCAAAGGTGGGCCAAACTGGTTTGAAAATTGGTGTGTAGCACCAGTTATTGTAGACCCTGAAAAAGATGAGGTTTACTTTACACCTCTATATTATACTATGGCTCATTTTAGTAAATATATCCGACCAGGATCTGTAATACTTGGAGTAGAAAATAGGGATAAAGCTTTAAAGGTAACTGCAGCTAAAAATCCGGATGGCTCTATAGCAGTGGTGCTTTTTAATGAAGGTTTTACAGCTAAAAGTTTCGATTTAACTCTTGGTGATGAAACTGTAGCAATTTCTATTAGTAAACAAGCTATTCAAACTATTATTATACCAAATAAAAATTAGAAACTATGGAAGTAACCAAAAAAGTTTCAATGGGTAAAAAGATTGCCTTTGGATTGGGTATGTTGGCAAATCAAATGTTTCCTGCGGCTTTAGGTATTTTCATGGTAGTTTTGGTAAAGGATCTCGGTTTTCCTACTTGGATGTGGGGAGTTTTGTATTTTTTACCGCGTATTTTCGATTCTATTACAGATCCTATAATGGGGTTTATTTCGGATAATACAAAATCTAGATGGGGAAGAAGACGTCATTATGTGTTTATAGGAGCAATAATAATGGGGATTTCTTTTGCCTTTATGTGGCAATTACATAGAGAAAATACTCTCGATTATAATTTTTGGTACTACCTTATTTGGTCCTTAATTTTTTACTTAGGATTAACCATATTTAGTGTTCCTTACGTAGCAATGGGTTACGAAATGAGTGATGACTTTCATGAACGTACAAGTATTATGGCTGTTTCTCAGTGGATAGGACAATGGGCTTGGGTTTTAGCACCTTGGTTATGGGTGGTTATGTATGATCCTGCATGGTTTGAATCTGGTGATGTGGCAACTAGAACTTTAGCTATTTGGGTAGCTGTTATTTGTGCACTTTTAGCAATGGTTCCTGCTTTATTTATTAAAGATGAATCAACGCTTCATGACGATAGTTTAGTGCCATTGACTATAAGAAACATTGGTAGTAGTCTAAATCAAATCGTTACAGGATTTAAAGAAGCTTTTAGAATAGTGCAATTTAGAAAGTTATGTATTTCTACCTTTTTTATATATAATGCTTTTAACACTGTAGCTGCATTTTCATTTTTTATAATTGTTTATTATTTGTTTGATGGTGATGCAGGAAAAGCATGGATTTGGCCTACGTTGTTTGGTAGTGTTGGTGCTTTGGTTACGACCTTTATGGTTATTCCTGTGGTAGCTAAGTTATCTAAAACTTTAGGGAAGAAAAATGCTTTTTTGATTTCTCAAGGTATATCTATTGTTGGTTATATATTACTTTGGTTTCTTTTTGTTCCTGGAAAACCGTACTTGTTTTTAATTGCCTTGCCTTTCTTTTCTTTTGGTATTGGAGGTTTGTTTACAATTATGATGTCGATGACGGCTGATGTTTGTGACTTAGATGAGCTAAATTTTGGGCATAGACGTGAAGGGATTTTTGGAGCTATATATTGGTGGATGGTAAAATTCGGATTTGCTATTGCAGGAGGCTTAAGTGGTTTAATAATGTATTTAGTAGATTTTACACCAGATGCGCTAACACAACCTGAAGGAGCAGTGGAAGGTTTACGATTTTTCTTTTCGGCACTTCCTATATTGGGTACCGCTATTGCAATGTATGTAATGAGAGATTATGATCTTACAGAAGAGCGTTCACTAGAAATTAAACAAGAGTTAAATAACAGAAAGATTAAAAAGAAAATAAATGCTTTTGTTTCTCCTTATGAAGTTAATGGGGATAATATGGCGTCTATTTTAAATAATGAAATACACTTAAAAGCTTATAAAGCAATTGATTTTACAGATAAAACGGTTGAGGATCTTAAATCGCTTTATCGAAATACATTAAATCATAAGTTACATGGTTTGTGTTTTAGTCCTTATGTGGAAGGACAAAATACGGATGATATTTTATCGGAGTCTCAAATTAAAAGACGTATGGGTATTATTACACCGTATACAACTTGGATACGCTCTTTTTCTTGTACAGAAGGAAATGAATTAATACCTAAAGTAGCACATAATAAAGGTTTAAAATCTATGGTTGGTGCATGGATTAGTAATGATAAAGATAGAAATGAAAGGGAGATTAAACGTCTTGTTACATTGGCAAAAGAAGGTTATGTAGATATTGTAGTTGTAGGGAATGAAGTTTTACTTCGTAATGAAATTTCGGAAGATGAATTAATAGCATATATAAATAGGGTTAGAAAAGAGTTATCCGGTTTTAATAATGTACAAATAGGTTATGCCGATACTTATTACGAATATTACAAACATCCCAGATTAGTAGATGCTGTAGATGTAGTTTTAGCAAACTGTTATCCTTTTTGGGAAGGTTATAGTATAGAAGATGCTTTTCAACATTTAAGACAGATGTATGCAATTACACAAATAGTAGCTAAAGATAAAAAAGTTATTATAACAGAAACAGGATGGCCAAGTCAAGGACAAACGGTAGAAGATGCTCATCCGTCGCAAGTAAATGCAATGAAGTATTTTGTGCAAACTCAAGAATGGGCCAAAAAAGAAGGCATTGATATTTTTCATTTTTCTTCTTTTGATGAATCATGGAAAATAGGAACGGAAGGAGATGTTGGTGCTTCTTGGGGGATTTGGAATAAAAAAGAAAAACGTAAGGTGTAATTATTTCAACTTCAGTTAATTATTACCACTACTTTACCACTACAAGCTAATTATTAGTGGAAATAGAGCTTATAAAAATATTATGTAAAATACTGATTTTAAGAATGTTATGTATTTATGCTTTGTAATAGAAATAGGTGCCTATTTGTATATTTTAAGTAGTGTTAAAATTGTGTAATACTTAAAAAATATTGCGTAATTTTATTAATATCATAAAAATAATCTATTTAAATAGTATTTTCAACAAAAATTAACAAATAAACAAAAACAATGATTATGAAAAAATTTACTTTTTTATTTATGCTATTGGCAGTAACATTTGGGTTCGCCCAAACGCCAACAGATAATGCGGGAACTCCTCCAGCAAGAGAGACCGCAGATGTGATTTCTATATTCAGTGATGCGTATACAGATGTTTCGGGAACAGATTTTAATCCAAATTGGGGACAACCTGGTTTTAGTGTAGCAAATACTGCTTTTGACCCTGGTACAGGTAACTTAGTGTTAGCATATCCAAGTTTTAATTATCAAGGAGTTCAGTTTGGAAGTGCTCAAAATATTTCAGCTATGGAATATTTACATGTAGATATTTGGATAAATGGGGCATTTAATCCTAATGTATTTGTAATTAGTTCAGGAGTAGAAATTGCTCATCCAATAACAAATGCAGGATCAGGCACATGGACAAGCGTTGATATTCCTGTATCAGGAATTACTGGAGACATATCAAATACTATTCAATTTAAGTTTGACAATGGTAATGGAACTACTGACGGTATTTATGTAGATAACTTATATTTTTGGAAAAATCCAACTGTAGCTGGATCAGACGCTACTTTAAGTGATTTACAAATTGATGCTTCTACAATTAGTGGTTTTAATTCTGGTGTTTATAATTATACTTATGGTTTAGCTCCTGGAATAACAGATATACCTCAAATTACCACTGCAACTTCAACAGATGCTGCAGCGACATCTGTAACTATAACTCAAGCTACTGTACTTCCAGGTGATGCAACTGTTGAGGTTGTTTCACAAAATGGATTGGTTACAGAAGTCTATACAGTTTCTTTTATTTTTGAAGGACCTCCTTCAGCAGCAGCAGATCCAATAGCTAGAAATGATTGGGATGTTATTTCGTTGTACAGTGATGCTTATACGGATGTTGCAAGTACTTTTGATGCAGGTTGGTGTGGATTTTCTTCGGTTCAAGAAGTTATGATTTTTGGTAACCCAACTCAAAAATACTTAAATAATGCTTGTCAAGGAATTGTATTAGACACAGCTGTAGATGCTAGTACTTTTAATACTGCTGCTGGTACTAATTTACATGTTGATGTATACATTGAAGCTGGTACTGATTTAGTTTCTTCTGTTTTTAATTTGAAACTTGTAAACCAACCAGGTGGTGCAGCTTTCGAAATTAATTTAAATGCTGGTTCTTCTCCTGCTTTAGTAGCTGGTAGTTGGATGTCAATTGATATCCCTGTTGATTTAACAACTTTTACTGGTTTTAAAGAGTTTGGAATCACTTCTAACCTTCCTAGTAAAGTTTGGTATGATAACCTATATGTATATAGAGCACCAACGGTATTAAGTACAGACGAATTTGAATTAGGAAATGTTAGTGTATATCCAAACCCAACAAATTCAGTTTGGAATGTAAAAACTAACAATCAAAACATTAGTTTAGTGCAAGTTTTTGATATCTTAGGTAAACAAGTTCTATCTTTAAATCCTAATTCTGCTGAGGTTGTAATTAATGCTTCAGAATTAAATGAAGGAATTTATCTTGCTAAGATTATATCAGCAAATGGAATTAAAACAATAAAACTGGTAAAAAACTAGTTTAAATAATTGTTAATACTAATATTAAAGAGCGTATATTATACGCTCTTTTTTATTTTAACGAAAAAGCTTAAATAATGACAACACTTAAAGAATTAGCAGCACTTTTAAATATATCGGTTTCAACAGTTTCAAAGGCACTAAATGATAGCCATGAAATTAGTGAAAAAACAAGAGTACGTGTCAAGGAATTAGCGACTAAACTAAACTATAAACCAAATAGAATAGCACAACAGCTAAAAACAAACAAGTCTAAAACGATTGGTGTTATTCTTCCAACGGTTACAAATCCTTTTTTCGCAGAAGTATTGCACGGTATAGAAATGGAATCTACCCGAAGTGGTTATGATATTATTGTTTGTCTTTCAAACGAAACTTTACATAAGGAAAAGCGAAGTTTAGAATTACTTGCCAATGGCAGTGTTGATGGTTTTATAATTGCCGTAGCAAGAGAGAGTCAAGTAAAGGGAGAAGTCGATCATATCATCTCTACTATAGATAGTAAGAAACCTGTTTTAATGTTTGATAGAATTGTTGAGGAGATTGAGTGTAATAAAGTTATTGTAGATGATTTTCAATCTGTATATAACGCTACTGAGCATTTAATTGTAAATGACAAAAGAAAGCATATTCTTATGGTTAGTAATATTGAAGAACTAAGCGTAGGAAAACTAAGAATTGAAGGGTATACTAAGGCTCTTAAGGATCATAATCTTGACGTTAATATTCTAAATTTAGATAATGCGCTTGATATGGATATTGAAGAAAAAATATGTAAATATTTAAAAGCGAACCCTTCAATAGACGCTATATTGTCTATTGATCATGTTACTGGAATTGTTGCCATTAATATGGCTAAAAAATTGGGTATAAAAATACCTGAAGATTTATCTGTTGTTGGTTTTGGTTATGAGCATACTCAAGTATTATCGAGTCCTAAAATTTCAATTATACATCAGAAGGCACACAAAATAGGAGAAATATCTACTAAATTATTGATAGAAAATATCAATAATGAAGATTTAGAATTGCAAACTATTATGGTGCCAAGTGAACTTAAATTAAGCGAGTCTGTTAAGTAATTATGTTATTCTTTTACTAACACTAAGGTTACTTTGTTAAAGTCAGCTGCACTATTAATTACACGTCTGTAGTCTTCATAAATAGCTACAGGTATGTGATTGGTTTTGTAATATTCATCTGCTGTGATTTTAAGAACATTATCATTTAATTCGTAAAAAGATTTAAAACTTAATATTGTTTTTCCTTTTTCAATATATTCATTATCAAAGTTAATATCTTCTAAGTTTGCAATGGTATATCCTTTAGGGATCTTAATGTTTATTGTTCTTTCGTAAGTACGTTTAAATTCATTTTCTAATGGTAAAACTCTTTCGCTTTCTTGATAAAGTTCCATTTGAGATCCTATTAATGCACCAACGTTAAATAAGTACTTATTACCTGCTTTTTCTACAAAAGCATCTGATGTAAAATCGACATTAAAAATAATAGGCTTTATTCCGAATAAATCAGGGTTGTCATTATCTATTTTAGAATCATTAATAGTGACACTTTCATTTAAGTTTTTAGCAAACCCTTCTACTAACTCTTTTTTTAATTCTGGCTTAACTAAATTTATAAAAGGATGGATAAACATGCCGTAGTATCCTGACATTGCTCTACTCAATGTTATGTTTGTTGTTGAGATATCTTCTGTGTCAAAATTAACACCAATAACCATGTTGTCTTTAGATAGTGATGCATCAACAGGTTTTATAGTTTTAATTTTTCCTACAGCAGAAACAAAATCACCAACTTTAACTTGTTTAATAAAAAGGCCATAAGTATCGGTTAAGTAACCAGGAGGAAAACCGTAACGCGAATCATTTTCATTAGGCGCTAAATACTTTTTTGTTTTAGGAAAGTATATAAGGATGTCTTGTAGGTAAATGTTAGCTTCAAAATCTTTGTCAAAACGCATAAATTCTCTACTACAAGTTATCACCATATCTTGTTTTATATTCAGCTCATTAAATAAAGCGATATATAGTTTTAATAAGCCTTTATCACTTGCTACTTTATCTTTTATAATAGTTTCTAAATCGGATAATTTGGCACTACTATATTCTGCAGCATAGATTGTTGTTTTAATGTAATTTTCTATAGTTTTAATTTTTGTATCAAAATCAGCATCGTCTTTAATTTTTAGGTCTTTAATAAGATTAATAAGTGCTTTTTTAGTTTTTTTAGAGAGTTCTGCATGATAGAAGTCATACAAGTTTTGAGCAACTGAACTATATGAAGTAATATCTTTAGTATTATTGGCCGTATTGCTGTCTAAGGCATAAATTATAAATTGTCGGTTAGCAGAATAAAGCGCTTGTGTTTCGTTATCTAATTTTTTTACTTCAGAGAGTTTTAAAGACCAATGATTTTTGGTTTCAATTATAGTGTCCGTTTCAATATCTTTCAATCCATTATAACTCTTAAATTTAAAAATTAAGTTAGAAGGAGCGTAAAGGTCAAATTCAACATTTTTGTTTATATATTCATTCTGAAAACTTACACGCTTACCACTGTAAGATGGGCTTCGTTTTACGACATACATGTATTCTATAAAGCTTCCTTTTTCAATGCCTTCAAAAGCAAAATACTTATAGGTTCGTTCTGTTTCGTCATCAGTTGCTGTTAATATTTTAGAATCGTCTAGGTCTATTATTTTACCGGACGGCGTGATTACTCTAGCTTTATTTACCATTAATTCAGAGTCTGAATCGTATGGTAAATAAATTTTGTTATAATCCTCTATTGCTTCTTCAGAATTAAGATAGTAAGCTTTGTGTTCTAAATAAAACTCTACAAACTGTTGGTCTGTTGTGAAATAAAATTCTGTTGTGATTTTATCTTTAGCTGCAACTAAATTTTCGTTTGCATAAGCGCTAGAATTGTATTGCGGTGTTTTGTCCCAATCATAGCTTTCGTAAAAAGCTTGGCTATATGCTGTAGTTATTATTAAGAAGTAGGCAAGTAAACTTAATTTGATTGATTTCATGATGTGGTTTTTAGTTTAGTGCGATTTTTTTAAAACGACTGTTTCTTTATATTGCTTTTCAACTTTTTTAATAGCAGTATTAACTATTTTTTGTTCTTCGGGGGTTAACGTTATGTAATCCATTATTAACTGCTGATTATAGGTGATTTTATGGTCTTCTAATTGGTATGTAATTAGACAGCTGAAGTAATCATTTTTTAGTTCAAAATTTTCAGGGATATAATCAATACTATAATTTTCTGGGACTTCTAAAATGTTATTAAAGGTATACTCACATTTGTAGTCTACCTCAATTTCATTCTCTCTATCATCTTCAGTTTTATAATTTGTAAGAGTTCTATTCAGGTTTAGATTCACGTAAATTTCGTCATCAAGTTGTTTCACGTAATCACTAATTGTATAATCATAGTTGATCTTAAAATCTTCATCGTAGCTATACTTATTAGTTTCTTTAAAATCATTAATTATAAACTTATTATTCCCCTTTCTTAACTTTACAGTATAATAGGCTTTTAGTTCTTTTTCAGAATTATTGTATTCTAATTGATTAAAGAAGTCAATTTTATAATAACCAGATAGGGTGTTTTCGCCCTTTCCTAAGAGTTGATTTTCGTTTATCGTTAATATAGAGTTTTCTGTATAAGCGTTTGTTTTTGGTGACATAACAGGCACCGTTTCAATTTTAAATTTACCTTCACCATCACCGATTAAAGCTTCTTTTCCTTGAATAAATGAAGAAGGCATTTCTAAAGCTAAATAACGGCCCGTAGCATCTAAAAAGTAAGTTTTTCCATTCTCAGAATACGTAAGAATCATATGATTGTCTACCATTGGTGTTGGTAGTTCTGTGTATGTGTAAGGAATAGCTCTGGTTCCTATCCAAGTTAAATTACCTTTTAATCCTGCGGTTTTAAGCATTTCGAAAAGTATGCTAGAATTGTCTTTACAATCTCCATATTTTTTATTGAATACATCATTAGCTTCTCTTGGAATAAAGCCTCCTAAGGCGTATTCAAAAGCAATATATTTTATGTTTTGTTGCGTCCAATAGTATATGGCTCTTACCTTATCTAAATCCGTTTTACTGTCTTTTGTAATCTCTTTAACTAGCGATACTAGAGATTTATCTGTTGGTTGCTGATTAATATCTTTAACCATAGAAAAGTACCAGTTGTATAAGTCAGATACATTGTCTAATATTTTTACTTTTTTGTTTTCATTATTGTAAGACGTGATAATAGGAACGATGTGTGGCAGTACTTTTTTATACGTTGGAACATTGCTCTCATATTTAATTTCGTTCACATTTTTAATTTCCCAAGTATAGATGTTTGAACTGCGTTTCTCTTCTTTTTTAAAATTAATATCATAACCTTCAGTATTAAATTCTAGAAATTTAAAGTTGAATTCTTTATCAGCAACTAAGGTGACTTTTTTTGTTTTAATAGGGTAGAAGTTGCCAAAATAAATAGGACTTAAGAATCTTGGATTTTTTACAATTTCGGTATACTCTAATTTTGTTTTACCACCTTGGGCTAAGTTTGAGTAGATGAAATTAAGTGATTTTGTATCGTCATGAAAAGAATCACCCATTTCATCTTTTTCAATAAAATTTTCAACCTTATAAGATTTGTATTTTCCATCTTTAAATTGATAAGATGTTGCCTCCACAGATTCTAGTTCAAAAAATGAAGAAAAGTCTAATGATTTTTTAGAACCATATGTAGCTGTATCATCTAAATAAAGGTCTTCTTCAATGAAATGTTGTTTTATTTCTACTTCATTATCTTTTAATTTGATAGAAATATTTATTTCATCCATTAACCTAACAAAAGTAGATTCTGGGTATTTATCTTTTAAGATCTTAAATTCCTCTGAATGCTGTGCTTGAGCAAACAAAAAAGAGCTTACTAATAAAATTATAAAACTGAATTGCTTCGTTTTATTTTGTTTCTGATTTATAGATTGAATCATTGAAATAGTAATCTGTTTTAGTTAATTGACCTGCTTCATTGTAATATTTACGCTCACCATGTAAATCTCCTGTGATATAATTAGCAGATTCTTTTAAGTTACCATTTTGGTAATTAGATACAAGTAGACCTTGTACTTCTCCGTGATTGTAATTTATTTTTCTCTTAACGGTACCATTTTCATAGTATTCTATATCTGCACCATGAGACTCATCGTTTACATAGAATAATTCATTTTCTAAAACACCAGAATAATAATATGCTAAATATGAACCTGTAAGTTGACCGTTAAGGTATTCCATTGTTCTCGATGGTTTTCCATTGTCAAAATAGGCTTCAATTTTCCCTGTTTCATTAACTAAAGGAATCATTTCTTTTTCTTTGCCAGATGTATCTAAATAAGAATAACCGATAAGTGTACCATAATCATAAAACCTTATAAGTTGTAGTTTACCTTTAGGACTGTAAAATTCATTACGTCCATGTAGGTCTCCGTTCAGGTAGTTTGTTTTTTTATAAATAACGCCATCTTCATGGAAGGTAATCCATTCTCCATTTTTAATGCCATAATCGTAAGTCATATCATCATCAATCTGTCCGTTTTCAAAGTAACGATACGATTTACCATTCTCATTTCCGTTAACATAGGTTTCTGTATATCTTACACTTCCATCAGGGAAATACCAAGTCCATTCGCCGTCAATCGAATTATTTAAATAAGACCCCGTTGCATATACGGTTCCATCAAGGGCATAACTTTTATAATTACCATGTTTAACTCCATTTACATAGTCAATCTCCATCTCTTTGTTACCATTATAATTGTTTACAGTTAGAGTTCTAGTGTTTTCTGATTTATAATCTATAGTCTGATTGATTTCGTTTTTATGATTGTAGATAATTTCCTTTGTTAATTTTCCATAGGTATAAAATGTTTCTCTCGTTAGATCTCCATTTACACCAAATTCTTGTTGTTTACCATGGTATTGATCATTGTGATAAAAACTAATATCTATAAGATTACCATCGGTATTGTAATATCTCCATTCGCCGTTGCGGTAACCATCTTTATTCCATCCTTGGGTTTGTAGTTTTCCATTGTCATGAAATGCTTTAAAATACCCCATTAAATTTCCGTCTTTATATTCAGAAATACTTTCAGTATTGCCACTTATGTAATACGTTTTGTGAATGCCAATCGGGAGGTTGTCTTTGTATTCTCCTTCTTCGGAGCGTGTTCCATTTTCTTTAAAGAATTTCCAATTTCCCATTTTTCCACCTTTAATGTCGTAATTTCCTTCAGACATTATGTTTCCGTTGGCGTGGAGTCCTTTAAAATAGAATTCACCTCCTTTTTTTCTGTTTTCAGTTATTATATTTCCTGTTTTGTCATAATATCTATATCCAATAAATTCACCACGTTTATAATCAAACTCATAGTGTAATGTACCGTCCTTATCGTAATTTTTAGAAGTGCCGGTTTGATTACCTTCGTCATATTCAATTTCCGTTTCTATATTTCCGTTTCTATAATAAATTTTCCATAAACCATTAAGAACACCATCTTTATATTGCCCTTTTTGATTTATTTGTCCATTAGAATGGTACATTGTGTAAGGGCCATTAAGAACACTATTGACATAAGTGGCTTCTAATGATTTTTGTTTATTGATATAGTATTGAGTTTCTATGCCATTACGTTCTCCATTTTTAAATTGGATATTAGAATAAGTATTTCCATTTGCAAAAAATTCTAGAGTGTTATTCTGAGCTTCGTCATTGACGTAATCGATATCAAATTCAAGGATTTTTTCTCCAACATCGAAGTATTCCAAGTATTTACCATCTAATACATTATTCTTAAAATATTTTTTCTGTTTTAATGCTCCTGTAGCAAGGTAATAAGTGTATTCTCCATCAAATTCACCATCTTTAAAGTTAGTGTCATAATAAAGTTGACCATTGTCGTACCAAGATTTGTTTTCACCATTTAGGATGTCTTTAGCATAAACGGCAGTTTCTTTTAATTTTCCATTTTCGTGATACCAAGACCAGTTTCCTTCGCGTTCTCCTTTATCATTATAATTTCCTTTTCCTGATATTTTTCCGTTTTCATCGTAAAAAATCCATTCTCCAATTGATAATTCACCATCCATTTGTCCTTGGGCTTGAAGGATGAGATTCGAGTAATAATTATTAATATTTTTTAACTCACCATTTAGCGTTACTTGCTGTGGAGCCATTACATCATATAATTTTGTAATTAAAAGGCTTAAGAAGTTGGTAATATCATCCTCTTTTTTTGTGACGAGTTTTTTATATTTTTCATTTTTAATGGAATATGCTAATGTGTATATAAAATTATCGAATTGTTCATTTTCTTTAATCCATTTAAAAACGGGTACATAGTGAAGATCCCAAAAACCACCATTACCTTCAAAATTATCAAGCTGTTCTAACATGGCATGGTTTTGTTTTACCAATGCGATATCAATTTCATTATCAACTTTGTATTTTCCGTTTAAAGCAATTCTATTATCAAGAATAAGATCTATATTTTCAAAAGCATCATCATCTTCAGAAATAGTTAAATCTTCATTTCTTTCATTTTCATTTTTACTCGAAATAATTTCGTTGAGGTATTTTAATAGTGCAAATGCACGCTCAGAGTCTGGCTCAACTAATATTGCCATGTTGTAAGCCATTAAAGCCTGAGTTGTTAGATTTTGTTCGTAACATAAATTCCCTAAATTTAAATGTGCATTTCTATAAAGTGGGCTTATTGAAATTACTTTTTTATAGGCTTCAATAGCCTTAGGAATATCATTGAGTTTTTCATAAACGGAAGCCTTATTGAACCATAATTTATGATTGGCAGGGAATAGTTGAAGAGCCTCATTATATAACGATAATGCTTCTTGGTATTTTTCTAATTGCTCCAGAGCAACACCTTTATTGATGTAGAAAAATAAGTTAATGCCACTATCATTGTCTAGAGATAGACCTTCGTTTGTTACGTTAATGGCCTCTTTGTAATTTTTTTGTTGAATTAAATAATAAGATTTCGAAGTTAAAACACTAGCGTATGTAGAGTCATTTTTGTTTATCTTATTTAGAGATTCTATGAGAGAATCATAGTCTTTGTTTTCTGCGAATTTTAAAACTTCAGCTGAGATGTCGTCATAATTGACATAGGGGATTTTTTCTTGAGAAATTAAGGTTAAGTTGAAAAGTAAAAAGGTAATTAGGTAGATGTTTTTCATTGAGATAGAGCTTATTATTAATGGAAGCAATATAACAATACCTAAGTTAAAAGCACAAAAAAAAGCCTGATTTTCATCAGGCTTTTTTCTTTTATAAGTCTAAGCTTATTATAGACCTTTAATTTTATCAGCCGCTTTAGTTTTAGCGTCAGTACCAGCTTTTTTAGCATCTTCTACAGCTGTATTTCCAGCTTCTTTTGCTTTATCAACAGCATCACTACCTGTTTGTTTAGCGTTTTCAAGAGCATCACTTCCAGTTTTTTTAGCATCGCTAATCGTTTCATTTACGTCATCAGACATAGATTCAGCTCCTTCTTCAATACTATCAGCAGCATCACTTGCAGCTTTAGTAACATCATCTATAGCTTCGCTAGAAGATTCTGCAGCATCGTCTACAGCTTCATCGATAGCATCACCTGCTTCGTCAATAGCCTCACCTGCTTCATCCATTGCGTTATCAATTTTGTCTTCAGTTTTTTCTTTTGTATCTCTACAAGATGTAAATGATAACCCTAAAACAGCAACTAGTGCTAAACTTAATACAACTCTTTTCATTTTAATAGTTTTTATGTTAATAAATGTTAAAATACGAAAATAATAATTAATGCGAATTATTAATTGGTTTTATAGATTAATTCGACATATATCATTCATACATACGGATGTAATTATGAATTTGGATGTTGGTAACGTTAATTATTTTTTTAATACTAAAATTATAAACCTATTTATCTATAATAATTCTCTTGTGAGATTCATGAAGGTCTGCAATTTTTATAAATTTTAAGTAGAAGAATTCGATTCATAATCAATTCAAATACGCCATAATTTTATGCACAGCACCTTTGTTAGATTCTATATAAGATTTCGTAATCTGCCCTTGTGTTTTTCTTAAAACATCATCTGTTAATAAAGCATTGAGTGTAGAGCCAAAAACAGTAGAATTTTCTAAACTAGTTACACCTCTTAAGTCAATAAGTGCTTTAGCTTCTGGGAATTTCTCGTAATTTTCACCAATAAGAATCGGAATGCCAAAAACAGCTGGTTCTAATATATTGTGAAGTCCTGTTGTGCCAGCTCCACCACCAACATAAGCAATATCTGCATAGCTATAAACTTTGCTTAGATAGCCAATAGTATCAAGAATAAATACGTTGAAATTTGCTAAATTATCTTCGGGTTTTAATTCTGAAAAACAAATAGTCTTTACTTTTAATTGTGATTTTAAAGAAGAAATATAGCTCGGTTTCATATTATGGGGTGCTATAATAAATTTTACTTCAGAATTTGTTGTTTCATTAATATAGCCTAAATATAATTTGTCGTCTTCTGGCCAACTACTACCAAAAACGACACATAAATTATCGTTTTTAAACCTTTCAATAAACGAAACCGAATTATCAACTTTTAGCTGGTTAGAAACTCTGTCAAATCTAGTATCTCCAGAAACGGAAACTGAATTATAATTAATGCTTTCAAGTAATGTTTTCGAATTTTCATTTTGAGTAAAAATATGTTTGAAGGCAAATAATGCAGATTTTACGTAGCTGCCATACCATTTAAAGAATGCTTGATCTTTTCTGAATACAGCAGAAATAAGAATAGCATTTAAGTTGCGTTTTTTTACTTCGTTTAAGAAATTTGGCCAGATTTCATACTTCACAAATAGTATGTAATCAGGATTAACTAAGTCTAAAAAATGTTTAGCATTTGCAGAAGTGTCAAGCGGAAGGTAAACCACAACATCTGCAATTTTAGAGTTTTTTCGAATTTCATAACCCGATGGTGAGAAAAAAGATAAGACTACTTTATAATCCGGATGCTTCACTTTTAAAGCTTCAAAAACAGGTAAGCCTTGTTCGTATTCTCCTAATGATGCGCAGTGAAACCAAAATGTTTTATTTTCAGGGTTAATCGCATTTTTAAGCTTTAAGAAGGTGTTTTTTCGACCAACAACACCTTGCTTCAATTTAGAATTGAATAATGATAAGCATTGAATAATAAAACTTGCAATATAAATTCCTATAGAGTAGAGTAGTTTCAAAAGAAAAGATTTATGCTAAAATACATTTCTTTCAATTAATTACGTTGCTATAGCGCTTACAATTTCGTATTTTCGCTTAGAGCTTTTAGCTTGTTTATTTACACATTAAAATGTAATCTTCAGAATGAAAAAAATACAAATGGTTGACTTACAAAGTCAATATGCCAAAATTAAAGATATAATAGATCCTTCTATTCAAGAAGTAATGGATAGTGCCGCTTTTATTAATGGGCCAAAAGTTCATCAGTTTCAAAAAAATCTTGAAGACTATCTAGGTGTTAAACACGTTATTCCATGTGCAAACGGTACCGATGCGTTACAGATTGCAATGATGGGTTTGGGTTTAAAGCCAGGTGACGAGGTAATTACAGCAGATTTCACATTTGCAGCAACCGTTGAAGTTATTGCATTATTACAATTAACTCCAGTTTTAGTAGATGTAGATCCTGTAACTTTTAATATTGATGTAGAAGCAATTAAAAAAGCCATTACACCAAAAACAAAAGCAATTGTACCTGTACATTTATTTGGTTTACCAGCCGATATGGATGCAATTATGGATTTAGCCAAAGAACATAATTTATATGTTATTGAAGATAATGCGCAGGGTATTGGAGCAGAATATACCCATAAAGATGGTTCTAAAACCAAAACAGGTGCAATAGGTCATGCAGCTTCAACATCATTTTTTCCTTCTAAAAACTTAGGATGTTATGGAGATGGTGGTGCAATTTTTACAAACGACGACGAATTAGCACATAGCATTAGAGGTATTGTAAATCATGGTATGTACGAACGTTATCATCATGATGTAGTTGGTGTAAATTCTCGTTTAGATTCAATTCAAGCCGCAGTTTTAGATGCTAAATTACCACATTTAGATACTTATAATGCCGCAAGAAGAAGTACTGCTATAAAATATAATGAGGCTTTTAAAAATCATCCAAATATTGTTACACCTACTGGATTAACAGAGTGTGGTGGGATTTGTGAGACTTGTGATTGCCATGTGTTTCATCAGTATACATTAAATTTAAAAGATGTAGATAGAGATGCTTTGGTATCGCATTTGCAAGCGCAGAATATTCCTTGTGGTGTGTATTACCCAATTCCATTGCATAGACAAAAAGCTTACTTAGATGAGCGTTATAATGAAGCTGATTTTACAGTAACAAATCAGTTAGTTAAGTCGGTAATTTCTTTACCAATGCATACCGAATTAGAAGATGATCAAATTGAATTTATTACAAGTACAGTTTTAAATTTTATAGCGACAAATAAATAATATGAAATACGCGTGTTAAATTGTTTGTCACTTAAATGTGATTGATATAATGGCATGTAACTTTCAAAAGTAATATATAAAAGCACATGAAAATTTTAGTGACAGGCGGTTTAGGCTTTATTGGCTCTCATACCGTTGTAGAATTACAGAATGAAGGCTATGAGGTAGTTATTATCGATAACTTATCTAACTCTACTATTGATGTGTTAGACGGGATAACCGCAATTACCAATAAAAAACCAATTTTTGAAAAGTTGGATTTAAAGGTGAAGTCTGACGTTCAAGATTTTTTTAAACGTCATAATGATATTGTAGGAATGATTCATTTTGCAGCAAATAAGGCTGTAGGTGAAAGTGTTGTAGAACCCTTAATGTATTATGAAAATAACATAACAACATTGATTTATTTGCTTCAGGAATTGAAAGGCTTAAGCCATAAGAATTTTATTTTTAGTTCGTCTTGTACAGTTTACGGACAAGCTGATGAGTTACCAATTACTGAAAATGCTCCTGTAAAACCAGCGGAATCACCTTATGGAAATACAAAGCAGATTGGTGAAGAAATTATAAGAGATACATGTCGTGTTAATAAGGATATTAAAGCAATTGCTTTACGTTATTTTAATCCTATAGGTGCGCATCCTACAACAGAAATAGGAGAATTACCACTAGGAGTTCCTCAAAACTTAGTGCCATATATTACGCAAACAGCTATTGGTATGCGAGAACAACTTTCTGTGTTTGGTGGAGATTACCTAACTTCAGACGGAACTTGTGTTAGAGATTATATTCATGTGGTAGATTTAGCAAAAGCACATGTTTTGGCTTTACAACGTTTATTAGATGTGAAAAATGAATCTAATTATGAGTTTTTTAATCTAGGTACAGGAACAGGAAGTACTGTTTTAGAAGCCGTTCAATCTTTTGAACGTGTTTCTGGTAAAGCTTTAAATTACAAGATTGTAGATCGAAGAGAAGGAGATGTTACAGCTGCTTATGCTGAAACGTCTAAAGCCAATAATGTATTAGGTTGGAAAACAGAATTAACATTAGATGATGCGATGTCTGCAGCTTGGAAATGGGAACAAAAAATTAGAGCGAAATAAGCTTCTATTTTGTTTTTTTAAGAGATGAAATTTTAAAATCCATTACTCAAATGAGTAATGGATTTTACTTTTTAGTACTTTTTTCAATTATCGAATGTGTAATGGAGTTTAAAGTAAACTAAGAATATGCTAAGTTTATTGACTCTAACCTCTGATGTCGTAATACAATAGCTTGTTAATCAGTATTTAACATTGATTTCTTGGAGTTGGTTATCTAAAACCGTTTCTTTGCACGGAATGATAATTGAATAACATGAAATTGATTAGTATTAAAAGAGAGACCAAAATTGAAGGTCGTTTCACGAAAAAAATGGGTGCATTACAAACAAATGTCACTTACATCAAAAAACAATTTTTAAGTATCCCTTACAAAACACTTCACAAGTATCGTGAAACTTATTATGGAGAAATTAAAGATTGTGAAGACTGCCAATTGGCACGTTAATTAACAGCCTTTTCTTTTTTCTTGTTGTTAAAGATACCACTGAAAAGTAGTATAATCATACCTGTGGTTACCGAAAGGTCAGCAACATTAAAGATTCCTGTTCTAAAAATACCACCTAAGTTTATATAAAAAAAGTCAGTGACTTCGCCGAATACAATACGGTCAAAGACATTGGCTATACCTCCTCCTACAATACAACAAAAAGCAATAAGGCTCATGCGGTCTAATTCTTTTGTCTTAAGAATGTAATAGATAACATAACCTAATACAAGCGTTGGTAAGACTAATAAGAAAACCAATCTTAAAGTTGGGTTCATGTCGCTACCCATACCTAAAAAGGCACCTTTATTTTCAACCCAAATAAGTTGAAAATAGTCTTTTATAACGTTGATTTGTCCTTTTCCACCTTTAATCATTGTGGTTCTCACAATCACCTTTGATATTTGGTCAATGGCAATGTTAAATATAATAAGGAGTGTAATAAATAAATTCCTATTCAAAATCTTTAGATTTAAGCGTTGGCTTCAAAAGTAGCTGCTGCTGTTTGTGCTTCTCGATTTATTTTCTTCACCAAGCCTTGTAAAACTTTACCTGGTCCAACTTCTGTAAAAAGAGAAGCTCCATCAGTAATCATTTGTTGTACAGATTGTGTCCAACGTACAGGTGCAGTTAATTGAGAAATTAGATTGGCTTTAATTTCGTTTTCATCTGTGATTGCAGACGCTGTTACGTTTTGATATATTGGGCAATTTGGTTTACTAAAAGTCGTATTTTCTATTGCAGCTGCTAATTCTTCACGTGCAGGTTCCATTAAAGGTGAGTGAAAAGCTCCACCAACAGGTAATACTAAAGCACGTTTAGCCCCAGCTTCTTTTAAAGCTTCACAAGCTTTATTGATAGCTTCAATTTCTCCCGAAATTACTAGTTGTCCTGGGCAATTATAATTAGCAGGAACAACAATTCCTTCAATAGTTTTACAAACGTCTTCTACAACAGCATCTTCTAATCCTAAAACGGCAGCCATTGTACTAGGTTGTAATTCACAAGCTTTTTGCATCGCTTGGGCTCTTTGAGAAACTAATTTTAATCCGTCTTCAAAAGTTAAAGCACCAGCGGCAACTAGAGCAGAAAATTCTCCAAGAGAATGACCAGCAACCATATCTGGCTTAAAGCTGTCACCAAGTGTTTTTGCTAAAATTACTGAATGTAAAAAAATAGCAGGTTGTGTAACCTTTGTTTCTTTTAAGTCTTCAGCAGATCCTTCAAACATGATATCTGTAATATGAAACCCTAAAATTTTATTAGCTTTCTCAAATAATTCTTGTGCTAAAGGTGAATTTTCGTAAAGATCTAATCCCATTCCTGAGAATTGAGCACCTTGACCTGGAAATATATATGCGTTCATTTTATAACTGAATTTATGATGCGAAAATAACAATAATTTATTTAAATGACTTACATATATATGGGCTTCGATGCTTTAATTAATGTTTTTACTTAAGTGTATATTAATAGAAAATGATGCTTAATTACAAGCATCATTTTAATCTAACTTCTTATTACCTAAAGCAAGAAGTTCCCTTAATTTTATTTATTTTTTACTCTCGAGTGGTTCGTTATTTATTCAATTGTGAATTAAGTATATTAATCGATTTGTATATGAATGTTTAAACCCTGAGCTAATTGTTTAACTTTCTTTGGTGTTTATCTTTAATTATTTTTAAATTTTACCAGTTAAATTTTTACTGGAATTTTAATTAAATTTTTGAAGCATTAAAATTTGTGTTGTGATAAGTGCAACTGCCAAGGCAATAACTATAAATATTACAACTGATAAGGTGTTTTTTTTCAAAATTAAGTAGGTCTTAGTTCTAAAACAATAATAGAGTAATAATCTAGATTGAAGAAATAAATGTCGTGAAGTGAGGGGTTTTGTACGTAAATAGTATAAGTTAAATGTACTGAAATGAAGAGAGTTATCTGTTGAAATTAATAGTAAGCTTTTTTAAAAGCTTCTTTATAGGTGTTAGATACAGGTATTTTTTGTTGAGAAATATGTATAACAGATCCTTTAATACTTTCTATTTTATCAATTTTAACGGCAAAGGATCTGTGTACACGGCAAATTCCTTTTAGGTTATTTTCTTCAATAAAAGTGTCGATAGAACCTCTTTTTAAATATTTCTTTTTTACCGTATGGATTTCTATATATTTATCTGATGACATTATAAAAAGGATGTCGTCTTCTTTAACTTTATGTTGTTCATGACCAATTTTAACTGTAAAATGATTAGTGTTTTTACGATGCCTATTTAATACTATATTTAAAGTAGAGAATATAGTGGCTTCATTAAATGGTTTTAATAAGTAGCCATCTGGTGTTAGTTTAGAGGCTTCCTTTACTGTAGATGCATCAGCAAAAGAAGTGAGAAAAATAAAAGGAATTTTTAAATTGTCATTAATGAATTTGGCAATTTCAAACCCTTGATTTCTACCATGCATATTTATATCTAAAATAGCAATGTCTGGAGGATTTGTTTTTAAAGAGGTTATGGCGCTTTCGGCATTAAATGCAATATCTGTAACTTGATATTCTAGATCTTCTAAAATACCATATAATTCTTCTGAGATGAACACGTCATCATCAACAATGAGTACTTTTGATATGATTTTATCTGGCATTGAACGTAATGTTTATAGCAAATCCGTTAATGTTATTAATTTTAATGGTACCTAGTAATTGTCTAACGGACAGTGAATATATTAATTTTAAACCAAAAGATTTTGTGGTTTTTATATCAATAGTATTTGGCAGTCCTTTACCATTATCTTGGTAATAAAATTTAATTTTATCTTCTGATCTTGAAATACTAATTTCTACTTTTTTAGTACTTGTTTTATGCCAGGCGTGTTTTATGCTATTTGCAATTAATTCATGTAAAATAAAACCTAAAGATTGTGCTTGTTCTACATTTAACCATAACTCTGAGCCATGAATAATAAAATGATCATTTTGTGATTTTATGGGGTCTAACAATAATTGAACAATATCATTAAAATACTCTATGGCATCAATTTGTTGGTAGTTTCCTTTTTGATACATTTTTTGATGTATCAATTGCATTGCATCTATTCTTGTTTTGCTATCTAATAAAGATTCTTTTACTATTGTATTTTCTGTGTTTTTTGATTTTAAATATAACATAGAAGATACAACTTGCATATTGTTTTTTACACGATGGTGTACTTCTTTTAGTAAAATTTCTTTATCACTTAATGCTTCTTTAATTATTAGGTTTTTATTAGAGAGGACTATTGCAATTCTCTTTTTTTGATAATAAAAATAAGCAATACATAAGACAATTACTAAAAGAATTATTATGCTTGAAAGTGCAATATAATTTCTTAATTTATTACGTTCTTCTTTCTTGTCATATTCAAATTGCAGTAATTTAAATTCATTGACCTTATTGATACTGTCGGTTAAAGATTTTTGTTCGTATACGTCTTGTATTTCAAGCCGAATAATGTTTTTTATATCTTCTTGATCTCTGATTTTAGTACTGTAACTATTAAATTTTTTGTGGTAGTTAATAGCATTTACTAAATCTCCACGCTCTTCATAGGCTTTTGCTAGACCTTGACTTGTAAGTTTTAGCGTGTTAATATTATTCGATTTTTCAGCAATTAAGTAAGCTTTTTTAAAATGATTATAACTTTTTTTATCCTGATTTAGTGCTTTGTATATGTTTGCAGCAATAATATAAGCTTTGTCTAAATCATCTTTGATTTTTAACGTTTCAAATTGATTTATTGCAAGATTAATAGACTTAGAGGCTTTTTTAATTTCGTCTAGTTGTAAATGTGTGTTAGCTAAATTAGCTCTCACTTTTGCTTCTAATGCATAGGCGTTGCTAGTTTTAGCGACATGTAAAGCTTCTAAAAAACCAGATAAAGCTTTTTCTAGATTGTTTAATTCTAGGTTGAGTTCACCTAGTTTGTTTAAAGACTTAATTAATCTATTGTTGTTGTGAAGACGTTTGGCATAGGCTATAGCTTTAGTGTAGTTTTTTTTCGGCGGTGCTATATTCTTTAATAGTAACGTTAATGTCACCTAAGCTTTCATAAATAGAAGATTTGTATCCAATATAATGATGGATTTCACAAAAGTTTAAAACGTCTTCAAACGTTTCAATACTAAGCTTATATTTTCCTTGATATTCGTAAATTTCACCAATATTTATCTTAGCTCTTGCATATTCTACATTAAGATTGTGTTGTTTTGCGTTATCTAAACTTTTAAAATGGTAATCTAAAGCGAGTGTAGGGTTTCCTAAATTATTATTGAGATTTCCTAAATCCCCGTAAATTTTTGATATCCCGTTATACTGGTTATTTTTAATAGCGATTTCTAATCCTTCGAGTAGCGTTTTGTTAGCTTTAGTAAATTGCCCTAGCATCATTTGTGAATTCCCTAAGTAATGGTAGGCTCTAGAAATTGCTCTGTGATTTTTACTTGTTTTAGACAAAGCTAGATATTCTGAACTAAATTTGAAGCCTTGATTAAAATCTTCATAAATTGTTTTCCAACAACAATATTTAAATGAATTAAGTCTAAGTCTAATTGGGTTTTTAGTATCTGAAGCAATATTGTATGCAGAGTCTATAGCGTGCTGTTTTTGTTCATTAATTTGGCTGATTCCTTTTAATGAAAAAAATAGGACGATAAATAAATAGACAAATTTCATTTATGTTGACTTATACGAATGAAAAAATCAGAAACACACACAAATAGATTCATATTAACAGTTGGTACAAGCGGCTTCTGCACAACGCTCTCCATCCATTGCAGCAGAAACAATACCACCAGCATAACCACCACCTTCTCCACAAGGAAATAAATTAGTGATTTCAGGATGTTCTAAAGTTTCTGTTCTTGGGATACTTACAGGCGATGAGGTACGCGATTCTACACCAATAATATTAGCTTCTTCCGTATAATAACCTTTCATTTTTTCGCCAAAAGCTTTAAATCCTTTTCGTAAAGAACCACCAATTATTTTTGGTAATAACGAATGTAAAGGTGCCGATTTTAATCCCGGTTGGTATGAGGTTTCGTTTAAGCTGGATGATAATTTACCTTCTACAAAATCGGTTAGTCTTTGTGCTGGTGCAGATTGTCTTCGACCTCCTGATGTAAACGCTAAACGTTCTAAATCTTTTTGATATTCAAGCGCTTTCAAAGGCCCAAAATGTTCGTATTTGTAAAGATCTTTGTCAGCATTAATTTCTGTTACAATCCCTGAGTTTGCAAATTTATTATTTCGTTTTGAAGGCGACATGCCATTAACAACCACTTCTCCGTTTGCCGTTGCTGCTGGAACTATAAATCCACCAGGACACATACAGAAGGAATAAACACCTCTGTCATTTACTTGCTGTACTAAACTGTAAGATGCGGCAGGTAATAACTCATCACGTTGTTTGCCTTCACAGTGATATTGAATGCCATCAATAATTTCTTGAGGATGCTCTACACGAACGCCCATCGCAAAAGATTTAGCTTCCAATTTAATTTTCTTGTCATTTAATAAATAGAAAATATCTCTAGCCGAATGTCCTGTGGCTAAAATCACTTTTTCAGTATCTAATTCTGTTCCGTTTAAAAGTTGAATGGCAACAATTTTATCATTCTTAATTGTGAAATCGGTAACACGAGTTTCAAAATGAACTTCGCCACCAAATTTGATGATATTCTCTCTGATATTCTGAACGACTTTCGGTAATTTATTAGTTCCGATATGTGGATGTGCATCAACTAGAATTTGATCCGTTGCACCATGATAAACCAAGTTTTCAAAAATTCTACGGACATCACCTCGTTTTAAACTTCTGGTATATAATTTACCATCACTATAAGTTCCGGCTCCGCCTTCTCCAAAGCAGTAATTAGAATCTTCATCTACAAAATGATCTTGATTAATGGCTTTTAAATCACGACGACGATCTTGTACATTTTTACCGCGTTCTAAAACAATAGGTTTAAAACCTAATTCTATACAACGCAATGCGGCATACATTCCTGCGGGTCCAAAACCAATAATATGCACAGGTTTTGCATTAGAAACATCTTTATAATCAAAATGATAATCGGAAGTTTCTGGCATTGGTTCATTGATGTAAACCTCTACTTTATAATTAAACATAATATTTCGCTTACGTGCATCAATAGATTTTCTTAAAATCTTGACTCCAGTAATTTCAGAAGATTTTATGCCTAGATCGTAAGCTGCTTTATTAAGCAAACCGTCTGGTTGTCCTTCTTGATGTAAATTGATGCGTAGTTGTAAGGCTTTTATCATGTTGCAAAATTAAAGAAAAGAAATGTTTTCAAAACTTTTATATAGTAATAAGTTGAACTATTCGTATTTGAATGTAAAGCATAAAAAAAGCCACATTATTTAATGTGGCTCTTTATTAATTATAATAATTAAAATTAAGATTTTGTTTTGGGCTGGTCTCTGTTCATTTCTGTAATATCTACACTTTTTGCTTCGGTATTAAGAAAGTATTTACTAAAATGATCTGCTCTTAACCAAAATGAATATTCCGTCATATCTCCAAAACTATGACGTTGTCCTGGCATTAGCATAAAATTGAAACGTTTGTTGGCTTTTATTAAAGCATTTGCCATACGAATGGTTCCTCCTGGATGTACATTATTATCAACATCTCCTGTAATCAGCATTAAATTTCCTTTAAGGTTTTGTGCTAAAGATGGATTGGTGTCTATTAGATATTTGTACTTCACATTTCCATCCTCATCCATTTCTTCTTGCACACCATGATGTGTTTCACTCCACCAGCTATTATAAATATTATTATCGTGGTTTCCTGCAGAAGATACTGCTGCTTTAAAGAAATCTGGATATACTAACATGGCTGCTGTAGACATAAATCCACCACCAGAATGGCCATAAATTCCCACTTTATTAATGTCAATAAAGTCATGTTTGTCTGCTAATTGTTCTGCAATATGTCTTTTATCTGCTAAACCGTAATCTCTTAAGTTTCCATAACCATAATTATGATACCACTTAGAACGGTCAGGGTGTCCACCACGATTTCCTGTAGTTACAACGATAAAACCAACTTGAGCCATACGATCTAAACGATCCATACGAACTGAAAAAGATTTGTTAACCGCTTCGGTTTGTGGACCTGGATATACGTATTCTAAAAGAGGGTATGATTTAGTCTCATCAAAATTGAAAGGCTTGTACATTACACCGTAAATATCAGTAATACCATCATCGGCTTTCATCTTAAAAGTTTCTGGGAATTGGTAACCCGCCGCCATAAGTTGAGATAAATCAGCTTCTTCTAATTCCATGATTAGTTTTCCGGTATTCGATCTTAATTCAGATTTAGGAACTGTGTTTACTCTAGAATAATTACTTACAAAATAGCCGTTTGAATCTGCCATGTCTGTGCTAGAATTATAGTCACCAGGGTTTAAAGCTTTAAGTCCTGTTCCGTTCAAATTAATTTTATAAAGATGTTCGTAATAAGGATCTTGATCTTTAGGAATACCATGAGCAGTAAAATAAAGTGTTCTGCTTTTTTCGTCTACACCAATAGCTTCTTCTACATGATAAGAGCCTGAGGTAATTTCATTTTTTAAATTACCTTCAGTATCATATAAATAATAATGTGCCCAACCTGAACGTTCTGCCCAATGTAGCATTTCAGTTTCATTATTTAGTAATACTAAAGGACGCGATTCTATATAGGTGTTAAAACGTTCTTCTATTAAAACTTTAGTTTCACCTGTGTTTATATCGGCAACGCATATATCTAATTTCTTACGATCTCTACTAATAGTATTATAATAGATTTTTCCTTTTTTAGATAAAAGTAATGATGGTGTAAAATCATCATCGTAACTCGATTTTTTTCTTGGTTCTCTATACACCTGAACACTTTGTTGTTTTACCGTATCGAGTTGCACTAAGATGTTACTTTTAGAAGGGATATCGAAAACATGAAGTTCTGTTTTGTAATATTCATCTTCGCCAGGCATATGATATTTGTAGGTTTCTAAAGTAGGACGCTTGCTAGAGGTTGTATTAATTACCCATAGGTCATTGATATGCCTAGAATCGGTTCTTTGAAAAACAAACTTTTTAGAATCATGAGACCAAATACCACGTACAGATTTACGTTTATCTTTATTCTTTAATTTATCTTCATTGTTTTGGCCACGACTGCTTCCTCCAAAATCGTAATTTTCCTCACCATCTTTTGTCCATTGATTTTCTACAATAGTTGAATCTTTTTCGTTTTTTACAGCTTTAAGAAAGTTTTCTTTGTCCATCCAATATAGATTGTAATGTTTAGAAAATAAAACTACAGAACTGTCTGGTGCAATATTTGCCCATTTTTTCCAATCTTCTTTTTCCTTCTTTTTGTTATCTAAAACAGTTAAGCTATTACTACCCAAACGATATTCAAAATGATATACTTTATTAACTTTTTTAGCTTTCTTCGTTTTTCTTTTTTCCTTTTTATCTGTTTTTGTAGAATCGGTCTCTACAGTATCCTCTTTTTCTTCATCTAAATCTTCATCTTTTTTATCTTCATCTACTTTTTCAGTTGAAGTAACATAAAAACGAATAGCTGTTTCATTTTTTACAAATTCGAAATTAAATTTTGGTAAATGCTGTGCATCATAAGGATCTTTAGTGATCTCAGTTAACCACTTTGCCATTTCTTCATTATCAAAAAGTTCTTTTTTGCTCTTTTTATCAGCATCAACAATGAAGTATTTAGAACCTTCTGTGGTTTTGTATTGGTACCAAAATTGATTGCCGTTTTTTAACCAATGTGGTCTTACTGATGTAGAGTGTACTAACTTCCCTAAGTTGTTTGGAGAGAATTTTGCTGCCGCTCTGTAATTTGGTGTAGGTGTTGTGTTTTCTTGTTCGTTCTGCTGTGCATTTATTGAAGTAATTGACAAGCTTAAAAGTAGTAGAAGTAGTAATCTTTGCATGCTTAGTGGGTTGGTTTTAGGTGTGATATTTTCTATATCTGACTAAAATACTTTGAATAATATGAAGTTTAAAAAGATTTAACATTAGCCTAACGAATTAATCTCATTAGCATTTTTCTTATAGTATGATTTTAGTATCTTCAAACCTTTAAAAACACAATAGAGTTGAGCTGGTTAAAAAAAGACCCTTTACAGATTATAGCGTTTCAGAGCTATGGAACAAATTGTCACTTTTACGCTAGAGGTAGAGCTTTAGAGGATGAATCTATTGATTTAGAAAATCAACATATTTGGCATCTTATAGTGAATACTTGGAAACGTTTTGAAACCGATGAAATTAAGCATGTTAGTTTAGATTTAAAGTTGCCCAATAATAAAATTATAAAGGTTACTACAGATGAAAATGGATATTTTATTGCAGAAGAAACTTTAGAAAACTTAAGTGAATTAACCAACGAAGAAGGTTGGTTATCCTTTGAGCTTTCTTATAATGACGTTACGCTGAAAAGAACAATTCAGAATAAGAATAAGTTCCCTGGTGAATTATTAATTCCTTCTACTAAAGCAGAATTTGGTGTTGCTAGCGATATTGATGATACTATATTGCATACAGGAGTTGTCTCTATTTTAAAATGGCGCGTCATTTATAACTCAATATTTAAGCATGCTAAAAATAGAATTCCTTTAGAGGGATCTGCTGAATTTTATCATAAATTACATCGTGGAGTTTCAGGGAAAAATGCAAATCCTATTTTTTATGTAAGTCATAGTCCTTGGAATCTATATCGTTATTTAGAACTCTTTTTAAGACAGAATGATTTTCCGAAAGGGCCAATTTTATTACGAAGTTTTAGTAATTTTTTGAAGAGGAAACCTCAAGATGAAAAACCTCAAAAACAAAAAGAGATTCTTAACCTCTTAAAGACTTATCCAGATTTGCCTTTTATATTAATAGGGGATAGTGGTGAGCATGATCCTGATATCTATATAGAGATAGCAGAAGAATTTCCAGACAGAATTTTAGCTATTTATTTGCGTAGTGTTAAGCATAAAAAGAGAATGATCCGTGTTAAAGGACTTTTAGAAAATTACAAAACTACACAAGTCTTAATGGTAGAAAGTAGTGAGCAAGCTATTGCTCATGCTAAAAAACATGGTTTTATCTCTTAAAAATAATATGGTGTAAAATTAATCGGTTTTATACTTAGATGTTAATTTAAGCATTTTTTCACTTAGAGAAAAAAGCCAATATAATTGTTCCCAAATGAGATGTACTTCTCTATGCGTACTTTCATTATTAGATTGAGAGATTGCAATATTTGTAAAATGCTCTACAGAGAAATTAAATGGAGCAGGTTTTGCTTTTTGAGATTCTTTTTTAGGTCTTAAAACTTCAAAATTAATCAGGTTTAAATTCTTATAAGTTGTATTTATATTGCTCTCAATTCTGTCTGATATTGATATAAAATCTTCAGAAGCTTTTGTTGTATTGTGATTTTGTATGTAAGTATAAATGGAAGCTAAAGACGATAAAAAACTGTGGTTAAGAACTACCAGTTCGTAAATATCATCGATATGGGTTTGTTTAGACTGAGGTTCTTGAGCCATGCGCTGAAACGTAGAGCTTAGATTAGACATTTGTACAAAGGCTTCCTTTCTATTTACTTTTAAGCTTGTTGGTATTGGTCCTTTATTCTTATAAAATTTACTTATCGATTCAAAGAAAGTCATGTTTGCTTTTAAGGCATCTTTAATGTTTTCTCCTATTTCCATAAATGACCAAGCAGGCCATAACCATCGCATTGTTATAAAAGAAAGTACAGCTCCAATTATGGTATCAATAACTCTAAACTGAATGACTTGTAAAACATTAGGTTTTAAAATGGCATAAATAAAAATAACGCTGAGTGTTATAAATGTAGCAGTAGCTTTGTAATTTTTTTGAACCATTGAAAAAGCTATAATTAAAGAAACTACGGCTAAGGTTCCAAAAATATAGGGGTCTTTAATTAAAAAGACGAGAACACTTGCTAATGCTGCGCCAATTAATGTACCAATCGTTCTGTCTTTAGAACGTTTTTTTGTAAGTCCATAACTTGGTCTCATTATTACGATTATGGTTAACATTATCCAATATGGATTCTGAAAATCGAATAGTAAACCAATGGCATAACCCAACATTACAGTAACTGCTAATCGTAATGAATGCTTGAAGATTGTAGATTTAAAGCTTAGGTTTTCGAGTACTAATTTAGGGTCGTAATCTGGGGAAACAATAAAACGTTTTAATTTATCATTATTAACGAGATCTTCAGTTGTAAGTACAGGATTACCTAATAACCATTTTATTTTTTTTAGTTTTTCAATCTGTTTATTTTGATAGTCTAGTAGGTTTTGAAGCATTAAATAGCGTTCGTAGTTTTCGGGACGATTTTCACTTTTAAGCTTTATTACATCTTCTTTAAGTGTTTTAAATTTTTCTGTAAGAATATTGTTAGAAGGGAATTGTTGTGATTTATCATTTTGAGCAATAACAGATAACTGACGCGATAGTTCTTCAATTAACTTTTGGAAATCAGTTTTTAATTCAGGATGTTCAGCGAAAAGGGCATCCATTTTATGATAATTTACAGGGTTTGCAATTGCTGTTTCTAGTATTTCGACTAAAAGAACAAAGACTAATAATCGCTTGTTTTGATAGTTAGATTTTCCTGAGTTTTTTCGAGATATAATTAAAATTTCACGTAAAGTATCGTGGTGTTCTGTTAATTCACTTTGTAAGGTAATTAGTTGTTTTTGTAAATTAACACGGTCTGGTTGTTCTCCAATAAGTTGTCGTCTTATGTTTAAAAACTCAGCGGTAAGTAAGACGGTTTCTGTTAATATTTCTTTGGTTTGTGCTTTAGGGTTTATATAATGCCATACTGTAGATAATGACAAATACCATAATCCACCAACACCAACTAATAAAGCATATTGGTATACTTCTAGATGTTTAGAAATATGTGCAAAACTTAAAATCAGTGCTAATAATCCCGAAAAACTGATTAAAGAAGCTCTAAATCCATATATAGAAATGAATGCAATACAAAATGTTAGGAATCCTAAAATTGGGAATAATAAAAAATTTGAAATGTTTAAATAGCCTCCAATAAAGCTAACAATAACGACTAAAAAAGAAGAAAAGAGTATGCCTATTTGTTTGTTTTTTAAGCTACCGCTTGTGTCACTAGGAGAACACCAAATTGCGCCAAAACAAAGCGATAAACCAACTTCAACTTGTTGAGTCGCTATACCTAAAATAACAGGCGTAGATACTGCAATGCCAACTAACATTGCTTTTGTAAAGCTAGTACTTTTAAAGAATTCTAATAATTCTTTGAGATGTTTTGATATTAAATTTAAAATGATTTCAGTGATTTAATAATGAGTAACAAAGATACAATTTGAAATCTGAAAAGGGTTTTAAAAATGCTCTAAGTGTTTAAATATAATTATAAGTTAATAAACAAATTTGATTGCTCTAAGTTACTTTATTTTCTTCAAAAAGGATTAAAAAAAAATGCCTTCAGAAATGAAGGCATTTATATCTATTGTTATTGATCTCAATATTATTTCATAATACGAGTCAAGTGAAAAAACTTTTTATAGTCTTCAGGGATCGTATCTATATTAAGTAAAGAACCTTCTTCAATATTAGGGTAAATTTCTGCATAAGTTTTTACATTGTAAAGTCCTACACGTTTACTTATGTGATCTCTTTCTAATTCTTGCGGATTACTAAGTCCTGCAGCAGCAACCAATTCTAAGAAGCTATGAATTGTAGCTTCATGGTAACGTTTTGCTCTTGGCGCTTTATCTTCTACAACCAATCCTTTTACTAAAGATGCATTTTGAGTTGCTACACCAACCGGACATGTATTTGTGTTACATTGTAAAGCTTGTATACACCCAATAGAAAGCATCATGGCACGTGCACTGTTACAGCCATCTGCACCTAATGCAAGTGCTCTGGCCATATGGAAACCTGTAATTATTTTTCCTGCAACAATAACTTTAATATCTTTTCTTAGTCCAAAACCAACAAGTGTATCATGTACAAAGATCAATCCTTCTCTTAAAGGCATTCCCATAGAATTAGAAAACTCAACTGGTGCAGCTCCTGTTCCTCCTTCACCACCATCTACGGTGATAAAATCAGGACGAATTCCTGTGAAAATCATCGCTTCACAAAAGTCCATAAACTCTTGTTTTCTTCCTAAACATAATTTAAAACCAACCGGTTTTCCGTCAGAAAGCTCTCTAAGTTTTTTAATAAAATGCATAAACTGAATTGGATCAGAAAATGCAGAATGCGACGGAGGTGAGTGTACTGCAATACCGGGTTGTACGTGTCTTATTTTTGCGATTTCTTCAGTATTCTTAGATGCAGGTAAAATTCCACCATGGCCAGGTTTTGCACCTTGAGATAATTTAATCTCTATCATTTTAACCTGCGGTCTTAGTGCATTCTTTTTAAAGGTCACTTCATTAAAAGTTCCATCATCTTTTCGGCAACCAAAATAACCAGTACCAATCTGCCAGATTAAATCTCCACCGTGTTCCAAATGGTAATCACTTATGGCACCTTCACCAGTATTATGTGCAAAATTCCCCATTTTGGCACCTTTGTTTAATGCTAATACAGCATTTTTACTTAAAGATCCAAAACTCATAGCTGAGATATTTAATAAACTAGAAGAGTAAGGTTGTTTACAATCTTTTCCTCCAATTATTAAACGTGGAAATTCGCCAATATCTTTAGGGTTTGTTTTTGCGTACATGGAGTGTTCTAGCCATTCGTAACCAGAATGGTAGAGGTCCATTTGTGTTCCAAAAGGTTCTGTGTCATTTTCGCCTTTTGCTCTTCTATATATTAAAGATCTTAGAATACGGTTTAGAGGTCTTCCTTCTGTATCTGTTTCAACAAAATACTGCATGATCTCAGGACGTATAGATTCTAATATGTATCTAAACCTTCCTAATAAAGGGAAATTTCGTCTTATGGTATGTGAAGTTTGAAAAATATCAAAAACACCTAAAATAATTAAAGGACCTATGATTATGAAAAACCATAATGCAGGTGGCCAAATTTGAGCAATAGCTATCAGAGACAGTGTAAGCACTATCGAAATTAGTATAAAATACTCACGTACTTTCATAGTTTTAATTTTAAGAAAGGGCGAAGATAGGATTACACTTTCGAATAATAAATTAAAATTATAAAGTTTGTGGTTTCTTGCTTATTGTTTTTTAAGAATTATTAAATAATATGAGTTCTATTTTGAATTTATTTAGGGATAAAACTGAATTTTTATGATATTTCTTGAAAAGTATTTTTAACAATAGTTTAATCTTTTAGTGTTTCTACTGATTTTAACTAGCTGTATATTTGTAAATCAATTTAGAGATGAAAACATTAAATAGTAATTTAACAGATGCCGGACTTTTAATACTTAGAGTTTTTCTAGGTTTAGCGATGTGCTTTGGTCACGGTATAGGTAAATGGAGTTCACTTTTTAGTGGTGAAGAAATTAAATTTGCAGATCCTTTTGGCGTTGGTATGTTGCCTTCACTAGTTTTAGCTGTTTTTGCAGAAGTGATCTGTAGTCTTCTTTTAGCATTAGGATTATTGACACGTTGGGCTTTAATACCACTTATTGTTACTATGTTTGTTGCTATTTTTTTAGTTCACCTTTCAGATGGATTTGGAGTAATGGAAAAAGCACTTCTTTACGGCATAGGTTATTTAACCTTATTTCTAGCAGGACCAGGTAAGTATTCTGTCGATAGGTTTTTGAAACGAAAAAAATAAATTTAGAATCTTTTTATTTAGAACTTTCGAAATGATCGTGTTGTGACTTAATTAGTTGTCATGTTTCCTAATAATGAAAGTCTTTTTTCTTTCAAAAGTTTATTGTATTTTAAGGTGTTTGTTTTTAAAAATGAATAATTAATATTCATTTTTGATCTTACGATATCTTATCTTTAAAATTAACCATTTTATACATCAAATCAATTATATATGATTAAAAGAATATTTCTCACCCCATTTCAAAAATTCGTAAAACTAGAGAGTTTTAGTGGTATTTTATTACTGTTAGCTACTATTATTGCACTAGTTTGGGCTAACTCCCCTTTTGGAGATGTTTATAGAGATTTATGGCAATATGATGTCGGTATTGTTACTCAAAGTTTTGAGTTTAAAAAACCATTGATTTTATGGATTAATGATGGTTTAATGGCTATTTTCTTTTTCCTTATTGGGTTAGAAATAAAAAGAGAGTTGGTTATTGGAGAATTAAATTCACCTAAAAAAATCGCATTTCCTTTAGTTGGTGCTATAGGTGGAATGTTAGTTCCTGTTCTTTTCTTTTTAATGATTAATCAAAATCCAGAAACAGCAAAAGGTTGGGGTATCCCAATGGCTACTGATATTGCATTTTCGTTAGCAATTTTAAATGTATTAGGAAATCGTGTGCCTTTAAGCCTTAAAGTCTTTTTAACGGCATTTGCAATTGTAGATGATATTGGAGCCGTTTTAGTTATCGCATTATTTTATAGTGGTAGTATTAAAATTACCTTATTGTTAATTGCAGTAGCATTATTGGCCGTTTTATACTTTCTTTCTTATAAAGGTATTTATTCTCGTTTTCTATTGTTCTTTTTCGGGATAGCTGTTTGGTTCTTGTTTTTAAAAGCAGGTCTTCATCCAACTATTGCGGGTATTCTACTAGCGTTTTCTGTACCTATTAGACAAAAGATTAAAACAGCTACTTTTTTAGAGCAATTAGAAAGTGTTTTTAATAGATTAAAAAAGGCTAGTGTACTTAAAACTCCTATTCTTTCATCAGAACAGCTTCATATTATTGACGATTTAGGTGATTGGTCGTCTAAATTTCAGTCTCCTTTACAGCATTTAGAACACAGACTGCATGGTTGGGTTGCTTATTTTATAATCCCAACTTTTGCACTTGCAAACGCAGGTGTATTACTCAGTGGTTCAGAAGCATTAGATACTATGCTAGTTATTAATATTATTGTTAGTTTAATTTTAGGTAAGAGTATTGGGATTACACTAATTGTATTTATTGCTAAAAAGATTAAAATCATTGAAGTACCAAGTGATATTAAGTTTGTGCAAATTATTGGTGTTTCATTTTTGGCTGGTATTGGCTTTACGATGGCTATTTTTATTGCCAGTTTAGCCTTTGAATCTTCACCAGAGTATATAGATTCTGCTAAAATCGGTATTCTTATCGGTTCCTTTATTTCTGCAATTATAGGGTATGTTATACTGCATCTATCCTCTAAGAAAAAAGTAATTGAAGCCGTTTAATTAAAATTTAAAATCATAATATTTTAAGCCTATGTAATTTACATAGGCTTTTTTTGTTTAAATTTTTAACAAATCCTTAACTTCGTCTGGTTCGGTTACTTCCGAACTAAGTGGTATTTTTGCGACCGGTTTACTGTGGAGAGATATTAAATTTGTATTTCACAGTAGTAAATTTTAAAAACAATGAAACAAAATATCTGCAAAGAAAAAATGGCTTTAGTTGAAAAACTAGGGGTTCATTTAGAAACGAGAGAACAACTAGCTCCTGTTGCGGCACGCATTTTATCTTTTATAATATTAACAGGTAAAAAAGGAGTGACTTTTGAAGATATGGTTAAAATTTTGTGTGCAAGTAAGAGTACTATTTCTACACATTTAAACCATCTTCAAGATTTAAATAAGATTGTTTATTTCACTAAAACAGGTGATCGTAAAAAATACTTTATTATAAATAAAGACTCTATCCTTCAGCATATAGATAATATGGTTGATGAATGGAATGATATTAAAGGATTGCACTTAGAAATTAGAAGTTATAAAGAAACCATTAATGAAAAAGCAAAAGCTGATAATGAAGAAAAGTTTGACTTAAATTTTCATAACGATTACATCGAATTTTTAGATGGGGCAACGACATCAATTAAAGAATTAAAAAATAAAATAATAACGAACCATTTTACCCTTTAAATATATAAAAAAATGAAAAAAAATAATTTATACTCAATATTAGCACTAGGTGTATTTTTCCTTGTTTTAAGCTGTGGCGACAAAGAAGGACAAGGTGCTGCGGCAGTACAAGCACCACCACCATCTATTCCTGTTTCGCAATTAGAAACTAAAACAGTTACAGGTTATCAAGAATACCCAACTACTATTGAAGGTATCGTAAACAGTGATGTTAGAGCAAAAACTTCAGGGTATGTTAAGAGTGTATTAGTAGATGAAGGTGAAAAAGTACGTAAAGGACAAGTGTTATTTAGATTAGAAACACAGTCTTTAAGTCAAGATGCTGGTGCAGCAAAAGCCCGTATTAATGTAGCGCAAGTTGAGGTCGATAAATTAATTCCGCTTGTAGAAAAAAACATTATTAGTGCCGTACAATTAGAAACAGCAAAAGCTAACTTAGCACAAGCAAAAGCGAATTACAGCGGTGTTTCTGCAAATATTGGTTATGCAACGATTAAAAGTCCTGTTAACGGCTATGTTGGTCAAATTAATTTTAGAGAAGGTGCTTTAATTAGCCCAAGTGATCCAACACCATTAACAACGGTTAGCGATATTAGTAAGGTGTATGCTTTTTTTAGTTTAAATGAAACACAATATTTAGATTTTTTACAAAATGCAGAAGGCAAAAACGTAAAAGAAAAGATTGCAAATTTTGCACCTGTAAATTTAATATTGGCTAATGGCAGTACTTATGAAGAGAAAGGTAAGATCGAAACAAGTTCTGGTCAAATAAATCAAAGTACAGGTACGGTAAGTTTTAGAGCTGTTTTTGATAACCCTAATCAATTAGTTACGAATGGTAATAGTGGTAAAATTCAAATACCATTGGTTTACGAAAATGCTATAGTGGTGCCACAAGATGCTACTTATGAGCAACAAGGTAATGTAATGGTGTTTAAACTAGGAGAAGAGAATAAAGTAACAACTTCGATAGTAGAAGTAAAAGCAACTGTAGATAACTTGTACGTTATAGAATCTGGTGTAACTGCTAAAGACAAAATAATAGTTTCTGGTGTAGGTAAGCTAAGAGCCGGAATGGTTATTAGTCCTCAAGATAAGCCTTTTGATGAAGCTATTAAGCCTATTGCAACTTTATTTAGAAATTAATTAATCACCAAACATTTTTATTATGTTAAAAACATTTATTGAAAGGCCAGTACTTTCAACAGTAATCTCTATCATTATAGTGTTACTTGGTGCTATTAGTATCGGTACGTTACCAATAGAGGAATATCCAGATATTGCGCCCCCTACAATTAAAGTAACAGCAAGTTACACGGGTGCAAATGCCGAAACTGTTTTAGAGAGTGTTATCATTCCTATAGAAGAACAAATTAATGGGGTAGAAGGAATGACTTATATTACTTCTACAGCATCAAATACGGGGACCGCAGAAATTACCGTTTATTTTGATCAAGAAATGGATGCTGATATTGCTGCCGTAAACGTACAAAACCGTGTAGCAAGAGCTACGCCATTATTACCACAAGAGGTAACGCAAACCGGTGTTACGACGCAAAAAGTAGAAACTAGTGCTTTAATGTTTGTTTCCATGTATTCTGAAAGTGAGGATTATGATGCTACGTTTATTCAGAATTACTTAAAGATTAATGTTATTCCTGCTATGCAACGTATTAGTGGTGTAGGTGATGTTAGTGTATTCTCACAACAAGATTATGCCATGCGCATTTGGTTAAAGCCAGAAAAATTAGCCGCTTACAACTTAATTCCTTCAGATATTACGGCTGCTTTAGCAGAACAAAATTTAGAAGCAGCAGCAGGTTCATTAGGTCAGAATAATGGAGAATCGTTTTCATATACTTTAACCTATAGTGGGCGTTTTAAGGAAGAAGCGCAATACAGTGATATTGTAATTAAAGCCTTAGGAAACGGTGAGTTTTTAAGACTAAAAGATGTTGCAACTATAGAGCTAGATGCACAATCTTATGCTGCAAATGCGATGAGTTTAGGCCACCCAGCAGTATTTATGGGGATTTTTCAAACTAAAGGTTCTAATGCACAAGAGATTATTGAAAACATAAAAACAACCTTATCTGCTGTAGAAAAAGATTTACCAGAGGGATTAGGTGTTTTTGTGCCATACGATACAAGTTTATTCTTAAATGCATCGATAGAAAAAGTAATTCATACCTTATTAGAAGCCTTTGTATTAGTGTTCTTAGTGGTATTTATCTTTTTACAAGATTTCCGTTCTACATTAATTCCGGCAATTGCTGTACCCGTTTCTATTATCGGTACGTTCTTTTTCTTGAATGTTTTTGGATACTCTATCAACTTATTAACGTTATTCGCATTAGTACTCGCCATTGGTATTGTGGTCGATGATGCCATAGTTGTTGTAGAGGCGGTTCATGCTAAATTAGATGAAGGCGAAAAGAATCCTAAAAAAGCAACTTTAACCGCAATGAATGAAATTTCTGGAGCCATTATCTCAATTACTTTAGTCATGGCAGCGGTATTTATTCCGGTAACTTTTGTAACAGGTCCAACAGGTGTATTTTACGAGCAGTTTGGTGTGACTTTAATTATTGCTATTTTAATATCTGCAGTAAACGCCTTAACATTAAGTCCGGCGTTGTGTGCATTGTTATTAAAACCTCATAAAGACGATGAAGAGATTAAAGGGAAAAGTCCTTTAAAACGTTTTTACGCTTTATTTAATCGCGGTTTTAATGCTACTGTTGAGAGATATGGTAGGTCTTTACACGTTTTATACAAGAGAAAATTTATTTCAGCAATACTATTAATTATTGCTGTCGTAGGTATTTATTGGGCTGCAAATACAACGCCTACAGGATTTGTACCTAATGAAGATAGAGGTATCATTTTTGCGAATATAGAATTGCCAGCAGGTGCTTCTTTAGATAGAACAGATGCTGTAGCAAGAAAATTATATTCTAAAATTGAAGGTATGGAAGGTATTGTTGGTGTAAACTTCATTAAAGGACGAAGTTTAATTAATGGTACTGGGTCTAACTACGGCATGGGTATTATTAAATTAGAAGATTGGGGTGAGCGTGAAGATGCTTCTCTTTCTTCAACAGCAATTACTGGGAAATTGTTTGGTTTAGCAGCAAGTGTTCCTGAAGCTAATATTATTTTCTTTTCGCCACCAAGTATACGTGGGTTTGGTAATTCGGCTGGTTTTGAGGTGAATTTATTAGATAAATTTGGGGGTGAATTTTCAGATTTAGATAAAGCGAATAAAGATTTCTCTATGGCTTTAATGAGTCACCCAGAAATTAAGTACGCACAGTCTTCTTTCAAAACAAGCTATCCGCAATACGAAATGGAAGTTAATGTGCCTTTAGCTAAAGAAAAAGGAGTTTCAGTAACAAGTATCTTTTCAACTTTACAAGGTTATATCGGTGGAATTTATGCATCAGATTTTTCTAAATTCGGAAAACAGTTTAGAGTCTATATTCAAGCTTTACCAGAAGACAGAGCAGATGAAAGTGCATTAAATAGTATGTATGTAAGAACAGATACTGGAGAAATGACACCAATTACGCAGTTTGTAAATTTAAAAAGAGTTTACGGGCCGCAATCTGTAACACGTTTTAACTTATTAAATTCTACAAGTATTACAGGTGCAACCAATGATGGGTTTAGTACCGGTGATGCCATTAGAGTTATTGAAGAAGAAGTTGCTAAATTACCAAGTAATTATACGGTTGCTTATTCAGGTTTAACACGTGAAGAGGTAAGTGCAGGTAACCAAACTACATTTATATTTATCTTAAGTATAGTATTTGTATACTTTTTATTAAGTGCGCAATATGAAAGTTATTTATTACCATTTGCGGTTGTGTTATCATTACCGTTTGGGGTATTTGGGGCTTATATTAGTACAAAATTCTTAGGGTTAGAAAACAATATTTATTTCCAAATTGCCTTAATAATGCTGATTGGTTTACTGGCCAAGAATGCAATTCTGATTGTAGAGTTTGCACTACAAAGACGTAAAGCAGGTGAGAGTATTGTAGATGCAGCTATCATAGGCGCTAAATCTCGTTTACGTCCAATCTTAATGACCTCATTTGCCTTTATCTTAGGATTAATGCCGTTAGTTTTAGCACAAGGTGTAGGATCGGAAGGAAACAAATCTATAGGAACTGGTGCTGTTGGTGGATTATTGATAGGTACTATTATCGGAGTTTTTGTAATTCCAATCTTATTTATATTATTTCAGTGGTTACAAGAAAAAATTTCTAGTAAGCCAGCAATACAAACTATTGAAGAATAAAATGATGAAATCAATTATAAAACATAGAAATTTTAATAGAGGAGCTATAATGCTCGTTGTTGGACTAACTTTTCAAAGTTGCTTTGTCGCAAAAGATTATGCTAGGCCAGAATTGGATATCGAAACGGAAGCACTTTATAGAACAGAGAATCTTCCGACGGATAGTATTTCTATCGCAGATGTCTCTTGGAAAGACTTATTTACAGATCAATATCTTCAACAATACATAGAAGAAGGTCTGCAAAATAACATGGACATTCGTATCGCTATTCAGCAAATGATAGCTGCAGAAGCTTATGCAAAACAAGGTAAGGCAGGTTATATGCCTACTTTAAGTGTAGGTCCTAATTATACACGTCAAGAATATTCTGAAAATAGCCAATTTGGCTCCATATTTAGTGGTGGTTTAGATACTTACGATGTTACTGCAAACTTATCTTGGGAAGCTGATATTTGGGGTAAAATAAGAAGTAATAAAAGAGCTTCTCAAGCTGATTATTTACAAAATGTAGCAAGTCATCAAGCGGTAAAAACGCAATTGATTTCTAGTATAGCCAATACCTATTATAATTTATTGGCTTTAGATGCACAATTAGAAGTTACAAAACAGACCATTGCAACTAGAGAGAGTGGTGTAGAAACTATTAAAGCTTTAAAGGATGCTGGTCAGGTGACTCAGGTGGCCGTAGATCAGAATGTCGCACAATATAATAGTGCTAAAGCTTTAGAGGTAGATATTGAGACTGCCATTTATAAAACAGAAAACACATTAAGTATTCTGTTAGGTAGAGCGCCTCAAGAATTTGAAAGAAGTAGCTTAGAAACTCAGAAAATAG
The DNA here is from genome assembly GCF_019278425.1 of Winogradskyella sp. HaHa_3_26. Lineage (NCBI taxonomy): Bacteria > Pseudomonadati > Bacteroidota > Flavobacteriia > Flavobacteriales > Flavobacteriaceae > Winogradskyella > Winogradskyella sp. HaHa_3_26. The sequence goes on along the minus strand of NZ_CP058981.1, from coordinate 1,208,979 downwards.
ATCAAGATATTAAGTTAGGTGTTCCGGCAACATTATTAAGAAATAGACCCGATGTAATGGCTGCGGAATATGCTTTGATTAAAAACTTTGAGTTAACCAATGTTGCTAATAGTAGTTTTTATCCTTCATTAACTTTAACAGCTTCAGGTGGTTTACAGAGTTTAGAATTAGATAATTTATTTAATGTAAATTCTTTATTTGCAACTGTAGTTGGAGGGTTAACACAGCCTTTATTAAATCAAAGGAAGTTAAAAACTCAAAAAGAAGTCGCACTAGCCAACCAAGAACGTTCATTATTGAATTTTAAGAAGACTTTATTGGTCGCTGGTAGTGAAGTTTCTAATGCCTTATTTTCATATGAATCTGAAACGAAAAAATTTGAGTTTAGAAAGAATGAAGTTGAAGCCTTAAGAACTGCGGAAACAAATTCTGAAGAACTACTTAAAAATGGTTATGCAAATTATTTAGATCTATTAACAGCAAGACAGAGTGCTTTAAGTGCAGAACTTAATATTATAGATAGCCAATTACAACAATTGGTTTCTATTGTAGATTTGTATGAAGCACTTGGAGGTGGTTGGAAGTAATACATTAAAATATAATTATTTTTAAGGCATATTATTAAATCATGTTATGGAAGATATATTAAGAAATATAGTTCCTATTTTTAAAAGTTATGGTGTAAAAAGTATCACCATGGATGATGTTAGTCGTCATCTGGGTATTTCTAAAAAGACATTGTATGTACATTGTAAAAGCAAAGATGATTTAGTAGAAAAAAGTATCGATTCAATTTTTAAGATTCATCATGCTGTTTTTGATAAAATCTTGAAACGTGATATATCTCCATTAAAGAAAATTATTTTATTGTATCGTTATGGAATTCGGCAATTATCGTCGAATTCCACAACGTTTTACTTAGAGTTAAAAAAGTACTACCCTAAAGCTTTTAAAAAATATCAAGTAGAGCGCGATTATATTACTTACACGATTGTACTAGATTTACTAAAAGAAGCTCAAAAAACAGGTGTTATTATCCCTGAAGTTGATCTTAAATTATTCTGTTTATTAAATATCTATAAAATTGATGTTTTATTATTAAATCAAGAGTTATCTCATGAATTTACAGTAACTCAAATTGTAGATCATCTTGTGGTTTATAATCTGAGAGGGATTTTAAAAGATACAAGCTTTATTTAAAAATAAAGCGGTTCAAAAATGCTGTTATTTATGATAACAGCATTTTTTGTTAAAGAAATATTTAGTCATAAGATTTCTGTTATTCTCAAAACTTTAATTATATTCTTTAATCATTAGGAGTCCTTTTTAATATGTTTTATTTAAGGGTTTTTCTTGATTGAATTATTCAAAATAATTTATAGATTTAGGGAAATATAATTGATTCATTTTTTAATAAAAGATACAATATGGTAGAATTTATAGCAAATTATAAATCACTTTTAATATATGTGACTCTTGTAATTTTGTCAGTATTTATACTTCGGTTTTTAACAAAGTTTTTTATCAAGTGGTTAATAAAAAAAGAAACAAATCGCTTATCTGATGCTCCTGTAAGATCCATGAAAATGGTAAAGATGACGCTTAACCTTCTGTGGTTAGTTTTAGGAGTAATTGCATTAAGTGCTGTTTTTGTAGATAGAGATAAGGATAAACTATTGGTTGGGTATTTTAAGACAGCCAGTTATATTGGTATTGTTACTGTAGTTACAATCATCACGGCTACACTCTGTAATCTATGGTTTAAACATAGAATTGATCAGAAAATTACAGATGATTTTGATCCCACAACCTATAAGTTTTTAAGATATGTAAGTGTTTTTGTTATTTGCTTTATTGGCTTATTGTTTGGGCTCATGGCATTTCCTTCTTTAAAAAGTGTGGCTCAAACAGCTTTAGGTGGGGCAGGTGTATTGGCTTTGATTGCTGGTGTTGCTTCTCAAGAGGCTTTGTCTAATTTGGTTGGTGGTCTTTTTATTGTGTTATTTAAGCCCTTTAAAATTGGTGATGTTATTAAAATAACAGACACTATGGTTGGTACTGTAACAGATATCACCCTGCGGCATACTGTGATTAGAAATTTTGAAAACAAGATGATTGTTATTCCTAATGCTGTTATTAATAAAGAAAAATTGATTAATTACGATTTAGGTGAACTTAAATGTTGCGAGCATGTAGAATTAGGTATTACTTATGATAGTAATATTGAATTGGCTAAGAAAATTCTTCAAGAAGAATGTGAAAATCATCCTTTGATTTACGATAATAGAACTGAATTAGAAAAAAAGGATGGCTTACCTATTGTAAAAACAGCCTTAACAAAATTCAATGATTCCTCAATAACGATTAGAGCATGGGCATGGTCTTCGAGTTTTGGTCATTCTTTTACTTTAAAATGTGATGTTTATGAAAGTGCTAAAAAACGTTTTGATGAAGAGGGTGTAGGATTGGCTTTTCCCACCCGAACTATCTATATGGCAAATGCTAATAATTCAGAAAACAAATAAGAAGTTTATAGTCTTCTGCAAGAGTGTTTTTATTTCATCAAAAAGGTTGAAATATGCCCGTTGGTTAATTCGTTTATATAACTTCTTTTATGCCGTATAATGCTGATATGAAATCTGAATGCTTTAAAGTTTAAAAGATTTAGATGACTCTACTGTAATTATACGAAATAAATTCATTTGTGTTTAAGATACAAAGAGCCTTATATAATGTGATAAAGTAGGTAAATAACACTTTGAATTTAATTTCAAAATAAAAAGTAAGTTAAAACTTCATTACTTATTTTATAAAAAAATGCTTTACAATTAATAAATTGTTATTTTTGCGCCGAAATTATATGTAATTCTAAAAAAATGATACGCATAAATGGGAAATTCAAAAAAAGTATTAGAGATTAAAAAGAAGAAGGTGCCTTTAAAAGGAATGATGGATAATGTTATGGAGCAATTTAATCATGCTGCAGATCATATCGATTTACACCCCAATATTAGAAAAATATTAAGTATCACTAACAATGAAATTTTAGTCAATTTCCCTGTAAAAATGGACAATGGAGACGTTGAGGTTTTTACGGGTTACCGTGTTCAACATAATGGTGCTTTAGGACCTTATAAAGGCGGATTGCGTTATCATGCCACAGTAGATTTAGATGCTGCAAGAGCATTAGCGATGTGGATGACCTGGAAGACCTCTTTGGCAGGATTGCCTTACGGTGGTGCTAAAGGAGGAATTAAAATTGATCCTTCATTGTATTCGCAATCAGAATTAGAACGCATTACAAGACGGTTCACTTATGCTTTAGCAGATAATATAGGTCCCGAGCACGATATACCTGCGCCAGATGTTAATACTAATAGCCAAACTATGGCATGGATTGCAGACACCTACATGAGTACAAGGCCACCTGCACAGCGTAGTGCCAACCAACATGTTGTTACCGGTAAACCCGATGGTAGTGGAGGATTAGAAGGACGAGATAGAGCTACTGGATTTGGTGTGTATTTAACCATTAAATTTTGGGCAGATAAAAATAACATGGACTTAAATGGTAAAAGATTTATCGTTCAAGGTTTTGGTAATGTTGGCTATTGGGCTTCTGTTTTCTTAGAACAAGATGGAGCAAAATTAGTAGGCGTTCAAGATGCGTCTGGAAGTATTCATAATCAAGATGGAATAGATGTAGAACATCTTTTTAATTATACCCAAGAGAAAGGGGGAGCAGTTGCTAATTTCCCTAATTCTGAATTAATTGAGAAAGATGCTTTTTTCGCTATTGATTGTGATATCTGTGTTCCTGCTGCATTAGGAAATCAAATTACAAAAGATAATGCTTTAAAAATAAAAGCCAAATTAATTGCTGAAGGTGCTAATGGACCTACCAATGTTGAAGGTGAAAAAATATTGTTAGAAAGAGGAATTACTATTATTCCAGATATTTTATGTAATTCAGGTGGTGTTATTGGTAGTTATTACGAATGGTTACAAAACAGAAGTGGTGAGATTTGGCATCTTGATGAGGTGATGGAGAAACTGCGTAAAAAATTAAAAGGGTCGTTTGATCGCGTTTATAATTATTCTGAAAATGAAGATGTTGATTTAAGAACAGCAGCTTTTTGTATTGCAATTCAACGTATTGAAAAAGCCTACGTACAACGTGGAATTTTTCCTTAAAAATTAATAACGACAACTTATACCGTTGTTCGTGTTTTTATTTAACTTATTTTATACCGTTCAGCATTTTTGTTGAACGGTATTTTTTTTGAAAACGAATTAATTATCATAGATTTACTATACTGACAAATAAAGCCTTTAGATGGAATTTAAAACTGAACAAGAGATTTTTGAATCGGAAATGATTTCTAATTATTTAGTTCCTATAGGGGTTTTTATAATTGCGCTTTTTATTTTATATCGATTGCTATTGATCTTTCAATTTTATTATGTGTCAATTTATAAGAAACCTGTTTTCTCACATGTGTATTTAAGGCCACAGAAATTAAGTCCTTTACAAGATGCTATATTAAGAAAAGAAAGTACTTTTTTCAATAGGTTAGATGCTAAAGAGCAATTGTATTTTAAGCATCGAGTTGCAAGTTTTATAAAGGATAAAGAATTTATTGGGAATGAAAAATTGGTCGTTACAGAGCAAATGAAAGTTAGCATTGCTGCCACGGCTATTATGCTAACCTTTGGGTTTAAAAACTACCTTTTAGAGCTTATAGAGACTGTTATTATTTATCCAAAAACGTATTATTCAGAAATTAATGGCACTTTTCATAAAGGTGAAATTAATCCACAACATAAAGTTATTGTGTTTTCATGGGAAGATTTTAAACACGGTTATAAAATAGGTGATGATAATCTTAATCTTGGTATCCATGAATTTGGCCATGCAGTACATTTAAATGCTTCAAAAAATAATGATGTTAGTAGTTTGATTTTTAATAGCGGTTTTAAAAATTTAACAGACTATTTACAGAACAATGAAAATGTAAGGCAACGGTTAATAGCTTCTAAGTATTTTAGAACTTATGCTTATACAAACCAGTATGAGTTTTTTGCGGTATTGTTGGAGAATTTTATTGAAACACCTTTAGAATTTAAAACACAATTTCCAAATCTCTATAAATATATTAAGCAGATGCTCAATTTTAAGTTTGCAGGATATTAATGTAGTATTTTATTCTTGTAAGGGATTTAGATTGTGCTTAATCTATACGTTTTAATAGCAATCTATTTAACTGTTTTTTTAGATGTTTAGACTACGCTTAATATTGTGATCTGGTTACTCTAATAGGATAAATAACGAACAAAAAAAGACCCACAAATGTGAGTCTTTTTTTTGTTATTGTATTATAGAAATTTACAATCTAATTACAGCTTGTAAATGATATTGGTAATGGTTGTTATCGTAACTAAGATGTGTGTTATTAAGTCCAAATTTAGCAATTGTTTGTACTCTTACTCCAAACATTTGTGCTCTGTCTAGCCAAAATAAAAGGCCAGCACCAAGGTTTGCAGACATGTTGGTTTTTTCCACATGGAAATAACCTAAGCCAACATTTGCATATGCATTAAACCAACTCATATTTCTACCACGGCCAAAAAGAAGTTCTTTAAAATAATATTTAGCATGAGCGTCTAGAGATAAGTAATTGTAATCTTTTATAGGAGCTATATATTCATTATCTCCAGTAAAACCATTTACAGTAATAGCTCCTTCAATTGCAAAATTATCAGTCCAATCAGCATTATCAACAAAACGATATTCTACTGCTGCAGAAATAGGATTTCTAAAGCCCCAATCTCCTGGTTTATAAAAAGGAGAGCGGGATGCTAAATCATTCATAGCATTAACTCCAACGCTTAATAACCATTCATCATAATTGCCTCTCCTTTGTGCAAAAGACGATAAACAAAAAGCAAGGAATAATACTCCCAAAATTATTTTTTTCATACTAAAAAAATTTTATCCAAAGGTAAACTTTAAGGATTATAAAACAAATATAGCTGTAAACTTATTGTAATAATAGTCAAAAACCAATTAAAACAGGTTAAATTGAGATTTATTTTAATATAACTGTTTCTTTTTGTGTTATTTATGCTGTATATCTATTAGGTTTGCTAATTTCATAAATATTAGCTTCTTATTTTTGTTTTATTAATTGAAATATATAGATAAACTGAGTCTGTTTTTTGTTAATCCAATAGCTTAATTCTTATTTCGGATTTTTTTTAGAATATGTTTTGTGTAACTGTAATTTGTCAAAATTAAATATAGGCGTTCTGATATAAAAAAGGTACTATATTTAAAGAGGTAACTTATTGTGTTTATAAGCTTAAAAGATTCTTTAGTTTTAAAAGAAAACTTTCTAAATCGCATATAATTATTCGAAGGAATTCTAGCAAATTCTTCAAAATAATACTTTGCCAATTCTAAATACGATTGACCATATTTCAATTTTAATAAAGTTTTAATGTTGTCTTGGTCTTGGTGTGTTTCTATGACAATTAAGTCATAAATTGATTTTAAACTAGCTGTATTGTAATAGTAACCATGGTCATTTAACTGCCAACTGAGTAAAAGGTGCGTGCTTAAATCTTTCTTATCTGGAATCGCTATTTTATTAACCATTCTTTTATTATTAAGAATAGAAGGCATGTCCATTAAGATCCAATGCTTTTTGTTTAATAGCTCTGTATGTAATTCTATAGCGGCAAGTTCATTATCGGAAATTAATCGATCAAGGTGTCTAAAGTCTTTTTTGTCATAAGCAAACCCCGACGTTCTGTTGTATCCTGAGTTTTTTAGAAGGTTAAAAGCATCAAGCACTCTAGATTTTTCTATTAAAATATCAATATCCCCAACCATGCGTTCTCCATTATCTTCGTAGCAATCTGAGGCTAATAGCGCTGTGCCTTTTAAAAACACATGGTCTATATTATGAGTGTTTAAAACTTGAGTTATGGTATGAACTTGGTTTAATATTCTTGTATTTCTAGCTCTATTAATGTTGGTGATTTCTTCTAAGTAATCCACTAAATCTGTAGGTGAGGTGTGGAGCAGTTTTTTAGCTTTTAGCCGACAATAAATAGCAGGTAAAACTAGGTGTTTGCTGCCTTCAATTACGATGTTATCCCAATTAAAAGTTGGGGAGCTGATTGTTTTTTCTAATGCTTTTGTTGAAGAGTTAAAACTTAGAATATCTGTAATATAGTGAATTGTTATCGCTGAATTAGTCATAGATTAATATCTCGATACTAAGGTAAACTATTAAAAATTATTTTAGAGTTCTTTAAATAAATTTGAGACTTCTTTGGTTACACAAGTTGTATCACTATACGTTAATTGATATAGTTTCATGTTCTTTAGCCAACTTAGAAATTGTTCTGCATGTTTTGGGTTTGGTGATAACCATGAATCTTCAATAATTGTTTCTAAGATGGTTTTTATAGAAACCGGTTCTAGTAATGTTTTAGATTCTGGTTTATAATTCACTAAAATAATGGCACGGCAAGGGTAATGATTTTGTTTCGGTTTAATTGTTGGTAGATATTTTAGATTACCTTTTGTTTTGTTGAAATTTACAATTGGTAACTTATCAAAATTATTAACTAAAGGTTCTAATAGCTTAAAAGCACCCTGTTTAATGGATATTGCAGATGGATTATAATATATGTGTTGGTCTTTAGAAAGTAAAGGAGAAACATCATCTGCTAAAAGTTTTAAACCCGCATTAGCTAATAAAGCACATAAAGTACTTTTTCCTTTGCCAGATTTTCCAACAAATAGTATTGAATTCTTTTCGTCAGTAATTGTAGATCCATGTAACGAACCTATCCAATCGTCTTCGGTTTTATTATGAAGTTCACAAAGTAATTGCATGATAAATTTACCTTGGATATAATGATAGTCCTTTTTAGGAACATAAGAAATTAATTCCTCATTTTTAAAAAGGTGTAGATGATTCTCTTTTAAGTAAACATCAAAAAATACATCAACTTTAGATTTTGAGATATTACAGTAATGTGCAATTGAAGGGTGGATGGTTTTTAAAACCAATTCTGAGCAGTAGTTCACTTGAACGATTTTGTGTTCAAAATTGTATTGTTTTGAAATGTAACGTTGTCTTTTGTCTAAGTCTGTTGAGGTTGACGTTGTAGGTTTGCTGTATGGACTATTACAGTTTTGCAGATAGCTAAATAAGTTTTCTACAATTTTATTTTGAAGTTCTTTATCCTCTTCAAAATAAAGGGAATTTAAGAATTGAGTTTTAGATTCAGAAACTAAATATTCATCTAAGAGCAGTTTAAATTCAGTATTGACAATGCTGTAAGTATTCGATTTGGCATACCACAATACCCAAAAATCACCTATAAGTAGTTGTTCTACCGGTGCTAATGCTGTATTCAAAATAGAAAGTATAACTTATTAAGAAAAAGGATCTCCTCCAGGATTTGGTGCAGAAGATGTTTGTGCTTTCAGTGGGTTTAAAATCACAAAGGTTCCTACGGCTGTTAATGCTGCATATTTCCCCATTTTTGAAATGGCTTCCTTACGTGTGATTTTATCTGTATTGTTTTCTTTTTTCATGGTTCTAGACCTAGATTTTCGGTTCAAAAATAGCAAAATAATTTAATTATTTGACTAAATTATTAAAAGGTTTAAATAAAGAACTCATTTTAGTCAATGTTTAAGGTCCTAAAATGAGTTCAATAATGTTTTGTTAATTGATAATTATTTTTTGTGTTTTCTTTTGATATGTATTTTGTAACTGTATAATGTAAATCCCTTGACTTAAGGAATTAACATTAATAGCCTGAGATCCTTGTGCTATTTCTAATGTAGAGGTTAAAACTAATCTCCCTTGAACATCGTAAAGTGAAACATTAGTTTGCTCTGATAATTGCCCTGCTATAACAATAGTCTCATCCGCTTTATTAGTGTAGATACTCAATTCATTTAAAGAGTTGTCTATAGTAGATAATACACTCTCTGTAAAACGCAGGTAAAACCTTCCTGTACCTAATAAATTAGAGCTAGGTGTTATTATATAATCGCTAGTGTTTAATAGAGTAGAAACGTTAGCTACGTTATCTTCTAAGTACACATTAACAGTAGTTGGTAGCGTAGACTCTGCAATGCTAAATACTAATTGTTCTCCTTGGTTTGTATTCACGCCAAGAGGAATTGTAACATTGGTTAAATCTGTTGAGTTTAAGGATTGAAGTGCCATAGGTATACCTGTGTTATCTTGAGCCAAATGCGAATATAATGCAAAACTAGAACCTACATTTCCTAAAACTTTACCATCGTAGCCAGGATCTAAGCCTTGAGTAGAATTTGCGTTAAAATAAAACTCAGTTCTGTAAGAGTTGTTGCTGGTGCTAGCATTAAGCTTTAAAAAGGTTAATGGATTTGCATTACGACCTAGTATGAAGTCATCCGAGTTTCCCGTAGTTCTCATACTTGGCGTAAATGTAATATCATGACTAGCAACATAATTAAGATCTGCAGCAATTAGAAAACCTTGCCCAGGAGTCATTAATTGACCTGCTGAATTCGCTAAGGTGATAATATTGTACCCATCAGCTGCATCTCCATCATAACCATAGACTCCTGAAGCATCTTCTAAAAGATCTATGTTTTTTATTCCTCCACTAATTTCATAGTTTAAAAAGTTATCTATGTTCATATATGAAGGATATGGGTTTCCTATTAAATTCCAGTCAGGGTGAACTGCGCCAGTGTATTCAATATTCATTGTAACATCGGTATTTAAAACACTACCTGTAAAGGTTAATGTTGTACCACTATCTGTAGCAGCCCTGAAGCCTTTTCCACTTTCTATGGTTAAAGAAGTGTCTGAGTTGTAGTTGACATAATCATCAGCTACTTTATCAAAAGGAGCAAATGCATAAGTTGTTGGTGCTGTTGCGCCATTGTCGAATAAATCATCAGCATTGGTACCTGAGCTTAAAAAATCTGACCAAGTTTGACCAAATAGCGGTGTTGATATTAGGTCGTTTCCTAAATCATTAGAGTTTACGAAACGTTTATATGCTATATTGCTTAACAGGGCGCCATCAAGGTCTAATAGTACTCCATCTAATATTAAACTCGAATAAGAGTTTGAGGTCGATTCTAAGATCAATTTATTCAATTTTAGTGTAGCATTTTCGTCTATAGTTAAACTGGCACCTTCTTCAATATAGAGTTCATCTAGAAGATAGGCGCTAATTAAAGTGAAACTTGTGTTTTCATTACTTTTAATGAGCCCAGTTCTTGTTGATGTTAAAGCAGATGGTGTTGTATTCCATGCGTCATTTACAAATACTAAATAGGATACAATCTGGTCAGTACCATTACTACCCGGAGATCCGAAATCTACATCAATACCTTCAGACACTGTCGCAAAAGTCCAAAGTGAGCCCTCATTATTATCTTCTATATCGCTACCTGTATATATCATTGCAGTCCCACCTGTGGTAGGGTCTGGCCAAGTTGCATCACTACCATAATCTACGCGATCAATTCCTGTTCTATTAGCATTGAGTAAAATGATTTCATCAGCAAAATTTGCAATTGAAATATTACTATATTGGTAGTTTACGGTTACATTGCTGTTTTCAGTTGTAGTTGCATTTCGTCCAAATACAGCAAAGCCGTGGGCTGGTACAATGATATCCGTGTTTATAATGTGGTTATCTGTATGGGTATCTAATATTACCCATCCATTCATGTTTATAGGAGTATCAGTAGTGTTATAAACCTCAAAGTATTCACCATCATTATCATCAGCATTGTTAGGGTTTATCATTATTTCGGTAATCATAATGCTGTTAGACAAAGCTGCTGAATCTGGTGTCGCATTAGTACTAACACCAGCACTCCAAGTTGAACCTTTACGCGTAAAGACTTCAAAATGATAAACAGTGCCATTGGTTAACCCTGTTACAGTTGTTGAAGTTTCAGTACCCTTGTAAACAACATATTCTCCTAAGCCTATTGGTGATAAAGGTACTAAGTTCGTTCCACTACCAAAAGTAGCATTTGCGGTGTAGGTCGATCCATCTCCTGTAGGTGTTTCTGTAACTTCAGTGGTTGCTTTTGCAACTATAAGTATTTCATCAAAACAAGCATGATTCGTCCAATTTAAATCAATTGTGGTATCACCACCTATGGCATTTAGAGCTGAAACATTTGTAGGTGTTGTACAGTTTGTTGTAAAACTACCCGTTAATTCACGAAGGTTATAACAAGTGCCTGTAATGTTATACTCGTAAATAGCTACATGGTAAGTTGTAGCTTCACTTAATCCCGTTATGTTTACCGATGAAGCAGAAGCACCGCTATATACGACATAATTTTCTGTTCCTATTTGATCTCCTGAAGAGAAAATGGTATTGCCTGTATAGCTTGTTCCTGATGTAGGATCTGTGTCAACCGCAGCCCCTTCTTTTACCACCACTAAAACATTATCTCCATCTCCTATAGTCCAATTTAAAGTGGCTGTTGTTGTTCCAATAGGTGTGGTAGTGTTATAGTCTGATGCTTGGAGTAACGGATAGCAAGGAAGTTGAAATGTTTGTCCTGTGTTTATAGTACCTGCCGTAGCAGTTACATCAGCTTGCCATGAGAAATGTGAATATTGAAGTCCTGTATCTATTAATTGTAGCGATGTTCCAGCCGGTGTTTCATTCGTATTTGTTTCTTGTACCCCTATGTCAATGGAAGTTAATCCGATAGCAGCTCCATCTGTGGCTGTAATGATACCTTCATAAGAAAGGAATTGTACGACTGTAGTTCCATTGTAAACGAGAGCTAATCCGTCTGAGGCACCGTTTTGAATATCTGATTCAGCTTCCCATCCTATTGTAAAACCAGAAACACTACTTGTTACTGTGGATAGTTCGCTGTAGTTTATTGTGCTGTAGGATTCTCCATTACTTCCATTGTATAACACAACAGTCCAATTATCTAAAGGGTAGGTTGTGATATCAGCAATAACAATTTCTACACCTTCTGCTATGTCAGATCCAGAGTTATCGTAATGTATTTCATTTATCCATGCATCTGCAGTGGTTTGAGCAAAGCTAGTGTAACTCAAGCATAATGCAATTAATAAGGGGTAAAGGTTTTTCATAGTAGGTATTTATTTGGGGTGAAAATTATAAAAGGCAAGAAAGCATTGTGAATTTTTCTGGGGAAAAAAGAACACTGCTGTATTAAAGGGTGTTTAATTAATTTGTTTTTATATGACTAATGTCATGTTTTATAAAATACATTCATTATTAATGTACAAATATATATATAAAATAAGTTAATGTTATTTTTTTTAAGTGTTTTATTATCAATTAGTTGTGTTTGTATTAATTATCTTACATAAATATTTGGGTGAGGGGGTGAGGGGGTGAGGGGGTGAGGGGGTGAGGGGGTGAGGGGGTGAGGGGGTGAGGGGGTGAGGTGGTGAGAGGGTGAGAGGGTGAGAGGGTGAATTGGTGAGATGATTCCTGCTTTTACAGGAATGACAAAGTGGGTGGTTCTTTGTTGTATTAGAGACGATTTTATGCGTTTATGTGTTTGATGTATTACTACGGACTGGGTACGGAGTATGTACGGAGTATCTATGGAGTATCTATGGAGTGTCTTTAGGGGTGAATTGGTGAATTGGTGAGGGGGTGAGGGGGTGAGATGGTGAGGGGGTGAGGTGGTGAGGTGGTGAGATGATGATGGGGTTGATTTGGTCTAAAATAAATGTGGTCGTTTATTGGAGGGATTATTTTGTTTTAGTGGATTCCTGCTTTTGCAGGAATTACATTTTTTTTTATTTAAGAGATTCTTCGTTACCTCAGAATGACAAATTTGAAGGGTTTTGTGTTTTCTTGTTAAAAGAAAAAAAGGTGTTTTTTTATTTTACTGTATTGATAGAGCAGTAGCCTTGTGTTTTCTTAGGAATAGCTAAATATTGGATTTTATATTCTTTAAATTCACTAGTATAGTTATTCAATTATTTTAAATTTGTTTTTTTATTTTAATTAATAGGCCTTAGTGGTTTAATTTGATTTTATGAGTAAAGTAGCATTTATAACAGGAGTTACAGGCCAGGATGGAGCCTATTTAAGTGAGTTTTTATTAAAAAAAGGATATGAGGTCCATGGACTTAAGCGTCGTTCTTCATTATTTAATACTGATAGAATTGATCATTTGTATCAAGATCCGCATGTTGATCATAAAAATTTCTTTTTACACTATGGTGATATGACGGATAGTACGAATCTTATTCGTTTGATCAAAGAAATTCAGCCTGATGAGATTTATAATTTAGCCGCCATGAGTCATGTTGCAGTGTCTTTTGAAGTTCCTGAATACACCGGTAATGCTGATGGTTTAGGAACGCTTCGTATTTTAGATGCTGTGCGTTTATTAGGCTTAGAAAAGAAAACAAGAATTTATCAGGCATCTACTTCTGAGTTGTATGGTAAAGTACAAGAAGTGCCACAATCAGAAACCACTCCTTTTTACCCACGTTCACCGTATGCCGTCGCAAAAATGTATGCGTATTGGATTACCGTGAATTACCGTGAGGCTTATGGTATGTATGCTTGTAATGGTATTTTATTTAATCATGAATCACCAATTAGAGGCGAGACTTTTGTAACCCGAAAAATTACAAGAGCAGTATCTCGAATTGCCTTAGGCTTACAAGATAAATTTTACTTAGGTAATTTAGATGCGCAACGTGATTGGGGTCATGCCAAAGATTATGTTCGTATGATGTGGATGATTCTTCAGGCTGAAGAAGCAGAAGACTGGGTGATTGCCACTGGTAAAACGACAAGAATACGTGATTTTGTGCATATGAGTTTTGCAGAGATCGGTGTGGAGTTAGAATTTAAAGGTGAAGGCGAAAATGAAAAAGCTTATGTTACTAAATGTAACAATCCAGACTATCAATTAGAGATTGGGAAAGAAGTTTTAGCTGTAGATCCTCGTTATTTTAGACCTACAGAGGTTGAATTGTTAATCGGTGATGCTACCAAAGCGAAAGAAAAATTAGGTTGGGAATGTCAGTATGATTTAAATGACCTTATTAAAGATATGATGCAGAGTGATATAAAATTAATGAAGCAGCAACAATATCTTGATCAAGGCGGTTATAAAACCATGAATTATTTTGAGTAATCCTATGACTAAGACTTCAAAAATATACATTGCAGGTCATCGTGGTATGGTGGGTTCTGCCATATGGAGAGCGTTAACAGCTAAGGGATATAACAACCTTATCGGTAGAACTAGTGCAGAACTCGATTTAAGAAATCAGCAGGCCGTAACAGATTTTATAGCAGAAGAAAAACCAAACGTTATCATTGATGCTGCAGCAAAAGTAGGAGGTATTTTAGCTAATAATAGTTATCCATATCCATTTTTAATGGAGAATTTGCAGATCCAAAATAACCTTATTGATGCAGCACATAAGTTAGATATCGAGAAATTTATCTTTTTAGGTAGTTCTTGTATCTATCCAAAGTTTGCGCCTCAACCACTAAAGGAAGACTATTTACTTACCGATAGTTTAGAACCCACAAATGAGTGGTATGCTATCGCAAAAATCGCCGGTGTAAAAGCTTGTGAAGCTATAAGAAAACAATTTGGGAAAGACTTTGTAAGTCTAATGCCAACAAATTTATATGGTCCTCATGATAATTTTGATTTAGAAAGTTCTCATGTTATGCCGGCTATGATTCGTAAGTTTCATGAGGCAAAAGCTGAAAATGATTCCGTAGGACTTTGGGGTAGTGGTACACCCATGCGCGAGTTTTTACATGTTGATGATTTAGCACAAGCGGTTTTATTTGCTGTAGAACATGTATTACCTGAGCATTTATACAATGTAGGTACCGGTTCTGACGTTACTATAAAAACTTTAGCTGAAACCATTCAAAGTATTGTTGGGCATACCGGTGAAATTGTTTGGGACAGTACAAAGCCCGATGGAACACCACGAAAACTCATGGACAGTTCTAAGTTAAGAGCTTTAGGTTGGGCACCTCAATATTCTTTGCAAGCAGGAATTGAAAATGCCTATGAATGGTTTAATTTACATCAGGAAGATTATAAAAAAGTAAAACTGTAATTGTTTGAAATTAAGCAAAAGGCATATCGCAAAAACCATTACATGGCGTATTCTAGGAACTCTAGATACGCTTTTGCTGTCTTGGTTTATTTCTGATGATATTACCATTGGTTTAAAAATTGGAGGTTTAGAATTGATTACAAAAATGTTATTGTACTACGGTCATGAGCGTCTGTGGTTTAAGTCTAAAATTAAATCTTCAAACCAAAGACATATCCTCAAAACATTTTCTTGGCGTGGTGTAGGAACCATTGATACGATGTTGTTGGGCTGGTTAATTTCAGGCAACCCCTTAACCGGTTTAAAAATAGGAGGAGCTGAAGTCATCACTAAAATGCTGTTGTATTTTGGACATGAAAAAATTTGGTACCGTATTAATTTTGGATTAGATCAGCGTGTCAGAAAAAAAAGATTACAAGAATTGAGAGAACGTAGAAAATTATGAGCGACAACACCGTTATACATCATTATAAAGTTACAAAAGCAGACCGTGAGCACCTTCATAAGCACAAATCTTATCTGTTATGGTTTACAGGATTGTCAGGTTCAGGGAAATCCACTATAGCCAATTTAGTTGAGGTTGAATTGAACAAGTTAGGCGTTAGTACTTACGTATTAGATGGCGATAATATTAGAAATGGTATTAATAAAGATCTCAGTTTTGCGCCAGAAGATCGTACTGAAAACATTAGAAGAATAGCAGAAGTTGGTAACTTAATGGTAAACGCTGGTGTCGTTACTTTAGCTGCTTTTGTTTCTCCCTATATTAAGGATAGAGCAAACATTAAGACCATTGTTGGTGCTGAGAATTTTATAGAAATTTACGTGAACACCTCATTAGAAGAATGTGAGCGTAGAGATGTAAAAGGACTTTATAAAAAGGCACGCGCCGGCGAGATACAAAACATGACTGGGATTTCAGCACCTTACGAAGCCCCAATTCATCCCGATATTGAAATTATTACAGATCATCAACCCATTGAGGCCTCCGTAAAGAGTATATTAGACGTTATTATTGAAAAATTAAAAATTGAAGCATGAGCAATTATATTATAAATCACTTAAGAGAATTAGAATCTGAAGCTATCTTTGTTATTAGAGAGATCGCTGCTCAGTTTGAAAATCCTGTATTATTATTTTCAGGAGGTAAAGATTCTATCTTATTAACCCATTTAGCGAAGAAAGCCTTTTTTCCGGCAAAGATTCCTTTCCCTTTAATTCATATTGATACGGGGCATAATTTCCCTGAAACGATTGCTTTTAGAGATGCATTGGTTGAAAAATTAGGGGTCACTCTTATTGTTGGTTCTGTACAAGAAGCTATTGATAAAGGCCGTGCCAAAGAAGAAACAGGAGCCGATGCTTCTCGTAACTCCCTTCAAATTGTTTCGCTTTTAGATACGCTTGAAGCTCATAAGGTCGATGCGGCTATGGGAGGTGCAAGACGTGATGAAGAAAAAGCACGTGCTAAAGAACGTTTCTTTTCTCATAGAGATGAGTTTGGACAATGGGATCCAAAAAACCAACGCCCAGAACTTTGGAATTTATTCAATGGTCGTAAAAATTATGGCGAACACTTTAGAGTGTTTCCAATTTCTAACTGGACAGAAATGGACGTCTGGGAATATATTAAATTAGAAAATATTGATTTACCATCCTTATACTTTTCTCATCAACGTGATTGTGTTGTTAGAGATGGTGTGATTTTGGCTAATTCTGAATTTATAAAATTAAAAGAAGGTGAAGAAGTGGTTAATATGACCATTCGTTACCGTACTTGTGGCGATATGCCAATTACTGGTGCTGTAGCATCTACGGCCGATGATTTAGATAAAATTATCGAAGAAATAGCCACAACACGTACCACAGAACGTGGTGGTCGTGCCGATGATAAACGTGCCGAAACTGCTATGGAAGATCGTAAAAAACAGGGGTATTTTTAGAGGTTAGAGTCTAGAGTCTAGAGTCTAGAGAATAGAGAAAAGATAAAAGATAAAAGATAAAGGATAAAAGAGAATAGATAAAAGGGCATAGAACGACGAAAATAGACCATAGATAAGAGACAATAGAGAAAAGAATCTTGATAAAAAAAGAAGGTTGAGGACTGCTAATTACCGCTCAGTCAACTCGTCATTATTTTCACAAGGTTAATTGTTTTGTCTCTGTTTAACTTCGTGTTTGCTCTGTGTCAGTATATTAAATAAAGAGAATAGATTAGAGGGCTTAAAGTCAACAATAATAGACCTAACGCCCATAAAGACATAAAAAATGGATTATCAAGATATAGAATTATTACGTTTTACAACAGCAGGAAGTGTAGATGATGGAAAGAGTACCTTAATTGGGCGCTTACTTTACGATAGTAAATCAATTTTTCAAGATCAATTAGATGCTGTTGAGGCCTCTAGTAAAAGTAAAGGTTTTGATTATGTGGATTTATCCTTATTAACTGATGGTTTAAAGTCCGAACGTGAGCAAGGAATTACCATTGATGTGGCATACCGTTATTTTGCGACACCAAAGCGTAAATTTATCATTGCAGATACTCCAGGTCATATTCAGTATACGCGTAATATGGTCACTGGCGCATCAACGGCTAACTTAGCTATTATCTTAGTTGACGCCCGTAAGGGGATGTTAGAGCAAACGCATCGTCATGCTTTTATCGCTTCCTTATTACGTATACCGCATGCTATTGTTTGTGTAAATAAAATGGATTTAGTCGATTATAGCGAAGAGGTTTACACTAAGATTGTGGCAGACTTTAAGGCTTTTTCTTCAAAATTAGATATAAAAGATATTCAGTTTATTCCTATTTCAGCTTTAAATGGAGATAACGTCGTTAACCGATCTGAACATATGGATTGGTACGATGGTAGTACTCTAATGTACCATTTAGAAACCGTACATATTTCTAGTGACCATAACCTTGTTGATTGTCGTTTTCCTATTCAATCTGTAATTCGTCCTCATACCATAGAACACCAAGATTATCGCGGTTTTGCAGGTCGTATTGATGGTGGGGTTTTTAAACCTGGTGATAAAGTAAAATCATTGCCTTCAGGGTTTGTAACGACTATTAAAACCATTGAGCTTAATGGTGAGCAGATTGCCGAAGCTTTTGCGCCCATGTCTGTAACCATGACTCTAGAGGATGAGATTGATAACAGTCGTGGCGATATGATTGTACGCGAAAATAATGTTCCTGAAGTTAGCCAAGATATTGAAGTTTTAGTGTCATGGATGAGTAGTACTCCTATTCATGCTCGTACTAAAGTGGTGATTAAGCATACCACAAACGAAACTGTTGGTATGGTTAAGGAATTAAAATATAAAATAGATATTAATACGTTACATCGTATTGAAGGTATTGATAAAGTGGAAATGAATGATATTGCACGCTTATCTATAAGAACCGCGAAGCCTTTGTTTTTTGATGCTTATAAAAAGAACCGTCAAACTGGAAGTATTATTATCATTGATGAGCAGACTAATGAGACTATTGGTGCTGGGATGATTGTTTGATGGTGAGGTGGTGAAGGGGTGAATTGGTGATTTGATGGTGAATTGGTGAATTTGATGGTGATATGGTGATATGGTGATATGGTGAGGTTGTGATATGGTGAAGGGGGTGAAGTGGTGAATCTTTAGAATAGGAATTTTAAAATATTAGCATATGACTCATAAAGATTTAGAGGTTTATAAACTAAGTTTAGATTTAGTAGAAGAAATCTATAGCTTAACGAAAGACTTTCCTTCTTCTGAGAATTATGGGTTAACTTCGCAGCTTAGAAGAGCGGCGGTTTCATTACCTTCAAATATTGCAGAGGGTTCAAGTCGAGGGTCAACAAAAGATTTTATTCGGTTTTTGAATATTGCATCAGGATCTTTATCTGAGGTTGAGACTCAATTGATTATTGCTGAGCGTATTGGCTATGTTACATTTCCTGATACACTAAAAAATAATATTAATAGCATTCAAAAAATGTTATACCGTTTAAAGCAGGCTTTAACTAAAAAAATAAATGACTAAAATGAATCAAGGACATACTGTATTACCAAAGCTTTTACATATAGCCATAGAAGCTGCCTTAGAAGCAGGGAAGTCTATTCTAGAGATATACAATACCGATGATTTTGGTGTGGAATTTAAAGGGGATGATTCACCTTTAACCAAAGCGGATATCGCTTCACATCATGTTATTGTCCGTTATTTAGACCAAACGAATATCCCAGTGTTATCTGAAGAAGGTAAAGCAATACCTTATTCCGAACGTAAAGATTGGCATCAGTTATGGATTGTAGATCCTATTGATGGGACTAAAGAATTTATAAAGCGTAATGGTGAATTTACCGTTAATATTGCTTTAATTGAAAATCAAAAAACAAGTTTAGGAGTTGTTTTTGTACCGGTATCGGGAGAACTTTATTTTTCGAGTACCGATTTAGGTGCTTTTAAAACCACTATAGATTTAGGTGATTATAACATCGATCGCTTTATAGATCAAAGTCAAAAATTACCTATAGCACGCGAGGATAAAACTTTTACCGTCGTGGCAAGTCGTTCGCATATGTCTGCAGAAACAGAAGACTACGTTAATGAGCTGCGCGAAACGCATGGTGCTGTGAACTTAATATCAAAAGGCAGTTCCTTAAAGTTGTGTATGGTGGCCGAAGGCAGCGCCGACTGCTACCCTAGATTTGCACCGACGATGGAATGGGATACCGCAGCCGGACAAGCCATTTGCGAACATGCCGGTTTTGAAGTGATGGATTGGGAAACCAAACAACCGATGCTCTATAATAGAGAAGCCTTATTGAACCATTGGTTTTTGGTGAAGTAAAAGGCTATGTTTGCAGCTGTTAACTTAATGTGAGCTATTATTTTTAAAATAAATACAAATTGCAATTATAAAAATGAGTACAATACCAGAAGATTACGACTTAATTATAGAACCTAAAACAAAGTTGTTAGATCTCAATTTAAAAGAGGTTTGGCGGTATCGTGATTTGTTAACCTTATTTGTTCGTCGCGATTTTGTAGCGGTATATAAGCAAACTGTATTGGGGCCATTGTGGTTTATACTTCAGCCTATTATAACGTCTATAATGCAACTTCTTATTTTTAATAATGTAGCTAAAATTCCCGTTGATGGTATGCCACCAATGTTGTTCTATCTTTCAGGGAATTTAATGTGGCAATATTTTTCAGGGAGTTTAACTTTAACATCTAATACGTTTAGAAGTAATGCAGGTATTTTTGGTAAAGTCTATTTTCCAAGGTTAATTACTCCATTGTCTTTAATTATATCACAGTTATTGAAATTTGGAGTTCAGTTTTGTTTATTTCTAGTGATTTGGTTCTATTACTATTTTAACGGAAGTATTGATTTTGTTTTACAACCCAATTTACACATTCTAACAGTACCTCTTTTAATCATTATTATGGCAGGTTTGGCTTTAGGTGCTGGTATGATTATTTCTTCTTTAACAACAAAATATCGTGATTTTACATTTTTATTGACTTTTGCAGTTCAATTAATGATGTATGGTACTGTTGTTATTTATCCGCTATCATTTGTTGATTCGCAATATCAGAAGTTTATTTTAGCAAACCCAATGACACCAATTATAGAAGCGTTTAGATATGCTTTTACAGGTATGGGGACATTTAGTTGGGGGTACTTAGGTTACAGTACATTGATAATGTTATTTTTAATGACTGTTGGTATCATTGTATTTAACCGTGTGGAAAAAAGCTTCATGGATACTGTTTAATAATTTGAGATAAATATTTAAGATGAAACCAGCTATAAAAATAGAAAACTTAAGTAAACAGTATCGTTTAGGTACTGTAGGGACAGGCTCCTTTGCTCACGATTTAAATCGTTGGTGGTATACCGTTAGAGGTAAGGAAGATCCTTACTTAGAAATTGGAGAAACTAATGATAGAGCTAATAAAGGAGAGTCTGATTATGTGTGGGCTTTAAAAGATATCAATTTTGAAGTAAAACCAGGAGAAGTTCTTGGTATTATAGGAAAGAATGGCGCAGGGAAATCAACATTATTAAAATTATTAAGTCGTGTAACCAGACCAACAACAGGAAGTATTAAAGCTCGCGGACGTATAGCATCTTTATTAGAGGTGGGTACAGGATTTCATCCCGAATTAACAGGACGTGAGAATGTGTTTCTTAATGGTGCTATCATGGGAATGAATAAACAAGAAATTCGTTCTAAGTTTGATGAAATTGTTGAGTTTGCAGGCTGTGAACGTTATATAGATACGCCTGTTAAGCGTTATTCTTCAGGTATGTATGTGCGGTTAGCGTTTGCTGTAGCTGCTCATTTAGAGCCTGAAATACTTATAGTAGATGAGGTTTTAGCCGTAGGTGATGCCGAATTTCAAAAGAAAGCTATTGGTAAAATGAAAGATGTATCAGAAGGAGGGAAACGTACTGTTATTTTTGTTAGTCATAACATGGCAAGTATTCAAAAATTATGTACAAGACTTGTTGTAATGGAAAAAGGAACTATTTCCTATGTTGGAGATGTAGATAAGGGTATTGAGAGGTATATTTCGGCAGGAACAAGTAATGTGAATATTGACTTAAAAAATCGTAAAGATGGTGTTTTTAAAGGAAGGGCTAAATTTACAAATCTAAAAATCACCAATCAGAATGATTTAGAAATAGATATAGTTCCAGTAGGTAGTTATGTCAAATTTAAACTGGAAATACAGAGTTTTGAACCTCTTAATAAAGTAGGATTAAGATTGTTGTTTTTAAATAGTAGTGGCCAGATTCTGTTTCTTTGTAATAATTTGTTTTCGGATTCTGCTTTTTCTATAAGTCAGAATCAAGTGTATACCTGTCACATACCTAAATTTCCACTACCTGAAGGACAATATTATATTCAACTTTCTATTTTTTCGGAAAATGGAATGGAATACGATTTAGAATTTGCCAAAGAGATTATAGTAGATTATGGTAAATTTTTTAAAAGTGAAAAAACTCCAATGCTAAAAGAAGGTGTTTTTGTAGAACATTTCTTTAGTAAAATATAATAATAGAATAAATTTATTATATAAATGAAAAAAATAATTAATACAATTGTAGGTAAGTTAATATCTAAATATAGAAATGATATAGTTTATTATAGTGAGAAAGTTGAAAAGGAAAATGAAAAAAATCGAATTGAATTTATTATAAGAAATATTCCTTTGGTGGGTGATAGATTAAAAGTTGATAACGGTCTAATTATTACTCATCCAAACAATGTGGTAATAGGCTCAAATGTCAAGCTAGGAAATAATGCTTATTTCGATACTATTGGTGGACTGATAATAGGAGACAATGTATCAATTGGTGCCAATGTAACGGTTTCAACATCGATGCCAAATTTTAACGGAGCATTACCTCATGACAAAAAATTTATTACTAATTCTGTAATTATTCAAAAAAACGTAATTATTGGTATGAATGTAAATATTGCCCCAGGAATAACAATTGGAGAAGGTGCTATTATAAGTTCAGGAATTAGTGTTATTAAAGATGTTCCTAGTTTAGCTATTGTAGAAAGTCAATCATATCATAACTTAAAATTAAGAGATAGTTTTCAATATAATTTATTAAAAGAGAAACAAATATATGCAGATTCGGATGGGAAATTATTTGAATTAAATAATTTAAGTAAATTAAGTGGTAGTGATTTAGGAGGGAAATTGTTTTTTATTGTTAGTACTGGTAGGTCTGGGACAACTTCTCTAGCAAGTATTTTAAGCCAAAATCCTAATATAAATTGCCGTCATGAAATATCTAATCAATTGATTAAAATTTCTACTGAATATGCTCATAATAGAATAAGCAGGAAAAGGGTACTTGAAACAATTAGAGGTATCTATGATAATAGGGTTTTTGATGCCTACGAATTATTGGGAGAGTCTAATCAAAAGTTGTCGAATTTAATTCCTTTAATTCATGAAGCTCTACCTCAAGCAAAATTTATATGGCTTATAAGGGATGGAAAAAAAGTAGTAGATTCCACATATGCTAGAGGTTGGTATAAAAATGAAATTGAAGATCAGGATATGTATCGTGATTTAGAATTGTTAGATTGGGATAATTATAGATTATTAGGTTATAAAACAAATGATTTTGAACTTGAGGAATGGTCTAAAATGAGTGATTTTGAAAAAAATTGTTGGTATTGGGTTAAATGGAATTCTATTATAGAAAGAGATTTTCAAAATTTACCTAAAAACCAGAAATTGTTTATTAAACTTGAAGAAATTAATGAAGGAATTAATAAAATGTCAAATTTTCTTGAAATTGATGATTTTGTTTTTAAAATAACTAAAAATAACAAGGCTAAACATACATTAAAGGGTAGTGAAAATTGGTCAGACGTTGAAATTGAACAATTTGAAACAATTTGTGGGGAGTTTTATCGCAGGTACTATGACAATTAAATTTTCTATACTAATAGCAAATTATAACAATGGGGATTACCTAAAAGATGCTGTCCAAAGTGTTAAGGAACAAACACATGATAATTGGGAGATTATTATTGTAGACGATTGTTCTACTGATGGTGGATTTGACTCTTTCAGTGCTGAGAATACAGATAAAAGGATAACATGCTATACCAATACTAAAAATATGGGTTGCGGTTTTACTAAAGCGCGATGTGTTGAATTAGCGACAGGTAGTGTCTGTGGATTTTTAGATGGTGATGATAAGCTTATAAAAACGGCACTTGAAGATCTGTTGTTATTACACCGTAAGAACCCTAATGCTAGTTTAATTTACTCTCAGAGTTACCTTTGTAATGAAGATTTAGAGATTGTTAAAATTAATGATCTGATTGGAGCTATACCTCAAGGTGCGTCGTATTTAGACTCGTTATTTGGTTCACCATTAGTAAATCACTTTGCTACTTTTAAACGTGAAGCATATTTAAAGACCAAGGGAATCCGAAAAAATTTAAAACGTGCAGTAGACCAAGATTTGTATTTCAAATTGGAAGAGCAAGGTGATCTTATATTTTTAGAGAAACCGTTGTATTTATACCGGTATTTAAGAACAGATGGTAAAGACGGAATTTCTACAGGACCTAATAAGCGGTTAGCTAAAGAAGATTATTTTATTGTTTATTATGAAGCTTTACAACGTAGATTAAAGCAAGGTATTAAAATACCTAAGAAAACTACTGATGGTTATAGGCGGTTAGTTATAGATTTTTATGTCTTTAAAATAAAAAACAGTAAAAACTTCTTTGATAAATTAAAAGCTTTATTGGACTCGTTAAAGTACGGAGGTACTAAAGATCGTTTAAATTATAGGATTGGTTTATTACTAAAATAAAAATATAATATGAGGCTTTTAAAATCTATTAGATTCAGATATCATCATTATAAAAAACAACAAGAAGCTAAAAAAATCGCGAAATTAAAAGAGGAACATAAAAATTATATAGATGATTTTAAGGTAGATAACTTTACTATAATTTCTGCTAACTGTTGGGGAGGATCTGTTTATGAAGATTTAAATATACCTTATCAATCGCCTACCATAGGGCTTTTTTTTTATGCAGAAGATTATATAGAATTTTTGAATAAACTAAAATATTATATGGAATGCCCTTTATCATTTAAGAATACATCTAAATACAAGGAAGCCAATCTTTTTAGAACTGAAAAATATGCTTATCCCATAGGCATATTAGATAATAAAATTGAAATTCATTTTTTACATTACAAAACAGAAGATGAGGCACGCTCTAAATGGGAAAGAAGAGCTAAACGAATTCATTGGGATAATATTTTCATAGCCTGTACAGATCGAGATCGAATGACTTTAGAATTAATGGAAGAATTCGATAACTTACCATACGATAAAAAAGTATTATTTACAGCTAAGAAACTAAAACATATATCTTCAGCAGTACAAATTACAGCTTATAGAAAGGAAGAAGTTGTTGGAGATATATATAACGAGAGATATCATGTTAGTAAAGATTTTAATATTCAAAATTGGTTAGAGTAATATGAAAATTGGAATTATTTCAATAATGGAAGGCTATCCTTGGGGAGGAAGTGAGGAATTGTGGTATAATATGGCTCTTCAAGCAGTAGAATCTAATCATGAAGTATTAGTCTCTTATAAATTGTGGGATGAATTACCTGAAAATTTAAAAATACTACAAGAAAAATATGGTGTAGAAATCTTAACTCGTAATAACAGAACGATATACCCAAGTGTTTGGCAACGTGGTTTAGGGAAATTGATGAATAAAGCTTCAGAAAATAAAAGGATTAATAATTTTGAAGATATAATTGATCGTAATCCAGACATTCTCTTCATTAATGAAGGCGCTTTTACCAGTATTTTACATTTTCCTGACTTATATAATTTATTACTGCAAAACTCAATTCCATATATAATTTTATCTCATCAGAATAGGGAATATGGAGCAATTCCAGAGGATAAGTTTTTGCTAGCTAACAAAATTTATCAAAATGCAAAAAAAGTCTTATTTGTTAGTGAACGTAATAGAGAGATGGCAGATATTCTTTTAGCTAAAAGTTTAAAAAATAGCAAAGTAGTTTTAAACCCTGTTAATTTAACTAAAGTTGAAAAATTACCATTTCCCGTAACTACAATAATGAAATTAGCAACTGTAGGCAGGTTACAATGTGCACAAAAAGGACATGACATTTTATTAAGAGCCTTATCTAAATTAAAAAGTAAATTTAATTTTCAGTTAACATTTTATGGTACTGGTGAAGATGAATTCTATCTAAAACAGTTAACTAAATATCTTGATTTAGAAGCACAAGTTATCTTTGCAGGATATGAAAAGGATGTAAGAAGTATTTGGAAAGATAATCAGTTATTAGTTTTATCATCACATTATGAAGGAATGCCGTTAGTAGTTGTTGAGGCTATGTTGTGTGGTAGAGCTTGTGTGGTTACTGATGTCGCAGGTCATTCTGAATGGATCAACGATAAGGTTAATGGTTTTATCTCTAAAACCCCAAATGTAAATGAGCTAAAGGTCACTTTAGAAACCGCTTTTAATAATTTTAAAAGTTGGGAAACTATGGGTAAGGTTGCTTTTGAGGTGGCCACAAATAAATATTCGAATCATCCAGGGCAGGAATTATTGAAAACTATTTTAGATTAAATCATGGTTTGGCTTTGTTTTAAATAAATTTATACAATGATAAAGAAACTAAAATATAAAATAATACAATCTTTTTATCGAAATTGTAAATCTAAACCAAAAGGGGTGGCAATGTTTCATTTTGGGAGATGTGGTAGTACTGTTGTTAGTGAACTTTTAAATCAGAATAAAAACATAAAATGGGATAATGAGTTATTTCAGATTATTAAGTTAGGTAAGAAAAAAACCTTTTGATGTAAAGTATGAAAGTGATATGTTCCAAATTTTGATTAATCGATATTCTAGAACTAAAGAGGTGTTTTATGGTTTTGAAACTAAAGCTATTAACGAAGCTCATTTGGGGAAAGATTTTTTAAATATGGACTTTGAATTATATTTAGATAAATTGGTGAAATTGGGATTTAAAAAGTTTGTGATTCTAAAAAGAAGAAACTATTTTAAACAAGTGTTTTCTATTGCAAGAGGAATTGAAAACAAACAATTTCATTTTAAAAATGAAGACAAATTAAAAATAAATAAAATTAATTTTAACCCAGAAAAAGTTACGTATGGTGACTTCAAAGGTGATTTATTAGAGGTTTTTAAACGTTTTGAAAATCAATACCAACACATTGAAAATTTAATAAAGTCTAAAGGATTAGATTACTTAGAATTATTTTATGAAGATCATATTGAAAAAGATCCAACTGTTTCATATGGTTTAATTTGTGAATATCTTGGAGTACAATTATTTGATGAAGTAAGTATTCAACAAAAAAAAATTGCGCATAAAAATATCTTCGATGAAATCAAGGATCCAGAGCTAGTAAAGAATTATTTACTGGATACGGAATATAGTTGGATGTTAAATAGTTAATTATGAATTTATCAATAATCACATGTACATATAATCCCAATAGAGCGGTTTTTGATCGGCTGATTAGCTCTGTTTCAAAATTAAAAAAACCTAATAACATCAGTGTTGAATGGATCGTAGTTGATAATAATTCAAAAAATAAAATTGAAGCTAATTTTGATTTTTCAAATGTTAAGATTCCTTTCTCACACGTCATTGAAAGAAAACCTGGGCTTACAGCTGCCAGGATTTCCGGAATTAATTCGGCAAAAGGAGATTGGTTAGTTTTTTTTGATGATGATAATGAACCAAATAATAATTATTTAATTGAATCGGTTGAATTAATATTGAATTACCCAAAAGTTAAGTGTTGGGGTGCGGGTAATATTAATGTTTGTTTCGAAGATAAAAATGTTAATAGTTGGGTAATTAAACAAAAAAAGATTTTTCAAGAACGTCATGTAATTGGAGAAATCATTCAGAATTCAGAAGTGTGGAATGAGAATTATCCGCAAGGAACTGGACAATTAATAGAAAAGAAAATAATCTTAGATTATTTAGATAAGGTTGATTCAGGTTTGTACTCATTAAGTGATAGAAAAGGTAAAAGTTTAAGTAGTGGGGGTGATGTTCAAATTGCTTTAAATGTTATTAAAAAGGGTTATAAAGTTGGAGTTAGTGAAAAGTTAATATTAAATCATAATATAGAGTCTAACAAGTCTACATTTGAATACATAAATAGATTGATTTATGGAATGGCTTCTGGAGCAATTGTTTCCCATCAGCAAGTTTTTCCTAAAAAACAAAGTCCTAGGAATATATCAAACTTAGATGTTTTTTATGTTTTTTTAAATTATTTAAGACAGTATAAATTTAAATCCTTAAATAAAGATAATCAATTAATATTAGCCCAAAGATTTGGTGATTTAAATGCTCAAAATTTGGCGTCTCATAAAAAAACTAACCCTAAATTATTAGAGATTTTTGAAAAAAGATATATTTAATACTCCTATCTTAATTATTTGCTTTAATAGGCCACAATATATTAGTAAACAAGTCGAAGCGATTAAATTAGCTCTTCCTAGCACGATATATATATATAGTGATGGACCAAGGCAAAATAATTTAGATGATATTAGGAAAACTAAAAAGGTTATAACACTTTATAATGAATTGATAGACTGGGAATGTGATGTTAAATTTTTTTCTAATGAAAAAAATTTAGGATGTTCTAGAGGCCCCATATCAGCAATGTCTTGGTTTTTTAATCATGTTGAAATGGGAATTATTCTAGAAGACGATATTATTCCAAGTATCGACTTTTTTAAATTCAGTCAAGAAATGTTAGAAAATTATAGAGATGATAGAAGAGTAATTTCTATTAGTGGATGTAATTTAGGATTTGAGGGAGTTCCTAATAGTTATTTTTACTCAAATATTATGAACATGTGGGGATGGGCCACTTGGAGAGACCGGTTTGAAGAAGTTGATTTTGATATGACCTCTTGGGAAGGGAAAAGAAATAAATTATATTTTTTATATGATAAATTAAAAAATGGAACTTTTGATTTGGATATTAATTGGTGGATATATTGGAAAACAATATTTGACAAAACTGTTAGTTTTTCTAAAGATCGGGTTACTTGGTGGGATTATCAATTTATTTATCATCAATTAAATAATAATCAATACAGTATTTTTCCAAATAGAAATTTAATAAAGAATATTGGATTTGATTCTGATGCGACGCATACAGGACAAATAAACAATCCAGTAAGATTTCTTAAATCAAAACAATTAGATTTTCCAATTCAAGTCAATAATGAATTGAAAAATAATAAAGAATTTTATGAGTTTTTTTTAAAACCTTTATGGGCATTTTATAATCGACCTAATTGGAAATTTTATTTTGGTAAATTATTTAAAAAAAACAAATAGAATCTATAATTATAAATTAAATTATTTATTGTAATTAGAAAATTTAGTTCCTTGATTATCGCTATTACTATAAATTATTAAAATAACACTTAACTTAAGTTGAAAATATTATATAAAAGAATTTGAAAACATACCCCAATATAATATATTGGGAAATTATTCAATGAGTTTAAATTAAAACTCATTGATATTAGAAAATATAAACGAAAAGGGGTGATATTATAAAATCACCATTACAGAATAAACATAACAAATGCTTTTTAATTCCATAGACTTTACTATTTTTCTACCAATTGTTTTTATTATTTATTGGTTAATTCCTGAAAAAAATCTAAAAACACAAAATTTATTGATTGTTATCTCTAGTTTTGTTTTTTACGGTTGGTGGGATTGGAGATTTTTATTCTTGATTGTATTTAGTATTTTGGTAGATTACAGTATAGGTAGACGACTTCAAAAAGAAGAAAAGACATCAAAACGTAAACTATTACTGTGGACCAGTATAGCAGTGAATATAGGCTTTTTAGGTTTTTTTAAATATTATAATTTTTTTGTAGAGAATTTTGTACATGCCTTTAGCTTTTTTGGGCACCCCATACAGTCTAATACATTAAATATTATATTACCAGTAGGGATTAGTTTTTATACTTTTCAAACTTTAAGTTATACCATTGATGTTTATAAAAAGAAGTTAAACCCCACTAAAGACTTTATTGCTTTTTCTGCCTTTGTAAGTTTCTTTCCACAATTGGTTGCTGGTCCAATAGAACGTGCTACTAGTTTATTGCCTCAATTCAAAAAAAAGCGATCATTTGATAGTATAAAAGCAATTGATGGTTTACGTCAAATTCTTTGGGGATTATTTAAAAAGGTCGTAATTGCTGATAATTGTGCAGAATATGCCAATTTAATTTTTAATAATTCAGATAACTATACTGGTAGTACATTAGTTTTAGGAGCTATATTTTTTGCGTTTCAAATTTACGGTGATTTTTCTGGATATTCGGATATTGCAATAGGAACATCTCGTCTTTTCGGGTTTAATCTCAAGCAAAACTTTGCATTCCCTTATTTTTCTAGAGATATAGCTGAATTTTGGAGAAGGTGGCATATTTCACTAACCACTTGGTTCAGAGATTATGTTTATATTCCTTTAGGCGGTAGTCGTGGAGGAATTTTGATGAAAGTAAGAAATACATTTATTATTTTCATTGTTAGTGGTTTTTGGCACGGAGCAAATTGGACATTTATTATTTGGGGGTTATTAAATGCCATTTATTTTCTACCTCTCTTACTTACTAATAACAATAGGAATAATTTGGCTGTTGTTGCTAAAGATAAATATTTACCCACTCCAAAAGAGTTTTTTTTAATTCTTATAACATTTTCAATGACCGTGCTTTCTTGGGTCTTTTTTAGAGCAGAAAATGTAGAACATGCTTTGCAATATATATTAGATATATTTAAAGACCCACAATCATTCTATACAATGGCTATTTACTACAATTATCGCACTATAATTTTATTAATTTTGTTTTTTATCATTTTAGAATGGTTTGGTAGAGAGAACCAATATGCGATTGAAAAAATTGGATTGAAATGGAAATGGTACTTTAGATGGTTTTTTTACTCTTTTATTGTTTTCTTAATAGGTATGTTTATGCAAACAGCCGAAACACCATTTATATACTTTCAATTTTAATGTAAAACTATGACTGTTTTTATCAAAAAATTCTTTAGCTTCTTATTGTTTTCTGCTGTTACTTACATAATTATTCTTTTTATTTGGGGTACTTTTATGCCGAGTTACTTGACGCCAAACTTAAATTATGTTAAAGGTTCTTATGGTCATACTTATACTAGATTACAAGATGTTAAGGACTATGAAAATATTGATATACTTTTCCTAGGTTCATCTCACACGTATCGTGGTTTTGATAATAGAATTTTTAATGCCTCAGGATTAAAGACATTTAATTTGGGGTCAAGTGCACAAACGCCTTTACAAACTATAACTTTGTTGAAAAGACATTTGACTAGATTAAGTCCAAAACTGGTGATTTATGACGTCTATCCTAACACCTTTATGGGAGATGGTGTGGAGTCATCTTTAGATATTATAAGCAATGAAAAAAATGACTTAAATAGTGTAAAAATGGCACTTTCTGTTAATCATCTTAAAGTGTATAACACATTGATTTATGCATTTTTACGTGATATATTTGATTGGCGTAAAAATTTTAAAGAATCCCTAGTTAAAGGAGACGATAATTACGTTAAAGGTGGTTTTGTAGAGAAAGAATTAGCATACTATAAAACCAAAACGTTATTGAGAAAGGAAATTAAATTTGATTCGACACAACTGGATGCGTTTAATGAGTGTCTCAGATTATTAGAAAAAAATAAAATTTCGGTTATTTTAGTTTATGTTCCTATAGCACCATCAAATTACAGTAGATATACTAATATTCGTGAATTTGATTCCGTGATGAGTGCTCATATGAAATATTTTAATTTTAATGAGAAACTTATATTAAATGATTCATTACATTTTTATGATCCCGATCACTTAAATCAAAATGGTGTGAAATTATTTAATAATAAATTAATTGAAATTCTAAATGAGGAAA
The DNA here is from genome assembly GCF_019278425.1 of Winogradskyella sp. HaHa_3_26. Taxonomy (NCBI): domain Bacteria; kingdom Pseudomonadati; phylum Bacteroidota; class Flavobacteriia; order Flavobacteriales; family Flavobacteriaceae; genus Winogradskyella; species Winogradskyella sp. HaHa_3_26. The sequence goes on along the minus strand of NZ_CP058981.1, from coordinate 1,177,228 downwards.
AATTTAATAGATAAGTTTAAACTTGTCTTAATCCTAATTTATAGATAATTTTACCATAAAGTGACAAGCTATTATCTAATAATTAATTATTTATCTAAATTGAACATTTATTGAAGGATTTTAAAAAAATATCCATAGTTACCCCTACCTATAATCAAGGGCAATACATAGAAGAGACCATTAAGTCTGTATTAGACCAGAATTACCCTAACCTAGAATTCATTATCATGGATGGAGGGAGTACGGATAATACAGTTGAGGTTATTAAGAAATATGAAGAACACCTTACCTATTGGGTCAGCGAACCAGATAAAGGACAGGCCAATGCCATTAATAAAGGTTTAAAACGTTGTACTGGCGAAATTTTTAATTGGTTAAATTCTGATGATTATTTAGCTCCTAATGCGTTACTAAATATAGCCAAAGCATTTTCTGAACCAAACACCTCTGCTGTGGCAGGCAGAACCACCTATTTTGAAGATGGTGTTTATCAAGAACCCGAACAGTTATCTAATTTATCTCCAAGGGGATTAATGTTTTGGGAAGAAGGTACCGTTTTTGTTCAGCCAGGTCTATGGTTGTTAAGAGAAAATATTGAGGCTGTTGGTGGTCTTGATGAGTCACTACATTACTCATTTGATACAGATATGATTATACGATATTTGTCAGTGTATCCAAATGTTCGCTATATTAAAAATGATTTAGTTTTTTTTAGATTACATGATGAATCTAAAACAGTATCTCAGCCAGAGGGCTTTTTTGAAAATAAAATAAAGTATATCAATCGCATATTGCTAGACTCAAAGTTTCAACATATACACAGAATTTGTGATGAATGGTTAATTAAAGACAAATGGTCTAACCTATTAAAAGCACAAATAGTTTCAAATGATTCAAAGAGTAAAAGAGTAAAAGTAATTATTTCAAGCTTAATAACAGAACCAAAATATAAATGGAATAGAAAATCATTTGGTGCTCTTAAAAGAATTATTCTGTCATGAAATTACTTTTTATTTCTCATGATTCCGAATTAACAGGTGCTTCTAAATCCATGTTAGGCTTAATTATAGGTTTATTAAAAGAAGGGATTGAAGTTTTAGTAATACTTCCCGAATTAGGCCAACTTTCCAAACAATTAGAATCCTCTCATATTAATTTTTTAGTTTCAGGACATAGAGTAAATACCAGTTCTCTAGAATCGTCGTCATGGCTTAAATTAAAACAGCTTAGATTATTGAAATTTAAGATCCAACGCTTTGTGAAAAATATATTTTTAGCCTATAAATTTTCTAAGAAGCTCAAAAAAGAGTTCTACCCAGATTATATAATAACAAATACATCCACTACTAACTTTGGTGCTCTATTATCACTATTTTTAAAAACAAAACATATTTGGTATTTAAGAGAATTTGGGAGTTTGGACCATGGGTTTAAACAAGATTTTAATTCAATTTTTAAAATTTTATTACAAAAATCTAAATATGTTGTATGTATTTCTAAGGATTTAGAGCGGCATTATAAAAAACATTATAATATTAAAAACACCTATATAAATTATAATGGAATTTATAATAAAAACACATTGCTAAATCTTCACAAATCCTTAATTAAACCTACAAATTGTATTAACTTTATTTTTGTTGGTCAACTCACAAAAAGGAAAGGTATTTGGAAAGTTATCAACGCTTTTTTAAAGATGAATGAAACTGATACTGTGAAACTATTAATAGTTGGTAATGGTAATGAATTTGAAAGTATTGAGTTGTATATTAAAGAACAAAGATTAGAGGATAAAATTGAGTTATTAGGATATCAAGCTTATCCAGAGAAATATTATAAGCAAGCCCATTGCTTTATTATGGCTTCTGATAGAGAGGCTTTTGGTAGAACAACTGTAGAGGCTGTAGCCTATAATTGTTTTGTTATCGCAAATAATCAAGGGGCTACTAAAGAAATTTTGGAAGATAAAAAAGAGGCTCTTTATTTTGATGGCACGGTAGCGGATTTAACCTTACAAATGAATCATTTTCTATCCTTAAGAAAGGAACAAGTACAGTCTGTTAAGGATAGTGCTTTTCGTAAAGTTTTAAATGAATTTTCTCAAGAAGTAAACGTATTAAAGTTTAAATCAATTCTACGCTCACATTAATTAATATTATGAATCCTAAAGTAACGATAGCGACCATTACCTATAATTCATCTAAGTATGTCCGAAAATCAATAGAAAGCGTGTTGGCACAGAGTTTTACTGATTTCGAATATTTAATTTCTGACGATTGCTCAACGGATAACACATGGGATATTGTTAAGGAATATAAAGATCCTAGAATTCGAGCTTGGCGTAATGAAACCAATTTAAGAGAATATCCTAACCGGAATAAAACGCTTTTTGAAGCTAAAGGAGAGTATATAATTTGGATTGACGGCGATGATATTTTTTACCCTCACGGATTAGAGTTTATGGTAAAAATGCTAGAGGCTTTTCCAAATTCGGCAATGGCATGTGCTAGGCCTTATTGGAAAAATATAGTTTATCCTTATGAGTTACAACCAGAGCAATCCATTAGATTTGATTATTTAGGTAGTCCAGTTACTATTAATGGTTTTCCTGACACTTTGTTTAGAACAGATATACTGAAGAAAGAAGGTGGTTTACCAAATGATTATATTTCAGGTGATACATATGTGAAAAGAAAACTAGCTATGAAATATCCATTATTATTGATTTCTAATGGAGTTTCTTGGTGGAGAATGCCAGAGAACCAAGCATCTTCAAAATTAAGAGGAACTTTAATAGGATTGCTTGAAGAACTTAGGATTAGTAAGGTGTTTCTTGAAGATATTAATTGCCCACTATCATTAGAAGAAAAGGAAATAGCCACGAATAATATGTATGGTGGTTACTTTAGGTATATTATTAGAAATTATCTATTTAAAGGAAGGTTAGAAGTGTTTTTTTCATCTTGGTTAAAATTTAAAATTTCTTTTTTAACAAAAGTTAAATATGCTTTTACACCTATTAGTTTGCCATATACGGGAGGGGCAACAGCGGATAACCCACTATTATTACCTTTTTCTGACAACCCATACAGTGCTAAAGAATAATTATGAAAATCCTTTTTACATTAGAGTCATTTTTTCCAACACATCGTGCTGGGACAGAAGTGTATGTTTTAAATTTATGCAACTATTTTAAAGCTAAAGGCCATGATGTAAGTGTTTTAATAACCTCTTCAGAGGGGCTTAAGGATTATTCTTATGAAGGGATTCCTATACATGTATTTCAGATTCCTAAAGATGCTATTGCTGAAGAATTAAATGGGGTAATTCCTCCTCGAGGCCTAGGGGCTTTTAAAATTAAATTATTAGAATTAAAACCCGATCTTATACATTTTCATTCTTTTGGTCGTGCTATAAATAGTTATCATTTAAAAGAAGCTAAAACACTAGGAATTAGAACGGTATTTACGCCACATTTAGGAAGTTTATTTTGTGTTAATAATGACATGCGATTATATGGTAGAGAGAATTGTAACGGAGAAGTTATTGAATCTAGATGTTTAAGCTGTAACTTAACCCAAAAAGGCTATTCCGTTGGTTTGTCTAAGGTTTTGGGACACGTTATTAAAGAAGCCACTCATTTTAATCCCATAAAAAATAAATTACCAGCAGCTTTTAGCCAAGCTAAGCATCGTTTTTCAGAATTAAAACGAACGGATACATATGCAGATGTAATTTTTTCTATAGCTCCATGGATACAAAAAGCGTTCGAAGCTAATGGAATTGCAAAAGCAAAATTAATACCCCAAGGTATTAGTCCTGTGTTTTTTAAGGCATTTCATAAAACTCAATTTGATCCTAAGCTTATAAAATTTGTGTTTATAGGTCGTACACATTCATCAAAAGGGCTTCATATTTTAAGAGACGCTTGGAACGCGCTTTCAAACCCTAATGCAGAATTACATATTATTACAAATCCTTCTGGCGGTGAACAAACTTATTATGAAGAACATAAACAATGGGCTAAGTCTAAAACTAATATTATTTGGAATGAAGCCTTAAAACAAGAAGAAGTAGCCTCATATTTGAATGGAATGGATGTATTAATTTTACCTTCAATTTCAAATGAAGTCGCTCCATTAGTCATTTTAGAAGCTGCCACAAGAAAAATACCTGTAATTGCTTCTGATTACGTGGCCATGAAAGATCTTATTCAACATGATATGGATGGCTTATTATTTAAAAATGAAGATGATGAAGATCTAAAAAATCAAATTTATCAAATTATTGAATCTCCTAACCTTATCGGTAAATATTCTAAGGCGATTAAAAAAACACATTCTATGAATCAAGTCGCAGAAATTATAGAAGTAAAGTTTAAAGAACTGTTTAATTATACAAAATAATACGAATGAGTAAAACTAAAAAATTATTAAAAATTGTAAATTATCTTGGGTTTTACATTTATAAATATCCATTTCTTATTAAGAGAAAATTCTCTAAGGCTTCTCAAAATATTATTATTTTTGCTTCACCCCGAGGCGGGTCTACCTTTTTGATGGAGTTCATTGCTCGAAATCAAGATTCCACGATAATTTATGAACCGTTATACCCCAATTTTTTTAAAGAATTGAAAGTATTAAAATTTGAATGGAATAATTATATAGAAGAAAAGACAAAGGATAACAAAGCGTTTTTATTCTTTGAGAATTTGTTTAATCAAAGAATCATTAGCTTTAAACCATATTCTGTAAATAATTATTGGCAATCTCTGCGCTCAAAAATAAATGTTTTTAAAATTATTAGAGGCAATTTAATGTTGCCCTATTTAGTAAATAACTTTGAATTAAAGCCTATTTTCTTTGTAAGAAGCCCTTATGCCACTGTTGCTAGTCAACTTAATCATCCTGGTTGGGCTTGGGTGCTAAAGGATTGTAAATACCATTTGCCTAGGGATAAAAGTACTAAGGCATATGTTTTAAAGTTTGGGGAAGCATTGAAAAAAGTAAATGCTCCGCATACAAGACTAGCTTTTGAATGGGCTCTTAATCATCAGTTGTGTCTTAATCATAAAAATAATAATGTTAAATGGCTAACGGTGTCTTATGAAAATTTAATTATAAATACAAACTTTGAAATAAATAGATTAAGTGATTGGTTAGATATTACGTTTAAAAATAAAAATATAAAGCAAGCAAGTCGGACAACTATTGGTGATTCCAAAAAAACTATATTATCTGGGAATCAATTAAATAATTGGAGAAAGCATTTGAATTCAAAGGAAATTGATGAAATAAGAGAAATATTGAATTTATGTGACATATATGCCTTTGATGATGAAAATGAAACTAACATAGATTTATTATATAAGAATGGCGTATAAACGTATATTGTTTTTGACAACTAGTAACTTAGCCACCAATCCGCGTCTTGTAAAAGAGGTGCAGTTGGCTTTACAATTCCAATATGGTGTTACCATAATGATGTTTAAACTTCATAATTGGAGTGACGCTAAAAGTATTCAGTTAAAAGATCAATTATTAAAAATTAATAATAACGACAAAAGTTATTTAAACATCGTAGAGATTGAAGCTATTCCTTCAAATAAGCTAAAATGGATTTTTTTAGGCGTTACAGAAAAATTGGCTAAAAAAGCCTCCGGTTTTCTTCCAAAATATTTAAAATTAAACGCTTTAGCAAATAATAGACGGTCGCTTCAGCTCTACCATCTCTCTCAAAAAATAAAAGATCAACCCGATCTTATTTGTGCTCATAATATGGGAGCTTTATATCCAGCGCATCAATTAAGTGAATTGTGGAATGTGCCTTTTGTTTTTGATGTAGAAGATTATCACCCTGGCGAAATCGTTTCTAAATCTGGTGAAACGGCTAAGAACCGAACCGAGTTTTTAATGCAATCCCTTTTGCCTAAAGCTAAGAGTCTTACTTTTGCTAGTCCACTTATTGCTAAATACACATTAGATTTAATAGGCGGTCATGCCAGTAATGCCGTAGTCTTAAATGGTTTTAATGATAAAGAGTTCTGTTTATCACCTTCTTCAGAGGACAACTTGGTAAAAAAAGATGTTCCATTCAAATTGGTTTGGTTTAGTCAAAAGATTAGTTTTGGACGCGGATTAGAAGAATTATTTAATGCTTTAGATATCATATCCGAATCACATCCTAATATAAAAATTAGTTTAACACTTATAGGAGAATTGGATTCTAATTTTGATACCATAGAAATATCAAAAATTCGTAAAAAATTAGAAAACACTAATTTAAGCTTAATTATTAAGGATCCTTTGGGGCAAAAAGAATTGCATGCAACATTAAGTCAATTTGATATTGGATTGGCGTTAGAATTTAATTCTAGAGATTTAAACCGGCAAATCTGTTTAACCAATAAAATTATCACTTATGCTCAAGTCGGATTGTATATTCTTGCAACAAATACAAAAGCTCAAGAGCAATTTATTACAGATTATCCTGAATTTGGTGTTTTAAGTGGGCAATCTGAAGTTGAAATTTCAGAAACATTACTTCAGCTTTATAAAGAAAAAGATGATATTAGCGCAAATAAAGCCCTAAGATTTCAAAAAGGTAAGCATTTGAGTTGGGATTCAGAACAAATAAAAATTCAAGAACTTTGGAGTCAAATTCTATAAAAAAAAATAATGTTGTGAAAACAGTACTCATTATATATCCACATTGGGTTCCTGCTAATTTAGCTGGTGTTCAGCGACCACGATTAATTGGTAATTACTTAAAGGAATTTGGATGGAAACCATTACTGCTAACAGTTGATTCTAAATATTATGAGGAAACTCCAGATCCTCATATTGCTAAAACAGCTTCAGAAGATATAGAGGTCATTTACACCAAAGCCTACAAAGTTTCAAAACCGCGAATCATAGGAGATATTGGATTAAGAGCATTTCCTTTTCTAAAAGCAAAAGCCTTGCAGATATGTAAAGAGCGCAAAATAGATTGTATTTGGATTCCTATTCCATCGTTTTACACCGCTATTTTGGGGCGTATGATACATGATAAAACGGGAATTCCTTATGGGATTGATTATATCGATCCTTGGGTGCGTGATATTACCAATCAGAATGATAACCGCGCAAAATTAAGTCAGACTGTTGCCCGAACATTAGAACCTTACGCTGTAAAAAAAGCAGCTTTTATTACAGGCGTTTCAACACCTTATTATTGGCCAGTCATTGAGCGTAACTTTAAGACACCACCTGTACACGCCGGCATGCCTTATGGTTTTGATCCTAACGATCATAAATTAAAACTGGATGGATTAAAAATGCCATGGGATGGTATTGAGCATTGTAAACCTTGGATTTATGCAGGTGCTTTTCTTCCTAATTCACATTTGTTTATGGATTGTTTTTTTAAGGCGATTAAAACATTAAAAGATCAAGGGAATTGGGATGCCGACATTAAGTTGTTTTTTATAGGAACAGGACCTTATCCTGCTAAACGTATTACAGCCTATGCTGCAGATTATGGTTTAGAAGGTATTGTAATAGAACAAAGAGAGCGTCAACCCTTTTTACATATTTTAAACTATTTATCGCATGCCGATCGTGTGCTGTTATTTGGAAGTACAGAACGCCATTATACGGCTTCAAAAACCTTTCAGTGTTTATTAAGTGAACGTCCTTTATTTACGGTTTTACATGCCGAAAGTTCTGCTGTAAACGTTATTCAAGATGTTAAAGCCGATGCGTATTTGGTGCCTTATAATGAAGGTAATACCAAATCTAAAATTGTAGCTAAAATGGTAACCGTTTTAAATCCGTTTCAAAATGTTGCATCATGGGCGCCAGAATTACAGTCTTTAGATCAATATTCTTCAAAGCAATCTGCAAAAGTATTGGCAGAAGCTATGGACGAGGTTATAAATAAAAAATAAAGTAAAGATAATGAGTAATAAGGCGGAATTATATTTAAAGTTTCCAAGATATGGACTTTGTAATAAAATTATAACTTGGGCTAAAGCTTTTGTTTGGTGTAAAGAAAATGATGCAGATTTATTTGTTAAAAGTTGGGTACACGTTCCAATAGGAAGTGTCTTAAGAAGAGAAAAGGCTAAACGATGGTATAGAAATTTTTTTATCACTCCAAGTATGCCGTTCTTAAAAAAAATAAAATTTTTTAAAGCACCAATAATACATTCTATAGACGATGATAAAATTAAAGGGAATCAGTATTATAAATTTGAATCCACACCTTTAATTACAGATATCCCTTTACTTGCAAATTATAGAAATGAAATTATTACATCTTTTTTTGAGATGATTGAGGAAAAACATTTAAAAACTCTAGAACAAATAAAAAGCCCAATAATAGGAGTTCATATTAGAAGAGGTGATTTTATCACAAATGGTTCTGTTTTAGATTTAACTTATTACATCGATGTAATAAATGATTTACGAAAAATAAATGGTAATAATTTAGAAGTTGTGATATTTTCTGATGGTCATGAAAATGAGTTATTGAGTATTTTAGAATTACCAAACGTTTCATTGTTTAAAACCGTTAATGATTTAATAGATTTAATTGTATTATCAAGAAGTGAAATTTTAGTTACTACTAAAGGAAGTAGTTATAGCTATTGGGCTGGTTTTATTTCTGATGCTGCCGTTATACATCATCCGGAAACTTGGGTGAAGGAATGTAGACCTGAAAAAATTAATACTTTGAAATATGAAGGTGTATATCCTGAAGCCAATTGTTGGCCGGATTTACTTATTAAAAACATAAAGGTTATATCTTAGTTTGAAAAAAATAGCAATAGTTACTACGCATCCGATACAATATTATGCGCCTTGGTTTAAATTACTCGCTCAGAGACAAAATGTAGACGTAAAAGTCTTTTACACTTGGTCTCAAGCCGCAGGAGAAGTTAAAGATAAAACGTTTGGTAAAACTATTAAATGGGATATTCCTTTATTGGAAGGGTATGCTTATGAGTTTATAGAAAATATATCTAAAGATCCAGGAACGCATCATAAAAATGGGATAGATTGTCCGGAATTAAATACTAAAATTAATGACTGGCAACCCGATGCTGTTTTAATATTTGGTTGGTATTTAAAGAGCCACTTCAAAGCGATGCAGTTTTTTAAGGGTAAAATCCCTGTTTGGTTTCGAGGCGATTCTACTTTGCTCGATGATACCCCAGGACTTAAACAACTATTACGAAAATATTACTTAACCTATATCTATCGGTTTATAGATAAAGCCTTTTATGTGGGTTCTCAAAACAAAGCTTATTTTAAATCTGTAGGCTTAAAAGAACATCAATTGATATTGGCGCCACATGCGATCGATAATGAGCGCTTTAATGATTCTGAATCTAAACACTATGAAGACCAAGCCTTAGTATGGCGAAAAGCCTTAGGTTATCAACCTGATGATTTAGTGATTTTATTTGCCGGTAAATTTGAATCTAAAAAGCAACCTGATTTTTTATTGAAAGCCGTTCAAAAAGCCAATAAAACTTTAAGGCACCCTTTAAAGTTGTTACTGGTTGGTCATGGCCCTTTAGAAGCGAATTTAAAATCACTATCTAAAAATGATTCTCATATAAAAATGATACCTTTCCAAAATCAGAGTAAAATGCCTATTTTGTACCGTTTAGGAAATGTATTTTGTTTGCCTTCAAAAGGTCCTGGGGAAACTTGGGGCTTAGCGATCAATGAAGCTATGGCCTCTTCTCGACCAGTTATATCTAGCACTAAAGTAGGTTGTGCTTCAGATGTTGTAAAGGAAGGTTCTAATGGTTATGTTTTTGATTCTAATGATGAGGCCACGTTATTAGAGGTGTTTCGTACGATCTCAATAGCCGATTTAAAGCTTATGGGACACCAGGCCAAAAAAGATATTACGCAATGGAATTTTAAAGCTATTGTTGAAGCTTTAGAACATAATTTAAAAGAAGGTTGAATTAAATGGGAGGATGGACTCTTATAGGCTGTATTGCTGTTGTTTATTTGGGAATTCTATTCGTTAAGCGCTTAGGACAAAGTGTGCCTATCTTAGAGTTAATGACTTTAATTGCAGGGTTGCAATGGATTATTGGGCCTTTTATTGAGTATTCTAGTCCTTCTGGTCACTATAAGTACTATATGTATGTAGATCAGGAAACCTATATGGGTTTTGTTGTCCCTGCTTATTTGTTATTTATGATTGTTATTCTTAAAGGGGTAAAGAAAAGTGCGAATTTTAAAGTCCCAATATCTCATTTAGAACATTATTCTCAATATGGTTTAATGATTTTTGGTATTGGTGTCGTTTTCGATTTAGTAGGTGGTTTTTTACCAGGTGCTTTAGGGTTCTTTGCGTTTATACTCTCTAATTTTAAATTTGCGGGAGCCATTATCTTATTTTTTTCTAAGGATGCTTTATTAAAAAAAGTCTTTTATGGTGCTATAGTTTATCTTTTTGCTATAGCATTGGCTAAGGGGATGTTCCATGATCTCATATTATGGTCTGTTTTTTTCTATATGTTTTGGGCTATTAAAAATAAGCCTTCATTAGCTTTTATATTCATTACATTTCTAATAGCTGCACTATCATTAACAACATTGCAAACTATAAAAAGAGCTTACAGAAGTCAAATTTGGCAAGGTTATTCTGGTAATAAAGTTGAATTGTTTGTGACTTTAATGGCTGAGTCACTTGTGTCTGGAGATGTAACAGAAGAAGCCGAACAAGGTGAAACTGGGACTAATGTTAGGCTCAACCAAGGGTGGATTATTAGTGCTGTGATTTATAACATTCCAAAATACCAACCCTATTTAAATGGAGAAACAGTGAGTACTGCTCTTTTTTCCTCTGTTTTACCCCGATTTTTAAACCCAAACAAAGCTGTGGCTGGAGGACGAGAAAATTTTAGAAAGTTCACAGGATTAAGTTTATCCGATGGTACCTCCATGGGGATTAGTATTATAGGGGAAGCTTATGGTAATTTTGGCAAAACTGGAGGCATCGTATTTATGGGGCTGTGGGGATTTTTATTGACTAGAATATGGTCTAAGTTGTTTAAGATTGTTTTAAATAATATTGTTTTTATCAGTTTTTTACCCATTGCTTTTTTACAAGTTATTAAAGCCGAAACAGAACTTGTTGTGGTTTTAAACCACTTAATAAAATCGTTAATCGTGATCCTCTTTTTCTTTTGGTATGCTAAAAATTATTTGAATTGGAATTTTTCTCATGAGACTAAACGTTAATTATATTTTCAGGAAACGCTTACCTCAATATAACAGTATTGAAGAGTTGTTTGGTGTGCTACAAGAACGACTTAAAGACGAGGTCTCTGTATATAGTGAAGTGCTTCCGTTTTCTGGTGGGAGTCCTCTAGTTGTTCTTAAAAATATATTTAGTTTTAAAAACAGGTCCGCTACTCAAGTTAATCATATTACAGGAGATGTCAATTACATGGCTATAGTTACTGGTAAGACCTCTGTATTAACCGTACATGATGTTCGTTCTGTTTTAAAAGGCTCTGTTCTTAAACGTTTTTACCTAAAACTCGTTTGGTTTACTTTACCTGCTCTATTTGTAAAACGTATTACTGTAATTTCAGAATTTACAAGGTTAGAATTATCTCAGGTTATTCCGTTTGCGGCACATAAAATTAGGGTTGTTTATAACCCTGTAAACTCGCAATTGGTTTATTTTCCAAAAGAAAAAAACACCAGTTGTCCTCATATTTTATTGATAGGAACGAAGGTTAATAAAAATTTAGAGCGTATTTTTGAGGCTTTAAACGGTATTCCTTGTCAATTAACGATCATAGGTCAATTAACCGCAGATCAATTGGGGCTTTTAAAACGTTATCAGTTAAATTATAAATGCATGTTTCAAATTCCTTATTCAGCTATTATTGAAGCATACAAATCCTGTGATTTGGTTTTGTTTGCGTCAACCTATGAGGGTTTTGGGATGCCCATAATAGAAGCGCAGGCCATTGGTCGGCCTGTTATCACCTCTCGTATTGGTGCGATGAAAGAAATTGCAGGCGATAGTGCTTATCTTGTAGACCCTTATAATGTTAAGGAAATCCATACTGCTGTGAAAACGATTGTTTTAGATGAGGCCTTACAAGATGAATTGATACAAAAAGGGCAACTCAATATTAAACGATTTCATATTAATAAAATAGCCAAAGATTATTTAAATATTTATAAGGAGGTTGCAGATGCTTAAGAACGAAAAAATATTAATTTTTATTGATTGGTTTTTGCCGGGCTATAAAGCAGGAGGTCCTATTCAATCGGTTAATAATATTGTTTTTCACCTTCACGATACCTTTGATATTTCTATAGTGACTTCCAATAAAGATTTGGGAGAGGCATTACCGTATGCTGATTTAGAATTTAATAGATGGCAGGTTAGGGCGAATTATAAGGTTATTTATTTAGATGAAAATCATCAGAATAGAAACTTTTACAGAAATTTATTAAAAGAGGAAGCTTACCAGTATGTGTATTTTAATTCTTTATTTTCAATACAATTCACCTTACTTCCTTTGTGGGTGATGCGAAACTCTTCATTAAAGTGTGTTTTAGCGCCTAGAGGCATGGTTGGTAAAGGTGCTTTAGCTATTAAGCCTTTTAAAAAGAAATTGTTTATTAGCCTATTTAAGCTAAAAGGTTTACAGAAAAGATTGATTTGGCATGCCACTTCTCATCTAGAACAACAAGAAATAGAACAACAATTTGGTCCTGATTTGGATATAAGAATCGCTTCAAATTTATCTTCTAAAATGACGCCTTTTAGTTTTAAAGAAAAACAAGCCAACCGTTTGAATGTCTTTTTTCTATCTAGGATTGCTTTAAAGAAAAATTTATTGAAAGCTTTAGAATATCTATCTTATACCGATGTCTCACATCATATTAAATTTTCAATCATTGGTCCTATAGACGAGCAGGATTATTGGGATACTTGTGAAGCCTTTATTGAGAAAATGCCCAAACATGTTGAAGTGAATTATTTAGGTGCTATTCCTAATGATCAACTCCATGCTGTTTTAAAAGATCAACATATTTTATTATTACCCACTATGCATGAAAATTTTGGACATGTTATAATGGAGTCTTGGCAAAATGGCTGTCCCGTATTAATTTCAGATCAAACCCCTTGGTTAGATCTTGAAGAAAAACAATTAGGATTTGCCTTATCTTTGTCTGGATCTGATATGTTTGTCCAACAATTAGATTATTTTTCAGAGCTGAATGCAGATCATTTTCATAAATGGTCTAAATCTGCCTATGATTTTGCAGCGGCATTCACTCAAAAACCACAACTTGTAATCGATACTAAAAAATTATTTAAATAGAAAAGTACAATGAAGAGAATATTAATCACCGGAGGCGCCGGTTTTGTAGGGTCACATTTGTGCGAGCGTTTATTAAACGAAGGTAATGAAGTGATCTGTTTAGATAACTATTTTACGGGGAGTAAAAAGAATATTGAGCATTTAATGGATCATCATTATTTTGAATTGGTACGTCATGATGTTACAGAACCGTTTATGATTGAAGTTGATGAGATCTATAATATGGCTTGTCCGGCATCACCTGTTCATTATCAGTATAATCCTATAAAAACGATTAAAACATCGGTAATGGGCGCTATTAATATGTTAGGTTTAGCTAAGCGTGTTAAAGCTAAAATTCTTCAAGCTTCTACAAGTGAGGTTTACGGAGATCCAGCAGTACACCCACAACCCGAAACGTATTGGGGAAATGTTAACCCTATAGGTTTACGTTCTTGTTATGATGAAGGAAAACGTTGTGCGGAAACCTTGTTTATGGATTATCATTTGCAGAATGATGTGGCTGTTAAAATTATTAGAATTTTTAATACTTACGGTCCCAATATGAATCCTAATGATGGCCGTGTGGTTTCTAATTTTATTGTTCAAGCCTTAAAAGGGGAGAATATTACCATGTTTGGAGATGGATCGCAAACACGATCTTTTCAATATGTTGATGATTTAGTAGAAGGAACTACAAGAATGATGAATAGTCGTGATGGTTTTACAGGCCCTGTAAATATTGGTAACCCCGTAGAGTTTACAATGATGGAATTGGCAAGTAAAGTTATTGAGTTAACCAATTCAAGCTCTAAAATTATTCATATGCCATTACCACAAGATGATCCTTTGCAACGCCAACCTATTATTGATTTGGCTAAAAAAGAATTAAATGGTTGGGAACCTAAGATTCATTTAGAAGAAGGTTTAATAAAAACCATTGGTTATTTCGATACCTTACTTAAAGCAGATCAGTAAATTGAAAACGGATTTATCATCTTATAATAATGATTGGTATCAGCCTGGGCGTCGACTTAAAATCTTATGTTGGTATTTTATTAACGTATTATTTTTTATAAATCCTTTAAATCCTATTTCGAGTTTAAAAGTCTTTTTTTTAAAACTTTTTGGAGCTCAAATAGGTACTGGAGTTGTTATAAAGCCAGGGGTAAGTATCAAATATCCTTGGTTACTCACTATTGGTAATCATTGCTGGATAGGAGAGTCGGTGTGGATTGATAATTTAGCTCAGGTCACGATAGAAGACCATGTTTGTGTTTCTCAGGGCGCCTTATTGCTTTGTGGAAACCATAATTATAAATCGACTCGTTTTGATCTGTTTGTAACTCCGATTACGTTAAGAGAAGGGAGTTGGGTTGGGGCTAAATCTATTGTTACTCCTGGGGTAACGTTAGAAAGCCATGCTGTATTAAGTGTGTGTTCTGTAGCGACAACTGATTTGGAGTCTTATAGTATTTACCAAGGGAATCCTGCTGTAAAAGTGAAATCGCGTCAATTCAATTAAACTCAAATGAAAGTATCTATAATTACCGCCACTTATAATAGTGAAAAGACTATTGAAGCTTGCATGGCGTCTGTATTGCATCAATCTTACCCTGATATTGAATATATTATTGTAGATGGTGGTTCTAATGCGGAAACATTAGAATTATTGCATGCAACAGCAAAGGAATATCCGAATATTATATTGAGTTCTGAACCTGATAAGGGTATTTATGATGCTTTAAATAAAGGAATAGCAAAGGCTACAGGAGCTATTGTAGGATTTGTGCATTCGGACGATTTTCTCGCTGATAATGATGTTATAAGCACTATTGTAGCCGCTTTTAATACCCATCAAGTTGATGGGGTTTATGGTGATTTGCATTATGTGGCTTTAGAGAACACCGATAAGGTTATTAGAAATTGGATAAGTCAACCTTTTGTCTTTAATTTATTAAAGCAAGGTTGGATGCCTGCACATCCGACTTTATATTTGAAGAAAAGTATCTATGATAAATATGGGTTATTTGATCTAAAATATAAGATAGCAGCAGATTATGATTTTATTTTGCGTATCTTTCGGCAAGAAAATTTGAGCTTTTTTTACTTGCCAAAAACCATAGTTAAAATGCGCATTGGTGGTGCAAGTAATAAAAATTTAAAAAATATTTTACAAAAATCTAAAGAAGATTATCGTGCTATTAAAACGAATCATATCGGAAATTGGCTTACGGTTCTTCTTAAAAATGTGAGTAAGCTTAAGCAGTTTAAAGCCTAATAATAAACTTGAGTATATCATTATAATTAAATAATATTAGTTTGAATTTTTTAACTGATATTTGCCCCCAAATCAATCAGAAATCACACAAATGGTAAAAGAATTACTAGAAAATTTCAATCCCGAAAACTACATCGGTTGGCTTTTTTTATTGGCTGTATGCATATCCTTTTTTGTTTCCAGTACAAGCTACCCCGCCATCATTAATGTGGCAAAATCTAAAAATTTAATGGACTCATCAGGAGGGCGAAGTAGCCATTCTGGAAGTGTACCAAATTTAGGAGGTATAGGGATGTTTTTGAGTATCGTTGTTACAATTACAATTTTAGGAGCTGTTTTAGATACTAAAATTCTTTTGTTAATATTGGGGGGGATTACTATCTTATTTTTTTTAGGATTAAAAGATGATATTCTTATTTTATCTCCCCGTAAGAAATTTATAGGGCAATTATTGGCGGCCTTATTATTAATTATATTTACAGATACACGAATTATAGGTATGTCAGGAATTCTTGGTGTTACTATTATGCCGTATTGGGTTTCTGTTGTATTTACGCTTTTTGTATATATATTAGTGATTAATGCCTTTAATTTAATTGATGGGATTGATGGTTTAGCAGGAACTTTAGCCCTATTAGCCATTATTAGTTTTGCTTCTGTTTTTTATACCTATGATGATATTAGTATGGTTGTGCTAGCCGCAGCTGTTATAGGAGCATTGATTCCGTTTTTGTTTTTGAATTTTTCTAGGCGTAATAAAATGTTTATGGGAGATACAGGATCTATGATTTTAGGTTTTATTATCGCTGTATTCGCAGTGCGATTTATTAATAATTCTGAGTTAACAGCAGTAGCAATTTATCATAATGCTTCACCCATACTTGTTTTAGCCTTTTTGTTTTTTCCTTTATTAGATACGTTACGTATTTTCTTTATTCGCTTAGTTATTCATAAGAAAAGTCCTTTTACAGCTGATAGAAATCATTTACACCATCGTTTTTTAAGTTTAGGTTTTTCACACAGGCAAACAACAGCCATTATTGTTTTAATTAATAGTATTCTTATTTTAATAAGCTTTTATATTACTGCTGTGGATATTAATTTACAATTAGTTATATTACTACTTTCGGGTACTATTCTGTATTCCTTATATTTTATTTATGATTGGATGAAAGGTAAAAGATTAAATAAAAATTAAAGACCTGTTTAATTCTTAAGGTCTAAAAGACTATTCCTTTGTGAATATCGTTATTGCGCTTATATTTGCTTTCTTATTTTAATTTATGTATGATGTTTAAAAATCTAATATTTATTTGTTGTTTACTATTGGTTTTTTCGTGTTCCACTAAAAAAGAAATTTTGTATTTACAAGATGTCGATCAACATCATAATACCGAAATTAAATATACGAGTACTACCATTCAACCGAATGATATTCTGCGTATTAATGTGAGTGCCTTAGTCCCTGAATCTACAATTCCCTATAATGAAGTGACTAGCGGAGGAGGGCAGAGTGTAGAACTCATGCTTTTAGATGGCTATTTGGTATCTGAAAACTCAACCATTAATTTTCCGGTTTTAGGTTTGATTTCTGTAAAAGGGATGACACCTCTAGAGTTTTCTGATTTTTTAAAAGAGAAATTAGAAGCTGAAGGGCATTTAAAAAACCCTTCTGTAAATGTGCGTGTGATTAATGCTAAAGTAATGGTTTTAGGAGAAGTTAATAACCCTGGTACTTATAATTTTACAGAGCAAAATATTACGTTATTACAAGCTTTGGCTAATGCAGGAGATTTGGCTATTACAGGAAAGCGTGAAGACATTACCGTGATTAGAGAAGAAGACGGACTACGTAAAATTGGACATGTTGATTTAACCTCTTCAGATTGGTTAGATGGTGAATTTGGCTATGTTAAACCTAATGATGTTATCATTGTTAACCCGAGTGGTCCAAAAGTGAAAAGTGCTGGCTTTATAACTAATATACCCAGTTTATTATCTCTTTTTTCTATTTTATTATCAACAGTTATTATAATCACTAGATAGTATGAGTCAAATACAACAAGATCAATTTGTTTATTCTGTTGATCAGGGTGAAAATATAAAAGTTCAGATCCGTAAGTATTTGACTTACTGGTATTGGTTTGTATTGGGTATCATTTTAGCACTATTAGGTGCTTATTTGTATTTAAGATATACGCCAAAAGTATATAATTCTAGCGCTAAAATTAAAATACTGAATAAAACTAAAGGTTTAGAATTGCCTTCAGCTGCCTTTGTTTTTAATCGTTCTAATATTAATTTAGAAAATGAGATAGAAATTCTTAAATCTTTGCGTATCAGTGAGGCTGTTGTAGATAAGCTAGATTTAACGATGCGTTTTTATGTTGAAGGAAGTGTTATTACAACCGAGGTAAGTCAATTGCCATTTTACCTTCTTAAAACCATAAGTAACGATAGTATTTTTAAAGGATCCTCTTACCGTATTGAAGTGAAGCCTTCAGCCTTTGAAGTGACAGTGGATGATAGTGATCAAGTTTTAGTATTTCCTGATTTTGATACCACTAAAACCAATCACAACTTACCATTTGAGTTGAGTCTCCCTAATCATTTTGATATTAATACTGCTGAGGATAAAGTTTATATTGTGAATTTTTCACCTGTATCAGCGGTTGCTGGTGGGATTAAAGGCGGGATTGGTGTTAATGTATTAGGTAAGAGTGATTTGCTTGAGTTAAGTTTTACAAGTCAGAGTAAAGAAAAGAATGAACGCGTTATTAATACTTTAATTGAAGTTTTTAATGAGGATGGTATTAATGACCGCCAAGAGATATCGAGACGAACCATAGACTTTATAGACGAACGGTTTGGTTTATTAGCCGAAGAATTAGATTCTATAGAGTCAGGAATAAAGGATTATAAGCAAAAAAATGATATCATTTCATTAGAGTCTAATGCTCAGTTAGGTTTAAGTCAGCGTACTGCTTCTGAGCAGGAGCTTTTTGCTATTGAAAATCAGCTCATGATTTCTAATTTGCTTAAAGAGACCCTAGAACGTCCTAATGGAACTTCAGAATTACTCCCAGAGAATATCGGTGTTTCTAATGCAAGTATTAATAGTTTAATAGGTAATTATAATGCGATTGTTTTGGAGCGTAATAATTTCTTAACAAGTGGAGGTATAAATAACCCTAGTGTCATTGCACTAACTACTAAATTAAAAGATTTAAAATCTAATATTTTTGTATCCATTTCATCCTATAGAAAGCAATTGGAAGCTTCTAAGATGCAGTTATTACGAGAAAACAGAAAGTTCGCATCTCAAGTGTATCGTTTGCCAGAAAAGGAGAAGGTCATAACTGATATTACGAGACAGCGCGAAATTAAGCAAACCCTATATTTGTTTTTACTTCAAAAACGAGAAGAAGCTGCTATTAATTTAGCGATTACAGAACCTTCTATTAAGGTTGTAGAATATGCCATCTCTAATTGGAATCCTATTTCTCCAAACTCTAAAAGTATCTATATGCAAGCTATGGCTGCTGGTTTGATTATACCCTTTGGTATCATTTATTTATTGATGTTTTTAGATACCAAAATAAAAGGACGAGAAGACTTACTGAATATCAGCCCCAAGGTGCCTATTGTTGGTGAGATCCCTAAGGTTAAAAATGACAATCTTATTTTTAATGATCCTAATGACCGTTCTGTACAGGCCGAAGCTTTTAGGATTTTGAGTTCTAATGTTAATTATATATTACCTGTTAAAGCCGGAGAGGCTGCTAAAGTTATTTACTGTACATCTACGATTAAAGGCGAAGGTAAAACTTATGTTAGTATTAATTTGTCTTTAGCATTATCGAGTATTAATAAAAAAGTATTATTAATAGGAGCCGATTTAAGAAATCCTCAAATTCATACTCATATTCATGCCGATAAAAACAAGCCTGGTTTATCGAATTATTTACATGATGGGGATTTTCATTGGGAAGCTGCAATAATTAAAGGTTTTGAGAAACATCCTAATCACGATATTATTTTATCTGGTAATATTCCACCAAATCCTGCTCATTTATTAACTAATGGTCGCTTTAAAAAGCTTATTGATGAAGCTAAACTTAAATATGATTATATTATTGTAGATACAGCACCTACCATTTTAGTTACGGATACCATGTTGATCTCTCAGTTAGCTGATGCTACTATTTATTTGGCACGTGCTAATTATACTGAAAAGAAATTATTAAATTATTCTAAAGATCTATTTGAATCTGGTAAGCTAAAGAATGTAGCTTATGTTCTTAATAGTGTAGATACCAATAAATCTTATGGTTACGGTTATAATTATGGCTATAATTATGGCTATAGTGATAAGAAATAATAGTCGTTACGTTTTCTGTTTTTAAAATTACGTGATATTTATCATAATTTTTAATAGTATTATAAACTACTTTTATTAGTGAATTATAATACTAATGGTTATGAGAAATATAGATCCAATTTCAAAAATAATGTCAACAAATATCATTGCTCTTAATAGAGAGGATGATCTTGAGATGGCAGAGCGTTTATTTAAAAGACATAAAATAAGACATATACCTGTGGTTAGAGAAGGTGTTGTGGTTGGTATGTTAAGTTATACCGATTTATTAAGAATCAGTTTTGCTGATGCTGTAGAGGATACAGATACAGATGTGGATTCTTTAGTTTATAATATGTTTACTATTGACCAAGTGATGATTAAAAATGTAGTGACTGTAAC
This sequence comes from Winogradskyella sp. HaHa_3_26, assembly GCF_019278425.1. NCBI lineage: Bacteria > Pseudomonadati > Bacteroidota > Flavobacteriia > Flavobacteriales > Flavobacteriaceae > Winogradskyella > Winogradskyella sp. HaHa_3_26. The sequence continues at coordinate 1,156,840 of NZ_CP058981.1, read as the reverse complement.
TTCAGATGCTTCAATTAAAGATGTTGCTAAATTATTAGCAAGTAAAGAGTTTCATGCCGTACCTGTCGTTGATAACGGTTTGTTAGTAGGGATTGTTACCACAACCGATTTGATTAACTATTTATTAGAACAATTATAAAATAAAAATGCGCGTTATGCGCATTTTTATTGTTTTAAGAATCAGCTAATTTTAAGAATTAGCTAAATCCTTTAGGTTTTTAATTGTTTTGATAGGATCACTACTTTTAAATACGTGACTTCCGGCTACAAATGTATCTGCACCAGCTTCTACTAATTTCTCAATATTTAGATCTGTGACTCCACCGTCAATTTCAATACGTGTATCTAAACCTTGTTCATTAATCATTTTACGAAGATTTTTAACACGCTTATAAGTAATGTCTTCAAATTTTTGTCCTCCAAAACCAGGATTTATAGACATTAATAATATCATGTAACATTCAGGTAAAATATCTTCTAAAACGGTAAGTGGGGTTGTTATATTGAGTACAATTCCTGCTTTACACCCCGCATCCTTAATCTGTCTTAGTGTTCTATGCAAGTGAACAGTTGATTCATAATGCACCGTAATAATATCTGCTCCAACTTTTGCGAATTCTTCAATATAACGTTCCGGTTTTTCAATCATTAAATGCACATCTAAAGGTTTTGTAGCGTGCTTTTTAATTGCTGCAATTACAGGCATTCCGTATGATATGTTGGGTACAAAGTGACCATCCATTACATCGATATGAAACCAGTCTGCATCACTGTTATTTACCATTTCAGTATCGCGTTGTAGATTGCCAAAATCGGCAGCTAACATTGAGGGTGCAATTAATTTTGAAGCCATTGTATTCAGTTGTTTTTATGTTTAGGCAAATGTAATTAAAAATGGTGAGATGGTGGGGGGTGAGGGGGTGATATGGTGATTTGGTGATATGGTGATTTGGTGATATGGGGATTTGGTGAGGTGGTGATATGGTGAGGTGGTGATATGGTGGGGTGGTGATTTGGTGAGGTAGGTGAGGGGGTGGAAGGTATTAAAAAAAGTGAACCCACGGTAATCAGCCGTGGGTTCTTTCATCAATCAAAAAACGAACAGTTATGTTGTAACTGTTGTTACCTTAGTTGGGTTAGTCGTGTTGTTTACGTTATGCTTACATATTTTTATGTCATTACGTAAAAATTGTGACTAGCCTAAATATGTTTTTAATATTTTACTTCTAGACGTATGTTTTAAACGTCTGATTGCTTTTTCTTTAATTTGTCTTACACGTTCACGAGTTAAATCGAAAGTTTCTCCAATTTCTTCTAAAGTCATTGGGTGTTGGTTTCCTAAACCAAAATATAAACGAATGACATCTGCTTCACGAGGTGTTAACGTTTCTAAAGCGCGTTCAATTTCAGTACGTAAAGAATCATGTAATAAATCTCTATCAGGATTTGGTGATTCTCCACTTCGCAATACATCATATAAGTTAGAATCTTCACCTTCAACTAAAGGTGCATCCATACTGACGTGACGACCAGAATTTTTCATAGACTCTTTAACATCGTTAATCGTCATGTCTAATTCCTTAGCGATTTCCTCAGGAGAAGGAGGACGCTCGTGACTTTGCTCTAAAAAAGCAAACGTCTTATTAATTTTATTAATAGAACCAATTTTGTTTAATGGTAAACGTACAATACGAGATTGTTCTGCTAATGCTTGTAGAATCGATTGACGAATCCACCAAACCGCATAAGAGATAAATTTAAAACCACGTGTTTCATCAAAACGTTGCGCTGCTTTGATTAACCCTAAATTACCTTCATTAATTAAATCTGGTAATGTTAAACCTTGATTTTGGTATTGCTTAGCAACAGATACCACAAAACGTAAGTTTGCTTTAGTTAATTTTTCTAAAGCAATTTGATCTCCGGCTTTAATACGCTGAGCTAATTCTACTTCTTCATCAGCTGTAATAAGATCTACTTTACCAATTTCTTGTAAATATTTATCTAAGGATGCCGTTTCCCTATTAGTTACCTGCTTGGTAATTTTAAGCTGTCTCATGTGATTTTATGATTTGTGCAATTTAACTACAACAACATGTTGCTCTTATTATACGTACAAAAGCAATTAAATGTTACACAATTATATGAAAAACTTTTAAATCTTTAAAAGTTTTATATTGTCAAGGTTTATAGCATCAATAGTTTCATTAGAGAATTTATAATGTCCTCTTGTGGTTATTAAGCGAAATCTGTAAGATTTTATTTTACTTAAGGTACTTAGAAATAACCATCTTGGTTTTTCTGATTTTAAACTTAAATCAAAAATATGTTTTCGACCCTCTTTTTCGGCAACTATATCTGGAGTAACGCTTATTTCACTTCCTTTTTTGTGATAAGATTTTGGAGATTCATAGCCTTCTAAATCGGCCTTAATATTTGAATACCCTAAATTTTCAAGATAAGTTATTGAGTTGCTTAATTCGTCGGTGTATTTAATTTTGTCTTGTATAATCATAGCTTATAGTATAAGGAAAATTTATGTATAATCCAAATTAATCGATATGAGTTATGATTCTATTTTTGATATTAAGTATTTGATAATCTATTAGTTGTTGTGTTTTATTGTAGGTTTTTGGCTATGGTTTTAGCCTAAAAAAAGCAAACCAAAACTGAGTGAAAAATCAGCTTTGGTTTGCTACAGTATAGATGCTTTTTGTAAGCTATTTGATTCGTCTTTTAAACTCTAACTTGTCCATCTCCATAGACATAATATTTATTGGTTACCAATTGATTTAAACCTAAAGGACCCCGGTGGTGAAGTTTATCTGTACTAATAGCTAATTCTGCTCCAACGCCCATTTGTCCTCCATCTGTAAAGCGGGTAGAGGCGTTATGGTAAACAGCAGCGCTATCTACATTATGCATAAAGTTTAAGGCTTCAGTTTTATCTTCTGTAATAATTGCAGCAGAATGTTTTCCTGAATATTTATTAATAGCACTAATTGCTTCATCTAAAGATTCTACCTCACCAATAAGTATTTTTAAGGCTAAAAACTCTTCATGCCAAACATCTTCATTTGTAACTATCTCCTTGTCTGTTAAAATTCGAGCTATTTTCTTATCTACAAGCACTTCAACTTTATATTGTTCTAATTTTTGTTGAAGCATTTTTACTTTTGTTTCGTAATCGGGTAAATTTTTATTGATCAACACTTTGTCTAAAGCATTACATCCCGAAATCTTATCTGTTTTAGCATTAATGATTACATTAACTGCTTTGCTCCAATCTGCTTGTTCGGAAACATACAAAAAGTTGTTGCCACGACCACTTATTAAAACGGCACATGTTGCATGCGTTTTTACGAAATTGATTAAACGTTCTCCGCCTCGTGGTACAATTAAATCTAAAGGTTCCGTTGGGTTTTTTAGGAATTCTTGCGTTTCTTCACGTTTTAAATGCAACAGCTTTATCCAGTCTTTAGATAATTCGTTTTGTTCTAAAGCTTCGTGCCAACATTTTTCTAGAGCAAGATTGCTATTTAAAGCTTCTTTTCCACCTTTTAATAAAATTTTATTGTTGGCTTTAAATGCTAAAACAGCGGCTTCAATAGTAACATCTGGTCGTGATTCATATATAATAAGAATTGTACCAAATGGTGCTGTAGTATTTACAATGTTTAATTTGTTATCTAAGGTTCTGTTAGTGATTTCTTTTCCAACAGGATCTTCTTGAAGCATTACGGCTTTAACAGCAGCCATCATTTCGTCTACCTTTTTATCGTTAACAATTAAACGATCGTAAAGCGCTTGGTCTTCTCTTTCAAATGCATCTAGATCTTTCTTATTGGCTTCTATGATTGTTTTTCGTTCCCGTTCTAAAATCTGAAGCATAGATTTTAAGACGTTATTTTTTATATCTGTATTTAAAAGTTTCATGTTATTGTGTTTTAATTCGAAGTGTATTTAGGCACAAATAAATTTAGTTCCTACTTCCTTATCATTAATAATATCTACAATTACATTCGCTTTTTTTCCATTAGCAATGTAAGTAGGGATGTTTTTGTTCGCAGTTCCTTTGGCTATCTTTAATTTAGACGCCATACCACCGCGACCTTCACCTTCTTTTTTATCAGAATCTTGAACATATTTCTCTACGTTTTGATTTGTGACTACAGTGTTTAAAAGTTTTGAATCATCATCATCTGGATGCCCGTTATAAAGGCCGTCGGTATCTGATAATATAATTAAACGGTCTGCATCTACAAGCTCTGCTATTAAGCTTGCTAATTCATCATTATCTGAAAACATTGACATGGTCAGTGAAACCGCATCATCTTCGTTTGCGATAGGAGTGACGCCTTCTTCAAGTAAACCCTCGTAACAATTAATCATGTTTTCACGATGCTTTCCGATGTCAAAATCTCGTTTGGTGGCTAATACTTGTGCACATCTCATGCCGTAATCATGAAACAAACTGTAATAGTGTCTCATCATTCTTGGTTGCCCCACCGCCGAATATACTTGCCTTCTTATCGACTTGTCTTTAATGTTTGTTTTGCCTAGTATTTCCATACCAGCCATTGCCGATCCAGAAGATACAAGAATCACCTTGATATCTTCTTCATTTAGTACCGCGATTTGCCTCACCAATTCACGAAGTACTGGTCCTAAAATTCTATTGTCTTTATTTGTTAATACGTTGGTTCCTACTTTTACAACCACCCGTTTTAAATCGTCATTCATTGTTTTGTATTATGTATCAGAATAAAATTCTGAAGTGTAATAATTATATTTTTTAATAGGTTATTATCTTCACCTAATTAATTTTCAATTTGTTTTATTATTCTTTTCCTAATTCTACAGCGCGATCAAATGCTGCATAAGCAGCATCTTCTATCAGTTGCTTTACATTGTTGTCGTCCATAGAATCTATGGCAGCTTGTGTGGTTCCTCCTTTAGAGGCTACTTTATCTATCCATGATTTTGGTGAAATGTTATTTTGATTGAAGAGTTCAATAGCCCCTTCAAACGTGCTGCTCACCAATTTTTTAGAATCATCATCAGAAAAGCCCATTTTTAAAGCCGCTTCTAACATGGATTGCATAAAATAAAATACATAAGCAGGTCCACTCCCCGAAATTCCTGTAGAGGCATCAATAAATTTTTCAGTATTTACATGTATTGAAGTTCCTGTGGTATCTAATAGATTTCTTACCATAATAAGTTCTACCTTAGATACCTCTTTTGATTCTGTATAAGAGGTGATTCCTTTACCAACTTGGGCAGGTAAATTAGGCATTGTTCTTATTACTTTTTTAATACTTAATCCTTTCTGAATCGTATTTATGGTAACACCAGCCATTAACGATACAAATATTTGACTATCGTTAATCATCGGTTTCATTACTTTAAATAAATCTTCGCTGTGATATGGTTTTACAGCTATAAATACAAGGTCTGCTTTTGGTAAGCAATCTTCTAAATTGTCAAATACGTTGAATCTTGAATCTTTGTTCAAGCTTTCTATTTTTTGTGGATCGGTATCATATATTCTAAGTTTGTGTCTGCTAAGTAATGGCGATGCTGCCATACCTTCTGAATATGTTAAGCCCATATTCCCGGCTCCGATTACTAATACTCTCATAATTTGTTTTATATATTAACTGACAGTAATGTCAGTTGTGTTAATAGCCGCAATTACTGTGCGATAGTGCCAAAATGAAATTATCATTTAAAGATTTTTGATATCCTAAGGATTTTATAACTATTGTTGTGGTTTTTTAACTTATAATGATGAATTGTTCAAAATCTCATAATTAGTAAAAAAGAGATTGTCTTAAAAGTGACAGTGTGTCGGTGACAAAAAGGAAGTTATAAAAAACAAGCCTATAAAAATTCTAGATTTTTATAGGCTTATAAATATAAGTTTTATGAAGTAATTTATTTTTCTACTGCTATTTCACGCGTTAACCAACCTCTTCTACTTGCTGTTGCAATTGAGTATGGTGTGATCCAAAATAGGGCAAAGGTGAAAACAATACTGTAAGTATAAGCCCAAATCGATTCTTTTATCTCATAACGATAACCAAAGAAAAGTGCAGAAAATGTAGAAAACACCAAAATACTTAATAATGTAGATCCTAAAAATAATAAGGGATGTGTTAATACAAAGAACATCATAAATATCACAAAAGGATAACTCATTATAATTCTTGAAGCTTGACTAATAAAAAGTATACGGCTGCCAAATTTACTACCCTCTCTAAAGTTGGTAAAAACATATTTAGCCATTGAAATATTTTCTCTCACATTACTTCTTCCCCATCTAATAAACATTTTATATAGGCCTAAATATTCTTCAGGTACATTAGTGTAGGCTACAGCGTCTTTTTGAAACAAGACATGCTTTCCTTGTTTTAAAATCATATTTGTCATTGCTCTATCTTCACCAATATCTGAAGGTTGCCCCATAAAGGTTTGATTAATCCACTCAGGTAAGCAATTAAATACCGCTGATCTTCTGTAAGCTGCTAATGCTCCTGGAGTACATAAAACAGAGTTTAAGTTGCTTTCTGCAGAACGAACAAATTCAAAACTCATTACAAAACTCACATCCAACATCTTTGGAAGCATTTCTTTCTTATTATTTAAGACTCTAATGTTACCGGCAACGGCTCCACATTTTTCATCTTTGGTAAACGGACTTACTAAATTTCTAAGTGTATCTTCAGTTACAATAGAATCACTGTCTACAGTTATAAATACCTCTCCATTTCCAATATTAAATCCTCTATATAGTGCATGACGTTTTCCTTTATTTTCTGGTTGTTGAAAGATATCTAAACGATCACCTAATTTATTCTTAGCATCTAGCATCCAATCCCAAGTATCATCTTTACTACCATCATCAATTGATAATATTTGCATTTTATTTTTAGGGTAGTTACTTTCTGCTAAACTCATTAAGGTATCCCAAACTTGTTTCCCTTCATTATATGCAGGTACAATAATGGTAACTGTTGGTAATTCTTTATCCGAAACTGATGCTACAGGTTTGTATTTTATGTAGTTGTATATTGTATAGGTAAAAAAAAGTCCTTTGTAGATAAATAACCCAAGTGCAATGGTCATAAAAATATACCCTAAAGTTGAACTTCTTTGATTAGCATTGAATTTTTCAAAATCATTAAAAAAGACATAAAAGAAATAAATACCCATACTTATTAATAAGAAGGTACTAAATAATACAATTTTATTATGAAAATTCTGAGTTTTTGGTTCACTGTTGAGAAATTTATTAGTAAACTTTTTTGTTCTAGATAAGTTTGTTGAAGGTATTTCTTTCGATCTCATATAAATTATTAATTCGTTGGATTAATTGATATAAGATGTACGTTAAGGATTACATTTCAGACTTAATTTTAATTTTATTTAACATATTGAGCTGTTTTTTTAAAAACTCATTTAGGTATTATAATAAGAGTTTTATATTTGTAATTCAGTTGTTTGTATTGGTTTTAGAGCAAAAATAAACCCTAAATGGAATTTCCATTTAGGGTTATAATATTAACAATCGAAATTAGAATTAATCTTCTTTCTTGTCTTCTCTAGGTTTACGATCATCACGTCTGTTATCACGTCCGCGATTATCTCTTCCTCTGTTGTTATCACGTCCACCAGAACGTTTATCATCTCTTGGTGGTCTTGCTACATAACCTTCAGGTTTTGGTAAAATTGCTTTACGAGATACTTTTTCTTTACGAGTTCTTGGATCTTGTCCAAAATACTTCACATCAAAAACGTCACCCATATTAACAACGTCACTTACATTTTCAGTACGTTCCCAAGCCAATTCAGATACATGTAATAAAACTTCGTTTCCTGGTGCATCCATATATTCTACAACGGCACCGAAATCTAACATTTTAATAACTTTTACTTCGTAAACGCTACCAACAGTTGGCTTGAATAATAAAGAATCTATTTTTGCCATAACAGCATCAATACCTTTACTTCCAACACCTAATATTTCAACAATACCTTCTTCAGTCACTGGATCTTCGTTAATAACGATAGTTGTCTCAGTTTCTTTTTGCATTTCTTGAATTACTTTTCCTCCAGGTCCAATTAAAGCACCAATAAATTCGTTAGGTACACGACGCGTAACCATAGTAGGCGCGTGATCTTTAACGCTTTCTGCAGGAGCAGCAATTGTATCTGTAATTTTACCTAAGATATGTAAACGACCAGCACGAGCTTGTTTTAGTGCATTCACTAAAATTTCGTAGCTTAATCCTTTAATTTTAATATCCATTTGGCAAGCGGTAATACCTTCAGTAGTACCCGTTACTTTAAAATCCATATCTCCTAAGTGATCTTCATCACCTAAAATATCAGATAATACAGCATAACGATCACCATCAGAAATTAATCCCATTGCGATACCAGAAACAGGTCTTTTCATTTTAACACCAGCATCCATCATTGCCATTGTACCAGCACAAACTGTTGCCATAGAAGAAGAACCGTTAGATTCTAAGACTTCAGATACGACACGTACTGTGTAAGGACAATCTGCAGGAATCATTCCTTTTAATGCACGTTGTGCTAAGTTACCATGACCAACTTCTCTACGAGATGTTCCTCTTAATGGTCTAGCTTCACCTGTACAAAAAGGAGGGAAGTTATAATGTAAATAGAAATTCTCCTCACCTTCGTAAGATGGCATATCTATTTTGTTAGCATCTCTAGAAGTTCCTAAAGTTACTGTTGCTAAAGCTTGAGTTTCTCCACGAGAAAAGATTGAAGAACCATGCGTAGAAGGTAAGTAATCTACCTCACACCAAATTGGTCTAATTTCATCAGTCTTTCTTCCGTCTAAACGTAAACCTTCGCTTAATGTTAATTCACGAACCGCTTCTTTTTCAGCTTTGCTATAATAACCACCAACTAAATGACCAAATTCTGCCATTTCTTCTTCAGTAAATGAAGCTTTAACTTCTTCTTTTACTTCAGCAAATGCATTAGTACGCTCTACTTTAGAAGTTCCCTTCTTAGCAATAGCGTAACATTTATCGTAAGCTAATTCGTGTATTCTTTTTTGTAAATCTTCGTTTACTTCAGCAGTCGTGTATTCACGAGTTTCTTTTTTACCAAAAGCTTCTGCTAAACGTATTTGAGCAGCAATTTGAACTTTAATTGCTTCATGAGCAAATTTGATAGCATCTGCCATCTCTTCCTCAGAAATCTCATCCATTTCACCTTCAACCATCATTACTGAATCCGCTGAAGCTCCAATCATCATTTCAAGATCAGATTCTGCTAATTGTGCACGAGTTGGATTGATAACGAATTCTCCATTTACACGCGCAACTCTAGCTTCAGAGATTGGACATTCAAAAGGGAAATCTGATAATTGTATAGCAGCACTCGCCGCTAAACCAGCCATAGCTTCAGGCATAACGTTCTCGTCATGAGACATTAATTGAATCATCACTTGCGTTTCTGCGTGATAATCTTTTGGGAATAATGGACGTAAAACACGGTCTACTAAACGCATTGTTAAAACTTCACCGTCACTTGGTCTTGCTTCTCTTTTAAAGAATCCTCCAGGGTAACGACCAGCTGCAGCAAATTTTTCTCTGTAATCTACCGTTAAAGGTAAAAAGTCAACATCTGCTTGTTTGTAATTGGAAACAACTGTACATAATAACATACATTTTCCTGATTGCACAACAACGCTACCGTGAGCTTGTTTTGCTAATTTTCCAGTTTCGATAGAAATTTCTCTACCATCTCCAAGGTCTATAACCTCTTTAAAAACTTGTGGTTTCATATTTTTTTTAATTCTAATTAAACAAAGGTCGTTGTGTTGTTGTGTAGTTGTTGCTGTTGTTGACCAATGAAAAACCGCAACTCTAAAATCGTTTTAGAGTTTTTATGCTATTTTTTTACGATTGTTAAACTCTTACGTTTGAGTTATATAAAAAATAAAAAGCCACGCTAAATGCGTGGCTTTCTTATTGAGATTATTTTCTTAATCCTAATTCTTTAACTATCGCACGATATCTTAAGACATCTTTCTTAGTTAAGTAATCTAATAAAGAACGGCGTTTACCAACTAATTTTACTAACGAACGCTCAGTATTATAATCTTTACGATTCTTTTTTAAGTGTTCAGTTAAGTGATTAATTCTTGCTGTAAACAATGCAATCTGTCCTTCTGCAGAACCAGTATCTTTTGCGTTTTTACCGTGCTTTGTGAAAAGTTCTTCTTTTCCTTTTTGATTTAAATACATGCTAATATTTTTGTAAATGATTTTTATGTACACGAAAGCATTTCTTTCGAACTGCAAATATACTACTTTTTTGTGATTTGAGATTTTTTCAGTAACTTTTTGATAGTCTTAATTCTATAATTAATCACATCATTAAGATTTCTCTAATAGCTTATAATTTTCTGCTAATTAATATTTATTAAAGTTATAGATGTGAAAGTGTTTTATCTCCTTAGACGTTTATCTCCTATTTACGATATTTTGTATGTTGTTCGTCTGGCTATCATAAAGATGCTAATTAATTAGATTGAACCTTTAATTAGAAAAATAGTGGTTACGTGTGGTGCTGATAGAAGGAGGTGTTTTTTTATTTAAAAAAGAGCATTAATAATTTAGGTGCGTTACAAATTAAAAAGAGCCTTTCAAAATTTATTTTGAAAGGCTCTTTTCTTTGTTATATTATATTAAGCTCGTACGGGTTGATTTTTAATTAAATCGATATACAAGTTAACCTGCTTCTTAAGATCTCTACGATGTGTAATAAAGTCTAAGAAGCCATGTTCTAATAAAAATTCTGAAGTTTGAAAACCTTCAGGTAATTCTTTACCTGTTGTATCTCTTACAATTCTTGGGCCCGCAAAGCCTATTAAAGCACCAGGTTCAGCAATATTAATATCTCCAAGCATTGCAAATGATGCCGTGGTACCGCCTGTTGTTGGATCTGTACATAGAGAGATATAAGGGATCCCTGCATCTGCAAGTTGTGCTAATTTAACTGAGGTTTTAGCTAATTGCATTAACGAAAGTGCTGCTTCCATCATACGTGCACCACCAGATTTACTAATAATCATTAAAGGTGTTTCGTTTTTTAAAGCATAAGCAGCTGCTCTAGCAATTTTTTCACCTACAACACTTCCCATAGAACCGCCAATAAAAGCAAAATCCATGCATGCTATAACCAAGTCTTGTCCGTTAGATTTTCCAACTCCTGTGCGTACAGCATCTTTAAGATTTGTTTTTTCTTGAGCTGCTTTTAAACGGTCTGGATATTTTTTTGTGTCTTCAAACTTTAGTGGGTCCTTAGACGTTAAATTTGCATCTAACTCTGTGTACTTATTGTCATCAAATAGAATTTGAAAATATTCATTACTTCCAATTCTAACATGATAACCGTCTTCTGGACTCACATAGAAATTTTGTTCTAATTCTTTAGTATCTATAATTTTTCCTGTAGGAGATTTATACCAAAGGCCTTTAGGTGTATCTTTCTTTTCTTCAGTTGAGGTATGAATACCTTTTTCTTTTCTCTTAAACCAAGCCATATTAATTTACGATTTTTTTAATCCTAAGCGACGCTTAAGACAGGTTTATGATTTTAGATTTTATCAATCTTAAATCTGTAATTTGATTTAGTAGTTAGTTACTAAACTAAGTGTGCAAAATTACTATTTTATTAAATATAACTCAAAAATAGAAGTAGGTATCTCTAAAAAGCAGAGATTTGTGGCAATAAAAACCCGTTAAAACTCTGATTTTAAGTTTTAACGGGTTTAAAAAAGTATTATAATTATGCTAACTAAAGTGTGTTAACATTGTTTAAATCTTCAAAAGCTTTTTTCAATCTAGCAACAAAAGCGTCTTCTCCTTTACGTAACCAAACACGTGGATCGTAGTATTTTTTGTTAGGAACTTCAGTACCTTCTGGGTTACCAATCTGACTTTGTAAGAAGTCTTTATTGTCTTGAATGTAATCTCTAACACCAGTTAAAAATGCATATTGCATATCAGTATCAATATTCATTTTAATTACACCGTAAGTAATTGCTTCTTTGATTTCTTCTGTCGTAGAACCTGATCCACCGTGGAATACAAAATCAATATGATTGTGTGGTAAATTATGTTTTTTAGATAAAAAGTCTTGAGAGTTTCTTAATATTTTTGGCGTTAACTTAACGTTTCCTGGTTTGTAAACACCGTGAACATTACCAAAAGCAGCTGCAATAGTAAATTGATCACTAACTTTACTTAATTCTTCGTAAGCGTAAGCTACTTCTTCTGGTTGCGTGTATAATTTAGAATCATCTACATCAGAATTATCTACACCATCTTCTTCACCACCTGTAATCCCTAACTCAATTTCTAGTGTCATACCCATTTTGCTCATACGCTCAAGATATTTTTTACAAGTTGCAATGTTTTCTTCGATTGGTTCTTCAGATAAATCAATCATATGAGAACTGTATAAAGGCTTACCAGTTTCTTTAAAAAACTGTTCACTAGCATCTAATAAACCGTCAATCCAAGGTAATAATTTTTTAGCACAATGATCTGTGTGTAAAATTACTGGCACTCCGTAAGCTTCAGCCATAAGGTGAATGTGCTTAGCACCTGCTACAGAACCTGCAATAGCTGCTTTTTGACCTTCATTACTTAAGCTTTTTCCTGCATTAAATTGTGCTCCTCCGTTTGAGAATTGAATAATAACAGGTGCATTTAATGATTTAGCTGTTTCTAATACCGCGTTAATTGTGTTAGACCCCGTTACATTTACAGCGGGTAAAGCATAACCTTTTTCTTTAGCGTGGTTGAAAATATTTTGAACTTCTTTTCCTGTGGCAACGCCAGGTTTGATATTATGACTCATAATTATTGAATTGATAATTTGTGTTACCAAAAGTACATAAATTTTGAATATTTATATAGTCAAATCGGTTATAAAATACCGAAAACGTTGTAGTCGGTTTGTTAGTATCGGTTTGAAAACTAAAGTGATAGAATTGATTTAGTTACTCTTAATTTTTAGAAAAATAAATTAAAAAAGAATTAAGGAGATTTTTGCTTCAGGAGAATTTAAAATGGATAGTTAACCCCTATATTATAAGTTGCATTTCCGAAGTTATAATCTCTAAACCAACGATTTCCGACATCTTGTGAAGGATCGTGAGTTTTAAAACCAACATCAAAACGTAGTACAAAGAAATCAAAATCGTAACGTAAGCCAATACCAGAACCTATGGCAATATCTTTTAAAGAACTAAGATTAGTTAATGTAGAAGCCTCTTCTGTAACGTTGTCTAGAACATTCCAGATGTTACCGGCATCTACAAAAACAGCTCCCTGAAAATTACCGAATAAACTAAAGCGTTGCTCAGCACTTAAATGAAGTTTAAAGTTTGCTTCGTTAAATTCATTAGTGTTATTAGAACTTCCTGGGCCAAGGTCGTAAGCAGTCCATGCTCTGTTGTCATTTGGTCCTCCGGCAAAGAAACTTTCTGCAAAAGGAATATTATTAGAGTTTCCGTATGGAATTGCAATACCGGCATAACTACGGAATGCAAATACATTTTGTCTACCTAAATCTATATATTTAATATAATCGATTTCAGTTTTAATATATTGTGAAAAAGCGACTCCAAATATTTCGTAGTTATCATCGTCGTTTTTAGATAATCCGGCAATATTAGAAATGTTAGACATTAAGTTTCCTGCAAGTTCAATACGCCATTTAAAAACTGAAAAGTCGTTATCAAATATGTTTTTTCTTCGGTCTTTTTTATAGTCAAAACTTGTAGAAAAAATAAGGTTATTTTCTGTAAGTCGTTCTTTTCGTTCTTCAATATTGTTTATCGTAACATAATCATCATCACTTGATGTTAGTGACGTATTTCCTGTTAAAACATCAGAAATAAAAATATCAGCAGGTTCATATTCGTTAGGTAAAGAATTATCTGATAATGTGCCGTCATCATCTATGTAGTCAATTGCTCTAGCTATAGCGTTTAATCTTCCAAATGAATTCTGATAAACTCCAAAATAGTTATCAGTATTCAGGTTTTTTACAAAATTGATATTGAACAATTCTAATGTATTTGTAACCGTGTTAGAAGGATACCAATTGTAGCTAAAAACTCCTGATATAGACTGTTTATCTAATCCTATATTTTGCTGACTGGTTGCTGAAAGGTTTATCGCTGTGCTTGGCGACATATACTTAGGAGTAATTTTTTCAGTATTAAAAGGACTGAACAATCTAGGGATTGTTAAACGGATATTACCACCAAATTCGTTGATATCAAAAAAAGAGGTTTCAGTAGAGCTTCTACTTTTAGAGGCTCCAATTGCAGCAATTCCTGTTATTTCTAAAGTTTCTGCACCTCTAAAAATGTTTCTTATTTTTAATCCAGAACTAAATGAAAACCCAATAGATTGAATGTTACTTTGATTAATATCAGAATCAAAACTTAGAGCGTATTTGTTTTTAGGTTCTAAAAATATGTTGGCGGTTAGAGTAGAGTCTGTTGCATTTTCTACAAAATCAATATTAGGATATCTGAACATTTGTAAATCGTTAAGATAGCGTGCTGTTCTGCTTCTTGCTAAGTCACTATAAGTATCTCCTTTATTAATAAAAACAGCATCTGTGAGTGCTTTTGGTCTAAATCGTAATTTTTCTTTACTGTATAAGTTGAAATTTTTATAAGTTGTTGTGTCTTTAATAGTGTTAAATCGATTTTCGAAATTATCGTCTGTATATATGTTAACTTCTTTAATGGTATATTTTTTAAAAGGCTTAGTCGTTGTAGAATCATCCCCTCTAATTATTCTATTTCCAATAATTAAGTCCGTGTAGACTTTATTATTGGTGTTAATTGTATCCATTTCATAACGGATATAGTCTTGGGCAAAATAATAAAAACCAGCGTTTCTTAAATACGTATTAATACGCTCACGTTCGCTTTCATAATTTTGTTCATCAAATTGTTCTCCCTTTTTTAATAATGAAGCTGCAATAAATTTGGTGTAGAGTGAATCTATGGCAGGACTGCTAATAATAGGGTTTAAAGAATCGAGTATATAAGGTTTGCTTTTGTGAACATTGTAAGTCACTTTAGCTAATTTATTACTGTCTTTTTCTACTTCATAATTTACCGTATTGTTAAACCAACCTTTGGTATAGTAATATTTTCTAAGATTTGTTGCTGTTTTTATGGTTTTGTCTTCGTTGTAAATTACAGGAGCTTCACCAGTTCGCTTTAACCAAGCATTAAAATCGCGTTGTGTTTTTAGCTGCTTGTAGAATTGCTTTTTAGAAAGTAAGGCGATTCTTCGTTTTACTTTTGAAGAGTCACTTAAAATATTAGCATTTAAAACAGAATCTATATTTGGTCTTGCAAGATTGTAAATATGAAGTTTTAAAGGAAAGCCTAAAAACTTTCGCATTCCCGAATTTGTTTTTTGAATGATAATATTATTAATCCGTTCGTTAGAAACCTGAATGCTATCTTCTAGAATAGTGTTGTTGATAATAAGATGCTGACCATTTTTAACTCGTTTTACAACATTACAAGAGCTTAGCATTAATACGCATAGCAGAAGCAATGTATTGCGAAACAAAGATTTGTTGTTAGAAAATGATATTAAAGTGAGTTTTTGCAAATTTTGAAAGTATTATCTTTTTTAAATAACGTTAGTGAAACAAAAATAATACCATTTATTCGTTAGAAATAGCATAGTCTCTTTAATTTCGAAACGCTATTAAAACAAAAAAGGTTTACTTTGTATTCGTAAGAGTTTCGTCTAACAAATGTAAAGACATTTTAATGTTATCAAAGAATCAAATAAAGTTAATTAAGAGTTTAGGTCAAAAAAAAGGTAGACAACAAAATGGTTTATTTATAGTTGAAGGTATAAAAGGGATTTCAGAATTTCTTAAATCTGATTATAAGTTGAAAAACCTTTACACAACTCAATCTATTTTTGAAGCTCCTAATCATTTAATTTCTGAAATTTCAGAAGCCGATTTAAAAAAAATTACAGCACTTAAAAACCCTAATACTGCTTTGGCAATTTTCGAAATTCCAGAGTCAATATCATCTCAAGAAAAAGGATTGGTTGTCGCTTTAGATGATGTAAGAGATCCAGGTAATTTAGGGACTATTATTAGACTTTGCGATTGGTATGGTATTAAAAATTTAGTTTGTAGTCATAATACTGTAGATTGTTATAATAGCAAAGTTGTACAAGCTACAATGGGGTCTTTAACACGTGTAAATTTACTATATGTAGATTTAGTAAATTATTTGCAATCTAGTAAACTAGATACTTTTGGTACGTTTTTAGAAGGTGAAAATATCTATACCGCAAATTTACCAACGGAGGGTATTATCATTTTAGGAAATGAAGCTAACGGTATTTCAGAAGCTATTGAAGCAAAAGTAAATAGAAAAGTGACGATTCCTCAATTTGGTGCTGTAAAAGCTACTGAAAGCTTAAATGTAGCAAATGCTACGGCAATACTTTTAAGTGAATTTAGTAGACGAACTATTGAAATGTAAAGTTAATAAATACACCTCTGGTTTGCATTTTTGCAACATTACCAGTCCATGGACTATTAGGGTCTACATCCTGAACAATTTCATTGTCCATTGAGAAAATACCGCGAATAGAAGGTGTGAATTTAAAATATTCTAAATAGAAATCAATACCAAAACCAATTTCGTAGAAGTACGTGTTTTTTATCATTCTAAATTCTCCTGAACTATTATCGTTAGGATTATCTTGATTACTCGATAAATTTAAAGCTGTTGAAACACCTCCAACAATAAAAGGTTTAAAATTATTAATACGTTTTGTAGATACTTTTAAAAGTAAAGGGATATGAACATAAGTTGATTTTACTTCTCTAAGCAAATCAGAATCATTATAATCGGTACCCTGAAAGTAGCTTTCGTCATAAACTAAGTTTCTTGTCGTAAAGAATACTCCTGGCTCTAACCTTAAATTTAAGTGGTCATTGATACGTAAATCACCAATAAGACCTAAATGAAACCCTGAAGATTCATCAACAAGGATATCTTTTAAATCTTCATTATAGTCAAAGTTAAAATCGTATTGGTTAAACCCAATAAAATAACCCCAAGTTAAAAGCTTTTGATCAATATTTTCAACCGGATTTGCTACTCTTTCTTTAGTGAAAAGTTGAGCAGAAGAACTTTGAAATGCGAATAAAAAAACTAAAAGGACAAGAATATGCTTCATATTATGCTTTAGATGCTGAGTAAATTGTAGCCACTCCCATGGTTTGTGGACGGTCTATAACATTAGTAAACCCAATTTTTCTTAAAATATTGTTTAAAGCTTCTCCATATGGAAAAAGTGATGCAGATTCACTTAAATAACTATAGGCCACTTTATCTTTAGAAAAGATTTTTCCTATGGTTGGCATAATTAGTTTTGTGTGAAAATTATAGCCCGCTTTGTATAATGGGTTTGTAGGTACAGAGGTTTCAAGAATCACAAAAATACCATTAGGTTTTAGAACTCTTAATATTTCTGCTAAACCTTTTTCTAGATGTTCAAAATTTCGAACTCCAAAAGCTACGGTAATAGCATCAAAGGTATTATCTTCGAATGGTAAGTCTTCAGAATCACCAATTACCATCGAAATAATATTATCTAATTTTTTTGAAGTAATTTTTTTACGTCCAACCTCTAGCATACCATCACTGATATCTAAACCAATAATTTCTTCTGCATCTGTAGAAGTTAAACTAATGGCTAAATCTCCTGTGCCTGTAGCGATATCTAAGATGTTTTTAGGCTTGGTTTCTGCAACTAAGTCTACCACTTTATTTCTCCACTTAATATCTATTCCAAACGAAATAACACGATTTAAACCATCGTATTCTTTAGAAATAGTATCGAACATTTTAGTGACTTGTACCTTTTTAGATTGGTCACTATCCTTGTATGGGTTTACTTTCTCAGCCATAAAAATTTTTGGCAAAAATACATGATTTTTTTCATTTGAAAGTTTTAGAAGAAATGAAAAAATGGAATTGATTAATAAAAATGGTTAATTAAGTAAAGTTGAATTTTCTGTTTTTAGATAAGAGAATTTTAGCTTTGACATAAAATATATAATATAAGGTTTGTTAGTGCCAATGAGTTTAAATACTTCAATAACTTTAAGTACTTGTAAGTTATAAGTATATTTGTGCTTATTCCAAATAAATATAAGAAAACGAGCCTATTCAAAATTTTATTAATCATATATATGATTAATAAAGAACAGCGTGTGACCTTGGAAAAACAATAAATGTAAACAGATGAAAATTATTATCGCAGGTGCGGGTGAAGTAGGGTTTCATTTAGCTAAACTTCTATCTTACGAGTCTCAAGAAATTACTTTAATTGACACTAAAAAAGATAGCTTAAGTTATGCCGGTGAGCATTTAGATATTAGAACTATAAAAGGTGATGCTACTTCTATTTCAATTTTAAAAGAAGCACGTATAGATACCGCTGCACTTTTTATTGCAGTAACTTCTTCTGAAACAACTAATATTACAGCTTGTGTATTAGCTAAGCAATTGGGAGCAAAACGTACTATTGCTCGTATTTCTAATACAGAGTTTATAGAGAATAAAGAGACTGTTGGGTTTTCTAAATTTGGAATTGATGAGTTAATTTCACCAGAATCTTTAGCCGCATCGGAAATTGAATTATTATTAAATCAGTATGGTTTTAATGATACTTATGAATTTGAAGATGGAGAGCTAACAATGTTAGGTTTACGTTTGTCTAGAACTGCAACCTTTGTAGATAAATCCGTTAAGGAAGCTGCTGCTATTTATCCTGAATTAAATTTTATTCCTATTGCAATTCAACGTTTAGGAACACAATATACTATCATTCCTAGAGGTGATACTATTTTTAAAGAAGGCGATAAAGTTGTTTTTGTAACGTCTAAAGGTGGTGATGATGAGTTGTTTAAATTATCAGGAAAAGTTAAGGTTATAATTAAGAATGTTATGATTCTTGGTGGAAGCCAAATTGGTTTTAAGACAGCTAAAGATTTGTGTTCAAGTAAATTCAATGTTAAACTTGTTGAGAGTAAGCGAGGGAAAGCGGAAGAATTAGCTGAAGATATCCCTAACGCTTTAGTGATTTGCGGCGATGGTAGAAATGTAGATATATTAGACGAAGAAAATATCTCTGATATGGATGCTTTTATTGCTGTAACAGGTAATTCGGAAACCAATATTATGTCTTGTCTTTTAGCAAAGTCTAAAGGCGTGAAGAAAACCATTGCTTTGGTAGAAAATATGGATTATTATCAATTATCTCAATCGATAGGAATTGATACTTTAATTAATAAAAAATTATTAGCAGCAAATAATATTTTTAGATATATAAGAAAAGGTGAGGTGGTTGCTATGACCAAATTAACCAATATGAATGCTGAGCTTTTAGAATTTGTGGTCAAACCAAAATCTAAGATCACCAATAAGCTTATTAAGGATTTAAAATTTCCTATATCTGCTATTATTGGTGGAGTTATTAGAGATGGAAAAGGCTCTATTCCATTAGGTAGTTTTAATATTCAAGCAGGAGACCGTGTTGTGGTTTGTTGTTTGCCGCGTTCCATTTCTGAAGTAGAACGTTTTTTCTCTTAAAAGATATTATGTCTCGTATAAAACTCAATTATAAAATCATTTTTCATTTTCTTGGACTCCTATTATTGTTTAATGGAGGCTTCATGCTTACGGCAACTTTAATCAGTCTTATTTATAAAGATGGTGTTACTTTAGAATTGTTTCTAGCAGGTATTGTTACGCTTCTTATCGGAGTGGTGTCAATGTACAGAACGAAGGATCACCGTAAGGAAATGAATAAGCGCGAAGGGTATATCGTTGTTGCTTTTGGTTGGATTGTAATGTCTCTTACAGGAACATTACCTTATGTTCTTACAGGGGCTATTCCTTCATTTACGAGTGCTTTTTTTGAAACCATGTCTGGTTACACTACAACTGGGGCAAGTATTTTAAATGATATAGAGATTATACCCAAAGGAGTTCTGTTTTGGAGAAGTATGACACATTGGATTGGTGGAATGGGGATTATCGTTTTGGCGATTGCTATTTTACCATTATTAGGCGTAGGAGGGATGCAGCTGTTTACCGCAGAAGCACCAGGGCCAAGTGCAGATAAATTACATCCAAGAATTACAGATACAGCAAAGCGTTTATGGCTTATTTATGTAGGGTATACAGTTGCTGAAACCATATTATTACAGATTGCTGGGATGTCTTTTTTCGATGCCATTAACCATGCTTTGAGTACTTTGTCTACAGGTGGTTTTTCTACTAAAAATGCGAGTGTTGCTTATTGGAATGATAATCCGGCGATACAATACATTATCATTTTCTTTATGTTTTTGGCAGGTACTAATTTTGTATTGAGCTATTATTTATTCAAAGGGAAAGTTTCTAAAATTTTAGAGGATGAAGAGTTTAAATTATATTCTAAATTCATTGTTATATTTACAATTATAGCAGCGCTTCTTATTTATTTTAAAGCAGATATATCATTATCTTCTATAGATCACCCAATGGTTCTTGGTCGTGCAGAAAGTGCTTTGAGACATGCTTTATTTCAGGTGTTAAGTGTCATTACAACTACAGGTTTTGTGAGTGCTGATTATACATTATGGACACCATTTTTAACTATTTTCTTTTTCGGAATGATGTTTTTAGGTGGTTCTGCAGGGAGTACATCTGGTGGTGTAAAAGTAATGCGTCAATTAATATTAATTAAAAACAGTTTTTTAGAATTTAAACGTGCATTGCATCCCAATGCTATAATTCCTGTACGTTATAATGGGAAATCAGTTTCTAAAGATATTGTATTTAATGTTCTAGGATTCTTTATCCTTTACATGTTGTCATTCATTGTTGGAGCATTGGTGTTTTCTATGTTTGATATGGATTTTGCTTCTGCAATAGGACTTTCAGCATCTAGTTTAGGAAACGTTGGTCCTGCTTTAGGAGATTTTGGTCCCGTTGATAACTATTCCGCTTTACCGGCTTTAGGAAAATGGTGGGCTTCATTTTTAATGCTTATTGGTCGATTAGAATTGTTTACTGTTCTTATATTATTAACGCCTTTCTTTTGGAGGAATCGCTAATGGATTTTGAGTTATGGTAGTCAATAAAACTAAATTAGTCGCAGCCACATTTATAATTGCAGGTTCTGTTATGCTTTTTTTTAATGACTTAGAATTTACTCCGCTAATTTTAATTATTAAGTCCATAGGTTTGGTGCTTTTTATTCGAATTTTAATAAAGGAGCAAAAATAATTTTCAACTTTTTTAAAAGTATAGCTAGCCTATATTTCTACCCGTATTTTTCTGTTTTTAGTTGTTTTAGTTTTGATAGAGATCTACATACATCTTGTAACATTTAAAATCATTTTGCGTCATATCTATGTATTTAATTATTACTGAACTTGTTTTGGTGATAAGGATATTTATTATAGAATGAACGATAATTTCTTCATAGGATTAATTCTGTATCCTATAAGCTACAACTTCTTATCGTGATGCTAATAGCATCATTCTTACATCAATATTTTGAACTTTAACTGACCTCTTTTTAAGAAGTCTTTTATGCTAAACGTCCTTTTTGCTTCACGTATAAAAAAGGCTTATTTCTAGATTTTTTTTAAATTTTAAACCTATATGTTATGTCTGCAAGTACAATGAATACGGTAATGAAAAATAATAGAAAACTACTTCCGAAACGCGATAGGTTTAAGAATAGGTTAGGTGGTTATGATAGGAATGTAAAAACGGAATATAATTTTCCTAAAGCAACAACTAAGCAATTAAAAGAAATAGGAAAGCGTTTAAGAGAAGAGCGAAAAACCGAACTCATAAAAGTTGTCATTGTTTCAATGCTATTATTTTTGGTAATGGTTTGTTTTTTATACTATTATTCAGATGCAATAAGGTCATCATTGTGGTTTTAAACCTAGTTGAATTTAGCTTAGTTGTATTGTTAATTATTTTGTGTTTTTATTAATGAATTATCAGTATTTGTGTATTTTATTTTTTAATTCGATAAATTTATTGTATATTAATTTATTAATATTAAAATCCCTCAATTATGGAATTAGAATTAGCACAAGATTTAGGAACTATAAAGCAGCGTACTAAGAGGTCTCATTTTACAAAACGAGGCTTGTTAAATTCAAATTATAAGCGAGTTGTTAAATACAATTTTAAGAAAGCAAAAAGGAGATCGATTTTTGCAGTAAGGCAACGTGCAAAAGCTTTGAAAATAAGTAGAGAAAGCCTTAGAGTTTCTATGGTTTTAAAAGTATCCGTTTTTGTATGTGTTGCTATTTTAATTCTATTTTAAATAAAACTTGTTCTGTATTTGGAGCAAAGTTTAATCCATAAAAAAAGCTGTAACAAATAATTGTTACAGCTTTTTTTATTACAAATAAAATGTATTTAGCTTAATGCTGTTTTAATACGTTTTATAGCTTCTTTAATTTCATCTTGAGATGCGGCATAAGAAATTCTTATACAGTCTTTATTTCCAAATGCTTCACCAGTAACGGTTGCTACTAAAGCTTCTTCTAGTAAAAATAGAGAGAAATCAGAGGCGTTATTTATTGTTTTTCCTTTTATTGTTTTTCCGAAATAAGCAGAAATGTTTGGGAATACGTAAAAAGCACCTTCAGGTTCGTTCGTTTTAAAACCATCGATTTCGCTTAATAAACTTAAGATTAGTTGACGTCTTTCTTTAAACTCATCTACCATGTATTTAATGCTAGAAGGCTCTGCTTCTAAAGCCTTAATTACAGCGCGCTGTGCAATACAATTAGCACCACTAGTAATTTGACCTTGCATTTTATTACAAGCTCTAGCAATCCAATCTGGAGCACCGATATAACCAATTCTCCAACCTGTCATAGCGAATGCTTTAGATACACCGTTAACAGTAATAGTTCTATCGTACATATCTTCAAATTCAGCCATGCTAAAATGACCACCCTTAAAGTTAATGTGCTCATATATTTCATCTGAAACAATGTAAATATTAGGATACTTTTTCAGTACGTCTGCTAAAGCTCTTAATTCTTCTTTGCTATAAACAGATCCACTTGGGTTGCAAGGAGAACTGTACCAGATCATTTTAGTTTTTGGAGTAATGGCAGCTTCTAATTGTTCTGCTGTCATTTTAAAATCGTTATCAATAGAAGTTGTAACTTCTACAGGGACTCCATCACTTAGCTTAACAATGTCACTATAACTTACCCAGTAAGGACAAGGTAAAATAACTTCATCACCGGCATTAATCATTACAGAAGCGATATTCGCTAAAGATTGTTTAGCACCTGTTGAAACCACAATTTGCGGTAAGGTGTAACTAAGATTATTATCGCGTTTAAACTTCGTAATTATAGCTTCTTTCAATTCTACATAACCATCTACAGGAGTGTAGCTATTGTAGTTTTGATTGATGGCTTCAATTGCAGCATCTTTAATAAAATCTGGAGTATTAAAGTCTGGTTCTCCCAAACTCAATCCAATAATATCTTTTCCTTCTGCGCGAAGTTCTCTGGCTTTTGCCGCCATGGCTAATGTAGCTGATGTCGCTAAATTGTTAATTCTATCCGAAAGTTGGTCGTTCATATGCTATAAAATAAAGGATTAAGCTTGTATTGCAGGGCGCGTTCCCATTTCTTTTAAGAATTTAAAATGCGCTGCTATTGCTTTTCTTGTGGTTTCGTATTCTTTATAAGGTAAATTGAATTCTTTAGCTGTAGATTTTACAATTTCTGCAATTTTACCATAATGGATATGGCTAATATTTGGAAATATATGATGTTCTACTTGGTGATTTAATCCTCCTGTATACCAATTAATAATCTTGCTTTTAGCACCAAAGTTTACGGTTGTATTTAATTGGTGAATAGCCCAAGTGTTTTTCATTGTACCATCTTTTTCTGGTAAAGGCATTTCAGCTTCTTCCATAACGTGTGCTAATTGAAAAACCACACTTAAGATTAAACCTGCTACATAGTGCATAATTAAAAATCCGATTAAGACTTTATACCAAGCGATGTCAGTAAGTACAAGTGGTATCACAATCCACATTGAGATATAAATCAATTTAGAAATCACTAGTTTACTCCAGTTAGCTACAGGACTTGGAAATTTTCCGTAAGATAATTTACGCTTCATATAACGTTTCATCTGTTGAAAATCTGTTGTAATTGCCCAGTTTATAGTTAATAGTCCATAAAGTAAAATAGAATAATAATGTTGAAATCTATGGTGTTTTCTCCATTCTGTATGTTCAGAAAAACGTAAAATTCGTCCCGCTTCTAAATCTTCATCATGACCATGAATATTGGTGTATGTATGATGTAAAACATTGTGTTGTACTTTCCAGTTGTAAACATTTCCTGCTAAAATGTAAATACTGCTTCCCATGATTCTATTGATCCATTCTTTGTTAGAAAATGCGCCATGATTACCATCATGCATTACATTCATTCCAACACCAGCCATTCCAATACCCATAACAATAGTCAGTAATAACTGTGCCCAAGTAGGAATATTTAAAGTTAGTAAAAGAAAGTAAGGCGTTAAAAACAATGTAAACATTACTATGGTTTTTACCCATAATTGCCAGTTACCTGTTCGTTTTATATCGTTTTCTTTGAAATAATTATTGACGCGTTTGTTGAGGGTTCTAAAGAACTTAGCAGAGTCTGTTCTAGAGAATGATAAGGTTTGTTGTTTCATGTATTCTATATTTTATATGATAACGTAAGGGATTATAATACATTATATAAAGGCAAAGATAGTTAATAAATAAAAAGCAATTGTTATGGATTAACTTAAAATTACAAATATAATTGATGTGTATTGAAGGGGTTATTGAACTATATTGATTGATATTTAAGGTGTTGTGAATCGGTGATGAGGTTTAATTGTTTCTCTTTTATTATTGCTATAGTAAGCTTATAGTATATGTTTTAAAGGAATAAAAAAGAGATAAATTAGAATAGTGCAATAATCAAAACTTTAAAAGAAGTACTTTTGCAGAAAGAACAGCTATGGAACTTATCCTTAAATATTTCCCCAATTTAACAGAAACTCAAATCCAACAATTTGAAGCTCTTGAGGCTTTGTATAAAGATTGGAACAGTAAAATTAATGTGATTTCTAGAAAAGACATTGACGAACTTTATTTAAGACACGTTTTACATTCTTTAGGAATTGCAAAAGTTATTGATTTTGTTCCTGGTACATCAATCTTAGATGTAGGAACCGGTGGTGGATTTCCAGGTGTGCCTTTAGCTATTTTATTTCCTGAGTGCCAATTTCATTTGGTAGATAGTATTAATAAAAAACTAAAAGTAATTAATGCTGTTGCAGAAGCTTTAGAACTTACCAATATAAGAACTACGCATAGTAGGGTAGAGGCTATTGATGAAACTTTCGATTTTATCGTTAGTAGAGCCGTTACTACAATGCCAGAGTTTACAACTTGGGTAAAAGGTAAGGTTGATAAAATTCAGAAAAATGAATTAAAAAATGGAATTCTTTACTTAAAGGGTGGTGATTTAACAGAAGAACTTAAGCAATATAAAACGGTTAAGGCATTTCTACTTTCTGATTATTTTGAAGAGCCATTTTTCGAAACAAAAAAAGTGATTCATTTACCATTGAAATTTAAAGCTTAATAAGCTATTAGGTTTTACAAGTATTATTTTGTTTTTTATATGGATTTCCTGAATACAGGGTGGTAGCATGTGCTTATTATTTAGATATTTATGTCATAAAATTTAAAAGGTAAAGGCATGCTAAAAAAAAACAAAACATTATTCTTTTCTAAAATATTTTCATCTCATTTTAAAAATTCTATTATAATGAATTTATTAAACTATCAAAAAACAGGTATTGTATTTTTTTTTATAAGTCTCTTTTTTATGCCTCTAACTTTAGAAGCACAACAAGATACTGTTTACTATAATATATCTTGGAAAGAAGCTGTAAAGGATAGTGCCGCTTTTTTTAGACCTCCAGTAAAAAAAGAAGGTGATTTATTTCGTGTTGAAGATTATTACATCTCAGGTCAAAAACAAATGAGTGGATTGTCTAAGTATGAAGATAAAGATTTTTGGGTAGAAAAAGTGAGTTGGTACACAGAGGAAGGAAACTTATACCAAGAAGGAAATTATAAGAGTAATCGATTAGATGGAGAATTTATTACCTTTTTAGATGGTGAAAAATTAGTAGCTATTTACGAAAATGGTTTTGGTAAATCTGGTGTTCAGAATAATACCCGATTTTCTAGTGATATATACACGGAAATTAAGAATGATACCATTAAAGAAGTTGTGTATGATGATGACATATCAGGTATTCGTTATGAGAATTATAGTACACTAAAATCCGGTCGATTTCTGTCTAAATATTACGATAAAAAAGGGAAAAAAATAGGCGAAATTAAAACTTTAAAGAATGGATATCTTAAAGGGGTTGAGGTTTATTATTATTTTGAGCCCATGCGTGTTAAGCAGATTAGCTATCATCCATATGAAAAATTACTAGGGGATACCGATTATTACGCCAATGGTCAGCTTAGAACATGGTTTCAGACAGATCCAGAATATAAAAAAACTTTTTTTAAAGAAGATGGAACGGAACTTGGAAGTATAATTTATGAGCTTCAGAACGATTATTTAAAACCAATAACGGGTACTGAAGTTACTTTTGCTTATGGTTATAAAAAAGAAGATTTTAACAAAGTTCTGTCTACTAGAATATACAATAATGGTCAACTCGAAAAGGAAGAACAACATTATAATGATGGCAAGATAAAATCGATTACAAGCTATAAAGACAATATTAAAGTGCTTCAAGTAAGTTTTGATGAAACGGGAAAGGAACTTGCAAGAATGGCATACAAAAACTATTATCCATTTTCAGGAGTAGAAATTAGAGATGGTAGAAAATCGACTTATAAAGACGGTGAGCTTATAGAAGAACTTAAATATTACCCAGATACAAATCTTATATTCAGTAAAAAGAACACAGAAGAAGAGATTTATTATAACAAGGAAGGTGTTGTTATGGGGACTTTAAAAGTTGAGTATAAAAATAAATACGCAAAACCTTTAGATGGCAAACGATACGAAATAGGTTATAATTCTGAGATTAATAATATTGAAACGTATAAAAATAGAGAACTCATAGAGCGTACCAACTTTATAACTAAACAAGTTGGCAAGGATAGTTTAGTAGATTTTAAGAATACCTCTTATTATAAAGATGGTAGTTATAGTAAATATAGAGAGATTCGTTATTATAGTAATGGAGCTAAGCAAAGTGATATAACATTCGAAGATTACGATAAAAAACTAGGTAAGTTTTATAGCGATAAAGGTGATCTAATCGGTACTTACGATTATATTAAAAAAGACGGAAAACTATATGAGTTTTTTGATACCTCAAACGAGGTTCGATTAGTGAAAGAAGAAAATAACGGAGTTTTACAAACTTCAAAACGTTATGATTATGGTTTAGATACAAGTTATGGTGTTATTAACCCTGTTTTAATTGAAGAAATGGATATCTCATGTTGTGCTATGTCTTATGATAAATACGGTGAAGATATCGCTAAGGTTAATTTCAAAAATAAATTGCCTTGGAAAGGTGTGATGTATGATGCTGTATCAAGAATTAAGTATGAGATAAATGAAGGAAAACGAAATGGATCTTATAAAAAGTTTAATTATAATCACGAAATTATATTAGAAGAAGGACAATATGTAAATGATAAAAAAGAAGGTGTTTTTAATGGGTATAATCGTTTAGGGAAATTACAACTTACACAAACCTACAAGAATGATATCTTAGAAGGGGAGTCTGTTAATTATGATGAAAATGGAAAAGAGACTTCTAGTATCATTTATAAAAATGGAGAGCCTTTTGAAGGAACAAAAATACTTTCGGTAAGTTACAGCAGAGAATCTGCACAAGAGATTTATAAAAAGGGAATTTTAATAAAACGTATTTCTTACGATGAGCAAGGTCGAAATGTTTCAACATTTAAAGACGGAGAGATAGCAGAAACAATAGCTTATTATAAAGATTCTGATCTTAAGCGGTTACAATATGCTTTAAATAAAAATTATGTTGAGGGAGAAGTTATTCGTTATGATAAAAAAGGAAAAGAACAACATCGCGGTATTATTAAGGATTATAAACTAGAATCTGGTACTATTTATTTGTCAGCATATAGTTTATATGATAATCGTGTCGCTTATATTATATTAAAGCGAAAAAATGATACTGTACAATTAACTTTAGTAGGGCATAAAGGTGAAACGCTTTTTTATGTAGAAGAAAATGTAGATGAAGGTTATGGTTTAAAATATATTGACAGGTTAAATATTTATATTGATAATCTAACTCCTGCATCTTTATACTAATAGGTGTGATTAGTAGAAAATAAAAAACCGTTTGAAAAACATTTCAAACGGTTTTTTATTTTAAAATATTAAAGGACTATTGCTTTACTATTTTCTTTGTAATAGAATTACCATTACCGTTAGTAAATTTAACAATGTAAGGTTGTGCAGATAATTCAGAAAAGTCAATAGTATCACCATTAGAAATCACTTTTATTTCTTTAACACTTCTCCCTAAAAGGTCATAAACAGTTGCAGATAGGTCTTCTGAAGAAGAAATATTGAGTTCATTTATAACATTAGTTGGGTAAATTTTAATTTTTGATAATTGAGATTCTTCAACACTAAGGCTTGAGTCATAACTATAAGTTACATTTAATGGTGTTCCTACTGTTGCACCACTAGCATTAAAGGCTTGAAATCTAAAAGTCCAACTCATCGGTGTTGTTGTAGAACTGTCGTTAAGGTTCCAAAAATTGTTTCCTGCACTATTTGTAGTTCCTGGAGCTATTAAAAAAGGAGTTGAAGGATATCCGCTATTTAAAGTTACATCATTTAAACAAACCCCCGCAAAACACAATTGAAAATTAGAACCATCAGTACCAACAAGCTCATCTACAAATATTCTAACATAAATATCTTCACTAGACGTATTGGTTACTTTAAATTTCCAATTACAAGGATCTGCATATGCGCAACCTGCATCAGAGAAAGCTAAAACTTGTCCCTCTGTAATGAGGCTGTCGTCACTATAATCTCTAACTTCAAACTGTGCAAAAGACACAAATGAGGTTAATAATAAGCTCATAAAAAGTAGTTTTTTCTTCATGGTATTTTATTTTTTAATTGATTGTTAATAATTAAAGTTCCTATTTTTTTTTAGTTATATAGAAAAGGAAGCTTTTTAAAGCTTCCCTTTAGTTTTGTGAAATTATTTTTATTTGCTAATTATAAATTTAGCACTGTATGATGCACTTCCATTATTAATATTCATAATGTAGTGACCAGCTTTTAATTCTGATACAGGTAATTCTATGTTTTGAGATCCAAATAAACCTTCGTAGTTATTATTAATAACTGTTCTTCCTAACATATCAGTTACTGTTACATTGTAATCACCATTTCCTGATTGGAAAGCTATATTAAGTTTGTCTGTTGCAGGATTTGGGTATATTTTAATTGAATCAATACCTGAAACTTCTTGCACACTTAAGGCTTGAGCAAAAGTACTCTGTTGCGCGTTAACAATACTGTCGTCTGTAGAATCAATTAAAACCACAACAATATGCATGTTTTCAACTGTACTTGTTGCGGGTACTGTATATGTGAAATCATAAGAAACAAGTTCTCCTGCGGTAATTGTTGTTGGTACTGAATTAGCCTGTCCGTCAAAACCGCCAAGTAAAGCACGACCAACATGGTTATATACCATTAGTGCCGCAGGTACAGAGCCAGCTAAACTTTCGTAACCGCCCATTGCTCCATTACTTCCTCCTGAATAATAATTTGTTTGGTTGTAGCCACTAGTTATACCAGTAACATCATCTTCTGTAATTATAACCGCTAATCTGTAATCAGCAGCGCTTAAATTGGTGTAAAAATTTGCGTTAGCAGTAATCGTATATTCACTACCTGTTAGAATTGCTTCTGATGATAAATCAACAGGAACAACTTCTGTGATTTGTGTATTGTAAGCTTCTACTAATGATGCTTGAGCTGGATCAACATCAATTAATTTACGGTCTACTAAACTGCTAGGATATCCTGCAATATATAGGCCTATTGCATTATCATATTCAGTAACAGTCATTGGATCTCCATTATGAACGGCTACTCCAACAACTGTATTAGGATATGTTTGAGTAATATAATCCATACCTACAGCACCTCTAGGGCACCATCCACACCAAGTTCCTGTAGCTTCCTCAATAAAAACAGCTTTATTACCAGATTGTGTCATGGTATTAAAATCTTTAGAGCTAGAGTTGTTAAGTGGATAAGAATCTGCTCCGCCATTTACACCTGTAATTGTTACCGTTATTTCTTTTTCAACAACAGAGCTGTAATTAATAACATCTGGATGCGTAATTGTAGTTGATGCTCCGCCTGTAATAAAAGTATTTATTGTTGCAGAGTTTGTATACGTTCCGTCTGTCCATTCAATATCTAGTGTAGTAATTGTATTACCACCTACGTTATTTACTTCAATCTCTAAAGGATAATCTGTACTAACAAGTCCATATCGATCTAGGTTGATGCTCGCAAGTTCAGCGTCATTATCGCTAACTGTTTTTACATATATATCATCAATGTTTAATCTAAATTGATCTGTAACAGCATGATGTCTAAACGCAACATAAATTGTTTGTCCAACAAAAGAGGTTATGTCTAAATTTCTATTGGCATAAACACCATTTGTAGCTCCTATAACTTCATTAAATGAAGTGGTAGATGCTCCCAATGTTGTAATATCAGATGCTGTTGCAACATATACGGTATAATTTTCATTAGCCCACGATTGATCTTGTCCGTATGCTTTCCATTGAAGAAAAACATTTCCTGTAGCACTTGTAAGATCTATAGCTGTAGATACCATCCAGTTATCTGGTGTTAATGCTAGTCCTGTGGTTGATGACCAAGAAGCAGAAGTTGCATGGTTACCTTGTACAGCTTCTAGGTTTGCTATAGACCAATTGTCGCTATCACCATCAGAATCTGTTAGAGTCCAATTGTCCATGGTTCCTGAAGAAAAATCTTCAGAAAAGTAAATTTGTGCTGTAGTTAGCTGAGTAAAAGATAAACTAAGCATTAATAAATAAAGTAATTTTTTGATCATGATTTTGATGTATTAGATTAATATTAAGGTTTTTCGTATTACATGTGTTTAAATTTCTGTAGATTAAAAGTTGATGTTTTTATTTTTTAGAATAGGGATTAAAAAGCGACGGTTAAATTGGCGCTTAAGCCTGTGTTTTCAGGTACAAACCTGCAAACACCACCAATACAGATTAATCCTCCGCGTTGTCTTCCGTAGTTTAATCCTAATCTTGTGTTGCCTTTGCTGTAACTTCCGCCTACGCTGTAATAGTGAATCTCATTTGTACCACCATAATTCCAGTTATCAGCTACATATGCGGCTAAACGTGTAGAGAAGTTATATTCAAAAACTCCTGCAACCCAATTTTTGCGATCGTCTTTACTCCATAAGTGTTGTGCCACAAAGCGAGCAGCTTTTCCGTTATCAAATCTTTTAGTGGTTTCTATAACACCGATGTTAGCTAAAATTGATGAATGTCCCAATGGTCCACCTTCAACAATACCTTTATCTACTAATACATTTTGGTACGTGAAAACAGAACTCCACTCTTTAGACCATTTCTTTTTAACCTCGAAATTAATATCTCTAAATAGTTGATGGCCATTTCCTATAAATTTAGCTTTGTACCATCTGTTTTCAATATTATATTCTGAATCTAACCCTCCCCAATAAGAGAAATTCATGGCTAATTTTGTTCCATATTTTCCACCTAAAGACGTGCCCTTTTTAAAGCTGTAAAATAAATCGAATTGTGTGCCAACCTCACCTGAGCGTTGATCAAAAGATTCAATGATTAATCTTGGCTGTGGGTTGTAAACGTAAATATTGGTTAATAAGTAGTCTTGTTGTTTTGTAAGTCCAGGGACATAATTGATAACTTGTTGGTTGTAAATGTTTCCTTCTGCATAACGGTCCGCGTAAAAGCTAAAATTTTCTAACCTTCTAAATGTGGCGTTTATCCCTAATCCTTTTTTTGCATACCCAGCATTGACTTGTAGTGCTGTTCCGTCGTATAATTTATTAGAAGAGATTTGTCCTTCGTTAAGTATTACATCTGGATCTTTAACAATAGCTTCAACACCTGCGTAAAAATTATTAAAGATTAAATCTAGTCGACCACCATAAGCAGCTACTGTTGTTGGTAGGGCTTCGTTACCATTAGTGTCTTGGTTTCTTGCGACATAACTTCCACCTAGTTGTATATCTACCGATTCAATATTTAATGCTCCGCTAAGACTTAAGTCGGCATCGATACCTTGTATTGTACCTTCAGAAACTTCAAAACCATTACGTTGTTGTCCAAAAACAGCTTTAATGGCCAAGTCTTTTGTAGCATTAAATTTTACGTTTATTCCTTTTAAGGCATTGTTAAGGCCTAATTGGCGGTCTTCCCAAGATCTTAATATTAGTCCACTTCCAAATTGCTCATAAAAATAACCTCCAGTAATATCTAAGGTTTCATCTTTATAGTTGAAATAATAGGTTGCCACATCGTTTTGGTTACCGTAAGTTGAATCGTCATAACCTAAAAGAGCAGAAGGGAGGTAAGATTCGTACTGAACACCAGCAGTAAATTTGCCTAAATTGTAGTTCATTAGAATATAGTTGTTGGCTCTAAATTGATCTTCTGGAGCTAAGAAGTTAATACCTTCGTCGGTTTGAAGCCATTGCGAATTAGATTCTAAGCCACCGTAAAAATAGCCTGTTTCTTGTGCGTTAATAAAATAGATTTGAAATAATATAGTGATTAGAAAAAGTGATTTTTTCATGGTAATTAATTGAAAGATAAAATGATGCAAAGGTTTATTTAGAAAGTTCTTTAATTTTTTCGTACAATTCTAATTCTGCACCAGGACTGTATCCAGAGTGTTTGTAGACAATTTTATTATCTTTCACTAAAATCGTGAGAGGGATGCTAGATGCATTAAGTGCACGTTTAAGTTCTGTATTGGTGTCTAATAAAACGGTGTATTCCCAACCTTTGCCATTTACTAAAGATTTTACACGTTTTACCGTTCTACTATCGTCTACTGAAACCGCAATGAGTTTTACATTTGTTTCTTCTTGCCACTCATCATATATGTCATTAATAGCGTCTAATTCTTTTAAACAAGGAACGCACCAAGTGGCCCAAAGTGAAATAATGGTGACTCCATCATCATTGAGGGTTTCTTTTAAAGTTACGGTTTTGCCGTCAATAGATTTTAAATCTAAATTAGGAAGTTCGTTTTGCGCTGATGCAGTAAGACTGAAGATTCCTAAGAAGAAAATGTAAATTATTCTGTTCATGTTAAAGTTTTATAATAGATACACAATATTAGTTAAAATTTTAGCAAATGCATAAGAGTTGTTAAAATTAATTAATTTAGCAAAAAACAATATAAATACGGATTATGATTTTTGAAAAAGCAACGAAATTATTTTTAATAATGATTATGTTAGTAAGTGTTTCTTGTAGTAAAACAGAGGATAATGTGCCGCTAACAACTCCAACGGCTCAAATTGAGGTTGATAATATAGCTCGAAAAGCCTCATTAATTAATCAAGAGATTCCTTTTAAGATTATAAATGAAGAAGGAGAGGATGTTACTGAATTTGCCACCTTTTATGTTAATGGTGTTGCTGTAGAGGGAACTTCTTTTTCGTCTGATATCATTGGAGATTTTGAGGTTTATGGGGTTTATATGGAAGAAGGGGTAGAGGTAACTACAAGTGCAGAAGCATTTAGTGTTATAATCCCTAAAAGAAAGATTGTTGTTGAAGATTATACGGGGACATGGTGTGGTTTTTGTCCTAGAGTTGCAAATGCGGTTAGTTTATTGAAGGAAGAAACGGATAATATTGCAATTGTGGCTATTCATGAAACAGCAAATAGTTTTGAAGATCCGATGCATTTTGATCAAGTACAATTATTAAAAGATGCTTTTGATATCGAAGGGTTTCCTGCAGCTAAAATAAATAGATCAGTAAATTGGGCTACACCTCATGTTTTTGAAGACGTTACAAGTATTGCTGGTCTAGATACTAACTTAGCATTGGCTCTAAATTCTGAATTAGTAGATGGTGCATTAACAGTACAGATTAATGTGGTTTATGAAGAAGGTTCTTCACAAGGTGATAAGCTTGTCGTTTATTTGCTTGAAGACGGTATAATCTATGATCAAGTAAATTATTATGATCAAGATAGTTCTAGTCCTTTTTATAATGCAGGTAGTCCAATTCCTGGTTTTGAACACAATGAAGTATTGAGAAATTCATTATCTAGTGTTTTAGGTGATGAAATTCCTCTTACTAGTGCTTTAACGGAATATATTACATCATATTCAATAACGGTTCCCTCAAGTTATATTACAGAAAACTTGAGTGTTGTTGCTATGGTTGTTGATGCTGATAATAATGCTAAAAATGCTCAATTTGCACATTTAAATGAAGATAAATCTTATGAGTAATAGTCTTTGAAGACTAGATTTAAATAAAAAAACCTAAACAGTATATCTATACTGTTTAGGTTTTTTATGGTTTTAATTTAAGTTTTTACTTGCTTACTACAAATTTAGTGGTGTACGAGCCGTTGTTTTGTCCTAATACATTTAAAATATAAAAGCCTGAAGTTAAATTAATCTGAATTGCAGTTCTACTTGTTAATTCTCGAGTTGAATTAAAAACTATTTTACCTGTTAAATCACTAATTAAAACAGTTGCTGTACTATTTAAATTTGAGCGTAATACCAATTCATTTTGAACAGGATTCTTTTCTAATTGCATTGTTAATAATTCTGAATCCGGAATATTTAAGGATGCATCTAATATTTCAGCTAAAACAAAAGCAACATTAGCTTCGGTAAGTTGAAGGTGAGGTTCGTTAGCGTCTGGTGCAAAAATATTAGCAAAAGGTGTGTTATCGGTTGTTTCACTATCGTCTAAATCAATAGGGTAGTGCCAATTGATATCGTAATTTGTTGCAGCATCTGTAATATCTAATGCTA
Organism: Winogradskyella sp. HaHa_3_26; assembly: GCF_019278425.1. Taxonomy (NCBI): domain Bacteria; kingdom Pseudomonadati; phylum Bacteroidota; class Flavobacteriia; order Flavobacteriales; family Flavobacteriaceae; genus Winogradskyella; species Winogradskyella sp. HaHa_3_26. The sequence goes on along the minus strand of NZ_CP058981.1, from coordinate 1,121,476 downwards.
GTGCGCTAACCGAGGGTATAAAACTAAATTTATCAATCTGTAAAGCGGTGAAAAAATCTTCACCAATACCTCCAGTACCTCCAAAGGATGCTGTTAAATTAGATAAATCAAATAGTCCTCCTGGAGCTGAATCGATACCATCAAAGTTTGTGGTTCCTGAATTGGCAATACTTTCTACGTTAGGAACAAAGGGAGGTAAAAGCGGTGCGAAAAAACGACTTACTTGTTGTGGTGATCCTGCAGCAGGTGTCATGTTTAATTCTATTTCTACGTCTACAGTACCTAAAACAGGAACTTCTACAGGTAATGTTACATCTGCTATGGCAAATCCGTTTGTTATAGGTGTTACTCCGTCTGCTGCTAAATATGGACTTCCATTGCCACTACCATTGATAATGGCAACGTTACGTACGTCCTCAGGAAAGCCACTAGCTGTTAAATTATTTATATGAGTTTCAAAAATAGTTCTAAAGGGATGTGGTTCTGGTAATGTTGCTGAAGCGTCAAAAGTGACTAAATCATTTCCAGATAAATGTGCTTCAAAATGATCTACTAGTAATTGTTTGCTAGCAGTTGATTTAAGTAAATCTTCAATAACGGGTTCTAATTCTGTAACAGGGTATAATGCGTTATAGGCTAAATAGTTTAGCTGATGTTGTAATCCGATAGGGACATTTGCTCCGTTGTGTGGTGCATCAAAAGAGATGTAAAGCCTTGTGTCAGCATCTATAGAGTTTGCTTCCATGTAATTTAAGGCATAACGAGAAATCAATCCTCCCATGCTTGGTCCTATAATCACATTTTGTTCGGGGTTGTTTGGTGCTTTGTCTATATTAATGATCTCAATTAATTCAGTTAAAAGCATAGCATTTCGTTCTATAAAATCAGAACCTCCATCTATAATCTCAGCATCTTCAACTCTTGTGTAAACAGGGAAATTTAAAATAACAATATCAAAACCTTCAGCGCGTAATTGATCTGCTAAATTTTGAGTTCCAATAGTATTTGTAAAGTCTAATAAACTATAAATGCCATTAATATCTCTTAAATCACCAGCATCTAAACCATCAACAATAATTATAGGTTTGTCTAAAATATTGTCTGCGCTTAAGAATATTTCGTATTCCCCTTGGCCTGGATAACTTGTGGCCTCACCATAAGCAGATAGGTCTGGTGTAATAGTTGAGGTGAATGCTATTTGTGAAAAAGTAAGTAACGGAAAAAGTAATAAAATAGAAATGTATAGTTTCTTCATAGCTGTAGATTTTAGTTATTATCTTGAAAAGATACAAAGTTTACTTTAAGAATTATTATTTATGGTGATCATTTCTATTTCAAACAAAAAAAAATCCTTAAAAGCAGATTGCTGATAAGGATTTGTATTTTAGATTTTTAGGTGTTATTCTCCTAAAAATGGATATCTATAATCTACAGGAGTTACAAATGTTTCTTTAATTAATCGAGGAGACACCCAACGTAATAAGTTTTGAGGGCTTCCGGCTTTATCATTTGTTCCAGACGCTCTAGCACCACCAAAAGGTTGTTGTCCTACAACAGCTCCTGTTGGTTTGTCGTTTATGTAAAAGTTTCCAGCAGCATTCTGAAGTGCTTTTGTAGCTTCTTCAACAGCATATCTGTCTCTAGAAATAATAGCGCCAGTTAAAGCATAGTCACTTGTTTCGTCAACCAGCTTTAATGTTTCTGAGTACGCATCATCTTCATATATATATATTGTAATTACAGGGCCAAATAACTCTGTAGACATTGTTGTGTATTTTGGATTTGTAGTTAAGATAACTGTAGGTTCAATAAAGTACCCTTTAGATTTATCGTAATTACCACCAGCAATAATTTCAGCATTGCTATCAGCTTTAGCTTCATCGATATATTTCGCTAATTTATCAAAAGAACCTTCGTGGATTACAGCGGTGATAAAGTTGCTCATATCTTCAGGAGATCCCATTTTGAAAGATTCCATATCTTCAATTAGATATTTTTTTACATCTGCCCAAATTCCTTTAGGAACATAAGCTCTAGATGCAGCACTACATTTTTGACCTTGAAATTCAAAAGCACCACGAGCAATAGCTGTTGCAACTTGTTTAGCATCGGCTGTTTTATGTGCAACTATAAAATCTTTACCTCCAGTTTCACCAACAATTCTTGGGTATGTTTTGTAGTTGTGTATGTTATTTCCTATTTGTTTCCATAATTCTTTAAATACATGTGTAGAACCTGTAAAGTGTAAACCAGAAAAATCAGGACTTGCTAATACTGTATTTGTAATCATTACCGGATCACCAAAAACAACATTAATAACACCATCTGGTACACCTGCTTCTTTAAAGATGTCCATAATAACTTTTGCAGAATAAACTTGGCTATCACTTGGTTTCCAAACCACAACATTTCCCATTAAAGCCATACAAGCTGGTAAGTTACCGGCAATAGCAGTAAAGTTAAACGGTGTTACAGCGTATGTAAATCCTTCTAGTGGTCTGTATTCTACTCTGTTCCATGCAGCACTTGTACTTTCTGGTTGCTCCATGTAAATGTCTGACATAAACTGAACATTAAAGCGTAAGAAGTCAATAAGCTCACAAGCAGCATCAATTTCAGCTTGATAAATATTTTTAGACTGCGCTATCATCGTAGCGGCATTAATCTTTGCTCTGTATGGACCAGCAATTAATTCTGCAGCTTTTAAGAAAATACCTGCACGTTGTTCCCATGGCATTTGAGACCAAGATTTTCTTGCTTCTAATGCTGTAGCAATAGCATCTTCAACATGGCTTTGTTCAGCTAAGTGATATTCACCAACAATATGTTTATGATCGTGTGGAGGTGACATAGTTCTGGTATTTCCAGTTTTTACGTCCTTACCATTTATATATAGAGGAACTTCAACTTTAGAATTGAACATTGATTTATAAGCCTCTGATACTGCTTTGCGTTCTGCAGAACCAGGTGCGTAAGACATAACAGGTTCGTTAACTGCTACGGGTACATTAAAGAATCCTTTTCCCATCGTTAAATTGTTTTATGTTTCCACTAAAAGTAGAAATCTATTTGTTTTTAGTTTGAAAGTGTAAGTAACAAATGTACAATTTTTATGAGAAAATATTTTTTTGAAACGTTATAGCTATGTGAAAGTTGTAAATGTGAATTTTACATATTTATTTCATCAAATTAAAGCTTAAGTTTAATGCTTATCGTTTTGTGTAATAAGTTGAGTTAAGAATATTTTAAGCTATTAAATTAAAGGGATGAGATTTAATTTATAGCAAAAGGTGCACTTAGTTTAAATGAAGGGATATAAACTTTAAAGTTATCAGATGTTGTGTTATTTGTCATGTTATAATAACCTTGCATAGCTCCAAAAGGAGAGGTTAATAGACAACCTGAATTATAAGTGTGAGATTCACCTGGTTTTAAAATAGGTTTTTTACCAATAACGCCTTCGCCTTCTATAACTTCTTCATTATTTAAGGCATCAAGTATTTTCCAATGTCTAGAATGCAATTGAACAGAATCTTTACTCTGGTTTTCGATGGTTACTTTGTAACCAAAAGCGAAATGTACTTTGTAATTTTTGTAAAATGTGCCTTCAAAATTGGTTTCTACAGAAATTTTGATACCGCTTGTAACTTGTTGTACCATAGTTTATAGTGTTTGATCTATGCTAAAATAACATAATTTTTGAATGATTCCTTGTAATTAAAGTGAGGTCTCTTATTTTTTAAAGAAAGAGCAGTTATGAGGGTTTAATATGCTAAAACACTAATTAAAAGTGTAAATATTTTTCATTTTCATAATTTAGTTCGTGATATCTACTGAGCTTGCTTCTCCAAATCCAATAAGGCGATCGTAACGAGAGCCTAAATCTTTATAGTAAACTAAAACTTTATAATTATTTTCTGTTTGCCAAAAGTTTCCGCTGATAATACCTTCATCTAATTCTCCTGTTTTTTTATCTACCGTAACAAATTTGTAGTTGTAGAACCCTTGCTTCATAAGCATTATGTTTTCGTAACGTTTACTTTCAATGTTATAAAGCATTTGGGTTAAGGGTTCTAAAGTGTATCCATTAAAATTGCCATAGATAAATATGTTTTTATCTATTAATTCATCATGTAATAATGAAAAGTGCACCATCACATAATCTGCCTCAATATCTACGTTAGTTTTATCTAAAACAGTAACGAGAAAATTACCATTAATATCAGGGTTATAAGTGTATGGTCTGTCTTTTCTAGCGATGTTAGTGTATAGGTAATTGTGATAAAGATCTTTTAATTCTATACGTTGAACACCAATATTTGCAGCTCTAACATCTTTGTTTTCAAAAAAGTTGTATTCATTTCCGGACCAAAATGAAGAAGCTGTGTCGTAACGGTAAATGAGTTCATTACCTAGAGTGTATTGTGGTTTTAAATCTGTAATCGCTGTGTTTAGATTGTTGTTTTGAATGACTAGTGTTTTAATCGTTTCAAGAGGGTTGTTTAAATTCATGCCACTCGTTGTAATTTTGATATCTACAGATTGTTTCTCTGCTATAGTTTTTACATCTCTAGAGCGTTTTACTTGAACTCCAACATTTGTTAGGCTTTCATAAATCATAAATTTTCTGCTGAACATAAGTTCATCATAATCATCATAAATTGAAATCATGTAGTTGCCACTTTTTAATAAGCCACGTGTTTGTGTGTTTGGGATTTCTAAATTATAATGTGAATAAATTTGATAGGTGTTAAACGAATTTTCGTAATCTAAAATACGTTGATTATCCATACCACTTAAGTATTCAGATTTAACTAAACTTGAAGGTGTCCAGTCAAAATTGAAATGTTCAATAACGTAATAGAAATCTTCTTCATCTCCTGTTAAAGCATCAAATTCTAAGGTTAATGATTCACCAAGACTAAATATAGGCAGTTGCCCTTGTGTGGTATTATTGCTTTTAAAAGTAATGGTTTTTATAAAGTCTGGAGGATTTAGCTCAGTAGCGACTTGTGATATTACAATTGTTGGAAATACAAAAAGTATAAGAAGGCTTAAATAGTTTTTTTTCATTTTAATTGAATCTAAGTGCATAAAGATAATCAAAATCTGTGCCTTATGGTAATTGGATTATTTATAATGGTTATAAATAAATAACATGATTTTAGAGGGATTTTAAGCATTAATTTGTAAATTCGCACGGATTTTTAGACAACTAATCTTTAAGTATATGTCAAAAGACATCAGAATTAAAAAGGGTTTAGATATAAGGTTAATCGGTCAAGCCGAGGAAGCTACAGAGAGTGCTATTATTAGTAATTCTTACACTATTAGACCCGAAGATTTCCATAGTATTATTCCTAAACTTGTTGCCAAAGAGGGGACGCATGTTAAAGCAGGTGAAACTTTGTTTTTTAATAAAGACAATGAGGCAATGAAATTTGTTTCTCCAGTTTCTGGTGAGATTACGGAAATACAACGTGGACCAAGACGTCGAATAGACGCTATTAAAATAACTGCAGACAAAGCGCAGGCTTTTCTAGATCATGGGAAGTTTGACTTAAATTCGGATGCTGAAAAAACTAAAGCACATTTGTTAGCTTCAGGATGTTGGGCTTTTATAAAGCAACGTCCTTACGATGTTATCGCTAAGGCAGATAGCACACCAAAAGCTATTTTTGTGTCAGGTTATGCAAGTGCACCTTTAGCTGCAAATTTAGATTATACTCTAGCTGGGAAAGAAGCTGAGTTACAAGCCGCTGTTACAGCGTTGTCTAAGTTTACAGAAGGTGGAGTTCATATTTCAGTTGGAGCTAAGTCAAGTTCACCTTTAGCTAATCTACAAAATGCAATAACACACAAGGTTTCAGGACCGCATCCTTCAGGGAATGTAGGGACTTTAATTAACAAGGTTAATCCTGTTAATAAAGGTGAAACGGTATGGACTGTTAATGCACAAGATTTAGTGATTATCGGTGAGTTACTTCTTACTGGGAAGTTTAATGCTGAGCGTATTATTGCTTTAGCGGGTTCTTCTGTTAAAAAACCACGTTATTTTAAAACTAAATTAGGTGCAGAAATTGCAACTATGGTTTATGATAATGGTGTTGAAAAAGACAGCAATGCTCGTTTTATTTCAGGAAACGTATTGTCAGGAAAACAAGTGCAACCAGATGGTAACTTAGATTATTACAGCAATGTGATTTCTGTGATTCCAGAAGGTGATGATTACGAGTTTTTTGGATGGAACAAACCTGTTTTCAATAAGGTGTCTACATCTAGAGCTTTAACCTTTTCTTGGTTAACTCCAAAAAAGAAATTCGAATTAAATACAAATACAAACGGAGAACATCGTGCATTTGTGACTACAGGAACTTATGAAGAAGTATTTCCTTTAGATATCTATCCAATGCAGATTCTAAAAGCTTGTATGTATAAAGATTTAGATGAAATGGAAGCTTTAGGGATGTACGAAGTTGCACCTGAGGATTTTGCTTTAACGGAATTTGTATGTGTATCTAAGCAACCGCATCAAAAAATAATTAGAGAAGGGTTAGACTTAATGCTTAAAGAAATAGGATAATGGGTTTAAAAAATAATTTACATAATTTTAAGGAAAAGAATAAAGACAAGAAGTGGATTCCTGGATTTAACGCCCTTTTTACGTTTTTATATATGCCTAATGAAACCACTCATAATGGTACTCATATAAAGGCAGCTGATGATTTAAAACGTACAATGAATACTGTAATCATGGCTTTAGTTCCATGTTTAATATTCGGTATGTTTAATGCTGGTTATCAGCATTATTTAGCACAAGGTTTAATTGAATCTGCAAATGGGTTTTTAGGAGCTTCATTTTGGACTTTAGACAATCTTGTAGTTGGACTTTGGAAAGTATTACCACTAGTCATTGTTTCTTACGGTGTTGGTTTAGCAGTAGAATTTGTTTTTGCCATCATTAAAGGACATGAAGTAGAAGAAGGTTATTTAGTAACTGGTATGTTAGTGCCGCTTATTGTACCAGTAGATATTCCATTATGGATGTTATCTGTTGCTGTAATCTTTGGTGTTGTTATCGGTAAAGAAGTATTTGGTGGAACAGGAATGAATATTCTTAATCCAGCATTAACCATTAGAGCCTTTTTATTCTTTGCTTATCCTACATGGATGTCAGGAGATAAAGTATGGATTCATGGAGCTGTAGAACGTGATCAAATGATTGCTGCAGGTCAGAATGTAGATGCTATTTCTGGTGAAACTATATTAGGTACTTTAGCACAAGGTAAAGAAGTTGCCTATTCGGTTTGGGATATGTTCTGCGGAATTATTCCGGGTTCGGTAGGAGAAACATCGACACTTTTAATTTTAGTAGGAGCTGTATTTTTAATCTTCGCTAAAATAGGAAGCTGGAGAATTATGTTATCTTCTGTTGTAGGAGCTTTAGTAATGGGATTAATTTTTAATGGTCTTGTTAGTGCTGAAGTAATTACTGAAGGAAGCAAGTTTTATGGATTAATGAGTACAGAATTCTGGCATCACTTACTTATCGGAGGTTTTGCTTTTGGTACTGTATTTATGGCTACAGATCCTGTAACAGCATCACAAACAAATAAAGGGAAATGGATTTATGGTTTCTTAATAGGATTTCTTTCTATTATGATCCGTGTATTTAACCCTGCATATCCAGAAGGTGTAATGTTAGCTATTCTATTAATGAATGTGTTTGCACCAACAATTGACCATTATGTGGTTCAAGGGAATGTTAAGAAAAGAATGAAACGTCTAAAAGCAAAAACTGCATAACGATGGAAAATAGAACAGATAAAAATTCATACACTATAATTTTTGCCATAGCTATGGTATTAATCGTAGGTTCATTACTAGCGTTTACTGCATCTTCATTAAAACCGACTATTACAGAGAACCAACGTATAGAAAAGCAACAGAATATTCTGTATGCAATGGGTGTTAATGAGAATGATGAAAGTAGTGCGAATTTTGTTTCTACAAACGATGCACCAGAGTTATTTGAAACATATATTCAAAAGCAATTGGTTATTCAAGACGGAAAAGTAAGCGAAGATGATCAAGCTTATTTAATAGATGTTAAAAAAGAACAAGCAAATGCAAATGCAGGTAAAGCAAGAAGATTGCCTTTATTTGTTGGTGAAAAAGATGGTAAAACATTTTACATAGCACCAATTAGAGGTAAAGGTCTTTGGGATGCTATTTGGGCTTATGTTTCAATGGATGAAAACATGGTTGTTCAAGGTGCATTTTTTGATCATGCTGGTGAAACACCTGGATTAGGTGCTAACATTAAGCAACGTTTTTTTATGGATGATTTTATTGGTGAACACCTTTTAAGTGATTCAGGTACTTTTAAAGGTATAGATGTTGCTAAAGGAAATGCAGATCCAAAAAATTTAGATAAAACAGATAATGAGGTTGATGCAATTGCAGGAGCTACAATTACAGGAAATGGTGTTTCAGCTATGATAAAAAGTGATTTAAAGCTTTACGAACCTTACTTTAAAAATTTAAAAAACAATTAATTTATGGGACTTTTATCAAAAAAAGATGCCAAGTTAATCACAGATCCATTAGCGGATAATAACCCTATTACTATTCAGGTATTAGGTATTTGTTCTGCTTTAGCAATTACAGCAGAGTTAAAAGCTTCGATTGTAATGGCTGTGTCTGTAATGGCTGTTTTAGCTATAGGAAATGTAGTGATCTCTTTAATGAGAAACATTATTCCTTCAAAAATTAGAATTATTGTTCAATTGGTTGTCGTTGCTGCTTTAGTAATTATAGTTGATCAAGTTTTAAAAGCTTTTGCTTACGAGTTAAGTAAAACACTTTCTGTTTTTGTTGGATTGATTATTACAAACTGTATTATTATGGGACGTTTTGAAGCTTTTGCTTTAGCAAATAAACCATGGCAATCCTTTTTAGATGGTATTGGTAATGCAGCTGGTTATGGTTTAATACTTATTATCGTTGGTTTCTTTAGAGAGCTTTTAGGTTCTGGTACTTTATTAGGATTTAAAGTTTTAGGAGATCCTATTGAAAAAACAGGATTGTATGCTATCGGTTATGAAAATAACGGTTTTATGTTATTATCTCCAATGGCATTGATTGTTGTAGGTATAATCATTTGGATACAACGTAGTAGAAACAAAGCTTTAATTGAAGACTAAATTAGTTTAAGGTTATTTGTTGTTGATGGTTTAAATTGACAATTAAATGCTAACAACTAAAAACAAAATATATGGAACATATAGAATTATTTTTCAAATCGATTTTTATAGATAACATGGTATTTGCTACATTCTTAGGGATGTGTTCTTACTTAGCTGTATCTAAAAAAGTAAGTACAGCTGTTGGTCTTGGAGCGGCAGTAATTTTTGTACTTGCAATCACTGTACCTTTAAACTGGCTATTAGATCAGTATTTATTACAACCAGGAGCTTTATCTTGGTTAGGTGAAGAATACGCTAGTTATGATTTAAGTTTCTTATCTTTTATTATGTTTATTGCTACTATTGCTACAATGGTACAATTGGTAGAAATAGTTGTAGAGAAATTTTCACCATCTTTATATAATTCATTAGGTATATTTTTACCACTTATTGCTGTAAACTGTGCCATTTTAGGTGGTTCATTATTTATGCAATCAAGAGAGATTCCTACTTTAGGATTAGCAACAACTTATGGTGTTGGTTCTGGTATTGGATGGTTCTTAGCTATTTTAGCAATTGCTGCAATTCGTGAAAAAATTAGATATTCTAACGTGCCACCAGCTTTACGTGGTTTAGGAATTACATTTATTATTACAGGTTTAATGGCTATCGGCTTTATGAGTTTTGGTGGTATGTTAACTGGTGGTGATGATGAAGCTAAAGAAGAAGTGACTACTACTACAGTAGAAGCTGAAAAGAAAATAGAAGAAACAAAAGCATTAGCTGATAACACAATTAAAGTAATTGAGTAGTATGATATTATTAGCAGCAAGTACAACAGGGACAATTTTAGTAACCGTAGTAGCATTTTTAATAATTTTAATGTTATTAGTTGGGTTATTATTATTTGTAAAACAAAAATTATCACCATCAGGACCTGTAAAGATTTTGATTAATGGTGAACGTGAAATAGAAGTAAGTTCTGGAGGTTCTTTATTAAGTACTTTAGGAAACCAAAAAATATTTTTACCATCAGCTTGTGGTGGTGGTGGAACATGTATTCAATGTGAATGTCATGTATTATCTGGTGGTGGAGAAGCTTTACCAACAGAAACACCTCACTTCTCAAGAAAAGAACTGGCACATGGTGCACGTTTGTCTTGCCAAGTAAAGGTAAAACAGGATATGGAAATTACCATTCCTGAAGAAGTATTTGGTATTAAAAAATGGGAAGCTGTTGTGGTACGTAACTACAACGTTGCATCTTTCATTAAAGAGTTTGTTGTTGAAATTCCAGAAGATATGGGTTACAAAGCAGGTGGATATATTCAAATTGAAATTCCTCCATGTGAAGTAAAGTATACCGATATGGATATTACAGCTCATCCTGAAGAACATGAAACTCCAGATAAATTTCAAGCAGAATGGGATAAGTTTAAACTTTGGCCATTAGTAATGAAAAATACTGAAACAGTAGAAAGAGCTTATTCTATGGCTTCTTACCCAGCTGAAGGACGTGAAATTATGCTAAACGTACGTGTGGCTTGTCCTCCGTTCGATAGAGCAAAAGGCGGATGGATGGATGTAAATCCTGGTGTTGCCTCTTCTTATATCTTTAACCAAAAACCAGGTGATAAAGTTGTTATTTCAGGACCTTATGGTGAATTCTTCATCAATGAGTCTGATAGCGAAATGCTTTACGTTGGTGGTGGTGCTGGTATGGCTCCAATGCGTTCTCATTTATATCACCTTTTCAAAACCTTAAAAACAGGTAGAAAAGTGACTTATTGGTATGGTGGACGTTCTAAACGTGAATTATTTTACTTAGAGCACTTCCGTGAGTTAGAAAGAGATTTCCCTAACTTTAAGTTTTACTTAGCTTTATCTGAACCAATGGAAGAAGATAATTGGAAAGTAAAAGAAAATATTGATGCTCCTGGAGATGGTTTTGTAGGGTTTATTCACAATTGTGTAATAGATAACTATTTAAGCCTGCATGATGCACCAGAAGATATTGAGTTATATTTCTGTGGACCACCATTGATGAACAAAGCAGTTCAGAAAATGGGTGAAGATTTCGGAATACCGGATGAACACATTAGATTTGATGACTTTGGAGGATAATTCTAAAGTTTATATATAATATTAAAAAAGCCGATTCATTTTGAATCGGCTTTTTTTGTTTTAAACTTTTTCTTAAAAGATATTCTTTGTTCTCTTTTTGCTAGAAGTTAGCAGTGCATCATTATTTGTTGCTTTGTTTTAAGTGCTTTTATACTATGTTATTTTAAAAATTTTATTCCTTAAAAGGGTAACAATTTTATAGTCTTCTTTATATAAGTCTGAATAACTTAATTTAAAACACATTCGCAATGAAGAATTTATCAAAACTATTAATCATGCTATTTGTATTTGCAAATGTATTTTCTACAATTGCCCAAGAAAATATATTAGATGACATGCAAAGTAATGTAGTAGAAGCTGCATTAGAAAAGAATTATTTTCAATTAAGTCCTAGAATAGGATATGATTTTCCAACCTATAAAAATAACACCCCTTATATAGATTATAATGGTGGTTTAGATTTAGGTATTTCTTTAGATTACTATTGGAGTTGGTTTGGAGTTGGTGCTGATTTCGATTACATAACAAATCAACCAGAAAGCAATTACCCAACGTCTAATCTTTTTGAGCCAGATCTTTTTACTGCTATTAATACATTTAATTTAAGTGAAGAAAAAGTAACTCGTATGTTTTATGGTATTGGTCCAAATTTTCAATACAGGTTACCATCTGGTAAATTTAAAGCAGAACTTAATACTCGTGTTGGTTTAGCTTCTATTACAGGTGGGAGAACGCTTCTAATGGGTACTTCAACAGCTTCTAATACCTTTCCTTTAAATTTTCATGCGGGTTATAAAGATTCAGGTGTTTTAACTTTTAAAGGTCAGATACGATTTACTTACGCTATTACTAAAAATATTGGAGTTAACCTTGGTGCTTATTATATGCATCACTTAGGTGTAGAAGAATTAAGTGAATCTGGTGTTTCTGCCTTATATCAACCGCTTACTTCTGTAGCAGGTGCTAATGGTGATCCTTTTAATACTTTTGATGGAGAGGTGTTATCAAGATCAAAACCTTGTGATTGTGATATTTCTTCAATTGGAGCATTTGCAGGTTTAACTTATAAATTCACAAAAAAGAAAGAGGATAAAAAAGAAGAAGAGGAAAATATTTGTCCAGTTTGTAAAGAAGATCATTTTCCTCATTGTTGTGCAACTTGTGGTTGTGGAATTACAATTACTGCTAAAGATAAATTTTCAGGAGAAATTCTTCCAAATACTGATATTGTATTAAAAGATTTAGAAGGTAATATTATAGAAAGTGGTACAACCAATTCTTTTGGAGTTATTGTTTTTAGTGATGTGTTAGAAGCTGATTATGTTATTAGCGGAAATCTATATGATGTTGCTTTAGATAATGAAAAGATAAGTCAAGATGAATTTATTCAATGTAAAAAGGAAGGAAATAGCATCCAGAAAGTAATTTACTATGGCGATGAAAATTTTATACTTAAAGGTAATGTTGTAGAATGTAATGCAGATTCAGGTTTACAAGCTGTAGATATTGGTCTTTCAGATAAATTAGCAGCTTTAGAAAAGCATACATTATCTAATGATGTTGGTGATTTTATGTTTCATCTTAAACAGGCTTCTATTTATGCTTTAAATGGTAAAAAAGATGGTTATTATTCTAATGAGGTAGAAGTTTCAACAAGCTCTTACGATAGAAATAAAAGTTTATTTATCGATTTTGAATTGTGCATCGATCCTTGTGGTAAAGCCATAAAACTAGATAATATTAATTTCGATTTAGATAAGTCAGAAATATTACCAGTCTCAATTCCAGATTTAGAACTTATTGTAAAACTGATGCAAGACAATCCTAACATTCAAGTAGAAATGTCATCGCATACCGATAGTCAAGGTTCTGATGAGTACAATAGAAAACTATCACAACGTCGTGCAGATGCTACTGTAGAATATATTGCTAGTCAAGGCATCTCTAAGGATCGCTTAATAGCAAGAGGTGCTGGTGAAACCGAATTAAAGAATGTAAAATGTGCTAATAATGTACCCTGTACAGATGATGAGCACCGTGTAAACCGTAGAACAGAATTCAAAGTAATTTGTTTCTAATCATATTGATTTAATCTGCTATTAATCATTAACCAAATCAAGGCAGTTGTTAATTGCTGCCTTGATTTAAAACTTAAACAAAATGAGAAATTTATATATAAACCCCAAATGCCAAATGTTATCAACCTATCTAAATTATACATTCAAAATGATTTGTATTTTCATGCTATTATGTTTGTCTTCTTGTAGTGATGATGAAGTTTGTGCTTATGATGAAGATAATCGAGATGTAGATTGTGCCGATTTAGAGCTTAACATAGGTGATGTTTGTGATGCTAATGGTGATGGAATTGATAACGGAATCGTTAATGAGTTTTGTGAATGTATTGCCGAGAGTCTTGATTTTGATTGCGAAGAGTTGCAACTTAACTTTGGTGATATGTGTGATTCTGATGGTGATGGTATTTCAGATGGAACTATTACAGATGATTGTGAGTGTCTTACAGATAATACTGTTGGTTTCGATTGTGAAGAGTTACAGGTTAACTTTGGTGATCCATGTGATTTTAATGGTGATGGTAATTTAGATGGAATTATTACTGATGATTGTAATTGTGTTTCTGAAAATACTGTTGATTTTGATTGTGAAGCGTTGCAACTCAACTTTGAAGTTGCATGTGATTCGGATAACGACGGTGTTAATGACGGAACTGTTAGCGAAAATTGTGAATGTACTCCTGGATTTCCAGAAATAACAGCTTGTCCTGGTTTTATTCAAAATGGTGATTTTGAAATTACAACAGGAGATCCAAATGCTGTAATAGATGAAGATGTTGATCTAGCAACCAATTGGAAAGCCTTATGGCAATCATCAACTAGTCTTGCCGATTTATTTGATAATACTACTACCAATTTCGGTCAATCTTGCTTCACAGCTCCAACTCCATCTACAGGTGTTTTTGCATCTATTTGGGTAGAAAACTCTACAAATTCTAATGCGCTTTACAGAGAGGGTATGTTTAATGAACTTACAGTGACTATAAATCAAGGTTCAGGTCTCTATTCTTTATCTTTTGACTATGCTAATATGAGTGAATCGTGTTCCGCTTCAAATGATGTAAAGGTTGGTGTTTATGGTGTGTATCATCCAAACACAAATCCATTACCAGCCAGTCCAACAGGGATTGCTACACCTACAAATATAGATTTGTTTGGCAGTACAAACACTGTGTTTTTAGGTGAAGTAGTTATTACTTCAACGACAACTAATGCTTGGCAAACGGCTTCTTTTACAATCGATACAAGTGCATTATCATTTCCAGCAAATGGTATTAATCATATTATGATTACTAATTCACACCTTCCGTTTGATGCTTATGGAAAAATGTATGTAGGATTTGATAATTTTTGCTTAGTGAATTAAAATAGGTGATTTTAGAACTTACCTAAAAATTATAGAGTATGTAAAAGAAAAAAAAGAGACTGTTTAAAAAGGCAGTCTCTTTTTTTATATCATAAAAGTCACCGAATAGTTATATTAAGCTATAAAGATCTTTTAAATAACAAATCACCGTTTATGTATTTAATATTTTTTTTAAAAAGAAATTTATACGTCTTGTAATATGCTCTCTAGCTTTTTAAATGAAATGGGTTTAATAATATAGTTTTTTATATTATCATAGCGTTTAGCACGATTTAAGTCTACTGGATCAATAGAAGAACTAACGATGTAAATGGTGATGCTTTTATGTGATTCAATTTTAACAAATTCATCTAAAAATTGCCACCCATCCATTATTGGCATGTTTATATCCAATAATATGACATTTGGTATTGCTTCATCAGAATTCATTATGGGTTTTAGATTATTAATCGCTTCTTGTCCATTTTTAAAAACCATAAAAGAATTACAGAAATTAGATAATTGCATCATTCTTTTTGCTCCAAAAATAAAAATTGGATCATCATCTATAATACAGGCTACGTCAATTTTATTCATATGTCTTTAAATATATATAAAAAGTTGTGCTTTCATTTACGATACTCTCTACTTCAATTTTACCACCAATGGCTTCAACTTGGTTTTTTGTTATAAAGAGTCCTAAACCACGTGAATCTTTATGTTTATGGAATGTTTTGTACATTCCAAATAACTTGTCTCTATGTTTTTTTAAGTCTATGCCTAGACCGTAATCTTTAATTTTTAAAATAACAAAGTCATTCTCAATTTCAGTGTTTATCTCAATCTTAGCGGGTTCATTTATTTTTTTATACTTTATAGCATTCGTTAAAAAATTTAATAAAATACTATCTAAATAAGCCGGGATTCCTTTAACAAAAATTTCAGGTTCTATATTTATAGAAATCTTAGTTTCAGAATTGATTATAAGTGCAGAAATACTAGAGAATGCTTTATTGAAATTCTCTAATAAGTTTAAAGATTCTGTCTTTAAATCTTTTTGAGTATTTATGGCAGCGACTTCGTTTAAATTTTTTACAGTTTCACCTAAGTTATTTACCGCTTGCTCAATTAATGGAAATATTTCATTTTTAGTAGTTTCAGGTGAATCCATTTTTATAATATCTAATAACATATCTAAATTACCGTAATGTGATCTTAGATTATGAGATACAATATGTGCAAAATTTAATAAACGTTTGTTTTGATTTTCTGTAGTGTCTAATAATTGAGAAACTTTTTGACTACTTTTCTTTATTAATGTAAGATCATTGATTTGAGCTATAAAATGCTCTGGTTGCCCATTACTATCTCTAACAATTGTTGTAAACAATTGCGCCCAAATAATTTCACCTTTTTTATTTATATAGCGTTTTTCAGCTTCATAATGATCAAGTTTTCCACTAATCATTCTCATCATAGCTGCATAATCACGGCGTAAGTCATCAGGATGTGTTAGATCCATAAATGTTAAGGTTTTAATTTCATCCTTATTATAACCAAGAGTTTTACAGAGGCTTTTGTTAACATCGATCAAAGTACCTTCTAGATCTACTATTGCCATTCCAACTAAAGCCGTTTCAAATGTTCTACTAAGCTGTTGTTCTTTTATAGCTAATGCTTTAGAGTTTTTTGTTTTTTTATCAATATCTTGAATTAAGCCTTGTATTTTAATACATTTATTATTTTCAATTATAGGCGTACCTATTGTTCTTACCCATTTTTCTTTTCCTGTTTGGGTAATTATTTGAATTTCAATGTCAAAATCTTTGTGGTTTTCAATACAATTTGTAAATAATGTTTCTATTTTATTTAGGCTGTAACCTTTTTTATAGAAAGAAAGTCCAAGTTCAACATTAGGTTTATAATCTAATGAGACTTCATGTATTTTTTTTGTTTGAGTACTCCAATTTAGTTGCGATAAAGTTGTATCAAATTCCCATGTGCCTATGGCAGCATGTTCTTGAATAAAATCTAATAAATTGATGCTACTTTTTTTTTGTATATTAGGGATAGACAAAATAAATGTATTAATAGGGGTTAGTGAGCAAATATAGCTTATAATTTATGTAAATATTTCTATTAAAAATTATTTAGCGATAAGCATAATTTTATTGTAAGTTTTTTCTTTAGATTGTATTATTAAAATTAATTTAGAGCAAATTACTTTGTTTCGTATGGTAGATTTCGTTCTTACTTATTCTCCATTATTTTTTTGATTAAAAAAATGAATTTTATTTTAATTATTTATTTGTAAAAGCAAGGTTTGGTTATTTTAAATTACAACTTTGTATCTTTGTTTTATGAGTAAACCATTAACCCCTCAAGAAATTCATAATCTCGCCATGAACCATGTTGGCAAGGACCTCGAAGCACGTGGTTTTGAATTTATAGCAATTAATAGTAAGTTAAAACGTCATCCTCAATTTGTGTGTATTGATAAAAAGGGTCAGTATTATTTTGTAATAGTACGAGCTGTTATTCTACCTGATAACCCTAATAATTACGATGTAGTTTGGATGGAAACTTTTAAGAAACACGCGTTTGATAAAGATGCTAAAGTGTTATATGCAGGCGTTGGTTTAGGGAATCCTGACGGCGAAGATTTACCTATTCATTTAAATGAAGAATACCTTATTGAATATAATGGTATTCAGGTTATTGAGATGAATTTAAATTAATCTAATAAGTAAAAAAACGAATTTCAATAATTAAGATTTTAAAATTTATAATGAAAAAAATATTATTCATATTTAGTTTAGCATTACTGTTTGTTTCTTGTGAATCAGAACCTGAAAACATCAAATTATCTGGACCTGTTTTTGGAACTTCTTATAGTGTTCAATACCATTCAGAAGATGATGTTAACTACCAAAAGCAATTTGATAGTCTTTTTAATGTTATAAATAAATCGATGTCCACTTACATTCCTGAATCTAAAATTTCAAGAATAAATAAAGGTGAACCTGTTGAAGTAGATGCACATTTTACACGTGTATTTGAAAAAGCAAAATTCATTTACAGAATGACGGAAGGTGCTTTTGACCCAACGATTGGAGCTGTTGTAAATGCATGGGATTTTGGTCCTGAAGGAAAAATAGCAAATATAGATAGCACAGCAATAGATAGTCTTATGAAATCTGTTGGTTTTAATAGAATGGGATTAAAGAACAATGTAATTATAAAGAATAAAAATTCATTTTTAGATTTTAATGCTATTGCTAAAGGTTATGGTGTGGATGTTATTGGTGAGTTTTTAGAAAGTAAAAATATTACGGACTATTTAGTAGAAATAGGGGGGGAGCTAAGAACAAGAGGTCTCAATCTTGAAAAAAAATCACCTTGGAAAGTGGGTATCGACGATCCAAATTTTGAAGGAGATCAGTCGTATTCAAAAGTCATTGTTTTACAAGAGGAAGCCATGGCAACTTCTGGCACATATCGTAAATTTAAAATTGATGACAACGGTAATCGTTATGCCCATATTATAGATACAAAAACGGGGTATCCTTCTAAAACTAATATTTTAAGTGTTTCTGTTTTAGCTGAAGATTGTATGACTGCTGATGCTTATGCCACGGCGTTTCAGGCTATGGGAATAGATAAAGTAAAGACATTTGCAGAGCGACACGCAGAATTAAAAGTGTTTATTATTTTTGAGAATGAAGCGAAAGAACTTGAAACCCTTTCCTTAAATAACTTTCCACAATAGAAATAACGACCTTCAGCAGTTAAAAACACACTTTTAAAAGCTTAGAGGCTTAGAATTTGTATTTTATTGTAGTTTTAACTACAATTTTTAAATGTTGAAGAAAACATTACTTTTTATTGTATTGCTATTAGGCTTACATTTTTTGTGCGCCCAAGAACCTGTATCTATTCATCTTACTGAAAAAGATGGCTTACCAGATATTGAATTTTATAATATTTTAGAAGATAGTAAAGGGTTTGTTTGGTTAGCTGCAGATACCGGTTTATATCGTTATGATGGCAAAACGTATACCCAATATACTAACGCAGAAAAACGAGGCCTATCCATTTTTGGACTTTTTGAAGATACACAAGGCCGTATATGGTGCACTAATATTTCAGGACAGTTCTTTTATGTTGAAAACAACCAACTCCTCACCTTTATAGATTTAAAAGAGGAATTAAAAGGGCAGTTGGGAAATTACAGTATACAAGACAACAAACTTTTAATTACGACAAGTCGTTCGTTATATATTATTGATTTAATTACCAAGAAAATTCTTTTAAGAGAACTTCATGGAAATGGAGGGGCAAGATTGATGCCTCTAGATACGGGCTACATGTTGATTAGTTTTGATGCTGTAAAAATATTCAATAATGATTTTAAGGAGACCAATCAGTTTTTACTTAACATCCACTATCGTGACATTAAAGGTATGACTACAGCACAAGGTCAAACTCAAGTTTTTAAACTAAATGAGATTTTATT
The DNA here is from genome assembly GCF_019278425.1 of Winogradskyella sp. HaHa_3_26. Classification (NCBI taxonomy): domain Bacteria; kingdom Pseudomonadati; phylum Bacteroidota; class Flavobacteriia; order Flavobacteriales; family Flavobacteriaceae; genus Winogradskyella; species Winogradskyella sp. HaHa_3_26. The sequence continues at coordinate 1,102,228 of NZ_CP058981.1, read as the reverse complement.
TTTTTCTCAACAATTTAAGTATAAAAACATGTTTAGAAGTATCAACCTAAATACAGGTACTACGGATGCTACACTAGGATTAGAACTTCTGAAAAATAAAAGGATTATTAGGATAAAGATCATAAAGGACAATATGTGGGTGTTAACCCATACCGGAATTTATATTTATGAAAACGATAAAAATGAATTCACACTTAAAAACCAAATATTAGAAGATGAAATCGTTACTGACGTTATCATTGATAAAGATCAAAATTTTTGGGTTTCAACATTGACCAACGGGATTCATTTAATACCGAATATAGAGGTTGTAAAACATAAATTACCTGAAAAGAGTAATGATATTATGGCTATTGATAAGGTGAATGATTCGGTTGTGTTTTTTGGTTCTAAAAGTGGGGTCGTAGGGTTTTTAAACGTTGATGCTTCTACTTATAAAGCATCTGCTAACTTGGGTAATAAAGTCTCTGCAATACAGTATAATTCTAATATTGAATATAGTTATGTAAGTATCGACGATGGTGGTTATTTTGTAAATAACAAAACATTAGAAACCATAAAAAAACATGAATTTCTTGGTGTGAAAAGTTTTTCTCGCGTTAATGAAACGATGACACTTTTTGGAACCTATAGCAGATTGGCTTTTTTGAATAATACTGCAGAGTTAGTTAAAACATTTTCTGATAACAAGCGGATCTATACAACCTACTACAGTGAGAATAGCAATACTGTTTTTATTGGGTATGTCGATGATTTATTAGTTTTAGATAACGATTTTAAATCAACCACAATACGCTATAAAGAGAAAGAGATTTTAGCCATTTCTATTACGGAAACTGCAGATGGCATCGTTTGGGTGGGGACGTTTAAAAATGGAATTTTTGCAATAAGAGATAATCAAGTTATTGCGCATTACACTACAAAAGAAGGCTTGTTGTCTGATCAGATTAAATATTTAAAGGCTGATGAAAATTCGATTTGGATAGCGACACCAAAAGGTTTGCAAGTGTTTAATACGGATAACAAATATTTTAAAAATTTAACCAAGACAGACGGTCTTTTGTCTTACAAAATTTCAGGAATCGAAGTCTTAAATAACCGCGTGGTTTTGTCTTCAAACAAGGGTGTTTTTTCTTTTGATAAAGAGAAGGTGTTTAAAAAGATGTCGCAACCCGAAATTTATTTTAACGACATAAAGATTAATGAAAAATCGACTGATCTAGGAACGGATTATGATTTAGATTATAATCAGAATTCAGTACAATTTAGTTTTAATGTCAATGGTGTTTTATACAATATAAATAAAACGTATCAATACCGTTTAGTTGGTTATAATAATAACTGGATTACTACAGATTTAGGTGTGAATACCGTAAAATATAGTAGCCTACCAGTTGGGGAATATACATTTCAGGTGAGGCCAACATCGATTATTGAGGGCACTGAGAGTAACGATAAGAGTATTAAATTGAATATCAAATTGCCATATTGGAAAAAGTGGTGGTTTATTTTAGCCTACAGTTTGTCTTTTGTAGGTCTCATTATTTTGTATTACAAAAGGAAATTAAAAAAGAAGGAAATAGCGAAAGAATTAGAGATTAGACAACTCTCTTTAGATAATGAGTTAATCGCTTTAAAACTAGAAAATTTACGCTCGCAGATGAATCCGCATTTTATATTCAATGCGCTTAATTCTATTCAAGAGTATATTATGCTCAATCAAAAAAAACTAGCTAGTGAATATTTAGGAAAGTTTGCCGATTTAATTAGAACTTACCTCAGCCATAGTACCAAAGGGAAAATCACCTTACAAGAAGAAATAGATTGTTTAGAAATGTATTTAGAATTAGAGAAATTACGTTTCGAAGATAAACTGCATTATGTCATTTCAACTTCTGGTAATTTAAAACCAGATGAGGTTAATATACCAACAATGCTTGTTCAACCTTATGTGGAAAATGCCTTAAAACATGGGTTGTTACATCGTAAAACAGATCGTAATTTAAGAATCAATTTCTTTATAAATGATAAAGTGAAAACGGTGAGATGTATTATTGTAGATAATGGTGTTGGTAGAGCGCAAGCCGAAAAGTTTAAATCGAGAAGTCGTAAAAGTCATCCATCTTTTGCTACTAAAGCTACTCAAGATCGATTAGCATTATTAAACTACGGAAAGGAAAAACAAGTTGGTGTCATTATTACCGATCTGTTTGATAAAGATATACCTGTAGGTACGCAAGTTGATATTACAATCCCATACACTACAGGTTAATCATTAAACATGCTCTAATAAAATAAACACATATGAAAGTAGTAATTATAGACGACGAACCTAAAGCAAGAAAATTGCTTAATATACTAATAGAGGAGAATTGCCCAAAAGTTGCTGTTATTTTCACGGCTGAAGATTTGTTAAGTGGTGTTGAAATTATAAAAGCAGAACAACCACAAATTGTATTTTTAGATATTGAAATGCCAGAGCATTCGGGTTTAGAAATTTTTGATTTTTTGGAGGAAACACATCGTAATTTCGAAATTATATTTACAACGGCTTATAGCGAATACGCTGTTAAGGCTTTTGAACTTTCGGCTGTAGATTATTTATTAAAACCATTGCGGTTAGATAAGCTTAGTGAAGCCATAGAGAAAGCAATTGATAATATCGGTAAATCTCATATTAACATTAAGTTAGATGAGCTTCAGAAAAGTTTAAAATCGTCTAATTTTAAAAAAATAGCACTTCCAGTAGCCGACGGTATCAAGTTTGTAAATTTTGATGATATCATCCTATTAAAGGCAGATGGTATGTACACCAAAGTTCATGTGCAAGATGCTTCAGAGCTGTTAATCAGTAAGCCATTAAAACATTTTGAAGAATTATTAGATACTATTCCTATGTTTTACAGACCACATCGTTCGTACTTAATCAACTTAAAGTATATTAAAGAATATTATAAAAAAGATGGAGGCTATATTATTATGGATAATGATGAAACGGTTTCTGTCTCAAAAGATAAAAAGGAAGAGTTTTTAACTATTGTACAGAATATAGGGTAGTTTGCTTTAGAAGTTGAAAGTGCTGTTTCAGAAATTTAGTTACAATTTTAGTAGGTTGGATTAAGATATTTGTTTTTATAAACTTTAAAATTCTTAACCTATTATGAAAAAAATTACATTTTTTCACGAACACTTAATCCATACATGTTTCGTGAGTAAAACAAAATTACTTTTTTTATTTACTATAATTTCTGCATTGAGTTATGGACAGACTTTTGATTGGGAGACAGGAACATTACTAAGTTTTGGTTCATCTAATCAAAACATTATTGCAAAGCAAATTGTTAATGGTTACGAGGTTAACTTTTCTGCCAGTGGTAGCGGTACACCTATTCTGCTTGGCACTTTTAATCAAGGTACTACAGGCAAGGCTGTTATGAATCAGCAACCTGAACAAGTTGTTCGATTAGCTTTTTTTCCTGCAGTAGATATTCAAAGCCTCAAAGCTTTTTCTGCTAATGCTAGTACTGTTAACTGGACTTTTACACCAGTTAATAGTCCAGGTAATGCCGTTGTAACAGCGAATGTTGCTCAAAATGCTGTTACAGTGAACTTAAATTGGACTAATGTTAGTATAATAGATATAACAGCAACTAATGGAAGCTCACAAAATTTTGGAGTTGATGATATTGTGTTTTCACCTTATACACCTTGCACAGTAACCATCCCAGACGCAAACTTTAAAGCTTACTTAGTTGGTAATACTGCCATAAACACCAATGGTGATACAGAAATACAGTGTAGTGAGGCTAGTGCTTTTACGGGAGCCGTAATTGTTAATGGTTTAAATATTTCAGATTTAACAGGTATAGAGGCCTTTACAAATATTTCAGTTTTAAATTGTCGAGATAATGCATTAACGAGTTTAGATATTTCTCAAAATACAGCTTTATTAGAATTGCTTTGTCAATCTAACGCATTGTCTAGTTTAGATGTCTCAACAAACACGCTTTTAACCCGTCTTTGGTGTGATGATAATAGCAGTATTTCAAGTTTAAATGTATCATCTAATACAGCTTTAGTAGTATTATCTTCTGGTAACAATAATTTAACAAGTATAGATATATCTTCTAATACGGCTTTAGTTTATTTAAGTTGTTATAATAATAGTATCACAAGTATAGATCTCTCTAATAATACCGTTTTAGTACGTGTCGTTTTAGACTTTAATGGTTTAACGAATCTAGATATATCATCAAATACTGCTTTAGAAAATCTATCCTTTCAATCTAATGCTTTAACAAATTTAGACCTGTCATCCAATACAGCTTTAAAAAATATAAAGGGTATAAATAATGGTTTAACAAGTTTAGATGTCTCGTCAAATTTAGCTCTAGAATCTTTACAGATTGATGATAATAGTTTTACAAGTTTAGATATATCAAACAACACCTTTTTAAATGTTTTACAAGCGAACAACAATTCCTTAACAAGTTTAAACGTTGCAAATGGAAACAATGCGAATTTTGTTCAATTTAATGCACTTAACAACCAAGATTTAACGTGCATTCAAATAGACGCAGCCTTCACACCACCAACAACTTGGCAGAAAGATGCAACAGCAAGTTATAGCGATGATTGCGCAGCATTAAGCGTAGATGAATTTAATCTAAACACAATCTCATTACACCCAAACCCAACAAATTCAATTTTAAATATAGAAATGACTAAAAACATCAAACAAGCAACTGTCTATTCTATGTTAGGTAAAGAAGTATTAAAAACCCAAAATAAACAGATCGATGTTTCTCGTTTATTAAACGGCGTATTTTTAATTAAAATAGAAGATGAAAACGGAAACGTTTCAACCAAACGTTTTATCAAACAATAATACATAGTTTTGTTTTTTTTAGAAATCTCGTAAGTGTTATGCTTACGAGATTTTTTTGCTTTAGAAGTTGAAAATGGTGTTTCAGAAACTCACCCCATTTTAATGAAGCTTCATAGTAGATATTTGTTTTCTAAATCTTAATAAAAACCAATTATGAAAAAAATTACATTTTTTAACGAACACATAATCAATAAATGTCTCGTGAGTAAAACAAAATTATTTTATTTATTACTACTTATATGTAGTTTTTCTTTCGCCCAATTTCCTACTACTAATTTAATAGCTCAGTATGGATTTGATAATGGGTCTTTAGTAGATGGTGCTAATGGCGCTAATTTTTCTCAACATGGATCAGCTTCACTATTTGTTAATGATAGATTTGGTACAGCTAATGGAGCTTTACAGTTAAATGGAGATGATTTTCAACGAGTAAACTTAGATCACGACTCTTCTTATGATGATATTTCTTTGTCATTTTGGATTAAGACGGCAACCAATGATAATAATGAAAGAACAATAATTTATGACCTTGGAGGAACTTTTAACAAAGGTTACCATATTTATTTAAAAGATGGAGAGATAAACCACTATTCAAGATTTAATGTGGGTTCTAACTATATTGTTTATAATATAACATCTATGGATATTAGTGATGATCAATGGCATCATATTGCTATTACAACACATATGTTAATTTCAAAAATTTATGTTGACGGGCAATTAGTGGATTCGACTGGGAATCCAAGTGCCTCAAGTTATAGTAATAGAGGATTTGATAGTAACGGTATTGTTGGTTTAGCAAGAAATAGATCTTCATACCCGACGGCTACAAGCAGTTATAGAGACGTTATTGATGATATATTAATTTATGATAGAGAGATATCAGCTGCAGAAATAACATCTATTGGTGACTATAATTTTTGTGTTGGAATTACTAATCAGTTATTTACTTCTAATATTACAGCTACAAATATAGATGTAAATGTACCAGGTACACAAACTGTGGATATTGCGTATCATGAAGTTTCTCAACCTTTTTCTTCTGCTACAGTTGTTTCAAGTGTTTCAGGAGGAGCAAGTACAACTATTACTGGAACATCGCCAGAAACTTATAAAGTTTATGTTAGAAAAGATTGTGGAAATGGTAGTTATTCATCATGGTCTGCACCCCTTATTTTTAAGAATACAGGAATACCAACTTATGTTAACTATAATGCAACAGGAAATAATGATGGTAGTAGCTGGTCTGATGCATATATTAATTTAAATACAGCGTTAGATTTGGCAAACTCTGGTGATCATATTTGGGTTGCGTCAGGTAATTATAAACCACATGCTTTTGATAGAAGCGTTTATTTTACAGTAAACAAAGAAAATTTAAAAATTATCGGAGGGTTTAATGGAACAGAAACTCAGGAATCTGATGCAGATCATGTTTTAAATACGACTATTTTATCAGGAGATTTACAAGATAATGATGTAAATATAACCGATTTTATTTCTAGCTATTCAAACACAACTCGAAATGCAGATAATAGTTACCATGTCATAAATATTACGGAATACGGAAATAATTTATTATTAGAAGGTATAACAGTAAGTGATGCACATAATAATTTAGATGCTTTTGAGAGTGGTGGTGCAATTGTAAAAGATTCTGGGGTTACTAAGCTAACCCTTAAAAATTGTATTATAAAAGATAATGTTTCAAGAAACGGCAATGCAGGTTTATTAGCTGAATATGATCTTAATGGAACAGGGATATTAGGTGAGTTGAATATTGAAAACTGTATATTCTCTAATAATATGGCTCGATGGGCAACAGCTATATATAGCTTTGTTCGTGACGATACTGATGCAAATATAAATATTACCAATAGTTTATTTGATGGTAATATTGCAGGAAATTTGAATAGTACAACTGCACAAGGCTATGCTGGTAGTTCGGCATGGCTTAGGAATTTAAGTATTAGTAGCAGTTCTACTTTAAATATAGACATCATTAATTCTACATTCGTTAGTAATAGCGATACAGGTACAGAGCAAAATTTAAATAACTTTAGTAGATCAACGTTAGCTATAAGTAGAAGTAACGGAAATGCAGGGGCAGTAAATACAACAGTAGCTAATTCTATTTTTTGGGGTAATACAGCTACTGGTGGTTTAACTGCACGTTCTATAACAGATTTATATGAACAGCCACCTACATCTGTAAATGTTTTAAATTCTATAGATGAAGCCAATTTTAACGATGCTGTAATTACAAATCCAAGTAATACAACTAACTCTAATCCTCTATTTACGGATGCTGCAAATGGGGACTTTACATTAACTTCTGGTTCGCCTGCGGTTGATACAGGAGACAACAGTTTTGTTTTTGAATCCACAGATTTATTAGGAAACCAACGTGTTTTTAATACAACTGTAGATATGGGAGTTTATGAGTTTGGAGCACCATTTTTAAGTACAAATGATTTTCAACTAAATGAAAATGAAATCAAACTATATCCAAATCCAACAAATTCAATATTAAACATAGAAATGACTCAAAACATCAAACAAGCAAGCGTCTATTCTATTTTAGGTAAAGAAGTGATTAGAACTGAAAATAAACAGATTGATGTTTCTCGTTTACCAAACGGAGTATTCTTAATTAAAATAGAAGATGTAAACGGAAACGTTTCAACCAAACGTTTCATCAAGGAATAATACATAGTTGTGTTTTTTTGTTTAGAAGTTGAAAGTGGTGTTTTAGAAACTGATACACTAAACCAACGACAGCATCATAGATATTTGTGTCATAAATCTAAAACATAACCTAATTATGAAAACAATTATAGCCTACCTTATTATAGCATTTACATCATCTGTACTTTTTTCTCAAAGTGAAATTCCTACAGAAGCCATTAACGGTACTTACCATTTGTTAGAAGCCGAAAAGAGGATAGGCAATAAGCCAACCAAATCTAAACTTTTTCAATACGGAGAGTTTGCAGGCGATAAGGTATTAGCAATTGCGGCTTGTGCTCAATGTATGCTTGCAATTTATAAGTATCAAAAAGACGAAAGTAAAGAGTTGGGGATTCCTGTTTTTTACAACGATAACGAAAGTTTTGTTATGGTAAAAGCAGCAGATGCAGATAGCGAAGATTGGACGGACTTTAGTTATAGTAATTTTTACAGCAAAAATGAAGCGAAGGTTATTGCTATGACACAACAAAAAATTAAAGCGTTTGTTGTAGCGGTTTCTGAATAAATTTCGGGGTAATTCAAATTTTTAGAAGTCCTTATTTTTTAGAAGTTAAAAACGGCATTTCAGAAACTTACTTCATTTTTTAGCTCTGTCATATTCGATATTTGACACTATATAAACTTGAAATTTAACCTATTATGAAAAAAATAATGATAACGGTTGCTCTAATTTTTACAGCAACCATAGCGCAAGCTCAAAAAACCTTTTACGAAGCTCTAGAGGCTAATGGTGAGACAGCAACCTACGAAGGTTTTTCTGGCATATCTATAAATGACGATGGTACTATAGCTATTGTAAGTGGAAAACCAGTGGTAACAATAACCGTAAAAAAATTGGCAACAGGACAACCTGTGGGTTTTGAAGCTAAACCCGTTTCAGAAAGTTATGGTGGTTTTGGAGCGTCTGAACTAGGCGATTATGATAGAGTAGATAGTTACCCAAATGTAATGACCATAAAAAACACTTACAAAAGAGGACTCGATGGTTATATGGTAATCGACGATTTGTTATTTAAGATTAGTTACATACCAAGTGACGGTGTTCCAGAAGTGAAAAATGTCACTGCTGTATATGTTATGGTTAAAGACCGTAGCGAAGCAAAAGATGACACAGGAAAGAAGAAAAAGAAGAAAGGTGGTTTTTTAGGACGCATGAAAGCAAAGTTAGAAGCTACAGGACAATCACCAACCTATAAGTATATTCAAACGGTAAATATTGAAAAGATATTTAACGATTACGTCACGGCTATGAAAGCCAAACAAGCGAGTCCAATAACGGCCCAAGACAAAACAGATATTGCAAAAATTAAACGCGCAAGAGAAGCTGGAAACGAAGAAATAAAACGTTATAACGATTCTATAAAAGCAACACCAGAGTATAAAGACTTGCAAAGAAGAATAAAACAAAATGAGGCAAACTATCAGGCATCAGAGTTAAAAAATACGGTAACACTTCGTAATAACTCGAATCATGAAATTTATGTAGGTAGAGCTGGAAGTCGTAATCCAGGAACAAGAATTAGTGCTGGTGGAACAGCCAGATGGAGCTGTGATCAAAATGCTTATTTACAAAAAATAACGAAGTCTGGAGGAAGTAATGCTTATGATTCTACTAATGTACAAGTGTACCGCAAAAATTCGGGTTGTGGGAATACGGTATCCATAAACTAATATTCTATAACAAAGATCAAACAAATTTAAAACTCAAATCTTTATACCATTTCTTGTTTAAAATGAGGAATGGTATAACCTAAACTTTAAAACAAATGAAAATATTTAAACCCGTAACACTACTCTTCGCTATTTTATTAATAACGGCTTGTAACAGTGATGATGATGCTACACCAAATTACGTCTTAGAAAGTGATCGTGATGCACTAATTGAAATTTATAATGCCAACACAAACAATACCTTATCTTGGGATATTACATCAACGGATGTTTCAACTTGGGATGGTGTTACAGTAGAAGATAGTAGAGTTGCAGTTTTAAGCATAGGAAGCTCTAATATTGACGATTTACCTACAACTGCCTTGCAAAAACTAACGGCATTACGATCTTTAGTAGCAAATAATAATAGTTTTTTAACCATTAATGTTAGTCATAATATTAATCTTAAAAACTTGCAATTATTCGATAATAATCTAACCGCGATTGATGTTTCTAATAATACACTATTAGAACAATTATTGTTAGAAGGTAATAATTTAGAAAATTTAGATGTAAGCATGTTGGTAAACTTAACCGATTTAAAAGGCGGTAGCAATAGTTTTTCAAATTCGGTAAACATAGCAAACGGAAACAATGCTAATATGTGGAGAATGGAATTGGGATCAAGCACTTTAAGTTGTGTACAGGTGGATGCCGGAGCTACAGATGGTTTTACTGGTTGGTCTATTTCTAGTAATGCAAGTTATAGCACACATTGCTTGTAAATACGTGTAACATTAACACCGATGCTATTTAATAATTTAAAATAAGTGATTAAGAAAAGTTGGACTAATTTATTTGAGTTCAACTTTTCTTTTTATTAAAGCATGAAGTACTTCAAACAATACAAATTAGAATTGTTTCTAATCGTGTTCTATGCGTTTATAGCTCTTGGTCTCGTCTATTTGTTTTAATTCATTTAGGGGATTACTTACCATTCATTAGTCAAAAAGTGCTTTCTACTAAATAAAAATAAAGTCCAATAGATTAATTTGTAAATTCACCCCTAAACTTTATCTCTTGAAATTAAGGCTTTTTCAGTATGTGTTTTTCTTGTTAGTAACATGGTTTGCAACAGCACAACAGCCTGTCTCAATTCATCTCACTGAAAAAGACGGCCTGCCAGATATTGAGTTTTATGATATATTAGAAGATGAACAGGGGTTTATTTGGTTGACCGCAGATAAAGGATTGTACCGTTACGATGGTAAACACTATAAATTGTTCACTAATCCTATTAAGCGCGGTCGCTCTTTATTTGGATTAACCTTAGATGCTAAAGGACGTCTTTGGTGTAATAATCTTTCCGGACAATTTTTTTATGTTGAAAACAACGAACTCAAACTCTTTAAAGATTTTAAAGACATAAACACACTTGTTGAGTTTAATATTTATAAAAATCACCTCTTCATCACTGCAAATAATACGTTAAGATCTATAAATATTGAAACAAAAAACGAAATTTATGAATTAGAGAATATTTCTCAAAATCATTTTACATTAGTAAACGAACGTAAAGAAGGTATTTATTTTAATAAAGATGAGGTTACGTATTTTACGAATGATGTGACCTTAAAACAGACAAAAGCGCTTTATTCTAACACAGTTTTTGAATTAAATAATAGTGGAGCAAAAACATACTTTAAATATGATAATAAAATTTTCTTTTTTAATCAATTAGAACCTAACAAGAAAAATAGTTTACATCAATTTAGAAATAGAGATTTGATAAATGTTCAATTACCCGAAGCATTAGTTTTTTCCATTATTGTGAGTTGCTTGCAAGTAGGAGACAACATATGGATACTAACCAATAATGGTATTTTTGTTTCTAAAATTGAAAATAAATGTTTAACTATTTTAGAGCATTATTTTAAAGGGATCTATACAACCGATATCATTAAAGATCGCAATACTAATTTTTGGGTAACAACACTAAAACAGGGTGTGTATGTTATGCCTAATTTAGCCTTAAAAAAAATAGATTTACCTAAGGATTTAGGTGTCAATGCAATAGAAAAAACCAATAAGGAAGAGCTGTATTTGGCGACGTCTAATTTTGAAATTTTTAACTATTTTAAAAAAGAGAATAAACTAACTAAAACCAACGTATCCTTCCGGAATAATATTTACGGAATTAGTTATAATCCGTTAACTGAAGATTTGTTAATGGTTGCAACAACCGAGTCTGTTTTTTATAATCCTAAAGAAAAAATAAATAAAAAAAGTAGTCTTATTGTTACCAAGTCCATAACTGTTTTTAATGAAGATCAATATTTGGTAAGTCTTCCTCATGCCTTGTCACTTTACAGTAAAAGAAGAGATGCATTTGAGTCATTACGCTTAATGAGAAGTTATGGCTCTGTTTTAAATACCTGCAAAACCAAAGCTTATTGTAATTTTATTGACGGTTTTGGTGTCGTCGATTTAAAAACAAAAACTTATAAGCAAATTACCTATAAAAATTCACCTGTCTATGGTTCTAAAATTGCAATTTCAACAGATAATGTAGTGTGGGTTGCGACGTACAACGAAGGATTGTATGGTTTTGTAAATGATAGTTTACATTATAAATTGAATGTTAAAAATGGATTAGCTTCTAATTTGATTAGTGTAATAACCGCAGATGAAAATTCACTTTGGATTGCAACTGATAAAGGCTTGCAAAATTATAATTATGAGACTAAGAAGATTATAACTGTTAATCGTGAAGATGGTATCGATTCATATAATATTAACTCAATTGAGATTTTGGGAGATGATATTTTTTTCGGATCTAATACAGGATTATATCAGTTTGATGCTAATAATATTACCAAAGCCAGAAAAACACTACAACCGTATTTTACATCTGTAGCTATTCAGGAAAAAGATACCATCGTAAAATTGAATTATGATTTAGATCAAACCGATAGCGAAATCAGATTTGGGTTTAATGTCAATGGATTTCAATCTAACAAATTTGTAAATTATGAATACAAATTAGAAGGTTACAGTGACAATTGGATTGCGGTAGAAGAGGGTTTAGACTTTGTGAAATTTAACACGCTTCCAGCTGGTGAATTTACCTTTCATCTAAGAGCGAAAAATACCTTTCAAAAAACGTATACAGAACCTATTTGTGTGGTTTTAAAAGTAAGATTGCCTTTTTATAAAAGCTGGTGGTTCTATACGCTTATTTTGTTAGCGTCAATAAGTTTTGTTTGGGGGTATTTTTCTAGAAAAACGGAGCGGTTAAATAAGGCTCAGCATCAAGCTTTAGAAAAAGCGAAGATTAATCAACAATTGGTGTTTTCGCAATTAGAGAATTTAAGATCCCAAATGAATCCGCATTTTATTTTTAATGCTTTAAATTCTATTCAGGATTTTATTATTTTAAATGAACGAAAATTAGCACGTGAATACCTTGTAAAGTTTTCGCGATTAATAAGAACTTATTTAGAGCATAGTCAAACCAATGAAATTTCTTTAAATGAAGAGGTTAAAACCCTGAGACTTTATTTAGAACTTGAAAAAGATCGCTTTGATGATGATTTTAAATTTGAAATTCACGTTGATCAAAGTTTAAATCTAGAAACCACATTTGTACCATCTTTATTTATTCAACCCTACGTAGAGAATGCTTTGAAGCATGGTTTACTTCATAAAAAAGATAACAAAAAATTGATGTTGAATTTTATTAAAAAAGCGAATCAAAATCATTTAATTTGTGAAATTATTGACAATGGAATTGGTCGAGAAGCATCAGCAAAAATAAAAAACCAACGGGTTGGGAATCATAAATCTTTTGCGACGTCTGCAAATCAAAAACGAATCGATTTATTAAATCGCAGTCAGGATAAAAAAGTAGAATTGCAGGTCGAAGATGTATACAACAAACAACAAGAAGTCTCAGGAACAAAAGTAACGATTATAATAGAATTAGCACATTGATAAGTTATCTTATGAAACGAGCATGCTGAGCATTTTAATATTTAGAGAAATGATTAATAATGAATAGCATGTACCTCATAAAAACAAATAAAATATATACATGAAAGCAATAATTGTAGACGATGAAAAACGTGCCAGACGTATTTTGCATACCTTAATTGTAGAAGAATGTTCTGAAATAGAAACGATTTTTGAGGCTGAAAATTTATTAGATGGTGTGGCTGTTATAAAAAAGGAACAGCCAGATATTGTATTTCTAGATATTGAAATGCCTAATCATTTTGGACTTCAGATTTTAGAGTTTTTTAAAACTGAAGCTATTAATTTTCAAATTATTTTTACAACCGCTTATGGCCATTATGCCATAGAAGCCTTTAAATTATCAGCTGTAGATTATCTTTTAAAACCCATTGATGTTACCGAAATGAAAGTAGCTATTGCTAAAGCATCAATCTATCTTGAAGAAAATTCTATAAAAGAAAAACTACAGAATCTCGAACGTAATTTTCAGCAATTAGCCTTAAATAAAATAGCTTTAGAAGTCCCAAAAGGAATTCGTTTTGTTTCTCACGAAGACGTCTTGTTTTTTGAGGCCGATGGTGTGTATACTAAAGTCTATTTACAAAATGGTAAAACCGAATTGATTTGTAAAACCTTAAAACATTTTACAGAACAACTGAGCAATAAACCATTGTTTTATAAACCGCATCGTTCATTTCTTATCAATTTAAAATATATGAATGAAGTCACTAAAAAAGATGGTCTTCAAGTTATTATGAGTAATAATAGAAGTATTCCTATTGCGCGTGATCGGAAGGATGAATTTATGGAAATTATTAATCGTGTATTTTAAATTTACATACCATTCATTACTATAATCTCACCATTCACTAAAAAGTGAAAAATTACTTAACTACATTTTTGCACTTTTACTTCATAATTATAAAATTAAACTTATTATGAAAACAAGATTACAATTTTTATTATTGCTTTTATGTTTTTACACATTTAACATAACAGCTCAAAATTTGGGTTACAAATATGCAGAGTACTCATTTAATAATGGATCTCTGATAAATACATTTAATCCAGGCAATGGGGACTTAGTAAAAACAGGAACAAGCTCTACCTTGCTCACAGACCGAAATGGGATTGCTAATAATGCCATATCTCTAAATGGAGATACAGTATATAATTCAATTTTACCTGGAGGGTCAGGTCAAACAAATTTTAGTGTTTCGCTTTGGATGAAAACCACTACAAATAATTTAGACAGAACTGTTTGGGAAGTTTATAACCAAACAGGCAATGCTGTAACTTTAAAAATGACAACAACTGGCAAACTTGTGAGTGAAGTTATGCTATCTGGTTCGGTTTATAATGAAGAAATTAATACGCCAACTAGTTTATTAGATGGCAATTGGCATCATATAGTTGTCACATTAGAAAAATATATAGTTAATGGAGGTAAATTACGCGTAAGAACATTTATAGATGGCGCAGAGGAATCTGGTTTACTTATGCAGCAGATTAATTATGGCCAAATTTGGACTGCTAGCCATGAAACAGGTGGAATTACTTTTGGAGATGGTCTTGATGAAGTGAAATATTTTAATGCACCTCTATCTGCTATTGATGTTGCAAACTTATACGAAAGCGAAATAAAGCTCGTAGATCAGAATGCTACAGGTGCTAATGATGGAAGTAGTTGGGCAGATGCTTATACAAGTTTAAATACAGCTTTACAAAATAATCCTGGAGGAGAGTTTTGGCTAAAGGGAGATACTTATGTTCAAATAGGCTCAGTAAATGCACCATTTAATCTTGATGATAATCAGAAAATTTATGGTGGCTTTAATGGTACAGAAACATTACTAGGTCAGCGTGATATTGTGGCAAACCCAACAATTTTATCTGGTGATATTAATGGAGATGATGATTACAACATCACTTTTAATAATGCAACTAGATTAGATAATAAAAATAGAATTGTACATGTTATTGGAGACAATGTTATAATTGATGGTATTACTATTACAGGTGGTAATGCTAATGGAACAACGCCAGAGCGTAAACGAGGAAGTGCTGTTTTTGTAAATCCGGGTGCTGGTCAACTAGTTTTAAGAAACTGTACAGTTACCAAAAACATCTGTACCTTTGGTGGAGCTATATCTGTATTAGATGGAGGAAATGACGTCACTGTTACTTTCGAAAATTCTACATTTTCAGATAATTTAGCTGATGTAAGTTCTGTTTTGTATGCCAGACCATCAGGAGGTACAATTATTAATTTTACTAGTATTAACAGTTTATACCACAATAATACCTCAAGTGGAGATTCTAATGAGCAAACAGCTGTTTTATGGTTGAGGAATGATACAGGTGGTGGTTACGAAGCTAACATAATTAATTCAACTTTTGTTAATAACAGTTTTTTAGGTAGTAATGCATCATCATATGATGAACCAGTTATTGCTGTTGGTTCTACAAATAACAGTCTTCATATTAATGTTTACAATACCATTTTTTGGAACAACACCAATAGTTTAGGAGATATAACTAATGCTTTAGGGAGTGTAAATAACAATACTATGACGAACCATGCATTAGTGCGTAATAGTTTAGATATCAATCATTTTTCTATTATTTCAGATGAACAAGCTATTTTACAAATGGACCCCTTGTTTGTAGATGAAGCTACTAACGATTTTAGGTTGTCTTCTGCTTCGCCAGCAATAGATGCTGGAGCAAATGTTTACCTACCAACAACCGTTGGTACAGATTTAAATTATAATACAAGAATTGTTAATAACATAGTAGATATGGGAGTTTATGAGTACGATGCTTCATTAAGCATCGTAGATCTAGATTTTAATAAAAACAGCATTAACCTTTACCCAAACCCAACAACAGCAACTCTAAAAATAGAAACACAAATAGAGATTAAAACGATTTCTATCTATTCAATATTAGGAAAAGAAGTTTTAAAATCTAACAGTAAAGTAACGGATGTTTCCGGATTGTCAAACGGTGTTTATCTAGTTAAGATTATAGATTTAGAAGGAAATCAACATGTAAAACGATTTATAAAGGAATAAATCATAGTTCTATTTATACTAAAAAAGGAAAGTCATCAAGGCTTTCCTTTTTTTGTTGCTATTCATTTACAAAATCTTACCATTCACTAAAAAGTTGAAAATCCTTTTACCAAAGCTTATCACTTTTGTGTCATAATTATAAAACCAAATTTATTATGAAGTACATTATTTTATTTTTTATTGCATTAGTAACCACAAGTACATTTGCACAGCAAACATTTTTTGAAAATATTAAAGCAAAAGGCGAAAACCCAGTTTACATTGAGTATCCAGGTGTGGGCACTGATAACGAAGGGAAACAGTCAATAAATCTTAGTCAAGAAAGAGTTGGTCAATATAACGAGCCACAAGAAGTTATCGTAAAATTATTAAATCATGAAGGTATTGACTCTGGAATAGCTATTATAGACAAAAATGATAATGACGAAAAAGGAAGCCAATATATAGCAGATTTTACAAAAAACAGACAAACTTTTACTGGGTTTCCCAACACATATATTATTTACGAAAATGTGTTTAACGAAGGTTATGTAGCTATTGGCAACTATATATTTTTTATAGATCATTTTAACAGCCGTACAGAATTTGGTGATATAAGAAGAGTTTATGTGCTAAAAGGTACAACGCCAGATGGTGAGGCAACTTCAAAGACTAAAAAAAAGAAAAAAGGTTTCGGTAAATTTTTAAATAAAGCAAAAAATATAGCTCTAAATAATAGTGCAGGACCAGACCCAAGAAAAGCACCAGAATATAAGGCCCTGTCTCAAGAGAATGTGCGTAAAATGGTATCTGATTATTTAACCGCTATGCGTGAAAAACAAATCGCCTATACGCTAACGTCTAAAGATGAAGCAGATTTGGCTACTATGCAAAAAGAGGCAGACGCTTACAGTAAATATATTAAAGATAAGAACAATGCCTATTGGCAAAGTCCAGAAGGACAAAAAACACTTAGAGGTTGGAAATTATTAGATGAGCATAAAGCAAGTTGTCTTAAAACAGCAGAGTCTTGTGATAGTCCTTTTCATTAAACAATACAGCCAAATTTAAACACCTAAATAACATCAAAACTTATGAGAATTTTTAAATTTATACTTTTAATTGGCTTAACACTATTAATTTTTAATTGTAATGCAGATGATGATCAATCTAAAGAAAATAGTAACCCAAGTGCTTTTGTATTAACAGAAGGAGCAGCAACAAACATAGGCATACCTTTTAATTGGACAGCGTCTATAGATCCAGACGATGACGATGTTGTTTATGCTGTTTACTTAAATGGGCTTTTAGTAATTGAAGATTTAAACGCTTTGACTTACGTAATTGAATATAATCAATTTATATCTGGTGAAAATACAATTCTCGTGATTGCATCAGACGGTTTAGGAGGTGCAGCAGAACAAGAGCTTGTTGTTAATTTAATATCCTAAAGTTATAACGAGCTATGGAAAATAAAACTAGAGCTGATAGTAATCATGTGTTTTTTTAGTATTTAGAATCTAGTTAAGGCTGAGTCTTTATAGGGCTCAGCTTTATTTATTCAGAAAATAAAAGCAGTTATTATATTTCCTTATGGAAAGCTTAAATAGCATTAATCAATACAAGCAACCAACCGACAACTAAAAGCAATCCTCCTATTGGAGTAATTGGTCCTAAAAACCTAAGTTTTTTATTTTTAGCATCAGATATAACCAAACCATAAATACTAAAAGAGAATAGTATAATACCAATAGTAAAACACCAATATGTTGCAGAGGTGATATTGCTTGCATTAAACCCTAAAACCAATAAAACAATAGCATGATACATTTGGTATTTTACACCAACTTCAAAACTATGTAATTGATCTGTAGATAAAATTTTCTTTAAGGCATGGGCCCCAAAAGCACCAAATATTACAGCTAACATGCCAAATAAAGCACCTGTAGCAATTATAATGTGTTGCGTCATTTTAATAAGTTGTATTATTTATAAACTACGGGAATAATTTCACCTTTAGCTAAACAGTATTTTTCAATATCTTCATCAGAAAGCGTAGCCGTATAATCTACTTCTTCAACTTTAAAACCTATAGAGCGTAGTTTGTCAAAATAATCCCGACCGTACACACGAACGTGATCATATTGTCCAAAAATCTTAGCTCTCTCATCTCTATCTGTAATAGAATTATCTTCAAAAGTAAACGCTCTATCTAATTCTTGTGGAATCTGAAAAATACCATAGCCACCAGGTTTCATTACTCTGTATAATTCCTGCATAGCCTTAGTGTCATCTGGGATGTGTTCTAAAACATGGTTACAGAGAATAACATCATAGCTGTTATCTTCAAAAGGTAAATCGCAAATATCCGCTTTTACATCAGCAATAGGTGATAGTAAATCTGTAGTGGTGTATTTTAAATTTTTAAGCTTTCTAAAGCGTTTTAAAAAACATTGTTCAGGAGCAAAATGAAGCACACTTTTTTCAGCAGAAAAGAAGGTTGTTTCCTTATTTAGGTACAACCATAGTAATCTGTGTCGCTCTAAACTTAATGTAGAAGGTGATAATACATTGTTTCTCTGATTACCATAACCATACGGTAAAAACGTTTTAAAACTTTTACCATCAATAGGATCCGTGAAGGTGTTTCCTTTTAAAAAGAATGCCAAAATAGGACGTGCCACATAGCTAAGCCTTATTAATAAAGGTCTTGGTATAGTGTTTAGAATAAGTTTAAAGAGTTTTTTCATTTTTATTACTCAGAGCTAAAAGAGATTCACAAAGTTTCGCAGAGGGTTTACGTGACAGTATTGATGAATCTTTTTATGCCATTTTTTAAAAGTTTAGTTTTGAAATTGAGTAATAGTCCAATAGGGTAATTTCCTAATTTCATGTAAGTCAATATTTGAGCCGTATGAACATCTGTGAATTTTTCAACTGTTTTGAGCTCAATAACAATACTATTTTCGACTAACAAATCAATTCTATAGCCGTGATCTAGTGTTATTTCCTTGTATGTTATGGGTTGAGTAATTTCTTTTTGAATTGAATATCCTATTTTTTTTAATTCATAAAACAAGCATTCTTGATAAGCAGATTCTAACAATCCTGGCCCAAGAGCTTTGTGCACTTCAATAGCTGCTCCAATAATATTTTCTGTAATTTTATTGTAAACCATATACTTTAATTGAACAAAAAACTCTCTCTGTGAATCTTTGTGTAAACTCTGAATATCTCTCAGCGAAAAAACATTAAAGAGAATAAAAAGAAGTATTTTAATAATATTTAAAATAACAGCTTTAATATAAGTTATCTATTTTAATTAAAACAAAAAACTCTCTCTGTGAACCTCTGTGTAACCTCTGAGTATCTCAGCGAAAAAACATTAAAGAGAATAGAAGAAGTATTTGGATAATATTTAAAATAACAGCTTCTATAAGTTATCTATTTAATTAAAACAAAAAACTCTCTCTGTGAACCTCTGTGTAACCTCTGTGTATCTCAGTGAAAAAACATTAAAGAGAATAAGAAGAAGTATTTTGAAATATTTAAAATAATAGCTTTAATATAAGTTATCTATTTTAATTAAAACAAAACTCTCTCTCCGGGCACCACTGTATAACCTCTAAGTATCTCTGTGAAATAATAAATACAAGTTAATTCAATGAAAATTATATTAATAACTAAGCTTCTACCTGGCTAGAAATTAAATTATAAATACCATCCCAAAGCGCGATTCTATGCTGTAAAGCTTCTTTAGCAACTTCTAAAACCTCATTCCATTTTTGCTGATCATTACCACATAATTCTTCAATCATTTTTAAAGAAAGTGGTCCATGCTCATCACCATCTAACTCTATATGACGTTTTAAATAGTAGGTTAATTTACTATACGTATTGTGGCTAGTTTTAGATTGGTTTATAATTTGAAAAAACATATCCGGAATCACATCTTCACGACCAAATGTAAAAGCCGAAGCAATTTTATGAGGTTCGTTAGTTGCAATAACATCAAAAGTAAAGTCTACAAATTTTGAAGTTTCAGCATTCAACTCCACTTTATTCGCTGTGTTTTTTACCGAAAAGCCATTTTGGATATGACATACAAAATTTTCAATTTGTGTTGTACTGGCATTAATTTGATGCATGGCATCCAAATACATTTCGTAATGACTTTTAGGTTCACCTAACTCATTAATATCGCTTTCTTCTCCAAGTACAATTTCATTTATAAAACGAGCCGTCGATGGATTTTTAACCGGTGTCCAAGGAACTGCTGTGTTTGTTAAATGATTTTGAAGAGCTTTTAGTAAAGACATAAAATCCCAAACAGCATATACATGCTGCTCCATAAAGATTTTTATATCTTCAATAGAAGATAAGGCGCTATATAGTTTATGGTCGTTGAGTTCAGTTCTTAAAAGCGTTAACTCTTTTTCTAAATGTTCAATTGTCATAAATAAGGTTTTTTATAAGACTAATGCTTTTTGTCTAAATTGATCTTCTTCAGTAGATGTAATACCTAAAGCTTCATAAACATATCCAAAAGTAGAAAGGATTTCTGGTTTTCCGTCTACAATAGCAACATCGTGTTCAAAATGCACACTAGGTTTTCCGTCTTGGGTTACAATCGTCCAACCATCACTAAGTTGTTTTATTTTATGAGTTCCTAAATTTATCATCGGCTCAATAGCAACTACCATACCTTCAATAAACTTTTTACCACGACCTCTTTTACCATAATTAGGCATTTCTGGATCTTCGTGCATTTTTCTACCAACTCCATGACCAACTAGTTCTCTAACCACACCATAACCTTCACCTTCTGTATATTGTTGAATAGCAAAGCCAACATCACCAACACGGTTACCGATTTTTAATTGCTCAATACCTTTGTAAAGTGATTCTTTAGTAATCTGAATTAATTTTTTAGTTTCTTCAGCTACATTTCCAATTTCAAAAGTGTAAGCATGATCTCCATAGAAGCCATTCATTATAGAACCACAATCAATAGAAACAATATCTCCGTCTTTTAATGGTATATCTGTAGGTAAGCCATGTACTACGGCATCATTTACGCTACATAATAGAGTAGAAGGACAATCGTAAAGTCCTTTAAAACCAGGGATTGCACCCATGTCCCTTATGTATTCTTCTGCAATTTTATCCAAATGATTGGTGGTAACACCTTCTTTTGTTTCTTTTGCTAACATACCTAAAGTTTTAGATACGATAAGTGCGCTTATACGCATCAATTCAATTTCCTCTGCTGTTTTTACTATAATCATGATTCATAATATTGAGTTGCAAAGATAGGTATTCCCATTTTCTTGTTAGAGATACAGTACAAGAAATTGACTTTTTTTTAATTAGAATTTTAGAATTAAAAGGAAGTCACTAAAAAAATAATTAAGTGCATCACTTTATTAGATAATGTTAAGTTTGAAAGTATGATAATATCGGGTTTAAAATATTTATAAAATATGATAAATAACAGTTTATTAATGTGTTTTGTATTCTAAATTTGTATTCTAAAATAGATTTATTATGTACAAAACCGTTACTGCCGAAGAAGCCTTAAAAGTTGTAAAGTCTAATGATCGTGTTTATATTCAAGCCGCTGCTGCAGCTCCGCAAACGTTAGTTAAAGCATTGTCAGCAAGACATGAAGAACTTAGAAATGTAGAAGTGTGCCATTTACATACAGAAGGTGTAGCGCCTTATGCAGATCCGGCATTAAGAGATAGTTTTCATGTGAATTCTTTTTTTATAGGAAAAAATGTAAGACATACCTTAAAAGCAGGTAATGGTTCTTATACTCCAGTTTTTTTAAGTGAATTACCACGACTTTTTCAAGAACGTGTTTTAGATCTTGATGTGGTATTGATACATGTTTCTGTACCAGATCGTCACGGTTATTGCTCATTAGGTGTTTCTGTAGAGGCAGTATTGGCAGCAGTAGATAATGCTAAGATTGTGATTGCTCAGGTTAATCCACAAATGCCAAGAACTCATGGAGCAGGTATTATTCATGTTTCGGAAATAGATTATTTTGTTGAGGTAGATGAGCCACTTCCAGAACATCATATGGCAGAGCCAAGTGCTATTGAAAATATTATAGGTAATAATGTTGCGAGTTTAATTGAAGATAGAAGTACTTTGCAAATGGGTATTGGTTCTATTCCAAATGCTGTTTTAACACGCTTAACAAATCATAAAGATTTAGGACTTCATACTGAAATGTTTTCAGATGGAGTAATAGATTTAATTACTAATAATGTTATAACAGGAAATTATAAAAAGATAAATAGAGGGCGCGCGTTGTCTACATTTTTAATCGGTTCTAAGCGTTTATACGATTATGTAGATGATAATCCATTTGTAGAAATGAGGGCGTCTAATTATACAAATAACACTTCATATATTAAGCAAAACCCTAAGATGGTCGCTATTAATTCAGCAATTGAGATTGATTTAACAGGGCAAGTTTGTGCAGATTCTATAGGGTCTAATATGTACTCAGGAGTTGGAGGACAAGTAGATTTTATAAGAGGAGCATCATTGAGTAAAGGCGGTAAAGCAATTATTGCGTTACCATCAGCGACAAAAAGTGGAATAAGTAGAATTGTACCTATATTAAAACAAGGCGCAGGAGTTGTAACATCTAGGGCGCATGTACATTATGTTGTTACGGAATATGGAATTGCTAATTTGTTTGGTAAAACAATTGAGAAAAGAGCTAAAGCATTAGTTGAAATAGCGCATCCAGATCATAGAGAATCTATTGATAGAGCTTACTATGATATGATTAAAAAGTAGTGATACTTAAAGATGCCACCATTTTTTTGGGGGAGTTGTGATTTTGGGTTCTTCGTTGGTGATAAGTTGATAAACTTCTCCCCAACCTAGAATTCCCCCTATATTTCTATCATCAATAAATAAATCAGCATGAATTTTCCGACTTCTGCTGTCGTCAAATATTTCTTCAGGAAAACTAGCGTTAACGGCATAGAACTCTATGCCGTTTTCCTTGCAAAAAACTACCGCTTCCTCTAATTTAACACCACATCTGTAGGTCCAAAGAATTAGTCTATGACCATCTTCTTGAAGACGTTTTAAAGTTTCAAATGCAAATATGCGTGTTTTACCAATCTTAGGATAGGCATCATCTACTATGGTGCCATCAAAATCTACGGCTATTATTAATCTATTCTGAAAATTCATGCTGTTTATTCAATTCAAATGCAAAGTTACAATATAATAAAAATTATATAAGACTATGTCTTGTCATTGCTTTTGGTTGAGGTACATCTAATAATTTTAAAATAGTTGGAGCTACATCACCTAAAACACCATCTTTTATTTCTTTTAAATCTTTATCGATTAAAATAATAGGTACTGGGTTTGTTGTGTGAGCTGTATTTGGAGAACCATCAGGGTTTATCATTGTTTCACAGTTTCCGTGATCAGCAATTAATAGCGTAGTATAACCATTTTCTAAAGCAGTAGTTACAACATCAGTTACACATTTGTCAACATGTTCACAGGCTTGGATAGCAGCTTCCATAACACCAGTATGGCCAACCATATCTCCATTTGCAAAATTAAGACAAACAAAATCTACGTCACCTTTTTCTAACTCCGGTACTAAAGCGTCTCTTAATTCGTAAGCGCTCATTTCTGGCATTAAATCGTAAGTCGCAACTTTTGGAGAGTTTCTTAGGATTCTAGTTTCACCTTCAAAAGGTTTTTCTTGTCCACCAGAAAAGAAAAATGTTACGTGAGGATACTTTTCAGTTTCAGCAATACGTATTTGTTTTTTGTTGTGTTTTTCTAAAATCTCACCTAATGTTTCTTTTAAATTATCTTTATTGAAAACAACGTTGATACCTTTGTATTTATCGTCGTAATTAGTTAAAGTTACATAGTGAAGATTTAACTTATGCATATTAAATTCATGAAAATCACTTTGAGTTAACACTTCTGTTAACTGACGTCCACGATCTGTTCTAAAATTAAAGAATATAACAACATCATCATCTTTAATTGTAGTAAGAGGTTCGTTGTTAGCGTCTGTAGCGATTAGAGGTTTAATAAACTCATCAGTAACGTCATTTTCGTAATTATCTTTAATAGACTGTACGATGTTTTGAGTTTTATCTCCTTCAGCATGTACTAAAGCATCATAAGCTAATTTTACACGTTCCCAACGTTTATCTCTATCCATTGCATAATAACGACCTGTTACAGTTGCTACTTTTGCAGAATTGTTTTCTAAATGTTTTTCTAAGTCAGTAATAAAACCAGCTCCAGATTTAGGATCTACATCTCTACCATCCGTAAAGGCATGTACAAATACATTTTCTAAACCATAATCATTAGTAGCATCTAGTAATCCGTAAAGGTGTTTAATATGAGAGTGTACACCACCATTACTAACTAAACCTAATAAGTGTACATTTTTATTGTTAGTTTTTGCGTATTCAAAAGCTGATTTTAAAACAGCTTCTTCTCGGAGTGTTTTATTTTCAACAGCAAGATTAATTTTTACTAAATCTTGGTATACAATTCTACCTGCACCCAAATTCATGTGTCCAACTTCACTGTTTCCCATTTGTCCTTCAGGTAAACCAACATGTAAACCGTCTGTCCTTAAACTTGCACTTGGATACTTCGTGTATAACGAGTCAATAAATGGAGTTTGTGCATTGTCAATAGCCGAAACTTTAGGATCAGGTGATTTTCCCCAACCGTCTAAAATCATTAAAATAACCTTCTTGTTCATTTGTATAAAATTTGTTCCTCAAAGATAACACTTACAACGCTATTACAAATCTGTAACAAGAAAAAATTTAACATATTAAAGTTATTTTAAGTTTTTGTAACTTGTTGGTAACCTTTTGTTTAAAATTTTATAGAATGTTAACAAATTAATTTTCATAGTGTTAAATAATTGTTGTAAATTAAGCCTTACTGTAACACTTTCAGTATTTTATCGTCTATTTAGTATAGTTAAAAAATAAATTAATTAATAAAAACTTTCATCATGAGAAAATTACTAGTCGTATTGACCTTAGCAATAGGTTTTTCAGTTTCAAATTTAAATGCATTTAATGAAATTAAACCTTTAGATAAAAATGAAGTTATTGATAAAAAAGGAGATATAGCTGCTTTGTGTAAAGCTGTTGCAAAAGGTAATTTAGAAGAAGTAAATAAGCTGATTAAATCAGGGGTAGATGTTAATGAAAAGTCTAACGGTTTAATGCCAATCCATTATGCTGCAAAATATAATCGTGTAGAAATTATTAAAGTATTAATTACAGCAGGTTCAGAGATTCATAAACCATGTGATATGGGTTATACAGCTTTAAATTATGCTAAAAAATCTAACGCTAAAGAAGCAGAATTGTTTCTTATGCGATTCAAAAATAAAAATGTCTAGAAGTAGATAAATATTTAAGTTAGTTAGTTTAAAAAGCACCCACTGGGTGCTTTTTGTATTTTATAAATATTTTAACATCGACAACAAGCTAGTAGTGATAAAGAGGAGTAAAAATGATTTACTTTTATCCCTTTATTTATAACTTATGAATTATCAGTTTAAAATTCTTTCAAACGAAGAATTAGATAAGATTGTCCCTTTAGTTTATGAACTTAATAATGCTAAAATAAGTTTAGATATTCTGAAATCTCGTTTTAACGAAATGAAAGATCAGAATTACGAATGTGCTGTTATTACAATTGATGAAGACGTAATTGGGGTTGCAGGTATGTGGTTCTGTACACGTCACTATATGGGGAAATCTGTAGAGTTAGATCATGTGTATATTCAATCTGAGCATAGAGGAAATGGTTTAGGAAAACAATTTATGGCTTGGGTTAATACCTATGTAAAAGAAAAAGGTTGTAATTCCATTGAATTAAATACTTATGTGCAAAATTACCCTTCACATAAATTTTATTATAATGAAGGGTTTCAAGTTTTAGGTTATCATTTTTTGAAGAAAATCTAAAATATTTATTATGTGGACAAATAATTAAGTAGATAAGTAAAAAAGAATCGAAAATTCAATAGGGCTTATAAAAGTAGGAAATAAGCAGGTAATAAATTATATACGTCTTGAGTTAATCATAGTTAGTATTTTGAATAATAGCGTTTCATTAAAATTTCAACTTTTTTATTTTCGCCTAAATTTTTCGCTTTATCCCAATCTTCCTTTGTTTTATACTTTAGACCTTGTCTCAAAAAAATATAGCCTCTAGTAATATAAGTTCCGCTAAATTTAGGATTTAATTCTTCTGTTTTATTTAAAAAAATTATTGCTTGATTAAATTTTTTTAATCTGAAACACGATAATCCAGCATTGTATTGAACTTTCCAATTATCATTAAATTTCTTAGCTACTCTTCTATAAATTAAATATGCTCTAAACGTATTTTTATTATGCAAATAGCTATATGCTAAATTAGCTTTAATAGCGTCTTTCTGAAAATTTTCTTTTAGGGCTTTTTTAAAATCACATATTGCTTGTTTGTGATTTCCTAATTCCGCATTTGCAAATCCTCGAATTAAGAATGCGATATAAAACCTTTTATTATAATCAATAGCTTTTTTAGAATTTTTAAGCGATTCTTGATAGTTTCTCGTATAAAAATAGTTACAACCTCTAATTAAATAAAAATAAGAAATTTCAAAAACATCTAAATCAGCTATATTAATATTTTCAATAGTTTTATTAGATTGATGATGTTTTTTCTGCATAATCAAAATAAGAGCTTTTAATAATTTTGCTAGTTCAATTTTCGGAAAAAAATCAATGATTTCATTAAATTTTATCAATGCTTCGTCTAAATATCCATAATCCACATTTTCTTCAGCTTCAAGAATAAGCGATTTATAATATTCTGTCAATTCTTCTTTTCTGGAAACTTCTGTAATTGCTTCAAAAGCTAATTTTGTAATGTTTAATTCTTTGAGCATAATTAGTTTCCGCAATTTTGGTTAGCTTATTTTAAAAATTCTAAGTCAGAATTTGTTGCTATTTCATAAGGAGTTTTATTGTATTCGAAAACGCGAGCTTTTAAAGTTCCTTTTAATGTTAATTTTTCATCTTTGACCTCAATCCAACTCCCTTCTCTAATTCCAATAACAGGTTGGCTGTTGTAAGCATGAAACTCTTTAATCCGAGTTTCTCTGGTTTCTCCCATATGTGTGCTTCCTTCAATCGGATCCAAATAATGTGGGTTAATATTAAAAGGCACTAATCCTAAAGTTTTAAAGCTAGGAGGATATACTATTGGCATATCATTAGTGGTATGCATCGTTAAGCCACAAATATTACTTCCAGCACTTGTGCCTAAATATGGAGTGCCATTTTTAACAGCATCTTTAATAGCTAATAATGCATTGTTTTTATAGAGTTGAGAGACTAAAACAAAAGTATTACCACCACCTACAAAAATACCTTTTGCATTTTTTATAGCTTCTTCTGCATTTTCAAATTCGTGAATACCTTTTATTGTTTTATCTATTTTGGCAAAAGCTTTAGCGGCTGTATTTGTGTATTCGTCATGAGATATTCCACCTGGTCTAGCATACGGAATAAATAAAATAGTATCCGTAGCTTTAAAATGAATTTTAAGTTCTTCTAATAAATATTCTAAATAGCCACTACCATGAATAGTAGAAGTGCTTGCGATTATAATTGATTTCAAAATTTATGTTTTTAGGTCTTTAATATTGCAAAGGAAATCAAACTTTTTTAAAGAACAGTTTTATCATTTAACAAATATTTACTATTCAATTACTATGGTAAGTCAAGAATAAAACCGAAATTTATTAAAAGAATTAGATTATGAAAAAAACACTACTCTTATTATTCGGAATTTTTACATTAACCATTTATAGCCAAGATATTGAAAGAATTACTGTAAATGGTAGAATAGTGGTGTCTACCGATGAAAAGGAAGGAGTAGCTGTTTTTAACTCTTCATCTAATAAAGGAACTTATACAGATGCAGATGGAAATTTTGTAATAGAGGTTGCTATTAATGATGTTATTGAAATTGGAGCGCTGCAGTTTCAGGATTTTAAAGTCACCATAACAGATAAAGTTATTTTGTCTAAAAAGCTTACTGTAATCCTTGTTGAAGAGATTAATAAATTAGATGAAGTTGTATTATTACCCTTTGATCTTACTGGGAATTTGTATGCGGATTTAGAAAATGTAAGAACTTACAACGTTAATTTAGATGATGTCTATTTCGGCTTAGACCATATTGAAGATTTTGATTTTTCTGCAGATTATAAGACAGAAGCTGATAATTTGGCGTTTAATGAGTACAATCCGTACGTTGGTAATATGTTAGATTTGGTTAATGTAGCAGGCTTTTTATTAAAACAAGTTGTCGATTTAGATACTAAAAAACCAAAATCTAAAAAAGGAAAATTAGAAGAACTTACTCCTTTTAAACAAGCTTTAGATACCTATAGTGTAAATTATATTCATAATAATTTTGATATTCCTTTAGAGCAAGTTGAAGCATTTACAGACTTTGTAGAAAAAGAAGGTGTAGATGAGGTATTATTTGAAGAGGGTAAAGAAATGCAACTTTTAGAGCGTGTTTCTCAATTGAGTAAAGCATTCTTAAAAGAAAATAATGCAAAAGAGTAAACCTGTTTTAATCATTATTTGTTTAATTACTGGTTTTATTAATGCGCAACGAAGTGACTTAAATGGTCAAATCATAGCTAGTGATGAGGTCGAAGGACTTCATATCCTTAACAAAACAGGTTTAAAATACACGATATCTAATGAGGATGGAAGTTTTGTGATTCCTGCAAAAGTATCCGATACCATTATTGTTTCAGGTGTGAAATATCAAAAACAAGAGATTGTTATTTCTCTTTCAAATATAAATTTAGGTCAATTTAATGTATTGCTTATTGAAAAGGTAAATGAACTAAATGAAGTTGTTGTCGGTAAAATTTTAACCGGTAGTTTACAATCAGATTTAGAAAATTTAAATATTAAACCAGATATTAATTTCTACGATTTAGGAATTCCAGGCTCTACAGATTTACCCGCAACACAGAACGAACAACGTTTGTATGATGCCGACCATGGTAAATTTGTATATTATTATGGCATAGGGTTGTCTATAAATGTTCATAAAATATTGAATAGAATTAATGGAGATACAAAAGAATATAAAGCAAGAGTTTTGATGGAATCTAATGAAGCTTGTATCTCTTTCTTACAATCCGAGTACTCGAGTACTATTTTTGAAGCGATTTCAATTCCTGAAAAACATAAAAACGAATTTTTTCAATATTGTTTAGAAGATATTCAGTTTAGTGTGATTTGTGAAGATGAAAATAAAATAAATAAAGTTCATTTTCTTTTAGAAAAATTAAATATGTTTAAAATTCAATTAGATGAAGGTAATTAAAACAATACTTGTTTTAACATTTGTTTTGTGTCTTAACCTTCAGGCGCAAACCAAAGAAATCAATGGTCAGCTCATAGCTAATGATGAAGTAGAAGGACTTCATATACTTAATAAAACAGCAGTGAAATATACAATTTCAGAAGAGGATGGAAGTTTTATAATTCCTGCAAAGGTTTCAGATACATTGATGATTTCAGGGGTTCAATATCAATTAAAAGAAATTGTCATTACAGATTCAATTATAAATTCAGGCTATTTAAGGGTGCAACTAATAGAAAATGTAAGCGCGCTAAACGAAGTTGTAGTCGGTAAAATCTTTACAGGAAGTTTAGAGTCCGATTTAGAAAACTTAAAGATTAAACCCGAAGTCAATTTTTACGATTTAGGAATTCCTGGTTACACAGGGAAACCACTTACTCAAAATGAACGTAAACTTTTTGATGCTGATGGTGGTTCTTGGGGAGGAGTTGGTTTAGGGTTTAATGTTAATTTTTTTAAGTTATTAAATACTGTTAGCGGAAGAACAAAGAAATTAAAAGCCATAGTAGAACTAGATAATAGGGATGGATGTATTCAGCGTTTAAAACGCGATTATGAATCTTTTCTTTTTGAAAATGATACTTTAACTCCAGCTATACGAGCAGAGTATTTTTTGTATTGTGAAGAGGATGCTCGCTTTTTAGGCTTATGTAAACAAGAAGATGAGTTTGCTTTAATCGAATTTCTACAAGCAAAATTAAAATTATATCTACAAAATAGAATATCGGTTATTAAAGATTAATTTTGGACTGTGTTTTTGCTAAAAAAATGAATTCACACTATAAATATGAAGCTACTACATTTTTTAATTGCCTTTTTAATTTTTCCTGTTTTAATAGGTAACAGTCATAAACACGAATATTATGTCAGTGTTACAGAGGTAGAATACGTAAAGGAACAGCAATCACTTCAAATTATAACTCAAATTTTTATTAACGATTTAGAAACTTTAATACGTAAACGTTATGACGAAAGTATTACACTAGATGTAGAAGATGAATCTAGGTTGGTGGACGACTATATAGAACGCTATCTAACGGATAAATTTAAAGTTAAAGTCAATGGGAGTGGGGTAAGTTTTAATTTTTTAGGCAAAGAATACAAAGATGATATTGTGTACTGTTATTTAGAAATAGAAAATGTATCAAAAGTGAATTCTATAGAAATCACTAATCAAGTATTATTTGATGTTCTGCCAAGTCAACAGAATATTGTTAGATTAAAACTTCTAAACAAAAACAAGAGCTTTCTACTCGTGCCAGAAAATGACACTTGCTTGTTAAACTTTTAGTGAAAAGGCTAAAAGCCATCATAAATTATTATTTTAGGCATCATATTTAATAACACTAACTACAACTATGAAATTATTTAAGTACTTCTTATGTGCTATGCTGTTTACATCATTTAACTCTTTTGCACAAGACGATGTAACTACAGAACGCGAGCAAGGTCACACCAATCAGAACAAATTTAAGCAACTGTATGAAGAGTTTTCGACTCCAAATATGTTTAGAACAGGATCGGGTGCGCCAGGTCCAGGATACTATCAGCAGCAAGCTGATTATAAAATGGACATCGAAATAGATGATGACAAAGCCAAGTTATATGGTGAAGAAACGATTACCTATACAAATAATTCTCCAGACGAATTAAAATACCTTTGGGTACAGTTAGATCAGAATGTGCGTGCTAAAGATTCTAAAACACCTTTAATTAGTAATTCTGTTGTACGTCCTGTAACTACGTCTTCTAATGCTGTTACATCATATTTAAAAGAATCTTTCGATGGAGGGTTTCATATCGATGAGGTAAAAGATGTTAAAGGTAAAGATTTAGCTCATATGATAAATCGTACAATGATGCGTGTAGAATTACCTAAGCCTATGCAATCTGGAGACCAATTTTCTTTTCAGATTAAATGGTGGTACAATATAAATGATCACGTTAAGGATGGCGGACGTTCTGGTTACGAGTATTTTGAGGAAAATGATAATCGTGCCTACGTAATTGCACAGTTCTACCCCCGTATGGCTGTTTATAATGACGTAGAAGGATGGCAAAATTCTCAGTTTTGGGGACGTGATGAATTCGCGTTACCATTTGGTAATTTTGATGTAAATATAACTGTACCTGCAGATCATATTTTAGACGGAACAGGTGTCTTAACTAATAGAGAAGAGGTCTTTACAAAAGACATGATGAAACGTTATAATAAAGCGAAGAAATCATACGACGAACCTGTAATGATCGTTACACAAGATGAAGCTGAAAAAGCAGAAAAGTCTAAAAGTAAAAAGAAAAAAACTTGGAAATTATCAGCTAAAATGGTTCGTGATTTTGGTTTTTCAACTTCTCGTAAATTTTTATGGGATATGATGGCTGTAAAATTAGGAGATAAAGATGTAATGGCTGTGTCGTTATATCCTAAAGAAGGAAACCCTTTATGGGAGCAATGGTCAACTAAAGCAGTTGCGAGTACATTAAAGTCGTATTCTAGAATGACTTTCGATTATCCTTATCATAAAGCAATTTCTGTTCATGCTAAACAGCAAGGTATGGAATACCCAATGATTTGTTGGAATTATGGTCGTCCAGATAAAAAAGGAAACTATTCTGATAGAACAAAATACGGAATGATTAGTGTTATTATTCATGAAGTTGGCCACAACTGGTTTCCAATGATTATAAATAGCGATGAGCGTCAATGGACATGGATGGATGAAGGTTTAAATACTTTTACGCAATATGTTGCAGAACAGGATTTTGGAGAATGGCATCCTGGCGCTTTGTCTCCAAATGATAAAGCATATCCTTCAAGAAGAGGGCCTGCTAAAAATATTGTGAGATATATGGGCGGTAATCAAGATTACATTGCACCTATTATGACTAAAGGTTTAAATACTTACCAATTTGGTAATAATGCTTATAGTAAACCAGCAACAGCATTAAATATTTTAAGAGAGACTATCATGGGGCGTGATTTATTTGATTACTCTTTTAGTGAGTATGCTAATAGATGGAAGTTTAAACATCCAACACCAGAAGATTTTTTCCGTACTATGGAAGATGCATCTGCAGTTGATTTAGATTGGTTTTGGAGAGGTTGGTTTTATAGTACAGACTACACCGATATAGGAATTAAAGAAGTGAAAAAGTTTGCTGTAACATCTACGCCTAACGAAAGTGGAAATAGAATCGCAAAACGTAATAATATAGATCCTAAAGATTTAGTTTATTTTATAGAAGAAGGATCTGAAGGTTATGATGAGAGTATTAAAAATGGAGTTGCTATAGATAATTTACCTACGGTAAAAGAATATATTATGGATAACTTTACACCTGCAGAGCAAAAAGAAATGAAAGAAACTCCTAAGTTTTTCTATGAAGTGACTTTTAACAAGCCAGGAGGATTGGTAATGCCGCTTATTGTAGAGTACACTTATGCCGATGGGACAAAGAAAAGAGAAACATACCCTGCTCAAATTTGGAGACTTAATGATAAAGAAGTTAGCAAAGCTATAGCTAGTAATAAAGAAATCGTTGGGGTTATGGTGGATCCGGATTTAGAAACAGCTGATGTAGATACATCTAACAACGCTTGGCCAAAAGAAGTTAAAGAAAGTGATTTCGATAAGTTTAAGGAAAAAGTAAGAAACTAATAATTATAACATAACTTTAAGCCGACTTCTTTTGAAGTCGGCTTTTTTATTTCTTTATTTGAAGTCGTATTATTCACAAACTCACTTTATATTTGCAACGTGATACAGCAACTAACATTTTTATTCATAGGAGGCACAGAAATAGTATTTGTACTATTTATTGTAGTCTTAGTTTTTGGTGCCGATAAACTTCCAGAAATCGCACGTGGCTTAGGTAAAGGTATGCGTCAAATTAAAGATGCTACCAACGATATTAAGAATGAAGTCACAAAAAGTGCAAGAGAAAATAATATTATAGACACAGATGTGACTAAAAACATCAATGACGAAATTAAGAAAGTAAAGGATGATTTAGAAGACTTTACCGGATCGTTAAAACGTGATAAATAATCATTCGATTATATTTATAATACATAATTTTCAAAAATAGAATTCAATTCTTTTTCTGGATCTTCTGTTAAACCAGAATGTGTTTTAGAACTTTGTATAATGGTACTTCGTGAAGCGGCTAACCATCTAAACCGATCTGAAATTTCAAATTGACCAATTTTTCCAGCAGAAACTTCTCCTTTAGAAATTAATTCCCAAGATTTTAAGTAGTTGTTAATCGCATCTAAGTCTAATTCACAAGAAAAAGCCTTTAATTTATTTTCATTGACGTTAAATTTAACACCGAGATATTTTTTTCGTTTTGAGAATAAAATAACTCCAATATTAAAAAATTCTTCGCGTTCCACTCTTGGTACGAGTCTAATTATAGCGTATTCAAAAGTCACTTTATTTGGCATCTTTAGCTTCTTTAACTAATGAATCAATTTTTGAAAGTCTAGAATTTAGATATTCTATATAAGCATTTCGCATTTCATCTGGTGATAACATATCAGACTCGTTTACTAACCAATCTTCAGGTATTTTAGAAACAATATCTTCAATAGTATCTTTATTTAAAGCTGAAATAATAATCTTAGAGGCCTCATCTAAAAGCGAAGCACGTTCTAATAAAACATGATCTTTAATAAGGGGAAACGTTCTTGTAAGGTGATTTTTCCAAGTACTCCAATTATGATGAAAATAGAAACTAGCACCATTATCTATAACCCATAATTCTTTATTCCAATTTAGTAAATTGGTGTTTTTTACAGTGCGATCTATGTTGCTAATAATACTGTCTAAAAGCACTATTTTAGAAGAGATCATAGCATCTGCAACAGAAACTAAAGGGTCAAAAGTAATAGAGCTACTTAAGTAATGTAAGCCTAGATTAAGACCGACACTGAATTTTAATAAATCTTGAATCTCTTCATCTGGTTCTGTTTTACTGAAGGAATCGTCTAAATTCATAAAGACTAATTCAGGAACCTTTAATCCAATAGCTCGGGCTAATTCACCTCCAATAAACTCAGAGATTAATGCTTTTTTTCCTTGCCCTGCACCTCTAAATTTTAAAACATAGAGAAAACCATCACTAGCCTCAACAATGGCAGGCAGTGAGCCGCCTTCTCGCAAAGGTGTGATGTATTTTACCACATCTACAGTTCTTATTTCAATTTTACTCATAGTTGTGGTTATAATTTTCGACTAATCGTTAAGCCATCTCTAATAGGTAATACAACCGTTTCAATGCGCTCATCATTTTTTAAAAGCGTATTGTAATCTAAAATAGACTGTGTAGAAATGTCTTTTGCACCAACAGGTTCTACTACTTTTCCGTGCCACAACACATTATCAGAAAGTATAATGCCCCCTGGGTTTAATTTGTCTATAATTAAGTGGAAATAATTACTATAATTAGGTTTGTCGGCATCAATAAATATTAAATCGAATGTTTTATCTAACGTCGGAATGATATCGATGGCGCTTCCTGTATGTTGCGTAATTTGAGAACTGTAATTAGATTTGTCAAAATATTTACGCTGAAAATCTACCAATTCTTCATTAACATCTATAGTGTGTAATTCGCCATCTGCTTGTAAGCCTTCCGCTAAACACAAAGTGGCATAACCCGTAAATGTGCCTAGTTCTAAGATAGATTTAGGTCGCATTAATTTAGAAATCATACTCAACACCCGACCTTGATAAGGACCGCTAAGCATAATAGGCTGTAATATTTTTTGGTACGTTTCTCTTGTTAGTTGTTGCAATAAATCGGGCTCTTGTTCAGAGTGTTTTACAACATAATTGTCTAAGGCTTCGGGTAAGAAATACATTGGAATATTTTTTATTTAAAAGAGATGCAGTTAGTCTATAGGTTTTTGAGTTTGCTTCAGGATTAGAAATCCTAAACGCAAAACTAATAAACCAATTAGAAATCGTTACGACATAATACGAGAAACTAATTTTTGTTTTGCAGCCTCATCATCTCCACAAAGCCATTGAATAACATTGTCTTCCCAAATAGCATCACCTTCAGTCTCCGTTATAATTTTTCTGTCTATGGCTAAATCAATAATTTTACCAGGGTAAGAAGATTGTTGTTCGCTTTCCATTTCACCCAAAGGATAAGGATCATCTAAGCCCATAATGACCTGTTTAGAACCTTGATTTCTTATTAATAATTCTAATCCGCCAGTATCATGTACTAGTGTATCAAAGAATATGTTTTTATGACCAACCGCTTTTCTAGGATGACTTTTGCCTTCAAATAAATCGGGGCGTCCATCAAATCCTTGAATACGTCTCCCTAAGTTAATCTGAGCTAATTGTCCGCCATGAGCAAAACAAGTACGCATATTTGGGTATTTATCTTGATAGCCATTTAAAGTTAAAAAATGATAAGCGTCTCCACATTGCGCTAACATCCAAATTAAATGAAAACGCCAAGACGTGTTTTCAAGTTTTATAAATTTCTCACCATCGTAAGGGTGAATTTCAATAGCCAAATTATACTTGTTGGCCATTTCAAAAATGGGTTCATTCTCTTCGTCAAAAATACAACGCCAAGTTCCAATAGAATCCATGTAATGTGTAGGTAAACACAAAAGTTGCATGCCTAATACTTCTACACAACGCTCAATTTCCCAACAAGCACTTCTTACAAAACCCGGATGAACGACAAAGCCACAAGTAAATTTACTAGGGTGATTATGTTGTATTTTGGCATTGAAATCATTCTGAAACCTCAAAGCTTGTTTCATTTCTTCAACCCTTAAACCATTTCCGTAAAGTTGCGATAAATTTAAGACAACAGCATGGTCTAGTTTATTGCGTTCCATCCATTCTAACTTTTCATCCAAGAAAAAACTAGAATCAGTAATCGGACGGTTCCAATCTTTTTGAAGCATAAACTTTCGGTCTTTATCCACCCAAAAAATTTCTTTATCTTTCATAAACTGAGGGATTTCTTCAGGATAGGGAAGTAGGTGTGAATGGCCGTTTATTCTAAGTTTGCGTTTACTCATCAATTTGTACTTTTTTAGGTGGCTCCATTATTTCTCCACAATTAGGACAGCTGCGTTTTTCCTTGTCATTGTAATAATGATCAAAAATTTTAGGCATATCCGTCTCTATATTTTTTACGGTAAAGTCCTCTTCATATAATTTTGTGGTGCAATTTTCACAGAACCATAATAACGCATCTTTTACACCTTCTTCTCTAGGATATTCAATAACTAAACCGACCGTGTTAGCACCACGCTGAGGTGAATGCGGCACTTTAGGTGGTAAAAGGAAAATTTCACCCTCTTTAATATGAATATCTTTAGGCACACCTTCATCAATTATTTTTAGGATAATATCGCCCTCAATTTGATGAAAAAATTCTGGTGTCTCATTATAATGATAATCCTTTCTGCTGTTAGGACCTCCAACAACCATAACAATATAGTCACCATCTTTCCAAACCACTTTATTTCCCACAGGTGGTTTTAATAAATGACGATTTTCGTCAATCCAGTTTTTAAAATTGATTGGTGGATATATTTTACTCATTATTTTATGTTTTTGGGCGTTACCCTGAAAAAGGGTTAGGCTTTACACTCTATCTTTTTTTGCCATATATGGCAGCAAAAAAAGGATGCCGTTGCAATCCTTAACGCAGATTCATCAATGCAATAAAATTAGTAATAAAAAATCGAAATTCTACTACACAAACTTGTTAGGTTTTTAAAACCTGATAGATCTTAGGATTACAAAGATTTTGTTCTTCCGCCATCAACAGGAAGGTTAATTCCGTTAATATAAGCAGCACGTTCACTCGCTAAAAACGTAATGGCATCTGCAAGTTCTTCTGGTTTAGCAAAACGTTTGGCTGGTACTGTACTTTTCATAGCATTAGCAGATTCTTCTTCTGTTTTACCAGATTTTGCTGCTTTATTTTTAATAATCTCAGCAAGTCTATCGGTTCCGGTGGCACCAGGTAAAACATTGTTTACGGTAATACCAAATTGCCCTAGTTCATTCGCTAGAGTTTTGCTCCAACTCGCAACAGCACCTCTTATGGTATTACTAACACCTAAACCGTCTAAAGGTTGTTTTACAGAAGTAGAAATTACATTGATTATTCTTCCATAACCTTCGCTTTTCATAAAAGGAACAATAGTTTGCGCCAAGACATGATTACATTTTAAATGTTGCGTAAAAGCAGATTCAAATTCATTGATTTCTGCAGAAAAAATAGGTCCACCAGCTGGCCCACCTGTGTTGTTTACTAAAATATGAAACCCATGATTTTTGGTAATATAATTAGAAACTTTTGTTTTTAAATCTTCTGGATTTGAAAAATCGGCAACAATGTAATCATGCTGATTTTGTTTCGGTAATTCTGCTAAGGTTACCTTCAGTTTGTCTTCATTCCTAGCGACTAAAGTTACTTGAACACCTTCTGCAGCTAATGCCATAGCTGTTGCTTTTCCTATTCCTGCTGTGCTTCCGCAAACTAATGCGTATTTATTGTTTAATTCTAGATTCATTTTTATTGATAGCCCTCATAAGAAATGAGGTTTTTTTTATTAATATTTAATTTATTAAAAATGAATAATTACTCATTATTCAATAGGTCTTTTGCGGTATTAAAAAAACTATTACCTGTTTCTTTTATTGCTTTACTTGCTTCATTGATTGTTTTGCCACTTAGTTGGTTATCTATTTTTTTTGAGAGATTATTTAATGTTTCAATCATTTCAAAAATTTCTTTTGTATGCTTAACATCATTCTCAATTAGTATTCTTTCCCAATCGATAGAAGATAGTATTGAAAAAATATATTTAGTGGCTATTTTACTTAAAAAATATTTATCATAAAAACCATTTAAGACTTTATCTGGTTCTCTGTTTTTTAAATACGTTATAGATTGATCAATGTTTTCTTTATCATTACTAGTTAGGAATGAGCTTGTTTTTAGTTTCTGTAATGCTATTATGGCTTTTTCATTTTCTTCATTTTTTAAATATAAATAAGTTTCAACAGACCATATAAGCTCATTGTCTACTCCTAATTTTTTAGAATCTGATAAGAAAATTTCAAAATCTTCAAGTGCTCTTTTTTCATCAATGGCTCTATCCATCATAAGTCTATCAAAGCCTCTAAACAAATGGTTGATAGAATGAAAGCCTATATGAGTTTTCTTATTATCTAAGTTGCCCCATTTAAACATAGATCTTGTTAATGGCAGGTCTATATTTTTGTTAGCATCGAGCCAATTTATATTTCTAGTGATTTCATCTTCAGAAAGGTAAAAAAGTTTTTTTTCAAAAAATATAAAACCTCTAAAAAATTGAATTAATGTTTTAAATTCAGAATCGGGTAGAAATTTAGGTTCAGTTTTAGAGCATTCATATAGCGCTACTTCTTTTCCTAAATCTTTACTTAATAAAACAATTGCGCTTAAAGCAGCATGTTCAAAAGCTTCTGTCTCTTTCTTTTTAATTCCCTTTAACCTTGGCTGAATCTTAGATGTGTCACCATAAATTTCATTTATTGATTCAGCGAGTGTTGGGAATAGGTCTTCATCCGTTTCCATAATAAATGTTTCCATTTTCTTATAGTCTCGGTATATTGAAATATAGTCTAAAACAGATAACTCTTTATTTTTACTAACTTTTTCAACTTTTTGAAATGTATTATTTAAAGTAGATTTAAAATCTATAAAGTTTTCAGCATCTATTTCATCGCCTTCTAGAGAATAAAATGTAGAATCTTTTTTTGCAGATGCTCTAATTAAAATTTTACCAAATTTATAGCCCGCTACTTTTCCTGCATCCAGGTTTTCAACTAACATTTTTTTGTCTTTTTCTAAAAGTGCTTTATCTGTTTGATCATCGTTAGAACAATTGATTAAGATTAATAATAATAGGTAGGCTATTTTCTTCATTGATTAAAATTAGATGGTATTGCTGAGAGAGATTTTGTATGACAAAAAGTATTAATATTTTATACAAACATTCTTAGCTTCCGTAAAAAAGCGCAAGGCCTCAAATCCGCCTTCTCGGCCAACACCAGAAGCTTTTGTGCCTCCAAAAGGGGTTCTTAAATCTCGCAGCATCCAAGTATTTACCCAAATAATTCCGGCTTGTAATTGGTTGCTTAATTTCATGGTGCGTTTTAAATCATTCGTCCAAAGTGTGGCAGATAAACCGTATTTAACTTTATTAGCCATTTTTAAAACCTCATCTTCTGTGTGAAATGGCATGATCGTTACTACGGGTCCAAAAATTTCTTCTTGGTTAACACGACATTCATCATTAGGAACTTCGATGACTGTAGGTTCTAAATAATAACCGTTTTCAAAACCTTTAACAACCACTTCATTGCCTCCACATAAAACCGTTCCTTTTTCCTCTCTAGCGATGTTTATGTATGTTTTTACTTTTTCTAGAT
The DNA here is from genome assembly GCF_019278425.1 of Winogradskyella sp. HaHa_3_26. Taxonomy (NCBI): domain Bacteria; kingdom Pseudomonadati; phylum Bacteroidota; class Flavobacteriia; order Flavobacteriales; family Flavobacteriaceae; genus Winogradskyella; species Winogradskyella sp. HaHa_3_26. The sequence goes on along the minus strand of NZ_CP058981.1, from coordinate 1,061,906 downwards.
GAGATTTTGAAACTAAAGCCCCAATATTGGTGTCTTCATGTGAAGGATGACCGACTTTTAATGCGTTTACTTTTTTAACAAAATCGGTTTTGAATTTTTCATAAATAGAAGCTTCTACAAAAATGCGGCTACCACATAAACAAATCTGCCCTTGGTTAGCAAATGACGATCGAACCGTTGTCGTTAACATATCTTCATAATCGCAATCTGCAAAAATGATATTTGGATTTTTTCCACCTAATTCTAAAGATAATTTTTTAAACATTGGTGCAGCAACTCGGGCAATATGTGCTCCTGTTGCTGTGCCTCCAGTAAAACTTATGGCTTTAATATCTGGATGTTCAATGATGGCTTGCCCTGTGGTGGTTCCTAAACCATGAACAATATTTAAAACACCTTTTGGAAGGCCAGCGTTGTTACAGATTTCGCCTAACAAATAAGCCGTCATTGGCGTGACTTCACTTGGTTTTGCAACTACACAGTTTCCTGCCGCGATTGCTGGTGCAATTTTCCATGTAAATAAGTAGAGTGGAAGATTCCATGGCGAAATACAGCCTACAACACCGATGGGTTGACGTAAGGTGTAATTTATGGCTTGTTGCCCAATAGATTCGTGACTTTCACTTGCAAATTGTGTAATTGCATTACCGAAGAATCTAAAATTACTTGCGGCTCTTGGAATGTCTATTGCTTTTGCTAAACGAACCGGTTTTCCATTGTCTTTACTTTCCGCTTCTGCAAAATGCTCTAAGTTTGCCTCTAGTAATTCTGAAATTTTTATAAGAATTCTACTGCGTTCTTCTAATGTGGTTTGCGACCAACTTGTAAATGCAGATTTGGCTGCTTTGTATGCGTTTTCAACATCTTTTTTTGTTGAATTTGGAATTTGTCCGTAAACGTCTCCGTTAGCGGGATTATAGTTGTCGATCCACTCATTAGCAATGGGAAGCGAAAATTCTCCGTTGATGTAGTTTTTTATAGTTGCCAAAGGTTTTACGGTTTTATTCTGTTCTTTTGTTATTTCTAAAAGCGGAATGATTGAGGAATTGCATGATAAGATTCCTGCCTTCGCAGGAATGACAGTTATTGTTTCTTATAAGCCATAACCTTTATCTCAACCACCAAATCTGGATGTGGTAATTGGTGTACAGCAACCGTTGTTCTGGTTGGTCCTGTTTCTTTTTCAAAGAATTCTCCGTAGGCTTTGTTATAATCAGCGAAGTCGTTCATGTTGACTAAAAAAGAAGTGACATCGACCACGTCTTTTAATGTTGCTCCAACTTTAGCTAAGTTTTTTTCTATGTTTTTTATGACTTCTTGGGTTTGGGTGTAAGCATTTAAACGTTTTGTTCCCATATCGTCGATTAAGTCAACGCCTGCAATGGTATTATCTGCACGTCTAGAACTTGTACCTGAGACGAAAATGAAATCGCCTACTTGTTTTACGTGTGGATAGGCTCCTCTTGGTGTTACGCCAGTTCCTGCGGAAGTAGGAACCTCATTTTTTGTATTACTCATTTTCTTCTTTATTGTTAATGTTCATTTTGTCTTGAAACAAAACGAACCAAAAATTCAAAACGATTTATCAGGAAATTGCTAAAGCACCATTCGCTTTCGAAGCTACATGCTTGAAGCTTCGCTTCGCAGTTCCGCTTCTTCGCTCATTATTTCTTAAAATCGTTGTTTCCGACTGCGTCGAAATTTGGGACATTAATTTTTGTTGAATTTTGTTTTATTCCCAATTTATATTTTAATTTTTGCTTACTGCTTACTGCTTACTGCTTACTGCTTACTGCTTACTGCTTACTGCTTACTGCTTACTGCTTACTGCTTACTGCTTACTGCTTACTGCTCACTACAACCTGGCAATTTTATCGTCTTCTAAAATAGCTTCGGTTTCTTTTTTTACTTTTTCTAAAATATCTTTTAAATTATCTTCTACGGAAATAATTCCATCTGTAAGCATATTTAAAATCGCTTTGTCTTGGGCTCTTCCTCTTAGCATCGCTTCTCTATAGCCAACCGTTTCGTTGAAAGTTACTAAACTATATTTAGAATTGTATGCTGTTGGAAATTCTTTTTCGAGTGCCATTTCAATCTTGCGTTTTTCTTGAAAAATGGGATTTGATACGTGGCCTTTCATTTCGTGAAAATTGTCAATAGCTAAATCTGCAATGGCATCAGTATCTTTCTTTCTGTTTTTCTCGTAAGCTGTAAAAGTAGCTTCCCAATTTTCTAAATTTTGGTCTAAAACTTTATCGAATTCTACAACATCTTCAAAAGAGGCATTCATGCCTTGTCCATAAAAGGGAACAATAGCATGAGCAGAATCTCCTATAAGTAAAGTGTTGCCCTTATAGTGCCATGGTGAACATTTTACGGTTCCTAATGCTGCGGTTGGGTTTTCAAAAAAATCATCAACCAAATTGGGCATTATTTCTAAGGCATCTGGAAATTCTTTTTGGAAGAATTCTGTAACAAGCTCTGGGGTTGTTAAATTATTGAAATTGTATTCACCTTCAGCATAACTTAAAAATAGAGTAACGGTAAAACTACCGTCTAAATTTGGTAGTGCAATGAGCATAAAGCTGCTTCTTGGCCAGATGTGTAAAGCGTTTTTATAGGTTTTGTAATCACCATTTTCTGTGGGTAGAATGCTTAATTCTTTATAACCATGAGTTAAATAATCTTGAGAGAAACTGAATAAGAATTTCTTTCCTAAATAATAACTTTTTCTAAGTGCAGAGCCAGCGCCATCTGTTGCGATAATGATATCTGCGTCTTCTACAAATTCATCTTTAGAGTTATAATCTTGAAATAATGCTGCTGTGTTTTCAAAATCTACAGATTTACATTTCTTATTGAAGTGAATTTTTACATTTTCATGCTTTTCGGCTTCCGTTAAGAGCAGGGCATTAAGTTCTCCTCTAGAAATAGAGTTTATATATTGGTGATCTCTTCCGCTGTAATTAGATAAAAACGTGTTCGATTCTTTATCGTGAATCATTCTGCCATTCATGGGGATGCACAATTCTTTTACTTTGTCTTCTAAACCAACAAGTTTCATGGCTTTATTACCACGGTCAGAAAAAGCTAAGTTAATAGAACGACCTGCAGAAATATCTGTTGTTCTTAAATCGGGACGCATTTCGTAAACGGTAACGTTGTAACCTCTTTGCCCTAATCTTAATGCGAGTAAACTTCCACAGAGTCCTGCTCCGATTATCAGTATATTTTGTTGTTTGTTACTCATAATGTTTTTGTTATTTCTACAAAGGCAGAAATCAGTTTTATGGCTTCAAATTGTTGCTAATGCTATATTTGAAGTGTTGATATTTTAGAATTCAGATTAAACACTTGTCTTATTCAATAGTTTTTTGATGTTCTGAATGTCTTCATATGAAGGTCTAAATCTATTTAAATTAATAATTTGCGTTTGACCTTGATGATTCTTGAATTGTAAATTATTGTTATTAGAATTGAATTCGAGACTAGAAAATACTTGATATTCTACATTCTTTATTAATTCATCTTTAATAATGACTACGATTCTTTTATTTGTAATTATTAAGTAATCATGCCCTAAGTTGTAGAAAAAAGAGAGGAATCCTAAAAAGTGATATTCTGAAAAACTCGTTTCTGATTTTTTTCTGATTTTTAAAAGTATGTTTTCATCTTTTATAATGGAAAATATTTTATTCATAAAAGTGCTTTCAATTTCTCTACCATTAAATAGACATCTTCAAACGAATTATATAATGGTGTTGGTGCACAACGAATAACATCGGGCTCTCTCCAATCGCTAATGACTCCGGCTTCAGTTAATTTATTGTGTAAGGATTTATCTGCGTTTAAAACTTGGATGGATAGTTGGCAACCGCGTTCTTCAGGATTTTCGGGTGTGATGATTCTAATGGTATCTTCGCCTAAATCTTTTAGTAGAAACTCGAAATAACCAGTTAGTTTTTTTGATTTATCAATGAGTTTTTTAATTCCAATTTCATTAAACATATCTAAAGACGCTTTAATGGCAGCCATAGATAAAATGGGTGGATTACTTAATTGCCAACCTTCGGCACCTGGTAAAACATCAAATTCATGACGCATATTAAAACGCGTGTCTTTATTGTGGCTCCACCAACCGGTAAGTCTATTTAAGGTTTTGTCATAAGCATGACGCTCATGGACAAAGCAACCCGATAAACTTCCTGGACCAGAATTCATATATTTATAAGTACACCAAACCGCGAAATCTGCACCGGAATTATGTAAATCTAAATCTACATTTCCTGCGCCATGAGCACAATCAAAACCAACTTTACAGCCGTATTGATGTCCAAGGTTGGTAATGCGTTTAAAGTCGAAAAACTGCCCTGTGTAATAATTAACGCCACCAACCATCACTAAGGCAACTTCGTTTCCGTGTTTTTCTAAAATCGCTTCTAAATCTTCATAACGTAATAATTCTTCTCCTTCTCTTGGTGACCATAAAATTAAACCTTCTTTATCATCGTAACCATGATGACGTAATTGGGATTCTACAGCATATTTATCTGAAGGGAAAGCATCACTTTCAATAATTATTTTATGGCGCTCTTTGGTTGGCTTGTAAAATGAAGCCATCATGAAGTGAAGATTCGCAGTTAAGGAATTCATGGTTACGACTTCAATTGGTTTTGCACCAACTAATTTTGCAGTAGCTTCCGTTAAAAATTCATGATAAGGTAGCCAAGGATTTTTAGCATCAGTATGCCCTTCGACACCTAGGTTGGCCCAATCGTCTAACTCTTGATTAATGTAAGCTTTTGTAGATTTAGGTTGTAAGCCTAAAGAGTTTCCACAGAGGTAAATGAGTTCATTGCCATTCTTATCTTTTGGGATATGAAATTGTTCTCTGTAGTGAGATAATTCGTCTAAATTGTCTTGTTGTTTAGCGTAGTCAAGACCTAGCTTGTAGTTGGGCAAAGTGAGTTGTTTTTTCGGTTGCTAACAAAAATAGCATAATTATATGATATTTTAATAATAGATAAGAATGGAGTATAATTTATTGAATTAAAAGGATATAAGTAGTTTTTTTGAATTTTTCTCATTAAATTTAGTGATATCAATCAATTATATAGATGCTAAATAAATTATGGACCTCTTACCATCAATGGTATATAAGGTATATTCGTTTTTCTAGAAAAAGCGAACAGGATGAGTTATCTTATTTTAGAGATAAATTATTTATTTCAATTTTAATATTAATTCTTCCATTGGGGGTAATGTCTTATATTCCAAGTGCTATAACTGCTATTCTTTTAGGTAAGTGGTTTGTTTTTTTTGCTGATACTTTGGCTATATGTATAATTGCTTTCTTGTTTTTTAATAATAAAATGGGTATAAATACAAAGAAGAAAGTGTTTTCTGTTAATTTGTTTTTATTGTCTTTTGCTCTCATTTTTTACATAGGATTAAAAAGTAGTAGTGGACTTTTATTATTTATGCTTTCTATATTGGTAACGTTGTTTAGTGGACGAAAAGCAGGAATTAAAACCGTGATTTTTATAGCGTTTGGATACTTTATGATGGCTATAATTTTTTATTTTAAGCTTTTTGATTTAAAAGCTTATATAGGAGAACGATTTGAAGTTTTAGTCATCGTATTTATTAATAATACTCTTTTTATTTTAATGACTGTTTTTTCAGTGTCATTTTTAATACGACATTTACACAATGCTCTTTTAAAAGAAAATCACTTACAAGAAGAGCTCATTGAAAAGCATAAAGTAGTAATTGCAGCTAAAGAGAATGCGGAACAATCGGATCGATTAAAAACGGCGTTTTTAGCCAATATAAGTCATGAGATTAGAACACCTATGTATGGTATTTTAGGGTGTGCAGGTCTTTTAAAATCTTATGATATTAATGACGGTGATTTTAAAGAATACATAAGTGTAATAGAAGGTAGTGGGCAAGAATTATTAGATTCTATGACAGATATCATGACGATATCTAAGATTGAAGCAGGCTTGGTGACCACAAAAATATCAACTTTTAGTATTAATGAGACAGTAGAGGTGATATATAAATCATTATTACCTGAGGCGAAATCAAAAAAAATACATTTTATCTTAAATAATTTTATTCCTAAGTGGGGAAGTATTGTTAATTCTGATCTTGATAAATTTAAAGTAGCTTTAGAACATTTGGTCGAAAATGCTATAAAATATACTCCTGAAGGTGGTAATGTTGTACTAAGTTGTAATTTAGATAGTGATGAGACTCAAGTACAGTTTATGTTAAGAGATACAGGGATTGGTATTCCTAAAGATAAGATAGAAACTATTTTTAATCCTTTCTATCAAGTAGACGTTGATAATAAAAACGCGTTACATGGATCTGGTATTGGGCTTTCAATATCTAAAGCCTATGTTGAAATGTTGGGAGGGGATTTGATTTTAGAAAGTAAAGTAGGAGAAGGGACTACCTTTTTATTTAATATAGATGTTGATTTAAAAGAAAAAGCATCTCAATCTTAAAAGAAGAGATGCTTTAATATATAATAGGCGCCATATGGCGGAAAATGTAAGCTATACGCCTTAGATAGAAACTATCTGCGTGAAACTTACATTATAGACTGCAAATGTAAGTGCTTATTTTTTGGTGTCCAAAGTAATACTCACATCTGTAAAATTAAGATTCCAGTTTCCTCCTTCTTGTTTGTGATCTGTAGCAATTTTAATACCGTTAAAATCTTTAATATTTTCAAATGTTGTAGAAAGTGAAGGTGCTTCAGAATTTCCTTTTCTATAGGTCCATTCTTTAATGATATAATTATCGTTGTAATATATGTCGTATGCATCACCAGGAGTATAACCTCCTTCATTAGAATAGGTGAGAGTGGTCATATTTAATTCTTCTTTACTAATTGGTGCTTCTGCTTTTTTAGACTCTGTAATGTCAGCTGATGTATCCCAAGCCAATTGAAAAGGAATTAATAACCAAAATTTATCATTAATAAATGCTTTATCTTTAGCAATCGTTGTGCTGTCTACTTGGCTTCTTATATAATTATAAGTCGTGTCGTTATCTCTTAAAAGGACTTTATCTTCTTTAGGAAACCAAGTCCAAGTTCTTCCTTTTCCTTTAATAGTATCTTTATCTACTTGGAATGTGAAACTTACCTTTGAAACATTTTTCCAATTTTCAAAACCATGGGCATTGGCAATTTTTTCTGCTAATGATATTTCTTTCTTGGTTTCTACTGCAATTTCTTCTTTGTTATCCGATTTGCAACTTGAAACAAGTATTAAACATATTAAGCCAAGATATAATGATTTCATAGTAAAAGTGATTTTTATTCAGTACAAAATTAATCAACGATGTATAATGAGACTAATTATTTTGAAGTTAAAAAAGCGATTACTTGCTAAAAGAATCTCCTATTAAAGCTCTTCAATTTACTATTGCTTTATTCTGATTAATTCTATACGTAATGTTGAAATATGTAATTCAGTACATTAAATATTGAAATATATTTATTCTTTATTACTAATGAGATTTGTTTGGTGTTAGAAGTGCTATTCCTCAGATTTCCGTTGTAGTTTTGTAGCCTTAAGTTATAATTAGTTTATGATGAAAAATTTTAAATACTTATGAGTTTAGAATCCTTAAGTGAGGTAAATTCTTCAGTTAGCACAAATAAAAAAGGCTGGAGAAAAATACTAGCTTTCATAGGACCGGCGTACCTTATTAGCGTTGGGTATATGGATCCAGGAAATTGGGCTACCGATATTGCAGCAGGTTCTCAATTTGGATACAAATTAATTTGGGTGCTTTTAATGTCTAACCTTATAGCCCTTTTATTACAGTCTTTAAGTGCTAGATTAGGAATTGTAAAAGGGCTTGATCTTGCTCAAGCTTCCAGAAATGCCTATCCTAGTTGGGCTAATATACCTTTGTATATTTTGGCAGAAATAGCTATTGCAGCATGTGATTTAGCTGAAATTATAGGTATGGCCATCGGGTTAAATTTACTTTTTGGTCTTCCTTTAATATGGGGAATAAGTCTAACCGCTCTAGATACTGTTTTACTTTTATACTTGTTAAAAAAAGGAATGCGGACTATGGAAGTGTTTATAGTTTGTCTTGTTTTTATCATAGGAGCATCTTTTGTGGTCGAGATGCTAATTACAGGTCCTGTTTATACGGATGTGGTAAAAGGACTTATGCCTACAGGTTTATCTGATGACGCACTTTATATTGCTATTGGGATTATTGGAGCAACTGTAATGCCTCATAACTTGTATTTACACTCTTCATTAGTACAAACAAGAAAGATTGACCGAACCTTTAAAGGGATAACAAAGGCTATTAAATATAATTTTATAGACACTACAATAGCTTTAAACCTAGCTTTCTTTGTGAATGCTGCTATTTTAGTTTTAGCCGGATCTGCCTTTTATGTTAATGGCTATTATAATGTTGCTGAAATTCAAGATGCTTCCAAATTATTAAATAATCTTTTTGGAAGTGTAGCTCCAGCTTTCTTTGCGATTGCTTTAATTGCAGCCGGACAAAGTTCAACTATTACTGGTACACTAGCGGGGCAAATTGTTATGGAAGGGCATTTAAATCTTCGTATAAAACCGTGGTTACGACGTTTAATAACGCGCTTATTGGCTATAATTCCAGCGTTGTTTACCATATTATATTTTGGTGAATCTGCTTTAGGAAACCTTTTAGTATTGAGTCAGGTTGTTTTAAGTTTACAATTAGGGTTTGCTATTATTCCTCTTATTCATTTTAATTCAGATAAAAAAATGATGAAGGAATTTGCCATAAAATTATGGGTTAAAATTTTAGCTTGGATTAGTACGGCCATTATTGTATTCCTTAATATTAGTTTGGTTGTTACAGAAATTAAAGGATGGATAAGTGAAGCATCGCCTGATGGGGTTATTTTAATTTATGCTCTTGTAATACCTATTACTTTGGCTGCTTTAGCGTTGTTAATTTATGTATTTATACATCCGTTTTTAAAGTCGAAATCAAATAATGAACCAGAATTACCTTTAGGAGATGGTTAATGAATTCATATGAAAAAACCTCAAACCTATTAAAACTGGAATATTAAATCCAATGATAGATGTTGAGGTTGAATATCTCTTATAGAAGTAAATAAGACCTGTAATGTTTAAATAACGTTACAGGTCTTTTGTTTGCTTTATACTAATGTTTTAAGTCACTTTTTAATAACTCAGGAAACTTAGCCTTAAATTTGTTTAGTCTCGGAATAGAAACCCCTTGAATATAACCTTGATTAGGATGAAGACGTTCATAGTTTTGGTGATAATCTTCAGCTACCCAAAATTTTTGAAAAGGATATACTTCTGCAGCAATTTTAGCATCTAATTCTTTTGATAATGCGGCTTTCTTGTCTTCAATAACTTTCTTTTGCTCTTTATTTTGGTAAAATATAATAGAGCGATATTGAGACCCATGATCTGGTCCTTGTCCATTAACTTGCGTTGGGATTTGAGAACCAAAATATACATCAACTAGTTCTTTAAAACTTATAATCTCTGGATCGTAAATAATCTCTACAGCTTCTGCATGTCCTGTTTTACCTGTATTGCTAGCTGCGTACGTAGGATTTTTTGTAAACCCACCAGAATATCCAGATATAGATTCTTCAACTCCTTTTACACTTTCAAAAATAGCTTCAACACACCAAAAGCATCCGCTTGCAAAATAAGCTTTGGCTTTTCCGTCTTTTAAAGGAACAGTTACAGGTTCTGCATCTATAACAGCTTGTTGTTTGGGGTTAACTTGTGCCTGATTATGGCAACTAAATAATAAGGCAATGGTTAAAATAGTAAGTAACTTTTTCATCTTTTAATTTTTCTTTCCTTCTTAGTCGTGTGAAGTTATAAAACCTAAATGTCAATTATTGTAAAATAATGTTAAGAACAATGTTCTACTTTTAAGTCACAAAAAAAAGCCTTTGCTAATGCAAAGGCTTTTTTTTATAAAGTGTTGAGAAATTACTTGCTAAGTTTAGCAAATAATTTGTTCATTTTTATTTTTTCTTCTTCAGCTAATTCAGCATCAACTAAGATACGTCCACTATGCTCATCAGTAATTACTTTTTTACGAGAAGCAATCTCTACTTGAATTTGTGGTGGAATTGTAAAGAAAGAACCTCCAGAAGCACCACGCTCAATAGCAACAACAGCTAAACCATTTTTAACATTGTTTCTAATTCTTTGGTATGCCTTAACTAAACGGTCATCAATTTTCTTTTGAAAATCTTCAGACTTTCCTTTTAAAGCTTCTTCTTCTTTTTCAGTTTCTTTTAAGATTTCGTTAAGCTCACCTTTTTTATGCTTTAAGTGTGCTACACGATCTTTTAAACGATCTTTAGTACCAGAAATAACTTCTTTTTTCTGCTCTATCTGAACTTTAAATTCTTTAATGTTTTTTTCAGCCAATTGAATCTCTAATTCTTGAAATTCAATTTCTTTTGTCAATGAGTTATATTCTCTGTTATTTCTAACATTCTTTTGTTGCTCAGTGTATTTTTTAATTAAAGTTTTTGCTTCTTCAATTAAGTTTTTCTTTCCTTTGATGTCCTCATCAATAGTAGTTAAACTATCATTCAGCTTGTCCATCCTTAAGTTAAGTCCTTCAACTTCGTCTTCTAAATCTCTCACTTCTAAAGGAAGCTCACCTCTGACATTTCTTATCTCATCTACTCTAGAGTCAATTAATTGTAAATCATATAGTGCTCTCAATCGCTCTTCAACAGAAACTTCAGCTTTTTTTGCCATAATTATAAATACTTTATCGGATTTGTATTTGTCTTTGATAAAATGATTGCAAAATTAGTGATTTTTTTCGAGAGATACTCTACTAAAAATGATTTTGTGAACTGTTCACTCTCATAATGACCAATATCAGCTAAAACAATCTCTTTTTCTGCACTGAAAAAATCATGATATTTTAGATCGGCAGTAATCAAAAGATCAGCATTCATAGCTTTTGCAGCCGGAATAGCGAAACTCCCAGAACCTCCTAAAACAGCAATTCGTTTTATAGGTTGGTTTAATGATTTAGAATGTCTAATGCACTCTGTATTCATTCTAGTTTTAATAAAATGAAGACAATCTTTGGTCTCTAAAGCTGTTTCTAGCTCTCCAACCATGCCTATACCAATATGTTGATTGGTGTTTTCTAAGGTTGAAATTTCGTAAGCAACTTCTTCATAAGGATGTATTTCAAAAAGCGCCTTTAAAATTTTAGATTCAAGATGTTTTGCGTAAGTTATAGAAATAGCTATTTCTTTTTCTGTGTGTAATTCCCCTTTTTTACCAATCACAGGATTTGAATTTTCATTACCTAAGTAGGTACCCTGCCCTTCAATATTAAAACTACAAGATTCATAATTACCTAAACTTCCTGCTCCAACTTCAAATAAAGCTGTTCTTAATGCCTCTGCATTTTCTTTAGGAACATAAGTTTGAAGTTTTTTAATCGTACCTTTTTGCGGGATTAAAACTTTTTTATTTAATAAACCTAATTGGTCACAAATGATAGAATTAACACCTTGAAAAGCATTATCTAAAGCTGTATGAATTGAAAATATGGCAATATTATTTTGAATAGCTTTAATAACAACACGCTCTACATAAGTTTTTCCGGTGAGTTTTTTTAAACCTTTAAAAATAATAGGGTGGAAGCTGACAATAAGGTTGCAGTTGTTTTCAATAGCTTCATCTACAACTTCTTCAAGTGTGTCTAATGTAACAAGGATACCTGTAACGCTTTCGTTTTTATCACCAACTAGTAGTCCAACGTTATCAAAATCTTCAGCATAAGCTAAAGGAGCTAAGTTGTGTAAGTGATTAATGACGTCTTGTATAATCATAAGTGTATATTTGTTTTCAAAAATAATATAATTTAGCCATCGTGAAGTTTATCCGCATCATATTGTTTCCTATAGTACCAATTTATTACCTCATTACTTGGTTTCGTAATTGGTTGTTTGATGTTGGATTAAAAACGTCTAAATCTTATGATTTTCCTGTGATTTGTGTCGGTAATCTGAGTACTGGGGGTACTGGGAAAACTCCTATGATTGAATATTTAATTCGTTTGTTAAAAGACCAAAAGCAGTTAGCTACGCTAAGTCGAGGTTATAAACGTAAAACAGAAGGTTTTGTTTTAGCAGATGAAACCGCAAATGCAGATACTATTGGAGACGAACCTTTTCAGTTTCATAGAAAATTTAATGATGTTACTGTAGCGGTAGATGCTAATCGTCAGAATGGAATTGATCAACTTAGAGAATTAGAGAAACAACCAGAAGTAATTTTGTTAGATGATGCTTATCAGCATAGAAAAGTAAAAGCGGGACTTAATATTCTTTTAACGGCTTATAATAATTTATACTACAAAGATATCGTTTTGCCAACAGGTAATTTGCGTGAACCAAGATCAGGTGCTAATCGTGCAGATTTAATTGTGGTGACTAAGTGTGATAAATCTATTTCTGAAAGTGAAAAGCAAAAGATTACTTCAAGATTAAAATTAAAAGCAAATCAACAATTGTTTTTTAGTTATGTAGATTATGCGCTTCAAGTAAAATCTGATCTCGAAGAATTAGAATTAACTACGCTTCCAAAATTTACATTGGTTACAGGTATTGCCAATGCAAAACCTTTGGTTGGTTTTTTAAAAGAAAAGGAGTTAGAATTCGAGCATCTAGAATTTAATGATCATTATGATTTTAAAGCTTCTGATATTAAGAATTTAGAGTCAAAAACACTGATTATTACAACAGAGAAAGATTATGTAAGGTTAAGAGATTATAAAAGTTTAAGCGGTAAATTGTTTTATTTACCTATTGAAATTAAGATAGATAAGGCTACTCAATTTAAGGGTGCTATAACTAAATTTGTTAACTAAAGAAGCTAGAGATTATTTTTTCTCCAGAAAGTGCAGCGTGTAATTTATCTTCAAAATCTTCTTGCTTAAATGGTTTAGAGATGATGTCATCAAAACCAGCATCACCAAATTCGTGCATTTTATCTTCAAGAGTTACAGCAGTTAAAGCAAATATTGTTAGTTCTTTATCAAAGGTTCTAATGATTTTAGTAGCTTCTAAACCACTAATCCCAGGCATATGTATATCCATTAATACAACATCATATTTTGTTGTTTTAACAATCTCTACCGCGTCTTCGCCGTTATCTACAACATCACAATTTAGATTCATTTTGTTCAGAATCTTTTTTGTGATCATTTGATTGATTTTATTATCTTCAACAATGAGGATTTTAACATTGCTTAAATCTAAACTTTCCATCTTATTTGTTTTTTTAACATCTACGACTTCAGGTTTGTCTACACTTTTATCGTATTCTAAAGGGATTTCAAAAATGAATGTTGTGCCCTTTCCAAGTTCACTCTTTAGGTAAATTTTACCTTTCAGAATTTGAATAAGTCCTTTTACAATTGATAAACCTAAGCCAGTACCACCATATTTTCTATTAATTTGAACTGAACCCTGAGAGAAACTCTCAAACATGTGTTCTTGTTTTTCTTTTGTAATACCAATCCCATTATCTTCAATTTCAAAGCGAAGACTATACATCTTATCCTTCTTGTCAATTTTATATGTTCTCACCCAAATGTCTCCATCTTTTGTGAATTTAATAGCATTTCCTAACAGGTTAATTAAGATTTGAGAAATTTTTAATTGATCTCCAATAAATGTTTCTGGTAACTCATTTTCATAGTCAAAATGAATTTTTGTATCCTGGTCGTTAGCAGAATTACTAAGTGCAGAAATTACATTTTCTAACTTATGTTTAAGGTTGAAATGTTCAGGGTCTATTTCAACTTTATTAGCCTCAATTTTATTAATCTGAAGGATATCATTTATAAAGGTAAGTAAGTAATCACCAGAAAATTTTAAGGATTTTAAATGTGGTAATTGATGTGGTTTAGGATCTTCATCTAATAACATGTCTGTAAGTCCGGTTACGGCATATAACGGTGTCCGTAGCTCGTGAGTTACTGTAGATAGGAAGTTTGCTTTTGTCTTAGAAGCTAATTCGGCTTTTTCTTTTGCGATTATAAGTTCGTCATTTTTCTTATGAAGCATCGTATTAGAATTCAGCCTAATATTATTGTTTTTGTATAACGATAATGTTAACAGAGATAGTATGGTAATTAACGCAATACTTAAGATGGTTGTTATTTTTGAAAAAGCACTTGCAGCAGTAACTTCTTCCATTTGTTCTTTTAATTGCTTGTTTTGTGCGTCTTTGTAATTATTAATCGTTTGACCAGATATTCCAGGTGCTAAGTTTTTTCTTGTTACATTTAAAATAGAATCAGATAAAGAAATATGCTTTTTGATATAGTCGAGCGAATTTTCATAATCGCCATTTTTTTCATGAATATTACTTAGAGTTAAGAAAGCTTCATTTTTATCTTCTGAAATTTTATGCTTTTGCGCAATAGATAATCCTTTTTCAGTTTGAGTTAAAGCTATTTCATCATTATCTAGAGCAGAATACACTTTTCCACTATGAATTAATGCACTACTAAGACGACGTGGTTGATTGTATTTTTTAGCTAAAATGATGGTTTTTTCTAAGTCTATTTTTGCTTCTTCATATCGATTTTGCTCAATATAAACTTTAGCTTCGTTTAGAAAAACATCTGAAGTGTATTCTTCTAAATCTTCTTGCTCGAATAAATTTTTAGCTGAATTGAAATAATCTAAGGCTTCATCATAATCTTTTTTGCTACTATGCATTACACCTTTAATATTGTAAGCAATAGCAAGATTACCATAATCCTCAATTTCGCGTTGAATGTGCATTGCCTTACCAATAGAAATATTGGCTTTATCTTCCTCTCCAACTAAGAATTGGACTTTTGAGATTTTGGTGTGAATTTTACCTTGGCTGGTTTTATCATCAATTTTTATAGCAATGCTTAATGCTTGATCTAAGTTATCTAAAGCATTGTAGTATTTTCCTCTGTCACTATCTAATTTGGCTTGGTTTAAGTGTTCGTTAAGCCATAAAGGAAGCATATCTTCATTAGCCATGCTTGCTTGCTGTGCAAAAACAAAACTGCAAGCACATGCAAAAACAACAAATATATAATATTTGATTTGAGACATTTAGCTAGATTTAATTTAAACAAATATAAATATTTATTCGACTAAGGTCGTTTTTTGCCTGATAAATTGGAAATTAAATCTAAAACTCTTGAGCTATAGCCAGTTTCGTTATCATACCAACCAATAATTTTTACCATGTTACCTATTACTGAGGTCATTTGAGCATCAAAAATACATGAATGAGGATTACCTACAATATCAATGGAAACGATTGGGTCTTCTGTATATTCAAGAATACCTTTTAATTGGTTTTGTGCTGCATTTTTAAAAATTAAATTAACTTCTTCTGTAGATGTTGGTTTTTCAACGTTAATTGTAATATCTGTTAAAGAGCCATTAGCAACAGGGACTCTAATACCACAACCTCCAATAACGTCTGCTAAATCCGGAAAAATCTTTGTTAATGCTTTAGCAGCGCCTGTTGTTGTTGGTATTATAGATTGTCCGGCAGCTCTTGCTCTTCTTAAATCTTTGTGAGGTTGATCGTGCAGACTTTGGTCTGTTGTATAAGAATGTATTGTTGTTATATAAGCTTGCTCAATACCAAGATGTTCTTTTATTAAAGCAATCATTGGAGCAGCGTTATTAGTTGTACAAGAGGCGTTAGATAAAATGGTTTCTGTACCATCAATTGTATCATCGTTAACTCCTAAAACAATAGTTTTAATGTCATCTTCTAAAGCTGGAACAGAGAGAACAACACGTTTTGCTCCGTTAACAATATGGTATTGAAGTTCTGTTTTAGTTTTAAATTTTCCTGTAGATTCTATAACAAAATCGGGTGCTACTTGAGACCAATCTAAATCTTTAGGGTGTGATTTATTGTATAGAGGAATTGCGGTATCGTTTATTATAATATGGTTGTCATCACAAGAAATATGATCCTTTAAAACACCATGGATACTATCATACTTTAGTAAATGGCTTAGAGTTCTTGTATCTGCTAAATCATTTATGGCAACAATTTGTATTTCAGGATGCTGTAACGCTAATCTAAATACACGGCGGCCTATTCTTCCAAAACCATTAATAGCTACAGTAATCATTAATTAATGTGTTTTTGAGCTTTGTAAGAAGACCTTACTAATGCACTACTTTCTACGTGTCTAAATCCTAGTTTTAAACCAATTTCTTCGTATTCTTTAAATTGATCAGGGTTGATGAAAGATTTTACAGGTAAGTGTTTTTTACTTGGTTGTAAATATTGCCCAATAGTAACAACATCAACATCATTATCTCGTAAATCGTGAAGTGTTTGTATAACTTCTTCACGTTCTTCTCCAAGACCTAGCATTATACCAGATTTTGTTCTACGTTGTCCTTGAGATTTTAAGTATTTTAAAACACCAAGGCTACGGTCGTATTTTGCTTGTATTCTTACATCACGAGTTAAACGTCTTACAGTTTCAATATTATGAGAAACGACTTCAGGAGCGACATCAATAATACGGTCGATATGTTTTTCTACACCTTGAAAATCAGGGATAAGAGTTTCTAGTGTTGTTTCAGGATTCATACGTCGGACAGCTTTCACAGTTTCAGCCCACATAATACTCCCCATGTCTTTAAGATCATCACGGTCTACACTTGTTAAAACGGCATGTTTAATTTGCATTAATTTTATAGAGCGTGCTACTTTTTCTGGTTCATCCCAATCTACCGTTTCTGGTCTTCCTGTTTTTACACCACAAAAACCACAAGAACGTGTACATACATTTCCTAAAATCATAAATGTAGCTGTTCCTTCTCCCCAGCATTCACCCATGTTAGGGCAACTTCCAGATGTACAAATTGTATTTAATTTATACTTATCTACTAATGACCTAAGTTCTGTGTATTTTTTTCCTGTAGGTAACTTTACTCTTAACCATTTTGGTTTTCTTTCTGGTAAAATATTCGAAGCAACTGTGGTTTCCATGTAATTATCAATTTCTTGTTGCAAAGATACGAAGTAAATAATAAAATAATTTAAAGTATAGAGAGGTACCAAGCACTAAATCCAATAAGAAAAACAATTCCTGTCCAAGATAAAATGCGGAGCGCTATTTTTGGTCTCCATTCTGGTGGTGTATGTTCACTACAGATTAATCTGTAATTGATGTAAGCATAAAAAGGAGTTGTTATAAAAGAGAGAATGGTTGCGATTTTTATAAGAATCCCCATTTCTGAAGCAAAAGCGAAGAAGATAATTAAAGTCCCTATAGTAAGGGTTAAGATCCAAAATAGATATCCGTTTTTATGTTTTTTTTGAGTTAATACCTCAATACTTGTTGCCATTGCTCTTGGTGAAGCATCTAGAGTGGTTAATGTTGTGCTAAACATAGTGGTTAATACGGCAATACCGATAATGACATAAGACCATTGCCCTAAGCTAGAAGTGTAAACATCTATTAATTGACTTGCGAATAACGTTGCTTGGGTACTGAAAGGTTCTTTAGAATCATACATTACAAAATAACCTAAGCATATAAATCCGATACCGAGAAACATAGCTCCAAAATAACCAATATTAAAATCTAATAATGCTACTTTAGGAGTGAAAGAGTTTTTTTCCTTTTTCTTTTCAACAGCCCATATAGATTGCCAAACAGAAACATCTAAAGGTGCCGGCATCCAACCCATGAAGGCTACTAAAAAAGCAATTTCTATTGGTGTTTTTGGTAGAATTTGACTAAAGTTAAGTGTCTGATTAAAGTTGTCATAAGCAAAATACACAGCAATAAGCGTACTTACAGTAAGTATTAAAATAATAACTTTAATTATTTTATCTAAGGCTTTATATTTTCCTACAAAAAGAATAAAAAGACAAATAGAAAGTATAATTACTGTCCAAATTTCTATACTTAAAACCTTTAAGTTTCCATAGTTTAAAAAGCTAATATCACCAAAAAGTGTATTGGCTATACCTGCAGTGACGATGGTTACAGCAGTTTGTATTGTAAATATAGTGGCAATGTTAAGAATGAAATAGGTAATTAATACACCTTTTCCTAATTTATAATAGCCATGAATTAGACTTTCTCCTGTAGCTGCAGCATACTTTGCTCCAAATTGAAAAAAAGGATACTTAAAAATATGGACTAGTAATAATGCCCAGAGCAGTCCTAAGCCAAAATCAGCACCAGCTCTTGTAGATTGTACAATGTGAGAAACTCCTATCGCAGCTCCTGCAAATAATAGTCCTGGACCTAATTTTTTAAATATTGAAAACACTAACTTTTTGTAATTATAGCTGCTAATAATTTTTTGGCTCTTAGGAGTTTTACTTTTACATTGTTTATCGGTTCATTTAATTTTTCAGAAATTTCCTTATAACTCAGTTCTTGAAAATATCTTAGGTTAATAACTTCTTGATAGTGAGGTTTTAGTTTTTTGATGTCTCGTAAAAGTTTTGCAAGATTTTGTTCTGTGATAATTTTATCTTCAGGAGTGGGAGAATCGTCAACGATGTAAAAATAGTTTTCATCGTTATCTTTAGAGGTGTTTCTAATAGATTGTTTTTGTTTTCTAACTAAATCTATATGAATGTTTTTAGAAATAGTAATTAGCCAAGTTTTAAACTTATAATCGTCATTATAACTGTTAATCTTGTCAAAAGCCTTAGAAAATGTTTGAATGGTAATGTCTTCAGCATCATTCTCATTCATTGTTCGTTTTAGTTGAAACGCATAAACATCATTCCAATATGTATCTAAAAGGAAATTGAATGCAATTTGATTGTTGTTTTTTGCTTTGTTTATAGCTTCTTTTATTTCCAATGTTTTGGCTTAGATATCAAATTAACTATAAAGATACTTAAATGAAAAGTAATTAATAGTATTTCTAAAATTGGCATCAGTAAAAGTAAGTCTGTTTCTTTAAATTTTTTAGCTGTAAACCCAAAAGAAATCCATTGTATTACATACTTTAAGGCAATTAAAGAAACAACCAAAGGCCATGAAAATTTAGTGATTAATAGTGAAATACCTAAAATCCAAAATAATAATTGTGTGGTGTAAAATAAGCCTAATAAAACTTTATGCTTTGATTTGTAATGCTTTGAAGTACTGATGTGTCTTCGTTTTTGGAGTATCCAAGATTTAAAAGATGTTTTTGGTTCTGAAATGGTGAAGCTTTCTTTAGTGTAGCAAAGTGCTGTATTTGAGGTGTTAGATACTTCATTAATAAATAAATCGTCGTCACCAGATTTAATAGACATATGGCTGTTAAAACCACAGTTGTCAAAGAATACATTTTTCTTGTAGGCTAAATTGCGACCAACGCCCATATAAGGTATCCCCATTTTAGCATAAGAAAAGTATTGTAAAGCCGTCATTACAGTTTCAAAACGGATAAGCTTATTTAAAATAGAAAATTTCTTTTTTGCATAAGCTCCATAACCTAAAATAATAGATTTTTCATTTGAAAAATGACTGGTTAATTGACTTAGCCATTGATCAGAATTTGGCGTACAATCTGCATCGGTAAAGACTAAATAATCATTTTTAGAGGCTTTGATGCCTAAGGTAAGTGCGTATTTTTTATTTCCCCAAAAAGCTTCGCTTATTTTAACATCAACAAGTTTTATTGAGTTGTGTTTTGAAGCGAACTCTTCCATTATTTCTAATGAGTTGTCAAACGAGCTATCATTGACTAATACAATTTCGAAATTAGAATAATCCTGATTTAATATTAAAGGGATATTTTTTTTTAAATTATCGGCTTCATTTTTAGCACAAATAATAAGAGATATTGGGATGTGTTTTTTTAATTGAGCTTCTGCTTTTTTTACTCCAAAAGAGAAGAGGAAACTTAGATAATATATAATTTGAACACAGACTACTGCTATAAATGCATAAAACAGCATTAAAATAATTGTCATTTAGGCTTAAGAATGTTGAGGTTCGCTACAGTCTTTATATTCGTCTGGCGTTTTTCCACAAAAACCACAAGCTTCTCCATCTTTGTTAAGCATTGGATTTTGGCTCGCACATGTGCCTGCAAATTTACCATCTTTTTTAGCCCAAATTTTTATTGCAATTCCTGCTACTGCTAAAGCTAATAATCCTAATGTAAGTAATAATAATTTCATTTGAATTTTTAAATTTGATGCAAAGATAAGGCTTTTCCATTTATTTCCTTCTTTCTTTTAGTGTGACTTAAACAGTTTTATTTGTGTCTTATTGACAATAGATATAACTAATTATATTAAAATAAAGAATTATGAAGAAATTATTTGCAGAGTTTTTTGGAACTTTTTGGCTTGTCTTTGGAGGTTGTGGTAGTGCTATTTTTGCAGCTGCATTTCCTGAATTAGGAATCGGATTTTTAGGTGTTGCATTAGCATTTGGACTTACGGTATTAACCATGGCTTTTGCTGTTGGGCATATTTCTGGAGGGCATTTTAATCCTGCTGTTTCTATAGGTCTTTGGGCTGGAGGAAAGTTTGAAGCTAAAAGTTTATTAGGGTACATTGTTGCTCAAATTATAGGAGCCATTACAGCTGCAGCAGTATTATATCTTATTGTTTCGGGTAAATCTGATTTTAATGGCGTAGGAGGTTTTGCAGCTAATGGTTATGATGCTTTGTCTCCAGGTGGTTTTAGTATGATATCTGCTTTAGTTGCAGAAGTTGTATTAACAGCATTCTTTTTAATTGTGATTTTAGGAAGTACAAATTTTAGAGCACCTAAAGGTTTTGCGCCTATTGCTATAGGTTTGTCTTTAACTTTAATTCACCTTATAAGTATACCTATTACAAATACATCTGTAAACCCCGCAAGATCTTTAAGTCAAGCAATATTTGCTGATGGGGCTTATTTATCTCAAGTATGGTTGTTCTGGGTAGCTCCAATTGCAGGTGCTATTATTGGAGGAATTATTCATAAGTCATTCTTCGAAAAAGAGTAATATTTTTAAATTTAAAAAAACAAAAGAGGCGCAATATATATTGCGCCTCTTTTTGGATTAATTAACTAATACTTGTTTAGTTATCTTTTAAAGAAATCTCAGCAACTTCAGTGTCATTTTCACTTGCGTTATCTCCTTTTGTTCCAATTTTAATACTTAAAGCTAAGGCATCTTCCATATATGGAATCTGTTTTAACTTACGGTCAGACTCATCTAAAATACCTAGATTAACCATTCTGTCTTGTAATTCAGCCCAAATTTGATATTGCTGTTCTTTTGGTAATTGAGGGAGTGTAATAACATCAATCATAGATGTTTTTTCAATAGGATTAATGTAGGCTACAGTTTTTAAATTCTTAGCACGATCATTACCATTAATAACATATTTCTTTGAATCTGGATTATTGAGTTTTAATAATTCTCTAGATAGTTCATCTAATTTAGAATTGTTACTTTCAATATCACCACGTAGATCAAAAATTTCATCTACAACAACATTATTTTCGTTTTTAAGCTCTTCATTTTTTTGATAAAACATAAAAGATGTTACCGCAAATATTACAGCAGCAGCACTCGCCGCAAAACTATACCACGGTGTCTTTCTGTTTTGTGTTATATGAATCACTTTTGGTTCAGTAGGTTCTTCTAAAGACTCTAAAATGTCATTTAAGAAATCTTTAGGCAAATCAACAGCTCCAGCTTTTGCTATGATTTCTAAATTATCTTGAAGTTTTTCATAAGCTTCAGTAGCCTCTGGGTAACTTGAAATAAAGTATTCTACTTCTTTAGACTCTGCTGTAGAGGTCTCTCCAATCAAATACTTTTGAAGTAGATCGGAATTTAAAAAGGTGTGTAATTTCTTTTCCATGATCAAATAATTTATGGATTATAAACTTTTTTCAGCTCTCTCAATCCTATTTTTAATCTAGATTTAATTGTACCAAGCGGAATATCTAATTCATCGCTGGCTTCTTGTTGTGTCATTCCTTGAAAAAATAAAGCATCTAACACAATTTGATATTTTTCTTCTAGTGTTCCAACATGTTTCTTAATGTCCATGACATCTTCATTGAAATTTGTTGTTGGTAGAATATATACGTTAGAAGTTTCAATTTGGACTTCTTTATGAAATCTATTATTAAAACTTCTTAGTTTATCTATAGCTGTATTTCTTGCAATACGGAATAACCAAGTAAATAGTTTGGCTTTCTTCTGGTCGTATTTTGAATGATTCTTCCAGACTTTAATAAAAGTTTCTTGTAAAGCGTCTTGGGCAATTTCTTCATTTATTGTAATTTTTACGATTACACCATAAAGACTATTTGAATAATTTTCATAAAGTAAATTCAAAGCCCGTTTATCTCCTTTATGAAGATAATCGATAATTTTTTGTTCTGTAGGTGTAATACTCAAAATGATAAAATCTTGTTTAGTTGATTTTTAAAAGGTCCAAAATGAATTTATAGGCGTAAATACACCTTAATGGTACTCTATATAAAGTGCTAGAATGGTTTTGTTTTTTTAAGATATTGATTGATAGCATTTTTTAAATAAAATCATTCTAAGGTCGAAAGTCACAATTTTAATTGTGGCTTTTGTTTTATATAATATTCACTTCAGTTTCTATATTAATATTAAATAAGCGTTTTACTGTTTTTTGAATTAGTTGTGCTAATTTAAATATGTCTTTGCCTTTTGCATTTCCATAATTGACTAAAACCAAAGCTTGTTTATCATGGACCCCATAGTCTTTAAATCGTTTTCCTTTAAAACCCGCTTTTTCAATGAGCCAACCTGCCGGTACTTTAATTTCATCTTCTGAAATGACGTAAGATGGTGCATCTGTAAAGTTAGCTTGTAATGCTTTAAAAGTTGCTGCTGTTACAATAGGGTTTTTAAAAAAACTACCGCTATTACCAATTTCTTTTGGATCTGGTAATTTGCTATGTCTAATGGCTATAACTGCTTTTGAAACATCTTGAATTGTAGGGTTTTCTATTTGTAAATCCTCTAATTCATTTTTAATAGCACCATAATCTATTCGTAAATGGTGGTTCGTTTTTGTTAATTGAAGATTAACACTTGTAATAATATAGTCGCCTTTTAAATCTTGTTTAAAAATAGATTCTCTGTAGCCAAAATTACAATCCGGTTTTAAAAATGTTTTTAAGGTTTGATTTTCTACATTTATAGCTTCACAACTCGAAAACACATCTTTAAGCTCAACTCCATATGCTCCAATATTTTGAATAGGTGCTGTTCCTATATTACCAGGTATTAAAGAAAGATTTTCAATCCCTCCATAATTATGCTGTAAACACCAAAGGACAAAATTATGCCAGTTTTCACCTGCCATAGCTTTAACTATGACGGTGTCTTCTGTTTCACTAACGACTTCAATACCTTTTAAATTAATATGAAGAACAAGTGCTTCAATATCTTTAGTTAATAGCATATTGCTTCCACCTCCTAAAAAAAATAGAGGTTTAGAATGTTGCGCTTTAAGAATGTCTTTAAGTGCTTCTATTGAGCTAATGTCACAATAAGATTGTGCATTAGCATCAATACCAAAGGTGTTAAAAGGTTTTAATGAAGCGTTGTTAATAATAGTCATTAGTCCTTGTAAACTTTTAATGCTTCTTTTAATATTTTAACTGCAGTTATTAGACTTTCTTCGTTTAATACGTATGCTATTCTAATTTGGTTTAATCCAACGCCTGGCGTAGAGTAAAAGCCAGCAGCAGGTGCTACCATTACAGTATCATTATTATAATCAAAAGATTCTAATAACCATTTTGCAAAATCGTCTGAATTTTTTACTGGTAATTCAGCAATACAATAAAAGGCACCGTTAGGTTTTGCAACTTTTACACCTTCAATTTTTTCCAATTCAGTAATTAGCGTATTTCTACGTTTTACATATTCATCTTTAACATCATCAAAATAACTCTGAGGAGTTTCTAAAGCTGCTTCACTAGCAATTTGAGCAAATGTTGGAGGACTTAATCTTGCTTGGGCAAATTTTAAAGCTGTCTTTATAAATTCTTTATTTTTTGAAACTAAATATCCAATTCTTGCGCCACACATGCTGTAACGTTTAGAAACAGAATCTATAATGATAGCATGCTCTTCTATACCTGGTTCTTGTAAAATAGAGTAGTGCTCAATACCATCGTAGACAAATTCTCTATAAACTTCGTCAGCAATTAAAAACAAATCATGCTTTTTTACAACGGCAGCTAATTGCTTTATTTCTTCTTTAGAATATAAATAACCTGTAGGGTTTCCTGGGTTGCAGATTAATATAGCTTTAGTTTTAGGAGTAATAAGTTTTTCGAATTCCTCAATTGCAGGTAAAGCAAAATTATCTTCAATTTTAGAAATTACCGGTACTACATTTACGCCAGAAGCTATAGAAAATCCGTTATAGTTAGCATAAAATGGTTCTGGGATTATTATTTCATCATCCTTATCCATTATACTACCAAAAGCAAATAAAAGTGCTTCACTTCCTCCTGTAGTAACAATGATATCGTTATGAGTTACGTTAATAGAATTACGCTTATAATATTCTGCAATTTTAATTCTGTATGTTTCAGAACCTTCAGATCTACTATAGGCTATAGTTTCTAAATTCTGATTTTTAACAGCATCAAGAGCGACCTGAGGGGTTTTTATATCTGGCTGACCGATATTAAGGTAATAAACATTTTTACCTTTTTTATGTGCAGCTTCGGCATACGGTACCAATTTTCTAATTGGAGATTCTGGCATGTTGATGCCTTTGTTTGATATTATTGGCATATTAAGATGAATTTTTAAAGTGCTAAGTTCTGAAATTTATTAAGGTTTATATGCTAAAAAAGCATAAAAAAATGAGTCCTCGATATGAGAACTCATTTTAAACTTTAGAAAGCAAGCTAAATTATTGCTCTAACATGCTTTTGCTTTTCTTTTCTAAAACACTAGTCTTGCTAGAGTCTACAACTAAACCTTTAATTTTTAAAGCTACAGTTGGTGTTTCCGCATTAGAAAAAACAGTGATTGTTTTTCTAATAGGGTTTACTCTTTTAGTGTCATATTTTACTTCAATTACACCTGTTTCACCTGGCATAATAGGATCTTTTGGCTTTTTTGGTACAGTACAACCGCAAGTAGATTTTACATTAGAAATTACTAAAGGAGCATCTCCTGTATTTGTAAATTCAAATACTCTTACACCATCAGCACCTTTTTCAATAGTACCGTAGTCAATAACATCTGTTTTAAACTCGATTTTTGCTACTTTTTCTTGAGCGAAAGAACCAAAGCTAATTAGTCCTACAAATAAGATTGCTAATAAATTTTTCATCATTTTAATTTTAAAATTGATTATTCAAAACTAGGTACTTTTTCGTTTCAATCAAAATTTATTAGTTGTAATACATGGCTTTTAACAGATTTTCTGCTTTTTTACACCATATAGTTCCATTAATAATTTTTCGAAATAGGAATTATAAGTACTTTTGACAGCTATATTACAAAAACAATACCAAAAAATGGAAATTCCTTCTAAATATAATGCACAGTCAGTAGAAAATAAGTGGTACGACTACTGGATGCAAAATAACTACTTTCATTCTGTGCCAGACGAAAGAGAGCCTTATACGATTGTTATTCCTCCTCCAAATGTTACAGGGATACTTCACATGGGGCATATGTTGAACAATACCATTCAAGATGTATTGATTCGTCGTGCGCGTTTAATGGGGAAAAATGCGTGTTGGGTTCCCGGAACTGATCATGCCTCTATTGCTACAGAAGCAAAAGTTGTGGCTAAGCTAAAAGAGCAAGGCATTGATAAAAATGACCTTTCTCGCGAAGAGTTTTTAGAACATGCTTGGGAGTGGACAGAAGAATATGGTGGTGTTATTTTAGACCAACTTAAAAAGTTAGGATGTTCTTGTGATTGGGACAGAACTAAATTTACCATGGACGATGATATGTCCGAAGCTGTAATTAAAGTGTTTGTTGATTTATATAATAAAGGCTTAATTTATAGAGGTTACCGAATGGTGAATTGGGATCCTGAAGCAAAAACAACGTTATCTGATGAAGAAGTAAATCATGTTGAAAAACAAGGCTTGCTTTATTATTTAGAATATAAAATTGAAGGTAGTGACGAAAAGTTAACTATTGCAACTACACGTCCTGAAACAATTTTTGGTGATACCGCAATTTGTATCAATCCAAATGATGAGCGTTTTACGCATTTAAAAGGAAAGAAAGCTATTGTTCCTATTTGTGGACGTGTTATTCCTATTATTGAAGATGAATATGTAGATGTTGAATTTGGTACAGGTTGTTTAAAAGTAACACCTGCACACGATGAAAACGATAAAGGTTTAGGAGATAGACATAATTTAGAAGTGGTTGATATCTTTAATGATAATGCGAGTTTAAATAGCTTCGGAATGCATTACGAAGGTCAAGATCGTTTTGTGGTTAGAAAAGCAATTTCTAAAGAATTAGAAGAAGCTGGTATTTTAGTTAAAACTGAAAACCATATTAATAAAGTAGGAACTTCTGAGCGTACCAAAGCCGTTATTGAGCCACGTTTAAGTGATCAGTGGTTTTTAAAAATGGAAGATTTAGCACAACCTGCTATTGATGCTGTTTTAAAGAATGGTGATATTAAACTTTTTCCTAAGAAGTTTGAAAATACTTACAGACACTGGATGGAGAATATTCGTGATTGGAATATTTCACGTCAGTTACTTTGGGGACAACAAATTCCTGCATTTTATTATGGAGATGGAAAAGAGGATTTTGTAGTTGCAGAAACTATAGAAGAAGCTTTAAAATTAGCCCAAGAGAAAACAAAGAATTCAGATTTAAAAGCAGAAAACTTAAGACAAGAAACAGATGCTTTAGATACTTGGTTTAGTTCTTGGTTATGGCCAATGAGTGTTTTTGATGGTATTCGTAATCCTGAAAACGAAGAAATAAAATATTATTATCCAACGAATGATTTAGTAACTGGTCCAGATATTTTATTTTTCTGGGTGGCACGTATGATTGTTGCTGGTTATGAATATAAAGACGAAAAGCCTTTTGAAAATGTTTATCTAACAGGATTAGTTAGAGATAAACAAAGACGAAAAATGTCTAAATCTCTTGGTAATTCTCCAGATGCTTTAAAACTTATTGAAGAATATACAGCAGATGGTGTAAGAGTAGGTTTATTATTAAGTTCTGCAGCCGGAAATGATTTAATGTTTGATGAAACATTATGCCAACAAGGTAAAGGTTTTGGTAATAAAATATGGAATGCTTTTCAATTAACGAACCTTTGGGAAGTTGCAGATATTGAACAACCAAACTCTAGTAAAATAGCTTTAGAATGGTACGAAGCTAAGTTTCAGTCTGTATTAGTAGAAATAGAAGATCATTTTAGTAAATACAGATTAAGTGATGCTTTAATGTCTATTTATAAGTTGATTTACGATGATTTCTGTGGTTGGATGTTAGAGATGGTTAAACCCGCTTATCAACAACCAATAGATAGAACAACTTACAATAAAGTAATGTCTATTTTTGAAGATAACTTAAAGATTGTTCATCCATTTATGCCTTTCTTAACGGAAGATATTTGGCAATATATTAAAGAGCGTTCTCCTGAAGAAGCTTTAATTATAGCAAAATGGCCAGAAGCAAAACCTATTAATGAAACATTAATTTCTGAGTTCGATTTTGCTTCAGAAGTTATTTCAGGAATTAGAAACATAAGAAAACAAAAGAATATTGCTTTTAAAGATGCTATTAGTTTCTCTGTGGTTAATAACGAAAATGCAACAACGACTTTTGATGCTGTAATTTCTAAATTAGGTAACCTAGAGAGTTATGATTATGTAACGGAAGCTGTAGAAGGAGCTTTAACTTATCGCGTAAAATCTAACGAATACTTTATTCCTATGGAAGGAAGTATAGATGTTGAAGCTGAGATAGCTAAACTTACTGAAGAGTTAAGTTATACTGAAGGTTTTCTTAAGTCTGTACAAAAGAAACTATCTAACGAGCGTTTTGTTGCAGGTGCACCAGAACAAGTTGTAGCTTCTGAGAAAAAGAAAGAGGCTGATGCTTTAGCTAAGATTGAAACGATTAAAGCGAGTTTATCAAGTTTAAAATAATATTTATTTGAAATATTTTATAAAAAAGACTACTGTAAAGGTGGTCTTTTTTATTTACCATTCATTAATCTTATTACTATCTAACTTTACGAATATAAAAAGTAGAATAGTAAAGCCCCAAAGTCCTGAACCTCCATAACTAAAAAAGGGTAGAGGGATACCAACAGTTGGTATTAAGCCCATAACCATACCAATATTAATCGTAAAATGGACAAGTAATATTGAAGCTACACCATAACCATAAACACGGCTAAATTGTGATTTCTGAGCTTCTGCAAGATATAATATTCTAACAATAAGCATTACAAATAGGATTACAACAAAACTAGTACCCATAAAACCCCATTCTTCACCAACGGTACTAAAAATATAATCGGTGTGCTGTTCTGGTACAAATTTACCTGTAGTTCTTGTGCCTTGAAGAAATCCTTTTCCTGTAAGGCCACCAGAACTAATAGCATGTTCTGATTGAATAAGGTTGTAGGCTTCTACTTTTTTCATTCGTTCAAGCTTCGTAGGGTCTTTTTCTAAACGTAACCAAAGACTAATTCTATTTTGTTGATGTGGCTGTAAAGCATGTTCATAAAATAATTTTACACCATAGGAAAAACCTACACAAACAACAAGAATACCAATATGTTTAATAAGTGAACCTCGTTTTCTCTTTCTTAAAAAATAGGATGTGAAGATGATAATTGCAGCGATAACTGCAGTAATTAAAACACCAAATTTTAATCCTACTACAGCAAGTATAATTAGGCTTATAGCTATCGTTAAATATACTTGTTGTAATCCTTCTCTATAAAAAACAAAGAAAAAAGATAAATATACAATTGTACTACCGGCATCATTTTGAAGTAAAATTAATAGCGCAGGAGTGAAGATTATTGCAACGACACTAATTTGATCTTTAATGGTCTGCATGTTAGTTTGCAAATCACTCATATATCTTGCAACAGCAAGAGCTGTAGCAAATTTAGCAAATTCACTAGGTTGAATAGTCATACTACCAATACCATACCAAGAGCGCGCTCCATTAACTTCTTTTCCAAAAATGAATAAACCAACTAAGCTAAGCATGGCGACCAGGTAAATAACACTCGCAAATTGTTCGTAAAATTTAGCTTCTACGGAAAGGATTAGTACAATAAGAACAAAGGTTAGTCCAATAAACATCATGTGTTTACCGTAAAGCTGATCGGTATCAAAATAACTCGTAATTTCACCTATATGTGAAGCCGATAAAATATTAAGAAATCCAAAACCTACTAATAATAAAAATAGAATAATAGTAATCCAATCGAACTTAAAGTGTCTTTGATTTGCTCTTAGCATGTAAATTTATAATTTTAAGTCGCTTGTTTCTGGTAGTTCTACAGCATAATTGTCAATAACCTGAAGTTGTGAGCCTCTATTAATTTGAAAAGGTTCACCAGAATAAGGTTTTTTGTATTCGTTCTCAAGACTATGAGTTAAAATCCAACTTTCTAAATCTGTTCGTGTAATATTACCATTAATGTATTTTTCAATCATTAAAGTTGCCATTTTACCAGCAAAGCGACTTCCCCAATAGCCATTTTCTACAAAGATAGCGAGTGCGATTTTAGGATTGTCTTTAGGTGCAAAAGCTACAAAAATAGAATGATCTGTAAGTTGTGTTTTTACACTGTCTATTTTTATAAAGTTTTCTGCAGTTCCTGTTTTACCGCAAATATCTATGCCTGGTACTTTTAAAGATTGTGCTGTTCCATAATTATAAACATCAAACATTCCTTGTACAACGGGTTCAAAATTTTCTTTATCTATTGTTGTGTATTTTGGTGTTGTATATTTTTTAGGAATAGTATCTCCTTCAATATTTTTTATAATATGGGGGGTATAATAGAACCCGCGATTAGCAATTGCAGCTGTCATATTAGCGAGTTGAATAGGTGTTGTTTCTACTTCTCCTTGACCAATAGCATTAGAAACTATATACGTTGATCCCCAACGATTATCACCATAAGCTCTATCGTAATAATCCCCATCAGGTATTCTTCCTTTTCGACCAACAGACAAGTCATTATTTAAAAAGTTACCTAAACCAAAACTTTTAGCGTGGTTAGCCCAAACGTTCATTCCAACTCCTGCATCATCATATTTATCTATGATTTTTCGATAGACATGAACAAAGTAGCCATTACAGGATTGAGAAATACCCCAATTCATATTTGTAGGATTGCTGTGGTGGTGACAACCTGTTAGTTTTCTGCTACCATAATAATAGCCCATTCTACAAGTGTAAGTGTCATTTACATCAATAACACCTTCTTGTAAGCCAATAAGCGCATTTATTACTTTAAAAGGCGAACCTGGTGCATATTGAGCTAATAATCCTCTATCGTATAAAGGTTTTGCAATAGTATCGTAATGTAGTTTTGTGTAGTTTTTAGATCTATTTCTTCCAACTAAATCATTTGGGTTATAGCTAGGACCTGTCACCATTGCTAATATTTCACCTGTACTTGGATCAATGGCTACAATTCCACCTCGTTTGTGCTTCATTAACAACTCACCATAAGCTTGTAATTCTGCATCAATGGTAATTGTAATATCCTTTCCTGGTTTTGGTAAGGTATCATAGATACCATCTTTATATGGGGCAATATTTTTGTTAAATCTGTCTTTTTGAATAAACTTTATTCCTTTAACACCTCGTAAGACATCTTCATAAGTTTTTTCGACCCCTTGGTTTCCTATTAAATCTCCTAATTTATAGTAAGGTTGTTTTTCAATTATAGAGCGATTAACTTCTCCGATATCCCCTAAAACATTAGCTCCAATTGTTGTTTGATAAGAACGAAGTGAACGTTTTTGAATATAAAACCCTTCAAATTTTCTCATTTTCTCTTGAAGAACAGCATAATCTTTTTTTGAAAGCTGAGGTACAAAAGGAGATGGAAGTCTAGGGGAATACGTTGTGGCTCTTTGTAGTTTATTATCGTAATCTTCTCTTGTTATTTTTAAAAGTTTACAAAATTCATCAATTTCTAATGAATCTAAAGGGGCCACTTCTCTAGGGATAACCATAACATCATAAGATGGCTGGTTGGCAACTAAAAGTTCTCCATTTCTATCGTAAACATATCCGCGTTTTGGGTAGTTGTATTCTTTTTTGATGGCAATATCTTCAAATATATTATACGCAGAATTATCATAAACTTGAAGATAAAATAAACGTGCTATAAAAACAAGGCCAACAAGAATAACAGTGGAGATTAATAACAGTTTTCTCATTTTCGGTTTCGACTAAATAAAATTATAATTAATACACTAAGTATTATAGTGAAAATACTAGAGAATAACGTCTTTTTCAAGATTAATAGTATTTCAGAAACGTTAAAAACTTCTAAAGAGAATAGAATTAAGTGATGAAGAATTGTACCTATCGTAATATAACTAATTAAGATTCCGATTTCTGTAGCATTAAATTTTATAGATTGATGCTCGTAGAGCATTCCGAAAGAACTTTTTAAAATTAAGGGGCGTGCATAAGCTAAACTCACAGCTGCTGCTGCATGCACACCTCCAGAGTCTGAAAATAAATCGACTAATAAACCAAGTAAAAAACTTATAAAAAGGAACAGTAGGCGTTCATCTTTAACAGGATATATAAATATAAAAATAATATATATGTAAGGGTTTATGTATCCTAAAAAGTTAATATGATTACATATGATCACCTGAATTAGAAGGAGTAAAATAAACCGAGCGATATTTGTACCAGTAACATTATTCATCACTTTTGTTTTCTAATGAATTAATTTCATTACTGTCTAAATTTTCTAAAATGTAAACAGTTCCAACATTAGTCATGTCATTAAACAATCTAACTTCTATTGTGTAAGTGTCTCCACTGATGTCTGTTTTGAAACTATCAATTGTACCAATGCCAATGCCTTTAGGGAAAATTGAAGATTCACCACCTGTTACAATTGTATCGCCTACTTTAATAGGTGCAAATTGAGACACATCTTCTAGTTGTACAAAAACAGGAGATTTTCCATTCCATGTTAATGACCCAATATGGTTAGAAGATTTAAGTTGTGCGTTAATTTGACTTTTATGATTTAATATGGACAGTGTTCTAGAGTAATTTTTAGAGGTATTATCAATAATACCAATAATACCGTTAGAGGTTATAACACCAAAATCTTGTTTTACACCATCATTTTTACCTTTATTTAAAGTTAAATAATTATTGGTTAATGAATAGCTGTTTTTATAGACTTCAGCAGTTGTAACACGATATTTAGATTTTTGATACGTTGTATCTATAAAAGATGAATCCTTTACAACAGATGAATTAAGCAGTTGTTCTCTTAAAATTCTGTTTTCTTCAGCAAGAATGTCGTTTTCTGTTTTTAAGTTAAAATATTGATCAACAGAATTCATTGTACCATAGACTCCGCCAGTTAAAACATTAGCTGAGTTTATAAATTTACTTTTATGATACGAATGTGACTGAATTGTTAGCGTTAAGGCTATACTTAAAAGCAATAAAAACAACAGAAAGGTTTTGTTTCTTATAACAAAATTGAATATTTGTTGCATTATTTACTTCTTATTTAATCAATATGCTTTTGTATTTAGATAGGCTTTTAAGTACGATTCCTGTACCTCTAACTACGGCTCTTAAAGGGTCTTCTGCAATATATACAGGTAGATCTGTTTTTTGAGATAGTCGTTTGTCTAAACCTCTTAACATTGATCCTCCTCCAGCTAAATAGATTCCGGTGTTATAAATATCAGCGGCTAATTCGGGAGGTGTTTGAGATAAAGTTTCCATTACAGAATCTTCAATTCTTAGAATAGATTTATCTAAAGCTTTAGCAATTTCACGGAATGAAATTTGAACTTGTTTAGGCTTACCTGTTAATAAATCACGTCCTTGAACGCTCATATCTTCTGGAGGTAATTCTAAATCTTCAGTTGCAGCACCAATCTGAATTTTTATTTTTTCAGCAGTTCTATCTCCAACATATAAGTTATGTTGGGTTCTCATATAATAAATAATATCGTTTGTAAATACATCACCTGCAACTTTTACAGATTTATCACAAACAATTCCTCCAAGAGCAATAACTGCAATTTCGGTGGTACCACCTCCGATATCAACAATCATATTTCCTTTAGGTTGCATAATATCTACACCAATACCAATAGCAGCTGCCATAGGTTCGTGTATTAAATAGACTTCTTTTCCGTTAACACGTTCACAAGATTCTTTTACAGCACGCATTTCTACTTCTGTAATACCAGAAGGAATACAAACTACCATACGTAAACCAGGATTGAAAAATTTCTTTTTCAATGCAGGTATATTTTTAATAAACATGCTTATCATCTGCTCTGAAGCATCAAAATCAGCAATAACTCCGTCTTTTAGAGGACGAATCGTTTTTATGTTTTCGTGAGTTTTTCCTTGCATCATGTTGGCCTCTTTACCAACTGCTATGATTTTTCCGCTAATGCGGTCTCTGGCAACTATCGATGGATTATCTACAACAACTTTGTCGTTATGGATAATTAATGTATTTGCTGTTCCTAAATCTATGGCTATTTCTTCTGTAAGGAAATCAAAAAATCCCATGTGCTATTCTTAAATTATTTGGGTTATTTGTGTCTTAATTAATGAGACTATTCGTAAATGTAGTGAATTATACGATATTTCTATGATAATAGACACTTATTGATATACTTTTTTTCTTTTTATTTAAAATTAAAAAGAACCTAGAATCAAAAATGTGATTCTAGGTTCTAAAATAACTTCTTTTTTATGTTTTTTAATGCTTAAAATGACGTGTTCCGGTAAATACCATAGCAACATCATTATCATTACAATAGCTAATGCTTAATTCATCTTTTATAGATCCTCCTGGTTGAATCACAGCAGTAATACCAGCGTTATCAGCGATCTCTACACAATCTGGAAAAGGGAAAAATGCATCACTCGCCATTACAGCTCCTTTTAAATCAAATTTAAAAGATTGTGCTTTATGGATGGCTTGGTTTAAAGCATCAACTCTACTTGTTTGTCCTGTTCCACTAGCACATAATTGTTTGTTTTTTGCTAAAACAATAGTGTTAGATTTAGTATGCTTACAGATTTTAGAAGCAAATATTAAGTCATCTAATTCTTCTGCAGTTGCCGTTGTTTTTGTTACAGCTTTTAAACCTTCAAGTGTATCTGTAATATTATTTCTATCCTGAACTAAAACACCGTTTAAACAACTTCTTACATTTGTTTTTGGCATTTCAATATCTTTCAAGATTAAAAGAATTCTGTTTTTCTTTCCTTTTAAGATCTCTAATGCTTCATCTGAAAAAGAAGGAGCAATTACGACTTCACAAAATAATTTATGAATCTCTTCTGCACTAGCAACATCAATTTCAGTATTACTAATTAAAACACCACCAAAAGCAGAAACAGGATCTCCTGCCAATGCATCTACATAGGCTTGGTGTAACGTATCACGTTGTGCTAAACCACAGGCGTTATTATGTTTTAATACCGCAAATGTTGGAGCATCGTTTTTAAATTCTAGCATTAAATTTACAGCAGCATCAACATCTAAAAGGTTGTTGTAACTTAATTCTTTACCGTGTAATTTTGTGAAAATCTCATCAAAATCACCGAAGAAAAATCCTTTTTGATGTGGGTTTTCACCATATCGTAAAACTTTTCCGTTATTTTCTGAAATTTTTAAAGTTGGTATTTCTTGATTTTTGTTGAAATAATTAAAAATCGCTGAATCATAATGAGAAGAAACATTAAATGCTTTTGCAGCAAATTGTTTTCTATCATCTTCAGATGTTTCACCGTTTTTAGTTTCTAATAACTCTAAAAATTCAGCATAATCATCAACAGAAGAAACACAAGTAACATCTGCATAATTTTTAGCAGCAGCTCTAATTAAAGAAATTCCTCCGATATCAATTTTTTCAATAATATCTTGGTTGCTTGCACCTGAAGCTACCGTTTTTTCAAAAGGATATAAGTCTACAATGACTACATCGATTTGTGGGATCTCAAATTCTTTTAATTCAGCAACATCACCTTCGTGATTTTGACGATTTAAAATACCTCCAAAAACTTTAGGGTGTAATGTTTTTACACGACCACCAAGAATTGATGGGTAAGATGTAACATCTTCTACGGGTACGACATTTATACCTAAATCTTTAATGAACTTTTCTGTTCCACCTGTGGAATAAATTGTAACGTTAAGATCGTTTAATTTTTTTACAATAGGCTCTAATCCTTCTTTACTAAAAACAGAAATTAGTACCGATGAAATGGTTTTGTTACTCATAATGTTGTGTTGTATGTTGTATTGTGATTTCGAAGGCGCAAAAATACGCATATTCAGAGTTATAGTTTTGACGAAAAACGAGTTTCTTTCAATTTTTTGTAACAATAAATTGTTGAAAACGTCCTATATTTAAAATGTTGAATTTATTTGTGCTTTTATTTCATAAGAAATAGAGTAAATCGAGATAAGTTTATCATAAAAAATAACTTTTACATGCTGGTCTATTTACGTTTACTAAAAGAGAGTTTTTCATTTGCATTAAATGCACTTCGGAACAATAAACTCAGAACATTTTTGTCTCTTTTAGGTGTAACTGTTGGTATATTTTCCATTATAGCTGTGTTAGCAGCGGTAGATTCTTTAGATAAGACCATAAGCTCACAATTAAGTTCTTTAGATAGTAATACAATGTATGTTGTTAATCGCTCTTTTGGGCCATCAGATGTACCACGTTGGCAAAGAGAAACTTTTGACCAGGTCTCTTATAATGAATATAAAAGTTTAAAGTCTTCATTGACAGAAGTAGATCATGTGGCTTTACAATTAGGCGTAAAACGTGAAAATATTAGATATGAATCTGAATTAGTTAGTAGTGTAAATACTGTTGTTGTTTCAAGTGAGTTTACAGATATTCAGGTTTTAGAATTTGAAAAAGGAAGATTTTATAATGAATCGGAGTCTAATTCTGGTAAAGCCGTTGTTGTTATAGGTTCTGAAATTGCTAAATCTCTTTTTGGAGAATTAGAACCTATAGGAAAGAAAGTAAGATTATACGGGCAGAAGTTTACGGTTATCGGAGTTGTTAAAAAAGAAGGTTCTGGCTTATTTGGTGATAGTAATGATATTTCTATTTTTCTACCAGCTAACTATTATAGAAATAGATATGGTGATAATAATCCTTATACAATGTATATGGCAATTATTAAACCTAAAAAAGATGCAGATATAGAAGGGTTAAAAGCTGAGATAACTCAAATTATGAGATATAAAAGAGGTTTAAAACCAGATGATATAGATACCTTTTTTATAAACATTATAGCAGGTTTACAAGGTGCTATTGATGAAATGTTAGGAATGCTAAACTTAATAGGTTGGGTAATAAGTGGTTTTTCTCTTTTAGTTGGAGGCTTTGGTATTGCTAATATTATGTTTGTAAGTGTTAAAGAGCGTACCAATCTTATTGGAATCCAAAAATCATTAGGCGCTAAGAATAAATTTATATTATTTCAATTTTTATTTGAAGCTGTAATTTTAGCTGTTGTAGGAGGCGTCGTAGGTTTATTTCTGGTTTGGATAGGAACTTTGATAGGAAGTAGTCTTACCGAAGATTTTGAGTTTGTACTTTCAATACAAAACATGTTACTTGGATTTTTTATCTCTTCTATAATTGGTCTTGTTTCAGGTGTGATTCCTGCTTTAAGAGCCTCTCGTTTAGATCCGGTTGAAGCTATTAGAACAGGAATGTAAGTTTTAGTAAAGGTTTATAATAAAGAAGCAACCTTCTTACAAACATATTCTAAAAAGCGTTCATCAGCCTCAGTAAAAGGATCTGGAGTGCTAGAGTCAATATCTATTTGTCCAACATTTTCACCTTTTACAAAAATTGGGATAACAATCTCTGCTTTTACACTAATGCTGCAAGCAATGTAATTATTTTGAGCAGCGACATCTGGAACTACAAAATTTTGATTACTTATAGCAACTTGGCCGCAAATCCCTTTTCCAAATGGAATTATAACGTGATCTGTAGGTTCACCAACGTAAGGTCCTAACTTTAATTCGTCTTTATTTCCATTTTTAAAGTAAAAGCCAACCCAATTGTAATAGCTTATGTTGGATTCTAGAGCTTCACAGATTTTTAATAAACGTTGATCAACACTAAGGTTTTCTTGAGAAATAATTGATTTAACTTCTGATTTTAAGTTTTGAAATGTCATAGTAAAATTGATGAATGTTTAATTAAATAAAAACTTTTTGCAAAAGTATCTAAAATACACTATTTTAAATTACCGTTTTTATAAATTTATCACCAAACTAATAACAGGGTAATTTTGAAAGCACTTTTAAGGAAATATAAGTCAGTTATTCGGTTTATAGTCAAGTTTTTACTTGTCTATGGCGTCTTGATTGTCGGATATAATTTGTATTTAAATATATCTGATGGTAGTAGGTACTATCCAGATTATTTAACAAATTTAGTTGCTGAGCAAACTAATTCTGTAATGAATACCATAGGCTACGATTCTCAGGTTTTACCACATCCTGACGAACCTTCAATGAAAGTTATAATCAATGGGAAATATATAGCAAGAATCATTGAAGGATGTAATGGTGTAAGTGTTATTATATTGTTTTTATCTTTTATTATTGCTTTTTCAGGAAAATTAAAAACAACTATATTATTTGGTTTAGCCGGAAGCATCATGATATATGCTTTCAATCTCATAAGGATCATAATTTTATCTATAGGATTGTATCACTATCCTTGGAGGCGAGATATTTTACATACTGTAATATTTCCAATGCTTATTTATGGAGCAATTTTTTTACTTTGGATGATTTGGGTAAATCGATTTTCAAATAATAAAAAAAGAGATGAGTAATTTTTTAAAACTATTATTAGTCGGAATTCTAGTTTTACTCTTAGTATTAATCAGAGCTTTTGAAGATGTGTTATTTTACGATCCGTACTTAACTTTTTTTGAAAACGATTATTTGTATTTAGATAGTCCAAGACGAGAAATAGCAAAACTTGTTTTGTCTACAACATTTCGTTTTTTATTGAATACAATTATTTCTTTAGGTATTTTATTTGTTATTTTTAGAGATGCTAGTATTATTAAATTTTCAGTTTTAATATATACCGTTGCTTATGTGTTATTTCTAATTCCTTTTTTATACTTTGTTATTAATCCACGCCAAGAAGATTACTATTTGTTTTTTAATATCAGACGCTTTTTAATTCAACCTTTAGGTGTTATTTTATTGTTGCCAGCATTTTATTATTACAGACAGAATCGTTAATACTCTAATATTTGATTATATTGTATTCAAGAATTTTGTAATTTTACACTGTGAAATTTTCAAACACACATAAAATTTTTTCAATTGCTTTATCATTTTTGGTATTGTTTTCAACGTTGTCATTAACGATTGAGAAGCATTTCTGTGGAGATACTTTAATCGATGTAGCCATATTTTCAGAAGCTGAAATATGTGGAATGCAAGATATGAAGATGGATCAAGATGGCATGGTAGAAAAATCATGCTGTAAAAATGAGAAAGAAGTTATTAAAGGTGTCAATAAATTAGTTACAAAATCATTTGACGACTTTCATGATGTACAAAAGCTAGTGCTTATAGCTTATAGTTATTCTTACATTAATCTTTTTGAAGAGTTACCTAATGCTGTAATTCCTCATAAAAACTATTCACCACCCAAACTCATCAAAGACATATATGTTTTAGATGAAACTTACCTTATTTGATAGTGTATAACCCTTAAAAAAGGAGGCACATACTTATGTGCTATTAGTTATACATACATATCAAATAAATGAAAAAAACATATTTTATTATAAGTTTTGTGTTATTGTCTTACGTGGCAATTGCACAAGAACAATTAACAGGTACTATATTAGAAACAAGTAGTACAAAAGAAATGCCGCTACCTGGCGCCAATGTATATTGGTTAGATTCGTCTATTGGAGCTATCACAGCAGAGGACGGAACATTTTCGTTACCCTATAAGTTTTCTTATAACAAATTAGTTATAAGTTATGTTGGTTTTAAAACCGATACGATTACTATAAATGAAAATAAAAACATTAGACACGTACTTCAGGCAAGTGAAGAATTAGATGCTGTAGAAATTTCATCTCGTAAACAAGCTACACGTAAATCTTATTTACAAGCTACAAATACATTTACCGTAACGAGTGACGAATTATTAAAAGCAGCTTGTTGTAATCTTGCAGAGAGTTTTGAAACCAATCCTTCTATTGATGTTAATTTTGCAGATGCCGTTTCTGGGACACGACAAATTAAAATGTTAGGATTAACATCACCTTATATATTAATTGCTACCGAAAACATTCCTGCAATTAGAGGTGCTTCTCAAGCTTATGGGCTAAGTTTTATTCCTGGTACTTGGGTAGAAAGTATTCAAATTACAAAAGGAACAGGAAGTGTGGTTAACGGTTTTGAAAGTATTGCAGGCCAGATTAATGCTGAATTAGTAAAGCCAACTACAGATGATAAATTGTTTGTAAATCTTTATGGAGCATCTAGTGAACGATTAGAATTAAATACACATTTCAATACAAAGGTATCGGATAAGTGGAGTACAGGTTTGTACTTACACGGTAACACACATCAAGAAAAACATGATGTAAATGATGATGGATTTATGGATATGCCCATCTATAATCAGATAAATGTAATGAACCGTTGGCAGTATACTAATCCCGAAAAAGGATTGGTAAGTTTTATTAATTTAAGATACTTAAATGACGAAAAACAAGCCGGACAAGTTGATTTTGATCCTGAAACAGATAAAGGAACGACTAACTTTTGGGGAAGTGAAATAGATACTGAACGTTTTGAGGTTACAACAAAATTAGGGTATGTAAACCCTGAAATTCCTTACCAAAGTATTGGTTTTCAAACCGCTTTTAGTCATCATAAACAAGATTCTTATTTTGGGTTAAACTTATATGATATTCAGCATAATAGCTTTTATTCTAATATAGTTTACAATACCATTATTTCAGATTCGCGCCATAAAGTGAAAACGGGTGTAAGCTTTACATACGATCATTATGATGAATTGGTAAACACAACTGCTTACGAACGAACAGAAAACTCAGTTGGTGGTTTTTTTGAATATGCTTACGATAATTTAGATAAGCTAACCATGACGGCAGGAGTAAGGGTAGATCAGCATAATAAATTAGGCTTTTTTGTAACGCCGCGTTTACATGTTCGTTATACACCTTGGGAAAAATCAGCTTTGAGAGCGTCTATAGGAAGAGGGAAACGAAGTGCTAATATTTTTGCTGAAAACCAAAATATGTTTTCAAGCTCTAGGCAGATTAATATATTAAGCTCTGGTGGTGAAATTTATGGACTAGATCCAGAAATCGCATGGAATTACGGTATAAGTTATTTGCAAGGCTTCAATTTATTTGATAGAAAAGCAGATGTTACTTTCGATTTTTACAGAACAGATTTTCAGAATCAAGTGGTTGTAGATTGGGAAAATCCTTATGAAGTTAATTTCTATAATTTAGATGGAGATAGTTACGCTAATAGCTTTCAATTTGAATTTAATTATAATGTGTTTAAAGGTTTTGACATACGGACCGCATATAAGTTCTATGATATTAAAACAGATTATAACTCAGGTGAATTAGAAAAACCATTAATACCAAAGCATCGTGTGTTTGCTAATGCGTCTTACGAAACAGAGGTTAAAACAAATGGTGCACATTGGAAGTTTGATACGACTTTTAATTGGTTAAGTGCACAGCGTTTTTCTAGTACAGATTTAAGTCCTTCTCAATACCAAGTATCAGATAAAACACCAACAATAGGAACTCTTAATTTGCAAGTTACTAAGGTGTTTTCTCCTCAGTTTGAATTATATTTAGGTGGAGAAAATGTAACAAACGTAAGACAAGATAATCCTGTTATAAGTGCAGATAATCCATTTGGCTCTAATTTTGATAGTAATTTTGTGTATGGTCCAATTTATGGAAGTATGTATTACGCAGGGTTGCGATTTAGAATGAATTAGTATATCTCTGTGATTGCAGAAAAAGTTTATAAATAAAAAATCAATTTAAAAAGAACTAGTTTCCTGTCTTCTCAGGACTAACAAAAAACAAAACAATATGAAAAAAGTAATTTTAATCTTTTCGCTATTATTAACAACAATAGCATTTGCTCAAGATAAAAATGCAAAAGCAAGTATTGAAGTAGATGGTGTTTGCGGGATGTGTAAAGAACGTATCGAAAAAGCAGCGATAAGAACAAAAGGTGTAAAGTCTGCAGTTTGGACTATTAAAACACATGAGTTAAAATTAATTTACGATGCGCGTAAAACAGATTTAGAGACGATTTCCAAGCAAGTTGCTTCAGTTGGTCATGATACCAAAGAAATAAAAGCAACAAAAGAACAATATAACTCTGTTCACCCTTGTTGTCGCTATCGTGATGAAGTGGTAATTGACGACCATAAAGACGAGTAATAGAATAAAATCAATAATTTTAAAAAAGCCTGAATTTTAAATTCGGGCTTTTTTATGCAGTGTTGTTACTAAACAATACCTTTGAAATACTCATTTATTAAAAGTTGAATATCGCTTATGAAAACTAAATTACACATATTCAAAATTGTAGCTAAACATTTGAGTTTTACCCAGGCAGCGGAGCAATTATTTATTTCTCAACCTGCGGTTTCAAAGTCCATAAAGAATTTAGAAGAAGAATATAAAACAACCTTTTTTGTAAGAAAACGCAATTCAATAGAGCTTACAGAAGAAGGAAAGTCGTTTCTGTTATATGTCAATAAAATATTAGCCATCTATTCTGAAATGGAAGAACAATTTCTTCATAAGAAAGAGATATTCCCAGATTTTGTAAGCTTCGGAGTTAGTACAACGCTTTCAAACTATATTATACCAAAAGTGATTGCTAAGTTTAGAGTTCAGTTTCCTCAGACTAAATTTGAGATCATTAGCGACAATTCATCTCATATAGAAGATTTATTATTGAATGAGGATATTGATTTTGGTATTACTGAAGGCCGAACTAACAATTCTAAATTGCATTTTGAAAAATTTATAAAAGATGAAATTGTTTTAGTAACCAATGTGAATAATAATACATTTAAAAAAGGAAGTATTGATATTGAAACATTACAAACAATTCCTTTAATAGAGCGCGAAAAAGGATCGGGTACAAAAGCTGTAATTGAAGAGTTTTTAAAACAAAACGGCATAAAAACGTTGAATACTGTTGTTTCTCTAAGTAGTACAGAAGCTATAAAAAATTATTTATACCACTCAGATCATTACGCATTGCTTTCAGTCAGTGCTATTAATAATGATCTACTGCA
The DNA here is from genome assembly GCF_019278425.1 of Winogradskyella sp. HaHa_3_26. Lineage (NCBI taxonomy): Bacteria > Pseudomonadati > Bacteroidota > Flavobacteriia > Flavobacteriales > Flavobacteriaceae > Winogradskyella > Winogradskyella sp. HaHa_3_26. Next base: position 1,019,189 of record NZ_CP058981.1, on the reverse strand, counting down.
TAATAAATTAAAAATAATAGACATTACAGATCTAAGTATAGAACGTTGGTTTTACTTTGTGAAGCGAACAGGGTATCAATCGAGTAATATTCTGTTTTTTGAAAATTTCATTAGAAACAACTATAACTTTTAGTTATTTGTGATAACAAATTAATGTCCTTAATAGTTATTTCTTAAAGTTACTTTTGTATCAAATAATAAAAGATATGAAAACTTCTTTTTCAAAAATAATTTACGCCCTATTAATTGTATCTGCCCTTTTAGGATGGTTAAATAGTCCTACGGCATTAGTTTTAGGGTTTGTATTTACCTTGATTTTTAATAATCCATTTCAATCTTTTAGTCACAAAGCGATAAATTATCTGCTGAAAATTTCTGTAGTAGGTTTAGGTTTTGGAATGTTACTTAAAGAAACACTAGAAACAAGTAAAGAAGGTTTAGGGTTAACGGCATTTTCAATCTTCTTAACCGTAGGGTTAGGTTTGTCTCTTACAAGAATATTAAAAGTAGATTTAAAATTGGGTCACCTTATTACTTCAGGAACCGCTATCTGCGGAGGTAGTGCTATAGCTGCAATTTCACCGGTTATTAAGGCGAAAAGTAAAACGATTAGTATTGCTTTAGGAATTGTATTTCTATTAAACTCTATAGCTTTATTTGTTTTTCCTGCGTTGGGACATTTATTAAACTTAACGCAAGAGCAATTTGGGTTATGGTGTGCCGTTGCTATACATGACACCAGTTCTGTAGTAGGCGCTGCAATAGGTTACGGTGATGAAGCTCTAAGAATAGCAACAACAGTAAAGTTATCGCGAACTTTATGGATTATTCCATTATCAATTTTTTCAATGTTCCTTTTTAAAACGAAAGGAGAAAAAATTAAAATCCCTTACTTTATTATTCTGTTTATCGGAGCTATTATAATAAATAGTTATCATATTTTACCTGAACTAGCAACAAGTTTTATTGTTACAATGTCTAAACGTTTATTAATTGCTACGTTGTTTCTTGTAGGGGCTACAATTTCAGTGAAAGATTTAAAATCCTCAGGAGTTAAACCAATTATTTTAGCTTCTTCCTTATGGATTTTTATCTCAATATTTTCATTAATTTATATTCTGAATTAGAAATTATCAATAAAACATTTAGTTTTTTTAATTGAATATATAGATTTAAAAAGTACCAACAACGCCAATAGTACTCATGCCTGCGCTAATACGCCAGCTTACAGTTTTTGGTTTCGAGTCTGAATAAGAATTATTTCCAGTCATGAAATTATCAATACTATCTACAACGATTACACTTATAGCCATACCTAAACCAACATCACTTAACCAATGTGCTTCTTCCCATAATCTTGAAATAGGAGCGATAGAACCAATAGCATAAATACCAGATTTAACCCAAATATTACTAAATTGTTTGGCTATAGAGTGTGCCATGGTAAATGATAAAACACTATGTCCAGATGGAAATGAATGAAAACCAGGTTTGTTACTGAATGGTTCAAACTCATTATAGTCACCACTGTTTGGTCTTGCTCTACCAACAACCGTTTTAGAAATAGATTGAATAATTCCTGTAGTAATTGCAGACGAAAAGATTAATACACCAGTTTTTCTTACTTTTTCATTATCTGTTAATAGACCAAAGCCATAAATACCTGTAGAAACCATAAAGAAGTTTTGTGGACTCCCAAAGTACCAACCAAAGTCTTTTAAGACTTGTGGAGCACCAACGCCTTGTTTATAAAAAATACGATTAGCTTCTTTATCACTTAAATATAATAAACTGGTACCAGCAACCACACCACCTAATGTAGCAAAATCTTTACCTTTCCAGCTTAAAGGTCTCGTAAAAGAATGCCCAATACCTTTGGCTGTTATTTTAGCATCGTACTTTAAATTGTTCCAAGCTTTACCTGTTTTAGAAATTGTTGAGGTAGAATCAGTTTGAGAAAAGAGCGATAAGGATACTAATGAGAATAAACATAAAATTGTGATCTTATTTATTACTTCAGTCATAATATTTATTAGTGTTTAAAAAAGGACAAATATAATAAAGCCTCTGATTTTCATCAAAGGCTTTAAATTATAATTGTCCAAAGTCAATTATTTATAATAAGTGTTAAGTTTACATCATGCCTGGCATTCCGCCTCCGCCCATTGGCATTGCAGGTGCATCTTCTTTAATATCTATTAAAGCACATTCTGTAGTTAAGATCATACCAGCTACTGAAGCTGCATTTTCTAAAGCAATACGAGTTACTTTCTTAGGGTCAATGATACCTGCTTTAAGCATGTCTACGTAAGTTTCAGATTTAGCATCGTATCCAAAATCTTTTTTACCTTCTAATACTTTATTTATAACAACAGAACCTTCACCACCAGCATTTTCTACAATAGTACGTAATGGAGCTTCAATTGCTTTGTTTACGATTTGTACACCTGTAGTTTCGTCTAAGTTTTCAGTTGAAATCTTTTCTAAAACTTGTTTAGCGCGTACTAAAGCAACACCACCACCAGCAACAATACCTTCTTCTACTGCAGCACGAGTAGCATGTAAAGCATCATCAACACGATCTTTCTTTTCTTTCATTTCAACTTCAGATGCAGCACCAACATAAAGTACAGCAACTCCACCAGCTAATTTAGCTAAACGTTCTTGAAGTTTTTCTTTATCGTAATCAGAAGTCGTCGTTTCAATCTGAGCTTTAATCTGGTTCACACGAGCCTTAATATCTTCAGCTTTACCTTCTCCATTAACAATTGTTGTATTGTCTTTGTCGATTGTTACTGTTTCTGCTGTACCTAACATAGAAAGATCTGCATTTTCTAAAGAAAAACCTCTTTCTTCAGAGATAACAACACCACCTGTTAAGATAGCGATATCTTCTAACATTGCTTTACGTCTGTCACCAAAACCAGGAGCTTTAACCGCTGCTATTTTTAATCCACCACGTAATTTGTTTACTACTAAAGTTGCTAAGGCTTGTCCTTCTACATCTTCTGCGATGATTAATAATGGACGACCAGATTGTGCTACAGGTTCTAATATTGGAAGAATTTCTTGTAAGTTAGAAATCTTTTTGTCGAATAATAAAATGTATGGATTTTCTAAATCAGCAATCATTTTATCAGAATCTGTAACGAAGTAAGGAGATAAGTAACCTCTGTCAAACTGCATACCTTCCACAACGTCAACGTAAGTTTCCATTCCTTTAGCTTCTTCAACAGTGATAACACCTTCTTTACCAACTTTACCAAAAGCCTTAGCGATTAAATCACCGATAGTATCATCGTTGTTTGCAGAAATTGCAGCAACTTGTTTAATTTTATCAGAATCACTACCAACTTTTACAGCTTGTTTTTCTAAATCTTTAATGATAGCCTCAACAGCTTTGTCAATACCACGTTTTAAATCCATTGGATTTGCACCAGCAGCAACATTTTTAAGTCCTTCCTTAACAATAGCTTGTGCTAAAACGGTAGCAGTAGTTGTACCATCACCAGCTAAATCATTAGTTTTAGAAGCAACTTCTTTTACCATTTGCGCTCCCATGTTTTCAAGCTCGTTTTCAAGCTCAATTTCTTTCGCTACAGAAACACCATCTTTAGTGACTTGTGGTGCACCAAATGATTTTCCGATAATTACATTACGACCTTTTGGGCCTAAAGTTACTTTTACTGCATTTGCTAAAGCATCAACACCACGTTTTAAACCGTCGCGTGCTTCAATATCAAATTTTATATCTTTTGCCATAATTTATTTTATTTGTAATTTCTACTATTGCAGAAATCAATTTATTTTTAATTAGAGAATTTAATTATGCTTTTTGAGATTCTGCAATTAAATAATTGCTAAAATATCGCTCTCACGCATCATTAAATAGTCTGTTCCTTCTAATTTAAGGTCAGTTCCTCCATATTTTCCGTAAAGTACAGTATCTCCAACTTTTACCGTTAAAGGTTCGTCTTTTTTACCATTTCCAACAGCAACAACAGTCCCTTTTTGTGGTTTTTCTTTTGCATTATCTGGAATAATGATACCTGAAGCTGTTTTTGTTTCAGCTTGCATAGGTTCTACAAGAACGCGATCTGCTAAAGGTTTAATGTTTAAACTCATTACTATATGTTTTTTAGTTAATTATTTTATTTGTAATTAATAATATTCGAAAATTATGCCAATAGAGAATATCTGACAAAGTTTCAGATACGTCTGCCGAAATTTGTGGGCATAAAAAAAGCCAACTTAAATAAGTTGGCTAAATATTTTTTGAAGAGTAACGTTTTAGTTATTCTGCAGTAGTATCGTTTGTTACTGGTGCAGTTGGTGTTACAGGCATTTCTGTAGCTTCATCTGCATCGTATGCTTTAGATTCAGTTCCACCACCAGATCCGATAGTTAAATTAGATGTTAAGATTAAAACAATTAATGCTGTAGCTAAAAACCATGTACTTTTATCTAAAAAGTCACCTGTTTTCTTTACACCACCTAATTGTTGAGTTCCACCACCACCAAATGATGATGATAATCCTCCACCTTTAGGGTTTTGTACCATAATTACTACGATAAGTAAAAAGGCAACGATTACGATTAGGACTAGGAATATTGTAAATGCACTCATCTTTATATTGTATTATTATCTTTTAATTCTTTTACCAATTTTATTTGGTGTGCAAAGAAACTACTTTTTTCTGGATATTTCAAACTTAAAATTTTGTAAGATTGAATTGCCTTATCATAGTTCTTTTGTTCTAAATAAATCCGAGCTAAAGTTTCAGTCATTAAACTGTCTGAAATGTCGCTGTCATTGTTAACTAGTTTGGGTTTTGGAGCATTTTTAGACACTGGTTTAATCTTAGGATTATCACTTATAAATTTGTCTATAATGGCTAATTTATTTTGTAGAGGAGTCTGTGTTTTTTGTTTTAACTCTTCATTTTTAGGTTCATTCTCTACTTTTGTTTCTGCTTCTTCACGTACAATGGGTTTAAAACTTGTAATTTTTAACCATTGAGAAAAAGAATGATTTTCAGATTTATCAAACTCTAAGGGCTTACCAATGTTGAGTTCTTTTTCTAGAGTGTTATTTTTAACATTCTTAGTGATGATTGAATCTTCAATACTTCCTGTTTTAACTTCTAATTTTATTGGAGGCATTGGTTTTACTTCAAATAAATTAGGGTCTAAAACACCTTCGGTTGCTTTAATTTGTTCTTTTAAAACATCATCTATAGTTACACTTTTATGAACCGAAATATCTTCAATAGTGTTGACTTCAACCGACTTAATGTCTTCAATATTTTTCTTAATCTGTTCTGATATTGCATTCTGATTAAAAACTTCAGATGTAATATAATCAAATAAAATGCTACGATCTGTGGTGTGTGCAGCTGTTGTTTTTAAAGTGTTATTGTACTTATAACTTTCTTTTTGCTTTAAACCTTTGAGATATAATGCTCTTAAAGGTTGAAAATAAGGGTGTTCTTTAATTGCCGAAGCAAGTACCTCGGTTTGAGATGCTGTAACGGCTTCTGGGTGCTGTAATAGATATGTAAGTTCTTGAAGCTGCATAATATTACCAATCTGCTAAAGAAGCATTAAGAATATCTTGAGTTAATCGTTCTAATATTTCATCAAAAGCTGTAGCTTTTATGCTACCTGAAAGTTGGTCTGCTGCAGGATAATCATAATAGAATGAAAATCTGCGTTCAAAATCTTTCTCTTCATCTTTAGTGTTTATATAACGTACATTAACGCTGATAGTAAGTCTGTTTTGGGCAGCTGTGTTATCTGCTGTAGCTGTCATTGGAGAAATACGATATTCTACAATTTCACCTTCATATATAACCTCGCCACCTGATGATACCAAACCTGCACTTGTTTGATTTAATATATACTCTTGAAGTGAATTAGTGAATAATTGGTCTAAACCAGGCTCTATAATATCTGCGGTATTCTGAAAGAAATTGACTTGAAATGATTCTGGTGTGTCTGTTATTCCTGTAAATGAATAGTTGACTTTACAGCTAATGCATGCAAGGCAAATGGCAGTTATTATAATGTATTTGAAAGTATTCATGCTTTATGTATTTAATCTTTTAGAGATATATGCTTAAGAATTTTATTGTTTCTTAAATCAACTTTATATTAAACTGAATTAAGATTTTTTTAGTGTTATTAAGATTGTAAACTTATCTTAAAGATCAAATTGTTTAATTTTTCTATAAAGAGTTCGTTCACTTATGCCTAACTCAGCAGCTGCTAATTTACGTTTTCCGCTGTGGCGTTCTAAAGATTTTTTAATTAACTCTAGCTCTTTATCGTGCAAGGATAATGTTTCCTCTTCTTCAATTTCTTCAGCAAAATCGTATTTGTCCTCAAAACTTGAAATAGTTTCTTCAGATCTGTCTGTATGTGTATGTTCTGGTATTGATAAAACTTCTAAATCTTCAACAGCTGCTTCAAATTCTTCATCTTTTTCCTCACCGTAAATTTTCTGAATTAAATGCTCGTTTTCTTTTTGGACATCAGTATCACTTCCTTTTTTCATGAGTTCCATGGTGAGTTTTTTTAGATCATTAAGATCACTCTTCATGTCAAATAAAACTTTATACAAAATTTCTCGCTCACTACTAAAGTCGCTTTCAGATTTTGAGTTATTAACTACAGCGGGTAGGTTATTGTTGTTATTTGGTAAATAATTTTGAAGTGTAACACCATTAATGGTCCGGTTTTGTTCTAAAACAGAAACTTGCTCGGCTACATTTCGTAATTGACGAATATTACCATTCCAGCGATATTTTAAAAGTGAAACAACTGCTTCGTCTGTTAACTTTACAGTTGGCATTTTATATTTAAGAGCAAAGTCGCTAGCAAATTTTCTAAACAATAAATGAATATCTTCTTTACGATCCCTTAGTGGTGGTAAATTGATTTCAACAGTACTTAGTCTATAATATAGATCTTCTCTAAATTTTTCTTTTTTTATGGCTTCAAACATATTAACGTTTGTAGCTGCTACAATTCTAACATTTGTTTTTTGAACCTTACTAGAACCTACTTTTATAAATTCGCCATTTTCTAAAACACGTAGTAAACGCACTTGTGTTGTTAATGGAAGTTCTCCAACTTCATCTAAAAAAATAGTTCCTTCATCGGCAACTTCAAAATAACCAGATCGGGTAGATGTGGCACCTGTAAAAGCTCCTTTTTCATGCCCAAATAATTCACTATCAATTGTACCTTCTGGTATAGCACCACAGTTAACAGCAATATATTTACCGTGTTTTCTATGTGATAATTGATGAATTATTTTAGGAATACTTTCCTTACCCACACCACTTTCTCCAGTAACAAGTACGGAAATGTCAGTAGGAGATACTTGTATCGCTTTTTCTATTGCGCGATTAAGTTTTTGGTCGTTTCCTATAATGCCGAAACGTTGTTTTATGGCTTGTATGTTTTCCATATGCTATTCATAATATAAATCCATTGACGTAATGCCAGGGTTATATGGGTTTTCGTTCGTTATTCTTGTTGGTAGACCATTTTCTTGTATATAAGTAGCTTCATAATTTCTAGCACTAGATTCGGTAATCGAACCAAATTCAGAGGTAGTGCTAAAAGAAGTCCTTAATTTTTTTCCAAAAAAGAAAAAATTACTTAAGTCAGTATATATTGAATCTCCATAATCTAAAATCATATTTGTATAAATATTTTGATATGAGTCATCAAATGGGTTTAAAACACCTTCTTGATTGTAAGTAAATGTTGTTTCAGAAATGATATAATTATTTGGATCTAAAGAATAAGTTTGTTCTGTGTCAATATTATAACCTAAAATTCTTTCTGAACTAGTGGATAATAAGTTTTCAAAATTAGAATCATACTCAAAAACTTGTAAGGTATAATGTGCAGTATTGTCATTTACTCTTGTATACCGTTCCATTGAAACTAGGACACCTTCGTTATTTAAAATAAGTTTTTTAGTAAAAAGACCTGGTGGTTGTGTACCATCATATGTGTAAATTATATTTTCTTCGTAAACAACACTATAGCTGTAGTCATCTTGATATGTTTGGGTTTTTAAAACATTAGAAATTTTATTATTCGTATAGGTGTAATATATATTTATATCTTGATCGTCTGCAATAAATATTTGTGTTAGATATCCTTCATTATCGTAATAATGCTTGTGATATACTAAACCATTAGAAGGGAATGTAGTTTCATTAAATCGTTCTCCTTCATTGGTGAAAGAAAATTTTCTATGATAAGTACCATAAGTTCCTGTGAATACTTCTTTTAATTTAGTCCCTGCACCATTAAAATCAGTCGGGTCTAATAGATCTGTATTATCTTCAATCTCTCTACCATTGTTTATGCCGTCATTGTCACAATCTACATATAGTAACCATGATAATGCAGGCTCTGAATCTTGATTAGCGTAAACGAAATCACATTGATTAAGTAGATCAGTGCCATCAATAATTTCTTGGGCATTAGTTACTCCATCAAAGTCACAATCGCTATTTAGCCAATTAGAAGAAGGTTCTAAGGTTTGATCTTCAAAAATAAATGAGCAATCTTGAAGAGGACTTGTACCATTATCTTCAACAGTATCATTTCCATCTGGGTCTAATTCTTTCCAGTTGCTTACACCATCTCCATCTAGATCATCTGGGTTTATTTGCTCTACACCTTCATTAGAATCATCAGTTTGACAAGCTGTGACTAGCATCAGTAGGCAAAAAAATAAAACTATTTTTTTCATGTCTTTTAATTATGCTTTGAATAATCAATAGCTTTTCCGATAAGCGTAGCACTTGTACAATCTGTAATAAGTACGTTAACTAAATCTCCAATTTTATAATGTTCCTTTGGGAAGACAGCAACCGTATTATCAGAGGTTCTTCCAGACCATTGTAAATCGGATTTTTTAGATGCTTTTTCAATTAAAATTTCTACGGTTTTATTAACGTGTGCTCGCGTATTCATTTCACTATACTTTCGTTCTAATAGGATAATTTCCTTAAGACGACGTTTCTTAATGTTTTCTGGTACATCATCTTCCATTTTACGACCAGCTAAAGTTCCAGGACGTTCAGAATAGGTAAACATGTAACCAAAATTATATTTTACGTAATCCATTAAAGATAGCGTATCTTGGTGATCTTCTTCAGTTTCAGTTGGGAAACCAGCGATTAAATCGACACTAATTGAACATTCAGGAATTATACGTTTAATATTATCTATAAGTTCAAAGTATTCTTCTCGTGTATGTAAACGATTCATTTCTTTTAGAATACGATCGCTACCACTTTGTACAGGTAGGTGAATGTGTTTACAAATATTATCATATTTCGCCATGGTTTCAATAACGTCCAGAGTGAAATCTTGAGGATTAGAGGTTGAAAATCTAATACGCATTTTTGGTTGTGCTTTAGCACATAATTCTAAAAGATTAGCAAAGCTAACAGCTGTTGCTTTTTGGAAATCAGAAGCGTTATCAAAATCTTTTTTTAAACCACCTCCGTACCATAGGTAACTATCAACGTTTTGTCCTAAAAGTGTAATTTCTTTAAATCCTTTAGACCATAAATCGTTTACTTCTTCAATAATACTTTGTGGATCTCTACTGCGTTCTCTTCCTCTTGTAAAAGGAACAACACAGAATGTACACATATTATCACAACCCCGTGTAATAGAAACAAAAGCTGTAATTCCGTTACTGTTTAATCTTACAGGCGAAACATCTCCGTAAGTTTCTTCTTTAGAAAGTATAACGTTTATAGCGTCTCTACCTTCATCTACTTCAGCTAATAAATTAGGTAAATCTTTATAGGCATCAGGGCCAACAACTAAATCTACAATCTTTTCTTCGTCTAAGAATTTAGTTTTTAGACGTTCTGCCATACAGCCTAAAACACCAACTTTCATTTTGGGGTTAATACGTTTTATAGCATTGTATTCTTGTAATCTTTTTCTAACAGTTTGTTCGGCTTTATCTCTAATAGAGCAAGTATTTACTAATACAAGATCGGCTTCTTCAAGTGTTTGTGTGGTGTTAAATCCTTGTTCTGATAGAATAGAAGCAACAATTTCACTATCGCTAAAATTCATGGCGCAACCATAACTTTCAATAAAAAGTTTACGCTTATTACCTTCTTTATTATCTAAAATTAAGGATTCACCTTGTTTATTTTCGTCTATAATTTTCTCCATCTTTAGTGTTCTGTGAAAACAGAATAGCTTCTTTTTGTAATTCTAATTTAAGATTGCAAAGATAGTACTATTTTGTGAATTATGACAAAGTGGCAGTTGTAATTTAATTAAGATTTTTTAATCCCCTTGAGTTTATTATAGATGTGCAAATTCTTTTTCTTGAATATCTGTAAAAAATAGAGTTCTTTTGGCATCTCAATTACAAATCATAAAAATGAACGCTACAGAAATAAAAAACAGAATTGATAAAGCAAATGGATTAGATTTTGGGACTCTGTTTAATCAATCCATTGAATTATTTAAAAAGGTTTGGGTGCAAGGATTGGTTACTCTTTTACTTAATGTTGTTTTAGCTATTCCTGTTATAATGGTTATTTATATACCTATGATATTTCTAGGTTTTGCGGGTGCTTTTACTGCTGCAAATAATAATGATTTAATAAATGAGACTGGGTTTAGTGTATTAATGATGCTTCTAATGTTTGTTTTCTATATTTTTATAATTGTAGCAATGAGTACTATTGCGCTTGCTTTAAAAGCGGCATTTTATAGGATTTGTAAACTTAGAGATTTTGAGGAATTAGGAAAAGACGATTATTTCTATTTTCTGAAAAAAGCATATTTAGGAAAAACCATTAAATTAAGTTTAGCATTTTCAGGCATAGCAATACTATCTGCTATGATGTGTTTTATTCCTTTAATATATGCTTTAGTTCCTTTGTCATTTATTGTTGTTATCTATGCGTTTAATCCAGATTTACCAATTAAAGATATTATAAAATTAGCTTTCGATCTTGGGAATAAAAAATGGCTGTTATCATTTGGGCTTATGTTTATATCTGGGTTTTTAGCTATGGTTATAGGATTCTTAATGTGTGGTTTTGGAGTTTATATAACGTCTTCTTTCGGTCAGCTACCATCTTATTTTATATATAAAGGAGTCGTTGGTTTCGATGATGAAGATGAGCAGCTAAGACGTATTAATGAATTGTCTATTTTATAACCTATATTTTTATAAGGGTTAGTCTATTGTTGTGCTGTTAAAATTGAAAATTAATAGATTGATGCAGTTCTATGTTTATTTTATTAGGCTGAATAAATTTAATCTATGGGTATAATATTTAATTGTGTTTTTGCTGTTTCGGGTTGATTACGTATACTTCAATTAATGAATTATATATTGAGAAGCAATATTTTGAAGTTTTCTAATTTGAAAGACTTTTTTATTTTGAAACAAAAAAAATTACGATAAAATGTATGGTATTTAAGACCAAATTAGGATTGTATCTTAAATTTCATATACATTTGTAAACGTAAAATTTTAAGAATGTCAAAAAATCTTGTTATTGTTGAGTCACCTGCAAAGGCTAAAACTATTGAAAAATTTTTAGGAAAAGACTATAAAGTAGAGTCCAGTTTTGGACATATTTCAGATCTTCCTTCTAAAGAATTAGGAGTTGATGTAGAAGGTGATTTTATGCCCAAGTATCAAGTGTCCAAGGATAAAAAGGATGTTGTTAAAAAACTAAAAGATTTAGCGAAGAAAGCAGACATTGTATGGCTAGCGAGTGATGAGGATCGCGAGGGAGAAGCTATTGCATGGCATTTAGCAGAGACGTTAAAATTAGATAAAGAAAAAACAAAACGTATTGTATTTCATGAGATTACCAAAACGGCGATTAATAAAGCTATTGAGAATCCTAGAAGTATCGATTATAATTTAGTAGATGCACAACAGGCAAGACGTGTTTTAGATCGTATTGTAGGTTATGAGTTGTCTCCTGTATTATGGAGAAAAGTAAAAGGCGGTTTATCGGCTGGTAGAGTTCAATCTGTATCTGTACGTTTAATTGTAGAGCGCGAGAGTGATATACAAGCTTTTAAAGCAACAGCTACTTATAGAGTTGATGCAGAATTTACAAATGAAAAAGGAAATTCATTTAAAGCAAAACTGCCTAAGAATTTTAATTCAGAAGAAGAAGCTTTACAGTTTCTAAAGAATAATGTAGATGCTTCATATCAGGTTGCAGATTTGCAAAAAAAACCTGCTAAAAAATCACCTGCAGCACCATTTACGACGTCGACCTTACAACAGGAAGCTTCACGTAAATTAGGTTATTCGGTGAGTAGAACGATGACTAATGCGCAGCGTTTGTATGAAGCTGGTCTCATTACTTACATGAGAACAGATAGTGTTAACTTATCTGATGAAGCTAAAAAAGGAGCTGAGAATGAAATTGTTTCAGCTTACGGATCAGAATTTAGTAATCCAAAAAATTATAAAGGAAAAACAAAAGGGGCTCAAGAAGCTCACGAAGCGATTAGACCTACTGATTTTTCAAACCATACCGTTAAAGCAGAGCGTGATCAAGCAAGATTATACGATTTAATATGGAAACGTGCTATTGCTTCACAAATGAGTGATGCAAAATTAGAGCGTACCAATCTTAAGGTTCAAATTAATGCTAAAAAGAAAGTTAGCGAACAGTTTACTGCAAATGGTGAAATCATAACTTTTGAAGGCTTTCTTAAAGTTTATTTAGAAGGAACAGATGATGAAGATGCAGAACAAGAAGGTATTTTACCAGATTTAAAAGTTGGTGAAGCACTTCAGAATAAATATATCACAGCAACGGAGCGTTTTACACGTCCACCAGCAAGATTTACAGAAGCATCGTTAGTTAAGCAATTAGAAGAACTAGGTATTGGACGTCCGTCTACTTATGCACCAACAATTTCTACCATTCAAAATAGAAATTATGTTGAAAAAGGAACGCATGAGGGTGATGAAAGAAAATATAAGCAACTTGTTTTTGAAAATCAAAAGATAAAAGACAATACATTATCAGAGCAAACAGGTTCTAATAAAGGAAAATTAGTACCAACCGATATTGGAATTATTGTAACAAATTTCTTAGTCAATCATTTTGAAAGTATCTTAGATTATAACTTTACAGCTAAAGTTGAAGATCGTTTTGATGATATCGCAGACGGTAAGCAGGACTGGCGAGAAATGATGAAAGAGTTCTATAAGGATTTTCATCCACATGTTAAAGATGTTCAAGAAAATGCAGATCGAGAATCAGGAGAACGTATTTTAGGTACTGATCCCGTTTCAGGGCGTCAAGTAAGTGTTCGTTTAGGTAAATTTGGTGCTATGGTGCAAGTTGGTACTATGGACGATGAAGACAAGCCTAAGTTTGCTAGTTTGTCACCAGACCAACAATTGAATTCTATTACTTACGAAGAAGCAATGGATTTATTCAAACTTCCAAAAGCTTTAGGAACATATAAAGATGAAGATGTTGAAGTTAATAATGGCCGTTTTGGACCTTATGTAAGATTTGGTGAGAAATTTGTTTCATTACCAAAAGGCGTTGATCCTTTAAGTGTAGAAATGGATGAAGCATTAATCTATATTAAAGAAAAAGAGTTAGCCGATGCTCCAATTTATATCTATAAAGATTTAGAAGTTATTAAAGGTAAAGGACGTTTTGGACCATTTATAAAATGGAACAATATGTTTATCAATGTGAATAAAAAATATGATTGGGATAATTTATCTGATGAAGACATTGTAACTTTAATTGAAGACAAAATTCAAAAAGAAATTGATAAGGTTATCCATAATTGGGAAGATGAAGGTGTTAGAGTTGAGAAAGCAAGATGGGGAAGACACAATATCATAAAAGGGAAGCAAAAATTAGAGTTAGCTAAAACGGTAGATGTTACTAAAATGACATTAGATAAAGCGCTTGCTTTACTCGAAAAAAATGCACCTAAAAAGAAGGTTGCTAAAAAGAAAGCAACCAAGAAGAAAGTGGTGAAAAAGACTGCAGCAAAGAAAAAAACAACTGTAAAAAAGAAATAATTGGATATGAATTTTAGTTTTCTTAAGCCCGTGTCAGACGCAGTTTTGGCTCATAATGAACTAACTGCACAGCAGGCGCTAGGAAAAAAAATAAAAGTCCATTCTCGCCAAAATGGAATACCTGATTTAGAAGGTGTACAGGTGGCTATTATAGGTGTTTTAGAAAATAGAAATGACGTAAATTATATAGGGAATCCTATTAATCTCGATTCAATTCGAAAAACACTTTATACGTTATTTCCTGGGAATTGGCATACCACACTTGCCGATCTTGGAGATATAGAACCAGGAGAAACTGTAGAAGATACCTATTTTGCTATCCGAACAGCTATTACTGGTTTGGTAGAGAATCGAGTTATCCCTATCATCATAGGAGGTAGTCAAGATCTTACTTATCCAACTTATCGTGCTTACGATGAATTATTACCAATGGTAAACGTTGTTAGTGTAGATACAAACTTCGATTTAGGGGATGCTAATCTTCCTATTAAAAATAATAGTTACATTGGTAAAGTAATTGTAGAAGAGCCATATAACCTCTTTAATTACACAGCTATTGGTTATCAAACCTATTTTAATTCTCAAGAAGAAATAGATCTTTTAGAAAAATTGTACTTTGAGGCCTATCGTTTAGGTGAGATTTCTGGAGATATTAGTAAAGTTGAGCCGTTAATGCGAGATGCTCACATTGTTTCCGTAGATTTAAAGTCTATTAGAGCTTCAGAGGTTAGTGACAGCCAAAAATATTCACCAAATGGTTTTTCCGGCAAAGAGATATGTGCTATTAGTAGATACGCGGGTATAAGTAACAAAGTCTCTTCATTTGGGATTTATGAATACAATGGGTCTAAAAATGACAGTGCAACTTCGATGCTAGTTGCTCAAATGATCTGGTATTTTATAGAAGGAGTTAATTGTCGTGTGAAAGATGATGATTTTCATAATCAAGATCATTATCAGAAATTTAACGTTTTGGTTGAGAATGATGAGTTAATTTTCTTCAAAAGCCTAAAAACTGGACGTTGGTGGATTGAAATTCCATTTTTGCCAAATGTTAATAATAAATTAAAAAAGCATACGTTATTACCTTGCATGCATTCAGATTATATAAATGCTACTCACGGAGAAATTCCAGAGCGTTGGTATAAGGCATATCAGAAAAATAGCTTCTAAAATAAACGCTTTGTCGGACTTTAACACTTTTTGAATCGACGAAATGCTTATTTTTAGGGTAAAGTGCAAAAAAAATTTAAAAAAAGTTGTTTATTCGGAAATATATAAATATGTTTACGACCTCAAAAATAATAAGGACTAATTTAACCTAGAGTTACTATGAATATTAAGAAGTTTATTTTACTAACCGCAGTACTACTTATGGTAGCCAGTTGTAATTCTGGAGACCGTGGACAATTAGTAGGCGTACAAGGTAAGCAGTGGCACCCAGAAAAGCCCTATGGAATGACATTGGTACCTGGAGGAGCATTTATTATGGGTAAATCAGATGATGATTTAGCTGGAGTACAAGATGCCCCAACAAAAACAGCTACAGTTCGTGCATTTTATATGGATGAAACTGAGATTACAAATAGCGAGTATCGCCAATTTGTAGAATGGGTAAGAGATTCAACGCTTAGATTAAAATTAGCTGAAATGGCTGACTTAGAAGGTAAGACACCAGGTAGTGGTGATATCGGAGAGTTTGCTTATTTAGATGCTGATCCAGAAAATCTTAATGCTTATGAAAGCTATATGGTAAATACCTATGGTAATGAGCAAAGAAAAATTAATCGCGATGCAGATTTAATCTTCAATACAGATGAGTATCCAGATGAGTTATATGCAGAAGTAATGGACGGTATGTACTTACCATTAGAAGAGTCTTATAATGGTCAACGTACTTGGGATGTTAAGCAATTTAAATTCCAGTATACTTACATGGATATTCAAAAAGCAGCGAAAGACAGAGGTTTAAAACGTTCTGAGGTTATTGTTCAACAAGAAGTCGAAATTTATCCAGACACAACTGCTTGGATTAGAGATTTTGCTTATTCTTATAATGAGCCAATGCATAATGATTATTTCTGGCATGATGCTTATGGAGATTATCCTGTTGTAGGTGTATCTTGGAAACAAGCACAAGCTTTTTGTCAGTGGAGAACACAATATCATAATGCAGATAGAAAGAAAAGAGGACAACAAGCTGTAAACTCTTATAGATTACCATCTGAAGCAGAATGGGAGTATGCTGCTCGTGGAGGTTTACAAGGAGCAACTTACCCTTGGGGTGGACCTTACACTAAAAATGACAGAGGTTGTTTTATGGCAAACTTTAAACCAATGAGAGGTGATTATGCAGCTGATCAAGCATTATATACAGTTGAAGCGGATTCTTATGATCCTAATGATTTCAATTTATATAATATGGCTGGTAACGTTTCAGAATGGGTAAATGGTTCATACGATCCTGCATCATATGAATATGCTTCATCAATAAATCCAAATGTAAATGATCCTGATAATGCACGTAAAGTCGTTAGAGGTGGATCTTGGAAAGATGTTGCTTATTACTTACAAGTAAGCTCAAGAGATTACGAATATGCAGATTCTGCAAGAAGTTACATCGGATTCAGAACCGTACAAGATTATATGGGAACTGAAGTAACTCAAAACGCAGCAACAAACTAACTTAACTTTAACTTAAATATTAATCCATAATGAGTGTTAATTAACCAAGCTCATTAGAAAACAAAAAAACTTAAAATCATGGCAAAAAAGAAATTATCAGTAATGAATATGGTCTATGGACTAGGAGCAGCAATTGTAATTGTAGGTGCATTATTCAAAATTCAACACTGGCCTTACGGTTCAGCTATCCTTACATTAGGTATGGTTGTAGAAGCGCTTGTATTTATTATATCTGCTTTTGAAAAGCAAGGAGATGATTTAGATTGGTCATTAGTATACCCAGAATTAGCAGGAGGTGAATCTTTAGGAGGTAAAAAGAGCGTTAAAGCAATTGAAGAGCCAAAAGAAGCTGATGGTATGTTATCTAAAAAATTAGATAATTTATTAAAAGATGCTAAAATTGATGGTGCTCTTATGGCAAGCTTAGGAGATAGTATTAAAAACTTCGAAGGTGCTGCAAAAGGTATTTCTCCAACAGTAGATTCAATGGCTGCACAAAAGAAATATAGTGAAGAAATGACTTTAGCTGCTGCACAAATGGAATCATTAAATAGTCTTTATAAAGTACAAGTTGATAGTGCAAACCGTCAAGCTGCAATTAATGAAGAAGCTGTAGAAAATGCAACTAAATTAAAAGAGCAAATGCAATCATTAGCGTCTAACTTATCATCTTTAAATGGTGTTTATGGAGGTATGTTAACTGCAATGAACAAAAACTAATTGGTTTTTATAATCATATTAATTAATAATAATTAAAAACTAATTAGAAAATGGCAGGAGGAAAACAGTCCGCAAGACAAAAAATGATTAACCTGATGTATTTGGTATTTATTGCAATGATTGCAATGACTGCAAGTAAGGAAATATTATCAGCATTTAGTCTTTTTGATAAGAAATTTGAAAACGCAAATGAATTAGCTGTAAATTCAAATACAACCTTATTAAAAGGTTTAGAAAAACAAGCTGAAGAAAAACCAAATGAATTTGGTGTAACGTATAATAATGCGAAAAAGATCAGTTCTTTATCTGATGAATTTTACACGTTTTTAGAAGTTCAAAAGAAAATGATCTTGGACAAAGGTGGATATGCAGAAGAGTATAAAGAAAAAGGACTATTGCCAGCTGAAAAGATGGATAAGGGTACTGTATTAGATGAAGCGTGGTTTACTGGTGACCGTTTAACAAAAGATGGTGATGCGTTTGTTGCTAGAATTGAAAAGTATAAATCAGATATTAGAAATGTTTTAGGTGAAGATGTAGCTTTTAATCCAGCGAAAGAAACACTTGAAGCCCGTTTTACTACTGCTGAAATGAAAGACAAGGACGGTAATAACCAAAGTTGGTTAGAGTATAATTTTAAGAATTTTCCAGCTGTAGCATCATATACTAAGCTTACGGCTATGCAGAATGATATTAAAAGTACTGAAGCTAACCTTTACAATGTGTTTTTAGGTAACACAGTCGATGAAGTAACATCTTTGAAGAACTATACAGCTATTGTAATTCCAGATAAAAATGCTTTTTTTGCAGGTGAAACATTTACAGGTAGAGTTGTTCTTGGTAAGTATGCTAACGTAATCCCAACTAAATTAAAAGTTGGAGATAACGAATTAGATTTAAATAGAGAAAATGCAATTGACTCTACAGGAGCTGCACGTATCGAATTTAAAGTTGGTAATGTTGGTGAACATGATATTAATGGTCAGTTTACTTTTTCAGAGAAAGGTCAAGATTTACCAATCGATTTTACAGGTCAATACGTAGTAGTACCAAGACCAAATTCTGCAACTATTTCTGCAGATAAGATGAACGTTGTTTATCGTGGTGTTGCTAACCCAATGACTATTTCTTTTGCAGGTGTTCCTGACAATAAAGTAAGAGCTACAGGTGCAGGTCTTAAGCCAGCAGGTAATGGTAAATATCTTATGAACCCTGGTTCTGGTAGAGAAGTAACAATTAGTGTTACTGCTACATTAGACGATGGATCTCCAGCAAGTGATAAAAAGACATTTAGAATTAAAGATATCCCTCAACCTACTGGTACTATTTCTGGTAAAGATGGTTTAGTTAAATTACCTAAACGTAACCTAGAAATAGGTACAATTGGTGCTAAATTGGATGATTTTGTATTCGATTTACCTATAAGTGTAACTTCATTTAAAGTTAAGGTTCCTGGTCAACCAACAGTTATTGTTGCAGGTACTAAAATGAATAGCCAAGCTAAATCAGCAATTGGTAGAGCACGTTCTGGTGATGTTGTTACTATCTTTGATATTAAAGCTAAGATTACAGGTAATTCTAGTTATAACTTAAAAGGTGTATCACCTATAGCTGTAGAGGTTTCTAACTAATTAAAATATTTAATAGGTTATTATCCTTAAAAGAAAATCCCAAATTATAATAAAAAATAAGATGAATTTAAAAAGCTTTTTATGTATAGGAATAGGTGTATTAGCCGCAAACACTATGTTTGCTCAAGCTAATATCCTAAATGCAAAAATACCTGAAGAAATAGGTATGAAAACTGAAGCCCAGTTACTTCTAGATAACGACAAGCCTTTAGAATATGGATATGTTGGAGATAGAGATATCTTATTTTCTAAAATGACTTGGGAAAAGATTGTTTTAGATGAACGCGCTAACTTTCCTTTATATTTTCCAATAGAAGATAATTTAGGTGAAGATAGAAAGTCTTTATACATGGTGTTAATGCAAAGTATTAATGACGGTATTATACCAAAGGTATATGCTGATCCATACTTTACAGAAGAACGTACTATGGAAGATCTTGCTCCTTCATTAAGGAAAGAGGAAATTACTAATGAAGGAATTGATTGGATGAACGCCGAAGGTGTTTCAGACACATCTTTAATTCCTGAAGAGTATGTGATTCGTAGAGAGATCGGACCTGCAGATATTAATTCTTATTTAATAAAAGGATTATGGTATTTTGATAAACGTCAAGGTGAATTAAAATATCGTATATTAGGTATTGCTCCTGCAGCACCAGATGTTAACTTTATTGATTCTGATGATGAAGCTAATAAAGAACCTATCGGATTATTTTGGGTATTTTATCCAGAAATAAGAGAGATTCTTCATGATGCTAAAGCATTCAACAATAAGAATAGCGCTGTGCCATTATCTTTCGATCATTTATTAAATAGTAGACGTTTCAGTGGAGTTATCTACAAAGAAGCTAATATTTATGGTGATAGAGAAGTAAAGGATTATGTTGCAGAAAATTCATTAATGCAACTATTAGAATCTGAACGTATCAAGGATAGAATTAGAAACTTTGAACAAGATATGTGGAGCTATTAATTAGCTTAACATAAAAGATATAAACGCCCACTTTTTAAGTGGGCGTTTTTTATTTATAAATCTTTCAGTCATATTTTTTTAATTATAAAACAAAAATAGACTACCACCTGTACAGTAATGACTAACATTTATTTACTTTTGTAACTATGAAAGAAGTTAATTATATTGTTGTAGGCTGTGGTTTAGCTAGCATATCGTTTTGTGAAGAATTAAGAGCCAATAACAAGACTTTTATTGTGTTTGATGATCAATCACAGAAATCTTCTGTAGTTGCAGCAGGCTTATATAATCCTGTTATTTTAAAACGTTTTTCAGCCGTTTGGAAAGCAAAAGAACAATTAGCATTGTCTGCTCCACGTTATGCTAAAATTGAGGACGATTTAAATATAAAATTCGATTATAGGTTACCTATTTTAAGACGTTTTATTTCTATTCAAGAACAAAATAAATGGTTTAGTGCTTCAGATAAACCGTTATTAGAGCTTTATCTATCTACTAATCTTGTAAAAAATAACAATTCTTTTGTAGATGCTAACTTTGGATTCGGTGAAGTTTTGCATGCAGGACGTTTAGATACAGAAACACTCATTACAAATTATAGACATTTTTTAATAACTAACGATAGTTTTATTGGCACTTCTTTTGTTCATGATAAGATGGAGTTTGTAGATGAAGAGATTCATTATGAAAACATAAAAACAAAGCAGATTGTATTTGCAGAAGGATTTGGAGTAAAGAATAACCCTTATTTTCATAATATACCACTTGCGGGTTCTAAAGGAGAAATATTAAAGATAAAAGCACCAGATTTAAAAATTGATTATGCTATAAAATCCTCAGTATTTGTAATTCCATTAGGTGATGATTTGTATAATGTTGGTGCGACGTATAATAATGAAGATAAAACAAATACACCTACAGAATTAGCTAAAGAAGAGCTGATTTCTAAATTAAAAACCTTTATCACTTGCGATTTCGAAATTATAGAACACATCGCAGGTGTTAGACCAACGGTTAAAGATCGTAGACCTTTAGTTGGTAGACATGCTCAATATAAAAATTTATATGTACTTAATGGTTTAGGAACAAGAGGCGTTATGATTGCACCTTATGTTTCTAATCAATTATTTAGGTTAATTGAACATGGTGAAGACTTAGAAAATGAAATAGATATTTCGCGCTTTAATTAATTAAAGCGTTTTATTTTTTGATTTTTCGACTAAATCCTTATCGTAACTCATAAAAATGTTTATCCATATATTACGAGATAACCTCATAATAACAGGCATAAAAGCAATTAATGTTACTACAATTGCAACAAATGCTGTGGTTAAAGAAAGTTCTAGAATTACAAAAGTTATAATGAAAGCTGCAACTGCAAATGCTACTGCTACTGCATAACTTACGTACATAGAGCCGTAGAAAAAAGAAGGTTCTATTTCATATTTTGTGTGACAATGAGAACATTCTTTGTGCATTTTAACAACATCTGTAAGTACATAAGGATTTTTATTAATGTACATAGATTCTTGGTGACATTTAGGACAAGCACCAAAAAGAATACTATAAAGTTTCATTCCTTTTCTAATCATAACTAAAACCTTTATTTTTGCGCTTTTTACAAGCAAGGCAAAGATAAAATTTTATTGCTTACTCACTGTAACAATTGTAACTCAAAAAGCAATTGAATTATTTATAAAACTTATGCTAAACATTCACAATCTTTCTATATCATTTCAAGGAGAATATCTATTTGAAGAAATCACTTTTAAACTAGGTCCTGGAGATCGTATTGGTTTAATCGGTAAAAATGGAGCTGGTAAATCTACCATGCTTAAAATTTTATCTAAAGAACAAGAACCAGATACGGGGCAAATTGCTGCAGATAAAGATATGCGAATCGGATTCTTAAAACAGGATATTGATTTCGATTTAGGGAAAACGGTTCTAGAAGAATCATATGAAGCATTCAAAGAAATTAAAGAATGTGAAACGAAACTCGAAGAGATAAATATTCAATTAGCAGAACGAACAGATTACGAAAGTGAATCTTATCATCAATTGATGATCGATTTAAACGATATTCAGCATAAATACGAAATATTAGGAGGTTATAATTATCAAGGAGAAACGGAAAAAATTCTTCAAGGTTTAGGATTTAAGCGTGAAGATTTTGATAAACTTACCGATACATTTTCTGGTGGTTGGAGAATGCGTATTGAATTAGCAAAGCTTCTTTTACAGAATAATGATTTACTTTTATTAGATGAGCCTACTAACCACTTGGATATCGAATCGATTATTTGGTTAGAGAACTTTTTAAAAGGTTACAGCGGAGCCGTTGTAATTGTATCTCACGATAAAATGTTTTTAGATAATGTAACCAATCGTACTATTGAAATTTCATTAGGACGTATTTATGATTATAGCAAGCCTTACTCACAATTTTTAGTGTTACGTAAGGAAATGAAAACACAACAATTAGCAGCTCAAAAAAATCAAGAAAAACAAATTCAGCAAACTGAAAAGTTGATTGAGAAATTTAGAGCTAAAGCTTCTAAAGCAACAATGGCACAATCTTTAATTAAAAAATTAGATAAGATTGATCGTATTGAAGTTGATGAAGATGATAATAGTGTAATGACTTTAAGTTTTCCTGTTTCTGTAACACCAGGAAAAGTGGTTGTTGAAATTGATAACATATCCAAAAAATATGGTGATTTACAGGTTTTAAATAAAGTAAACTTAGCGGTTCCTAGAAATATGAAAACAGCTTTTGTTGGTCAGAATGGTCAAGGGAAGTCTACATTGGCTAAGATTATTGTAGGTGATATTGAGCACGAAGGAAATTTAAACCTAGGGCATAATGTACAAATTGGTTATTTCGCACAGAATCAAGCAGAATATTTAGATGGTAACAAAACTGTTTTAGATACGATGATAGATGCCGCTAATGAAACCAATAGAAGTAAGGTTAGAGATATTTTAGGATCATTTTTATTTAGAGGATCTGAGGCTGAAAAATATGTTAGAGTACTTTCGGGTGGTGAACGTAACCGTTTAGCTTTGGCTAAATTATTGTTGCAACCTTTAAATGTGCTTATAATGGATGAGCCAACCAATCACTTAGATATTAAATCTAAAAATGTTTTAAAAATAGCTCTACAGAATTTTGAAGGGACTTTAATTTTAGTATCTCACGATAGGGATTTTCTACAAGGATTAACAGATACAGTTTACGAATTTAAAGATCAAAATATTAAACAATACTTAGGTGATATTGATTTTTACTTAGAACAACGTAATCTTGAGAATTTAAGAGAAGCTGAAAAAAGGACGGTAATTGCAAATAAGCCTAAAGAAAGCAATAAGCAGAATTACGAAGACCAAAAGAAATTAAAATCTTTAAATAACAAGTTGAGTAATATTGAATCTAAAATCAATCAACTTGAAAAAGATATAGAAGCTGATGACGCTAAGCTTGCTTCAGATTACGATAAGACAGCTTCAGACCCTAAATTTTTTGATGCTTATCAAACAAAGAAAAAATCTTTAGATAAATTATTAAATGATTGGGAGTTGGTTCAAGCAGATTTAGATAAGTTTTCTTCTTAAGTATTAAGATTATTTTAACGTTTGCACTTCACTATAAAGTTAGTTTTGTAAAATACTTACGACTTTAAGCTTTATGTTGAGAAAAATTATTTTATCCGTTATCGGAGTTGCATTAATTGTTGGTGCATTTTTAGTAGCTAATTATCTAATTGATAATAAGCACAAACCAAAACCTGTAATACCAAAGGTTGTTAAAACAGTACTTGTAGAAACCGTAAAGAACAAAACTGTTCCTATAGTGATTTCTGCAAATGGTAATTTGGTAGCTAAACAACGGGTAGAATTATATTCTGAAGTTCAAGGTATTTTTAAAACGGGGTCTAAATTATTTAAATCAGGTCAGAAATTTAATAAGGGTGAAGCGCTTATTCGCATAGATGCCTCTGAATATTATGCAAGCGTTCAATCTGCAAAAAGTGATTTATATAATAGTATCGCTGCTATTATGCCAGATTTAAGATTAGACTTTCCTGAAGTATTTCAAAAATGGCAGGACTATTTAAATGGGTATAATTTAAATAAAACAACACCGAAACTACCTGAAATTGTAGAAGAGAAAGAAAATTATTTTATAACAGGTCGTGGCATTGTAAGCGCTTATTACAATGTAAAAAACTTAGAACAACGTTTAACAAAATATAGAATTATAGCCCCTTTTTCAGGGATTTTAACAGAAGCCTTAATTACTGAAGGAACTTTTGTTAGAAGTGGTCAGCAGTTGGGTGAGTTCATTAATCCTTCTGTCTATGAAATGGAAGTTGCAATAAGTAAATCTTTTGCAGATATTTTAAAGGAAGGAGAAAGCGTAACGCTAACGAGCTTAGATAACACCAAGCAATATGAAGCTAAAGTGTCTCGTGTTAATGGAAGCATTGATGCAACGACACAAACAATTACAGTTTATATTGAAGTAAAACATGATGACCTTAAAGAAGGTATGTATCTTGAAGCACAACTTAATGCTGAAAAAGTAGAAGATGCAATAGAAATAGATAGAAACTTATTATTAGATAGCGAAGAGGTTTATGTCGTTAGAGATAGCCTATTAGATGTGATTTCTGTAAAACCAGTTCATTTTTCTGATGAAAAGGTTGTTTTAAAGAATGTACCAGATGGTACTATAATTTTAAGAAAACCAGTACCTGGTGCTTATGCTGGTATGCATGTTAAGGCAGCTACTAATCCTACAAATACTGATTCTATTCCATAATGAGAAAACTAATTGAATATTTTATCAGGTATCATGTTGCTGTCAACATTTTAATTATAGCATTTTTTGTTTTCGGAATAATAGGACTTTTATCTCTAAAATCATCTTACTTTCCACTTACAGAAACCAAGATTATAAATATTACTATTGCTTATCCTGGTGCATCTCCACAGGAAATAGAGGAAGGTATTGTGCTTCAAATTGAAGATAACTTAAAAGGTCTTAGAGGTGTTGATCGTGTAACGTCTACATCACAAGAAAATAGTGGTTCTATTACCGTTGAGATTGAAAAAGGTGAGAATATCGATTTCATGCTTCTCGAAGTTAAAAATGCGGTAGATAGAGTGCCAACATTTCCAACAGGTATGGAGCCTTTAGTGGTTTCTAAACAAGAAATTGTTAGAGAAACAATCTCTTTTGCTATCAGTGGAAAAAATATTCCTTTGGTAACATTAAAACAATTGGCCCGTCAGGTAGAAACAGATCTACGTGCAATAGATGGCATTTCTCAAATAGAATTGTCTGGTTTTCCTGAGGAAGAAATTGAGATTGCAGTAAATGAAATAGATTTATTAGCTTATAATATAACATTTAACGAAGTTGCAGAAGCAGTAACTAAAGCCAATATTTTGGTGACAGGTGGTAATGTAAAAACAGATGCTGAAGAGTATTTAATTAGAGCAAATAATAAACAATACTACGGAAGTGAGCTTTCTAATATTGTAGTAAGAGCTTCTTCAGACGGAAAAGTAATTCGACTTAAAGATGTGGCCATTATTAGAGATCGATTTTCAGAAACGCCAAATGCAACTTATTTTAATCAAGAATTAGCAGTAGATATTGCTATTACGAGTACTAATAATGAAGATTTAATTAGTTCTGCAGATAAGATTAATGTTTACATAGAAGAATACAATCAGAAACATTCCAATATACGTTTAGATGTTGTTAGGGATTTATCCATAACACTTATGCAACGTACGCAACTCTTAACAGAAAATGCTATTGTGGGTATGTTGTTAGTATTATTATTTCTATCTATATTTTTAAACATGCGATTAGCGGCATGGGTTGCTTTCGGATTACCTATTTCTTTTTTAGGAATGTTTATGTTTGCTGCTCAATTTGATGTTACTATTAACGTGTTGTCTCTTTTCGGGATGATTATTGTTATTGGTATTTTAGTAGATGATGGTATTGTCATTGCCGAAAATATTTACCAACACTACGAAAAAGGTAAGAGTCCTATTCAAGCTGCTATTGATGGTACAATTGAAGTTATTCCACCTGTAGTTTCAGCAATTATAACAACACTTTTAGCATTCTCATTATTTTTCTTTTTAGACAGTAGGATAGGAGAGTTTTTTAGTGAAGTCGCCGTTATAGTTATATTAACATTAATAGTATCCTTAATTGAAGCACTTATTATTTTACCTGCGCATTTAGCACATTCTAAAGCTTTGAGAGCTCAGAAGGTTGATGAGAATCCTTCAAAAATTAAGCAGTTTTTCTCTTTTATGAGATATATAAATAAAGGAGGTGATATGCTTATGTCTTTTTTAAGAGATAGGGTTTATACACCAATTTTAGATCTTGTTTTAAGATTTAAATTGTTTTCACTTGGTGTTTTCATAGCTTTATTGGTATTAACATTAGGTTCGCTAGGTGGTGGAGTTATCGGAGTAACTATATTTCCTAGAGTAGCAAGTGATGCGGCAAATATAGAATTGGTTATGCCAGCAGGTACTAACGTAAAAATCACAGATTCTATTATTTCTTTAATAGAGGAAAAATCGTTTATTGTAAATCAAGAATTAACTAAAAAATATTTAAAAGGGACAGGTAAACAACTCTTCGAAAATACGATTGTAGATATTAGTAGTAGTTCTAGCGCAAGACTTAGAATTAATTTGTTACCAGGAGAAGAACGCCCAGACGCTATAAAATCTAATTTAATTACAGATCGATTAGAAGAATTAGTAGGTCCTGTAATTGGTACAGAACGTCTTATTTATGGTTCTGGTGGGAATTTTGGTGGTAGTCCAGTATCGGTTTCTTTATTAAGTAATAATATAGAAGAATTAAAAGCTTCTAAACTAGAGCTTAAAAAGTACATGCAAACAAATCCACTACTTAAAGATATTGGAGATAATGATCCTGCAGGTATTAAAGAGATTCGTTTAGAATTAAAAGAAAGCGCTTATTTGTTAGGGTTAGACTTACAAACTGTAATGTCTCAAATACGTTCTGGTTTCTTTGGTGCTCAAGCACAAAGGTTTCAACGTGGTCAAGATGAAATTAAAGTTTGGGTACGTTACGATAAAACCAATAGAAGTTCTATCAACGATTTAGATGCTATGAGAATTGTAACACCAACAGGTGAGCGTGTAACTCTTAAGGATATTGCTAATTATACTATTGTTAGAGGGGATGTGGCTATTAATCACTTAGAGGGAAAGCGTGAAATTCAAGTCTATGCAGATTTAAAAGATCCGAGTTCTAGTGCAACTGATATTATTGAAGATATAAAAACAGATTTTATACCACAATTACAATCTAAATACCCAACGATCAATACATCATATGAAGGTCAAAATCGTGAGGCAACTAAATTAACTGATTCATTAAAGTTAGCAGGTCCAATTATTTTAATATTAATATATATTACAATTGCCTTTACTTTTAGAAGTTATTCGCAACCGTTTTTGTTACTGCTATTAATTCCATTTAGTTTAACAGCAGTAGCTTGGGGACATTGGTTATTAGATTTTCAGGTTAATGTTTTATCATTATTAGGTATTATAGCCTTGATTGGTATTATGGTTAATGACGGTTTAGTACTCATTGGTAAATTTAATAGTAATTTAAAAGAAGGTATGGCCTTTGATTTAGCACTATCTGAAGCAGGTAAGTCTAGATTTAGAGCTATATTTTTAACCTCATTAACAACAATAGCAGGTTTAGCACCTTTATTATTAGAGAAAAGTAGACAAGCACAATTTTTAAAACCAATGGCAATATCTATTTCTTTCGGAATAGCTTATGCTACGATTTTAACATTATTAGTATTACCATTATTTTTATCATTTAGTAATACTATTAAAGCTAAAAGTAAATGGTTAGCGACAGGAAAAGAGGTAACAAAAGAAGAAGTAGAACGTGCAATTAAAGAAAAACAAGAAGAAAATGAGCACTAAATATAAATTGATAGCCTTATTTCTATTGTTTGGATTAGGTATTGAAGCGCAAGAAGTTTTAACCAAAGAAGAAGCAGTAGCATTAGCATTAGAAAATAATTACGGAGTAAAAATCGCAAAAAATGCCGTTACCGTTGCTGAGAATAATACTAGTATTCTTAACACAGGATTTTTACCTACTGTTACGGGTGGTGCAGGCGCAAACTATAATTTAGATAACACAGAGGCCGAATTCTCTGATGGGTCTACAACAGTATTAAACGGTGTAGAGAGCTCTAATTACAATGCTAGCGTAAGTTTGAATTATACACTTTTTGACGGTTTAGGAAGACGTTATAATTATAAACGGTTAAAAGAGCAGTATCAGTTATCAGAACTTCAAGCAAGAGAAACTATAGAGAATACAATGCTACAGTTGTTTGCTGTGTATTATAATGTGGCGCAATTGACCGATAATTTAAATACGCTAGAGGAGACTTTAAATATTACTAAAGACAGATTGATTAGAGCAGAATATCAATTCGAATATGGCCAAAACACAAAATTAGAAGTTTTAAATGCCGAAGTTGATATTAATAGTGATAGTATCAATATCATTAATATTAAACAAGAAATAAAAAATGCGAAACGCGATTTAAAACTCGTCTTAGGTGAAACTTATACTACAGATTACAATGTTGAAACAGAAGTAGAGTTTACCCTACAATTTCAAAAAGATAGCTTATTTGAAAAAGCAAAGTCTAGAAATGTAGCCTTATTGCAAACTGAAAGAAATATAGCAATAAGTCAATTAGATATTAATTCTGGTCAATCAGCATATCTACCAACAATTGGTTTAGTTGGTTCTTACGGTTGGAATAAGAACAATAATAACGCAGCTTCCTTTGTGTCTGTTTCTACCAGTACAGGTTTATCAGGAGGTTTAAATTTAAGTTGGGATTTGTTTGATGGAGGATCTACGATTACAACCGTTAGAAATGCCAAAGTGAATTTAGAAACTCAAAAACTAGAGAAGGAAAATATTTTATTGAGTATAGAGCGTGATTTCAATAATGCTTGGGATAATTATTTAAACAAGTTAGAAATCTATAATATTCAAGAGAAAAATATACTAACTGCTGAAAATAATTTTGAGCGTACTCGTGAAAAATTTAATATAGGTCAGGTTAATTCAATAGAGTTTAGACAAGCACAACTTAATTTATTAAGTGTAGAGTTAAGTAGAAATACTGCTAAATTTGATGCTAAATTATCAGAATTAGATGTGCTTCAAATAAGCGGTGAATTACTAAACTTCCAATTATAGATAATTAAAATATGGTTGAATATTTTTTTCAATGTCCATATTGCTGGGAAGGGATCTCAATGCTTATTGATAGATCTCAAACAACTCAAAGTTATATTGAAGATTGTGAGACCTGCTGTAATCCTATACAAATTACTGTACATATCGAAAACCAAGAAATCACAAGTTTTCAAGCAGAAAATATAGAGCAATAGTATGGTTCATGTAATTAATAATTCTCTAACTTCAATATAATTTATGTATTTCGTCGAATAAATTTGCTTTTAATAGTGTTTGAGTTTATATTCGTGCTGTTATTGTGTCCCTCCACAAAAATCAATCACTATGAAGACACTAAAAATAACCTTATTATTCTGCCTAATTTCTGTATTCTCATTTGCAGAAGTTTCACAAAAACAAAAATCTGCACTTGTTGATTTATACAACGCTACCAATGGCGATGCATGGAATAACTCATGGGATTTAGATCAACCTGTATCAGATTGGTATGGAATAGCCATAGAAAATGAAGAAGTTGTATCTATAGATTTAATGTTTAATAATTTAACTGGATATTTACCTGAGTCAATTTCAGAATTAACAAGTTTAAAAAATCTTAATTTAGCTTTCAATAATTTAGAAGGCGAATTACCTGATGCTTTAATTAGTTTAATTAATTTAGAAGAATTGAAACTATTTTCTAATCGATTTAGTGGAGAAATACCTTTCAAAATAGGAAATTTAAAAAAGTTAGTATCTATTGAATTATATAATAATGACTTTGTAGGAGAAATACCTTCTTCTATAGGAAAGCTACCTAAACTAGAAAAATTAATGTTGAGTAGTAACCAATTACAAGGTCGCTTACCATCAAGTCTATCAAGTTTAAATTCGTTAAAGGTATTAAGTCTATTCGATAATAACTTGTTAGGAACGATTCCTTCGTCTATTGGAGGATTATCTAAACTTGAAGAATTAGTATTATCTAATAATGCTTTTTACGGTGAATTACCAAATGAATTAGCACAACTTACAAATTTAAAGACATTACTATTAGGTCAAAATCAATTTAAAGGAAACTTTGCAGTCCTTAGATCTAAGTTGCCAAATATTGTTGACTTTGACTTGGAAGACAGTAATAGTAAGGGTTCATTAGCAACATTAGATGCTGAAGAGGATTAATTATTAGCCATGATAATTATAAAAAAAGTGCTCAATAAAAATTATTGAGTATTTTTTTTGTTTTTTTCTTTGTCAATTGGAAATAAGTTGTATCTTTGCAGTCCCAAAACAATACATCGGCATTATGAACCGAAAGTTAAAAGCTAAAGATATTGTTTTTTGAATACACATCGCGGGATAGAGCAGTAGGTAGCTCGTCGGGCTCATAACCCGAAGGTCACTGGTTCGAGTCCAGTTCCCGCTACTAAGTAAGAGTAATCAGAAATGGTTACTCTTTTTTTTGTTCAAATCTATTAAGATTGAAGTTCCTGTTTCTTTATGGTTAAAATGCTATTTTCAGAAGCTTGTTCTTCTTGTTGCTTCACAAACTATTTTTTATTGTAATACCTTAATTGTGGTAAAATCACTTTGTCTTTACATTAAGCATTTTATAACTTATCTTAATTCTTTAAAGTGACAATATTCTTTAAAGTGACAATTCTTATATCTATAATTTTTCGGGCATTTCGCTTTTGCTTTAAAGGAAGCAAAAGCGCCGCGTCATCCGCTATATCTTTTTTTAGAAGATGCATTTCTAATAGAATAATGCCTTACCTATATATAGTAGGTTTATTATTTAATAGTATAAGGAATAAAAAAAGGATGCCGCTATTACCGCTAATGCAGGCATATCGTATAGAAGAATAAGACAAGTACATTATAAAACGAAGCCAGAGTAGGCGTATAGCAGATAAAAACTACAAAATCAATAAATCTTCAGAAGTTAAATAACAGACAACAAGCGGGTTAAAAGTTTATCAGAAATAAACCCTAAAAAAACCTTGTCAGTTTAAAAAAGGGATCTATATTTGCACCCCGAAACAAAAACGATAAGTTTGGTTTCAATCCGTTCATTGTCAGATAATTTTATTTAGAAAAAGCGATTAAAATCTTTTTCAAATTAAAGTTGTGGGAATGGAAAAAGGGTTTTATATTTGCACCCGCTTAACAAAACAACGTTAAGTTAGAGTAAAGAAACAAGTTCATTAACATATTGAATTGACAGCGTAAGAATCAACTGGAAACGGTTGATTTAAAACAAGAGAATAAA
>NZ_CP058981.1:397500-975000 GCF_019278425.1 Winogradskyella sp. HaHa_3_26 | reverse complement strand
GTTCTTTAAATTTTAAAAAATCATGAAAATTAGATAGTGATTTATGTGATTTTTAATATTAAATTTGATTAATTATAGTTGGTGTCATATTAATCCAATTCCATATATATTAAAATGAAATTATTTTTAAAATTCGATTTTACTAAAATTTGCAATGTGCTTTTAGAAGAGAAATTAAATGCTTGTAATTTTAAATATCAACAAACAGCTTTTGGTGAAATAGAACTTTTAGAAAAAGTATCTCAGCAACAGTTTGAGGAATTTAATAATAGTATTAAAGATTATGGTATCTATGTTATTGAGGATGCTAAAAAGATAATGGTTCAGAAAATTAAGGATGTTATTATAGATATGGTGTTCAATGATGAAAACGATATTAGTGTAAAAACATCTGTTTTTTTAGCCGAAAAACTAAATCAAAATTATAGCTATTTATCCAATTTATTTTCAGAAGTTACGTTTACATCTATTGAGAATTATATCATTTTACAAAAAATAGAATATACTAAAACATTACTAACTAATGAAGAGCTCTCATTAACGGAAATAGCATATAAATTAAATTATTCTAGTGTGGCACACTTAAGTAAGCAGTTTAAAAATACAACAGGAATTACACCTTCGGCTTTTCAGCGTATTATAATAAAAAGAAAAGAGAATAGGATAGACTAATATTAGTGCGTATTAAATTATGAATAAAGAATACATCAATATAGCCTTAGCTGACGATGACGAAGATGATAGGTTCTTTTTTACCGAAGCCTTCGAAGATCTAAAAATTAAAAATAGAGTATCTACTTTTAAAGATGGGATTGAATTAATGGAGTTTCTAGAGGAATCTAGTTTACTGCCTGACTTATTATTTTTAGATTTAAACATGCCAAAGAAATCTGGGATTGAATGTTTAAAGGAAATTAAAGCAAATTCAAAATTCAATGAAATTATCATAGCCATTTATTCTACGTCTTCTTCTGAAGAAGATGTGGAAAATACGTTTGTTTTAGGTGCCAATATTTACATTAAAAAACCTAACGATTTCGAAAAATTAAAGAAAGTACTTTCTGAAGTCGTTACCACTAATTGGCAGTACGAGACTAGTGGTTTAAATAAAGAAAATTTTCTATTACGATTATAATTTATGTTTTTAACTCCTAGTAAACTTTTAAAAATTGTATTTGGCTTAGGTCTGTTTGTTATTTTATGTATTGGTGGTTTTACCTATAAACATATTAATTCACTTTCAGAATCAACCGAAGTAGTTAAGGATACTTATAATTTAAGAAGCGAGTTAGAGTACATCATTTCTAATCTTAAAGATGCAGAATTGGGTCACAGAGGTTATTTACTTACACACGATTCAATCTTTTTAGAACCTTATGAAGAAAGTGCTGAAAAAATAAAGAATAACCTTTCAAGATTAGATACTCTAATAATTAAAAATAAAATACAAAGGCAAAACTTAAATCAATTAGAGCTAGATATAGCCAAACGTTTCGTTATTTTTAATAAGTCTCTAGATATAGCTGAAGATAAAATAATACTCAGCCAAGAGTTGTTATTATTACTACATGATGGTAAGATTAAAATGGATCGTATTAGAAACGATATATCTGTAATGTTGGTTTATGAGAACAAACTTCTAGTAGAAAATCAAAAAAAGAGTGAACAAGCTTTAGGATTAACACCTTTGTTTTTATATGGTATCTTAGTGCTAACGTTAGTGCTTTTACTAATTGCTTATGCTAAAATCAATAGAGATTTAACAGTGTTGAGTGAAACAAATGAAGATTTAGAAATCTTTAAGAAATTAACAGAGCAGGCAGAAGTTGTAAGTAAAAGTGGTACATGGATTTGGTATGTTGACGAAAATACGTATCATTTTTCAGACAATCTATATAAGCTTTTAGGTGTAGAGCCCAATAGTTTTGAACCTAGTTTAGAGAATTTATTTGGATTTATTCATGAGGACGACCGTGAAGGCTTAGGTCAGGAAGTCAATAGTATGATTAAAAATGAAGAGTTACCATTTGTAAATTATAGAATTGTTCAACCTGACGGTACTATCAAGCATTTTAAGGCACATGCTCAGCTTATAGATAATGGCTTTGAAGATAAGCAGTTATTGGGTGTTACGTTAGATGTTACAGATGAGTTTGATAATTTTAGACTTATAGAAGAACGTAATTTAGAATTAGAACGTAATAATAAAGAGCTATCTGCTTTTAATTATGTTGCCAGTCATGATTTGCAAGAACCACTTAGAAAGATTCAAACATTTATATCACGCATAGAAGCTAAAGAACTAGTTAATCTTTCAGAAAAAGGGCAATTTTATATTGAGAAAATAAAATCTTCTTCATCTAGGATGAGAATGCTAATAGAAGACCTATTACAGTATTCGCGTACCAATAACTCTAAGAATGATTTTAAAAATGTAGATATAAATCTATTGTTAGAACAAGCTAAACAAGAACTTTTAGATAGTATAGAAGATAAGAATGCAGAAATTATTAGTAGTGATTTACCAACCATGGAAGTGGTTTCTTTTCAAATAGAGCAGTTATTTATTAATTTAATAAGTAACTCTTTAAAATATTCAAGAGAAGGGGTTGCTCCTGTAATAAAGATTAAACATCAAGAAATATTATCTAATGATGTAGAGTTTTTACAAAAATCGTTATTTAAATACCATCATAAAATAATCTTTAAAGACAATGGTATAGGCTTCGAGCAAACTTATTCTAAAAAAATCTTCGACTTATTTAATCGATTACATGGTAAATCTGAATACTCTGGTACGGGTATAGGTTTAGCAATTTGTAAGAAAATTGTAGATAATCATCAAGGTGTAATCATCGCTGAAGGAAACCCAGGAGTAGGAGCAACTTTCACGATCTATTTACCATTTTTAAAATAGAGACAGAATACGACTCTTGAAATTATATAAGAGATTTTTGAAATTGTATAACAGTCGTTAGTTTCAATTAATGACATTTGTTAGCGTTATTTAGCACGCATCATATATTTCAAGTCTTCCCATAGTAATTTAATATATTTTGTTAAAGCTAGATCTTTAATTAAATAGTTTTTCATTTATGAAAACCCTTCTTTACATATTTCTTGTACTTCTCGTTATATTATGGGCGTTTGGATATTTTGTGTTTTCACTTAATTCTAAAATTCACTTGTTATTAGTTTTTGCTGTTATTATTTTAATTGTAATAGGTAAAAAGATTCCAAATTTCTAAAACTTCATTTTAGTTCAAAATACCTTTCAAACTTATTAATTCTAAGTTTTTTTATCAATTATCACTTAATTTAGTGTTCTAAAGTCTTTTTATGGTGTTTAAGTCTGTATTCTTTTAGTAACTCTATTAAGTTTTGTTTAATAATAAATATAAATAATACAACAAAACTAGAGAATTGTATAACAGGTTAAGAGGTTAAGGTTTGTTTCTTTGTATAAACAAAACGAACTTAAAACTTACAACCATGAAATTTCCATCACAACTTATCCAAAAGCAATTTGCTAAAGTCGGAAGAATATTTCCGAAACCTTCATTTAAGACTACTTCTCAAATAGAGACCAGTCTTCATAATGTGGAGAGAAAGAATCAACTCGCTTAGAATTTTACAAAATTTTATTCACTTTTTCTTTTTTCAAACTAAAATAACAATCAGTCTAACCAAAACACATACTCATGAAAACTATAGATATAAAAGCAACTAATTTACAATCAATGTTTCAAACTTTAAAAAGTACTATTGGAGGAACATTTTCTATGCAGCTCAATGAGGGAGAACTATATGTTGACAATGGAGTAGGTAAAGGGTTTATTAGAGGTATTGAATTAGAAAGAGATACAATTTTTGTAGAATTTGATATAAAGTTTAAAGAAGATGTAAAGTTTGTAATTAAGAGTCCACAGCGTGCAGTTGCTAACTTTCTTTACTGTAAAGAAGGTAAATTATCACATTCTTTTGTAAACTCTAGCCAAGCTAAAACCGTTGAAACATTTCAAACTGGAGTATCAGCAAATATTACGACTAACGAGAATCACATTAGTTTTTATAAAGATATTTATGTGAATTCAACTATAATCTCTGTAAATACTTCTAAAACAAGTAGTAAAGAACACCCTATTAATAAAATGGTGTCTGAGATTTTTATAAAAAATAAGACTAAAGATTACAGTTACACTGGATCTTACAATTTAAAAATTGCAGATAGCATAAATCAATTAAAAGCTATAAAACAAAGTGGTGTAGTAAGAACATTGTTGATTCAAGGGTTGGTAAATGTAATACTAGCTATGGAAATTGAGCAACACTCAATTGATGTAAAAAGTGCTCAAAATCCAACAGGATCATTAACTGGGTTTGAGTTAAAGCAAATAAAAGAATTATCTGATTATATTAATAATTTCCCTGAAACTAATTTAAGTGTTACAGAACTTGCTGCAAAAATATCTATTAGTCCAGCAAAAGTTCAAGAAGGATTTAAATTAATGCACGATAAAACGCTTAACAATTACATTAGATATGTAAGAGTTAAAAAATCAGAAGAACTAATTAAGAATACGGATTTAAATATTTCTGAAATTGTTTATTCTCTTGGATTTTCAAGTAGAAGTTATTTTTCTAAAATTTTTAAAGCGCAATACAATTGTTCACCAATAGAATACAAACAAAACATTAAGTTAGCTGCAACAGCATAATATATACCTTATATTAAAAATAAGAGGTTGTGTAAATTATTACTTAGGTAGTATTTATACAACCTCTTTTGTTATTCTTGATGAAAGATAAAATGAAATTTATATTTTTGATTTATGAATGATAATTTTACAAATGAATTCTTCGGAATTGGGATTCAGAATGGAAAAACACCAGAAAATCTTGGTGTACTTTGGAGATCTGCTCAAAATCTTGGTGCGAGTTTTATATTTACTATCGGGAATCGTTATGCAAAACAATCTAGCGATACACACAATGCGGTAAAATCGATGCCTTATTTTCATTATGATAATTTTGACGAATTCTTTAATAACTTACCAAAAGGAGCTAGACTT
Organism: Winogradskyella sp. HaHa_3_26; assembly: GCF_019278425.1. NCBI lineage: Bacteria > Pseudomonadati > Bacteroidota > Flavobacteriia > Flavobacteriales > Flavobacteriaceae > Winogradskyella > Winogradskyella sp. HaHa_3_26. Next base: position 969,928 of record NZ_CP058981.1, on the reverse strand, counting down.
GTAGGTGTAGAATTAACAGATGAAGCAGTTCCTTTAGAAACCTTTAATCATCCACGCAGATGTGTTTATTTGCTTGGAGCAGAAGATCACGGATTATCTAATCAAGCGATTGAAAAAAGTCATTTTCTAATAAAATTTAAATCACAATTAAGCCTTAATGTTTCTGTAGCAGGAAGTATTGTTATGTATGATAGAGGTATTAGTAAGCCAAGAGTATAAATTGATTAAAGAGATTGAAAAACATAAAAAAAGCCTTGAATTTATAAATTCAAGGCTTTTTACATTATACATACTGTGTTACGAACTTTAACCGTTCATAGAAATTAAAAACTCTTCATTATTTTTAGTTCTTTTGAAACGCTCATTGATGAATTCCATAGCTTCCACAGGATTCATATCGGCTAGATATTTACGCATTACCCACATTCTCTGAATTGTAAGATCATCTAATAAAATATCATCACGTCTAGTGCTTGATGAAGTTAAATCAATAGCAGGGAAAATACGGCGGTTAGAAATCTTACGATCTAACTGAAGTTCCATGTTACCAGTTCCTTTGAATTCTTCAAAGATAACTTCATCCATTTTAGAACCTGTTTCTGTTAATGCCGTAGCAATAATTGTTAACGAACCACCATTTTCAATATTACGTGCAGCACCAAAGAAACGTTTTGGTTTATGTAAAGCATTAGCATCAACACCACCAGAAAGAATCTTTCCAGATGCTGGTTGAACCGTGTTATAAGCTCTTGCCAAACGTGTAATAGAATCTAAAAGAATAACCACATCATGGCCACATTCTACCAAACGTTTTGCTTTTTCTAATACAATATTAGCAATTTTAACGTGTTCGTGAGCTTCTTTATCAAAAGTAGAAGCAATCACTTCTCCACGTACATTACGTTGCATATCTGTAACTTCTTCAGGACGTTCATCAATTAATAAAATCATTTGATAAACTTCAGGATGGTTAGCTGCAATAGCATTAGCAACATCCTTAAGAAGCATTGTTTTTCCTGTTTTTGGTTGTGATACAATCATACCACGTTGTCCTTTTCCGATAGGAGAGAACAAGTCCATAATACGAGTAGAAATCGTTGCTTGCTTATCTGCAAGGTTAAATTTCTCTTCTGGGAATAATGGTGTTAAATGTTCAAAAGCAACTCTGTCTCTTACAACATTTGGATTTTGACCATTAATTTTACTCACTTTAATTAATGGGAAATATTTTTCACCTTCTTTTGGAGGTCTTACATGTCCAAGAACAGTATCACCAGTTTTTAATCCAAATAATCTAATTTGAGATTGTGATACATAAATATCATCAGGAGAAGATAAGTAATTATAATCTGAAGATCTTAAAAAACCATATCCATCTTGCATGATGTCTAAAACACCTTCACTTTCAATAATAGCATCAAATTCAAAATCTGGCTCACGGTAGCGATTTCTGCTATCCTTGTTACCATTGTTTTTTGAGCTATTACCATGAGTGTTACCATCTTTAGCACGTGGTTGCCTGTTGTCGTTGCTTTGTGGACGTCTTTTGTCGTCTTTGCGCGGATTAGGTTTCTTTTGTTCTTGTGGTCTTGGTGTAGGTTTATTTTTTGTAGAATTGTCTGTGGTAGACTTATCCTCTTGTGCCTTATTGTTAGCTTGAGGTTTACGCTCTATAGTCTTGCGAGCTCTTGGCTTACGTTCTTGAGGTGTTGATTTTACCTCGTCTGTTTTTTCCTTTAAATCTAAAGATTTTTGATCTGTATCATCTTTAGTCTCTTGTGCTAATTTTGGTTTTTGCGTAACTCTAGCACGTTTCTGAGGAGGTTTGCTTTGTGGCTCTTCTTGTTTTGCAGGCTCTTCAGTTGCTACCTTAGCTTTTACAGCATCAGGATTTGCTGCTTGGTAATCTAAAATTTGATAAACCAGGTCTAATTTTTTTTGTGTACGGTATTTAGGTACATTTAGTTTTTTCGCTATCTCCTGTAATTCAGGAAGTTTTTTAGCTTTTAACTGTGAAATTTCGAACATTCGTATGTTGTATAATGTATTATAATTTAGATATTATTAATTCAATATTTTCTAGATGAAATAAAAAGAAAAAAAGTGAGATTAATTTGGAAGATTAGAAAGATGCAATTCAGTATGTTACTTCTTCCTATTGCAATAATACAATTTTATTTTAAAATAATTTCTATCTTTTTAAAAAATAAACTCCTAATTTTGCATAAGATTTAGAGTAAAAGATATGATTCAACGCATTCAAACCTTATATTTATTTTTAGCAGCCATCATTTCATCAGGCTTAATATTTGTTTTTTACCTGTGGACAAACAATGAAGGCGCTAAAGTTTATGCTTTAGATAATTATTGGTGTCTAGGTTTGTTTTTGGGTTCAGCTTTATTATCTTTGATTTCGATTTTTAGATTTAAAGACAGAAAGTCTCAATTTGTATTGGGACGACTTAATATAATATTAAACTTTATTTTACTAGGAATCTTAGTTTACGAATCTTCAAAGGTACCTGGAGAAATTAGTTTTTCTGAGAAGGGTATTGGGATTCTTCTTCCTGTTTTTTCTATTGTGTGTTTAGTCTTGGCTAACAAGGCTATTAAAAAGGATGAAGATCTTGTAAAATCAGTAGATCGTTTACGATAGACCTATAATCTTAGTAGTATTAGTGTGAAAAACCCAGACTCTGCCGTCTGGGTTTTTTTTGTTATCATTTTTTAATCTAAATGACTAGAAATAAAAAGAGTTAATGATTGATAATTTATTAAAAAAAAATAAGTTTAGAATCTTTTTTATCTAGAAAAACCTATATTGAATATAGTTTTTATATTTAAAAATATAATGATAGTATGAAAAAACAAGTTTTAATGCATGGGATAGCTGCTGTGTTATTAAGTTTATTACTTTATAAATTTGCTTCTTTTACAATAGGAAATTCTGTATTTATTGGTTTTGGTACAGCTTTTTTAGGTATATTATATGTAATGAATAAATCAAAAAAGTAATTGTATTATTTCAATTTATAATCAATATTTATTTTAATGATGGCTAAGACTCAAATTCAATAACTTCTAAATCTTTTATAATCTTACCATCAATTTTAAATCTTAGCATTGTTCTTACTTTATGAAAACCATGTTTGCCTGCAGCACCTGGATTCATATGTAGTAGGTTTAATTTTTTATCAGGCATTACTTTTAAGATATGAGAATGTCCTACAATAAAAATATCAGGCGGGTTTTTAGTTAATTCTTCTCTAACGGTTAAATTGTATTTGGGCGGATAACCTCCAATATGGGTAATCCATATATCCATGCCTTCACACATAAACCGATTGTGAAGCGGAAATTCAGTTCTAGCTTTAGCATCATCAATATTTCCATATACAGCTTTCAATGGTTTTAAAGCCTTAATTTGATCCGTAACCTTTAAGTCGCCAATATCACCAGCGTGCCACACTTCATCTGCTTGTTTTACATGCTTTAGAATAGCATCGTCTATATAACTGTGTGTATCTGATAAAAGAAGTATTTTTTTCATGTTTATTTTCGGAAAGTGTAGAAATCTAGTTTAATTAATTCAGTATCTTTTTATAACAAATTAGAAAAAGGATAACTTTATATTTTAGGTTTTCTTTAGCAACTAAAACAGTAACTTTGTACTTTAACAAAAGTAAGATTTCTATTGCGATTTTTCATTGAACTTTCATATAATGGTAGCGCTTATCATGGTTGGCAAAATCAACCGAATGCAATTTCTGTACAAGAAGTATTAGAAAAGGCGTTATCTACAATTTTGAAAACCAAAATAGCTATAATGGGTGCCGGTAGAACTGATGCAGGTGTGCACGCGTCGCAAATGTTTGCTCACTTTGATTTTGATGGAAATTTTGAATCTAAAGATTTAGTCTATAAACTAAATTCTTTCTTGCCTAAAGACATAGCAGTTAGTTCTATTTTTGAAGTAAAGCCAGAGATGCACGCTAGGTTTTATGCAACAAGCAGAACATATCATTATAAAGTTTCGACATCTAAAAATGTATTTGATTACAATTTTAGTTACCAAGTGCATTTGCCTTTAGATTTAGAACTGATGAATGAAGCTTGTAAAATCTTATTTGAGTATAAAGATTTTCAATGTTTTTCTAAAAGTAAAACAGATGTAAAAACGTATAATTGTGATATAAAAGAAGCTTTTTGGACCAAAAATAACGACCAATTAGTTTTTACTATCACAGCTGATCGTTTTTTACGAAATATGGTTAGAGCTATTGTTGGTACAATGGTTAATATAGGTTTAGGAAAATTGAAAATAGACGATTTACATACAATTATAAAATCGAAAAACAGGAGTGAGGCTGGGTTTTCAGTTCCTGCACATGGCTTATACTTAGTTAAAATAGTTTACCCAGAAACAATAAAAATTGATAGTTAATTAGAATATGTTTCCGTTTTATCGGAAAATAAGTACTGAAATTAGTTCAGCATAAAATGGCAGAAAAAGGAAAAAAAATATTTGATATATCATTATTCACAAGGTTATTAAAGTACATAAAACCATATCGTACAGTATTCATTATATCTTTATTTTGTGTTGTAGGTTTGGCTTTATTTGGAGCTTTTAGACCTTATGTTTTAAAAGAAGCTATTGATGTAAAAATTGCCAATAAAGAATACGATGGATTTGTTTTCTACATGGTAATTATGCTTGTTTTATTGGTTTTAGAAGTTTTATCTCAATTACTTTTTATCTATTATGCAAGTTGGTTAGGGCAATCTGTTGTTAAAGATATCCGTGTAAAGTTATTTAAGCACATGCTTAAATTTAAAATGACCTATTTCGATAAATCCTCTGTTGGTGTATTAATCACAAGAGCAGTAACAGATATGGAGCGTATTGCTGATATCTTTGGTGAAGGTCTTTTTATGATTTTTAGTGATATCTTAAAGATGATTGTGGTTGCTGGTTTTATGGCGTTTATAAACTTAAAGTTGAGTTTAATTGTTTTTATAACAATGCCAATTGTACTTTTTGCTACTAAGATTTTTCAGAAGTATATGAAAATTGCTTTTGAGGATGTACGAACCGAAGTTTCTAACCTAAATTCATTTGTACAAGAGCGTGTAACGGGTATGAAAATATTACAGTTATTCACACGCGAAGATACCGAGTATAAAAGATTTAAAGCTATAAATAATCGTCATAAAAATGGATGGTTAAAAACGGTTTGGTATAATTCTGTTTTCTTTCCTATTGCAGAATTTTTAGCCTCTTTAACAATGGCGATGGTAATATTAGTTGGTGGATTTGACGCTATCTCTGATAATCCGGAGACGACTTTAGGACACTTAATTTCGTTTACCATGTTTATTCCTATGTTGTTTAGACCTTTAAATCAAATTGCGAATAAATTTAATACTCTTCAAATGGGGATGGTTGCAGCAGATCGTGTATTTAAAGTTTTAGATACAACGTCTAATATTGATGACTCTGGCACTATTGAAGCTACAGGTTTTAAAGGGAATATTTCGTTTAAAGATGTTCGATTTTCATATATAAAAGATGAAGAAGTGCTTAAAGGGATTTCTTTTAATGTTAACGCAGGTGAAACAGTTGCTATTGTTGGAGCTACAGGTGCGGGGAAGTCTACTATTATTAATTTACTGAATCGTTTTTATGATATCAATTCAGGGACCATAAAAGTTGATGAGACAGATATTAAAGACATGACTTTAACATCGCTTAGAAGCCAGATTGCTGTTGTGTTACAAGATGTGTTTTTGTTTGCAGATACAATTCTAAATAACATCACTTTAAATAACGAAAACATTACAGAAGAAGATGTTGTAAATGCCGCAAAAGCAATTGGTATTCACGATTTTATTGCAAGTCTTCCCAATGGATATCATTACAATGTAAAGGAAAGAGGTGTGATGTTATCTTCTGGTCAGCGTCAATTAATTTCCTTTTTAAGAGCTTATGTAACTAACCCAAGTATATTAATTTTAGATGAAGCGACCTCTTCTGTAGATTCTTATTCAGAGCAATTAATACAAGATGCTACCGATAAAATAACCAAAGGACGAACTTCTATTGTCATTGCTCATAGATTGGCAACAATACAACAAGCGGATAAAATTATTGTTATGGATGCTGGTGAAATTGTAGAAATTGGTACACACCAATCACTTCTTGCAAAAGAAAAAGGTTATTACAAAAATCTGTATGAAGTTCAATTTTTAAATACTGAGGTAGCTTAACTTGCTGATTTTGCTGCATCTTCTCCTATTTTTTTACCGGCTTCAAAAGCTGGTCCAAATGTTTCTTGCAAATCTCCTGTAAAATACATTATAGCGAGTGTAATTATAGTTAAGAAAATCATAGTTATACCTAACACAACAAAAAATAATAATGTTCTAACTATGATATCTGAAGCGCTTAGTTTTAATAGTCGTTTAAGGACATAAGCTGTGTAGATAATCATTAAGGGTATCATTAGCATTCCAACAATGCTTGAGCTTATACCCAATAATCCTAAAGTAATGACCACTATTGCACTCGCAATTGATATTTGTGCCTGTATGTACATAAAAATGACAAGCAACTCTGTATAATTGTATTTTTTAATATTAAAAAATGTAACACGAGCCATTAAAGCATATAAAGGCACATAAAGCATCATAATTATCGATTGATACTCTTCAATAAATGCCATATTATTTTTCTGAAATTTTTCTTGTCCAGCAAGAGTTATTTGAGAAAAATCAAGGGTTTCTGGAAAGAATTTTTTAACTATTATAAGGTAAAATCCAGAGATGGTTATTGCTAATGCAAAATAGCTGATGACGTTTACATGTTTTTTTCGTGTGCCATTGATGTAACTATCAATAACATCTTCGGGATGTTTAAAAAGTTGAATAAAAGTTTGTAATAACTTGTTGTCATAATTGAAAAACGTTTCACTAATGTGCTCAAAAAGATTTCTGAAAGTCAAACGATTTCTAATCACTTTACCACCACAACTTTTGCAATAATCGTCTTGTTCTTGTAATACAGCTTGGCAATTTTTACAATTCATTTATATAATGTTACTACTGTTATTATTAGAGCAATTAATCCGATAATTAAAAACGATCCAATATATATAGCCATAACTAATGAAAATCGTCCTAATGTATTCCAGAAATTCGTTTTAAAAACACATTTTAGAACATAAAATAAATAAACAAAAGTAAGTACATATACAATTGAGGATATAACTAAGTAATCTAATCCAAAGACTAAAAAAATAGTATGGTTAGTAAAGCTGTAATAATTATGACTTGAGCAGAGTAGTATAGATTAATTACTAAATGTTCCGTGAAATTATAAGATCTCTCTCCGATAATATAATATGCAAACCAAGTTCCAAGTGCAGAAAAAGGTACCGTTAAAATGTAAAATAACCCCTGGTAATTATTTAAGGCATTAAAATCATAATCTTTAAATGGATTATCTGTTGTCGTTGAAGCATCATTAAAACCGTTTATAAATTGTGAACCCATATCAGTAGATTCTTTAAAAAAGGTACTCATTAAAAAGACTTGAATTCCTGTTAAAGTTAGTGATAAGGCAAAATACTGAAGAACATCTATATATTTTTTTCGTGTGCCATTAACATAACCTAAAATAACGACCTCTGGTTTTTTAAAAAGGTCTAAAAAGGTAATTAATAATTTATTATCAATAGAAAAGTAATGTTCATTGACTTGTTGAGCCAATACTTTTGGCTTTAATCGATTTTGAATGATTTTAGCCCCACATTCGTCGCAAAATTTTTGCGTAAGTCTAAGAGTATTATTACAATTTTTGCAATTCATTAATTACGCTAAATCATGTTTAATCTTTTCCCTTAGCTCATCCGTATTTTTAAACATTTCAAAACCTCCATTTTTTATATAAGAAATTTGTCCTGTTTCTTCACTTACACAAAGCGCTAAAGCATCTGTTTTCTCTGTGATACCAATGGCAGCTCTGTGTCTTAATCCAAAACGTTCTGGAATATTTTTCTCGTTATTTACAGGAAGAATTACACGTGTCGCTTTTACTACATTTTTATCGATAACAATAGCCCCATCATGCAGTGGACTATTTTTAAAAAAGATACTTTCAATAATAGGTTGAGATACTAAAATATTCATTTCATCTCCTGTATTTGTCAAGAAATCTAAATTGTTATTTCGTTCTAAAACAATTAAAGCACCTGTGTATGAAGCCCCCATTTTTGTACAGGCATTAATAATAGCATCAATATCAGTTGTTGTTTTGTCATCGTTTTTAAGGAATTTAAAGTGTTTAAATAGATTTCTTTTTCCTCCTAAGTTTGTTGATCCAACCATTAGTAAGAATTTTCTAATTTCAGGTTGAAACACTACAATCAAAGCAATAATACCTACTTTCATAAAACCATCAAATATGCTGTAAAGCATGTGCATATTAAGGTAGTCGGTTAATCGCCAAGCAAAGTAAATAATAAGGATACCAATAAAAATATTGATAGCAACGGTTCCTTTTACCAGTTTGTAAATGTAGTAAAGGAGTATAGCAACAAGGAAGACATCTATGAAGTCAATAAATCTAAAATCCCAAAGTTGTAAGTTTTCCAAAAGTTTAGTCTTTTTGCTAATTTAACAATTTCTGTTAAGTAGAAGCGTGAATTGTTTATCAATAATTAAAGTAATTATACTTTTTTAGTTTTAAATAGTTGAATTTTAGAAAATAAATTCTTTTTTAGAGATGCTTATTTTTTCAGCTTTTAGATTTAATAATGCTGATTTTATAGATATATAATCTTGAAAAGTTAAACCCTTGCTTAAATTAAGAATCAATGTAGCATCTGTAATTTCTTTAGATTCACATAGCATATAAATAGCATTTACTAATTGATTAAGATTCGTTTTCTTAATATCAGAAGTTGTTGAGTCAATTGAAAGATTGATATCGTTTAAAGAATTAACTTCTGCTATTATTTTGTTACCAAATTTATTTAAAGGCTGTTCTTCTTTAAAGGAGTTGTAAGACTTGTTAATAAAATAAACATCCGTAAATTCAATAAAACCTAGATTACTAATATCCGTCGTATTGCAAGTAAAATAATTTTTAGCAGCTTCATTCTTGTGCATTTTAGCATTTCGCTTTTTATTTTGCATCAATGTAATTTTCGGAATCGCTTGTTGTAAAGTCAGTCGTTTATCTACGTTTACCAACCAATTAGTCGTGCTAATTAAATTTTTACGATTTAGTAAGGTTGAATCTGGTTGAGTTTCATCATAAAAAAGATAGGCTGGTGAAACATCTAAAACTTCAGTAATTTCTGTGTTTTCAATTTCAGGAAGAAATAAAGTACGTTCATTGTTACAGCTAAAACAGCATAAAACAATAAGTAAATAAATATAGCGCATAGGTTAATTAGATTTCAATTGATTATAAAGTGTAACACATTCCATGGCTTCTTTAACATCATGAACGCGTAATATTTTAGATCCTTTTTGTAAAGCAATCATGTGTAATGCTGTTGTGCCATTTAAAGCATTTTTAGAAGTTGTATTTAATGCTTTGTATATCATTGATTTTCGAGAGATACCTGATAAAATTGGTGATTTAATAAGTTGAAGGACTTCTAGTTTATTAAGTAATTCAAAATTCTGTTCAATGGTTTTTGCAAACCCAAAACCAGGATCAATTATAATATCATTTATTTTTTCTTCATATGCAGCAGAAATACGTTCTGCAAAATAAGAAATAACTTCTTTTACTAAATCCTTATAATTTGTGTGCTGTTGCATGGTTTTGGGATTCCCTTTCATGTGCATCATAATATAAGGAACACCAAGTTTACCAACTGTAGATAGCATATTATTATCAAGCAGTCCTGCAGAAATATCATTAACAAGTGCGGCACCAGCGTCAATACTTTGGTGAGCAACACCACTTCTAAAAGTATCAATAGAAATCAATGTTTTTGGAAAATACTTTAAGATTAACTGAATTACAGGTATCACACGTTTCAATTCTTCGGCTTCAGTAATATCTTCAGCATTTGGTCTAGAACTGTAACCACCAAGGTCTATAAAAGTAGCACCATGTTTTAGCATGGTTTCAACTTGAATTAAAATTTCAGATTCATCGTTATATTTTCCACCATCAAAAAAAGAATCAGGAGTTATATTAAGGATTCCCATCACTTTTGGTGTAGATATATCTATTAATTTTCCTTTGCAGTTTATATTCATGTTTTATCTAAAAAAAGTGTTAAGAAAACTTTAAACCTCAAACCTTGAACTTCTAGTTTATTTGTCCGAAATTTACGGAAATTATTATGTAATAAATGCAAGATACTTCAAAACAATACGATGCCGTTATCGCTAAATGTAGAGCACTTTTTGTAAATAAAATGAGTGATTATGGTAGTGCGTGGCGCATTTTACGATTACCATCTTTAACCGATCAGATTTTTATAAAAGCACAACGCATTAGAGGTTTACAACAAAATGATGTTAGAAAAGTAGATGAGGGAGAGGTTAGTGAGTTTATTGGCATTATAAATTATTGTTTAATGGCCTTAATTCAGTTAGAAAAAGGCGTTGTAGAACAGCCCGATTTAAATACTAAAGAAGCCTCAGAACTTTACGATGAAAAGATTGCAATTACTAAGCAATTAATGTTAGATAAGAATCACGATTATGGTGAAGCTTGGAGAGATATGCGCGTGAGTTCTTTAACCGATTTAATTTTACAGAAATTATTACGCGTTAAGCAAATAGAAGATAATGCAGGTAAAACAATTGTTAGCGAAGGTATCGATGCTAATTATCAAGACATGATTAATTATTCAATTTTTGCCTTGATTCATTTAAACGAAGCCAATTAATTTATCATTTTAGCGGAAATAAGAATCCATAAAAAAAAATAATTCAATAAGAATATGAAATATATAGTTCACCTTAGTAGAATATTTACAGGAATATTATTTATCATCTCTGGATTTATAAAACTTAATGATCCGCTTGGGTTTTCTTATAAATTAGAAGAGTATTTTGGATCAGATGTATTAAATATGGAATTTTTAATTCCTTATGCACTTGGTATTTCTGTTTTAGTTGTTGTATTCGAAGTTGTTTTAGGAGTCTTTTTACTGATAGGTTATAAACCAAAACTTACAGTTTGGAGTTTGTTGTTAATGATTGTATTTTTTACATTTCTAACCTTCTATTCTGCATATTTCGATAAAGTAAAAGATTGCGGTTGCTTCGGTGATGCTTTAAAATTGACGCCATGGGAAAGCTTTTCTAAAGATCTTATTTTACTGGTCTTAATTTTAATTTTGTTTGCAGGTGTTAAATACATCAAACCTGTTTTTTCAAATTTGCCTACAACTGTAATTGCACTGTTAAGTTTTATTGTTTCACTTTGGTTTGGTTACCATGTATTAATGCATTTACCATCTATAGACTTTAGAGCTTATGCTATTGGTAAAAACTTACCCGATGAAATGTCAACTCCAGAAGGAGCACAAAAACCTATTTTAGAATATACATGGGTATTTAATGTGAATGGTGAGGAGCAAGAATTTGTAACAAATGGAAGTTACCCGAGTGTAGAAGGTGAGTTTTTAAGGGTAGATACAGAAACAATAGATGAAGGTTATGTTCCTGCAATTCAAGATTTTTCTATAGAATCTGAAGATGAAAATTTAACCGATTATTTCTTAGAAAAGGAAAAGCTAATTATGGTTACCATGTATAATGTTAACAAGAGTGAAGCTGAAGGAATGACGAAGTTGAAATCTTTTACAGATAAAGCAATTAAAAAAGGATATACTGTAATCGGTTTGTCATCTTCTGGAGCAGCTGATAAAGCACAAGTGAAATCAGATTATGGATTGAATTTTGAAATTTATCTATGTGACGAAAAAGTAGCTAAAACTATTGTACGTGCAAATCCAGGAATTATAATATTAAATAAAGGAACTGTAACAAATAAGGCACATTGGAATGATTTTGATGATGTGGAATTATAATATTTAGTTCTAATTTTTAAAATTGAAAAAATGGAAAATAAAAGGATATTATTAATAACAATACTGATTTACTTAATATTCATTTTCCTTTTTTGGATGCTAACTAGTGGTTATGCGAAAAAAAATATTGCATAAAAATGTGGAAACATTGGCCAACGCGATTATCATATTGGCAAGCTTTAGTATTATATAGTACAGGCTTTACAGCTATAGCAATGTTTATTTTAAAATGGCTGAATATTTTGAGTTTTTAGTTGGTGACAAATCAACTTTAAAATGAATATGTACTTTTAATAATTTGATTTTCAACTTTAAAATAAAACCTATTTTTTGATAAAATATTTAGTACATAAAATCGGTTACGCTTTCATCACTTTGGTGGGCGTTATTACTGTGATTTTCTTTTTATTTACAATTCTTCCAGGTGATCCTGCGAAGATGATGTTGGGGCAAAACCAAAATGAAGAGCAGGTACAAGCTGTAAAACAGAAATATGGATTTGATAAACCCTTAGGAACTCAGTTTTTATACTACCTTAATGATTTATCTCCGATATCTTTTCATTCTAATACATCAAAAGATTACACTTATTTAGCACCAAATAAATATAGTGCAGTAAAATTGTTTCAAATAGAAAATACTACAACTGTTTTAAAAGCCCCATATTTACGAGAATCTTTTACCAAACAAGGTAAAAAAGTGACTCAGATTATTGGAGAAACTATTCCTAATACTTTTGTTTTGGCAACGTCTGCCATTGTTATAGCGATTTGTTTAGGCATAATATTCGGAATTATTTCTGCGTTGTATAAAGACACCTGGATAGATAAAACCATACAAGTCCTTAGTACATTTGGTATGAGTGTACCATCCTTTTTTAGTGCCATTCTATTTGCTTGGTTATTTGGTTTTGTATTGCATAAATACACCCATTTAGAAATGACAGGCAGTTTGTACGAGCTTGATGATTTTGGAGAAAAAATGACCATTAAATGGAAAAATTTAATTCTTCCAGCCATCGTTTTAGGTATAAGACCTTTAGCCGTTGTTATTCAATTAATGCGTAATTCATTGTTAGAAGTTTTAAATCAAGATTATATAAGAACCGCTAGAGCAAAGGGTTTGAGTGAATTTCAGGTTATTAAAAATCATGCTGTAAAAAATGCATTAAACCCTGTAGTTACAGCAATATCGGGTTGGTTTGCATCGATGTTAGCCGGAGCCGTTTTTGTAGAATATATTTTTGGGTGGAATGGATTAGGAAAAGAAATTGTAAATGCACTTAATACGCTAGATTTACCTGTAATAATGGGAGCTGTTTTAGTTATTGCCATTATATTTATTACGATAAATATTTTTGTCGATATTATTTATGCTTGGTTAGATCCAAGAGTGAAATTATCTTGAGGATAACTGACAAATGTCAATTTATCTTCATTTTTAAAGTATTATTTTTGTTAGAGAATTTATAAAATCAATATACATATATTATGAGAAAGCATATCGTAGCAGGAAACTGGAAAATGAATAACGATTTACCACAGTCGGAAGTTTTAATAACGGACCTATTAAAGCAAACAAAAACGTCAGATGCTGAGGTTATGATTGCGCCAACTTTTACAAATTTAAAGCAAGCTTTTGATACTTTAAGTGAAGATTCAATTGAAGTTGTTGCTCAAAACATGCATTTTGCAGAAAATGGAGCTTATACAGGTGAAATTAGCGCAAGTATGCTAAAAAGTATTGGTATCAAAACTGTTATTTTAGGACATAGTGAGCGTCGTGCTTATTTTAATGAAACTGACGAATCTTTAGCTAAAAAAGTAGATGCTGCTTTAGCTAATGGTATGCGTTCAATTTTCTGTTTTGGTGAAGAATTACAAGATCGAAAATCTGAAAATCATGAAGCTGTTGTTGAAGGTCAGATTAAAAATGCATTATTTCATTTAGAAGCTGATGCTTTTAAAAGTATCGTTTTAGCTTACGAACCAGTTTGGGCTATCGGAACAGGTGAAACTGCAAGTCCTGAGCAAGCACAAGATATGCATGCTTTTATTAGAAAAACTTTAGCTGATAAATACGGAAACGATGTTGCCGATTCTGTTTCTATTTTATACGGTGGAAGTGTAAAACCAGCAAATGCAAAGGAGATATTTGGAAAACCAGATGTTGATGGTGGATTAATTGGAGGAGCAGCACTTAACGCAGAAGATTTCTATGCTATTGTAAATGCATTCTAAGAATATTATTTCTTACTAAGAATTAAAAAAGTCCTTAAATAATTGATCTTAATCAATTGTTTAGGGACTTTTTTTTGTGTAAAATATAGATGATTTCTAGAAGTCTATGTGCGTTAAAAGAATTAAATTCCTATTTCAACTTGAAATCTTAAATACCAGTTATTAGTTTGGCTATTATCTAAATAGTTTAATTCCGTACTGGTAACTTCAGCTTGTAGTTTTAAGGCATGCTCCCAAATATATTTAGTAACACCAAGGCTGTATTGATTAGTTTGTGGTGTTAATGCTTCAATATCTTTATGTGGTTCTTGGTGAGAAAAACGTCCGATAACCTCATAGTTATTTTTAAAAATATAACTCAATTGGGTGTCAAAACCATTTCCTGCAAAAACATATTCAGAATCTAATAAATCATCAGGATTATAAGTTATTGGGTCATCAGCTCTACGCTCCATATAAGCTGTTTGAAAAGCCCAACCATTATATTTTACAATAGCATCTAAAAATAAAGATTGTATATCGCGCTGTTCAAATAAATCATCACCAATAGTTCCACGAGTTCTTCGTGCGTTGTTATTATAATGATAAACACCAGAAAGCATTAATTTAGGCCTTTCTTCACGTTTTAAGTCTCCTTCAAATAATGTGCCGTTACTTTTAAAAGCTCCAAAAGGAAAGAGCTCTAAACGGCCTGTATAGGCTAAACCATTATCAGGTTCTTTGGTCCAGTTTCTGCCTTCACCTGTGCTAATTGCTGTTTTTACATTATAAGAAAACTTGTCTTGTAATTCATTTAAATAATACACTTGTAATCCAAAATCCCTGTCAATATTAAATCGAGAATTGTTAATTGAACGATCTGTAAGTTGTAAAGCTCCAGAAGAATTGATACGCTGTCTGTTTCCTGGAAGTTTAGTTTGACCAAAACCAATATTCCAATGATTATCTGGTCTATAAAATACAATTGCATCTCTAATAATATTTAGATTGTCACCATCTTCAATCGCACCAACATCATTTGGAGAGAACGATAATTGAATCACATAAATAATACTAGGATCACCAACATAACCATCAAAACGCAAACGTAAACGTCTAATCATTGCTTCGTAACCATCTTCTGCGTCTTCATTATATAAAGAGGTAAATCGGTTTTGCATTCTAAAACGAATATTTAGTTTAAAAATACTATCAGGGGAGGTAATTCCTAAACCTTTACCATAACTGTAATAAGGTAAAGCAGATAATTTAATATCATTATTGTCTTGAGCAATAGTGATTTGAGATAGCGCTAAGAATAGAAAGGCAACAATATATTTATTCATATTATTTTAATTTGATGTAAAAATACTAGTAACTAAATTAATGATTAGTAAATTTGCAAAAAAAAAGATTAATGTCTGAAATATACATAGGTTACACGTTTAAGGTAAGTCCGCTACAACCGGGAGTAGAAATTTTAATAGCTGAATTAGGTTATGCCGGATTTGAAAGTTTTGTAGAAAATGAAGAAGGTGTAATTGCTTATATTCAGAAGGAAGAGTGGAATGAAAATATTTTAGATGATGTTTACATTTTAACTTCAGATGAATTTGAGATTACTTTTGAATTTGAAGAAATAGCCCAAGTAAATTGGAATGAAGAATGGGAGAAAAACTTTACACCTATTATTGTAGATGATTTAGTTTCTGTACGTGCACCGTTTCATGAAAAACCAGATACTAAATTCGATTTAATTATTGAGCCAAAAATGAGTTTTGGTACAGGTCATCACGAAACTACACACATGATGATTCAGCATATTCTTAAAAACGATTTTAAAGGTAAAACGGTTTTAGATATGGGTTGCGGAACAGGTGTTTTAGCCATATTAGCCGAAAATGTTGGTGCAAATAAACTCGATGCTATTGATATAGATAATTGGTGTTACCTAAATAGTTTAGAAAATGTAGAACGTAATAATTGTGAAAATATTTCGGTTTATGAAGGTGACGCAACATTGTTAGAAGGTAAAAAGTACGATAGTATTATTGCTAACATTAATAGAAATATATTATTAGCAGATATCTCTCAATATGCAAAGTGTCTAAACCCAAATGGAACCTTATTTTTAAGTGGTTTTTACAAAGAAGACATTCCGATGATTGAAGAAGAATGTAATAAATACATGTTAAAGTTAGACGAAACTATACAAAAAGGGCAATGGGTTTCGTTAAAATTTATAAATTAGTAGAAAGTTAATAATTAAGTTTATTGTGTTGACAGTTTGGTTGTTACCATAATTTACTCTAAAATCCATTAACAGAATGACAAAAGAAAAATATGCAGAAGATCTGCTTTTAGAAGAAGTAGAATTAAAACAAAATGAAATTGTATTATTTAATGATGAGGTTAATACCTTCGATCATGTTATTGATACTTTAATTTATGCTTGTGATCATATGCCAGAACAAGCAGAACAATGTGCTTTATTAGTGCATTATAAAGGAAAGTGTACTGTTAAGACAGGCACTTATGAAGATTTAGAACCACGATGTTCTAAGCTTTTACAAGCTGGATTAAGTGCAGAAATAGTTTAATAAAAAAAATCCCACCATGAGTGGGATTTTTTATTATAGTTACTTATTCTTTTTATTTTGTCATTCTACCAACAGCACAACTCACAAAAGATTTTGCCTTTTTAGGTAAAGAATTAGCATCACCAACAATAGGATAACCTAAGTCCGATAATTTCTTAGAAACAGCTTCAATAGTAGCTTCAGTTTCAGTATTAAAACTTACTTCGTTTGTATCGTTATTAACTGTAACGTCAGTAATACCATCTAATTTAGATAATTGTATTACAATAGTGTTAGCACAACCACCACATTTTAAATTTTGAATATTAAGTGTGTTTTTCATTTATGTGGTTTTTATAGACCTATGAGGTCTGATTATTAATAATTTTTATAATGTAGAAGGACAAACAAAATTTGTTGTCTTTAAATTGGTGTTTTTAATAGCAGCAAAGCCACCAGCAACATCAATTAATTTATTAAATCCTCTAGCTTTTAAAATCGATTCTGCAATTACAGAACGGTAACCACCTGCACAATGCACATAGTAAGTTTCGTCTTTATTAATTTTATCCATATTCTCATTAATTAAATCTAATGAAAAATGTGTCGCTTCCTCTAAATGTGTTGACTGATACTCACCATCTTTACGAACATCTAAAATATGAATAGTATCTGCTTTTGCTCTCTTTGCAAATTCTTCAGCAGATATAGAATCTAGAGTAGAAATATCTTTTCCTGATTTTTTCCAAGCTTCTATTCCGCCTTTAAGGTATCCTAAAGTGTTATCATAACCTACACGAGATAATCGAGTAACTGCTTCTGTAGATTTTCCTTCAGGAACAACTAAAATAATAGGTTGTTTTAAATCCTTAATTAAAGCACCAACCCAAGGGGCAAATTGTCCATTAAGTCCAATAAATATTGAATTAGGGATATGACCCGCTATAAAATCAGATTGAGACCTTACGTCTAATACTAATGCTGATTCTTGGTTTGCTACAGCTTCAAAATCTTCAGGGCTAAGTGCTACATCACCAGTTTTTAAAACCGTATCAAAAGCATCGTAACCCATTTTATTCATCATAGCATTTTTTGCGAAATATTGTGGAGGAGGAGCAATACCATCAAGAACTTCCTTAACAAATTCAGCTTTAGTCATATCTGCACGTAAGGCATAATTTGTTTTTTTCTGTTCACCTAAAACCCCAACGGTTTCTTTGCTTAAATTTTTTCCACAAGCAGAACCAGCGCCATGAGCAGGATATACAATAACATCATCAGCTAAAGGCATAATTTTAGTTCTTAAAGAATCGAAAAGCATTCCGGCTAAATCTTCTTTTGTTAAGTCAGATTTGATTGCTAAATCTGGACGACCAACATCACCTAAAAATAGCGTGTCACCAGAAAAGATAGCATGATCTTTTCCAATTTTGTCAATTAATAAATAAGTAGCAGATTCTAAAGTATGACCAGGTGTATGTAAAACCTTTATCGTAATATTTCCTAATTTTAATTCTTGACCATCTTTGGCAGAAAGAATATCGTACTCCGTTGTAGCTCCAGGTCCAAAAACGATTGTAGCACCTGTTTGGTTTGCTAAATCTACATGACCAGAAACAAAATCAGCATGAAAATGTGTCTCTAAAATATATTTAATTTTGGCATTATTAGCCTTAGCTTTATCAATGTATTGCTGAGTTTCTCTCAATGGATCAATTATAGCAACCTCTCCTTCAGATTCAATATAATAAGCACCTTGTGCTAAACAGCCTGTATATAATTGTTCTATTTTCATGTGTAAAATGTATTATGTTATGCAAATTTAATAAACTTCAATTTTTGAAGTGTGATAATTGTCACAAAGTGTTAAAAGAGTTCCTTGTAAACGATATAAGTGGCCATAAAAACGGTGAAATATCCAAACCCTTTTTTTAAGCCTTTTGCACTAATTTTTTTTGAAAGTGTTAAGCCTATAAAAATACCAATAATAGAAATAAAAGTAAACGTCAGTAGAAACTTCCAATCTATAATTAAGGTGTTTAGATCCCCTAAGAAACCAATAAGTGACTGTATAGAAATAATAAATAGCGACGTACTAATTGCTTTTTTTATAGGAAGTTTTACGAGTAAAACTAAAGCAGGTACAATTAAAAATCCGCCACCAGCACCAACTAAACCAACTAAAGTTCCAATACCAATGGCTTGCGTTCCGATAGCAAAATAGTGTGTATTGTCAAACTCCTTAATTACGCTTTCTGTACTTATATCTTTAGATTTAATCATAGACCAACCCGCTAAAAGCATAATTAGTGCAAATAATAACATTATAAAAAGCGAATTGGTAAATTTGAAAGTTCCAATTGAAAATAGCACTTCAGGTAAGTTGGGTATGACCAAACTTCTTACCATAAATACGGTTATTATTGATGGTACAGCAAAAACAAGTGCTGTTTTAAAATCTATACTGTTCTTTTTTAAGTTTCTTAAAGTACCTATCAATGAAGTGCTTCCTACAACAAAAAGAGAATAACCTGTTGCAACAATAGGACTAAAGCCTAAAAAATAGACTAAAATAGGAACCGTTAAAATTGACCCACCTCCGCCAATTAAGCCTAAGACGAGTCCTACAATTAAAGCACCTGAATATCCTAAAATTTCAACTAGTTCCATTTAGTGTGGTAGTTTTTTCATGATTAATCCGTAGAAATAGGTTCCTATTAATGCACCAATAATTACAATTAAAATAGAAAATGCACCAGTACCTATTAAAATATACATTGGTCCAGGACATGCTCCACTTAATGCCCAGCCTAAACCAAAAATTGTTCCTCCTAAAATATAACGTGTAAAACCACGAGCTTTAAGTGGAACGTTTACATTTGTTCCTTCAATATTTTTGATTTTTTTAGCTTTCGAAATTAATAAGATAACAATACCTGTTGCAACAGCAGTACCAATAATACCAAACATGTGAAAGGATTGAAATTTAAACATTTCGTAAATTCGATACCATGAAACGGCTTCGGATTTAACTAAAACGATTCCGAAAAAAATACCGATCAAAAAGAATTTTATATACTTACCCATAATTAAAATAGTATTGGAAAAATGATATGAATCATAATTAAACCGCCTAAAAAGAAACCTATAACAGCTATAAGAGACGGAAGTTGTAGGCTACTTAAACCTGTTATTGCATGCCCGGAAGTACATCCGCCAGCGTAACGTGTTCCGAAACCAACAAGGATTCCTCCAATAAGTAGAATAGATAAACCTTTGAAAGAAAGAACAGCATCCCAACTAAATAATTCTGGTGGTAAAAGATTTTCTCCTGCATTTTCAAAACCAAGAGCTTTTAAATCTGTAATTGTATTTTGACTTAAATCTATTGGATTAGGGTTAGATAAAACATATTGTGCAATAAAGCCACCAACAATAGCTCCGAGTACCACGACTAAATTCCAACGTTGACTTTTCCAATCGAATTTAAAAAAATCAACACGTTTTCCAGCTCCTCCAATAGCACACATCGTTCTAAGGTTAGATGACATTCCGAAAGTTCTTCCGAAATATAGGAGTAAAAACATGATAATAGCAATACATGGACCAGAGATATACCATGGCCAAGGTTGTGAAATATATTCCATAAATTAATAATTATACAAAAATAAAGTTCTATAGTTTAGGCTATGTGATAAATGTTACTAAAAGTCTAAAACATTTATTTTATTACGGCCAAGTTCAATTTTATGTTCTCTTTCGAGTTGTTTTAGTAGACGGGAAACGACCACTCTAGAAGTATTAAGGTCTTCTGCGATTTCTTGATGGGTAATTGCCAAGCTCGTTGATGCTGTTAATTTTACTTGATCTGTAAGATATTTAAACAAACGCTTATCCATTTTCATAAACGCCAATGTGTCTATGGTTTCTAACATCTCATCAAAACGAACTTGATAGCTTTGCAAGATGAAGGTCCTCCAGCTTTCATTAGAATTAAACCAAAGTTTCATATTAGCTATAGGAATCATTATGACAGTTACATCTTCATCTGCAATAGCACGAATTTTGCTTACAGATTTTACCATGCAACACGTTAAAGACATGGCACAAGTGTCACCAGACTCTAAAACATATAATAAAAGCTCGTCACCATTTTTATCTTCTCTCAAAACTTTTATGTTCCCTTTTATAAGTAAAGGGATGAAATTTAATTCTTGACCAATATCAATAATGATATCTGATTTTTGAAAAGTTTTAAGTAAAGCAACGTCAGCAATACTGTCGATTATTTCGGAATCGAATAGGTAATTAAAAGGCTCGAGTAGTTCTTTAGAAATCATATTTCAAAAATAAGAATAAAAATTTGGTTGTATTTAAATAAAAGTGTTATATTTGCACCCACAAAAAAAGGCCTCGTGGCGCAACTGAATAGCGCACTTGATTACGGCTCAAGAGGTTACTGGTTTGAATCCAGTCGAGGTCACTAAAAGGAATCACATTCCTTATCAAAAGCTTGTAAAATCTATGATTTTACAAGCTTTAGTCGTTTTTAGGAGGCAATAGTATTTGATATCATTTCATATCTGTTGACGACTTCGCGGTCAACAAAAAATATCCGTGGTCAACATGTTGACCGATTGCCCTTAAAACGCTGAAACATAGTTTATTTGACTTTCGTCCTAAAGTTTAATCTTAAAAGACGTATAACTATGAAATCTTCAAACACATTTTCAATCCTATTCTGGATAAACGCTTCACGTGCAAAAAATAATGAAGCAGAAATCTATGCTAGAGTAACTGTTAACCGCAAGCGCGTCAACATAAGCCTTAAGCGTAAGGTCAACGTTGACCACTGGAACGTAACTAAAAAACGTGTTAATGGTACAAATGCAACCGCTAGACAAATTAATAGTTATCTAGATGAAACCTACACCCAACTCTTTCAAATCTACCAAGACTTAAAATTTAAAGGAGAACTCATTACGGCGCAATTAATAAAAGCAAAGTATACTGGACAAGATGACCAGGAAGGAAAAACGCTAAATAACATTATAGAGTATCACAATCAAAAAATTGCGAACACGCTTGCTGCTGGTTCAATCCGAAATTTTGGAATAACAGAAAACTATGTCAAGAAATTTCTGTTGAAGAAAAAAAATACCTCAGACATCTATCTCAAACAGCTTAATTTTGAGTTTTTATCTGATTTTCAAATCTACCTTTCCAACCTTTGGCCTGTTGGTCATCCAAAAGCATTGAGTCATAATACGGTAATGAAACATATACAGCGTCTACGAAAAATCGTGACACTAGCCTTTCATATGGAATGGATTAATAAAGATCCGTTTGTAAGATGGAAAATGACTTACGAAAAAACAAACAGAGAATTCCTTTCAGAGCAAGAACTAAAAAATCTAGAAGACAAAGTGTTCATATCAGAATGACTCGATCGTGTGCGCGACTTATTCGTCTTTAGTTGTTATACAGGAATCAGTTATGTAGACCTAATGAGTCTCACATCGAGTCATTTAGTATTAGGTATGGATGGGGGAAACTGGATCATGACCAAAAGACAAAAAACCAATACAATTGTAAAAGTACCATTGTTAGGAAAAGCATTAGAAATCATAACCAAGTACAAAGACCATCCAGTAACAAGAGTAACAGAATCACTTCTTCCTATAATGACAAACGAGAAGCTAAATGTATACTTAAAAGAAGTCGCTAACTTTGTGGGCATCGAAAAAAATCTCACGTTTCATATGGCCCGACATACCTTTGCAACAACAATAACCCTGTCAAACGGAGTACCTATAGAAACCGTTTCTAAACTGTTAGGCCATACTAAAATTTCAACCACTCAAATTTACGCACGTGTTTTAGAACACAAAGTGAGTGGGGATATGAAGGCCTTAAAAGAAATCTTAGATCTTAAAAATAAAAAAACAAAAATGAAAAAAGCAGATTGAATGAGGTAGCTAAATTTCTGTCATTTAGACGTTTAATTTGGTTTTTGTTTTGAGTTTTATAAAATCTTATATAATTTATGGGGTTTATTTAAAACCCCATCTATGCTACACATCACCCCAATCGTTGAGCAGTATAAAAACCAGCTCGAGCAAAACAAAAATCAAAACCTACAAGACATCAATGTTTTAACCCAAAAATTAGAACTTTAAATAAATACCTTAAATCAATTAAGGGTACTATTAAGAACAAAAGAATGTCTGTTTACTCAAGAAGCAGAAATTTACTTCTTTAAAAGAATAAAACCATTTGTCAATGGTCGTATTAAATACTTCTTAAAAATAAGAAAGTTTATTTTTGAGAGGCCTAGTGCAAGCATCAAAAAACAAGTTAAATATGTTTGTTTATTAATAGATGAATTAGAAAAACAGAAGATCCGGAATCTGGAATTCTATCATTATATCAGACATAATAGCGCGTCTCTAGATCATATTTATTTCGTTAGAGGCAATTGTAAATTAAATTTCCCTGTAGATACATCGCATTATTTTTCGGATCCAGAATTCTCAACCAGTCATGATAATCTGGCGGCTCAAGTCGTTTGTTATGATTTATTATCCGTGTATTATCAAAAAGAACTTCATGCACTAACAAATCAAAATACAAAAGTGAAAAGAGTAGAGGACAATCCATTGCTGTCTTGCGATCTCTCATGGACAGCTTCAAAAACAGATTTAGTAGAATTAATTTATGCATTACATAGTGCCGGATCCATCAAAAACGGGCAAGTGGAAATCAGTAAAATGGCAGAAATATGCTCTGAGTTATTCGACCTCAACCTAAATAACGTCTACAAAACCTATGCAGAAATCAAAAATAGAGGCAAAGACACCACAAAATTTTTAGATCAATTAAAAAGGAGTCTTGAGAAACGTATAGATAATGATAATGCGAAATGAAAGAAGATGAAAACCTAAAATAATTCATTTTAAAAATGTTAAAATAAGTCGGTACTACCGAAGCCATACCGAAGAAAACCACGCAAATAATAGCAGCTTTGTAGAACGAAAGTCAAATTGATAGATTCATGAACACCTGTTTATTAAAATAGAAAAGTTCGTGAACTAAATTAACCTAAGTACTATCATAGAGAGTGAAACCTCAATATGGTAGTACTTTTAGTTACCCCGCACGTAATGCGGAACCTCCCAAAGGGGGATCTTTAACCATTTTAATAACCATTAAAAAAAATTCTACAATGGCAACAACAATTTTAACCACAGAAGACCTTTACGATTTCAAAATGCAACTATTTGGCGAACTCAAAAAACTACTTGCAGAAACCCCAAAAACCACAACCAAAAAATACATCAAATCAGCTGAGGTTATGGAAATGTTACAAGTAAGTCCTGGAACACTTCAAAATCTACGAATTAATGGGACGCTGCCCTACAGTAAAATTGGCGGAATCATTCTCTACGAGTATGAAGAAATTCTAAAAGTACTCAAAGATAATCGTGTCGCTTCATAAGAGATGCTGTGGCAGAAGTTAATTACATCAAGCACCTCAACGCAGTATTTAGTCAGTTTTCAAAAGACACCAGACTTAATCCAACACACATTAGTTTGTACCTCGCATTTTTTCAGGTGTGGAACTACAATCGGTTTAGAAACAGTTTTCACGTCAATCGAGACGATATAATGAAACTGTCCAAAATTGGTTCTAAATCCACCTACCACAGATGCACCAAAGAGTTACATCATTACAAATACCTTGTTTATGAACCATCGCATAATCCATTCAAAGGATCGGTAATTAAGATGCTCATCTTCAGCTCTCGCGAAAGCGAAAATCTCAAGAAACAAGGTCAAAATCAGTTGGAATCAACAATCCCAAATGCAAGACAAGTAGTGGAACAAGCACTAGACTTAGCTGTCCCAAATCAAAGACAAGCACTGGTACCTTCTAATAAACATATACAAACAATAGAAAACAGTTATAAACTACCGCAGCCTAAAAATGAAAATGAAGTTTTAGAATTTTTTAAAAAAGAAAAATGGCCAGAAATAGAAGCCCAAAAATTCTATAACCATTATTGCGCTATAGGCTGGAAAATTGGAGGAAAGATTAAAATGGAAGATTGGCACGCTTCTGCTAAAAATTGGATGCTTAAATCAGAGGAGTTGTCAGTTCGAGCAGGTCATATCGAGCGCAGTCGAGATACGAGAACAAATGATAAACGACAGTCCCAAATCAAAGACAACCTACACACTATAAGAAACAAAGACTATAATCAACCGCTCTAGTTCCTGCGAAGGCGGGAATCTCTTAAATGAACTCCAAAATGACAAAAACAGCTAGCACATATAATGTAAAGAATCCAAGTATCATTTACGAAGGCACCACGCAATTTCAGTTAGGCAGTTTTGATGGTAAATACATTTCTTACGATTTTCCTAAGATACGTACCTACCTAGATGCAAAAGGAAAAATGCGCTTTGGTAAAAACTTCAAAATCTACAAAGACGACCATCAACTCTTACTAAAATTAGCAAGTTATTTTATCCAAGATCACGACTACTGCAAGAAACTAAATATCGATACAGAAAAAGGAATCCTACTATCGGGTCCCGTAGGCTGTGGCAAAACAACATTAATGCAATTACTACCATACCTGGTACCTCATAGAAAAAGCTATAATGTCATACCAGCACGGAATATTGTTTTTGGTTTTAATAGAATCGGCTTTAAAATGATTGAAGACTATAGCGACAACAAAGTATACTGTTTTGACGATTTAGGAGTAGAGCATATAGGAAGACATTACGGAAAAGATTGTAATGTAATGGGCGAAATTCTAATATCACGTTACGATCTATTCAAAGAAAAAAGGATTAAAACACACCTTACTACAAACCTCAACGCTGAAGAAATAGAAGATAAATACGGCGAACGTGTCAGATCCAGAATGCGAGCCATGTTTAATTTAATTAGTTTTCCTGCTAGTAGTAAAGACAAACGCTTATAAATAATACGCAATAATAACTAAGCTTAATTTTCTCACCTTTACGGTTTACCTTAACTATAATACAGTTGGATAGATTACTTTTCAATTTTGAAAGTTATTTTGAATAATAATCATTAGTTAGTCATGCTTTTTTTTATTTTTGATATGAAGACAAACTTTAATTTTTATTAAACTGAATATGCTTAAAGAGATTTTAAAATCTAAAGGTGTTAAACAAAAATGGCTTGCTAACAAAATTGGTGTTAGTGAGGTTTCTGTGAGTAATTGGGTGAAAGAAAAAAGTGAGCCTACTTTAAAAAACTACCAGAAAATAAGTGAGGTTTTAAATATCCCATTAACAGAATTAACGAATTAATGGTTGCAGAAAAGAAATATAGTTTTTCGTTTACTGCAGCTTCCTTGCGTACAAGAGAATTAGTGCTTGTAGCAAAGCATGTTTTGGTGCAACCTATTGATGATATCGAAGGTATTTTGGGTCATGGAAAAAGAACTACAGGTAAACGCTATTTAGTAGAAATGGTGAAATGGTTGAATGTCCTTACAGAGGAGCAAAAGGCGTTGTTACTGGAAGGGAATTTTAATGTGCAGAAAGAAATAACATTCATTGCAGTTTGTAAAAACTTTGCTTTTGTACGCGATTTTATTATTGAAGTCATTCGTGAAAAGTATATCGTTTTTGATTATGAAATAACAAATGGAGATTATCTCTCATTTTTTAGACGGAAAGCAGAAAGTCACCCAGAAATGGATAAACTAACAGAGGTAACTCAAAATAAAGTAAGACAAGTAACCTTTAAAATATTAGAACAAGCAGGATTGATAAACAATATAAAATCAAAAATGATACAACCTCAAATTATAGAGCCACAAACCAAAAAGGTGATTCTTAATGATAATTCAGAATTGTTCAAAATCTTCTTGTACAGTGATTTTGATATTCAAACATTGACAGCATAATTATGGGGAATCTTACAAATAAATTCGAGCATTTATTCAATGTTATCTCATCGTCTAATTTCTTAAATAAAGAATCGCTAGGAGGCGAAATCCCTTTCTTTATTTCTGCTTATAATGCGGAAGAAGAATTGGCATGCAGAGAAGAAATAGGTTTACTAACAAAGAAATTAGAAAATCAAGGAATACCCATTTTAGAACTAAATCTTTATGACCTTGTTTGTGAGATATTAGAGTCTAAAGGCGGAATGGAACGTATGTTTAAAGTAGAAAAAGCGAAGTCTAAAGAGAAGTTTTTAAACGCTTTACAATCGTCCTTAAATATGCATCAGGTGTTGATGCCATTAATAAAACAAAAAATAGAATCTAACAATGCTAAGGTATATTTCTTAACCGGAATTGGTTTAGTATTTCCTTTTATACGTTCTCATAACGTACTTAATAATCTTCAAAACATAGCAAAAGAAGCGCCTACGGTTGCTTTTTTCCCTGGAGACTATAATGGACATACACTAAATCTTTTTGGATTACTAAAAGATGACAATTACTACCGTGCATTTAATATGGATAAAATAGAAGTTAAGCTATGATCAAAAATTATTTTGAAAAACAAATAGACCGCCCAATTGAAACGGTTATTAAAGCCGATGACCGCGATAACATTTCAACCGAAGTTACCGAATACGTCATCACTAACGAAATAGGAAAAAAGATAAAAGACTTTTTTCAGGCCTACAATGATTATTCTGGAGCCAATGGTGTTTGGATCTCTGGTTTTTTTGGTAGTGGTAAATCTCACTTATTAAAAATCATCTCGTATGTTCTTGAAAACAAAGAATACGATGGCTGGAAATCGGGAGAATTATTTGCTGAGAAAGTAGATAATGATGCGGTTTTAAAAGACGATATTTTAAAGGCAACACGTGTACCTTCAGAGTCTGTTTTATTCAATATAGATCAACAGGCACAGATTACCAGTAAGGAGGATGCAAATGCCATTCTTTCTGTATTCTATAAAGTATTTTACGACCATCTAGGCTATTACGGTTTTCAACCACACGTTGCTGAGTTCGAAATGTGGTTAGATAGTAAAGGTAAATACGATGCTTTTAAAACGGAATATGCAAAAGTTAACGACAATACTTGGGAAGTAGATCGTTTAGAATATTTTGTACTAGATGTAAAAGATATTCTAGCAACGGTTTTTAATGAAAGTGCCGATAAGTATGAAAATATACTTGATGAATTAGAAGACAGAAATAAACAATCTATAGAAGATTTCTGTAATCGTGTAAAAGCATATATCGACTCTAAGCCAAAAGGGTTCCGATTAAACTTTTTTGTAGATGAAGTAGGTCAATACATTAGTGACAACACCAAGTTGATGCTTAATCTGCAAACCATAGCAGAAACTTTAGCAACTAAAACAAAAGGTAATTCTTGGATTTTAGTAACCTCGCAAGAGGATATGGAAACTGTTGTTGGAGATATGAATAAAAGCCAGCAAAATGACTTTTCACGTATTCAAGCACGTTTCAAAATTAAAATCCCTCTAACATCTGCAAACGTTGATGAAGTTATCGAAAAACGTCTACTAGATAAAAATGATAATGCGCAAGAAGAATTAGCGACTGCACACAAAAAAAACGGTCCTCATTTAGAATCGTTATTATCGTTTTCAGAAGCTGGTGTGCAGTTTAAAGGTTATAAAGATGATGCGGATTACGCCAACAAATTCCCGTTTGTTCCCTATCAATTCGATTTATTTCAGCAATGTAGAATAGCCTTATCTAACCACAACGCCTTTCAAGGTAAACATGCTTCTGTAGGAGAGCGATCTATGCTTGGTGTCTTTCAGCAAGTGATAAAAGCTATTCAAGAGCGCGACAAGAATGCTTTGGTTAGTTTCGATTTAATGTTCGAAGGTATCCGTAACGAATTGCGAGGCGAAATACAACAATCCATCATTCTTGCCGAAAAACAGTTAGATGATGTTTTTGCCATTAAAGTGCTAAAAGCCTTATTTTTAGTGAAGTATTTCGGGAATTTTAAAACAACAAAACGTAACATTTCCGTTTTATTAATAGACGATATTAATGTAGATCTTAAAGCACACGAAACCAAAATTGATACCGCATTAACCATTCTAGAAAACCAAAGTTATGTGCAGCGTAATGGCGATATTTATGAGTTTCTAACCGATGACGAAAAAGATGTTGAAGAAGAAATAAAGAATACAAGTATTGATGAACAAGCGGTTACGCAGTTGCTAAAAGAAATTCTTTACGATGAAATTATAGAGGTTAACCGCATTAAATACCTAGAAAACAAACAAGATTACGATTTTACAACCAAAATAGATGGTAGCTTTTTTGGTAGAGAAAAAGAGCTAGAGATAGAAATTATTACAGACGACTCTAGCAAAGATTTTAACGAATCGCACATACAATCCCAAACTATGGGAAGCACAGGTATGAAGGTTGTTTTAGCATCTAATGCCACCTTTATGCGCGATGTTAGAATGTATATTAAAACAGCCAAATACGAAATGCAAAATAGAGGTTCTGGCATTAGACCTCAGGTTGCAAGGATTCTTCAAGAAAAATCCATGCAAAATGTAACGCGTAAAAACAATTTAAAAGTCATGGCAAATACTGCTTTGGCGGCATCTAAAATTTACCTTAACGGTGGAAAACTAGAAATGGCAAATTCTAGCGACGGAAAAACACGTGTTATCAGTGCCTTTCAAAAATTGGTAGCGGTTGTATATCCTAACTTACGTATGCTAAAAGCGGTGACATTTAAAGAAGATACTATTGTGACTACTGTGCGCTCTGCACCAGAACAATTGTTTACAGAAGAAGCCGCAATAATGTCTGAAGCCGAAGGCGAAATTTTAAGCGAAATTTTAAAACGTAAAAAACGTAGTGATCGTACCACGCTTATCGATCTTAAAAATGTTTTTATTAAAAAACCTTATGGTTGGTATCCTAATGCAATTTGGACCATTACAGCAAAACTGTACAAGCGTGGTAAAATAGAAGCCAAACAAGATTCTAATTTATTAGATAATGACGCGTTTTTAAACGCTTTGTTAAATAGTTCTAACCATGGTAATACCATTTTAGAACCACAAGCATCCTTTGATGCTTCAGCTGTAAATAAACTTAAAGAGGCTTATAAAGACGCCTTTAATGAGAGTTGTCCGTTACGTGAAGCTAAAGATGTTGCTACTGCTTTTAAAGATAAATTAATACAAATGCGTATTGATGTGGATCAGCTTTTAGCCAACAGACAATCCTATCATTTTCTAAAAAGTCTAGAACCATTCTCAGAAAAATTAGAACGTTGGTCTAAAAAGGACTACAGTTACTTTATTACCAATTTAGCTGAGTTTGAAGACGATTTATTAGATGCTAAAGAAGATCTATTATCACCTATTCAAACGTTTATGAATGGCGAACAACGCAACATTTACGACGAAGTAAAAGCACTTTTAGAAGGCAACACCGCAAACTTCGATTACATACAAAGTGACGAGTTAGATATTTTAAAAACTTTATTAGCAACTAACACGCCTTATAAAGGTAGTGCTGTGCAATTGGCTAAAGCAGCAAAAGACCAACTCTCTAAAAAAGTACTTGAACTAATAGATGAAGAGAAGCGCAATTTTACTAAAACAGCAGAAGACTTTATAACAGATATTACAAAGCGTAAGGCATTTAAAGACTTAGGTATAGAACAGCAAACTAATGTAATTAGTGCTTTAAGTTATAAAAAGAGCGCGATAACTAACGAAAGGTATATTTCTAACATTCGCCAATCTCAACATCAGTTATCGCAGATACATACAGATGCCTTAAACCTTATGGCAAATTTGGCTGCACCAAAACAAGAAGATGGTAAAGCAAAAGAGCCCGTTGCCAAATATATAAGACGCTCGCAAATACATGTAGATTACGATAAAAACGAGCTGGTGTCTGAAGCTGATGTAAACGGTTATGTAGAAGCCCTTAGAGAAGCTTTTTTAAAGCGTATTAACGAGAATATTAAGATCAACTTAAAGTAGCATGAATACCAACCAACTAAAACGATTTGCTCAAGACGCACGTATAAAATTGATAGACCAAATTGGTGCCAAGCTTGAAAAAGTATTGACAACCGATAGTGTAGCACTACGTGAAAAAGCTGGGCATTTACAAAAGCTACAACAGGCTATAAACAAAACCTCTAAAGCAGACGTTATAGATACCGTTGCTTATACTTGGTTTAACCGATTTGTAGCCTTACGGTTTATGGACGTTAATGGCTACCAACCCATAGCTGTCTCTATTGTAAGCCCAGTAGAAGGTGGCACACTACCAGCTATTTTACAAGAAGCCAAACAAGGTGTTATACCAGAAGAATTACCTGTGCAACAGCAACACGTTTATGAGGTATTAGATGGTACAATACCAAGTACAGATGCACAAAATGAAGCCTATGCAGATTTATTAGTTGGTGCATGTAATCATTTAAGTGAAACACTACCTTTTTTATTTGAAAAGATTGATGACTATGCAGAACTACTGCTACCAGACGATTTAATTTCTCAATTTTCTATTTTACAAGATGTGCGAGATGGCATGACAGCCGAAGACTGCGCAGAGGTTGAAATTATAGGTTGGCTCTACCAGTTTTATATCTCAGAGAAAAAAGATGAAGTGTTTGCTAGTAAAGGCAAAGTAAAAAAAGAAGATATTCCTGCAGCTACGCAATTGTTTACACCACGTTGGATTGTGGAATATATGGTACAAAATACCGTAGGTAAATTATGGTTGCAAAACAACCCAAAATCTAAGTTGCGAGAGCATATGCCTTATTTTATTGAGTCGCCTAGTGTAACTGAAGACGATTATCTTACAATAAATAGTGTAGAAGACATTACTTTATTAGATCCAGCTTGTGGTAGTGGTCACATCTTAGTGTATGGCTTTGAGTTACTTTCCAAAATATATGAAGAACAAGGTTATAATGAAAGCGAAATACCAAAGCTAATCATTGAAAAAAACCTTCACGGGTTTGAGATCGACACACGTGCTGCACAATTGGCGGGTTTAGTACTAATGCTAAGAGCTAGACAATATTACCGTCGTGTATTTAAAAAAGATATTAACCCTAATATCTTTTGTTATCAAGATTTAAAAGTAAACGAAGAAGAAATTAATGCAACATTTGCAGCTATTGATGAAACTTTGAGTGATGCACTCTTATTTGATTTAAAAACAATTCAACAAGCCACTAATTTAGGCTCGTTGATAATTCCGCAAACCAATAATCATGAACTTAATAATGTTTTAGAAGTTATAAATAATAAAGTTAACACTAACGATATTTTTTTAAAACAAAGCCTAACGCAAATTAAAGAAGCTTTAAACCAATTGGTATTGTTAAGTAAAAAATACCTTTGTGTTGTTGCTAATCCACCATATATGGGAGATGGTAAGATGAATTCATATATGTCAGGATGGGTTAAATCAAATTACCCACTATCTAAATCAGATTTATTTGCTTGTTTTATAGAGAGGTCTTTAAATTTTGTTCCAAAACGAGGGTTTAATGGGCTTGTTACTATGGAAAGTTGGATGTTCTTATCAAGTTTTGAAAAATTAAGGAATAGAATAATTAAGGATACTAAAATTCATAGTCTTTCTCATTTTGGATGGAATATAATGAGAATTGCCTTTGGAACAGTTTCTTTCGTTTTAGAAAATAAAAAACCTAAAGAAGGATTTAGGGGAATTTATTCTTATATGAATTTTAATAATATCAATAAGCAAAAAGAAAAGCCAATTCAATTTCCTGTTATGGATAATGGTAGATATAAAATTACCAATCAAAATGATTTTAGCTTATTACCAGGAACACCTTTTGCCTATTGGTTAAGCGAATCAGTTGTTTCTTTGTTTCAATCAAAAAATATCGCTGAATATTCTATTTCAAAAGCAGGAATAGTCTCGGGGAATGACGCACAACTATTGAGATTTTGGCAAGAGGTGGGACGAACAGATATTTCGTTCAATGAAGATGTCTTTCGTAACAAGAATAAGCTTAAATATGTCCCTATTAATAAAGGTGGGGAATGGAGAAAGTATTTTGGAAATCAAGATTATATCATCAATATACACAAACTTTGGGATGGAGTATCAACAACTAAATCGGTAAGACGTGGAGATGTGAAATTCTATTTTAAAGAGGCAATTAATTGGTCTTATATTTCAAATACTAATTACGGTTTCCGTAAAAGTAAAAATGTTGTGTTTGGTACTCAATCACCTAGTGTTTTTGTGCATGATAACGTTCATACTAATTATCTTTTAGGCTTTTTAAATTCAAATATTTGTAAACTATTGTTGCCAGCAATAAATCCAACAGTTAGCTTGGTAACAAGTAACATAGAATGCTTGCCAGTTATCTTTTCTCATGAAATTTTACTAAAGGTTAATGACATAGTGGAGAGCCAATTTGCTAGTTCCAGAAATGATTGGAACTCAAGAGAAATCTCGTGGGATTTCCAACAAAACGAACTAATTCGCATAAAAGGACAAGACTTACAGCAAGTTTACGACGTCTATTGCAAATATTGGCAAAACAAGTTTTTTGAGTTGCACAGAAATGAAGAAGAACTTAACCGTCAATTTATAGACATCTATGGTTTGCAGGATGAGTTGACACCAGAGGTGCCTTTAGAAGACATTACCATTCTAAAAGAAGAAACCACAATTAAAGATGGTCAACTAGTATTCCGCGAAAGCGAAATTATGGCGCAGCTTATAAGTTATGCAGTAGGTTGTATGTTTGGACGTTATAGTTTAGATAAACAAGGTTTAATATTGGCTAATCAAGGAGAAACCTTAGAGACTTATCTTGAGAACTTACAAGCCTCAAATTCTAAATTCAAAGCATTAGAAGATCTTACGTTTGTACCAGATGATGATAACGTTATCCCCATACTAGACAATGAGTGGTTTGAAGATGATATTGTAGGTCGTTTTTATGCCTTTTTAAAAGCCACCTTTGGCACACAGCACTTTAATAAAAACTTAGCCTTTGTAGAAGATGCAGTTGGCGATATACGTAAGTACTTTTTAAAGACGTTTTATAATGATCACTGGAAACGTTACAAAAAGAGACCAATCTACTGGATGTTCTCTTCGCCTACAGGTGCGTTTAACGCATTAATCTATATGCATCGTTACACACCAGATACGCTTAATACGGTGCTTAATGGCTACTTAAAAGAATATCAAGAAAAACTTAAAGCGCAAAACCAACAGTTAGACCACGTTAAAAACGTAGGAACAGACCGTGAAAAAGTAAGTGCAGAAAAAGAGCAAGCACGCCTAAATAAAGTATTATTAGAATTACAAGAATACGACCGTGAGTTATTTAAAATAGCCACAGAGCGTATTGCTATAGACCTTGACGATGGTGTGTTGGTTAACTATAATAAGTTTGGTAATGTAATTAAAACGGTTTCAGGCTTAAACGATAAAAAAGCCAAGGATAAAGTAAGAAAGTTTGATTGGATAGATGTAACTGAAATACAGTAATTATGGACACACTAGATATGTTTTCGACACCACCAGAACAAGGTAAACCTATTAAAATAGAAAATGGGGAATATATTTATATTCCAAATTTTTATGATAAGCCAACTGCCGATAAGTATTTGAAACGCTTAATTGAAGACATACAATGGAAACAAGAATCCATGAATATGTATGGTAAACAAATACCGTTTCCAAGATTAACATCTTGGTATGGTGACCAAGATAAACCGTATAGTTTTTCAGGGATTACGTTACAACCACATCCGTGGAGTCCAGGTTTATTAAAAGTTAAAAATGATATAGAACCAAAAGCGAACGTTATTTTTAATAGTGTATTACTTAATCGCTATCGTGATGGCAATGATTCTATATCGTGGCATACAGATGCGGAGAAGGAATTAGGAGAAAACCCAGTAATTGCCTCTGTTAATTTTGGAGCAGAACGTAAGTTTCAGTTAAAGCATAAAGACACTAATGAGCGTATCGACATTGTTCTGCAACATGGTAGCTTATTAATTATGCAAGGTGAATTACAACATTATTGGAAACATCAAATCCCTAAAACTAAGAAGCCTTTAGGAGAACGTGTGAATTTAACCTTTAGAGTGATAAAATAATGTGGAAAAAAGTCGACATACTAAATGATAATGGAGAAACTGTAAGTGCACAAGCCCCAATAATTATTTCGGCAAGTCGCTCTACAGACATACCAACGTTTTATGCCGACTGGTTTGTAGAACGCTGGAAAAAAGGGTATGTAAAATGGATGAATCCTTTTAATGGTGTACCTTCTTATGTCGCTTTTAAAAATACAAGATGTGTGGTGTTTTGGACAAAGAATCCTAAACCCATGCTAAAGCATATTGATTTTTTAAATGAACATGTAAAAAATTATTATTTCCAATTTTCTTTAAATGATTACGATAAGGAAGGTTATGAAGGTAAGGTGCCAAGGTTAGAAAGTCGTATAAAAACGTTCAAAGAATTATCCGACCGCATTGGGAAAGAACGTGTGGTCTGGCGTTTTGATCCTATGATATTAACGGATGACATTGATGTTGATGAATTATTGAGAAGAGTTAAACATATTGGTGATCAATTAAAAGACTACACCAAAAAATTAGTATTCAGTTTTGCAGATATCGCTATTTATAGAAAAGTAGCAATTAATCTAAAAAAAGAAAATATTAGCTATGTTGAGTTTACGGAAGCTACGATGCATCAATTAGCAAAAGGACTTCAAGAGCTAAACAAAACATGGAATTTGGAATTAGCAACTTGTGCAGAAAGAATACCATTAGAGCAATATGACGTTACACACAACAAATGTATTGACGACGACCTTATGATTGACTTGTTTTCGGATGATAATATATTAATGGATTTTTTAGGTGTAAAATTTGAAGAAGCCACGTTATTTGAGCCTGAGAATAAAATTAAAAAGACTAGAGTACTCAAAGACAAAGGGCAGCGCGAAGCTTGCGGTTGTATTATGAGCAAGGATATAGGGCAATACAATACATGTCCGCATGAGTGTGTGTATTGCTATGCAAACACTTCTAAAGAATTAGCTTTAAAGAATTATAAGAAACATAAAGAGAATCAATTTTCGGATACTATAACGGGTAATTAAAAGTATTGCATATGGCATATTATTTTAGACTTCCAGTATTAACAGACTTAACCATAGAGCAACAAGCGGTTTTAAACGAACCCAATGCTATTGCAGTTTCTGGTGGTCCAGGGACAGGTAAAAGCGTAGTGTCTCTGTGGCGCCACATTCAAAACCATGGTATGGGAAGAAGACATAGTTTGTTATTAACCTATACAGTTTCTTTAGAAAGCTATTTAGCTTCATCTGCTAGCTCAGAAAACCGAGCAGCTGGTTCTAACGTAAACAGAACCTATGAGTGGACAACTAACGAAGCTTCTAATGAATATGATGAAATAATAATAGATGAAGCACAAGATGTAAGAAAAGACAGGTATGAACAAATTCGAAATTTAGCATCTATGATTTCATACTCAGCAGACGACAATCAAATACTATACCCTAATAGGGCAACTACAGAAAAGCAATTACAAGAACTTTTTGCTAATCCGAGATTCACCTTGCATGCAAATTATAGAAATACAAATGAAGTAGTACGTTTTGTACGGTCATTATTTCCAAAAACAATAATTTCTAATGGACAATCAAGCGGTCCTAAACCACAATTAATTTGCAGTGATGGCATCAATGAAAATCAAACACAAATTATAAAAGATGTTATTGATACATTTCAAAGTGATACACATAATATAGCTATTTTAGTACCTCTTGCCAGTCATGTAACTTATTGGTATAATGAGTTAGTAAATAGTGGTTATTTGTGCAGTTTTTACAGAAATGAAGAAGAAGAATTAAATTTGATTGAAAATATACATGTTACAACCTTTAAATCTAGTAAAGGATTAGAATTTGATACGGTAATTATTCCTTTCTTTAACAAATATGAAGATTTTATCAAAACACAATTAGATGTGGTTACTGAAAAGGATTATTATGTGGTTTTTACAAGAACAAGAAGAAACTTAATACTCATAGACCACAAAAAAACTAAAAATGGTAATTCGAGCATTCCTTTTATCCAAAATCAAATAACTAATGGTATTGTTGAGGTAGATAAAAGTTATTTAACAAATACAACACCACCAATTAGAAGAATAATAGAAGACCATGACGATCTTCCTTTTTAAAACGTAAACCAATGGAAAATAAGTATTATGTACACCTTAATACCAATACACTACCACATTATTTAGTGGATGGCATTATTCGTCCAGCAAGCTTGATTAAAAATCGAGAGCATGATTTCCAAAATAATAGTGGTAATCAAATTATATTATCCTTAAAAAAATGGAATAAAATAAGTGATTGTTCTATTGAGGTGGTACTAAACAATGATGAAGACAAAGCATTAGAACAAATGTCAAAAGACTTTTTTTTATGCCATACAGCTATACCAATATCGCGTATAAAAGCCATTAATTTTGAAGATAAAGAAAAAGCTGATACTGTAATCTGGAATATTAACAGTACCGTTGCCTTCATACCAAAATGGTCTATAAACTATACAGATAAAGAGGAGTCTGATGTGGCTGAAGAGTTTCCTTTTACATATATCACTAAAAAAGATCAAACAAAAGAACTAACAGTAACTTTAAAACGCTTCGATCGGTTACTAGGTGGTCTGGCTTTTCTAAAAGTTAGTGCTGCTATTAATTCTGAAAATCACATTAACTTTTCTGAAAGTTATTTTTCAACATTGGCATATTTCAATAAAAGAATAGCTTCTGATATTAAAAAAAATAATGTAGTTACAGATGATCGATTCCATGATATTTTTAAAGGCGATTCTAGGATTTTTAATTACTTGGCAAAACAAGTTAACACGGCTTTAGTAGAAGAAGTATCAAAACAAGAAAGAATTCAATTAAAGTCAAAGTTTGGAGTTATAGACCTTACCAGCTTACCAAAAGACTCGCTTACCTTTAAATTAGCAATTTTAGAATCCTTTGGAAAAGACAGTTCTAAAAGTGTAGAAGACTTAATTAATAGTTTACTATCAAATCTTGAGGAAGGTATTAGTGAAGAAATAGCTTTAATTTATGGTTTATACGTAGGTTATAATGCATTAAGAAATTATTATAAAATCGGCAATAAAAAAATTCAAGTAAAATTTGATTTAAATTCAAAAATTGATTTTTACACAGTTGAGTCGATATATCAATACGCATTTCACAACAAAACGATTAGTAATGATTTCGATTATTTGAGTATTAATTTTCTCTCTAGTAAAACTGCAAATAAAAAAGATGCAAAATATAAGTATATAAAGGTTTTAAGTAATTACTATCCATACAAAAAAGTAGATTATAAACTTCAGAAAACAAATATTATTGATGCCTTAATTAAAGAGGTTTCAAAATGGTTTCCTGCTGAATTATTTAAATTAGATAATGATAAATTATCAGATAAACTAAACACACTTATAAATCCCAAACTAAATGGTTTAATCGAAAATGTTAGATCAGACAGCGAAGCACTTTATCAAATGAATGATGAAGAAACACCGAACATTTCAATAAATAAAATTGATTCTGAAAAAGAACAAAGCAAATCAAACGAAGTAAAGTTAAATCCTGCTATTGATCCGATTAAATCAAAAAACAAAGAAGAATATAAGGAGCCATTAAATGAGGAGTCTGATTTATTTAGTGGTGCAAATAAACCAAATTCAGAAGTTGAAGTTGAGGCGAGTTTAAATGAAGATACTACATCAAAACACAAAGTATATGATGCGTCAGAATTAGATAAAGACTTTACAATCCCTACATTAAAAAAACTCGCTAATGATTTGCAAATAAAGATACCTAAAGGCATTACAAAAAAAGGCGACATCATTAAAATTATACTTTCAAATCAAGAATAATTGCATGAGTTTTATACAATCTTATAATGACGCATTAAGCAGTTCAAATAGCTTACAAGAATTTATCAATTCCAATTTTGATAAGGTCTATGACAATTACAGCTTATCGAATCACGAAAATATTTCAAAAAACAGAGAAGAGTTTAAGAGATTAGCGTTGCGTATTAACACGATAAGAACATTAGATTTTAATGTTAAAAAAAATGAAGCGTATTTAAACCTTATTTTAAACACATCTGTTAGATTAGGAGACTTATTTGTGTTTCAGCAGTTTTATAGAATATTAGTTGAAGAAAAATTACACCAATCGAATCTAGTAAAAGCATGTGCGTTATTTATGTTGTCAAGGACTTCGCATGATTTTATGAATGCATATGACGCTATGCTTACATTACTAGAAGAGACATATAAAAATGACACAGATACTAATAAAGAGCCAATTGCCATTTTAGTCTATTTTTATGCGCTTTTTGTAAAATACTTTGCTGAATTTGCAAGGGAAGATGTTTTAATTCTTAAAGAAAAGATAGAAACGAGTTATAATTCTAAAACCTTCGGTTTTTTAAATGATGTATTTATTGAAGATATTTTGGCGGTTACTATTGATCACCAAAAGAATCCTTACAGTAACATTCAGAACTTACTCGATAAATTTCTTGAAAGGCATCAAATTTCTACGTCTTATATTACGGGTTTCCTATTAGAGAAAAATACAAATTACGCTTTAAAATTAATTGGAAATAACCTTAACATTGTAGAAATACAAGAATTGAATAAAAAACTTTACATGCCAATCCAAACAAATGAAATATTTTATTCATTAGGTCGTGGTACTGCTATTTTAGAATCAGAAAACCAATTATTGGCATATATGTATGCTCATGGAAAAAAGCATATTGCTAAACTAAAAGATGCATTTAAGGGCATTAATATCACTGAATTAAAAAATATAAATCTTATTGATTGGGGATGTGGTCAAGGTATAGCATCCAAAATGTTTATAGATACTTTTGGAATTAACATGGTAAATTCTGTGACATTAATTGAACCTTCAGAGTGCGCTTTAAAAAGAGCTGCACTTCATATTAATAACGACGTTACAAATATTAAAACTATAAATAAGGGTTTTGATGAATTAAATATTTCAGATTTAAAGGGGAAATCAATTCCAGAAACTGAAAACGTACATTTATTCTCGAATGTTATCGACATGGATTTTTTTAACTTATCTTCTCTAATTAATAATATTCAGAAGAGTTTTTCTGGGATACAGTATATAGTATTAAGTAGTCCATATATTGATGTAGCTAAAACAGAAAGAATAAATCTTTTTACGTCTAAATTGTTGCTAAATAAAGGTGCTCTATTATTAGAAGAGACAAAAAGTAAAGGATCTTGGATTAATGGATGGTCTAAAGTAGTACGTGTTTTTAAAATAGAATTATAATAAATGAATATAAAAATACAAGAAGCATTAGAAAAAAAATTCCAAGATCATAACGTAATTTTTTGGTATGATGAGCGCAATGAATTAAAGGGAAGTTTTGATGCTTTATCTATTGATAGCGTTGAGAAATACCATATACAAGGCAATGAGTTTGAGATTAAATATAAAATAACATCTAATACTTCTAAAACAAAATTTTTAGTGTATTCTAATCAACCAAAACCAATAAATAACGAAAATTGGTTGTTAGATTTAGAGTTGGCTTACCATATATTCTACACAGACCAAGAAGCCATTATCCTTCAAGACTTAGGTTTAGATTTAAGTTTAAGAGAATTAGTTGCAGAGCATATGCTGTTTTTTAAATCAAAAGAGCGTATTGATAAGCTAAAAGAGCTTCTAGGGAAAGGAGATGTTCTAAGAGATATTCAATATAAAATGGTAGCGGTAACTCTAAACACCGATTACGTTAATTTAAATACGTTTATACATGCACATGGAACTGCTTTTGCAAATGGTAATGAAAAGTTGCAAAGAGATTTAGAACGTTATGAACTATCAGGTTTTTATTGGAAACAAATTTTAAATAAATTTAACTATAGTAGTGAGTCACCTTCTATTTACGATTTTCTCGTAGAAGCATTTACTGATAATTTTAATGTGACTGATAAACCAAATTTATCTAAAGAAACGAGGCTTTTGCTATCGCTTTGGAAGGATACCATTACTTACAGAGAAGGCTTTGATAAAATATCGGCAAAAATTGCAAATGATATACAAATAGAAAGCACACTTAACACGCTACCTCTAGAAAAAGCAGTTAATGATGAGCTTTTTAAGTTAACAGATAAAAAAATAATATACGATTTAGTACAACGTCTAATTACAAATGACATTGCTAACGATACTTTACAGAGCTATATAAAACAAAGGGAACATACGTTTTGGTATAGACCACATTTTGAAGCATTTTATGAAAGTGTTTCGTATGCCGCACAATTACAGCATGACCTTCAAAAATTAAAAATAGATTTTAAATCTATAGAAGATGGATTAGAACAATACACATCAACTCTTTATGAAATAGACTTTTTATATAGAAAGTTTATTCTTAACTACCGAAGAACAAACCAAGATACGGTATTAAGTGAATTGGCAGAAAAGGTAGAAAAATTATATACTAATGATTGGTTATTGCATTACAATGATGAATGGCAAACAGTAGTTGATAATCTTGAGACTTGGCCGGTAAAAGAGCCTTTCAGTCAAAGACAGTTTTTTAAGAATCATATTCAACCGTTTGTAGATAAAAAGCAACGTGTTTTTGTGATTATATCGGATGCTCTGCGTTTTGAATGCGGAATGGAATTAAATAAACGATTGGCGCAAGAAAACAGATATGACAGCGAAATAAATGGAGCGATAACATCATTACCATCATACACACAACTTGGTATGGCATCTTTATTACCTCATAATGAATTATCTGTAAAAAAAGGGACAGATCAAATTCTTGTTGATGGCATGACTTCAATGGGTATTGCTTCACGTTCAAAAATTTTGGCTAAAAACTCTGGAGCCCGTGCAACGGCAATTTTAGCCGAAGATTTTATGAAGTTTAGTGCCCATACAACAGGTAGAGATTTTGTAAAGCAATATGATGTTATTTACATCTATCATAACGATATAGATGATACAGGAGACGACACTACATCTCAAGATAAAGTCTTTGATGCCGTAGAGAATGAGTTAGATTTCTTTATGGATTTACTAAAGAAAATTTCTAATATGAATGGAAGTAATATGATTATTACTTCGGATCACGGTTTCATATATCAACATGAAACATTAGAAGAAAGTGATTTTACATCGGCTGATATTAAAGGAGATGTAGATAAGCAAAATAGACGTTTTGTTTTAGGAACTGATATAACTGCAAACGATGCTGTAAAATCATTTACGCACAAGCAATTGGGCTTAGAAAGCGAAGGCGATGTACTTATTCCGAAATCTGTTAATAGATTAAGAGTTAAAGGTGCAGGATCTAAATTTATTCATGGTGGAGCATCATTACAAGAAATTGTAATCCCAATAGTAAAAGTGAACAAGAAACGTCAGGATACCACAGCTCAAGTAGACATAGATATTATAAAATCTTCGGATAAGATTACTACTAATTTGTTAGCGGTTTCATTTATTCAAACCGATGAAGTAAGTGATAAGATGCTTGAAAGAAAAATTAGAGCCTCTATTGTTGCAGAAGATGGCACCTTATTGAGTGATCAGTTTACATATACCTTCGATATTAAAGAAGAAAATCAACGTCAACGTGAAGTTAAAAACAGGTTTCAACTAACCGCTCAGGCTAGTGGAAAGTATAAAAGTCAACGTGTTAAATTAATCTTGGAAGAGCCAATGGATCGTGCCAATAAGTGGAAAATTTACAAAGAATATTTCTACACGCTAAATATTTCTTTTACTAATGATTTTGATGAGTATTAGGATAGCTTGAATTGGTTTTGAATTTTAAAAGTCAGTTTGTTTAATGAAGTAATAAGTAAATTAAAGTATGCAAAGAGAAGAGTTTAAAAAATGGCTTA
Organism: Winogradskyella sp. HaHa_3_26; assembly: GCF_019278425.1. NCBI lineage: Bacteria > Pseudomonadati > Bacteroidota > Flavobacteriia > Flavobacteriales > Flavobacteriaceae > Winogradskyella > Winogradskyella sp. HaHa_3_26. Next base: position 926,998 of record NZ_CP058981.1, on the reverse strand, counting down.
CAGATAAAGGTTATGATTCAACAACCGTAAACTCTCGAATTGGCAACTGCAGTACAATTGAACAAGCTTATGGTAACCTTGACGATCAATATAATAAAGATAGTTTACATTCAATTTCAACTTACCTTAAATACTCTAAGCAAGATGAAAGGGATGATATAAAACCACATCCACCTTTAGAAATAACAGGTGATATTTATAAAGGTTTAGCTACTTTAAGACAAGGTTTAAGTAGATATACTGAATTTAAATTACAAGCTGAAACTAATGCAGGTAGTTTTGAGAATACCATTTCAAATGATGCTTTCAAAATAACATCCAATAACCAATTATTATCTGACAAGTCTCAATTACATTTAGAGAATGAGAACACATTGTTGTTACTTCCAATCAAAAATTTGAGTAATAAGATTTTTGAAATAGGTAGTTATCAAAGAGGTTATAAATGGGGTAAAAAGGAAATACTAGAGCTATTGAATGATATAGATAGCTATGATAAAAAACAAGGTTTGTATTGCCTACAGCCACTTGTCTTAAAACCTCTTAATAATGAGATAGAAAAAATAGAAATAAATAATACTTCATATAATATTTGTAAAAAAAATGAAGTTGTAGATGGTCAACAGCGCACAACTACCCTATTTCTATTGTTAAAGTATTTTGAATATAAAGGATGGGTTGACAAAAAGCATTTATATATAATAGATTTTAAAACAAGAGAACGAAGTGGAGTGTTTTTAAATGAGAAACTTCCTCTAGTTTTTGAATTCCCTCTTGATAAGATAACCAAGGAAGAACTTATTAAAAATGAATACCATGATTTAAAAAATGTCAATGAATTATGGGCAAATTTTATTGATCAGAATATAGATTATGATAATGTAGACGTTTATCATTTTTTTACTGTAACAAGCTATATAATTCGTTGGGTTGAAGAGTTTTTATCCGAAGAAAATAAAAGAAAAAGTTTTATTGAAAAACTACTTAACAGGGTAAAAGTAATTTGGTATTCTATAGATGATTCTGAAAATGATAATCAAATTATTCAAGTCTTTTTAAACAACAATAAAGGAAAGATAGGTTTAACGTCTTCAGAATTAATCAAGGCGCTTTTTATTCTAGATATTAAAAATAGTGAATCGGTTTCTATTAGCGATATACAAATCAATCAATTTGCTTCAGAATGGGATAGTGTAGAAAAACAATTACAAGATGATAGTTTTTGGTATTTCATTCAACCAAATGAAGGTAAATACCAAGATGGGACAAGAATAGATTACCTATTTGATTTACTATTAGAGAAACCTAAAGATTCTGATGATTTCTTTGCATATAGACATTTTGAGGGAAAATTCAATTCTCCAATAGGTATTTTAAAATCGTGGGAAGAAGTTGTTCAGCTCTATTACAAATTACTTAATTGGTATCAAGATTCTGAAATATTTCATTTTGTTGGTTTTTTAACGAATTCAGGCGTAAATAATTTACAGAGATTACTAATTGAAAATAAAGGAAATACAAAAGAGGAATTAAAAAAATCTTTAAGAAAGACTATTAAAACCAGTTTTGAAAAGACAGGTAAGACAGAAGATAAGAAAGAATTTTTCATCTACAGTCTTGACAATCTACATTATGAAAATTATTATCAAGAAACGAGGAAAGTACTACTACTTTATAATGTTTTTTATTACATGGATAATATGGCAGGACATAAGTTTCCTTTTGAGTTATTTATAAAAGAAAAATGGAGTATTGAACATATCATACCTCAAACACCTAAAAATATTGAAGATGTTACTATTTATGCTCAGTGGTTTGAAGATATTATGGAGTATAGAGATTTAGAAATAGATACTGATCTAATTAGTAGAATTAGAGTTCATGATTCTATGGAAAATTTAAAAAAAGACAAAGAATTGAAATCTGACCTTGATATAATCATTACTGAAAGTGAAGATATCACACATGACTTGAATAACTTATTACTTCTAGATAGAAATACAAATAGCACATTGAGTAATAAATTGTTTGCTGAGAAAAGAAGTATAGTATTACGGTTTGATAAAAATGGTTTTAATGACAAAGAAAAACCGGTATTTATTCCAAATGAAACCTTGAATGCTTTTAATAAAACATTCGGTGAAAAAATCAATATAGAAAACTGGACAAAAGAAGATGGTGAAAATTATGTGATTGCAATTCAAGAACGACTAAATGAATTTTTACCAACAAAATTAGAAAACATAACTCCAAAAGTATAATCAAATTATGAAAGAAAATAGCACGCTTTGGAGTATTCTAAATCAATTTGGAATTGAAATTCCTCCTATACAAAGAGATTTTGCTCAAGGAAGAGAAACAGTACACGCAACTAAAGTCAGGAAAGGTTTTTTAGACTCTATATGTAAAGCATTAGATAAAAACGAACCACTTTCTTTAGACTTTGTCTATGGGAAAGTCTATGGATTAAAAAACGAAGAGGAAAACAGAAAAAACAAGAATGCTATTCAGTCTTTAGTAAATAGTGTGAGAGATTATGCTTTGACAGTAGATCTAACATTAAAAGATATTGTAGTGGAAGATAAGTCTTCTGAAAAATCAGATATAGTTTATTTAATTCCTTTAGATGGTCAACAAAGATTAACTACGCTGTTTTTAATGTATTGGTACATTGCTAAAAGAATAGGAAATCTGGAAGGATTGAATATTTTAAGTAGATTCCGTTATAAAACGAGAAAGAGTTCTACTTCATTTTTAAAGCTTTTAACAGACGTAGACATGTCTTTAAAATTTGAATTAGATGAGCAAATTGAAAAGGATTTAAAAAAGAAGAAACTTTATAACGAAATCACCAATTTAGAACATTTTTCATCTTCTTGGTTAAACGACCCTACTGTAAAAGCAATGTTGATAATGATTCAAGATATTCATATAAGACTGCAATCTCATAATGAAGAACAGTTGAAGGAATACTGGGTTAATATAACGGATAATCAACTTTTATGGTTTGATTTTTTGGATTTGAAGGATTTTAATTTATCAGATGAGCTTTATGTTAAAATGAATGCACGTGGTAAGCAATTGTCCTCATTTGAGAATTTTAAAGCATGGTTGTTCGATTTGATTAAGGAAAAAGAATTAATTGAAAATTCTCTTTGGGAATCACATTCAAAAAAGTTTGATGTTGAATGGAATGACATTTTTTGGAATCAAAAAGGTGATGCTATTTTCTCTATAGATAATGTCTATTTTAATTTTTTTAAGATTTTATTTTTATACGATAATTTAAAAATAATAAAATTAAATGGAACTAGTTTTGATAAAGAAGCAAAAGAACTTCAAGTTATTAATATAGTTACCAATAGTTCCTTCTTTGATTGGGAATATTTATGTGATGATTTATTTAAAAATAATATCGAAAACTATTTAAAGGTTTTAATTTATTGTGAAGGAATTTCTGTTGAGAAAAGTGACAAGTATCTGAAAGATTTTTTTAAGTTTCAATTTTCTTCAAAAGGAATCAATCCAAGTTGGCCGGATTTAATTAAAAACTTCATTACACTTTCTTTCATCTTACATAAAGAAAAAGCTTTAAAAGAATATACAGATGATGATTTCATTCATTTAGAAGAATATCATAGAATTTTATTTAATCTTTTTGATAATGCCATAATTGACAATCCGAGCTTATATCAAAAAGCTATTTATGAAATAGATCAGTTAAATACTGCTTTAAAAGACTTTAATTATAATATTGTTGATTGGGTTGAGAATTTTGTATACACTACAAAGTCTGTGTTTACAAAAGAGCAATTTTTAGAAGAGATATTAAAGTATAGACTCTTTACTGATGACGATTGGAAAAAAATAATCCTAGAAGCTGAAAAAGTTATCTATTTCAAAAGACAACTAAATTTCTGGTTTTTTAGAGCTGCTATTTCATTAGTTAAAGATGATTTTAATATTGCCTTATTAGGAGATTTAAATAAAAAAGAAAACTTTAACAAAACGACTCTAAAAATAAATAAACTTTTTGATAAAAAGGAAATTAATAGGAAGGAAGATTTCTCTGAACGTATTTTTGAAAGAGCATTATTATCTAAAAGTGATTATCTTTTAAATGAAAAAGGATATAAATGTTTTGGTAGAGATATTGGTCGTGATGTAAGCTGGAAAAGGCTATTCTTTAGAGATCGAAATTCTAAAGAAACCAATTTAGCACTCCTGGAAGTTTTTGATTTAGATTTTTCTATTATTAAAGAATCATTTCAATCTTACATAGACAAAAATATTTCTGAGGATACAATTGATGATTGGAGGAAAGTTTTTGTGACCAACAAGGAGTTGTTTGAATATGTTGGTAATTGGAGGTACATAAGAAATATTTCGAATCATGGTTGGGTATTAATAAAAGACAATTACAAAACTTATACTGGTGCCCATTATGAGTTATTTAGTTTAGATTTTTTTATAAATCATCTTGAAGGAAAGAGTTTTCCTCCTTTTAATAAAATAGACTATCATGTTGCTCCTAAAAATGAAATGGGAGAATTTCCATGTGCTTTTTTAGATTGGAAAACAGATAATTATACGTACACATTGGATGTGAAATTTATTTCAAGTAAATATTGTTTAGTTTTCTTTGCTAAAGAGGGTATGTTATCATATGATATTAAAACCATTTTAACAAACTTAAGGTTTAATGCAGTTTCCGATAATTATATTAAAAATATAATTTCAGCAGAGGAAACTATAAAGGAGATTAATGATTTAGTTAGTACTTTAAAGGGTGAAAATTAAGACTAAGTGTAATTATACTATTTTTCAGTAATTAATAAGAAGAAGTACAATATTTAATTTATTAATAAATCCTTACAATAGTCACAATGCCCCAAACTACAATACTTATAGCAACATCAATGAGGCGCACAGATTGGCTTGTAAACAGAAGTTTATTATCTGTTTATAAGCAAGAGAGCGTGAATTCCGAGTTGGTTAATGTTTTAATTGTCGATGATAATAAAGAAGCTGATGAGTTTTTTTATATTAAAAAAGCAATTAAGAATTTGAGATTAAAGCTTAACCTTTCTAGTAATCAATTTTCTACAGATATTATAAGAAATACCGGTGTGAAATTTAAATCTGGAACAGGAGCCTGGAACACTGGGATTAAACAGACTTATTTGTCTTTTAAAAATGGCTTTATTTCTATTTTAGACGATGATGATGAATATTTACCAAGCCATTTATCAGATTGTATTTCTGAAATCGAAGATAATACAGTAGCTGTTTTTCAATGCTTAGAGTGGAGAAATGTAGATGGTTCAGTAATGAATTTTCCATTAAACTTACAAAAATTAACTCCTAAATATTTTTTTGAAGGAAACCCTGGAGTTCAGGGAAGTAATATGTTTTTTAAAACAGAAGCGTTAATTGCTATTAATGGTTTTGATGAAACACTGCCGAATACTACAGATAGAGATTTAATGATTCGTTTTTTGTGGAATAATGAATCACGTCAAATTAAAGTTATAGAGAATGTTGGTGTATTACATTACAACCACAAACAAGCCAAAGTGAACAATATTATTTTTCTTAAACAACAAGGATTAGACTTATTTTACCAGAAGTATATGATGTACTTTTCTAAAGAAGCATATCTAAAGTCGCTTACTAGAGCAAAGAATTATTTCAGTTACGTTCCAATAGAAGAAAGATGAGAGAACAAATTGTAATATGTATGCCTTTAAAGAATGCAGAAAAAACTTTAAGCAAGTCTGTTAATTCGGTTTTGCAACAAGTGAACACGGAAAGAGAAGTTGTTTTGCTAGTTGGTATAGATAACTCTACGGATAACTCTGAAGAAATTTTAAAAAATATTGCATTACAAAATCCAAATGTAGTTTTATTAAATGTTGATTTTAATGAAGCCTATTTAAATAGGAATTTTTTAAACGATTACGCTCGGAAAAATTATCCTAACTGTGTTTTAATTGGAAGATTGGATGCTGATGATATTATTTATTCAGAGTATACAATTAGTCATGTTGAAGCATTGTACGATAAGCATAATTTTGATGTCTTGATGTGTGGAAACAAGCAATTGCTTAATGGAGATGTGTTGGAGTGGGAAAATAAACCAAGTAAAGAATTATTGAAAGATGATTTTTTAATCGACCAACTTTTTGAAATGACACAAGGAAATCCAAAAGCAGAATTAGCATCATGCAATACATTTATTAAGCCAACGGTAGCAATAGAATATCCTAAAAAAGTGAGTGCCGAAGATCATTGGTTCACGGTTTTACTTCTTTTACAAAAAGAAAAAACAAATATTCTTATTGACGAGCAATTACTGTATTGCTTTTATTCATTGGATGGGGTTTTAACTAATGAGAATAAGAATAAAAACAAATACACTCAAAGTAGAGAGGAATTGTATAATTATTGCCTGAGTCAACGTCCACTAACAGATATTCATAATAAATGGAATGATTATATGAGCAAAGGTGGTATGTCCTTTCATGAATCTAATATTCTAAAAAATAAAGAGCGTCTTGAGAATTTTTGGAAGCTAGACTATCCTTTAAACAAAAGAATTGAAAAGCAATTAAAGGAGTTTGCTCATAAAAAAATAAGATTATTGGATATTAGTTGTGGTCCGTTTCCTAAATCTGGAGTACATCTTGAAAATTATACTATCGATAGGACTTTAGTAGATTCTATGGCTGATAATTACCATGCTTTACTTGAAGAGCATAGCATTAATACTTACAGTCAGAAAATAATTAAATGTGAAGCTGAAAAACTAAATGAGAAATTTGAAAACAATTCATTTGAAGTAATCTTTTCAAAAAATGCTTTAGATCACACATACAATCCTATTGGTGTAATATCTAACGCAATTGATTTACTAGTGCCTAGTGGGATTTTAATTATGGAACATTACATAAAGGAAGGAGAATACACGAACTACTTTGGATTACATCAATGGAATTTTTTTATTGAAAACAGTAATTTCTTCATTTCAAATAAAGGAGGTCAAATAATATATAATGTAAATGCTTTTTTTAAGTCTACCCAAATAGAATCTTTTTATGAAGGAAAAAAAATAATTAATATCATAAAGAAAAAATTATGATAGACAATAGAATAGCTGCTGGTTTAAGAATATTGGAAAGTAACTTTCCTCAAAAGAAATTTCACTTCTTGGGTGCAGGCAAAGCTTCTGTTGTTTTCCGCGATGAACACTTAGTTTTTAAGGTGTTTCTTTTGGAGAATTATGAGGCATTAAAGTATAAACGTCATATATTTAATACCATTCAATTAAATAAAAGCAAGATTGACAATTCAACCATTTTTTATCCTATTACTGAAATAATAGAATTAAATAATGATTGTTTCATTCTTACCTATCCTTTTGAAAAAAGCGAAACTTGTGTCGCATTTGAGCAAATCGAAATTCAAAAATTTTTAGTAGAATGTTGGCAAAAACGCTTGATTTTTCAAGATATAAAGCCAGACAATTTTGTTCGAGTAAATAAAAAATTAAAATGGATTGACTACGAACCTGATAAGTTTACAGATAATTTGTTTTTGAATATGGCTACAAGAGCTTTTCTTTTTGTTAAGTATTCAAATGAAAGCGAATCTTTTTTAAACAAATTACGTAGAAGTGCAATAAATAACTTTGATATACCTGAGTTAAAAGGCTTGCAGAGCTTCATGAATGATCTATTTACAAGTATAATTTTTCAAGAAAGTCAATCGGCCATACAAACTAAACAACTAGATAACAACACGTTTGTAAATGAAGGTCCAGAAATTAGAAATGAAGGTAATTACAGTTTACCTTATCAGGATAGTTTCAATGCAGAACAACTATTTTGGCAACTCATAAATAAGAATATTTATCTTGATGAAGTTGGTTTTGATACACCTAGTATAGATGAAAGAAACTATTTTTCTCCTAAAAATATTATTCTTAAAACACAACAAATTATCGAGCCAAAACAGAAGGTATCGTTGGTTATAAAAGCGTGTATTCAGGATTCTGAAGTTTTATACGAATCTGTAAAACATATTATACGACAACTCTCATTTCCAAATAATTTTAATGAAAAAATAGTAGCGTTAGACATTCGTCAAACCGATTTTCTTAGAGAATATAATGGGAAAAATAGTTGGCAACAATTAATTGAAACATCTCAAAAACTTGTTGACGATTTAATCATTGATAAGTTTATATTTCCAAATAAAAATGATGTTGTAAGGGTTAATAAAAAATGGTTTGGCATTGAAACAAATGCAACACATACCATAAAAAAAGTTCCTGTATCTGCTCAGCTTTTTGCTTTTGAAAGTGCAAAAAGTGAATATGTGTTACAGGTAGATTGTGATGCAATAGTTGGTAGGTTGTCTAAAGAACACTCGTTTCTTAATGATATGATCTCGGAGTTAGATAAAAACGAAAATGTTTTATCAGTAGGTTTCAATATTTATAAAGGAAAAGAGAACTCGTTTACTCCATATTTCGGCTTTGAAAATGGAGGATTTGTACCTGAGGTACGCTTTTGTTTATTGAAGAAAAGTCGTTTTGATCATGTATTGCCATTAAAAAATGAACTGGTTGAAAACGCTTTTGAGTTAAGTTGGTATAGAGCATTAGAAATAAGGCAAAAAGAAACGGAAACCTGTTCCATTCGAGGAGGAGATAGTCGCTCATTTTTCATCCATCCTCAAAATTTTAAAAAATCAGATAAAGATGTTTGGTTCACTACAATAGATAGAGTTGAACAGCTTCAAATTCCTGAGAAACAAATTAATGAATTTGATTTGGCAGGTTCATATCACGATTGGACAAACACAAAAAGAAATGAAGACCTAGTTATTATTTCTTGTTTTAGAAATATTTCGCTTTCACGTTTCTTGAGATACTGGTGTTCATTGTTAAGTCAGATAAACCAAGATTGGGGATTAGTTTTAATTGATGACGCATCAAATAATGGAATTAGTCATTTTATAAAGGAACTTATAAAGCCATATCAAGATAGAATTACATTTATAAAAAATCGTTTCAGTATTGGTGTTGCTCAAAATACATATAAAGCGATCCATTATTTTACAGAAAATCAAGAAAGTATTATTTGTATTCTTGATGCAGATGATGCCCTAATAGGCAAAAATGTTCTAAAAAATGTTTTTGAGAAGTACTCTTATTTTGATGCTGATGTTGTTATTGGTAAAATGTACCGAACAGATAAATTACATGCACATTACAAATACACACCTAATTTCACCAACCCTAGATTGTATGGTGGAAATGTTTGGCAACATATAAGAAGTTTTAAAAAGTATTTATATGATTCTTTAGGTTTTGAAGACCTTAAAATTAAAAATCAACAACAGCAAATAGATGATATTTTATTATCTAAAAGGTTTAGTCAGAAAATGGTGTTTCCAGAACACTGTACCGACTATACTTATATGATTCCAATTATAGAGATGTCATCTAACCCAATGTGGGTTAATCATTTTAATATTTTACATGATAGAACTACAATAAATACACCTGAAGTAAAAAAGCGAAAAAATGAAATAATAGATGAGGTTCTTTCAAAAAAAATAAAATCACCCAAAGACGTTTTTTTAGGTAGAAAAACGTTTTTACCAAATTTTAAAAAAATTGAAATAGACATTACCTATGAGTGTAATTTAAAATGCATAAACTGCAATAGATCTTCTACGCAAGCGCCAATAAAGGAAGGTATGTCACTAATACAGATTCAAGAGTTTATTCAGGATTCAATAGATTTAAATAAAAAATGGGAGCTTATTAATCTATTAGGAGGTGAGCCTACAATACATGCTGATTTTATTGAAATTGTGAATGCAATTTTATACAATTATATAATTCCACATGCACCAGATACAATATTACAAATTACAAGTAATGGATTTGGAGAAATAGTACAAGGTAGATTAAAGCTACTTCCAAATCACAAAAATCTAATTATTGATTATGCGTCATTTAAAGACGAAAGAGTAGTACCATACTTTTCGCCATTTAACGATGCTCCAATGGACAATATGAACTTAATTAATCAAGAGTATGGTAAAGGTTGTTGGGTAACGTCATATTGTGGAATTGGTTTAAATCAACTAGGTTATTATCCTTGTGGTGTAGCTGGTGGTATTGATCGTGTTTTTGAAAAAAACCTTGGAGTAAAAAAATTAGAAGATGTTGATAAGTCAATATCTAAGTTGTTAAATGAGTTTTGTAAATATTGTGGAAATTTTACAGACTATGGAGAGAATCAAGGGAATTTTATTCCACGACATGAAAAAGCAGCCGTTAGCAAACCAAAAATATCTTCAACATGGAAAAAACAATACAAAAAGTATAATGGAAAAAAATAAAGTAATACTACTGTTAAGTGGAGGTATTGATTCTACAACGTTATTAGCTAAACTAAAAGAGGAAAATAAAGAAGTTTTAGCGATTAGTTATTTCTATGACCAAAAACACGCAATAGAACTTGAATTTGCGAAAGAAAATGCTGAAAAATATAATGTAATTGAACATAAAACAATTCAATTAGATAGTCAACTCTTTTCAAGTTCTGCTCTTGTGAATAGCAATAAGCAATTATCTACTTATAAAGAAGGAGAAAAACCTGAAGGGCAAGAAAACGCCTATGTCCCTTATAGAAACTTAGTGTTTTTGAGTATGGCGCTTAGCCTTGCAGAATCTTACCGAATTAATGATATTTACGTGGCTTTTAATAAGGACGACTGTGTTAACTTTTGGGATTGTACTACCGCTTTTTTATCTCAATTAAACACGATTTCAGAACAATCAAAAACGGAAGTACACGCACCACTAATTAACTTAACAAAGAAGGAGGTTGTTCAATTAGCTAAAAAGTTAGATGTCGATTTAAATAGAACTATTAGTTGTTATCAACCTTTTAATGATAAAGAATGTGGTAGCTGCTTGAGTTGTTTGGTTAAACAAGATGCTTTTAATAGAATAGAAATAGAGTGAAAAAAGAATGAATATTAAGGAGTTAATCGGTAAGTATAGTATGAATTGACGCAATCAAAACGAAAAAGATTCGACCTGCATAGGAAGATTGAAACTAATTAGCTTCGATTAAGAGTAAAAAGAGAATGTCCTACATTTCCAGCACTTACTCATTCTGCCGTTTCACGAAAAGCTTCACGCTATCAATCGCAAGAGCTTCCAACAAAGCCTGTCCTTAGCAAAATCGAAGCGCCCAATACTAGTGATGTCCATTTCGCACCTACCTATCGGATAGACGCTACATTCCCAAAAACAATATCTTCTACCAAAGCACAACGCGTCCTTTATTTAATCTATAGTACTAACATCAAAATCAAGGTAGGCAGGTAATAAGGTGTTCGTCAGGCGTTCCATTTTGTTATATAGTACATCTGGGCAAGGCACAGTACCCACGAAAGTGGGGATCTTATTCATAATTCGCAAACCACATAAGTAACCGCTCAAACCAACCCCTTGCCCAAACCATAAATAGCACTACTGCGGCGACACGTCCTCGCAGCACTATGTATTTGTACTATGCCACACACTACACTATTCCTCACCCATAGCTACTCTTGTACCTTAAAATCCAAAGCGGTTTTGCGCAAAGCGCAAGCGCTAAAAATTAAGGTACAACCGCTATTTAATATTTCGCGAGCCTGCGGGTCGCTGCGGGCAAAACCCACAGTAATGAGGTGCTCAATAATAGCTTTTTACAGATAATTAAAGGGCCATAAAACGTTAAGATTTAAAAGAGTTAAAGCTGTGGGTCTACGGGTGTCACATTTTTTGAAACCGAAACAATAAACCTAAAGGATCTCAATAACGGACGGCAGCAGAACCATAAAAAAAATGCTACAGCTGCTGTCCTGGCAAGTAAGAGTAGTACCAACCCTCGCTTTTTCCTACCGTCAAAAACTTCAAATTGGCACTACACTTACCGAAGCGAATAAACAGTAAGCCACCATACAACAAATCAAAAAACTGCGCCACCCTTGCGGTAAACCGTTGCTGTGCTGCGCCCTTTTGCAAAAAAATGCAACGGGCTATTCATCACACCACCCTTGCTCATCTCGCAGTCGGCTCGCGCCTTTTAGATCACCTGCTTATCAAACAATTGGAAATAAGAACCAATAGTAGTATATTGAGAGATGAATGCAATACAAAAACAACCACCTCAAGAAGTTATAGAGAATCTAGAATTTCTAAAAGCCGACTTAGACATTAAAATACCTTCCAAACAATTAGATAAAAACCTTCTAATTGCAACCTGGAACATTAGAGCATTTGGAAACCTCACACGTAAATGGGATTCTGATGATGACGATTCACCTAAAAGAGATTTACATGCCATTCTATGCATTGCAGAAATTATAAAACGTTTTGATGTTATAGCAGTACAAGAAGTAAAAGATAACATCCGTGCTTTAAGGGATACCTTAAAAGTATTGGGTTCAGATTGGTCATTAATCTTAACCGATGTAAACAAAGGAAAAGTGGGGAACGGTGAACGCATGGCTTATGTATTTGATACACGTCGTGCACAACTTTCCGGATTAGCAGGCGAACTTGTAGTGCCAGAAGAATGGGAAGATGCAATTAAAGATAACGCGCTTTCAAATCAATTTGTAAGAGCACCGTATGCCGTAAGTTTCAAATCAGGAAAACGTACATTTATTCTAGTAACACTGCATATTTTATATGGTAAAAATAAGAATAGCCGTATTCCCGAATTGCGTGGTATAGCCAAATGGCTCAGGGAATGGGCGGAGAATGTAAATGCATACCATCAAGACTTTATTGTCTTAGGCGATTTCAATATAGATGCTCGTGGCGATTTGCTAAATCAAACATTTTTATCTGAAGGGCTTTATGTTCCACCGCAATTACAAGACGAAAAAGTAACCAGGTCCATTTTTAATAAAACAAAGTACTACGATCAAATCGCTTGGTTCAATAGTGATGATGGTGGTCCTAAATTAGCAATGGATTTTATAAATGGAGGTAATTATGATTTTGTAAATGTGGCTTTAAAAAATCGAGTGCTAACCAATAATAGTTTGTCCTGGCTCATCTCAGATCACTATCCATTATGGGCAGAATTTAAAGTATAAAAAAGAACACAAATAGAGTGGGCTTCCATCGGCCACTACTAAAATGCTATAAAGTGCAAGCCAAAGGTTTTGAAAAAAAAATACGCCGTAAAAAGCGTATTTTTTTGCGCTTATTTTTTCTATTAAATGAGTTTTGCGCTTATTTTTTTGTAATTGCGCTCGTTTTTAAATTTTAATTTGCGCTCGTTTTTATTTTTGATTTCAATTTTGCGCTCATTTTTTATGAATAGCGCGCGTGTTTTTGGTTATCTTTGAGTAGTATTCAAAGAAATTAAAACATGGAAATAGTAACATCATTAGTAGTAACATCATTAGTAGTAACATCTATATTTCAAGGAAAAACCATACCTGAAAAAGGGAAAATAGTGGGCTACGGTGCTATCATAGAAGGTTTAAAGTTACCAATACCATTTCCAAACACATTAGCATTAATAGCTGACAAAAGCAAAAAATATAGTAACGGCAAATGGAAAGTGTTTCCTGCGTCCTACCAACCAGAAGAAACATTATATAAACAGTTGGTGTTTGCTATTAAATATGAAGGCATAAATTTATTAGTGTTTAAATCATTATTTAATGCAATAACTAAAGATAAAGTACAAGATATATTACATATAGAGCCTAGTGGTCAATATAGTCGTAAAATTTGGTTTTTGTATGAGTGGCTTCAGCAAGAACAGATTCATGTAGATGTCGATTTAAAAAAACGTAAATATATTCCGTTGTTAGACGCTAAAATGCAATATGTAATAAAAGGACAAGAAGCTGTAAGACAAAAAATAATTAATAATCTTCCAGGTACCGTAGATTTTTGTCCGTTAATTTTTAAAACTGAAAAATTAGAAAAATATATCAATGCCAATTTATCCGATCAAAAAAATAGGTTCTTACAGGGTATTCATAAAGATGTATTACAACGTGCATCTTCGTTTTTACTATTAAAAGATTCTAAAGCGTCTTTTACTATTGAAGGTGAAAATCCTGGAAATAACAGGGCTATGCGCTGGGGGAAAGCAATTGGGCAAGCTGGAGATAAACCTTTAAGTATTGAAGAGTTAGAACGTTTACAGCAAATAGTTATTGAAAATACTAGATTTTTAACCATGGGGTTACGTAACGAAGGGGGTTTTGTAGGGCAGCATGATAGAAGTACAGGAGAACCAATACCAGATCATATTTCTGCAAAACAAAATGACATAGAACAATTACTAAAGGGTTTAATGGCAACAAATGGAGTAGTGCAGGATAAAAGTTACGATGCTGTTTTAGCGGCTGCAACCATAGCATTTGGTTTTGTATTTATACACCCTTTTGTAGATGGTAACGGGCGTTTACATCGTTATATTATACACCATATTTTAGCAAAAAAGAAATTAACACAACAAGGGGTTATTTTTCCTGTTTCTTCCTCAATTTTAGATCATATAGAGGATTATAAAGCTGTTTTAGAATCTTATTCCCACCCGTTATTAGATTATATAACATGGAGTCGAACAGAAACTAATAATATAGAAGTAACAAATAATACTATTGATTTTTATCGTTATTTTGATGCAACCAAACAAGCTGAATTTTTATATGATTGCGTAGCGGATACTTTAAAAAGGGTGATTCCAGAAGAAGTAAGTTATTTGCAAAAATATGATGAATTTAAAAGGTATTTAGATAATCATTTTGAAATGCCAGACAAATTAGTAGCATTAATGGTTCGGTTTTTAGAACAGAATAATGGTACTTTATCAAAAAGAGCTTTGGAAAAAGAATTTACAGAATTAAAAAAAGAAGAAGTTGCAGAGATAGAAGCACAATATCTCAATATTTTTTTAAAGATTGAATAGCCTAATAACTTGGCGCACAATTAGAAAATATTTGGATGAATCATGTCGTTGGTTGGTTTGTTGGTTGTGTTCAGTTATTGGTTTAAAAAAAAGAACACAAATATAGTGGGTTCCCATCGGCCACCACTAAAATGCTATAAAGCTCAAGCCAAAGGTTTTGAAAAAAATAATCCGCCGAAAAAAGCGGATCATTTTTTTAAACCTAAAACTAGGCGTATTTTTTTGTCCAAAAAGCTTGACAGCATCGCCACACCACCAATGAGATAGTTATCTTTTTTTGTTTTTCGTTAAAAATAATAGGAAAGGGTTTTGTAGGATAGTTGAATGATTGCGTTAACCAAAAAGAGCCTCTAGTGAAGCTCTTTTTTATTATTCTTTCGTTTCAGAATAAAGTGATGTATGCGTTTAATCAGTAGTGAAACGAAATAACTGACGATAGCTCCAAAAGCAGCCATGACAGCAGTTTTGAGGAGGTCTTCAGATGTGATTTGAAACCACACAGAGGAAACCGTGCCACCAAGAATTGAAAAGCGAATAGGGGTCACATTTTGGGTCATTTTATCCGGAACTTGATGCAGAATCTTTTGGATCCTTGTTAGGTTTTTTTGTTGTCGGAGACTTCGGAATTACAGTCGCAGCATCGGCATCAGCATCATCATCCATAATCACAGCCTGACTCACTGCGGTAGCAACAGTCCCGGCAACAGTCATATAAGTGGCTACCGTCACCACTAATGCCGGTAATGAAATTGGTGCTGCAATAATAGCACCGCCAGCCGTGGCTAAGGCGATACCGATATTTCTTAAAGTTCTGAAGAACTTTGGCGTTGTTGTTTTATAACGATCTAAAATAGTCATGGTTTAAGATTTAATAGTTAATAATACATTTTCGTTTCTATCCAAAGCTTGATAGCATAGCGATACTAATTTTTGAAGGCATGCTTTTGAATGAATCCCTTTTCCAAGACCTGTTAACTGCGTAACAGGAGCAATACAACCACGAAGATCACGCTGCGCATCATTTGCAGGATGTAGTAATATCAAGCTACGATCTGGTACATCAAGCACTTGTAAATGAGGCCCAAATTTTTCGGAATACCGCGCTTTTAGTGGATATACACCTTCAGGAATACATGAGATATTCCGTTGATTAGATTTCCAAGGCAATTCAATAGCAAAGCCTAAAAATTGACCATTACAGAAGAGGGCACTTGGCGTACCCGCTTCATAATAGGTTCTCTGGAGCAACACAGTCATTACACAGTGTCAATTTGTGCCACAGATAAGGCGTTATAAGCACCGTTTTTTAACGGATACATTTGTCCGTTCACCTCTTGGTAAAACGCAATACCCACAACCTGAATCACAGGAAGTACGGATGCTGCGGTCAAAGTCACAGTAAGGTTCATAGCAGCCGTATCTACACTATCATAGGGAAGAATAGCGGTTTCTGAACTTTCAAATACAGAAGCTTCATTAGCAAAATCAAGTTCTGCTGCACCCATAACTAACTTGTAATGTGTAGTACCAGTTGGGGCAGTAATTCGCACCGTTGGTACAAATGCAACAATATCCACATCAACATCACCAGTGGCACGATCATAGGTGGTCACATAAGGAGTGAAAAGGGTAGCACCCAACTTTCCATTGATGTTAAATTCAAAACCTTGCAAGGTGTTCATATCACCATCTTCAATGGTTCTTAGTCCACGTTCGTTAACTGCATCCGTTTTAGTGATGGCCACTAAAACCTTTGTCAATCGACTCACAACTCTGCTGTCTTTCGCATTCTGCAAAAGCACCCGAATAGCATTTCGGATCACTTTACCACCTTTCCCTGCACGTCCAAATTCAGAACCATTTTCACGGGTTCTCTGAAACGCTGGATCATTCGCAATACGATTTCCATCAACACCACCTTTGTAACGCGCAAGGTAGCCGTCTGCACTCTTGTAAAATGAAATATCACCAATGGTGCCTTTCAATTTAATAATTCCTGTTTGTTTTGCCATAATGTTCTAAAATTTTGATTATGAGACAAAAGACGGTAGATTTATAGAAGAAATCAAATACACATAACCATCCATTCCGATGGATACGTTTTATGCCGTAACAAGTCATATAGACAAACCCAAGATGAGGTATAGACCGTGTATAGATAAAGTATAAAATGAGAATAGTAAGAGCCTGCATATATCCAAAAGACATTCAGCGTATCACGGGAAGAAGTGAACGCTACGGTCGTAAGCTCTTAAATGAAATTAAAACCTACTTCGGAAAAGAAGCACACCAATTTATCACGGCAGATGAATTCGCTGAGTATAGCGGCATCAAAAAAGAGATTGTTATAAAATATCTAGAGAGTGCTTTGTAAATAGACCCTTTCGGGTATAGCTTTGCTTGGTTATATATTAATTACACCTTAAAGGGTATGATATCGATTAAAATCACTAAATTGCACCCATAAAGGTATAATTATGAAAGAATGGGACCGCAATAATGCTATAGCAACGTTTGTACGTAACAGACGTAAAGAAGCCAACTATACACAAATTGATCTTGCAGATTTAACCGGATTAGGCCTGCGTTTTCTTCGTGAATTAGAACAGGGAAAACCAAACGTAATGCTAGATAAGGTCAATCAATTATTACAATTCTTCGGACATACATTAACTCCAACACCTATAAGAAATGAGACAAGGAACCATCTGGATCAATAACGAGCAAGCAGGCATCTTGAAAGAAACCGATGAAGGATACAGGTTTAAGTATCACACAGACTATCTTAATCATAAGAATGCTGCAGCGATTGCGCTATCATTACCATTACAAGAAAAGGAGTTTCAGTCAGAATACCTATTTCCTTTCTTCGATGGATTAATACCAGAAGGGTGGCTACTAGAGATTGCACACAAAAACTGGAAGCTTAACCCTAGAGACCGTATGGGACTTTTACTAAACACTTGTCATGACTGTATCGGCAACATAAGCGTACGTGAGATATGATTTGTTTAGCCTGTCACCAACCAATTACCGAAAATAATAACCAGTATCACGAGGCTTGTCTCAAAGAATTTTGGCAAGAAAACAAGCCAGTAATACAACTAGATTATGCCATGTCTGAAATAGATCAGTTGGCTAAAGAGAATATTGCCCAACGTTTAATAGTTACAGGTGTGCAACCAAAGCTATCTCTAGGGTTTAATAAGCAAGAGGATAACGATAAACGTCTAACCATCGTTGGCGCTTTAAACGGTCGTTTCATATTGAAGCCGCCTTTTTCACTATACCCTGAAATGCCACAAATAGAAGCCTTATCCATGCACCTGGCAAAAGCTTGTGGTGTAGCTACAGTTCCTTTCTTATTAATTCCATTAAAAGATGGAGAGCTTGCATATCTCACAAGACGAATAGACCGCAAACCCGATGGTAGTAAACTAGCAATGGAAGATGCATGTCAATTCACAGAACGATTAACAGAGTACAAATACAGAGGATCCTATGAACAAATAGCAAAAGGAATAAAAGCCTACGGCTATAACCCTTTAATAGATATCATCCGTTTCTATGAGCAGGTTATTGTCTCATTTTTAATAGGTAATAATGATATGCACTTAAAAAACTTCTCATTGATAGCAGAAGTACCAGGGAACTATAATTTAGCACCAGCATATGATATGGTTGCAGCACAATTATTAGTAGATGATCCAGAAGAACTAGCACTTAATCTCAATGGAAAAAAGAATCGTTTAAAACGTTCTGATTTTGATGTGGCCATAGAAGGGAGTGGTATTCCTAAAAAGGCCATGCAAAATATATGGCAGCGTATAGAAACAGGAATGGAAGAGTGGCACCAACTCATTGAAAATAGTTTTTTAAGTCCTGAGAACAAAGAAGCTTTTAATAAGCTAATCGCTGAAAGAGCTCAGCAAATCAATCTTAATTTTTAAAAGTCTTCATAGCATTTAGTACCGTTTATATAGGTTTGAATCTCTGATTTTAGTATCTTTGTAATAAGATTGAAAGACAAGGTAAACCAATCAAAATCAACCGATATTTCAACAAATCGGTCAACAGTATTTTACAAGCATCATAAAGACCTATAAATAGTACAGACTAGATATGTATTTGAATCCAGTCGAGGTCACAATAGAAATTAAAGCTTCCAAGATATTGGGAGCTTTTTTTTGTTTCCTATTTTCTCTAAAATTGCATATAATTCAGGTAAAAAAAATTATGCCTTGATTCCAAAAATGCAATTTATTTAAAAAACAATGTTCTTTATTTTTATTAATTCTATTTCTTAAATATTTTACTTTTGATGATATCAGGTTAATGATTTATGAGTATTGTGAATAACATTAATACTAATTAATTGTTTTTTGTAAATTTAGAAGTGTCATTTGTAAAAGAAAACCTTCAGTCTTAAGCTTAATAGAAAATATCAGATTTTAATATATGAAAGTACTGCATACTGCCGATTGGCATTTGGGACATCGATTGCATGAACAATCTCAGTTTGAAGAACAATCACTATTTTTAAGTTGGATTGAAACTTATATTATTGATCAAAAGATTGATGTGCTTTTAATTTCTGGAGATGTTTTTGATACCGGTTCTCCGTCTAATCAAAGTTTAGAAATGTACTACAGTTTCTTAGTAAAACTAAACGGAACCTCTTGTAAATCGATTATTATTACTGGCGGAAATCATGATTCTCCAGGTACTTTAAATGCGCCAAAACACATCTTAGGTGCTTTGTCTATAAAAGTAGTTGGTAAAGCAACTGAAGACATTAAAGATGAAGTTTTTGAAATTGAAATAAACAACGAAAAAGTAATTATTGCTGCAGTTCCTTATTTACGTGATGGTGATATTAGACGTGCTGTTGCTGGTGAAACTTTTGATGAATTAACAGATAAATATAAAACAGCATTAATTAACCATTATGTCTCTGCTGCACACCAATGCAAACTTATAAACACCACCAATGCGCCTGTAATTGCCATGGGACATTTGTTTGCAACCGGCGGAACCATTTCTGATAGTGAACAAAATATTTATGTAGGAACTTTAGGGCATATTGGTGCTGAAGATTTCCCTACGTATTTTGATTATGTAGCTTTAGGACATTTACACAGACCTCAAATAATTGGAGGAAACGACAAAGTTCGTTATTCTGGTTCTCCTAATATTTTAAGTTTTAGTGAAATTAATTACGATAAAAAAGTCATTATTTTATCTATAGAAAATAATAAAATTGCTGACATTAAAGATGATGTAATTCCGAAGTTTAGAGAGTTTTATAAACTTACAGGTAGTTTGCAAGAATGTATTTCTAAATTTTCTAGTTTGACTTCTAATTCTTATGAATTAACATCTTGGGTAGAAATTGCTTTAAAAGAAGATCATACAGTTAACACAGACGATTTAAAGTATGAAGCAGCACAATATCCTTTTGAAATCTTAAAAATAGGATTGAAAAATCAGCGAAAAGTTAAAGGAATTGAAGAATTGTTGGAGAATACAAAATCAATTAAAGAATTATTACCAACAGAAGTTTTTAAACTTAAATGCGAAGAAATGGATTATGATTTAGAACAAAGACCAAAAGTTTGGGATGCTTTTAATGAAATATTACAATCCGTTAAAAAACAATAAGGCAGCTTCTCTATGAAAATTTTAAAGATAGAATTACAAAATATAAATTCCTTAAAATCGGATACTCCTATTGTTATTGATTTTGAAAATGAACAATTTAGAGATGTTGGTTTGTATGCAATTACCGGTTCTACAGGCGCAGGAAAAACCACTATTTTAGATGCAATAACCATTGCTCTGTATCACAACGTTCCGCGTTTTAACGGATCAAAAGGTACTTTGTTAGATGTTGTAAGTCATGGTGCACATGATGCTTTTAGTAGAATAACTTTTAAAAATGACAAAACCATCTACGAAGCTTTCTGGGGAATTAGAATTGCTGATAAAAAAGGAAAAGCATATAAAAACCCAAAGGAAGAAGTCAGTTTAAAAAACTTAACTACAGATACTATTTTAGCGACTCAAAAACGAAATTTAATTACCGAAGTAGTTAATGCTACTCAATTAGATTACAATCAATTTTTACGATCTGTAATGTTAGCGCAAGGTGAATTTGCTTCTTTTTTAACGGCAAAAGGTCCAGAAAAAGGAAAGTTATTAGAACAAATTACGGGCGAACAGATTTATAAAAAAATTGGTCAAGGAATTTTAGATCGAAAATCTGAGGAAGAAAAAAAACTAAGAGAAATTGAAGCCAAAATAAATGCTGATGACATTTTAAATGAAGAAGCTAAAGCGAATTTAATTTCTGAAGATAAAACGTTAGATGCTGATATTAAACTTACCGAAACTGCGATAAAGTTTTCTCAAAAAATTGTGGATTGGTATGTTAGCTTTCTAAAATTAACAAAAGAAGGAGAAGAACATGAAGAGAAATCTAAAAGTGTTCAATCTTTTGTAGAGAAGCACCAAGTAGCATTAGATCAATTGTCTTTACATGAAAAAGCATTGCCTTTTAAAGAGTTAATAACAGATTTGAATAGAACAGAAAAAGAAACTGTTTTAAAAGAAAATCAACTAAAAGAAATTGAAAAAATAGTAACAGAACTAAAACCACGAATACTTCTTTTAGAAAAGCAAACCAAAGCAGACACTAATAATGTAGAAATTGCAGAAAAAGATTTTGCGGAATGGTTGCCAAAATTTGATACGATTACAAATTTAGACAGTGCTTTAAAAAACGAACGAATTGTAAAAGAAAAAACTTCTGAAAGCTTAGTTAAACTTGAGTTAGAAATCAAAAAAACATCTGAAGACAAAAGTAAATTAGTCAACAGTTTTAATGAGACTACAAATCAAATTAAAATAAAAGAAAGCTTTATAAAACAAAATGAATTTTTAAGATCAGTTGCCTTAGAAATAACAGATTGGAGAACCGATTTATCAACTTTAAAAACCCATAAAGAAGCGATTGTAAAAAGCAATTTATTAGTTGATCAAAAGGAAAAAGAGGTTACTAAAACTACTGAAAACTTAAAAGAAAACAAGAGTTCTTTTCAAGAGAAATCAGGTGCTATAAAAGTTATTGAAGAAAAAATTGCAGCACTAAGCAAAGAGTTAGAGAAAAATACATTAAGTGATTTATTAGCGTTAAAAGAAAAATACAATCAGTCTGAAAATAATTGGAAACAATTTAAAGTTTTTGCGGAACAACATCAAAAAATAGCAAAAGATAAAACTGATTTAGAGACGGATGAGAAAAAATACGTAACCGATTTAAAAGAAATTACTGATAAAATAATAGCTCTGCAAAAAGTCCTTGAAAATCAGGATAAATTAGTTATTGATGCTACTAAAATATTAGATTTAGAGCGAAGCGTGGCTAAATATAAGGAGGATAGAAATCGTTTAATAAAAGGAGAACCTTGTAGTTTATGTGGATCTAAAGAGCATCCGTATACAGAACATTTACCCACAATAAATATATCGGAATCTGAAATAGAATTGACCAAAAGAAAGGAAGATTTAAAAAAGTTAAACGAAGAAAAATCGCTTTTTAATAATAAAAAAACGGCCATACAAACTCGTATAGAAAATTTTCAAGAACAGATTAAAGGAAAATCAACCGAATTATCTTCAATAAATTCTAAAGTAAAGGAATTATTAATTGTTTGTGAATTAACTGATTTTGAAAAAGTTGAAATTGAATTACTTTCCCTTAAAAATAAGTTAGCTGAAATTAATACTAGTTTAAAAAATGCTCAACAATTACAAATAGATAAAGACCAATTCTCTAAAGAGATTCAAAAACAGCAAGAAGCAATCAATCAATTAAAAACAACAATTGCAACATTAGAAGAAAAAAATAAAAATGCAAAAGAAGTAATTCTTCAAGAAGAAAAATCAATTCTAGAATTAAATGCTCATTGTACAAAATTAGAGAATAGCTTAACAATAAAACTCTCTAAATATAAATATCAACTTCCTATTCTTTCGGAAATCAATCTATTTTTAAAAGAAATAGATGAAAACATTGCACTTTTTAACAAAGCAGAAAGAAGTTTAGACGCATTAAAATCTGAAAGTAAGATTCTAAACACAAAAATAGAAAACCTTAAAGATCTGTTAGAAAATCATGCTAAAAACAAAGTTGTTTTTGCTGAAACAATTAAAGAAGCAACAACAAAACAGCAGAAATTAACAACAGAAAGAATTGCTCTTTTAGCAATTGATATTTCGGTAGAAAGCAAAAGAAATCAGCTACAAAAAGCAAAAAGCACCTTTGTAGAAAAAGCAAAATTGAGTAACGAATCCTTACAAAACTTAGGCAACACAAAAACAAAACAAGAAACTTTACAGGTAAATATTACAACTGATTTAAAAAGTTTATCAATTAAAAAATCTGACTTTATAAAAATACTCAATGCTAAATTAAAAGGCAGTGAGTTTACATCAAAAGAAAACATTGAAACAGCATTATTATCCGAAGAAATAGCGAATGAGTATAAAAAGAATAAAGAACGCATTAAGGAAAATCAACTTAAAATAAAGACCTTAAAAGAAGAACATGCTAAGGATCTAAAGTTATTACAAGAAACTAAAAATTTTGAAACTTCTGAATCTGAAAGCAAACAAATTTTAGTCGATTTAAAAACTAAAAAAGATGCGCTGTTAACTGCTAAAGGTAAAATTGTAGAAGCTTTTAGAAAAGACAAAGAAATAAAAGATAGAAACCAAGAAACTTATAAAAAAATAGACGCTCAAGATAAAATTTGTAAAGTTTGGAAAGAACTCTTTAAAATTATAGGAAACTCTAAAGACGCATTTAACGTCTATGTACAGCGTTTAACGTTAAAACATTTGTTAGATCTTGCCAATGTGCATTTGTATCAATTAAACAAGCGTTATTCATTAAAAATGGAAGACTCTTACAAAGCCAAAGAAGAGCTTAATTTTAATTTGATAGACCATTATCAAACTGATCAAGCGAGATTAGTAGATACTTCTAGTGGTGGAGAAAAGTTTATTATTAGTTTGGCTTTGGCCCTAGGATTGTCTGATTTAGCAAGTAAAAACGTGAAAATAGATTCTTTATTTATTGATGAAGGTTTCGGAACTTTAGATAGCAATACTTTAGAAACTGTAATTTCTACCTTAGAGACGTTGCAATCTCAAGGTAAAATGATCGGAATTATCTCTCACGTAGAAAATTTAAAAGAACGTATTCCTACTCAAATTCAAATTACAAAGAAAAGTAATGGTGTTAGTAAGGTTGAAATACTATAGAATACTAAATGGAAGAAGAGTTAGAGGTAATCGAAAGGTGAAAATATGAATGTAAAAGATCTAGTAGGGCAATTTGAAATAATCGGAAATAATCAAGATGAAGAGGGCGGAACTTATAAAGGGATATTAAAGCTATCTCTAGATTTGAATAACAGAATTATTGCAAAATGGAACATTAACAATAATCAAATACAGCTAGGAACGGGTTTTTTTAATGAAAATATTTTAGTCATTAACTTTAATTACAAAGGTGATGATGGAAATATTTATAAAGGAGTTGTGGTTTATAAATGTATGACTAAAGATTTATTAGACGGCTTTTGGTCAGAAAAACATGGAGATCAGCTTTATCTTGGTAAAGAACGTTGTTTCCGCATCGGAACAAAAAAAGAGATTATTCATTAAAAGTTGAATAATCTCTTTTTTATCTTAATGAGGTAAATATTTCTACTCAAACTGATTTAAGAAATTAACATACTGTCTGTTATCAGGATACAGTCTGACTAATTGATTTAAAATGTTTTTAGCTTTTTCTGATTGGTTAGTGCTAGAATAATGATAACCCAATGCATATAGTAAACTTTCGTTGGTAGGGTCAATATTTAATCCTTTTAAAAGCGTTTGTTCTGCATTTTTACTGTCTTGAATTTTACCATATAATAAACTTAAATTGTAATAAGGACGTGGATTATCTGGCATGTACTCAATAGCCTTTTTCATTTGCTTAATAGCATCATCTGTACGATTTAATTCAGCATATAATAAGGATAAAGAGTAGTATACAGGGCCATATTCTGATTCTTGCTCAATAACCTTTTTAAACGTTTCTTCTGCTTTTTCAAAATTTTGATCCTTGTAATAAAGGTTAGCTAAATCTAATCTTATTTGATTGTTTAATTCATCAATATCTAAAGCACTTTTGTAGCCTTCAATTCCTTTTTGTAAATTTCCTTGTTTTATATTATATCTCGCTCTTTTTATTCTACCTCCAACAAAGTCGGAATTATGGTCTAAATAAGCATTAAATTCTTTTTTAACTTTTTGATAGCTTTCTTTGTATTGTTCTGGTATTTGTAATTCTGTTAAACCACCAAGTCCATAAAACGCTTTAATTCTTACAGTTCTTTTTTGATCCTCTAGTAATGGTAAGAAATAATTAGTGTAATCTGTAGTGTTTGCTTCGCTTAAAGCATCAACAGTTGCAGCTCTTATTAAAGGGGATTCGTCGTTTAATAACGTAAGATATTGATCTATTAAATCGTCTGAACTGTAATTTGAAATCACTTTAATAGCTGAAGCTCTTGCTATTTCTGGTTCTGATTTATCATTTATTAATTCTGCTAAACCAGCATATGCATCTGGATGGTGAGCGATACCAGGAGCTAATTTATCTGAAAAATGAATAGAATCTACAGCGCCATGTTGTTTTTGAAATTCTTCCCAAGCCCATTTGTCATCTTTGTCTTCGTGGCATCCTGTACACGCATTTGGAGATCCGTATTTTAAACTTAAATCTGGTCTCGGAATTCTAAAGCTATGATCTCTTCTAAAATCATTTCCCATATAATACCTTCCGGTCATGTGGCAATTAATACATTTTGCACCTTCGGTATTTGCTTCATGAAAATGGTGTTTAGGCGTATCGTATTTTGCGGGTTCATGACATTGTGCACAAAGGTTATTTCCTTCAAATTTTAATTTTAAGGAATGCGAATTGTGACAATTATTACAAGTAACGTTGTTTTGGTACATTTTACTTTGAACAAAAGAGCCATAAACATATACTTCATCGAGGATTTGTCCATCAGGAAAATATAGATTTTCTACAAGTAATTGAGGGAAATAATGATCGAGTAAAGTACCTTCAAAATTAAAGTGAGTAGAGAATTGTTCTCTTCTCATATGGCAACGTGCGCATTGGTCTACTAGTTCTTTTGGTTTAGTATCCAGGGTCATTTGCATAGTTCCGGTTGAATTGTATGCTTCTCCAAGTCTATTAACATCTTCTACATGTTGTTTACCCGGTCCATGGCAGGCTTCACAATTAACATTGATTATGGCATATTTAGTGTCGTAACTATGGGTTTCTTTGTCGTAGTTTTTTCTAACGTTCGTAGAGTGGCAGTCAGAACACATATTATTCCAATTCAAACCACCTCTAGACCAATGTAGCCATTCAGAATGTACAACTTTAAAGTCAGGATATAGATCAAACCATTTATTTTTAACGGAATCCCAAGCGGTTCTTAAACATTGATAATGTCCATTTGGGAATTGAACAATATACTGTTGTAAAGGTGTGATCCCAAAAGTATAAATAACTTTATAATCGTGATATTCTCCGTCAGGACCCTCCGTATTTGCATAGTAAACGTTGTCTTTTTTAAAGAAATGAGATGTAATACCTTGGCTTGTAAATTTTTCACCATTAAAACCTGCTAATACAGATGTGCTGTCTGCAATTTCCATGGCTTTATCGTGATCAGAACCTTCCCAATCTTTAAATTCTTCTTGATGGCATTCTCTACAGTTTTTATCACCCAAAAAATGATCGTCAGGAATTAATTTTCCTGATAAAAAAACGGAAGTTTTGTCATTGATAGCTTCGTATTTAGGTTCTTCTTTACATGATAAACTTGTTGATAAACAGGCTAGTGCAAGAATTAAAGTTGATTTTGAAATCGCTTTTTGAAAAGTAAGAATGTTAAATGTCACCTGAAAAAATTTAGAGTACTAAAAGTACATATTTTTTTGATGTTTTTAACAAGAAATTATGAAATAAAAAATGCTTTTATTAGAACGTTTATCCAATAGCATTTTTAGTAATATAGACACGCCAACCTATTATAGCAAGTTGGATTTTAGTCGCTTTACTAAGGTCTAATTGTTGTTTTGAGTAACTAGGAAGAATAGCCTTGTTCACTTTTGCGATAAGTTTAAAGATGAAAGTCTTCATAATTTTTATTTGTAACGAAAGTTAGTTTTTATTTAGGCTATATTATTTGTGACAAAAATAGTAAAACTTATTCTAGAACTAAGCTTTACCTTTTTTGAGGTTGTTAAATTGTTGAAATGATTATTTCAATAACTAGAGAGATTAATGTGATCATAATTTTTGGTTTTAGAGGTTAGTAATATTCAATGTTTAATTGATTGAGTTTTCAATATAAATATTCAACCTGCTATGTTCCAAGTATTTTTGTAATAATTGATGAGTTTGAATTTTAATTTATATCTAAAAAGATGTAATTAGTTATAATATTTAGTGACTTGTCTATATATGTGTTTTAAATTATAGTTAAAATATCTTATAAGTGTTTTTTATTGTAACTTTCTAAGGGGGTTTTTGGAGTGTTATTATTAATTGTAGACATGATTATTGATTAATAAGCTTAAAATTTGAAATTTCATCTTTTTTTTGAATTTTTAATTATGGCAGATTGTATGTTTTGATAACTGTGTTTCCGTATTTAATTTTGTGTTAACCTGTGGCTTGAGAATAAGTTTATATTTGTAAAAAAAATGATAATGAAAAAAATTACAATTTTAGTACTGCTGTTAATTTCAGGAGTCAGTTGGTCTCAGGTTTTGGTAATTAATGAACTAGATGCTGATAGTCCAAGTGTAGATACTCAAGAGTTTATAGAATTAAAATCAGAAACGCCTAATTTTTCTACTGATGGATACATTTTAGTGTTCTTTAATGGATCGAGTAGTGGAGGTGATAGTAGCTATTTTACGTACAATTTAAATGGTTTAACAACAGATATTAATGGTTTATTAGTTATAGGGAGTTCTAATATTACGCCTTTTCCTCAGGCATTAATGTCAGAAAACGTAATTCAAAATGGACCAGATGCTGTAGGTATCTATGAAGCTTTGACATCAGACTTTTTAGAGGGAACTATAGCTACTCAAGATAATTTAATAGATGCAATGGTTTACGGAACTAATGATTCTGATGCTACGGGTTTATTAGAGAAGTTAGGAGAAACAATGCAATATAATGATAGTGGTACCAATGCTAATCCTAAATCTATTCAACGATTTGTAGATGAAATGGGAGTTGTAACCTTTTCTTCTGTAACACCAACGCCAAGAAGAGAAAATGATGGTTCAGGTATTGCTGTAAATTCAATTGCTATTTCTGTTATAGACACTCAAATTGAAGAAGGTGCAATTTTTGATATTATCTTTACTGCAGATACTAATGTAGATTCAGATTTAAACTTTAATATAAGTTTGGATAATGATAGTTTTGATATTTCTGATTATACAGGAAATACAAATATTACTATTTTATCAGGAGAGAATACAGCGACAACTACAATTACTTTAGTTGATGATGCTGATGATGAAGGTGATGAGGTTTTAAAAATTAGATTTTTAGATCTAGTAGAGCCAATTATAGCTAATAATGGAGATATAGAAATTAGAGTTGTGGATAATGATTTTGTTGTTGCAGCTTGGGGAACACCTTTAGAACCTACTTTCGGTATTGTTGAAACTACACAGCCAACTGGTTATTACAACAGTTTAGATGGCTTAGCAGATGTTACTTTAAGACAGGCTTTACAAGATATTATTGCAGATCCATCTATTGTAAGAGCACAGACTTATGCAGATATTATTGATATTTTAAAAGAAGCAGATCAAAATCCAGAAAACAGTAATGAAGTATGGTTGGTATACTTAGAAAAAGGTCGTGCCAAGTTAGATTACCAAACAAGTTCTATAAATACAGGGAAATGGAATAGAGAACATACATTTCCTAGATCTAGAGGTGGTTTTGATAGCATAGAAGAAGATGAGGTTGCTGATGGAATTGATGTTTATTGGACAACAGAAGCAGATTCATTACGTCATGGTAATTCTGATGCACATGCATTAAGAGCAGCAGATGGACCAGAGAATAGTTCAAGAAATAATCAGTTTTATGGTGAGTATAATGGGCCAACCGGTACAGCAGGAAAATTTAAAGGTGATGTAGCCAGAAGTGTATTTTATATGGCTGTGCGTTATAATGGTCTAGAAATCGTAAATGGTTATCCTGATGGCAATGTTGGTGAGTTTGGAGATTTAGCAACTCTACTTGAGTGGCATAGAAATGATCCGCCAGATGATTTTGAAATGAATAGAAATAACGTGGTTTACAATTGGCAGAAAAACAGAAATCCTTTTATAGATCAACCAGATTTGATAGAATATATTTGGGGAGATAATGTTGGTGATGCATGGGCACAAGCTTTAAGTGTTGAAGATAATGCATTATTAGATGTCACTTTAACACCTAATCCTACAACAGGGCGTGTTTATATTTCTGGATTAAATGCAGCGGCTAATGTTGAGGTTTACTCAGTAGAAGGAAAGCTTTTAAAGCGTATACAGACTGTAAATGATTATCTAGACTTAGATATCGCTTCGGGTTTATATATCTTAAAATTAACCAGTGAGAATCGTTCTGTAATTAAGAAGGTTATTGTTAATTAAGTAGTAGAAATACTTTAATAGAAAAAGCCAAACTGTTTATATTCAGTTTGGCTTTTTTTTTTTTTTTTTTTGTTTTAAAATGGTTTTATTTACTTGGTTCTAGCGATTAAGGATCCTTCTGATTTTCCAAATTCTATATCCGGAATACCATTAGTAACTTTCCATGTAGCGCTACTTTTTGATCCTTCATTATCCTCAAGACTAATTTTTATACTTGTAATTTCTCCAACCTTATTTCTTTTTAACTTAGAATATTTAACTGTGATTCCAATTCTTTTAAGTTCATTTATATGAGAATCTAAAATTTGATCTGTTGAAGATTTTGAAATATAGGCGATAGATTCATTTTTGGAAGGGTTTTCGTCATCAATGTAAGTGAGGCTATTTATTTCTGATTTACCAATGGCTTTCCATGGATTATTGTTTTTTGTTTTGGTTGTATTTTTCTCAGTTGTATTCTCTTTAGTTATTAATATTATAACCCCATTTTTACCTTTATCACCGTATGCATCAATCGCTTTGTTGTCTTTCAAAACAGTCATGCTTTCAATAAGGTTAGGATTCAGGTATTTAAGTAGTTCATAATCTGCTTCTTTTCCATCAATGATTATTAAAGGTTTTTGATTGTTGTTAGTTGCAGTTGAAATAGCTTTATACTTTTTTTGGGGTTGATTAATTATTAGATCATCATTTTTAGTGGTTATTTTTAAAGTTTTACCACCTTCATAGTATAAGTCAGATTTTTCTTTAGATAAGCTTTGCACCTTTGCGGAATCAATCGTTTTAAAGTATAACGTATCATTTGGTTTTTGGATGTTGTAGGCGGCAACTAATGTATTTTCATTATATTCAATATCTTTAATGTTATAAACTTCAATACTTTCGTCAGTCATTTCAAAATAGAAAGGTAAAATTCCTTCTTTAATTTTAGAACTATAGTTGGTTGTTCTATTTTTAGATTCAAAAACAATATTTATTGAGCTAATTTTATCGTCTTGGTTACGTTTTAAGCTTTTTATTTTCATTGTTACACCTTTAGATTCTAAAAGTGTTTTAAATTCTTCTAGGCGATCATCATTCATCTGGTTGGTGAACTTTAGCTTTATGCTTTCGTGTGTAATTGAATCCTTTGTGTTAATTGGTTCAATGTTATTGAGGAGTTCAGCTTCTAGATATATCTTTTTACTATTCATACTAATGAGTAAACCAGCTAAAAGTGGCAACATAAGCAAGTATTTCAATTGATTTTTTTGTTTTGATCTCGTTTTGTTTAACATAAATATTCGTTTTTTGATTGATGAATTATAAAAGTTATTAGATAAAAGTGTATTGTGATTAGCAATACTTGTTTTTAATAATAAATGCTGATATTCTTTTTTTGTGCTAGTAGATATTTGTGTGTTTAAATCTGCTATGTATTCTAAATTTTGTCGTATTTCTTTTCTGTACAACCAAATTAGAGGATTAAACCAAAATACAACACAGGCTAATTGCGTTAGTAAAATATCTATAGAATGTAATTGTGTAGCGTGTACTTTTTCATGTATTAAAATCAACTGAAGTTCTTCTTCCTTGTAAGATTTAGGATTGTAAACGATCCACTTAAAAAATGAAAATGGTGAAATTTTGTTTTTAACAATTATATATGTGAAATTTTGATCTTTATATTTTGGGTTTTTTATCAGTAGAACTATTAAAGAACCAAACTGAAATATAAATTGAATCGAGAATATTGATAAACCAATTGTATATACTATTAAACTTAATTCTTTCCAATTAAAAGTGGTTTCAACGACATCTTCTGTGAAAGTTGAATGATTAACGGATGTTGTGAATATAGATTCTTGTAATGTAGTAGATTCTATTGGGATGTATACAGGGATAACAATTAAAGGAAATACTATTGCAATTATTAAACCGATTAATAAAAACCATCTATTATGCTGAAAAAATGTTTCTTTTTTTAAAAGTAGATAATAACATAAATAGAATACTGCGATTACTACTGAAGCTTTTAGCAAATATTCCATAATTATTTTTTGTTTTCTATTAAAGCTATAATTTCCTTAAGCTCATCAACACTTATTTTTTCTTCTTTTGCAAAAAATGAAACCACGTTTTTATAAGAGCTATTAAAATAATTTTCAATAGCCGTATTCATAAATTTTGTTTTATAATCTTCTTTAGATACAATAGGGAAGTATTGATGAGTTTTGCCATAGGCGTTATAACTCACGTAACCTTTTTCTTCTAGGTTTCTAATTATGGTAGAAAGTGTGTTGTAATGAGGTTTTTCAGTATTAATTTCCGCTAGCACATCCTTAACAAAAGCTTTTTCTAACTTCCACAGTATGTGCATTATTTCTTCCTCTTTATTTGTGAGCTTTTGCATAGTTAAAATAAGTGTTTTAATCTTGAGGGATAAATATATAACTATTTTTACAGTTATAAAACTGTAATAATAGTTATTTAACGAAAAGTGTAGTTTTTAGTCTGTGTGCAAATGAAATATTATCTTTGTGAATTAAATTCAGATAGAAGATGAGTATAGTTTTAGTGTTGGTAGGTTTAGCCTTTTTGGTTGTTGGTGGTGATTTTTTGGTAAGAGCTTCTGTTGGGCTATCTTTTAAACTAAAAATATCAAAACTTGTTATTGGGATGACGGTTGTGTCTTTCGCAACTTCTGCACCAGAATTATTAGTGAGCTTGCAGGCGGCTTTAGATGGAGTTTCTGATATTGCTTTAGGAAATGTTATTGGTTCTAATATTGCTAATATAGGATTGGTTTTAGGGATTACAGCTATGATCTCTCCACTAGCTGTAGATAAAGAGTTTTACAAGTTGAATTGGCCAATGATGATGTTATTATCTTTTGTGCTTTACTATTTTTTAAAGAATGATGGTGTTTTAACATGGATTGAAGGTTTAATTATGTTGATAGCTTTAGTTGTCTTTTTAGTAGTTTTAATTAGAAGTTCTAGAAGATCTACAAAAGAAAATTTGGAAGAAGTTGATGATAATTTAGCTGTTGTTTCTAATTTTAAAATAACAATTTGGTTGTTAATAGGTGCTGCAGGTTTGTATTTTGGTTCACTTTGGTTAGTGGAAGGTGCTGAAGAATTAGCATTATCAATAGGTATTAGTGATTATGCAATTTCTGTTACTGTAATTGCTATTGGTACAAGTGTGCCTGAGTTGGCGGCTTCTGTAATTTCTGCAGTTAAAAAAGAAAAAGCGATTTCTTTAGGAAACCTTATCGGTTCTAATATTTTTAATATTGCTTCTGTTTTAGGTCTTACAGCAATGATAAAACCTATTGTAGTTAATCCTAATACTCCTGAGATCTTATCGACTAATATCTTTTGGATGATTGGTTTTGCTGCTATTTTAATTCCGTTTATAATGATACCAAAACGTTTTGAAATAGGGAGGGTAAAAGGAATGCTTTTATTTGGTGCTTATATAGTTTTTATATTCCTAACTCTTAGGTAGTCATCAGTTTTAATAAGAGAACTATTAGGTAAACTTGTGATTGTTTTTTTTGATAAAAAGTATAAACAAAGCCTCTTGAAAATACATTTTCAAGAGGCTTTGTTATATAGTAAATGTAAAAAGATATTCTTTATAGTGAAACAACTAACTACTTCTTGTGTTGCTTATTGTTCATTAGTACTTTGCTAATATTTAGGTCAAAGCTGTATTGGTAATAAATATATTACTTAGAAATACTTCTTTAGTATGAAGACTCAATATTACAGCATAGAGCTCTTTCTAATTATTTTTTATATAATATAAGATGTTTTTATCTCAAGCGTGTACTTGCTATAGTTAAAGATAATTATAGATTATTTTTAAACATAAGATAAGCACTTATTTTTTAGTTGAAAGCTAAAACAGATGATAAACTAATAGAAAAAATAAAGCCTCCTAAAAATGTATTTTCAGGAGGCTTTTTGTATAGTAATTAGAATAACTAATAAGTTATATTCTTATTTATTAACTACAAACTTTTTAGTAATACTAGAGTTACCAGTTGTTACTTTGTAGATGTATAGTCCAGAAGCTAAATTGTTAACGTTAAATTCAGCTGTATAAGATTGACCTGAATAAGCTTCTTGATTGAAAACTTGACCAATATTACGACCATTTATATCAAATACTTCGATAAGTATATTGCTTGTTGTTTTTGGAGTGAATTCAATATATGAAACAGTACTAGTAGGGTTAGGGTGAGTTGTTACACCTAAATCATTAGCACTTATTTGGTCAACACTTAATAAACGATATTGCTCATCTGCGTAAGCAGCGTAATTGAATTCTTCACATGTTCCAACAGCAATTACACCATCAAGATCGTAAGCATCTTCAGTTGTAGATAATTCATTGTTGTTTACAATTTTCACATAGTAGATGAAATCAAAATCACCAGCATCAGAAATATCAATTGCGTTATCAGATTTACAAACAGTACCTGCAAAATGGAAGTTGATGTTATCTGCAGAAACGTATACATCAGCATATTCTCCATAAGTTTCACAACCCCAAGTGTTTTGGAATGTAGTCTCAACAACGACTAAGTCTGGTCCTGCTTGGTTGTATACAGCTCCACCAAATGTTAAAGTAATTTCTCCACCGTAACCAAGTGTAGTAAATACATAATCATCAGTTCCTTCTGGTGCACCAAGTGTGTTTTCAGGAGTTTCAGTTCTAATAGCGTCAATAACACCACCATTTTTCTTAGTTCCTTCTACGTAGTTAAAATAATCTACAGGATAACATCCAGCAGGTGTAGGCTCAATAAGTTCGTTACAACCTGTTAAAGCAATAACACCATCTAAATCAAAACCATCTTCAGAAATAGAACCGCTAGGCGTTGTATCTACAATTTTTACTTCTGTAATATAAGCAAGAGCTATAGGAGCGTTACTTATATCTAAGTCTCCTGCGTTATCTGTAAGTACAGATCCGATAAGATAAAAATCAATACCGTTTTGAGATACGTAAATATCAGCTGATTCTGGGTAGTTAGAAAAAGAAGCATTACCAAATGTAGTTTCTACAACCTCGATATCTGGTCCTTCATTGTTGTAAACAACACCATCAAAACCAATAGTAACTTCACCACCATATCCTAATGATAAAAAGTTCATTGAATCATCCATTTCTGGTAAGCCTAAAGCTTTGTTAGTATCCATTCGTTCAGCAACATTAAAAGTTGTTCCGTCACTATTTAATCCAGGTACATAGTCAAATGCAGTAGAACCATAACAAAATTCACTAGGTATTTCTTCACAGCCGTTTACAGCTTCAATACCATCTAGATCGTAACCATCACCTGATCCTGTTGTAGCATCTGTAATTTTAATTTGTGTTACATACTCTAAATCAACATCATTAAGGTCTATAAGACCATCACGACAAACAGTTCCGTATTCAACCCATGTTGAACCGTCTTGAGATAATTCGATTAAAGCCATTTCGTCATCACTACCACCACAATTATCTCCACTAAATGAAGTTTCGTAAATAGTAATGTCAGTTCCAGGTTGGTTGTAAACCGCTCCTCCTAATCCTAGGGTAATACTTCCATTTATACCTAAAGAATAAAAACCTCCAGCAGCGTTAGACTTGTCTGGTGTGTATAAAGCAGCGTTCACATCTGAACGATCTGCATTTACAAGAGCTCCTGAAGATGTAGTTCCTTGAGTAGATGCAATCACTTCAATAGCATTACAGCTATCTTGTGTGTTTTGAGCATTCAAGTTAATTGTCATTAATGCAGCAACTCCACAAAAAAATGCAAAGAAGCGCTTTGTAATATTTTTCATAATTATATAAATTTGGTTAATAGCTTCACAAACTTATAACCATACTTTTATAAGGCCTAAAAAAAACGAAGATCACCTAGAATAGTCGATAAAATGTCAAGATCTGCTTTTAAAAGTAGATTTCGTCGATTAAAGGTTGTTTTTTGAGGAAGTTAGAATCTTCTATGCGTTGATAATTAGATAGATATGTTAATTTTTAAAATGAGTAATCAGAATAACCTATTTAGAATAGAAGCTTCAGGGAATAGAAATTAATAGGTCTAATTAAAGGGGAGAATATTGAATGTTGTAACGTTATATATTATATTAAGGAATAAAAAAAGCCGTTTAAATGATATTATCTAAACGGCTTTTTTAAAATTATTTGATACTAATTAAGAAATATTAGCACTTTTTACAGTTTTGATAATCACTCCTGCAATTTTGTATGGATCACCATTAGAAGCTGGTCTTCTATCTTCTAACCAACCTTTCCAGCCTTTTTCAACTGTAATGATTGGAATACGAATAGAAGCTCCTCTATCAGAAATACCATAACTAAAATCGTGAATAGAAGCAGTTTCATGTTCACCTGTTAAACGTTGGTCATTAAACTCACCATAAACAGCAATATGCTCTTTTACAACAGGTCTAAATGCTTCACATATTTTTTCATAAGTTTCTTGAGAACCACAAGTTCTTAAAACAGAGTTAGAGAAGTTAGCGTGCATACCAGAACCATTCCAATCCATATCTTTACCTAATGGTTTTGGATGGTACTCAATATAATAACCATATTGTTCAGTTAAACGGTCTAATAAATAACGTGAAACCCAAATTTCATCTCCAGCTTTTTTAGCGCCTTTAGCAAATAATTGGTATTCCCATTGTCCAGAAGCAACTTCTTGGTTAATTCCTTCAAAGTTTAAACCTGCAGCAATACAAAGATCTGCATGTTCTTCAACTAAATCTCTACCATGTGTGTGTTTTCCACCAACAGAACAGTAGTACATTCCTTGAGGTGCAGGATAGCCACCAATAGGGAAACCTAAAGGTAATTGTGTTTGCGTATCCATAATAAAGTATTCTTGCTCAAAACCAAACCAGAAGTCATTATCTTCATCTTCAATTGTAGCTCTTCCGTTAGAAACGTGAGGAGTTCCATCAGCGTTTAAAACTTCAGTCATTACTAAGTATCCATCCTTACGAGCAGGATCTGGATAAATAGCAACAGGTTTTAATAAACAATCTGAAGCACCACCAGAGGCTTGTTTTGTAGATGATCCGTCAAAAGACCAAATAGGACAATCTTCTAATTTACCACTAAAATCTTCTTCAATTTTAGTTTTACTTCTCATGTTTTGAGTAGGCTTATATCCGTCAAGCCATATATACTCTAATTTAGATTTACTCATAATTTGTGTTGTGTTATTGTTTATGTACTGTCACAAATATGGCTATTTTTTCTTTAACATCAAAAATAATAGGGTAGTTTAGATTAAATACTCTCGATTAATATCAATGCCCCTATTTTTGAGTGGGTATTTTTAAATATTTTGTATTTTTACTTCGAAAAAATAATAATATGTCAACACTTAGATTTCATGCTGTAAAAGCATCCTTGGAAAGGAAACCTTTGAAGATTAAAGATAACCAACGTCGTTCAGAAATATTTGGAGAAAATGTATTTAACGAGGTTTCAATGCGCCAATATTTAACTAAAACGGCATTAAATAGTGTTTTAGAGGCGATTGAAAAAGGTACTAAAATAAATCGAACAGTAGCTGATCACATTTCAGCAGGGATGAAAGAGTGGGCGATAACTAAAGGAGCAACTCATTATACGCATTGGTTTCAACCATTAACAGGAGCAACTGCTGAAAAACATGATGCGTTTTTTGAAACTATTGGTGATGGTCTTGCTATTGAGAAATTAGGAGGGGATCAATTAGTGCAGCAAGAACCAGACGCGTCTAGTTTTCCTAATGGGGGAATTAGAAATACATTTGAAGCTAGGGGGTATACAGCTTGGGACCCGACTTCTCCGGCTTTTATTTACGATAAAACATTATGTATTCCTACTGTTTTTGTATCATATACAGGTGAAGCTTTAGATTATAAAACGCCTCTTTTACGTGCTCTACAGGCGGTTGATAATGCAGCTGTAGCAGTCTGTAAATATTTTGATAAAAATGTAAAAAAAGTAAATGCATCTTTAGGATGGGAACAAGAATATTTTTTAATTGATTCAGCGCTTGCAACATCTAGACCCGATATTTTATTAACTGGCAGAACTGTTTTTGGCCATTCGCCAGCTAAAGGGCAGCAATTAGATGACCATTATTTTGGAACCATACCAGGAAGAGCAATGTCTTATATGCGTGATCTAGAACATCAATGTATGTTATTAGGTATTCCGGTTAAAACAAGGCATAATGAAGTGGCGCCTAATCAATTTGAATTGGCTCCGATATTTGAAGAAGCTAATTTAGCAGTAGATCATAATTCATTACTGATGGATGTGATGAAAAAAATAGCAGAACGTCATAATTTTACTGTTCTTATGCATGAAAAACCATTTGCAGGAGTTAATGGTTCTGGTAAACATAATAATTGGAGTTTAACTACTAATACAGGTGTTAATTTATTATCTCCAGGGAAAACACCAATGAGTAATCTTCAATTTTTAACCTTCTTTATTAATACAATTAAAGCGGTCCAAACTCATGAAGAGTTATTAAGAGCAGCTATTGCTTCTGCGAGTAATGATTATAGGTTAGGAGCCAACGAGGCACCGCCTGCTATAATTTCTGTTTTTATTGGAGCACAATTAACTAATGTACTTAATGAATTAGAAACAGTAACTAAAGGAAAATTATCACCTCAAGAAAAGACGGATTTAAAGCTTAATGTGGTTGGTAAAATACCAGAAATATTACTTGATAATACGGATAGAAATAGAACATCTTCTTTTGCTTTTACAGGTAATAAATTTGAGTTTAGAGCAGTTGGTTCAACGGCTAATTGTGCAAAGCCTATGACGGTTTTAAATACTATTGTCGCAAAACAATTGATAGATTTTAAAGCTGAAGTCGATGAGTTAATCGATAAAAAAGAAATGAAAAAAGATGATGCTATATTCAATGTTTTAAGAGAATATATAAAAACATCTAAGGCAATTCTTTTTGAAGGAAATGGTTACAGTGGTGATTGGGAAAAAGAAGCAGAAAAACGAGGACTTAGTAATAATAAAACAACCCCTGAAGCACTTAAAATAAAAAAAGCTAAATCTACTATTGATCTTTTTGAAAGCTTAGGAGTAATGAATAGTGTAGAGTCTTTAGCGCGCTATGAGATAGAAATGGAAGATTATATTCTTCATGTACAAATAGAAAGTAGGGTTATTGGAGATATAGCTAGGAACCATGTAGTGCCAACAGCGGTAAGGTATCAGAATATTTTAATTGAAAATGTAAAAGGTCTTAAAACCATTTATGGTGATGAGTTTAAGAATTACGCAAAGGCTCAATTGGGGCTTATAGAAAGTATATCAACACATATTGAGGCTATAAATTCTTCTGTTACAGAAATGACTGAGGCTCGTAAAATATGTAATAAGGACGCTAGTTTAGAAAAGAAAGCAGATGGTTATTGCAATAAAGTAAAACCATTTTTTGATACTATTAGGTACCACTGTGACAAATTAGAATTAATGATTGATGATGGAATATGGCCATTAACAAAATACAGAGAGTTATTGTTTACTAAATAAAAGGATCAAACTTTTAATTTAAATAATGTAATACGTGAGTTTACATATGGTAATTTTTTAAAACTTGATGATTTATGTATTTTATCGATGACATTAACTAGTTATCGAAAAGAGAGAGGTCTTAGATTAAGTAATAGATAAAAATAGTCTTAAAATATGTTTATTTTATATTTTTGTAGTGCTATTAATCAGTAATTTATAACAAAAACGAAAAGTTGTTGTTTTAGTTTGATAATTGTAATTGAGGTTGTTTTCATCCTTTTTTAAGATTTTAAACTATAATAATTAACTTTAAGTTTATTTTTTAAAGCAAAAAGATAAAATTGATATTTCAGTTTTATCTTTTTGTATTTTGGGTAAATTTCATTTCAAGTACTTTCAAAAACGTATTTATATCTTCAAATAGAGCAGATTAATCTAATGAAAAATAGAGTTGTGAATAAAAACTCAAATACTGTTATTAATTCCAATCGAATCATTCCTTATAATTAAACGCAATCCTTACTTTTGCAAAACCACACTAATAAATTGTAATATGGATAATTCGGTAAGTAAAAGATATGCGCAAAGAGGAGTTTCAGCTTCAAAAGAAGATGTACACAATGCGATTAAAAATATTGATAAAGGATTGTTTCCTAAAGCGTTTTGTAAAATTGTTCCAGATCATTTAACAAATAATGAAGATTATTGCTTAATAATGCATGCCGATGGAGCTGGTACAAAATCATCATTAGCTTATATGTATTGGAAAGAAACTGGAGATATTTCAGTGTGGAAAGGCATAGCTCAAGATGCGTTGATTATGAATATTGACGATTTACTTTGTGTAGGAGCAACAGATCATATTATGTTATCTTCAACAATAGGGAGAAATAAAAACCTTATTCCTGGTGAAGTTATCTCTGCAATTATTAACGGAACAGAAGAATTAATAGAAGATCTAAAATCTTTTGGAGTTACTATTCATTCTACAGGCGGAGAAACTGCAGATGTAGGGGATTTGGTAAGAACTATCATTGTAGATTCTACAGTAACTGCGCGTATAAAACGATCTAAAGTTATTGATAACGCAAATATTACTGCTGGTGATGTTATTGTAGGATTAGAGTCTTTTGGACAAGCATCTTACGAAACTGAATATAATGGAGGTATGGGGAGTAATGG
This sequence comes from Winogradskyella sp. HaHa_3_26, assembly GCF_019278425.1. Lineage (NCBI taxonomy): Bacteria > Pseudomonadati > Bacteroidota > Flavobacteriia > Flavobacteriales > Flavobacteriaceae > Winogradskyella > Winogradskyella sp. HaHa_3_26. The sequence goes on along the minus strand of NZ_CP058981.1, from coordinate 886,421 downwards.
ATTAACATCTGCAAGACATGATGTTTTTTCTAAATACTTAGCTGAAAAATATCCTGAGAGTTTTGATGCTGCTGTACCCGAAGATTTAGTTTATTCTGGGCAAACAAAATTAACAGATGCTGTAGAGAATTCTCCTATAGATGCTGGTAAATTGGTATTATCTCCAACACGTACTTATGCTCCAATTATAAAAGCTATCCTTAATAGTTACGATAGTGAATCCGTACATGGAATGGTACATTGTAGTGGTGGTGCGCAAACAAAAATTCTTCATTTTGTAGATCAATTTCATATTATAAAAGATAATATGTTTGATGTTCCTCCGTTATTTAAACTCATTCAAGAGCAATCTAAAACAGATTGGAAAGAAATGTACCAAGTTTTTAACTGTGGACACCGTATGGAGTTGTACGTAAAGCCTGAAGTTGCAGAAGCTATTATTGAGATTTCAAAATCTTTTAATGTAGATGCTAAAATTATAGGTCGAGTAGAAGCTTCAGATAAGAAGAAGTTAACTATAAAAAGCGATTACGGTACATTCTCTTATTAATTTTTTTAGCATGAAAAACTATTCGTGGTTTATATTTAGTGTATTTGTTTTATGTTCAAGTGTGCTTTTTGCACAGCCTGATTCATTGTATTTTCAAAAGAAAAAAAATGAGGTTATTCAATTAGGTTGGAAAACAAAAAAAGAAGTTGGTTTGACGCTTAATCAAGTGTCATTTACAAACTGGAATGCAGGTGGTGCGAATTCTATTTCAGGAATTGTAACAGCTGCCGCTGAAGCAAAATATAAACAAGAAAAGTGGTATTGGAATTCTAATTTTAATATTAGATATGGTTTAAATAAACAGGAAGAATTAAATATTAGAAAAACAGAAGATGTCATTGAGTTGATTTCTAATATTGGTTTAGAAAAAGATCCTAAAAGTAATTGGTTTTATTCTTCTAAATTTAGCCTTAACACGCAAATGGCCAATGGATATACTTATCCTGATAGAGATACACCAATTTCAAAATTCTTAGCTCCTGGTTATATGTTTTTTGGTGCGGGTATGGAATACGGTCGATTTATTGAGCGATTGTCTTTTTATGCGTCTCCTTTTACTTTAAAAACAACCTTTGTTTTAGATGATGAGTTGGCAAATAAAGGTGCTTTTGGTGTAGATTCAGCTATTTATGATTTGGAAGGGAATATACTTAGAGAAGGAAAAAAAGTAAAACAAGAGTTAGGTATACTTTTAACTAATTCATACGAAGAAGAGCTTTTTGAAAACATAAAAGTTACAAGTCTTTTAAGGTTGTATACGGACTATATTAATAGTTTTGGTAACATTGATTTAGAGTGGGAGCTTAACTTGGACATGAAAGTTAATAGATTTGTAAAAGCAAATTTAGGTTCTCATTTAAGATATGACAACGATATTAAAGTAGAAGTTGAGACTAATGAAATAACAAACGAAGAAAATATTATTGTGGGCCCTAAATTACAATGGAAACAAATTTTAGGAGTTGGTGTTGTTGTGGATTTAGATAATATTATGAAAACTAATTCATAATATTGGAATTTCGTTATAAAGTACCTTCACTTAAATATTTATAATCTTCAAGTTCAGTAAGCTTTTTAATCTTCTTTGTGGTGCCATTTTTTAATAAATAAATGGTGTCCGATACCTCAATTATATGCTGATACATATGATCAGATATTATAATTACTTTATGTTTCTTTTCTTCTGCAATTAATTGTTTTACAGTTTCAATATGTAACGGAGATATATGAGAAAAGGGCTCGTCTAAAAAAACAATCTCACTTTTTGTTTTCAGAGTAATATAAGTTTCAATAAGTCGTCTTTCTCCTCCAGATAGTGCTTTAAATTTATCGTTTTTATATATTGAAAAAGCTCGATATAAAGCAATAAAATTTTTCCAACTTAAATCATATAATTTAAACACAAAAGATAATTTCATCTCAGCAGGAATAAAATTATACTGCGGTAAATATTTAGCGATTTTTAAAACATATAGAGGTTTTTGAAGAGGTTTCTTGTTCAAGCGAATCAACATGTATTTAGGTTTTAGACTTCCGAATGCAATATTGAGTAAGCTACTTTTTCCACAACCATTTCTGCCTAAAATAGCGGTAACTTTTCCTGTTTCACCTTTTAAGTAAATGCCATTTAAAATTCGCTTGGTTTTAAAGTAAAGTTCTATATTATCTAATTCAAATATCAATTTCAGCTGAGGTTTATAAAAATTCCGTGTATAATTTTAGAAATAAAAGTGTTAAGGTAGAGTCTACTATAAATATAATAGAAAAAAGCTTGAAGGATGAAATCCCTAGGTTTCGATAAATAGTTAATTTTCGTTTATTTGAAGTTTCATTAATGTAATACCAAGCAAATATTACAAGGAATAATTTAATACATATTGCTGGTGTTATATACGGTGTATACAGTAAAATAATGATGTTTACGATAAACGACCAAACTACAAATTGTTTGTAAAAGGTTAGTATAGCTAGAAATTTGTACATATTATATGTATAACGCTAAATTTAAGTGGTTTATTTTTTGAAAGTTAAAATGTCCTTATAAGCAACGTTTAAAAATCCATTATTTATCGTATTTTTGAACGATAATTTTTGAAGATAGATGTTAGAGAAAATACAGATTATAAAACAACGGTTCGATGAGGTGAACGACCTTATCATTCAACCAGATATTATATCAGATCAGAAGCGTTATACGAAGCTGATGAAAGAATACAAGGATCTTAAACTTATTGTAGATAAAGGTGAGGTTTATAGTGAAGCATTAGAAAATGTATCTGAAGCTGAAGAAATTATTGCAGATGGTTCTGATGCCGAAATGGTAGACATGGCAAAAATACAACTCGAAGAAGCTAAGGAAACTATCGCAAAACTTGAAGAAGAGATTCGTTTTATGCTTATTCCTAAAGATCCAGACGATGCTAAAAACGTCGTTGTTGAGGTTAGAGCAGGTACAGGTGGTGATGAAGCAAGTATTTTTGCAGGTGATTTATACAGAATGTATTCTAAATACTGTAGTGATAAAGGCTGGAAAGTAGATGTTGTAAGTCAGAGTGATGGAACATCAGGTGGTTTTAAAGAAGTTATTTTTGAAGTTTCTGGTGAAGATGTTTACGGAACTTTAAAGTTTGAAGCAGGTGTGCACCGTGTACAACGTGTACCACAAACAGAAACTCAAGGACGTGTACATACAAGTGCAGCAACAGTTATGGTTTTACCTGAGGCTGAGGAGTTTGATTATGAATTAGACATGACTGAGGTTCGTATTGAGCGTACTACATCAACAGGTCCTGGAGGACAATCGGTGAATACAACATATTCTGCAATTAAGTTACACCACGAGCCTACAGGAATGATTGTAAGTTGTCAGGATCAAAAATCATCACATAAAAACTTAGAAAAAGCCTTAAAGGTTTTACGTTCACGTTTATACGATTTAGAATTAGCTAAGCAACAAGCTGCCGATTCTGAAAAACGTAAAAGTATGGTAAGTTCTGGAGATAGATCTGCTAAGATTAGAACCTACAATTATCCACAAGGACGTGTTACAGATCATAGAGTGCCAGGTTTAACACTGTACGATTTATCAAATATCATTAATGGTGATATCCAAAAAATTATAGACGAATTAATGTTAGCTGAAAACACAGAGTTGTTAAAGGCTAACGATGATGTAATTTAAATGTAAGCCTCTATTTTGAGGCTTTTTTTATAGTATGACAACACAACAACTTATTACCCAAATTAAAAAGAAACAATCTTTTCTTTGTATCGGATTAGATGTCGATTTAAATAAAATTCCAAAACATTTATTAAAAGAAGAAGACCCGATTTTTGCTTTTAATAAAGCAATTATTGATGCAACACATCATTTGTGTGTCGCTTACAAACCAAATACAGCTTTTTATGAAGCTTACGGAATTAAAGGATGGCAAGCTTTAGAGAAAACAATTAATTACCTTAACAAAAATCATCCTGAAATATACACTATTGCAGATGCAAAACGAGGAGATATAGGAAATACAAGCACAATGTATGCTAAAGCTTTTTTCGAGGATTTAGGGTTCGATAGTGTTACGGTTGCGCCTTATATGGGAAAAGATTCAGTAGAGCCTTTTTTAATATTTAAAGATAAACATACCATTCTTTTAGCCTTAACGTCTAACCAAGGCGCATTCGATTTTCAAACTAAAGAAATAGATGGTGTAGAGTTATATAAACAAGTATTAGAGACTTCTAAATCTTGGGAGAACTCAGAAAATTTAATGTATGTAGTTGGAGCTACAAAGGCTGAATATTTAGGAGATATAAGAAAGATAATCCCAGATAGCTTTTTGTTAGTGCCAGGTGTTGGTGCTCAAGGTGGAAATCTTCAAGACGTTTGTAAATACGGAATGAATGATTCTGTAGGTTTATTAATAAACTCATCTAGAGGAATTATTTATGCTTCACAAGAGGAAAATTTTGCTGAAGCAGCTGCACAAAAGGCAGAAGAACTTCAGTTACAAATGGCAATAGAACTGAAGGCCTAATTTTCTTTGTATAACAACAAGAAATTAATAGTTTATAAAATTTAAATTTCCCTAATGAAAACGTGTAAAGACCAATTAAATCGTAAACTTCTATTTGGTCGTAAACCAAAACGTATTGTTTCATTAGTACCTTCGCAAACAGAGCTTTTAGTAGATTTAGGTCTAGAAGCATTTATTGTAGGTGTTACTAAGTTTTGTGTACATCCAAATCATCTTAGAATGTCTAAAGTGGTTGTTGGTGGAACTAAAGAAGTTAATATTGAAAAAATAAAAGCACTTCGTCCTGATATTATTCTTTGTAATAAAGAAGAAAATACCAAGGAAATGATCGAAGAATTAACTGGTATTGCTCCAATTCATGTTAGTGATGTTTATAATCTTGAAGATAGTTTTGAGCTTATAAATATGTATGGAGATATCTTTGAAATTGAAAGAACAACTTCAACTTTAGTATCAAATATTCAATTAGAACGTGAAGCCTTTCAACTTCAAAATCAAAATAACGAGAAATTAAAAGTTGCTTATTTTATTTGGAAAAAACCTTGGATGGTTGCAGCTTCAGATAACTTTATAAATGTTATGCTTAATGAAGCTGGGTTTATAAATATTTTTGAATCAGAGAAGCGTTATCCAGAAATTGATTTTAATAATTCAAAATTAAAAGAAGCAGATTTTATTTTTTTATCAACAGAACCTTTTCCGTTTAAAGAATCAGATGTAAAAGAGTTGCAATTTCAATTTCCAGAAATGAAAATAAAAATTGTAGATGGAGAATTGTTTTCTTGGTATGGTAGTCGCTTACTGAAGTCTTATCCGTATTTTAAAACACTTCATAATTAAACAAAAAAAGTCGATACCTAACTAATATCGACTTTCTAATCTAAACTAACTGTTTTAGAGACTTAACTAATCTCAATCTTTTGCTCTGCAAAGATGATAACTTTTATTATTGTAGAGGTTACGGTAATGTTAGGTTATGATTAAGTGTGTTTTAAATAAATAAAGCATTAAAAATAAGGTAATTAGAGTATTTTCTAATTAGAGTCTCTTACTACAAATTCTAATTTATTTATTTTATAAAGAACTTTTGTGGCTTTGTATTCTGAAAAGTCACTTAAAGCCTGATCACTTTGTCTTAAGTTATAAGCCTCCTCAATAAGTTGAGTGTATTTTTTTTTAAGTCTTGTTCTTTTTTCTAAGAGTTGATCTGAATTGTTCACGGCTAAATTTTAATAATTATTTTATTAAATTACTAAAATTTAGCGAGAACAAATATATTTTACTTAAAAATTTATGTATTTTTTAAGTAAATATGTTTTTTAATCTTGTAGTGCAAATACTTTTTTCAATAAATCTGTACTGCGAGAAGCTACTGAATTTCTGATTTCTAATTCTTCAACAGCAATCATAGTGTAAACACCTTCTAATGCTTCTGAAGTTACGTAATCAGTTAAATCTGGATTTACATCATTAGTTAAAGGAATGTTGTTGTATTTTGTAATAAGATTAGCCCAAATTTTATCAGCACCAACTTTACTAAAAGAACTATTAATAACGGGCTTAAATTTTTCGTAAAGCTCTGTTTGAGTTTTAGTCGTTAAGTAAGATGTCGCTGCATTATCTTCTCCTAAAAGAATAGTTTTAGCGTCATCAAAAGTAATGTCTTTAACAGCATTAACAAATATTGGTGTTGCTTCAGATACAGCATCTTCTGCAGCTCTATTAAGTACTTTTAAACCTTCATCAGCTAAGCTGCTTAATCCTATTTTACGTAAGGCACTATCTACTTTTTGTAACTCTTCAGGTAAAGCAATTTTTACCAATTCATTTTTATAAAAGCCATCTTCAGCGGTTAGTTTTGCAACTTGTTTCTCAATACCTAAATCTAAGGCTTCTCTTAATCCTGCAGCAATATCAGCATTTCCTAAAACATCAGTTGTTCCTTGAGGCAATGAATCTACAACTTGTTGTAATTCTGCACAGGCCATTAAATTGCAAACAACAATTAAGGCTAAAATTCTTTTTATCATAATTTTTAGTTTTTGTTAGTGGTCAAATATAATTTATAAGGTTTTAACATACATATAGAAAAAAAAAACCTTAATACGAGTTTAACACTATTTAGTAGACACCAGTTATTCAGTTTGGTCACTTTTACGAGAAAATTATAGTTTTATTATTATAAACCATAACTTTTCGCATAGTATGTAATTTAATGGCGTTAGATAAAACAATTTTTTCGAGATCTCTACCCTTCGCAATTAAGTCTTTTATGGAGTTATTGTGCGAAATTTGGGCTACTTTTTGTTCAATAATTGGTCCGGCATCAAGTTCTTCGGTTATATAATGACTTGTAGACCCTATAATTTTAACACCACGTTTATATGCCGAATGGTAAGGTTTAGCACCGACAAAAGCAGGTAAAAATGAATGATGGATATTAATAATTTTATTGGGATATTTATCTATTAAAGTTTGAGATACAATTTGCATGTATCTGGCTAAAACAATAAAGTCAATATTATGTTCGACTAAAAGTTCTAGTTGCTTTTGTTCTGCTTCATGTTTTGTTGCTTTTGTAACAGGAACATGATAAAAAGGAATATTAAAACTGTCTGCAATAGGTTTTAAATCTAAGTGATTACTTAATATAAAAGGGATTTCTAAGAATAGCTCACCAGAATTATAACGCCCTAAAATATCGTATAAACAATGATCATATTTAGAAACAAACAATGCCATTTTAGGTTTTTTCTCAGCAGCGTACATGCGCCATTTAAGTTTGAACTTTTCAACTAAAGAATTTTTAAAAAGTTCTTTAAATGCTTCAACTGAAAACGAATTTGAAATAAATTCACATTCCAAACGCATAAAAAAGATATGCTGTTCTCTATCAACATACTGATCTATATAAACAATGTTGCCATCGTTTGTAGCCATAAAATTAGTTACAGACGCAATAATATTAGGCTGGTCTTTACAGTTTATAAGTAATGTTATTTTCTGCATAAAATGAATATTGAATGAATTGTTAAAAGTAATTAAAATTGTATGCTTTAATAAAAATCTATAAGTTTTAGATATTTTTTAATTGTTGCTTGACTTTTTTGGATATTTCTTAGATTTGCTGATTAAATAAGCTATATTTTTACGAATGGAACAAATAACACCTTATAAGCCAAAATATAAAGTACGTATAGTAACTGCAGCATCGCTTTTTGATGGGCATGATGCTTCAATAAATATTATGCGTCGTATCATTCAATCTACTGGAGTAGAAGTGATTCATTTAGGACACGATCGAAGTGTAGAAGAAGTTGTCAATACTGCCATACAAGAAGATGCTAACGCAATTGCATTGACATCTTATCAGGGAGGGCATAACGAATATTTTAAATACATGTACGATTTGCTTAAAGAAAAAGGAGCAGGTCATATTAAAATTTTCGGAGGTGGAGGTGGTGTTATTCTTCCTGAAGAAATTAAGGAATTAATGGATTATGGAATTACCAGAGTCTATTCTCCTGATGATGGTAGAAGTCTTGGTTTGCAAGGTATGATTAACGATTTGGTTCAAATATCGGATTATGCCATTGGTGATCAGCTTAATGATGAGGTTAAAACGTTGCATGAAAAAAATCCGAAGTCCATTGCAAGATTAATTTCTTCAGCTGAAAACTTTCCTGAAGTTGCAAAGGATGCATTAGATGCTATTCATGAAAAAAATAAGAATTCAAAAACACCAGTTCTTGGAATTACAGGAACAGGTGGTGCTGGTAAATCATCATTAGTTGATGAGCTTGTTCGTCGTTTTCTAATCGATTTCCCTGAGAAAACAATTGGTTTAGTTTCTGTAGATCCTTCAAAACGAAAAACAGGAGGTGCACTTTTAGGAGATCGTATTCGTATGAATGCCATTAATTCGCCTAGAGTTTACATGCGTAGTTTGGCAACACGTCAATCTAACTTAGCATTATCTAAATATGTAAATGAGGCTATAGAGGTTTTAAAAGCTGCTGAATACGATTTAATTATTCTTGAAACTTCTGGTATCGGACAATCGGACACAGAAATTATGGAACATTCTGATGTGGCACTTTACGTAATGACACCAGAATTTGGTGCAGCGACTCAGCTTGAAAAAATTGATATGCTAGATTTTGCTGATTTAGTAGCCATCAATAAATTTGATAAACGAGGTTCTTTAGATGCGTTACGTGATGTAAAAAAACAATACATGCGTAATAATCATCTTTGGGATGTGCACCAAGACGATTTACCGGTTTACGGAACTATTGCGTCTCAATTTAATGATCCAGGAATGAATACGCTTTACAAAGCGATAATGGATAAATTGGTTGAAAAAGCAAATTCGGACTTAAATTCTACATTCGAGATTTCTCAGGAAATGAGTGAGAAGATTTTTGTAATTCCACCATCAAGAACACGTTATTTATCTGAAATCGCAGAGAGCAATCGTGCGTATGATAAAACAGCAAATGTTCAGGTTGAAGTTGCTCAGAAACTTTACGGAATTTATAAAGCAATATGTTCCGTAGCTAATGTCACCTTGAGCGCAGTTGAAAGGTCTTTCATTGGTAAATTAGGTTTAGATTATGAAGAAATTCTTCAACAAGCTCAAAATGATAAAGGGGTTGCTATTTCAACAGAAGGAGGCACGACTGAAGAAGAATCTCAAATTCAATTATTAAAATTATTATTTGCTGAATTTGATCGTGTAAAACTAAACCTAGATCCTTACAATTGGGAAGTGATTACAGGTTGGGATGAAAAAGTAAATAAATATAAAGATCCAATTTATAGCTTTAAGGTAAGAGACAAAGAAATAAAAATTGAAACGCACACAGAATCTTTATCACACTCTCAAATTCCAAAAGTAGCCTTACCAAAGTATCAAGCTTGGGGGGATGTTTTAAGATGGTGTTTGCAAGAAAACGTACCAGGAGAATTTCCGTACACTTCAGGTTTATATCCTTTTAAAAGAACAGGTGAAGATCCTGCAAGAATGTTTGCCGGTGAAGGTGGGCCAGAGCGAACTAATAAGCGTTTTCATTACGTAAGTATGGGTTTGCCCGCTAAACGATTATCTACAGCTTTCGATAGTGTTACACTTTATGGTAATGATCCCGATTTGCGTCCAGATATTTACGGTAAAATTGGTAATGCAGGTGTTTCTATCTGTTGTTTAGATGATGCCAAAAAATTATATTCTGGTTTCGATTTAGCAAACGTTATGACTTCTGTGAGTATGACTATTAATGGTCCTGCGCCAATGTTGTTAGGTTTCTTTATGAATGCAGCTATTGATCAACAATGTGAATTTTATATCAAAGAGAATGGGTTAGAAAAAGAAGTTGAAGCTAAAATCGCAAAAATCTATAAAGGAAAAATACGTCCATCATATAATGGTGATTTACCAGAGGGAAACAACGGATTAGGTTTAATGCTTTTAGGAGTTACCGGAGACCAAGTTTTACCATCTGATGTTTATGCAGAAATAAAAAAGAATACTATTGCTCAGGTAAGAGGAACCGTTCAAGCAGATATTTTAAAAGAAGATCAGGCACAAAATACTTGTATATTTTCTACGGAATTTGCTTTGCGTTTAATGGGAGATGTTCAAGAATATTTTATTGAGAATAATGTTAGAAACTTCTATTCTGTATCTATTTCTGGGTATCATATTGCAGAAGCAGGAGCCAATCCTATTACGCAATTAGCATTGACGTTATCTAACGGGTTTACTTATGTAGAATACTATTTGAGTAGAGGAATGGATATCAATAAATTTGGGCCAAACTTATCGTTTTTCTTTTCAAACGGAATTGATCCAGAATATGCTGTTATTGGTCGTGTGGCACGTAAAATTTGGGCCAAAGCGATGAAGCATAAATATGGTGCTAACCCAAGAGCGCAGATGTTAAAATATCATATTCAAACTTCGGGACGTAGTTTACATGCCCAAGAAATTGATTTTAATGATATTCGTACGTCACTTCAGGCATTGTATGCAATTTATGATAACTGTAATTCGCTTCATACCAATGCGTATGATGAGGCAATTACAACACCAACAGAAGAATCGGTTCGTAGAGCCATGGCTATTCAGTTGATTATTAATAAAGAATTAGGTTTAGCTAAGAATGAAAATCCAATTCAAGGATCATTTATAATTGAAGAATTAACGGACTTAGTTGAAGAAGCTGTTTTATTAGAATTTGATCGTATTACGGAACGTGGAGGAGTGCTAGGCGCTATGGAAACGATGTACCAACGAAGTAAAATTCAAGAAGAAAGCTTGTATTACGAAACATTAAAGCATAACGGAAAGTTTCCAATTATAGGTGTAAACACCTTTTTAAGTTCTAAAGGATCACCAACGGTTGTTCCTGCGGAAGTGATTAGAGCAACAGAAGAAGAAAAACAATTTCAGATTAAAACTTTAGAGAGTTTGCATGAGGCACATAATACAGAAGAATTATTAAGTGAGTTGCAACGAAAAGCCATAAATAATGAAAATATTTTTGAAGCTTTAATGGAGGTTTGTAAAGTATGTTCCTTAGGTCAAATCACGTCGTCGTTATTTGAAGTTGGTGGTCAGTATCGTCGTAATATGTAAGCAGAGAAATAAATCATTTTTTTGTGTAAACTAAAAAGCGTTTCTTTATGAAACGCTTTTTTTTACATTCAAAATTAAAAATAGTTATGAAACATACTTTTAAAGCTTCAGTAAATTGGTCACTTAGTGATGGAGAAAGCACAATGAGTCCGAGAACATTTAGCAGGAATCATGATGTTTCAATTGTAAATAAAGTTTCACCATTACAAGTCTCTGCTGCAAAAATATTTAGAGGTGATGATTCATTATATAATCCTGAAGATTTATTATTGTCTGCATTAACATCTTGCCACATGATGTCTTATTTGTATGCCTGTGCACAGCATCAAATTGAAGTATTAAGTTATTTAGATAGGTCTGAAGGAGATTTAGAAGTAGAATCTTCGGGAAGCGGAAGTTTTAAAGTTGTAAGGCTAAAACCTGTTGTTACTATCAACAATGCAAACCAAAAAGAATTAGCGTTACAATTACATAAAAAAGCAAATGAACTTTGTTTTATCGCTAACTCGTGTAATTTTCCAATCTCTCATGAGGCAATAATATTGGTGAAGTAATTTAATTTGAAAAAATAATCACATCTTTTTGCATCTTTTTTAAAAGTTCTTCGTCTATTAAGTGAACATTAAAACATAATATTATGAAAGATAAAGAATGTACTTGCAACTGTGAAGGTTGCGCAAAAGGAGGTTGTCAAAATTGTACTTGTGAAAACTGTACATGTACAAATTGCAATTGTTAAATTATAATCAGTTCGGGTTCTAAATTTTGAATCCGAACTGATTTTAGTTAAATTTAAAGTATGACTACAAAAAGTGTTTGGGAAAGTTATTCTGGTGATATTAGACGTTTTATTTTAAGTAAAGTAAAAAACGTTGTGGTTACTGATGATATTTTGCAAGAGACATTTATTAAAGTTCATACTAAACTACATACTCTTAAGGATGAAACAAAGCTAAAACCTTGGTTGTTTTCAATTGCTAGATATACGATTCTAGATTATTTTAAAACTAACAAACTAGCTATTACTGTTGAAGATTTAGAAATTGAATCAGAGCCTCTACCAAAAGGACATACAGAACAAGATTGCTTAAGGGGAATTTTAGTGAATTTACCAAAAAAATATAGAGATCCTTTGTTTCTATCAGATATTAAAGGTCTTAAGCAACAAGAGGTTGCTAACCAATTAAATTTATCTTTGCCAACAGTAAAATCGCAAATTCAACGTGCAAGAAAGCAGATTGCACAAGGTTTTATGGACTGTTGTGGTTTTAAGATGAATGAAGATGGTCATTTGGTTGGAGAAATACAAGACAAAGCAGACTGTAAAGTTTGTCAATAATCGTACCTTTGAAGATTAATAGCTAAATAACTAATCAAGCTATTTTTATTACTTACTCAGATGTCTTTCAAAAAACTACACCCTTTATTAAAAGAATCCTTGGAAAATGAAGGATTTGAAACTTCAAATCCATTTCAGAAAAAAGTATTACCAACTTTAAAAGGTGGTGCGGATGCTTATATTATTGGGCCAAAAGGAAGTGGTAAAACTACAGCGCTTATTATAGCAACGATTCATAAGCTAAAGGCAGAAGCTTTTGAAGATTCGCCAAGAGCCATTATTGTTGTTGAAAATAAGAAGGAAGCTTTACGTTTAAAAGAAGAGTTTGAAAGATTTACTAATACAACAGATTTAAGAGTGTATGCTTTGTATGATGAATACGATATTGAAAAGCAAAAGACAGAGGTGTATTACGGACAAGATATTGTAATTGCAACTCCTGCTAGATTAAGTAAACTTTATTTTTTAAATGGAATTCATTTAGGTGAAGTACAGTTATTGGCTATTGAAGATGCTGACTATTTAGGCAGGCATAATGGTTATAATCATATTTTACGTTTATCTGAAAGTCTTAATAAATGTCAGTTTATAATTATGGCTGACGAAATGAATTCTAGAATTAAAAATTACCAGAATGCATTTATGAGTAATGCGCATCTTTTAAAATAGTAGTTATAATTTATAACGTCATCATCCAGTGACGTTGTAGTTTTCTAAATTTTCTTAATTCACCACGTAGAATAGGTAAGTAATTTTTACCATTACTATTTGATTTTTCTAATCTTTTACAGTTTGTATATAGTCGTGTGGTTAAACGATCTAAAATTGCTAGATGTTTACTCTTTTTCTGTGAACATTTTTCGAGTTCAGCATTAATAATTTCAGGAGCTAGACTTGTAGATTGTTGAATAATATCACCTGAAAAATAGATGTTATTATCCTCAGTGCCATCTGTATTTAAATAGGCTAAATCTTGATTGATATAGTTTGAAATACATCGTGAAAGCACAATAATATCCATAGCCTTTTGGTAAATAGGCAAATTAGATAGATGTGATGGCAGATTGTAATTCATGATTTTAATAGCGATTATTACAAATTTAAGGAAAGTAGCTTAACTTTGTGAGATATGGTCAATAATCATTTTTGCATGTATTCTAGAGTTTTCTATAAACCATTTATGAGTTTCCATTCCTCCACAAATTACACCAGCTAAGTAAAGCCCCTCTATATTGGTTTCCATGGTTTCAGAATTATAACTAGGGATACGTTTTTCATCCTCAGAAAATTCAATTCCTACAGTATCTAATAATTCAAAATTAGGATGATAGCCTGTTAAAGCAATAACATAATCATTATCTAAAGTTTGTTCGCCATTAGGAGTTTTAATAATAACTTCTGTAGGTTTAATTTCTTTAATTTCAGAATTAAAATAAGCTTTAATACTCCCTTCTTCAATACGGTTTACAATATCTGGTTTTACCCAATATTTTACGCGTTCTCCAATAGATTTACCTCTTATGACCATAGTGACATTTCCGCCTTTTCTATAGATTTCTAATGCAGCATCTACGGAAGAGTTACTTGCACCAACGACGATCACATCCTGCAAAGTAAAAGGATGTGCTTCTTTATAATAATGAACTACTTTAAGTGAATCTTCACCAGAGACATTTAATAAGTTAGGGATGTCATAAAAGCCAGTAGAGATAATAACTTTTTTGGCTAAATAAGTGGCTTTGTTAGATTGAATATTAAAACCATTTTCTATTTTTTTTAGATCTTCTACTTTTTCATATAGATTGATGTTTAGGGCTTTTGAAGTTGTTACGCGTCTGTAATATTCTAAAGCTTCGTTTCGTGTAGGTTTAGGATTGTTGCTTATAAAAGGAATATCATCAATTTCTAATTTATCAGAAGAAGAAAAGAATGACATGTTTAAAGGGTAGTTGAAAAGGGAATTGGTTAAAGCTCCTTTTTCTAATACCAAATAATTCAGATTTCGTTTTTTACACTCTAAAGCACAGGCAATACCTATAGGGCCTGCGCCAATAATTAATACGTCTAAGTCAAGTTTTTTCATGGTGCTTAAAATTACACTTATTGAATAAATTTAGAAAATGTATGCTATTAAATCTCTCTTAAAATATTAAGGACATTTTATATATTGTATTTTTGAATTTTAAATTTGAACCTTATGCGAATTTTAGTCATCTTATTTACAATTGTCTTCTTTACGAGTTGCGCTCAAAATAAAAAAATGGTTGCAACAGATTTAACACCATTTCAAAAAAAGATGAATGATGAGTTTAAAGATGCTTCAAGATCGCCTTTAAAAGCAAAAGATATTAAAACATTTGAAGGCTTAGATTTCTTTGCTTACGATTCTACGTTTTTAGTGAAAGCAGAATTAAAGCGTACTCCAAATACAGAATGGTTTCAAATGAAAACAACAACAGATCGCTTATCTAAAGAGCGTGTTTTTGGAATTGTAACTTTTGAAATAAAGGGGAAGTCTTTTCAGTTAAATGTTTATCAAGGTGAAGAATTAATGCAAACAGAAGGCTTTGAAAACTATTTATTTTTACCATTTATGGATAATACCAATGGTTCTTTAACTTATGGAGGAGGGCGTTATATTGACTTAGATATTCCTGAAGGAAGTATTATTGAAATAGATTTTAACTCAGCATACAATCCTTATTGTGCTTATAATGAGAAATTTTCTTGTCCAATTGTGCCAAGTGCTAATTATCTTGATTTAGATATTAAAGCGGGTATAAAAGTTTTTGTGAAAAAGTAATACAATTACATTTGTTTCTCAACAAGATAATTTTCTAGCATAACACCTTTTACACTCTTCTTTTGTATTTTAATAACATTAAAATATTTGTTATCAAAAAACGGTAAAGCTGTTTTACTAACGTCAGATTTAAAAACTTCAAAATCATTCATCATAACTTGCGATTCCATTATTCGTAATAATTTTGAACCTACTCCTTGACGTTGGTAATCTTTATGAACAAATAAGCCTTCTAGGTAATTTCCATTCTTTAAATAAGCAAAACCAACAATAATTTTATCAATTTCAGCGACAATAAAATAAAGTTTACTGATTCTTTTTTCCCAATCTTTAATTTTATCTGCACCAGAAGCCCAAGCTGTAGTTTGTTTTTCTGAATAATGTTTAGTACTGATATTGATAATTGTATCTCTAAATACTGAAGTGATTTCAGGAATATCGTTTAAATCTGCGGTTCTTATTTGTATCATGTTTTTTATAATCTAAAAATGCTGCCAAAAGAAACTACTCGCTGAAAAAAGTAAAAACTTTGTTCTGCGTGGTCAGCTGTGTTACCAGTAGTTCTAATATCATTCATATTTATATAGCCTCCTTTGGCATTTAATTGCACAAAAAAGTGTTTTAAAAAGGTTAAGTTTACTCCAAGATTTGCAGATAAACCATAACCTGCAACATGAAATTCGTCATATCTATCTTTTTGTAATAATGTGGCATTTGTTTTAGGAAATAAGACACCACCACCAATACCTTCAGTTAAATTAACTTGAAATATATCCGTGTTATTTATACCAAATAGAGACGAAATATCATCGTATCTCGCAATTTCGGTATAGATGTAGTTTAGACCATCCGTATGTTCGAATTTTAAGAAATCTTCCGAAATAAATACGCTTTCATTATTAAAATCACCATTATAGATACTTCCAAGTTCGCTGTCAGGCAAGTCAATATAACCATTTACAGTTCTGTCTCTGTTTCTATTCATTACATATTTCATGTGGTCTAATCCCAAAGAAACGGTGTAATGATCAGAAATAAAATAACCCAATTTAGCATTGGTTTGAGGAATTGTCATCCTCGTAGGATTAACGTAATCGATATGCCAACCTTTTGGTTTGTCTTTGGCCGTAGCTTCGCTTATAGTGAAATCATAATTATCACCCTTAAAACGAATATCTGATTTAGAATATGCACCTCTATTTCCTCCCCAACTCACAAAGAATTTACCTTTATTTGATGTTGTGTATTTCAGTGTTTGTTCTGTTTGGCTATATACAATGGTGCAAAAAAGCGTGAATCCGATACTTAGGATTCTGTTAAAGTAGTTCATAAGAAATATCCGTAAAGGAACTAGTAGACGTCAGTCTTCCGGCGTACTTACAATAATTTATAAATTTATAATGAATTAATGGTTTTTCTAATCGCTACAAGATTAGTTAGAAGCCTTTCTAAATTATCTAGATGTAACATGTTGGCGCCATCACTTTTTGCATTTGCAGGATCAAAATGTGTTTCGATAAATAAACCATCTACATTATTTACAATTCCAGCTCTAGCAATAGTTTCAATCATATCAGGTCTACCGCCTGTAACACCAATACTTTGATTAGGTTGTTGTAATGAGTGGGTAACGTCTAAAACTGTTGGTGCAAATGCGCGCATCGTTGGGATGCCTCTAAAGTCTACGATCATATCTTGGTAGCCAAACATCGTTCCGCGATCTGTAATCCAAGCTTGTTCATTACCAGCATCTTTTACTTTTTGCACAGCATGTTTCATCGCTTCAGGACTCATAAATTGTCCTTTTTTTAGATTAACCACTTTTCCTGTTTTGGCAGCAGCAACAACTAAGTCGGTTTGTCTTACTAAAAAAGCAGGGATTTGTAATACATCTACATACTCAGCAGCCATAGCAGCATCAGAAACCTCATGGATATCTGTAACTGTAGGAACATCAAATGTTTCAGAAATTTTTCTAAGGATTTTTAAAGCTTTTTCATCTCCAATACCAGTGAAACTGTCAATTCTACTTCTGTTTGCTTTTTTAAAACTCCCTTTAAAAATGTAAGGAATTTCTAGTTTATCTGTGATTTTTATGACTTTTTCTGCAATGCGCAAAGCCATATCTTCTCCTTCTATGGCACAGGGTCCACATAGTAAAAAGAAATTATCAGAATCTGTATGTTTTAATTTTGGTATTGTGATCAAAGCTATAGACTTAAAAGTTATTAGGTCACAAAGATACAATTATGATTGTTGAATTTAATTTTTATCTAAAATTCCTTTCTAATACTATTTCTAACCATCCAAAGTGACATAGCAAAGTTGCTAAACACAAAAAGGCCTCCATATAGTAATAGTTTTTGCGAAGATTCTGTCCAATCAACAATATTTAATAAATCAAAGAAATATGCTAATATTAGGTATGATGATAGACAAACAAAAACAATACCTAATGAGAAATTTAGCTTTCTACTAGGCTTAATAAGCTGCCATACAAATGGAATACCAAATAATAATATAGGGTAAGCAGAGAGTCCACTTGTTTGATTAATATTTGTAAACCAATACACTATTATCGAGAGAAAATAGAGGTAAGGAATAAATTTAGTGTATTTATTTAGAGTTGCCATTTGTTTTGTTTTTATAGGTGGAAATTGACGTTTTTTCTTTAGTTATGTATACTAATAACATCAATATTTTAAAAAATCAGTGCTATTATGGCTTCATAATTAAATTTGAAAATCAATTATTTAGCTTAATATACGGCCTTAGTCGTTGTATAAACGAAATTATAACACATTATTAACGGAATGAAAAAATTATGATGTACATTTGCACGCTTAAAATCAGCACTAGTTATGACTAAGATTAAAAATATCGCAATTATTGCACACGTTGACCACGGAAAAACGACTTTGGTTGATAAGATCATGTACCATTGTCAATTATTTCGTGAAAACGAAAACACTGGCGACTTAATTCTAGATAATAATGATTTAGAACGTGAAAGAGGAATTACAATTACTTCTAAAAACGTTTCTGTTATTTATAAGGATACTAAGATAAATATCATTGATACACCTGGTCACGCCGATTTCGGTGGAGAAGTTGAACGTGTTTTAAACATGGCAGATGGTGTTGTGTTATTAGTAGATGCCTTTGAAGGTCCTATGCCACAAACACGTTTTGTATTACAAAAAGCGATTGACTTAGGTTTAAAACCATGTGTTGTTGTAAACAAAGTTGATAAAGAAAACTGTACGCCTGATGAAGTACATGAAAAAGTTTTCGATCTAATGTTTGAACTTGGTGCTGAAGAGTGGCAATTAGATTTCCCAACAGTTTATGGTTCTGCTAAGAACAACTGGATGAGTGATGATTGGAAAAATGAAACTGACAATATTGAGCCATTATTAGATATGGTTATAGAGCATGTTCCAGAACCTGTTTTCCCAGAAGGAAATACTCAAATGTTAATTACATCTTTAGATTTCTCTAACTTTACAGGTCGTATTGCAATTGGTAGAGTACAAAGAGGAAACATTGTAGAAGGACAACAAATTTCTTTAGTTAAAAGAGATGGTTCTATTACAAAAACAAGAGTAAAAGAAGTTTTCATCTTTGAAGGTTTAGGCCGTAAAAAAGTAGAAAGCGTTGAAACAGGAGATATTTGTGCTATTGTAGGTGTTGAAGGTTTTGAAATTGGAGATACAATTGCAGACATAGAAAACCCAGAAGGTTTAAAATCTATTGCTATTGATGAGCCTACAATGAGTATGTTGTTTACAATTAACGATTCACCTTTCTTCGGTAAAGATGGAAAGTTTGTAACATCTCGTCACATTAAAGATCGTTTAGAAAAAGAATTAGAGAAAAACTTAGCCTTACGTTTAGGTGAAACTGCTACTGCAGATAAGTTTATGGTTTTTGGTCGTGGTGTATTACACTTATCGGTATTAATCGAAACGATGCGTCGTGAAGGTTACGAATTACAAATTGGGCAACCACAGGTAATCATTAAAGAAATTGATGGTGTTAAATGTGAACCAATAGAAGAGTTAACAATTGACCTTCCTGAAAATGTATCGGGTAAAGCTGTAGAGTTTGTAACGATGCGTAAAGGTGAGTTATTAAGTATGACTACTAAAGGTGATCGTATGGTATGTGAGTTTATGATTCCTTCTCGTGGTATCATCGGTTTACGTAACCAATTATTAACAGCTACTGCAGGTGAGGCTATTATGGCACATCGTTTTAAAGAGTACCAACCTTTAAAAGGTGATATTCCTGGACGTATTTCTGGATCTTTAATTTCTATGGAAAACGGAACAGCAATCCCTTATTCAATTGATAAATTACAAGATAGAGGTAAGTTCTTTGTAGAACCAGGTGAAAATATCTATGAAGGTCAAGTAATTGGTGAGAACTCTCGTCAAGATGATATGGCTGTAAACATTACAAAAGCTAAAAAGCAGAGTAATGTACGTAGTTCTGGAGCAGATGATAAAGCTAAGATTGTACCAGCTATTAAATTCTCTCTAGAAGAAGCTTTAGAATATATTCAGAAAGATGAGTATGTAGAAGTTACACCTAATCACTTAAGATTACGTAAAATTTACTTAAAAGAAACAGATCGTAAACGTAACAAGTTTTAGATCAACGTTTTTTATAAATATTATTGAAAAGAGAGATACTGAAAAGTATCTCTCTTTTTTTATTTATTAGTATTATAACGCAATCTATTTTATCTTACACCGATTTATTTCTATTAAAACAAATTAATGCTATTCAATTCCTTAGATTTTGCAATTTTCCTTCCTATTATATTTATACTCTATTGGTTTGTATTTAAATCATTAAAAAGTCAGAATATATTATTGTTAATTGCTAGTTATGTATTCTATGGATGGTGGGATTGGCGTTTTTTAGGCTTAATAATTCTAAGTACTTTTATTGATTTTTGTATTGGTTTAGCTATAGAGAAAACTTTAATAAAGCGTCATAAAAAATACTTGGTTACATTGAGTGTTTTACTCAATTTAGGGATCCTTGGCTTCTTTAAATATTATAATTTTTTTATTGAAAATTTTAATGAAGCATTTATGCTTTTCGGAAGAGATATAGATCTCAATTACCTTAATATCATTTTACCTATTGGGATTAGTTTCTATACGTTTCAAACCATGAGCTATTCCATAGATATCTATCGCGGTAAAATAAAGCCTACAAAAGATATTATTGCATTTGCGTCTTTTATCTGCTTCTTCCCACAATTGGTGGCTGGTCCTATTGAGAGGGCATCAAACTTTTTACCTCAAATACAGAAACGAAGAGTTTTTGATTATACAAAAGCAACCGATGGACTAAAACAGATTCTTTGGGGACTTTTTAAGAAAATGGTTATTGCAGATAATTGTGCATTTTTTGTGAATGATGTTTTTGAGAATTATGGCGATTACTCGGGAAGTACATTGTTTTTAGCTGCTTTTCTCTTTTCTATTCAGATCTATTGTGATTTTTCAGGATATTCAGATATTGCAATTGGTGTCTCAAGATTGTTTGGTTTTAATTTGAAGAAGAATTTTGCATATCCTTATTTTGCAAGAAATATAGCCGAATTTTGGAGGCATTGGCATATCTCCTTAACCACTTGGTTTAAAGATTATTTTTACATTCCGATAGGAGGAAGTAGAGGAAGTAAATGGATGCAATTAAGAAACACCTTTGCCATTTTTATGGTTATTGGTTTATGGCATGGAGCACATTGGAAATTTGTAGTTTACGGATTAATAAATGCCTTACATTTTGTACCCTATATTATTAGAGGAAAGAACACAAAATATACTTCAATTGTAGCTGAGAATCGTCTGTTTCCAAATAAGAAAGAACTTTTTGGGATGTTTCATACATTCTTGTTTTTAATTTTTGCGCGTATATTTTTTAGAGCAGACTCATTAACTATTGCAGTAGATTATTTGAAGAACTTGTTTTCTGTAACCTTGTTTCAATTGCCACAATTTTCTAGCAATAGTCAAGCTTTAGTATTGTTTGTACTAATCCTATTTTCGTTTGTTGTAGAATGGTTTGGGAGAGATAAAGAGCATGCGCTTGAAAACATATTTAATAAATCGAAACGATCTTATAGAGTAATGTTTTATTATACAATTGTATTTTTAATATTTTACTTTAATGGAGAAGAACAACAGTTTATCTACTTTCAATTCTAGGTATGAAAAAATTTATAAAACAGTTTTTAGCGTTCTTAATTCCTATTTTAATTCTTATTGTAATATTAGAAATAACTTTAAGACATATTCCCAATGATTATAGATTTAAAAATTCTGAAATAGAATTGCAAAAGGATGATGTTAAAACCTTAATCTTAGGAAGTTCACACAGTATGTATGGTATGAATCCTGAATATTTCACGCAAAGAGCTTATAATTTGGGTCATGTTTCAGAAACCATAGATTTCGATTATCTAATGCTTAAAAAGTATATTAAAATATTACCAGAGTTAGAAACTGTAGTGCTAAGGTTATCATATACGACTTTATACGAACAATTAGGTGTGGGAGCAGAAGCATGGCGATTAAAAGACTACAATCTATATTATGATTTAAATGTCTCTAATAAATTAAAATATAAAAGTGAAGTTTTAAGTGTAAAGCTTAAAAATAACTTATCTCAACTTAAAGCATATTATTTAAATGATGAGAAAATGATAACCGTAAAAAAGTCGGGTTGGGCCTTTTTTGAAAATGAACATGCAAACGGAACAATAGATGATTTAGGATTATATGCGGCAAAAAAACATACAATAGCATCTGATGCTTTAGTCAATGAGAATATACTTTTTTTAGATAAGCTAGTTCAATTATGTGACGATAAAGGTGTCAAAGTAGTTATAGTTACCTTACCTGCGTATAAAAGTTATAGGGATAATTTAAATGATTCTCAATTAGAAACGATTATTAACACAGGTAAAAAAATGAATAATAAGTATAAAAACTGTACTTATTATAATTTTATGGATGATGAAGCGTTTACCGCAGAGGATTTTTACGATGCAGATCACCTCAATAAAAAAGGATCTAAGAAATTTTCTTCACTCATTGATCGCTTAATTCAAAATTAGAATTATTTTTGATTGATGTCAGATTATAAAGTCAAAATATATAACTCTTCAGATAAAGAAATCTGGAATAATTTTTCGCTAAAAAGTAACCAAGATACCTTTTTGTTTCAAAGAGATTTTATGGATTACCATAGTGATCGGTTTCAAGATTTTTCTCTAATAATTTATAAAAAAAATAAGCTCGTTGCTTTATTACCAGCAAATAGAGTGGAGCATTCTTTATATTCTCATCAAGGGTTGAGTTATGGTGGCTTTATATGTCTAAACACAATTAAAACCACAGAATATATAGAGTTATTTAGGGTTGCCTTAGAGTTTTTACATCAAAATGAAATTACTAATATCACTTTTAAGGAGCTTCCTGTTATATATTTACACAACATAACTAATCATCCTATAGCGTATGTGTTATTTAAAACTAAGGCTGAATTGATTAGAACAGATTTACATTCGGTTGTAGATTTAAAATATAAAAAGTATTCTAATAGTAGGAAAGAAGGCGTTAAAAGAGCGAATAAGTTTGAATTAAAAGTTGAAGAGTCTCTAACATGTGATTTGTTTTGGAATGAAATTTTAATTCCAAATTTAGAACATAAACACGGGGTAAAACCTGTTCATAATTTAGAAGAAATAACACTTTTAAAATCGCGGTTTCCAAATAATATTAGACAGTTTAACGTATACGTTAATGATAAAATAGTTGCGGGAACCACTATTTTTGAAACCAAAAATGTAGCGCATTGTCAATATATTTCGGGTAATGCAGATAAAAATGAATTAGGAAGTTTAGATTTTTTACATCATCATCTTATAGAAAATATATTTAAGGATAAGTTATATTATGATTTTGGAACGTCTAACATTAATCAAGGACAACAAATAAACCAAGGTTTATTATTTTGGAAAGAAGGTTTTGGTGCACGCTCTATTCCACAAGGGTTTTATAATATAATAACAGAGAATTATAAATTGTTAGAGGATATATTAATATGATTAAGTTTTTAGATATACATAAAATCAATAATCGTTTTCGAGATGAATTTAAGACTTCATTCTCTAAATCTCTAGATGATGCCTATTTTGTTCTGGGTAAAAACGTAACTAACTTCGAAAATGAGTTCAGTGCGTATTGTGGTACTAAATTTTGTGTTGGTACAGCTAACGGCTTGGATGCATTAACCTTAATATTAAAAGGCTATATAGAGCTTGGTAAATTAAAGAAAGGA
Source organism: Winogradskyella sp. HaHa_3_26 (assembly GCF_019278425.1). Classification (NCBI taxonomy): domain Bacteria; kingdom Pseudomonadati; phylum Bacteroidota; class Flavobacteriia; order Flavobacteriales; family Flavobacteriaceae; genus Winogradskyella; species Winogradskyella sp. HaHa_3_26. Next base: position 862,691 of record NZ_CP058981.1, on the reverse strand, counting down.
GATAAAGTAATTGTACCTGCAAATACATTTATAGCAACTATTTTGTCCGTTTTACATGCAGAACTAGTTCCTGTTTTAGTAGAGCCTAATGCCGATACTTATAATATATCTATAGCAGAAGACAAATCTATTTACATCGATGCTAAAGCGATTATTATGGTGCATCTTTATGGGCAATTAGCAAATGCAGAAGGCTTGCAGCATGTCGCAAAAGATTTTAATTTACTTTTAATAGAAGATGCAGCACAAGCACATGGCGCTATTTCTAGTTTTAATGCTTGTAAAGCCGGAAATCTTTCAGATGCAGCAGCATTTAGCTTTTATCCCAGTAAAAATCTAGGTGCACTTGGAGATGGAGGTGCTGTAACCACTAATGATTCTGAATTAGTAGCGGTCATTAAATTACTGCGTAACTACGGAAGTGAAAAAAAATACACTAACAAAATTATAGGTTACAATAGTCGTTTAGATGATATGCAAGCGGCTTTTCTAAGTATTAAACTAAAGACTTTAGATAAAGATAATCAACGTCGCAGAATAATTGCAAAGAGTTATTTAAAGGGGATTAAAAATTCAAAAATAAAAATACCTTTTTATGATGGTTCCAAAAATCATATATTTTATGCTTTTGTTGTAGAAGTTGATAATAGAACGGATTTTACGGACTACCTTACAGAACATAAAATTGAATGGTTAATTCATTATCCTATTCCTCCTCATAAGCAAGAGGCTTTAGAATCCTTTTCTCATTTTAATCTTATGTTAACGGAGAAGATTCATAAAAGAATAATAAGTTTACCTATCAGTCCTGTGTTGAATGATGACGAAGTTCAGACAGTTATAGACGTTATAAATAACTACTAATTGAAAAAGTTTTTTAATTATATAAACAGCCAAGTTTTAGTAAAAGCAGCCAATTTAAATATGGCTAACATTAGTATTAAAATTATAGCTGGTATTTTAATTTCTAAATTTATAGCTATTTATATCGGGCCTCATGGAATGGCGCTTATAGGAAATTTGCGTAATTTTTTACGTGCCTTACAATCATTGTCTATTTCAGGCCTTTACAAAGGTGTTGTGAAATTTATTAGTCAAGTAAAAAATGATAGTGTTGAGCTCACAAAAATATTATCAACCGTATTTTATTTAGGTTTTTTCTCTTCGGTGTTTTTAGCATTTCTATGTTACTATAATGCAGATTTTATTAATAATATCCTTTTTACTCAAAACTATAATTATGTATATGTGATTGAAACACTAGCAATCATTTTGCCTTTTTATGCATTAAATATGTTTACATTTTCCATTATGAATGGATTTTCTAAATATAAAAATTTACTGCTTATTAATATTCTTGGGCAGGTTGTTGGGATTTTAATAACCTTACTTTTAATACGTCAAGAAAATATTGATGGTGCATTATTAGCAATAGTAATTACACCGGCTCTTAATTTACTAATTACTATCGTTGGTATTGCATTTAGGAGAAATTTAATGGCATCTGTTAAAATCACAAAAATTAGTCTGTCTGTTTTAAATAAATTAAGTCCTTATATGATAATGGCATTGGTTAGTGCTATTGCGCTTCCAATAGTAATGATTATGATTAGAAATTATCTTATTGATAAAATAGGAATCAATTCTGCAGGTAATTGGACAGCTATGACCCGTGTTTCAGATTATTATCTAATGTTTTTTAACTCATTAGTTGCATTATATATTTTACCTCGATTTTCAGAAATTAATTCAAAATTAGAATTCAGAAAAGAAGTTTTTAGCTTTTATAAAACCATGATGCCTGCTTTTTTAGTTTTACTTTTTATTATTTATATCAGTAGGTCAATACTTGTAAATATATTGTTTACGGAAGACTTTAGACAAGTTGAAGATTTGTTTGGCTATCAAATATTAGGTGATATTGCTCGTGTACTTTCTATGGTAATTGCGTATCAGTTTTTGGCTAAAAAGATGTTTGCTCATTTTATAGTTCTAGAAGTATTCTTATTTGTTATCATGTATTTTTCTAGTATTTATCTTATAGATGAATTTGGACTTAAAGGAGCTGTGATGGGACATTGTTTAAGCTATTTTATGTACCTAGGTATAATTTTATTACTATTTAGTAGTTCTTTGTTTGGTGTTATTTCAGAAGAAGGTATAGAAGATTATTAAAAATAGAAACGTGAAGCTCCCCAAATTTATTAGCAATAATTTAGTTCTTAAGATTACCTCTCTCAATGCGGTTGTTATTACAATCCGTTTAATTGTTTCTGCCTTTATACAGCGTTTATTGGCTGTTACAGTAGGTGAAGCAGGTATTGCAAGTATCGGTCAGTTAAGAAATGTTATAGCGATGGTTACAAGTACTTCTACTTTAGGTACGTTTAATGGCGTTGTAAAATACATGTCTGAATTTAAAACAGATCAGCCAGAGCTTTCTAAAATATTTTCTACCGTTACTGTTTTTGGAATCATTGGTTCGCTAACGTCTTCGGCAGTATTATTTTTTGGAGCGTCATTTCTATCTGATTACCTCTACGATTCTCAAGATTATATTTTTGTATTTCAACTTTTGTCAGTCGTTATTCCTTTCGTAGCGATTGGTCGTATTGTAAATGCTGTAATTAGTGGACTGTCTGATTATAAACGTTATGCTAAGGTTGAATTAATAAGTTACCTTTTAGCAACTGTTGCGCTAATTATTGGTGTTTATTCTTCAGAGTTAAATGGAGTGCTAATTGCTATAATTATAGCCCCTGTTATTCAACTCATTGTTTTGGCTTTTGTATTTGGAAATACCTTAAAAACGTATGTGAAATTCAAGTCGTTAAAACTTAATTTAATTTATAAAAACAAACTATTAGCATTTACATTAATGTCTTTTATTTCAACCTTTTTGTTGAATTACATCGAGCTTAATATTAGAACTTTAGTGTCCGAAGAAATTAATATTAATGAAGCTGGTTATTGGACAGCTGTTACTTTTATTTCAAAAAATTATATGGTATTTGCCACAGGTCTATTTACACTATACGTTTTACCTAAGTTTGCGAGTATACACAATAAGCACGATTTTAAAATTGAAGTGTTTAATATTTACAAGACCATTTTACCCATTTTTGGGTTAGGAATGATTCTGGTTTATTTCCTTAGAGACTTTATAATTCAAATTATATATCCCGAGTTTACAGGCATGGAGCCTTTATTTAAATGGCAGTTGTTAGGAGATTTTATTAGATTGGGAGCATTAGTATTATCTCATCAATTTTTAGCCAAGCGTTTGGTGAAGAGTTTTGTAATAACTGAAATAATTTCTCTAGGAGTATTTTTTGTGTTATCAAAAATATTTATTCCATATTATGGAACAGAAGGTGTTGTAATGGCACATTTTGTACGTTATATCATTTACTTTATAGTGGTAGCTTTTGTTATTAAAAGTTATTATAGTTCTAATAAAAGTGAATAAGATTTAAGAGTTAGAACTCCATATTTTTAAATATTGTTTGGCGCAAGCTATATGATCATGGTGCTCTTCTACAAATTTTCGTCCTTGTGTAGATATTTCAATTATTTTCTCAGGATTCAGGATTAACCATTCTAACTTTTGTGTAATTTTTTCAGCATCAGGTAAAGCATTTATAGCAATAGTGTCTTCCTTTATATTAAAATAGTCTAACCATTCTTGTTCTGCTCCAGTAAGGACGACTTTTCCTTTAGCCATGGCTTCTAAAGCATTGTAACCTTGGTCATAGGCATAAACCTGGTCTAATAAAATATGTGCTTTGTCAAAACTTTTAATGTAGTCTTTGTACGGTAGGTCTTGTGCAATAATAATTTCTACTTTATCCTCATATTTATGCGCTATAATAGCTAAAGCGGCTTCAAAAAGATCATTTCCTTTTTTGTAATAATTAGCAGTATTAATGCCGTGAAAAATAATTATTTTATCTTCAATAATAGGCGTTTTGTAAGTTAACTCACTTAAGTCAATAGCATGAGGAATCATTCCTAAATGCTTTGGATGTCCTTCTAAAGGAATGTAATAATCCATATCGTTAGAGATGACACCTTCAATTTTTTGATAGACATACCGATTTAGCACTTTAAAGCTTGGACTCATGTATCTAAGACCTAAAGAGTGATCTTTTTCAGGAACTTTACCTTCAAAATAAGGCGTTAAAATAGAATATCTAAAACGCTTATCGTGAGCGTAAGATACACTAGGATAATCTAACCCGCATGATAATAAAAAGAGTTTGGCATTGTTCCATTGTTGTAGCCATTTTAAAATTTTTATATGACTCTTTGCTTCAATATTAAAAGGAGATTCATTTATTAATTGAATGATATCGTAGCTTGAAAGTTCCTTTTTTTTCGATTTTATTTGCTGTAATATTAATTCTGATAAGAGGTTAATTTTAGTGAGTTTAAAAATTAAAACACGAACCTTATTGAGTATTGGAGAGTTAAAATATTCTTTAATTTCTATATCAACATCTACTTTTTTAAAACCATCAGTAGTACTTACTACAATAGCCTTGTGCCCCAAAGATTCTAAACCTTTTTTTATGTTTCTGTGAGCTCTATTATACTCTCCAATGAGTAAGATTTTCATTATTAATAATTACATTTGTTTCAAAGGTATTAATTAATGGCTAATCTTAACACTTTAAAAATTTGTATTGTTTTATCTTCTTTAAGTAATGGTGGTACAGAGCGTTTTGGTGCATCTCTTTCTAATATTCTTACCAGTTTAGGTTATGATATTCATATTGTTATTACGCATGATGCTGTAGAATATGATTTTTCAGGAACTCTTTTTAATTTAGAAAAAGAAGCGAAAAAAAGTGATAGTTCAATAAGTAAATTAATAGCTTTATCACGGTATTTCAAAAAACAAAAATTTGATATTATTATAGATAACAGACTGAGAACACAATTTCTCAAAGAGTTAATTATGTACAGATCATTTTATAACGGTTCTAAAATTATAGGAATGGTGCATAACTATAAGGTAGAAAATTATTTTCCTGTAAATAAATATATGTCAAAAATCATATATCCAGAGACTACCACATTTATTGGTGTGAGCAAAAAAATAAAGGAAAACGTAAAGGAAATGTACGGGTTTAAAAATGTTGATTACATGCATAATCCGATTAATATAAATGAGATTACAGCTAAATCTAATAGCAATATAAAAACATTAGATTATAAGTATATTCTTTATTTTGGAAGATTTGAAGAAGTTGCCAAAAACCTAACTTTATTAATAGAAAGTTATAAATTATCTAATCTTAGAGCTCAAGATATCAAGCTTGTTTTAATGGGTAAAGGAGATGACAAGGCTTTAATTAAGCAATTGGTTTCTCAATATTCTTTAGAAAATGATGTAATTTTTATGGATTACCAACCACAACCTTTTCCTTTTGTGAAAGATGCTTTATTTACAGTTTTAACAAGTAATTACGAAGGATTTCCGATGAGTATTATAGAATCTCTTGCTTGTGGTACACCTGTTGTTTCTGTAAATTGCCCGTCTGGCCCAAGTGAGGTTATTCAGAATAATATTAATGGTATATTAATAGAGAATAATACACCAGAAGCCGTATCTAATGCTTTTACTTCTTTTTTGAGTGATAAAGATTTATATAAAAAGTGTAAAGAAAATGCAATTTCTAGTGTTAAGCATTTAGACGTTAGTGTCATTGCTAAAGGATGGCAAAAATTATTAGAAAATGAGTAGAAAGACTGTAGAAGATTGTCAATTATTAAAGATACCTAAAGTTCATGATGAACGTGGAAGCCTTGGTGTTATAGAGAAAACTATAATTCCATTTTCTATGAAACGCATCTATTATCTATACGATGTGCCTAGCGATAGTTACAGAGGAGGACATGCACATAAAAAACAAGAATCTGTAATAATAGCGCTTAGTGGTAGTTTTGAAGTTGTTTTTGATGATGGTAAAAACAGAAAACGCATTACCTTAAATAAACCTAACCAAGCATTGTATATACCAACAGGAATATGGCGAGAAATTGAAAATTTTTCTTCGGGTTCAGTTTGCTTTGTGATTGCTTCTACGGAATTTGAAGAGCAAGATTATATTAGAGATTATAAAGATTTTAAATTATTTAAAAGCTGAAACGTAAATGTTTTTTTTGATTAATGTTGTTTGAATTTTTTTTAATACTACAAGTATAATTCTCGGTGAATAGAGAAGCAGCTTTTGTTTGAAATTTAAATTTGAAAGTAAAATCTGCTGCTTCGCAGTTTTATAAATATTAAATTCTTTTAAAACTTTACATCTAATAGCTAAGGCATATCTGTTAATGTCCAGATAGTGCTTTAAGGCACTGTTATTCTCTTCTTCTTTTCTGTAACTATTAATAAAATTTAGACGTATTAAATTGGTTTCTTTCTTTGTTAAGCTATCAGGTATATAATATTTATATGCCATTGTTATAGTCGGATTAAAACTGACCTCATACTTTAAAGCAAACTTTATCCATAAATCTAAATCTTCAGAAGTATCTAAATTAATATTGAATCCGCCAACAGCATCAAATTTATCTTTAGAAAAAGCTACCGCTGATGTCCATGCAATTGAGTTAATAATATTTCCTCTAAAAAAGTCTTTAACAATTAGGCTGTCCGTACCATAATTAAAGTTGAAATTAGCATCTCGTTTGGTGTTTTTATCGAGATAAATTTCGTAATTATTACAATACAATCCCGCATTTGGAAATTGAGTTATTTGCTGTTTTAATACATTAAGATGATTCTTATACCAATAATCATCTGCGTCTATTAAAGCGATAAATTGTCCTTTAGCAATAGATATTCCATTATTTCTAGCTTCAGAAACGCCTTTGTTTTCTTGTTGAATTAATATAATTCTTGAATCCTTAAATTGTTTAACGATATCAATACTTTGATCTGTAGAACCATCATCAACAATAATAATTTCAAAATCTAAGAAGTCTTGGTTAATGACACTTTGAAGTGTTTCTTCTATAAATTTAGCCTTATTATATAAAGGGATTATAACAGAAAAAAATGGTGTCATTTTTTATGAGAGATTAATGTGCAATAATAGCCCAATTTATAAAAATCGAATAATAATAGCGAAGGATGTGATGAGTTGAAATTTTTGATTAAAATGGGTTTAATTATATTATAAATAAGGATAACTAAAGAACTTAAACCGAGTGTCTTTATTTTAGTATGTGCAGCTACTATTTTTATGTCACGAATTAAATCCTTGTTTTTATTTGATAATAACACTAAATTTTTAAGTCCATCTTCGGTTTTTACAAGATATGTATTAGCATCTTCTTTTGCATCATGGATTACCGGATTATTGATGAAATTTAGATGATACCCATTAATTTTTAAATTATTGAAAAATATAAAATCTTCAAACCCATATCTTTTTATACTTTCATCAAAAGGATGAGATTTTAAAATCGATTTTTTAATTAAAAAGTTAGCCGAAGTAAATGTTGGATTGTGGTTTTTATCATCAAAAGAACAAGCTTCTCTCTTTTTGGTATAGAGCCACCTTAATTTATAAGGCTTCTTTGGTACTGATGCTTTTTGAGTCATACCACCAACAGTTATGTTGTGTTCTAAGGTATTTAGATAGTTTGAAATGAATTTTTCTGACTTAGGAAAAGTACCCGCGTCAATAAACAATAAGTTTTCGTAGGTTGCTTCTGTTGCTAATAAATTACGAATAGCACTTCGTCCTATATTTTGCTTATTAAAGATTAATTTAATATTTGATAACTGCTTAACGTGATCAATATCAAATGGAATTTGAGTAGAAAAATCGTCTATAATTATAATTTCAAATACAATTTTACAAGATGTTGCTTGTTGATGAATTTCTTCAGCCAATGGCTGTACATCGTAATTGTGAACGGGTATAAGTATAGATAACATGTGAGTCTCTCTTTGTTGCAACAATAACAGTTTAGACTTTTAAGCCTTAATATAGTTGTACTTAATTTTTACGTTGCACCACTTCAAAAACCTTGTTTTCATCACACTTTAAAGTTTTACTTGGGTATTTTAAAAGTAAAGCGTAATCGTGAGTTGCCATTAAAATGGTATTTCCGTTTTTATTAATTTCTTGTAGCACCTCCATTACCTCAATACTAGTTTGTGGATCTAAATTTCCGGTAGGCTCATCAGCTAAAATAAGCTCAGGGTCATTTAATAAAGCACGAGCAATAGCAATACGCTGTTGTTCTCCACCAGAAAGTTCGTGTGGATATTTAAAGCCTTTTGTTTTCATAGCAACCTTGTCTAATACGGTTGCTACGCGGTCTTTAATTTTGTCTTTTTCTTTCCAACCTGTTGCTTTTAAAACAAATTCTAAATTTCCGTTAATCGTACGGTCTGGTAATAATTTAAAATCTTGAAAAACAACACCTAATCGTCTTCTTAAAAACGGAATGTCTTTCTCTTTCATGGTTCTTAAGTCAAAATCAACAATAGAACCTTCGCCTTCTGTTAATTCTAAATCCCCATAAAGTGTTTTCATAAAACTACTTTTTCCGCTTCCGGTTTTACCAATAAGGTAAACGAAATCTCCTTTTTTCATTTCAAAGTTTACCTTAGACAGTACCATACTGTCACCTTGATAAATAGTAGCATCTTTAAGTTCTAAAACCGTTTCGGACATATTGTAGATATAAATAAATTGGTCACTGTAAATGTATTGCTTAAAATTTCAAATGCAAAACTTAAATTCTTAATTCCTTAATTTGCGTTAAGGATTGAAGCGGCATCCTTTTTGTTTTTTATTTAATGCAATAGAAATGAAAAAAAATAAAAAGATATAGTGGAAAGCCTGACATTTTACCATTCTTCAAGTTTTAGCTTGTAGGATGGTAAAATGGAACGCCCAAAATATTTTAAAGCTTAAAATAATCAATATAATTCTGTAAATCTTTATCACCACGACCAGACAAGCTAATTACTACAACATCGTTAGGTTTAAAAGTTTTATGTTTAAAAATAGCTAGGGCATGAGAGCTTTCAATAGCCGGAATAATACCTTCCAATTGGGTTAATTCTAAGCCAGAATTCATGGCTTCATCATCTGTAGCTGAATAAAATTCACCACGACCTGTTTTATATAAATGCGAATGTAAAGGACCAACACCTGGGTAATCTAATCCTGCGGAAATAGAGTAGGGCTCAGTAATTTGTCCGTCATTGGTTTGCATTAACAAGGTTTTACAACCGTGAATAATCCCTTCTTTTCCTAATACAGAAGTTGCAGCGCTTTCACCAGAATGAATTCCTTTTCCTGCAGCTTCTACAGCAATGATACCGACATCTTCATTATCTAAAAAGTGATGATACGTTCCTGCAGCATTACTTCCGCCACCGATACATGCCACAACGTAATCAGGGTTTTCTTTACCTTCTTTTTCTTTTAATTGCCACTTTATTTCTTCGGAAATTATAGACTGAAATTGAGTTACCATATCTGGATAAGGGTGCGGGCCAATAGCTGAACCAATAATGTAATGGGTGTCAACAGGGTTGTTAATCCAATCTCTAATAGCTTCATTGGTGGCATCTTTTAAAGTTCGACTTCCTGATAAAGCAGGTACCACTTTAGCGCCTAACATTTTCATTCTCGCAACATTTGGTGCTTGGCGTGCAATGTCAATTTCTCCCATATAAACTACACACTCAATACCTGTTAAAGCACAAACGGTTGCTGTTGCAACACCATGTTGACCAGCGCCGGTTTCGGCAATAATTCTGTTTTTACCCAGACGTTTTGCCATAAGGATTTGCCCAATAGTATTATTGATTTTGTGCGCTCCAGTATGGTTGAGGTCTTCTCGTTTTAAATAGACTTTTGTATTATATTTTTCGGAAAGTCGTTTTGCAAAATAGAGGGGTGAAGGACGCCCCACATAATCTTTTAAAAGTTGATTAAACTCTTCTTGGAAAGAAGGTTCAGCCATGATTTTTAAATAATTTTGACGTAATTCTTCTACGTTTGGATAAAGCATTTCAGGGATGTATGCGCCGCCGAATTCTCCATAGTATCCTTTTTCGTTGATTTTGTAACTCATGATTGTTTTATTATCGTCATTGCTAATCACGTTTTTACGTGATATGGCAATCTGTTTCTTTTTTCTTTTTGTTCATTTGCCTTGATGCAAACGAACCAAAAATCACAATCAAAATTAGGAAATCGCTAAAAGCGACATTCACTTTTAGAACTTCGTGCTTGAGGCTGCGCCTAGCATCTGCGTTCTTTCGCTCATTATTTCTGAATTTTGATGTTTCCGACACTGTCGGAATTTGGGACATTACTTTTTACTAAATTTTGTTTTCTTCCCAATTTATATTTTTCTAACTTCTAACTTCTCTTTAAATAATTTCAAACCTTCAATATTCTTCAATCCTGGTTCTAGTTCAAATTTACTGTTAACATCGATGGCATAACAAAGCTTAGATTCCTGGCTTTGTAGGAATGACAAAACGTTTTCAACTTCATTTAATCCAATACCACCGCTTAAAAAATAAGGTTTGGTTGAAGGATAGTTTTTAAGCACATCCCAGTTAAAGGTGTAACCATTTCCACCTGGTAATTTTCCTTTAGTGTCAAACAGAAAATAATCACAGACTGTTTCATAAGGTGCTAAATCTTTAAAGTTGAATTCGTCTTTAATACTGAAAACTTTGATGATTTCAATGTCACTTAGACCATGTTCAGTCTGACAATTTTCTTTCAATTTAGAACAATATTCAGGGGATTCTTCACCATGTAATTGTACGGCTTGTAAATCGAATTCTTTTACTTTTTCAATAACAACATCTAATGATTCATTGACAAAAACACCTGTCTTTTTTATAGATTTTGATAATTTTGGGATAAAACTATCAAAGTTACGTTTTGATTTTTCGTAAAATATAAAGCCTAGATAATCGGGTTGCAAATTAGCAACAGCTTCTAGGTTGTCTTTATATTTCATTCCGCAAATTTTTAGTTTCATATATTCTAGCAAAAGCGGGAATTTCACCACACTTTATATTTTTGTTATTCTTACCAAAGCAGTAATCTATTTATTTCTTCTTGATATCATTTTTTCGTACTTCTAAAATCACTCGAAGTGACGATTATTACTTATTTAATGTTTCAATAAATGTTGTAGCACTTTTTCCTGGGTCATCTGTTTTCATAAAATTCTCTCCAATTAAAAAACCTTTATAACCAAAAGGTTGTAATTCTTTAATGGCTTCTATAGAGCTAATTCCAGATTCAGAAACCTTTACAAAATCATTAGGGATTAATTGACTTAATTGTTTTGAAGTATCTAAACAGACTTCAAAAGTTTTAAGATTTCTATTGTTTACGCCAAGCATATCTAACGATGGCATTATAGATTTGTGTAATTCTTCTTCGTTATGAACTTCTAATAAAACATCAAGGTTTAAGTGTTTTGCAAATTCTGAAAACTGTTTAATTTCAGCTCTTGTTAAGATTGCTGCAATTAGCAAAATGACATCGGCACCGTAAGCTTTAGCTTCAAGAATTTGGTATTCATCAATAATAAATTCTTTTCTTAAAAGCGGTAAATTAGAACTTGCTCTTGCTAATAATAAATCGTCTAAAGAGCCGCCAAAATATTTTGCATCTGTTAAAACAGACATTCCACAAACACCAGCATTTTCATAACCAGATGCTACATCTTGTACATTTAAGTTTTGATTAATAACAGATTTTGAAGGTGAACGCCTTTTATGTTCTGCTATAATTCCTGATGTGCTGTTTCTTAAATTAGCAGCTAAAGAAAACGTTGCTCGTGAAAACAATATAGACTGTTCTAATTGTTTAATAGGAATCAATGATTTACGTAAATTAACTTCTTTACGTTTGTCGAATACAATTTTATCTAGAATGTTCATGTTCTTTTCCTCTATGAGGTTAACTTTTTATTTTTTATTCTGTTCATTTTGTCTTGATACAAAACGAACCAAAAAATCACAATCAAAATTAGGAAATTGCTAAAGCATCACTCACTTTCAGAACTTCGTGCTTGAGGCTTCGCCACGCATCTACGTTCTTTCGTTCATTATTTCTGAATTTTGATGTTTTCCGACTGCGTCGAAATTTGGGACATTAATTTTAACTTAATTTTATTTTCTTCCCAAGTTGTATTTTAAATTTTGCTTACTGCTTACTGCTTACTGCTTACTGCTTACTGCTTACTGCTTACTGCTTACTGCTTACTGCTTACTGCTTACTGCTTACTGCTTACTGCTTACTGCTTACTGCTTACTGCTTACTGCTTACTGCTTACTGCTTACTGCTTACTGCTTACTGCTTACTCAATTCAATTAATTTATCTAAACTCTGTTTTGCTTTTCCACTAACGAGAGATTCTTTAGCAAGTTCAAAACCTTCTTTATGAGAGATTTGTTTTGCTGTTGCAATGGCTAAACCTGCGTTAGCACAAACGACCTTATGTTGTGCTTCTGTTCCTTCGTTATTGATGACACTTTTAAAAATCTCGGCAGCCATTTTTACGCTATTTCCTCCAAATATTTCAGATTGTTGAATTTGTGAAAGGCCTAGATAAGAAGGTTCAAATAAAACTTCAGATGTATTAGAAATCACTTTTGTTTTTCCTGTTAATGAAATTTCATCATAACCATCTAAAGCATGGACAATAGCATAGTTTTTATCTGTTTCTTGATATAAATAACTGTATAATCTTAATAATTCGAGATTAAAAACACCAACCATTTGATTTTTTGGAAATGCCGGATTTACCATTGGACCTAACATGTTAAAGAATGTTTTTACACCTAATTCTTTTCTAATTGGTGCTACATTTTTCATAGCTGGGTGAAATAATGGGGCGTGTAAAATACAGATTCCTGCTTCGTCTATACTTCGTTTTAAAAAGTCGGAATCACTACTGAATTTAATCCCTAAATATTCCATAACATTTGAAGAACCACATGCTGATGATACGCCGTAATTTCCGTGTTTTGAAACGTGAACTCCTGCTCCTGCAGTTACAAAAGAAGATAGGGTTGAAATATTAAAAGTATCTTTTCCATCACCACCAGTTCCACATAAATCAATGGTCTCGTAATTATCTAAATTTACAGGAATACATAATTCTAAAAGTGCGTCTCTAAAACCACGAAGTTCATCGGTGGTAATACTTCGCATCATATAAACGGTTAAGAACGATGCAATTTGACTTTGATTATATTTTCCTTCGGATATGTTAACCAAGACGTTTTTTGCTTCTTTACTAGAGATGTTTTCTTGGTTGATGAGTCTATTTAATATTTGTTTCATTCTAATTCCTGCTAAAACAGATGTTCTTTAATTAAACTGTTATCTGTTTATATTGTCTTATTCCTTTATTATTTTTACTTCAAGTTTATTGGTTCACCCAATTCTCAAGAATCTTTTTTCCGTCTGGTGTTAATACTGATTCAGGATGATATTGTACGCCTTTTACATCATAAACTTTATGTCTTAGCGACATTATTTGTCCGTTTTCGTCAAAAGAAGTCGCTTCTAAAACGTCAGGTAAATTACTATTAACAACCCATGAGTGATATCTGCCAACTTCGAAGGTTTTGTTTAAGTCATTAAATAAAGTTTCATCAGTAACCGAAAGTGTAATATTGGTAGCGACACCATGATAAACATTTTCTAAGTTTTCTAATGAACCTCCAAAAACTTCAGCTATGGCTTGTTGTCCTAAGCACACACCTAAAATACTTTTAGTAGGCGCGTAGGTTTCTATAATTAGCTTTAATAAACCAGCTTCGTCTGGGATACCTGGTCCTGGTGATAATACAATTTTATCAAAAGCATCGACTTCTTCGATGGTTAATTTATCGTTTCGTTTAACGGTGACTTCACAGTCTAAATCTTCTAAATAATGAACGAGATTATAAGTAAAACTGTCGTAATTGTCTATGACTAATATTTTTTTCATCTTAAATTTCTTCTGCCTGTTCTATCGCTTTTGTTAAAGCACCAAGCTTATTATATACTTCTTGCAATTCACTTTCGGCTTCAGATTTGGCAACTATTCCTGCTCCTGCTTGCCAAAATAATTTATGGTCTTGACTTAAAAATGTTCTAATCATAATGGCGTGATTAAAATTGCCGTTAAAATCCATAAAACCTATGGCACCGCCGTAATAACCTCTACTGGTTTTTTCATATTTTTCTATCAGTTGCATGGCTTTGTGCTTTGGTGCTCCACTTAAAGTTCCTGCAGGAAACGTGTCTGCAACCACTTGCATGGTATCTGTGTTTTTATGAATTGTTCCTGTAACTTTACTTACTAAGTGTATAACATGCGAGAAAAATTGTACTTCTCTATAGTTTTCTACAGTTACATTGCTACCGTTTCTACTTAGGTCATTTCTGGCTAAGTCAACTAACATAACGTGTTCACTGTTTTCTTTATCGTCTTTTATTAACTCTTCAGCAAGTTGCGCATCTTTAAGATCATTTCCACTTCGTTTAAAAGTTCCTGCAATGGGGTGAATCTCTGCTTTTCCTTTGCTGACAACTAGTTGTGCTTCTGGTGAACTTCCAAATATTTTGAAATTTCCGTAATCGAAATAAAATAGATAAGGGGATGGGTTAATACTTCGTAATGCTCTGTAAACATTGAACTCATCTCCAATAAATTCTTGAGAAAATCGTTTAGAGAGTACCAATTGAAAAACATCACCTCTGCCACAGTGTTTTTTTGCAAGCTCTACATTCTTTTTATATTCTTCATCAGTTAAATTTGATTGAATACCTCCTTTAGGTTTAAAATTGTAAGAAGCATATTGTCTGGTTTGAATTAGCTGTAGAATATCGTCAATATTATTTTCGTTATGAAAACAATTAGCAAAAATATAAGCCTCATTTTTTTTGTGATCTATAGCAATGATGTTTTGATAAACAGCATAGTATATTTCAGGAATAGAAACAGAATTATCTTTCTTAGAAATTGTTATATCTTCAAAATACTTTACAGCATCATAAGAGGTGTAACCAAAGATTCCATTATTTATAAACTTAAATTCTTCTTTACAGTCAACCTTAAAACGTTGTGTAAACTTGTGAATTTCTTCAACCACACCAACTGTTTCAACAATATTACTTTTAGTGCTTCCGTCCGGATAGGTTTGCGAAATAATATCACCTTCAACTTTTATAGATGCAATAGGATTACAGCATATATATGAGAAATTATTGTCACTGGCATGATAATCACTACTTTCTAAAAGAATACTGTTGGGGAATTTATCTCTAATTTTAAGATAGATACTAACAGGTGTAATGGTATCTGCTAAGATTTTTTTATAATGTGTGTGTAAACTAAATGTTTTCATTTTTGCTGAATTTATTTTCAGTATTTGTTTAAAATAAAAAAAGGCTTGTCGTGAATGACAAGCCTTTTTTTATATAATTTGTTACATAACAAGGATTATTTCACGAACGTAAGTTTGAGAAATTCCACCACCAAGTATGATTTGTATTTATTTTCATAATATATTCAAATATAGAAATCAATTTTCAGATTTCAAACACTTTAAGAAAAAAAGATTCCTGATTTAGTAAATTTTAACCAAAACAGGAACCAAAAGTTGAGTCTTACTTAAATTAAAAGTATTAAAACTTAAGTGTTACGTTTAAATCAAATTCGTCATAAATAGCCTTGTCTTTTAACGTTTCTAAAATTGAAGGTGATTGGTAAGTAATATTATGTTTTGTTCTGTCAATTTTTAAACTTGCAGTAGCCGTGTCACCTTTAACAATCATAGGAAAAGAAATAGCTTCAGTTTCTCCTTTAATTGTAATGTTAGCCTTTACAATATAATCTCCATCTTTTCCAGATACAGAAGTGATTTCAAGAGATGCTGTTGGAAATTCTTCTACGCCAAAGAAATCATCAGATTTTAAATGACCATCTAATTTCCCTTTATATTCACCTTCTAGATCAGTACTACCTAATGATGTCATATCTATAACAAAATTACCTCCTGTTAAAGTTTTACCATCAAAAGCTAATGAGGCACTAGTTAAATTAACAGTTCCTGTATGTTCACCACCTACTTTGTAGCCTTTCCATACTACTGAACTTTCTTTAACTTTTACGGTTTTGTCTTTTATTGTTGTGTAAGACATAAATGATAATGCTAAGATTAATAGCGTAGCAATTTTTGAGTTTCTGTTTTTCATAATTATTTATTTTTTAATTTTATTAAAAGGGTATTCAATTGTGTTAACTCTTCTTGAGTTAATTTTTTTGTGATTTTTTTTTCTTTTGTATCTATAATTGGGTCAACCATTTTTAGAGTTTCTAAGCCAAGGTCAGTAATTATTATTTCAACTTTTCTTCTATTGATTTTACAAATACTACGTTTTACAAATTTCTTTTTAATCAATTTGTCAACTAGTCTTGTAGTGTTACTCATTTTACTTACCATACGTTCTTGTATATCTTGTAAGTTTATAGCATTTCCGTTTTGGCCTCTTAAAATCCGAAGCACATTAAACTGTTCTAAGGATAAATCAAAAGGTTTTAATTCTATTAATAAATCGTCTTTCATCCAAGAAGTTGTCTGAAATATATTTACGACAGTTGCTTGTGATAGAGGGATCTCTAATTTCGTTTTTATAATTTCACTTAATTCTTTCATATACAACAATTGTATATACAAATGTATATATTTTGTTATCATATAAGATTAATTTTTTGTTAAAATTAATAGGATGCTTTTTTAGCTGAAAAGAAGCATGTGATAAAAATGAACTAAGTAAAATTAATTGTTTGTATATTAATAGATTAAGCTTATATGTTGCTTTGTGTTGTTCTTCAATATGTTAAAAATGAGTTTGGATTGTAACACTTCTAGTTTTTTTTCGTCTATATCACAAGGAAATGTTAATTTCGTTAAAAATTAATAAAGAAAAAGATGGCTAATTTATCACAAGAAGAATGGACAAAACAATTAGAAGCAGACGATAATGCTGTTGTTTTAGATGTTAGAACCCAAGATGAAGTAAACGACGGAATGATTCCTAATGCAATACATATTGATATTTATAAAGGTCAAGGCTTTGTTTCTGAAGTAGATCAATTAGATAAAACTAAAAATTATTATGTGTATTGTAGATCTGGTAATCGAAGTGGACAAGCTTGCAATATTATGAATCAATTAGAAATAGAAAATGCATATAATCTTTTAGGAGGATTTATGGAGTGGAAAGGAGAGGTTGTTTACAATGAATAATACGAATAGGATGAATAAAGTATTTATAATATGTTGTTTGTTTTTAACACTAGGTGTTAGTACCAGTTGTTTAGATACTACATTATCTGATGATGATATAAAGTTAATAACAGCTGCGGAAATGAAATCTATTTTAGAACTAGAAAACGTTCAATTAATAGATGTACGAACGCCAAAGGAATATAAAGAAGATCATATTTTTAGTGCGCAGAATATAGATTTTATGTCTCCTACTTTTGATGAAGACATTACAAAGTTAGATAAAAATGAACCTGTAATACTTTATTGTAAGTCAGGAAGGCGTAGTGCTAAATGTGCTAAGAAGATGAAGAAAGCCGGATTTAAAAAAATATACGATTTAGAAGGCGGAATTTCGAAATGGAGACATTCCGATGAAATAGAAATTGAACAATAATCATAATTAAAAAAACGAACTTAATGTTCGTTTTTTTTTATACCATGAATTCTATTCAAATATTCTTAAGATTTTTATAAATTAGACCTTTTTTAAATGTAAGAAGAAATACATCTGCTACATTTGCAAATCAACTCATCATCATGAATATTAAAAAATTACTTTTCTTCTGTCTATTGGCATTTTCATTCAACTTATTTTCACAGGTTTTCGATCCTGTAAAATGGGAAACTAAAACAGAAAAAATATCTGATACAGAGTATAATCTTATAGCCATAGCAACAATCGATTCAGGTTGGCATTTATACTCTCAAAATGTACCAGAAAACGGTCCTATACCTACGGGGTTTTCATTTACAAGAACTAAAAACTTTGAGTTGGTTGGCGATACTTCGGAAGATGAAGGTGTAACTGTTGATGATCCTGTTTTTGAAATGAGAATTAAATTTTTTGGAGATAAAGCAGTATTTAAACAGCGTATTAAAGTTTTAAATAATGAATTGTCACTTGTTGAAGGTGAAGTAGAATTCATGGTTTGCGATGACGAAAAATGTTTACCACCAACTTATGTTGATCTTAAGTTTAATCTTAATGAAGCTGAAGCGGTAGAAGGTGCTAAATCAGAATCAGCACCATTATCATTGGGTTTTGGAGGTGGAGAACAAAATAAAATTTTAGAACCTGTTAAATGGAGTACTTCTGTTGAAAAAATAAACGCTACCGAATTTGTCTTGGTCTCTACTGCAACTGTAGATAAAGGCTGGAAGCTCTATTCTCAAAATGTTGCAGATGGTGGGCCAATTCCAACAAGTTTTGAATATCCATCAAAAGAAGGTGTTGAGTTTATAGGAACTACTATTGAAGAAGACGGAAAAGAAAGTATGGATAAGGTCTTTGAAATGAAGATTAAATACTTTAAAGAGAAGACTGAGTTTAGACAAAAAGTAAAGCTTACTAATAAAGATATTACATCAATTACAGGAGAAGTTGGTTTTATGGCTTGCGACGATGAGCGTTGTTTAGCTCCAACTTATGTAGATTTAGAATACGATTTAACCAATACTGTTGCAGCTACTTCAGATGTAAAAGATACAGCAGATTCAGAAGAAGATGAATCAAGCGAAGGTTTGTGGTCTATTTTTATCATCGCTTTCTTTTCAGGATTTGTAGCTTTATTAACGCCTTGTGTGTTTCCTATGATTCCAATGACGGTAAGTTTCTTTATTAAACAAAGTCAATCTAAAGCAAAAGGAATCCGAAATGCAATTATCTACGGATTATCAATTATTATCATCTATGTTTTATTAGGAACTATAATTACAGCCATCTTTGGAGCCGATGCTTTAAATGCTTTAGCAACCAATGTGTGGTTTAATTTGATATTCTTTTTATTATTAGTTGTTTTTGCTATCTCATTTTTAGGAGCTTTCGAGATTGTTTTACCTAATTCTTGGGCCAATAAAGCCGACAGACAAGCTGATAGAGGCGGGCTAGTCGGTATCTTTTTTATGGCTTTAGCTTTAGCGATTGTTTCGTTTTCTTGTACAGGACCAATTGTAGGTACTATTTTAGTCGAAGCAGCATCTAAAGGAGGTATTGCACCAGTAATTGGTATGTTGGGGTTTTCTACAGCAATAGCATTACCATTTGCTTTATTTGCAGCATTCCCAGGATGGTTAAATACATTACCAAAATCTGGTGGTTGGTTAAATACAGTAAAAGTTGTTTTAGGATTTTTAGAATTAGCACTTGCATTTAAATTCTTATCACAAGCAGATTTAGTTTTACAATATCATTTCTTAGAGCGAGAAGTATTTATTGCAATTTGGATTGCTGTTTTTGGAACGTTATCTCTTTATCTTTTTGGGAAGATTCAATTACCACACGATTCACCTTTAAAACATATCTCTGTTGGTAGATTATTATTTGGTTTACTAACCTTGACGTTTACCATTTATATGATCCCTGGACTTTGGGGAGCGCCTTTAAAAATTATAAGTGCATTTCCTCCTCCATTAGATTATAGCGAATCTCCTTACGGTGTAGGAAACTCAAAAGGTGGAGCAGTAGCAAGTATTACAGATATTCCAGAAGGCGCACATTTATTAGCACCACACGATATTTTAGCGTTTAATGATTACGAAACAGGTTTGGCTTATGCTAAAAAAGTAGGAAAGCCTGTAATGTTAGATTTCACAGGTTGGGCTTGTGTTAATTGTCGTAAAATGGAACAAAATGTTTGGGTAGATCCAAATGTATTAGCGAGACTTAAAAACGATATTGTACTTATTTCTCTATATGTTGATGAGCAAATTGATTTTCCGGAAGGTGAAGCACCCGATTCTAAATTAAGACCTGGTAAAAAGCTTAAAAATAAAGGACAGATGTGGAGTGAGTTTCAAACTATAAAATACAAAACCAATACACAGCCTTATTATGTGTTAATGGATCATAATGAAGATACACTTATTGAACCTGTTGCTTATACGCCAGACATTGAAGAATATGATTCATGGTTGAAAGAAGGAATTAAAAGTTTTAAAAAATAAAGATTAATTCCATTCTAAATCGCTGCGCTCATTCCAGTAATGATCTTTAGATACTGCAAATGATTTTAATGTTGTGATTTCATCTTCGGTTAGAACAAAATTTGAAGCTTTTAAGTTTTGTTCTAATTGAATAGAATTTGAAGCGCCACTCAATACGACTTTAGGTTCTAAATAATCCATGATAAATCGAAGTGCAATAGCATCATTACCAGCATTATATTTATTTGAAAGTGTTTCTAAATAATTATAAGCTTTATCATAGGCTTTAAATTTATCATACTTAAAGATACGACCGTTTGCTAATCCTTCTTTAATAATTACAGTTTTGCCTTCGTTGATTAATTCTTTTAAAATCTGAAAAGTAGATTGTTCAAATATGTTGAACGTTACTTGGTAGCTGTTAAATAAAGCTTCTCCATTAAACTCAATTTTTCGGGCTTCTTCTATAATTTTTACTTGTTCTGTTCCACTTGAAGAAATTCCGATTTCGAGTTGATATTCTTGTTTTAATTCATTTAATCTAGAGAGTACAGCGTTGTTGGTTAAAACACCGCTATCTAGTGTTGCAGAATGTATTTGATAGATTTTTAAATTAGGTAGTAGGGCTTTAGATACTTCCCATTGTTCATTCAATTTTTCAATAGAATGTTCTTTAATTTCATGTTTGCCAGAAAACCCAATTTCCCAATTAGCAACATAAGTATAACCGAATTTTGTAGATAAGCAGACGTCTTTATAACCACGAGAGTCATTCCAATTTTGTAAAAACTCTTCACCTAAACCATAAGAAGGAGCAACATCAAAATCTCTAATTCCAAGTTGGTAAGCTTCATCTAAAACTTTAAAAGCTGTATTTCTAAAGGTTGCAACAGATTTATCAATATTAGAATCTGGTCTAATATTTAGATAATCTGGTCTTCCTAAAGCTGCTAAGCCTAATCCTATTTTTGTACTGCTCATTTTCTTATGTATCTGGAGTAAATTTAAAAATTTTTAAACAGATAAGACAGCGATACTATTTAAAATTAGGATCTATTAAGCTGTTTTTAATTTATCGGAATGTAATTTTCTAAGCTTCGCTAATTTAGGGTCAATTACAAAACCACAATAACCATACTCGGGATTATTCTTATAAAAATCTTGATGCTCCTGTTCTGCTTCATAAAATGTTGGAGCTGCAGATAACTCTGTTACAATAGGATCTTGGTAGTATTGTGCAAGTTCTTTAAGTACTATTTCGGCAATCTTTTGCTGTGCGTCATCATGATAATAAATTACAGAACGGTATTGTGTTCCTCTATCACCACCTTGTCTATTTAATGTTGTTGGATCGTGGGTGGTCATAAAGATGACTAAAATATCTTCATAGCTAATAACATTAGCGTCAAATGTAATTTGAACAACTTCTGCATGGCCTGTTAAACCAGAGCAAATTTCTCTATACGTTGGTCTTCCAGGAACAGTTCCTCCAGAATAACCAGAAAGGACTTGTTCTACACCTCTTACTTCTTCAAATACGGCTTCTGTACACCAAAAGCAGCCACCGCCAACAGTCGCTATTTGTAAATTCTTTGTACTCATTAGGTAGTCTCTGTATCTAAAATCATTGATTCTGAATTTACGCAATAACGCAATCCACTAGGTTCTGGGCCATCAGGGAAAACGTGTCCTAAATGCGAATCGCAGGTATTACACATAACCTCTACACGTACCATCCCAAAAGCGGTGTCTTTTTCGTATTTAATAGCATTTTCTCTTATGGGTTGTGTAAAGCTAGGCCAACCTGTACCGGAGCTAAATTTTATAGTCGAATCGAATAATGGTGTATTACAGCAAATGCAATTGTATTGACCTTCATCATAAGCTGTGCAAAGGTCACCGCTATGTGCACGTTCTGTTCCTTTTTGTCTTGTAATTCGGTATTGTTCTCTTGTTAATTGTGCCATCCATTCTGCTTCTGTTTTTTCAACACGGCGGTTTGGAGTTGGATTTCCTTTTACAGAAAAGTTAATAATGTCTTTCCAAGTTAGCATATATATGAGTTCTTTCTTTTAAATTAGTGAACATAAAGATAGTCGAAATGTTTCTTAATTTCTTACGATTTTAATGTGAGTAATGATTAGTCGATCTACTTGAGGTAAATTACGAGTCTAAATGATAAATTGACGTTAAGTTTTTCTAAATTAAAGAGAAAAACCCGCGTATCATTCTTTATTCTCTATTAGAAACAATAATTTTGCGATTCATTATAATGAAAACAAGAAATTTATGAGTCAAGTAAAAGAAAATGATACGGTAAAAGTACATTATACAGGAAAATTAAAAACAGGTCAAGTTTTTGATAGTTCTTTAGAGCGTGAGCCTTTAGAATTTACATTAGGACAAGGCATGTTGATTCCTGGTTTTGAAAAAGCTGTTATCGATATGAAAGTGAGTGATAAAAAAACTGTAGACATCCCAATGGAAGAAGCTTATGGTGATGTAAGAAAAGAATTATTTCATAAAGTTGAAAAAGCACAATTACCTGCTGAAATTAAGCCGGAAATTGGTTTAGGTTTAGCGTCTAGAGATGAGCAAGGAAACGAGCACCAATTTAGAATTGTTGAGGTAAACGAAGATCACGTTATCGTTGATGGAAATCACCCTTTAGCAGGACAAGCATTAGTTTTTGATCTTGAATTAGTTGAGATTAAATAAGCATCTGCTATTTTAAAATATAAAAAGACCTGTAAATTAAGTTTTACAGGTCTTTTCGATTTAAGAGATTGTTGTATATAATATAATTTTATGATTTCAATTCAGGTATTACTAGAAATGGTATTACCGGATGAAATCCTATTTTCTGAATCACGGGTTCATTCATAACATTTTCAATAAAGCTATGTTTGTAATTTACCATGGCTAAAATATTAATGTTATGATCTTTAACATAGTCTTTTATAATTTGTTCTTTAGAGCCAAAGTTAGGAGCCCAATCAATGCTACTTGGATAATCTTCAAGATATACTTTTAACATTGATAAATTATAATTTTGTTTCTCTGTTAAAGTTTCTTTCGTGTTAATATGCACAACTTTTATTTTTGAATTATATAATTTGGTTAATTCCATTAAAGGCATTAATTCATCTCCATAAAATCTATTAAAATCAGTTGGAAATGCAATCTGTTCTGGTTTTACAAAATTATACGCATCAGGTACAACTAAAACAGGGCAAAGTCTTATTTTGTTTATGATATTAACAGTGTTACTACCAAAGATAAATTCTTTAGCACCAGTAGCACCTTTAGTAGCCATAATTACTAAACTAATGTTACGTTCTTTAATTGTGTCTTCAATTATAGTTGATAAAGATTCTATACTATAGATCGTCTCAAAAGTATGCTCAGAATTTTTGCTTTCAGCTTTAGCTTTTTCTTTTAATTCAACAAGGTTATTTTTAGCTTCTTCTTTTTGTAAATCTATAAAGCTTGAAGTTATATATGTCCTAGATGTATTATTTGTAAAAGACCAAGAGTGTAAAAAGTGAAATGTACAAGATTCATTTGCATATAATTTTAATGCATAAAGTATGGCGCTCCATGAATTATCTGAAAAATCTGTTGGTAATAATATATGATGTCTCATAATGTTTTAAATCCTTTGTATAAACAAAATTAATAATTAACTGTTGTGGTAGAAATGATTTATATCAGTTTAACGTGGAATCACTAAAAAAGGAATTGTAGGATGAAAACCTATGTTTTTTATAATGGGTTCTTTAATAATGTTTTCCATAAAACTATGTTTATAATTAATCATTACCAAGATGTTAATCTTTAGTTCTTTAATAAAATCGGTTATCACTTTTTCTTTTGTGTCATAATCGGTTAACCAATGAAAATTGTAATCGTAATGATCTAAATATGTACTTAGTAATGCTAAATTTTGTTTTTGAGTTTCAGAAATATTATCCTCTTTATTAATATGCATAATTCTAATTTTAGAATTATAAAGATTAGTTAACTGCTTTAATGGTAATAACTCATCTCCATAGGCACGATTAAAATCCGTAGGAAAAGCAATTTGCTCCAGAGTTTCAAATTCATAATCTTTAGGAATAACTAAAACAGGACAGTTTTTAATCTGTTTAATAATGTTAACTGTGTTACTACCAAAAATAATTTCTTTGGCCATACCAGCTCCTCGTGTACCAATAATAATGAGATCGATTTTTTCTTTTAGAATAATGACTTCAATAGCGTGTTCTAAATCATTTGCATTTGAAATAACTTTAAAAGAATGATTTTCATTAATCTTATTTTTTTCTGCCAAAGATTTTAATTCAGCTAAATCTCTCTCTGCATTTTCTGCCATTACTCGTATCAGCTTATTAGACATACTAGACATTGCAGAGACCTTCATTTTAGAAGAATGTAAAAAATGAAATGTACATTCTTCATTCTTATATAGCTTCATTGCATATACAGCAGCACTCCAGGCATTATCTGAAAAATCTGTTGGTAAAAGAATATTTTTTGACATTGTAATTCTGTTGTTTTATATTTTGTGTTTATTTTAAATTAATTTCTAACGGTATTCTGAAAAGCTAACAGTGGAATTTTTAAACCAAGACTTACCTTATCTATAGTAGAAGGAAATAGCATATCTTCTAAAAAAGAATGTTGTGTATTTATCATAGTGATGAGATCAATATCATTTTGTTCAATGTGATTGCTAATCGTAACGGCAACTTTTTTACTGTTTTTAATATTGAAATTCACTTTATTTGGTGATAATGTGTCTTTTATAAAATCTCTATTA
This sequence comes from Winogradskyella sp. HaHa_3_26, assembly GCF_019278425.1. Classification (NCBI taxonomy): domain Bacteria; kingdom Pseudomonadati; phylum Bacteroidota; class Flavobacteriia; order Flavobacteriales; family Flavobacteriaceae; genus Winogradskyella; species Winogradskyella sp. HaHa_3_26. The sequence goes on along the minus strand of NZ_CP058981.1, from coordinate 837,606 downwards.
TCTTCTTGTCTTATTGATAACTTATTGCTTGTGCTAATGTACATAACATCAATTTTACTTCGGTATGATTTTGCTAAAATTGATAACAATTTTAATTCACGTCTTTTATACGGAATAAGAAAATTTGTTGGAAATAAAATTTTCTTGGGTTGTGTATTTGTATAATCTGAAGGAATAGCTAAAACCGGACATTGTACATATTTTAAAACCTGAAATGTCTGACTTCCAAATACAATATTACGTGCGTTAGATTTACCTTTTGTTCCCATGACTATTAAATCTATATTTTGTTCATTAGCTATGGTATTTGCTTCTTCTACAAGAGTGCTATAAGCAGAAATGCTTCTGTAGGTATACTTTGGATTTGGAGCAATTTTTTGAATCTCATTTAATAATTTAGCTAAGTTGTTTAGAGATGAGGTTTTTACCTTATTCAATACATTTTCAAAGACTTCACGAGATACCAATTCATCATGATCATAAAACTCATTTCTATAAGCATGCATTAAAGTAAATTCAACTTTTTGATACTTAAAAAACTCTAAGGCATACTTAATAGCATTTATAGAATTTTTAGAGAAGTCTGTTGGTAAAAGTATGGATAACATGATCTTAGCTTTTATTTATGAATATAAATTTACGAAATAAATTTATTTTAATCTATGATATATGTCAGTAGAAAAATGAAGTAAACTTTTTGTGTTGTTATTCAATTGAGTAGAAATTGTTAAACAATTAAAGGAGATGAAACTTTAGTTAATCATTGTTTTAAACTCGAAAAAAAAAGGTAAGCGATACTCTTATTTTTTTGAAGGGTAAATAATTTTGAAGAAACTAAAGAAGTGGATGCTTAAGAATAGGTTTTTGTCTGAAAAAATAAACCCCTTATGTCTTTTTAGACATAAGGGGTTTTTAATAGTGGAGTCGGAGAGAATCGAACTCTCGTCCAAACAAGTAACCAAAAGGCTTTCTACACGTTTATTCTTTTCTTAGGTTTTCGACTTGAAGCTGGTTAAAGACAACCCACTTTTAGCTTAGCTTCTTAATCTCGAAAAGGTATCGAAGCACTACCTAATCTAAGTCAATTTTTACGATGCCTAATAAAGAACGCCATTAACTAAGGCTTTCTCGAGACATTTAGCACTCCTACCTAGTAGGACGAGGCTTAATCTTACTGTAATTCAGATTATGCAGCTAAAGCGTAGTTATTCTCGCCGTTTAAAATTTGGTCTAGCCTTTTACGTGTATCAATGCCATTACACGACGTGCTTACAATCTAATTAATCTCGCTGTCAAAACCAGTCGACCCCAATTTAATAGAATAGTAATTTCCAAGAAACAGATAATAAAGTTTCAAGGGCTGCAAATTTACTAAAAATACTAACGCAAAAGCTATACCAAATCCATTTTATAAACTTCTTAACTAACATTGTCAGCTTATAACATCCCAAATTGGCACTCTTTTTTACATTTTAACCTAAGATTTGTGTTGAATTACCTACGTTCTATATAAAGTTTTTAGACTTAAAATACAGCAAATTTTCATTTACTTTTTTGTTTGTTTTTACGCTTCAAGTCAGAGGCTTATAGTCTGCTTTTTTTATTTCAAAAATCACTCCTTAACAATTAGAATACATTATTAACAATGCCTTGGTGATCATTTAAAGTAATCTTAATAAGGTGTGTTAAGTTGTTGTTTGTTAGGTTTTTGATAAAATGTAAAAAACTAAAAAACGCACTTTAACGATGTTTTGTGCTTTTCAGTGGGGTCTCAATTTAATGCAGGAAGACGATGTTTTGTTAGAATTTCTACATTTGTTTCGAATTAAAAATAAGTGTTCTCATGAAAATAAAATTGCATACTTTACTCTTAAATCAGAGTGCTTTTCTAAGTGTATTTTTATTCAAAATTATACTATCTATTGTTGTATTTATAAGCTTGTCTACAAAAGCATCTGCTCACGGAGATTTAACAAAACAAATAGCAATAAAGACACACCAAATTTCAGAAAGTCCAAACAATTTTAAACTGTATTACGAAAGAGGATTGTTATATCAACAGCATGTTGAATATCCAAAAGCAATGGAAGATTATTTAAAATCTAAAACTTTAGGAAATACTGATAATGCATTACAATACCGAATTTCTGAACTTAATTATCTATCTGAAGATTATCCAAAAGCTTTACAAAACATAACTTCTTATTTAGATATTACACCTACGGATGTAAAAGCTAAAAAGCTTGAAGCACAAATATTGTTTCATTTAAAATCTTACCAGAAATCCTTAAGTGCCTATAAATATGTTATGGAGCATATGGTTGATTTAAGACCAGAGGATATTTTAGAATATACAGACATAATTCTAGCCGAAAATAATGAAAATTATAAAGTAGCCTTAGAGGTTATAGAATTAGGTTTAAAGAAGCTAGGTTCAAATACGCTAGCTCTTCAACTTAAAAAACTAGACTATTTCAAGGCAGATCATCAAATAGAGGAAGCTTTAAAACAATATGATTATTTCATTTTAGAATACAAAAGAAAAGAGTTTTGGTACTATAAAAAAGCCAATTATTTAGCCCAATTAGATAGATCTAACGAAGCCAATATTGCTCTAAAACAAGCAACGATTGCTATAGATCAATTGGATAACAAGTTTAAAAAAATGAAATCGATTACAGAATTAGAAGTCAAAATACAAGATTTAGAAAACACAATTAATAACTGAAAAAATTATGATTAAGAAAAGTACTTTTATGTTAATGATGCTGCTAGTTACGGCGTATTCATTTTCTCAAACCGTATCGGTAGATATTCCCATTAATGGGAGTGCGGGTTCTGCTGAAGAAAATTTTAGTGGTAGTGGTGAAGTCTATACAGGCAGTTCGGATTTAGAATTATACCACGACGGAACGGATGAACAAGTCGTTGGTCTTTATTTTCAAAACATAGGACTTCCTCAAAACGCAGTTATTACTAATGCATACATTCAATTTCAAGTAGATGAAAATGGCGCAGGAGATGTTACTGTAAATGTAACAGGCGATGATACAGATAATGCATCAAGTTTTGTTGGTAATGCAGCTTATGGTGTTTCTTCAAGACCCTCTACAACAGCAAACGTAGATTGGGCTATTGCAAGTTGGGATGGACAAATTGGTCAAGCATCAACAGATCAAAGAACACCAGATATTAGTGCTATACTTTCAGAAATTACCTCAAGAAGTGGTTGGGCAGAAGGAAATAGCATGGTTTTTAAATTTACAGGAGTTTCAAGATCTGATGGTGCTTGGAGAGAAGCTGAAAATAATTCAGGAGGCACACCTTCATTACATATTGAATACACAGCTGAGCCTTCAGACGTTGTTATTTCTACAGTAAATATTACAGCTAATGAAGATGATGGTACGGCTGAAGAAGCGTTTAGCGGTAGCGGTTTTGTAAGTACTATTAGTTCCGATTTAGAATTATATTATGATGGAACTACAGAACAAGTTGTAGGGGTCCGTTTTGAAAATATTAATCTTCCACAAAATGCTGTGGTAACCAATGCTTATGTTCAGTTTGAAGTGGATGAAAACGGAAATGGAGATGTCACTGTAAATGTTACAGGAGATAATAGTGACGATGCTTCTGTGCTTGGATCTAATGGTAATTTTGGCCTTTCAACCAGAACAGCAACTACAGCAAATGTAGATTGGGCTATAGCGAGTTGGGTAGGGCAAATAGGTCAAGCTTCAACAGCGCAGAGAACACCAGATATCAGTGCTATTCTTTCTGAAATTACAGCAAGAAGTGGTTGGGAACCAGGGAATAGTATGGCATTTATGTTTACAGGAGTTTCGAGATCTGATGGAGCTTACAGAGAAGCTTCTAGTGCATCAGTTTTGTTACATATTGAATATGAAACACCACCAGTTGAAATCGATATTACAGGAAACTCTATTTCTATTGAAAATGGAGATACAACACCAGATCTTTCAGATTTTACACAATTTGAAAACACAGGAATTAATGAAACATTAACCAGAACGTTTTCTATTACAAATTTAGGGGAGCAAGATTTAAACTTAATAGGTTCACCATTAGTTTCTATAACTGGTGATGCTGAGTTTACTATTCTTACACAACCAAGTTCTTCTATTGTAAGTGCTGGCGGAAGTTTAGATTTTGTAGTGCAATATGCACCAACTGCATCAGTAACTAATACGGCAATGATTTCAGTTGCTAGTGATGATGCCGATGAAAATCCTTATACGTTTAGTTTACAAGCTACTGGTGAAACGGCTGTTATCGATTTAGATGTTTTAGGGAATGGAACATTAATTTCTAATGGAGATACGACACCAGATGTTTTAGATCATACAGATTTTGGCCCTACTTTTATTTCTATAGGAACAACAAAAACTTATACCATAGCAAATACAGGAAATAGTGTAATTACAATAGCTTCTATAATTAGTGACAACCCAGAGTTTGTGATTACTAATTCAGAGTCAACTATTAATGGCGGAATGTCTTCAACTTTTAATATCACTTTTATACCTACAAGTTCAGCTTCATCTACAGCTACTATCACTATAGAGAGTAATGATACGGATGAAAATCCATTCACATTTAATGTGCAAGGTGAAGGAGAAGAGGCTTCTTTCCCTGCTACAATTATGGCTGGTGATGATTGGTTCTACTTAAATGATGCTAGCGATCAAGGTACAGCATGGAGAACCTTAACGTTTGACCAAAGTAATTGGGAAGAAGCAGCTACGGAAATTGGTTACGGAGATGGAGATGAAGTTACCGATTTAGGAGTGCCTGCTACACCAAGACCTGTTACAACCTATTTTAGAAAGTACATTGATATGGAAAATATAGGAATGTATAATAGTTTAGATTTAGAAGCTGTTAGAGATGATGGTATTGTAGTTTATGTAAACAATGTTGAGGTTTGGAGAAATAACATGCCAACTGAAGGAGCTATAGCATTCGATGATGAGGCAATCACAGGAATTAGTGGGTCTGATGAAGATTTTTGGAATACACAAAATGTAAATTCTTTCCCGTTAGTTGAAGGAGTTAATATTATAGCCGTAGAAATTCACCAGAGTAGTGTAAATAGTGGAGATATTAGTTTTAATTTTAAACTAACACCTAGCACATCTATTGCACCAACTATTGAAGTAGAAAGAGGCCCTTATTTACAAAGTGGAACACCTACAAGTGTGGTTGTAAAATGGAGAACAGCAGTAGAAACGCAATCTGCGGTTAAATACGGAACAGCTTTAGATATGTTAACTTCAGTAGTTTCTAATTCAGAATTAACTACGGAACATGAAGTGACTTTAACGGGGTTAGATCCAAACACTACATATTACTATAATATAGGTAATGCCGATGAAGTACTTGCACAAAGCGAAACTGGAGATATGTTCATTAAAACAGCACCAGTTGCAGGAACAGATCAATTTGTAAGAGCATGGATTTTAGGAGATCCTGGAACAGGAAGTGTTAATCAAAGAAATGTTAGAGATGCTTATTACAATTACGTTTCTACAGTAGAAACAAATACAGGTCAAACGGATATGATGTTGTTTTTAGGAGATAATGCTTACAGTAATGGTACTGATGCACAGCACCAAAGTTATTTCTTTAATGTGTATGACGACATGTTGAAAAAGGCCGTAGCTTGGTCTTGTTTAGGAAACCATGATGGTTTTACTTCAGATTTAGAAACTCAGTCTGGTCCTTATTATGACATATTTACTTTTCCAACGGCTGCTGAAGCTGGTGGAGTTGCATCAGGGACGGAAGCTTATTATTCTTTCGATTATGCAAATATTCACTTTATAGTATTAGACTCTCATCAATCAGGTAGAGAAGTAGGAGGTAGCCAATACCTTTGGGCTCAAAATGATATTCAGAATACAACACAAGATTGGATCGTCACTTTATTTCATCACCCAGCATATTCTAAAGGATCTCACGATTCGGATTGGGAAGATAGATTGATTGAAATGAGAGAAAATTTTATGCCAGTATTAGAAGCTAACGGTGTAGATTTAGTATTAAATGGGCATAGTCATTCTTATGAGCGTTCTTACTTTATCAATGGGCATCAAGGATTTGCAAACACTTTTAACATCGATAATATAACTAATGGAGGTCATATTGTTGGAGCAACAGGAGATGGAGATGGTAAAGTTGATGGCGATGGTGCATACCAAAAAACTAGCGATGCAACAGAAGGAGCTGTTTATATTACTGCAGGTTCATCAGGACAAATATCAGGAGGAGATTTAGATCATGAAGCCATGTTTTTATCTTTAAATCAACTTGGATCTTGTGTGATGGAAATTGAAAGTGATGGTAATGGTGGACAAAACTTAACGGTTAAGTTTGTAAGAGATACTGGTGCTATTGATGATTATTTTACCATCAGTAAAACAGGTGTAACACTTAGTGTTGATGATAACGAAACAGTAGAGAAAACGATAAAAGTTTTCCCTGTACCAGCTAACGATTTACTTAATATTAAAGTAAACCTTAATGAGCATGTTACAAATGTTAAATTTTATAACAGCACAGGAAAGTTAGTTAAGGAAAGTGATAACGAAACTATCAATGTAAGTAATATGGCAACAGGAATGTATGTTATTGAAATTGCTACAGATAAGAATACGTATTACAAGTCTATAATTATTGAATAATTTACCTAACTAAATTATTTATTAAACCTCAACACAATGCTGTTAATAGCAGATTGTAGTTGGGGTTTTTAATTTATCTATAAGTTGATAAAATTTAAAGGATTTCTAAGTTGAAAATCTAAATGTAAAATGAAAAAAATAATCTTTTTAATCATCTCTGTTTTAATTTGTTCTTTAGCACTGTCTGGAAAAGAAGGTACAGAACCTTTTGAAACCAATACTATTACAGAAAATATAGGAGTCTTATACGCTTCTAATTTTTATAAATTTCAAGCAGAAGTCAATAGCTTAGTGAAGTTGACTCGTAATTCTAATAGTTCGAGTGAATTAAAAGCAATTAAAACTCAAGTTGAAAAGACAAGATTAGTCTATAAAAAAATCGAATTTATTTTTGATTACTACCAAACCTTCTATAACGGGACTTATATAAACGGAGCACCTTTACCTAAAGTTAGTGAGTATTATGAAGAAGGAAAAATTATTGAACCTTCAGGATTACAAGCCTTAGATGAAGCTGTAAATGAAGAGGCTTCAATTGAAAATATAGATTACATAAAAAAATTAGCAAACGAACTTAAAGCACATGTAGATTATGCTTCTGAGATTCATTTGCCAATTCGTCTAAAATCAAGTCAGGTTATAGAATGTATGCGTTCTGGTATGGTTAGGATTTTTACATTAGGTGTTACAGGTTTTGATACACCAGGTTCTGTAAATGCTTTAAAAGAAAGTTATGTGAGTTTGCAAAGTATGGAAACTGCATTTTTATATTTTGAAGAAGACATACAACCCAAAGCTAAATCTAAGTTCAGATCTATAAAAAAACTTTTTAAAAAAGGGAAAAAGATACTTAGTGATAATGTTAGCTTTAATGATTTTGATAGAATGACATTTCTAAAAGAAGTCATTAACCCTTTGTATGCAGAATTGTTAGAGTTTCAAAATTTAAATAAAATTACACTTGAACCTTATAAAAAACACGCTCAGAATTATAAAGCGGTTAACCTTTTTCAATCCGATTTTTTAGATACTAAGTTTTATTCAGAATTGGTGTATTTACCATTAGATAATCCTAAAACTATTCAGTTGGGTGCGTTGTTGTTTAAGGACACTAAGCTTTCTAATGGTAATATATTGTCTTGTGTTAGTTGTCACGATCCTAACAAAGGTTTTACAGATGGTTTACCAAAAAGTTTAGCCAATAAGAAAGGGTTTTATACATCTAGAAATTCACCTACCGTTATCAATTCAGGTTATGCGTCGCGTTATTTTTGGGATTTACGATCTTATGATTTAGAACGACAAGTCGGTCATGTTATAGATAATGATCTAGAGTTTAACACCACTTTTAAAGCCATTGTAAAGAAATTAAAAACAAATCCTAATTATTTAAAGTTATTTAAAGACGCTTACGGCGGTATTGATAAGCAAGATATAAATGAACGCTCTATCAGTAATGCAATTGCAGCTTATGTAAATTCTTTAAAATCTTTTGATAGTCCATTCGATAAATATGTTAGAAACGAGAGTAATGATTATCCTAAAGATGCCTTACGTGGATTTAATTTATTTATGGGAAAAGCAGCTTGTGGTACCTGTCATTTTGCACCGATGTTTAACGGAACTGTTCCGCCTTTTTATTTAGAGACAGAGTCTGAAGTTTTGGGTGTTACACAAGGTTTCGATACTATTAACCCTAAATTAGATACCGATATGGGGCGCTATGCTAATGGGTTAGATATTGATAAACAACCTTATTTTAGAAACTCTTTTAAGACTGTTTCTGTTAGAAATGTCGCTTTAACAGCACCATATATGCATAATGGTTCTTTTAATACTTTAGAAGAAGTGTTAGAGTTTTATAATTTAGGTGGTGGAGCAGGTATGGGCTTAGAGGTTGAAAATCAAACTTTATCTGATGCGCCGTTAGATTTAACAACTCAAGAAATTAAAGATATTATAGCCTTTATGGAATCTCTTACGGATACGTCTAGTTTTTTAGATGAAGAAGATTAGGGGGGATTTCAGTACCATTTAAAACAAAAAAACAGGAAGCTTTCACTTCCTGTTTTTTTTATGGATATATTTTTGTGTTAATCCTTTGTAACTCTTAAAGTCTGTGTGTTATTTCCTGAAGAAACTTTTACTAAATAAAGTCCTTTAGATAATTCAGATAAGTTAATAGATGAACCTGTAATAGCATCTTTATCAAAATTAGCGACTGTTTGCCCTAATAAGTTAAATACAGTAACGTTGTCAATGTCTTGAGCTGATTTAATGTTTAAAATTCCAGAAGTTGGGTTCGGGTAAACACTAGTCGTTTCAAATACGTTATCTGAGATAGATAATGCGGCATCCGTTGTAAAACTCCAAACATCACCTGTTGTTGATCCCATGCAATTTGTAGCATCTACACTCCAATAATACGTTGTATTAGCTTCTAAATTTGAAAAAGAATCTCCATTTTCAAAATCAGTATAAGCTTGTGTTGGCGGGTTTACAGTATCTAAGTAAAATACACTTGTATCTTCAGTAGTAGAAGCTGTCCAGTTAAAAGATACAGAAGCATCAGTTGTTTGAAGTTCAACATTAGAAGCTGAATTTGCAGGACTAGGTGCCGATGCTAATTCAGGAGCAGCGTCATTAGGGCAACAAGTAACACATTGAATCCTTGTATATGTTGTTGTGTCATCATTACTACAGTTCTCATCTATATGCCAATAAATAGTAATATTAGTAACTTCGATAGGTGCTGTAAAATTTAATGGACTCATACCATATGCAATTACAGTATCATCACTTTCTGTAACCGTTATATGTATTGGGTTATCTCCAGTAACCGAATAGTCATAGCCAGGTGTAAGATTTCCAATTAAAGAATATTCAGAATTTGGCCAAGTATCAAATACAATAGTTTCAGCATAACCTGTATTTTCCATAGCAACAGTCCCTCCTGGCCAATGTCCGCCAGAACCATCAAAACATTGTGCATTTGTAGTCATTGTCATTGTAAGACATAAGATAAATAATAGAGTAATTTTTTTCATTTTTTTTGTTTTAGTTAATGAACTCAAAACTACAATTGAGAATTACTAAATAGGTTACTCTATTATTATATAAATATTACTTTAAACCCTTACTATAGCTGAATTTTAAGAGAGTGTTAAGTGGTTGTGTTTTTTAATTATGTAGATGTTTATGCTTTTTTATAATTATGAAATAAGCTTATGTCTTAAAGTGAAATTTTATTTTGTAGAGATGTAATTGATACACAGATAAAAAACTATTTTATTTAATTTAATGTTGAATTTTTTTTGTTCTTTTTTTTATCAATATGAAGAAGAATAAGCAGTATTAAAATAGAAATACAATGTGTTAATTAGTATAGGATGTTAAATAATATTAATTTGCTCATATATATTAATCACATTATTTTCGTGAAAACAATATTTTTTATTTTATTAGAATATAAAAACTCCATCGGTATATGATATTTGCCATTATAAAAGAACGTAAAAATCCACCGGATAGACGTGTGGTTTTCTCTCCAAAACATTTGGAAGAAGCTAGAACACAATTTCCTGAAGCGACATTTATTGTAGAGTCTTCTGATATTAGAATATTTCCAGATCAAGCCTATAAAGCATTAGGTTTTGAAGTTTTAGAAGATGTTTCGCATGCTAATGTAATGATTGGAGTAAAGGAGGTACCAATTGAAAATTTAATTCCTAATAAAAAATATTTCTTTTTCTCACATACGATTAAAAAACAACCTTACAACAGGGAATTGTTGAAGGCTATGTTAGATAAAAATATAGAAATGTACGATCATGAAACTATAGTAAGAAAAACAGGAGCTCGTCTTATTGGTTTTGGTCGTTACGCAGGTTTAGTTGGTGCTTATAATGGTTTTAGAGCATTAGGTTTAAGAGATGGTTTATTTACATTGCCAAAAGTAGAAACACTTGCCGATTTAGATGCCGTAAAAGCGGAATTAGATAAAATAACAATCCCTAATATTAAGATTTTATTATCAGGTACAGGTAAAGTTGCTAATGGAGCTAAAGAGATTTTAGACCATTTAGAGATTAAACATATTAGTGATGCGTTATATTTAACATCGCAATTTACAGAGCCTGTTTACGGTACTGTAGATGTTATGGAGTATTCTAAACGTATTGATGGTAAAGTAGGAGATAGATATAAGTTTTATAAAGATCCGTCGGGTTACGAAAGTAATTTTATGCCTTATGCTAAGGAAACGGATTATTTTATTGCAGGTCATTTTTATGGTAATAATGCTCCTTATTTCTTTACAAGAGAAGAGGCTAAGGATTCTGATTTTAGAATTCATTTATTAGCAGATGTATCTTGTGATATTGATGGTCCTGTGGCAAGTACATTGAGACCTTCAACCATAGCCAATCCTTTTTACGGTTACGATATTAAAACGGAAAAAGAAGTTGCCTATGATGCCGAAGGTGCTATAACCGTTATGGCTGTAGATAATTTACCTTGTGAATTACCAAAAGATGCTAGTGAAGGTTTTGGTGAAGCATTTTTAGAACATGTAATTCCTGCATTTTTTAATAATGATGAACGAGAAATATTGAAACGTGCTAAGATGACCAAAAATGGTAAATTGACTAGACGTTTTCATTATTTACAAGATTTTGTAGATGGAAAAGAATAAAAAAACAGCTTTAGTTACAGGTGCAGCTTCAGGCTTAGGTTTTGAATTGGCTTTATTGTTGGCTAAAGATAATTATAATCTTATTTTAATTGACATTGATTCTAAAAGATTAGACCAAGCAAGGGATATTATTTTAGAAACTTATGCGGTTGAAATAACCTTATTATTAAAAGACTTAAGTTCTTTAAATATTGCTAAAGATATCTATGATAATATAAAAAGCACACCAATAGATGTTGTTATAAACAATGCTGGTTTTGGGGTGTTTGGTACTTTTTGTGAATCAGATTGGGAGCGCGATTCGCAAATGTTGCATTTGCATGTGTTAACAAGTACACATTTACTAAAGTTAATTTTACCAAATATGGTAAAACGTGGTTCTGGTAAAGTTCTTAATTTATCTTCATTAGCGGCCTTTCAGCCAGGTCCATTAATGGCTTTATATTATGCTTCAAAAGGTTATATTTTATCATTTTCAGAAGCTATTTCTAACGAACTCAAAGGAACAGGAGTAACCGTTACGGCTTTGTGTCCTGGCCCAACAAAAACAGCATTTCAAAGTACCGTTTCTGATGATGCAACAGAAGGTAAAATTGCCTTTAATATGGCTTCAGCAAAAGAGGTTGCTGCTTATGGATATGATGCTATGAATAAAGGTAAAGTTGTTGCTATACCAGGAACATTGAATAAATTTTTATCTGTTTTACCACGATTTTTAACTCGTAATAGAACGACTAAAATTGTAAGGAAAATTCAAGATAAAAATAGAGAGTGCTAATCATCTTGATGCTTTAAATTTTTAAACATCCAAAACCCAACGGTTAAAAACATCCCGAAGCCTAAAGTAAACAGCCATGCATTTATATTTTGAAAAGGTGTCATAATTATATTCAAAATGTCTTTAAATAAATAGTGTGGCTGACTTATAATTTCCCAAGAATTATAACGTAAAAATCGACCAAGATAAACTCCAAATCCACATAGAAAGAAGATCGCTGTAGTTATTGTTTTTTTAGGGGTTTTTTTAAACGTTGAATTTATTAATTTCTGCATATCTATAATAGAAAGATAAAAAAGAAATAAGCCACTCAAAGCAAAAGATAAAACGACTAAGACATCTAGCCATAAAAAAGATTTACTACCAAATCTAATATGAATAAGGTCTGTTATAATATATGGAGCATTAGGTAAAAACAATACCCAAATTACAAACCCAAATACTAATTTTAATTTACTTAAATGAGTTTTAGTGCTAAGATACATCGTAATTGTGTACGGTATAATGGCTAAAAATACATTCCAAATTAAAAATAGAAAGAAAAAAGATTTGTTAAGTTTTATACGTACCATAAGTAATACAATGCTAAGGCTTACAGCAACAAGAATTAAGGCTAAGGTTTTAAACCGGGTTTGAATTAATGTTTTTAAGGCTTCCATAGTTTTGCGTTTTCTTTAGTTTCTAATTTTAAAACTTTGGTTTCTAGTATTAAAACGGTAATAACTCCTAGTGTATAGGCTATTAAATCATTAATTTCAAAAGTGCTTCCAAAAATTAATTTTGCAGTAAAACTGCGTTCTAAATTAAAGTAAGTTAGAAATGGTGTGAGTTGAAGACACTCTACAGTATAAGCAAAAATGAGTACTGCTAAGCTTGATGTCCAAACCCCTAAATTAGTACATCCTCTTAAAATAGCGTACAGTAAAATAACCACCAGATAATCGCCAAAGGTGTGACGTATAAAACCAGAATGAAGCGTAAATGCTATGGTTAATTCTATTAAAAATAAAGTAAGTGCTGTGATGAGGTATTTTTTATTGAATTGAAATTTCATATTTATATTTTTTAATTACATCTCGCTTTACTTTGTATGATAGAAGTAAAACGAGATGTTTTATTTATTATCCGTTATTCCAGTCAATTTTACGAGATACAAACATCACTATTGCTAAGATTAAGAATAGACCAACGCTACCCACTAATAAAGCATAGTTTTCTAGTTGAATAATGACGTAGATAAAGGCGTATAAAGCTGTAAGTGATAACCCAATTAATGCCGAGAATTTAAAATTCTTGAGCATAGATTTAGAGTATAAGGTTATCAATAGTATTACGGAAACACCTGCAATTAAATAAGCTTTTAAAAAGTTACTATGTTCCGATATAGAAACTAATAAGGTGTAAAACATAATTAACGCCAAGCCTATCATGAGATATTGAAATGCATGAATATGAATTTTACTCATGGTTTGGATTAAGAAAAAGATTAAAAATGTAAGTCCAATGACTAAAAATCCATATTTGGCAGAACGTTCACTTTTTTGATATTCATCTACTAAGACCACAAATTTAGTTCCGAAGGCAAATTGGCTCAAACTCGGTACTTTATTTAAGTATTGTTGCGAAAATGCTCTATTGATCGCTAACACTTTCCAATCCACTTTAAAACCATCTTTGGTAATACTTCTTGTTTCGTCATCTGGTGAATAATTTCCAATAAATCCTGGATCGGCCCAATTAGAAGTCATTTCCATGGTAGTTGTCTTACCAACAGGAATCACTTGTATTTGCTCACTTCCGTCATAGGTTACATTCATATTAAAATTAAAATCACCTTTCAGTAAGTCTTCATTTAAAAATGCTGTTTCTAATTCATCTAAATTGTTTAAAGATGAGTTTTCGTTATAGCTGGTTTCAAAAGCATAAGATTTATCGTTAATAACGATAGCCATTTCGTTTTTAATACCTTTTAGATTACTTGTTTTAAATAGAATACTAGATTTCTCCCAAATAATATCTTCATTTTTAATTCCTTTTCCTTCAAGATTTATGGGGTGGTAACGTCCTGATAAAGCCATGTCAGATGTAAAAACGGCAGACTCAAAATTACCTAAATACATGGTTTTAGATTTTACAGCGGCATCTACATGTAGTTTTTCTGGAAAAATATAAGCGTAATTAATTAGTGTTTTAGTTTCCTTTAAATAGGTTTTTGTCTTCTCATTAAAAGTAGAAGTTTCTGAATACGATTTATAAGGTAATTTTATAATTGGACCATAAATTAAGACTTCATTTCCCCATTTCTGATTAATCTCATTAACCACATCTTTTTGTCGGTAAGAGCGTTCACTTATTAAAATATTCACATAACTTAAAGGAATAAGTAATACTAAAATTAAGGCTCCAACCATCATCATTCGGGCAGTAATAGATGTTTTTAGCCATTGCGAGAATTTGTTGGGTTGATTAGTAGGTTTTTGAGGTTCTGGTTTTTGGTTTTCGGTGCTGTTCATTATATATGGTTTTAGTTATTGTAAAGTACTTTGTTTTTCAAAGTAAATGTGTAAAAAAAAGATTTTATAAAAGTGAAAGGGTGCTAAGTTTTTCTAATTAATTTTTCAAGGGCTTCAATATGTTTTTTAAACTCTGCTTTTCCTAATGTTGTGGCGCTGTATCTAGTGTTAGGTTTTCGGCCTATAAATTGTTTTTCAACCAAAACATATTCTGCTTTTTCTAGAGCTTTGGTATGGCTGGCTAAATTACCATCGGTTGCACCCAGCAATTCTTTAAGCATATTAAAATCGGCATACTCGTTTACCATTAAAACAGACATGATTCCAAGTCTTATTCTATGATCAAAAAGTTTATTTATGTTGGTTATAATGCTCAAAATTCAGTATTCAATAGTTGTATTGCGTTCTCTTTATGCTTTTATGTTGAAGGATTATTTTCTGTCATATTTAAAATGCATCCAGGCCCCATAAATAATATGCATAACCCCAAAACCTATAACCCAAAGCCAAAATCCATAGCCAGGATATAACGTTGCAATAAGTCCTAAAGTGATCTGAATAAATCCTAAATATTTAATGTCACCAATACTAAATTTAGCAGCATTGACTAAAGCTAAACCATAGAAAATAAGCATAAGCCCACCAGTTTGTCCGTATCTGCCTTGAGATAAAATAATTAAGATGTATAAACCGCCAGCAATTAAAGGAATTAAGAAATTAAAGATTAGGCGTCTAGAGGATTTATCCCATATTTTCTCACCCGTTTTCTTTGCTTTTCTAGTGGTTAGTAAAATCCCCGTTGCTATACTAAACACTGCGACTAAAATTAAAACTAACATTACCGATCTAAAAATCCAACCGTCTAGCATTAATGTACCATAACTATAAGTGTCTACTAAATAATAAGTAATGGCAGCACCAATTAAGGCATAGATTCCGGCCATAATTCCAGATAAGCCACTCAATGAAATAAATCGAGAAGATTTATTCATCAGGTTTTTAATCTCGCTAATATCTTTTAAGTAATCCTTATCACTCATAATTAAAGTACTTTGAATTGCAAAGTAAATTAAATTATTCTATTGAAGCAAATTTATTTTTAATATTTTATTATTTACTTCTGTATTAAGAGACGTACAGGTTTTAGAAATTAAATTATATAAGGTTTCAGATCAATTAATGACTTTTAAAACTGCCATTGGTATTTTGCTTTTAGTTATCATAATTCTACAGCTTTTTAAATTAATCAACAATCCTTCTCACTTATTAACAAGTATGATTTTTGTCATGTTTTGAGGTTTTATGTTCGCTAGCTTTGTAGTTATTCTAAAAATATTTCAAAATATATTCCGTTATGAATGAAACTGTTTCGTCCACAAAATCAAAGACTTATAAAAATGTTTTAAAAGCTTCTCTATCTTATTTTAATAACGATGAACTTGCTGCAACCACTTGGATTAACAAGTATTGCCTAAAAGATAGGCAGGGCAATTATTTGGAAAAATCACCAGATGATATGCATAAGAGAATGGCAAAAGAATTTGGTAGAATTGAAAATAAATATGCAAAAACAGAAACAGTTTTAGAAAGTTTATCAGCGTACGGAAAAAATAGAGACCCATTAGACGAAACTAAAATTTACCAACTTTTTAAAGATTTTAAATACGTTATTCCACAAGGAAGTGTGATGTTTGGTTTAGGAAATAAGCAAGTCATCGCCTCTTTATCTAATTGTATTGTGGTGCCATCGGTTTTAGATTCTTATGGTGGCGTTTGCCATACCGATGAGCAATTGGCACAATTATTTAAAAGACGTTGTGGTGTTGGTGTAGATTTATCAGAATTACGACCTAAAGATGCTTTGGTATCTAATGCCGCTGGTTCTACAACAGGAGCCGTTTCTTTTATGAATCGTTTTTCTAATACAACAAGAGAGGTTGCACAAAATGGAAGACGTGGTGCTTTAATGTTAACTATGGACGTAAAACATCCCGATATAGAAGATTTTATTACCGAAAAACAAGATCTAACCAAAATAACAGGGGCTAATATTTCTATTCGTTTGTCAGACGAGTTTATGGAAGCTGTTGTTAACGATACTAAATTTACGTTGCAATGGCCAATAGATAGTAAAGATCCAAAATATACTAAAGAGATTGAGGCTAAAGATTTATGGAATAAGATTATTACTTGCGCTCATAATACAGCAGAGCCAGGATTGATTTTTTGGGACAGACAGCATAAATATTCGACCTCTTCGGTATATCCAGAATTTAAAAATAGCTCTACCAATCCGTGTTCAGAAATTGCCATGCAAGGTGGCGATAGTTGTAGATTAATCGCTATTAATTTATTCAGTTTTGTAGATAAGCCTTTTACAAAACAAGCTAAATTCAACTTTAAGAAATTTTATGAAGTGACTTACGAGTCGCAACGTCTTATGGATGATTTGGTAGATTTAGAACTAGAAGCTGTTGAGCGTATTTTGGCAAAAATCGAAGCCGATCCAGAGCCAGATGCTGTAAAACGAACTGAAAAAGAATTATGGAACCTTCTCTATGAAACAGGAAAAAAAGGAAGACGAACTGGTCTTGGTTTTACAGCTTTAGCCGATGCTGTTGCTGCTTTAGGTCTAAAAATAGATACGGATGATGCGCTAGTTGCTGTAGGTGAAATTATGAAAACTAAAATGACTGCAGAGTTTGATAGCAGTATTGATATGGCGATTACTAGAGGTCAATTTGATGTGTTTAATAGAAATATTGAAGATACTTCAGAATTTGTTCAAATGCTAGCTAGCGAGTTTCCTGAAATCTATAATAGAATGATGGAACACGGTCGAAGAAATATTTCCATAAGTACAGTGGCTCCAACAGGTTCTTTAAGTATGCTGGCACAAGTTTCTTCTGGGATTGAGCCCGTTTTCTTACTCTCTTATGTAAGACGACGAAAAGTAAATACGAATGATGAAAACTCAAAAGTAGATTTTGTTGATGATTTAGGCGATGCGTTTGAAGAATTTACCGTCTATCACAAAAAGTTTGAAACTTGGATGAATGTCACAGGGAAAACTGAAATAGCAGATAGTCCATATGCAGGTGCAACAGCCCCCGAGATAGATTGGAAAAAACGAGTAGAATTACAAGCTTTAGTTCAAAAATATACCACACATTCAATTAGTTCAACTATTAATTTAGCTTCTGATGTTACCGTAGATTTGGTAGGGGATATTTATGTGGATTCTTGGCAAAAAGGGTTAAAAGGAATTACGGTTTATAGAGATGGTTCTCGAAGTGGGATTTTAGTCGCTACAAAAGAAGAAAAGCCAGAAGAAAAAAATAATACTTCCACTGAAACTTTAATAGCAAAACGACCCGATAAAATAGAAGCAGAGATTGTGCGTTTTCATAATGATTCTGAAAAATGGTTAGCTGTTATCGGTTTGGTAGAAGGACGTCCTTATGAAATCTTTACAGGCCAGATGAAAGATGCCTTCAATTTACCTCAATGGGTAGAAAAAGGTTGGGTTATTAAACAACGAAATGATGATGAATCTTCAAGATATGATTTTCAATATATAGATAATGAAGGTTATAAAATAACGATTCAAGGTTTATCGCGATCATTTAACAAAGAATTTTGGAATTATGCTAAGCTAATTTCTGGGGTGTTACGTCATGGTATGCCAATTCCGTATGTTGTAGGTTTAATTCATGATCTAAATTTATACGACGATCATATCAATACATGGAAAAATGGTGTCGCAAGAGCCTTAAAACGTTTTGTGCCAGAAGGAACAGAAGCTGTGGATAAAAAGTGTCCTAGCTGTAATGATCCTGAAGGTTTAATATATGAAGAAGGATGTTTAAAATGTAAAAGTTGTGGGTATTCTAAATGCGGATAATAAACTATTTTAAGCTATCTTTTTTTTTGAATGATCTGTATTAAAGATTAATAAAAAGACCTCATTTGTTATAGACTTTGAGGTCTTTTTTATATAAATAAATTACCCTTAAATTTGAATGAATAAAAAAGTTGAAAAAAAGCGTAAATAAAAATATAATTTGAATCCAGCAGAAGACTATATCTTAAAACAAGAAGAGCCTTACAAATCTATTTTAATGCATTTGCAAGTTTTAATAACACATACGTTACCTGAAGCAGAGTTGTTATATAAATGGAGATTGCCTTGTTATTATATAGAAAAAAGGCCAATCTGTTATATCAATCAGAGTAAAGATTATGTTGATGTTGGTTTTTGGCATTCCGCACATTTATCTAAACAATGGGATGCGTATTTAATTTCAGAAAATCGTAAAGTCGTTAAATCATTACGATATAAAACTATTGAAACTATTGATGACACCGTTATTATTTCAATACTAAAAGAAGTAGAGGCTTTGAAGGAAAAAGGATTTTATAAGAGAGATTAGTTTTTTTTAGTCCACGTTATGTAGCTTTCAGTCTTCAGTCTTCAGTCTTCAGTCTTCAGTCTTCAGTTGGTAAATAAGAGTAAGATTTTAAAGGTTATCTAAATTTCTCTGTGAATCTCCACGTAATCTCAGAGTATCTCAGCGAAACAATAAAACAACAGTTTCAATAAAATTACTTCACCAAAAACATACCTAAAAACACAGCTAAAAACCCAACCACAAAACTAGCAATCGTATAAATTGCAAAAGTCATAAAATCACCAGATTTTAAAAACATATGATTTTCATAAGCAAAGGTAGAAAATGTAGTAAATCCACCACAAAATCCAGTCGCTAAAAGTAACGTTTGACCTTGAGATAACGTTTCGTTTTTAGCGGCTAAGCCAAGAAATATACCGATTAATAAACTACCAAAAATATTAGCAGTAAAGGTTCCGTAAGGGATTCCGGTTTCAGTATTATTAAGCCATTTTCCTATAAGAAATCGTAGTACACTACCACAACCACCACCTAGAAATACGAGTATAAGATGTTTCAATTTTTTTAACTTTAATTATTAATTTGATGTAAGATATTTATGTCAAATAATAGGTTGAGCTCTTCATACAAAGCATAAACTTATAAAAGGAAATTTAAAAGTATAAAAGTAACCGATTTTTCCGAATGAATAATAATCAAAACGTGTAGAGTTTATAAGCGCACGCCATTAAATGACTTTTTAATTAAAAAGGAATTGTAAATAGTGAAAAATAAGCGCTTTGGTTTTTAAAAATTAAATTATAGTTTTAAATATAAATAAGAGCATTTATAATTATAGGCAAATTATCTCGTTATAGATTTTGTATTGAATTATATTTGCACATAATAAAATCATCAATAAAAACACGTAACAAATGATGTTCATCAAAAGACAGTTAATCATCGTTTTCCTTATAGTTTCTTCAATAGGTATGGCACAAAAATCTGCCGTATATACTAACGATTATAAAGATTACCAAAAGGCATTAACGTTATATAATAACAACCAGTTTAAAGCTGCTCAATCTTTATTCGACGATGTAAAGTTGAATACAAAAGATGCAACAATAGAATCTGATTGTGCTTACTATATTGCGAATTGTGCTGTAAGATTAAATCAAAATAATGCAGATAATCTTGTAACAGCATTTGTTGAAGATTACCCGACTAGCACAAAAAGAAATACAGCATTTTTAGATGTAGCCGATTATTATTTTAATAATGGAAAATATGCTTATGCTCGTAAGTGGTACGATAAGGTAGATCAGCGTAGTATTTCTGGAACGGAGAAAGACCGTTTCAATTTTAATTATGGCTATGTTTTGTATTCTACACAAGAAGAAAAGCAAGCTTCTAAATATTTTAATCGTGTTGTTAATTCAAAAGAATACGGATCACAAGCCAAATATTATATTGGTTTTATGGCTTACCAAGGTGATGATTATGATACCGCAAATGAGTATTTCGATCAAGTGAGTGACAACGAAAAATACAAAGAGAAGTTATCTTATTACCAAGCCGACTTAAACTTTAAGTTGGGTAATTTTGCGAAAGCGATAGAACTTGCCGATGCACAATTACCAAAAAGTAATGCAGCAGAAAAGTCTGAATTATCAAAAATCATAGGAGAAAGTTACTTTAACCTTGAGCAATATGATGCTGCTATTCCTTATTTAAAAGCGTATAAAGGAAAAGATAGAAAATGGAACAATACAGATTATTACCAACTCGGTTATGCGTATTACAAGCAAAATGATTTTGAAAGTGCCATTTCAGAATTCAATAAAATTATTGGAGGTGACAATTTTGTAGCTCAAAATGCTTATTACCATTTGGGTGAAAGTTATATTAACCTAGATAAAAAACAAGAAGCATTAAACGCATTTAGAAATGCATCTCAAATGGATTTTGATTTAAAAATTCAAGAAGATGCTTGGTTAAACTATGCTAAGATTAGTTATGATATTGGGAATCCTTATCAATCCGTTCCTCAGGTTTTAACAGGCTATTTAAGTCAATATCCAGATACAAAATATAAAGATGAGGTTGAGACTTTATTAATCGATTCTTACATCACATCAAAAAACT
The DNA here is from genome assembly GCF_019278425.1 of Winogradskyella sp. HaHa_3_26. NCBI lineage: Bacteria > Pseudomonadati > Bacteroidota > Flavobacteriia > Flavobacteriales > Flavobacteriaceae > Winogradskyella > Winogradskyella sp. HaHa_3_26. The sequence goes on along the minus strand of NZ_CP058981.1, from coordinate 816,379 downwards.
ATAAGGAAGCTTTAGAGCTTTTAAAAGGTAAAAATAGTTTCGAAAATAAATCAGCTTACCAAAAAGTAGCCTTTTTTAGAGGTGTAGAATTATATAACGAGAATAAATATAATGAAGCTTTAGATTTATTTAAAGGTTCTTTAAAAGAACCGATCGATTCAGAATTTGTTGCAAGAGCTACATTTTGGAAAGCTGAAACAGAATACAACTTAACCAATTACAATGATGCCTTAATAGGATTTAAGCAATTTGCAGGTTTTAGTGATATTTCAGATTTATCAGAAAATGAAAACTTAAATTATAATTTAGCTTACACTTATTTTAAGTTGAAGGAATATACAAATGCTTCAACTTATTTTGAGAAATTCATCAAGAACAAATCGAATGACCAACTGCGTCAAAACGATGCGTATTTAAGATTAGCAGATGGTTATTTTGTATCTAGTCAATATCAAAACGCCATTGATGCTTATACCAAAGCCATTCAAATTAATGAAATAGAAACGGATTATGCAGCGTTTCAAAAAGCAATGAGTTTAGGTTACTTGGCAAAAGGACCTGAAAAGATTTCAGAATTAAACTCATTTATAAAAACATATACAAAATCATCTTTACGAGACGATGCTATGTATGAGTTAGCAAATTCATATGTAAAAGCAGGTGATACCAATAAAGCGATGCTTATGTACGATCGTTTAAATTCAGATTATCCTACGAGTGCTTTCACTTCAAAATCTTTATTACGTCAAGGTTTAGTTTATTATAATGGTAACGATAATAGTAGAGCGTTGACTAAGTTTAAGAAAGTAGCCACAGATTTTCCGGGTTCTGGTGAAGCGGTTCAAGCGGTATCAACAGTACGTTTAATTTATATCGATTTAGGTCAAGTAGAAGAATATGCCTCTTGGGTAAGGACTTTAGATTATGTTGAGGTTTCTAATGTAGAATTAGATAATACCACGTATTTAGCAGCAGAAAAACCATATTTAGATAACGATACGGATAGAGCAATTCGTCAATTTAATAAATACTTAAATGAATTTCCTAAAGGACTAAATAGTCTAAAAGCACATTTCTATTTAGCACAATTATATTACAAAAAGAATTTGTTTGATAATGCTTTACCTCACTATTTGGCAGTTGTTGAAGCTTCTAAATCTGAATATTCTGAGCAAGCAACGGTTAAGCTTTGTGAGATTTATTTAAGTCAATCTAATTGGGAAAAAGCAATTCCGGAATTAAAACGTTTAGAGGTTGAAGCAGATTATCCTCAGAATGTTATTTATGCACAGTCTAATTTAATGAATGCGTATTACCAAACTGATGATTTTGCTAAAGCTGAAGGTTATGCAGCAAAAGTATTGAGCAATCCAAAATTAGATAATAAAGTAAAGAGTGATGCAAAATTAACTATTGCGCGTTCTGCTATTAAAATAGGAGATGAAGCTAAAGCAAAAACAGCATATGCTGAAATTGAAACCATAGCGACAGGAAGTGTTGCTGCAGAAGCATTATACTACAAAGGTTATTTTGAAAATAAAGAAAGCGCTTACGAAGCGTCTAACATTACCATTCAAAAATTAGCTAAAGATTACGGAAGTTATAAATTGTATAGTGCAAAAGGTTTAGTGGTTATGGCTAAGAACTTCTATGCTTTAGGAGATGCGTTTCAAGCCACTTATATTTTAGAAAGTGTAATTAGTAATTTCCCTGACTTTACAGAAGTTGTTAGCGAAGCAAAAACTGAACTTAATAAAATAAAAGCAGAAGAAGCTAAGACTAATTCATCGGTAGAAACGGATGAAAATTAATAAATTCCTGCAAAGAGATTTAATCGTTAAAATTCTAATACTAATATTTTAATAATGAAAATTAAATATTTAATATTATCAATGTTTACCTTGAGTGCAGCTTTTAGTTTTGCTCAAGAGCGTACCAAAGATACTCTTGGAGATCAAACGGTAAACGTTATAAGACCATATACACCAACAATTTCAGATGCTTTTAAGATTAAAGATAATCCGAAGTTAAACGATTCTAATGCGGTTAAGAAAAAGGAAATAAAGTATAATATATTTTCAATTCCTGTAGCTTCAACATTTACACCTGCAAAAGGAAAAGCAGCAACGGTAGATAAGGCTAAAGCTATAAAATTATATGATAATTATGCTTCGTTAGGTGTCGGTTCTTACACCACCATTTTAGGTGAGGTTTATCTAAATCATGAACTGAGTAGGGATGAAAATGTAGGTGGTTATTTTAGTCATCATTCATCTCAAGGTGGCATTGATGGTGTAGAATTAGATGATAATTTTTCTAAAACAATGTTAAATGCTTATTACAAAAAAAGTGATAGAGATTTTACATGGCAAGTAGACGGAGGTTTTAATTTACAAGCCTACAATTGGTATGGTGTACCACAAGATTTTTATGATGAAAGTGTATTGAATGATATTGATGCAGGTCAGACTTATAACGATTTGTATGTGGGTGGTAAAATTGATTTTGAAGATGCTATAGTAAAAGATGCAAGTCTTCGTTTTAGACACTTTGGTGATAATCACGATTCTGCTGAAAATAGATTGGTAGCTAAGTCGGGCTTTGATTTTGTAGTACAAGATGCTGTTATTAAATCAGAGTTTTCTATAGATTATATCAGCGGTACTTTTGATCGCGATTACTATAATATTGACGAAATTAATTATGGTAATGTTACTTTTGGATTTGCACCTTCTTACCAACTCGTTCAAGATGAATTAACTCTAGATTTGGGAGTTAAATTGGCATACCTTAATGACACAGAATTCAGCAATAATAAGTTTTATATTTATCCAAACATCGAAGCATCTTACCGTTTAGTAGACGAAATATTAATCGCTTTTGGGGGACTTAAAGGTGATTTAATTCAAAATTCTTATTACGATTTTGTAAATGAAAATCCATTTGTATCCCCTAGTTTATTTGTTACACCAACCAATCAGCAATACAAAACTTTTGTAGGAGCTAAAGGGAAGCTTTCTAGTAAGATGGCATATAGTTTAAAAGTGAATTATTCATCAGAGAAAAATAAGGCTTTATACAAATCAAATGAAGTGCCAAGTGCAGTTTTAACAGATTATCAGTACGGAAATTCATTTAATGTAGCTTATGATGATGTTACTACATTTTCTTTTGCTGGTGAGCTTAATGTAGATTTAAATAGAAACTTTACGTTAGGTCTAAAAGGAGAATATTTTGGGTATAGCACAGATAGCGAATCTGAAGCTTGGAACTTACCAGATCTTACAGCTTCTGTATTTTTAGATTATCAAATTTCAGAAAAATGGTCTGCTGGTGCTAGTATGTTCTTTGTAGGAGAACGTAAAGATCAAGCTACATTTTATGATGTGTTAGATCCTTTAAACACAACCATAACAACGGTAAGTTTAGATAGTTATTTTGATGCTAATATGCATGTCGGTTATAAAATAAACGATCAGTTATCTATTTTTGCTAAGGGTAATAATTTAGCGAGTCAAAATTATGAACGTTGGTTAAATTACCCTGTACAAGGTATTCAGGTCTTAGCAGGCGCAACATATCAGTTCGATTTTTAAAAATAAGTAGTTCTATTAATTTAATAATCAACTTACAATTAAAAAAAGCGTTCCCTAATCGGAGCGCTTTTGTTATTTTTACATATCAATAAACCTAACGAAATGAAATTTCAAAATTACAATTACCCATTATCACGTTTAATTAAGATGAGTAAAAATGCCTTTTTATTGTTGGCTGTATTCTTTTTTATGTCTTGCGAAAAAGGGAAACAAGAAGTAGATTTAATTGTTACCAATGCTAATATTTACACTGTAGATGATGCTTTTAGTAAAGCGGAATCGTTTGTCGTTAAAGACGGTAAAATTATTGCTGTGGGGACAACTTCAGAAATGGATAAACAGTATATAGCTGCAGATACTATTAATGCAGACGGAAACACAATTGTACCAGGGTTAATTGATGCACATTGTCATTTTTTAGGCTTAGGATTTAATCAACAATCGGTTGATTTATTTGGGACGAAGAGTTTTGAGGAAATGATGAAGCGCTTATTAAATTTTCAGAATAAAAATAATAATGAATATATTTTAGGTCGTGGTTGGGATCAAAATGATTGGGAGATAAAAGAATTTCCAAATAAGAATCTGTTAGATAAACTTTATCCTAATACACCGATAGCTTTAACAAGAATAGATGGACATGCTATATTAGCTAACCAAGCAGCTTTAGATTTAGGAAATGTAACTATAGATAGTAAGATTGAAGGGGGTGAAGTTGTAGTAGAAAACGGTAAGCTAACTGGTATTTTAATAGATAATGCAGAAAGCTTGGTAATGGACCATTGGCCAAAACCAACAAAATCTGATATAACAACAGCATTATTAGAAGCACAAAAAATGTGTTTTGATTTAGGGTTAACAACTGTAGATGATGCTGGTTTAAATAGAGAGGCTATTGAGGTGATTGATAGTCTTCAAAAAGCTGGAGAATTAAAAATGCGTATTTACGCCATGGTTTCTCATACAAAAGAGAATTTAGATTACTATTTAGATAAGGGAATTACTAAAACAGATTATCTTAATGTACGTTCATTTAAGTTTTATGCCGATGGTGCTTTAGGATCTAGAGGCGCAATGCTGCGTGAGCCTTATTCAGATAAACCAGGGCATTTAGGCTTGTTGGTTACCGATTTAGAAACTATGAAAAAGTCTGCTGAACGTATTGCGAATTCAGAATTTCAAATGAACACACATGCTATCGGTGATTCTGCAAACCATGCTATATTAGAAACCTATAATAAAGTTTTAGCAGGGAAAAAGGATAGACGATGGAGAGTAGAACATGCTCAGATTGTTTCACCTGAAGATTTTGGATTATATAAAAATGTAATGCCATCTATACAACCAACACATGCAACGAGTGATATGTATTGGGCAGAAGATAGAATAGGAGAAGAACGTATAAAAGGAGCGTATGCTTACAAGCAATTATTAGAAGCTTATGGGAAAGTTGCATTAGGAACAGATTTTCCTGTAGAAAAAGTAAGTCCGTTTTTAACGTTCTATGCGGCTGTGGCAAGACAAGATTTAGAGCAGTACCCAGAAGATGGTTTTCAAATGGAAAATGCATTAAGTAGAGAAGAAGCTTTAAGAGGAATGACCATTTGGGCAGCTTACTCTAATTTTGAAGAAGAAGAAAAAGGAAGTATAGAAGTTGGTAAGTTGGCAGATTTTATTATCTTAGATAAAGATATTATGTCAGTTAATACAAGTGTTATTCCTCACATCAAAGTATTAAAGACGTTTGTAGGAGGGGAAGTCCAATAATAAATAATTATGATGAAAAACGCCATTTATACATTACTATTCTTATTGTTTTGTTCAAATTTTACTTTTGCACAATACCGTTGGACGGATGCTGTTGTTTACCTAAAAAATGAAAAAGTTTTAACGGGTTTGGGAGCTATACCTATGATGTCGGATGGTATAAACTTAAAAAAAGAACAGCTTAAATTTAAGACAGATAAAAAATCTAAATATAAACCCGAAGAGATCGATAGTATTGTTTTTACCATTACATATAAAGAGCGTGTAAATGGTAATCGTATTGAGAAAACTCGAGTTGAAACTTACATCCCTATTTATTTAAATAATAGACAAACTAAAATGGGCTTTGCTGAAATATTAGTAGATGGAGCTTTAAAATTAGTTGGTAGAACTGTATCTGTGCAATCAGGTGGAGGATTTATGCCAACTGCAGGTGCACCAAATATGGCACCAATTTATCACCCAGGTTATATGGGGAGTCATAATCAGGTATTGATATTAAGAGATGGTGAAACACCAGAGATATTCAATCAAGTAAGTTTAACAAAGTCCTTTAGAAAAAGAGCAATGGAATATTTTGAAGATTGCCCAGTTCTTAAAACTAAAATAGAAACGAAAGAGTTTAAAAAGGAGGATTTGCAAGATATCATCAGATTTTATAATTCAAATTGCAATTAAGAAAGTCTAGCTAAATAATCAAAGTGTTCGCCATCCATTACTTTTTCGCATTTTAACCCCACAGTCAAACAAGCTGTTTTTAGAGTTTCAAAATCTAAATAGAGCCATTTCATAGGCTTTTCTTTTTTACCTTTATAAGATAAGAAATAATCTAATTCACCAGGATAACTTTGGTTTAAATCTAACCACATTCCGCCATCTTCATCTTCATACATGTAAGAAATATCAGAAGAATCAATCAAAATTTGACCATCAGTATTTAATAACGATTTTAGATGGTTTAAATGTTTAGAAACTTCAGATAACTCTTTAAAAATTCCGGTGCCATTCATCAGTAATAAAATGGTATCAAAAGTTTCAGTTTCTTCTAAAAGAGGTTTTAATTCAGCATGTAAAACGCCACGTTTTTTAGCCACTTCAATAGCACCTTTAGAGTTGTCTATGGCTTTTACTTGTAACTCTTTTTCTTGTAACCATAAAGAATGACTTCCAGAACCACACCCAACATCTAAGGTTTTGCCTTTACTTAATTTTAAAGCTTTTTGTTCTAATTTAGGCATTTCAGCATAATTTCTAAATAAATAAGGAAGCGGTAAATCATCTTCATCCGAAATATTTGTAGACGTGATTAAGTCTTCAGTATAATTTCCGTTTTGATAATCTAATAACGCTTGTCCAAAAATATCTTTCATAAATAATTAGTGCTAAAACTTAGTTGAGTGATTTTGTTTTTCTCGGATATGAATCGAGAACTTTACTTAAATTTGTATTATGCAAGATCAAATAAATAACCTTCCAAAGCTCGCCAAAGATAAGCATAAGGAAAACAAAACCTTTTTTACAAAGCTAAAAAAGAAGCCGCCAAAGCAGTTAGATTATATAATGCAAGAACTCCATGAAGAAGAATTTGAACGCACCGACTGCTTAGAATGTGCCAATTGTTGCAAAACAACAGGTCCTTTATTTACCGCTAAAGATATACAGCGTATCTCTAAATTTTTCAGGATGAAAGAACAACAGTTTATAGAGGCCTATTTGCGCTTAGATGAAGAAAATGATTATGTTTTACAATCGGTTCCTTGTACATTTTTAGGTGCAGATAATTACTGCTCTATTTACGATGTGAGACCAAAAGCATGTAGTGAGTTTCCACATACAGATCGTAAAAAGTTTCAGCAAATTTCTAATTTAACGTTAAAGAATGTGGCTATTTGTCCGGCAGCTTATAATATTGTTCAAGAAATGAAAAGGAGGATTCCCAAGTAAGAGAATAGCTTCGGAATAATTTTTGATATTTAAACAGAAAACACTTTATGAAAAATTTATTTACAAAATTTATATTTCTATTCTTTGTGGTTAATGTCTCTCACTCACAAGCATGGTTAACTAATTTAGATATCGCTCAAAAATTAGCTTTGGTTCAGAATAAAATGGTGCTGATGGTATGGGAAGATGCTACAGAGTACGATTATCAGGTTGTTGTAAATAATGAGAATGGTAATATTGTTTTTGTTCAAAATTTATTTGAGAATGAAGAGGTGAGTCCTTTAATATGGAAATATTTTATACCTGTTATTGTAGATGAATTAGAGTATGAAGATTTGTATATGAATATTAAAGACAAACGATCTCAAAAATACATTGATAAGTTTAATGATGATTCAATTAAAATTATGGATATAAATGGTCATATTTTAAACGTATCTAATCAACCTGAAGGTTACCAAAACATCACAAAAATCATTTTAGATTATGGGTTAAATACGGAATTTATAGCAACAGAATTAAAAGGGTATAATACTAATCCAGATTTTTATTCAGCTTATTATTTGGCTTCAAAATATTTAGATTATTCATTATACACAAAAGAAAGTATTAGAGAGAATATTTTAGATTTAGCGACCATTTATTTAGATACTGCAGCTGAGTATTTAGTGAATAACCCAGAAGAAAATCAATCCAATTTATTGCAAAGGGTAGCACTTTCTAAAATTGAACAATACCTAATATTAAAGCGTCCAAGAAAGGTTTTAAGAGAGTTAAAACGAATTGATACTGAAACTATAGCGCAAAATAATCAAGGATTTGTAGACTTTTTATACTATACGTCTTACCGTGTTTTAGGAGATATAGAAGAAGCCGAATTATGGAAATCTAATATTTCTTCGTTAGATTTAAAGAAGGCACAATTGCTTATTAATCTTAATGATTAATGATTCTGAGAAATTTACACTTACAGTATAAGTTGCCCATTTGTATATTCACTTTAATAATAATTATGAGTTGTAGTTCAGAGAAAAAAATAGGAGTTCAAGGCCATAGAGGTTGCAGAGGTTTAATGCCAGAAAATTCTTTAGCCGCTTTTGAAAAAGCAATAGATCTTGGTGTGCAAACTTTAGAACTAGATATTGTAATTTCTAAAGATGGAAAAGTTGTGGTATCTCATGATCCTTATATGAATTCTATCTTTTGTTTGACTTATGAAGATAGTATTATTCCAAAAGATTTAGAGACTGATTACAATTTATATGAAATGAATTACGATGAAATTAAGACATTTGATTGTGGTACAAAATTTCATCCCACTTATCCAAATCAAGAAAAATTTAAAACGTATAAACCTTTATTATCTGAAGTATTCGATTTAGTAAAAACTAAAAAATCGGATGTTAAGTTTAATATTGAAATAAAATCTGACCCTAGTTATTACGATATTTTCACACCACAACCAGAAGCTTATGTCGCTTTAGTTTTAGAAGAAATAAATAAATACGACATGTTTAGTCGTGTAAATTTACAGTCTTTTGATATTGCTATTCTCGAAGAAGTAAAGGTACAAGCACCTAAAATACCCTTGGCTTTATTAGTAGAAGATAATGAAACTATTAATGAAAAGTTGAATTTACTATCGTTTCAACCCGAAATTATAAGCCCTTATTTTAAATTGTTATCAGAAGCGTCTATTTCAAATTATCAAAAAGAAGGTTTTCAAGTTATTCCATGGACAGTAAATACAGAAGCAGATATGAAACAAATGATAGCCTGGAATGTAGATGCAATTATTACAGACTATCCTAATGTGCTTATAGAAATTCTAAAACCATAAATAAGTATTAATCTATTTATACAATAAATACTTATTTCTTGTAGTGCTAAAAGCAGTTAAGCCATCTTTCCAAGTGGCTCTAATTTCGCTTTCAGATAATCCAGATTCTATTTGCTGCTGTAGTTTTTTTGTTCCTGCTAATAATGTAAAAAAGTTAGTAAAAAATGGACCTTTAGAGCCTGATTTTTTGTCTTTATTGTAGAATTCAATTAACCATTTTAAATTAAGGGCATCTAAATGTGCTTCCTTAGATAAGTCATAACCAAAACAAACTTTATTTTCGTGTTTAGGATATTTAGCACCTTCATTTGCTTTTGGTGTAAACTGAAATGGTAATGCTTGCTTTGCGAAAATAGGTGAGCCAACAACCTGAAATTGCTTATCAGTTCCGCGTCCTACACTAATATTAGTGCCTTCAAAAAAGCATAAACTTGGGTAGAGGTTTATAGCCGCTTCGTTAGGTAAATTTGGTGACGGTTTTATCGGTAAATTATAAGGAAGTAGATGATTATAATTTTCAACAGAAATGACACTCAATTCACATTGTATTCCGTTCTTTAGCCATCTTTCGCCATTAATCATTTTTGCGTATTCGCCAATAGTCATACCGTGAACCACAGGGATGGGGTGCATACCAACAAAACTAGTATGCTCTTTTTCTAAAACAGGACCATCAATATAATGCCCGTTTGGGTTGGGTCTGTCTAATATGAGAACCGGAATGTTTTGCTCTGCACAAGCTTCCATGACATAATGTAGACTAGAAATATAGGTGTAGAAACGAGCACCAACATCTTGTATATCAAAAACAACAAGGTCAAGTCCCTTTAATTGCTCAGCGCTTGGTTTTTTGTTTTTACCATAAAGAGAAATAATAGGTAAGCTTGTTTTAGTGTCAATGCCATCTTTTACAACTTCGCCTGCATCTGCAACACCTCTAAATCCGTGTTCTGGTGCAAATACTTTTTTTACATCAACTTTAAGACTTAATAATGAATCTACAAGATGTGTTTGATTTATAGCGTTAGATTTAGAATTGCTAGTTTGAAAGATAACGCTTGTTTGGTTGGCAACAATTCCTATTCGCTTTCCTTTTAATAATGGAAGGTAGTCTTGCGTTTTATTAGCACCAACAATAATTTTTTGTTTATTTAATGTACTTAACGGGGCTGGTGTGTCGTTAATAGCTAAAGTATCTATGCTATAGTTTACGGCATCTTTGTTTGTGCTATTTCCACAAGAAAATGTTACCAATGAAATCCCAATAATTATAGAGAATAAAACTGTATTTTTGAAAACCTTTAAAAGCATATATAAGTTTGAATTTTGAATTATTTATAGCTAAACGCATAATTGGCAATAAAACGTATAAAAGTAGTGTATCGGGACCAATAATTAAAATTGGTATCGCTGCAATTGCTATTGGAGTTATTGTAATGCTTATTGCAATAGCTACAGGTTTGGGTTTACAGCAAAAAATTAGAGATAAAGTTGTTGCTTTTAATGGTCATATAGAAATTACCAATTACGATAATAATACTTCAGACGAATCTCAAGTTCCTATTTCTATTAATCAAGAATTTTATCCGAATTTTAAAGATGTTGAAGGTGTAAAGCATGTTCAAGGGGTAGCTCAAAAATTTGGGGTTGTTAGAACAGAAACTGATTTTGAAGGTATCGTTGTTAAAGGTGTTGGTGCAGATTACACTTGGCAGTATTTTCAAGAATTTTTAATTGATGGTCGCTTACCAGATTTTACAAAAGACAGAAATGAAGAAATTTTAATATCTCAATATTTAGCCAATCGCTTAGGGTTTAAAGTAGGAGATAAGATGCAAACGTTGTTCTCAGAGCGTATTGATAGATTACCTCGTCTTATGAGTTTTGAAATTGTTGGGATTTATAATTCTGGTTTTCAAGAGCTCGATGAGAAATTCTGTATTGCAGATTTAAGACATATTCAGCGTTTAAATAAATGGGAAGCAGACCAGATTGGAAATTTTGAAGTTTTTATAGATGATTTTTCAAAGATCGAAGAAAAGACAGTAGAGATTTATAAAACAATTCCATCTTTAATGAATGCTAATCCAATCACAAGAAAATATTATACAATTTTCGAATGGATTAAGATTTTTGATAACAATACATACGGTATAATTGCCATAATGATTATAGTCGCTGGGATTAATATGATTACCGCATTGTTAGTTTTAATTTTAGAACGTACTCAAATGATTGGTATTCTAAAAGCCTTAGGAAGTTCTAATTGGACGATTAGAAAAGTATTTCTCTATAATGCATCTTATTTAATTGGTTTAGGTCTGCTTTGGGGAAATATAATAGGTTTAGGTTTATTATTTGCTCAAAAATATTTTAAGCTATTCCCGCTAAATCCAGATACTTATTACGTGAGTAATGCACCTGTTTATATCAGTTTAGATTATATCGTTTTTCTTAATATTGGGACATTTATAGCGTGTTTATTAATGTTGTTAATTCCTTCTATTATTATCTCTAAGATATCTCCGGTTAAAGCTATCCGATTCGACTAATAAAAAGTAGATAGTCATCAGTTTCTAATCTAGACACTAATTATCCTTAACAATTCAGTTTGAAGTTTTAGAAAACCGCTCTGTGAATCTCAGTGAATTCTCTGAGAAACTCCGCGTAACAGTTTATAGATTTTTAAGTAATATCTTAACAATTAAGTTAGGAGTTTTAGAAAACCACTCTGTGAATCTTCGTGCATTCTCTAAAAACTCCGTGTAACAGCTTACAGGTTTTTAAGTAATATCTAGGCTCTATTTACCCTTAACAATTAAGTTTGAAGTTTTAACAAGCCTCTATGTAAACCTTCTTGAATTCTCTGAGAAACTCGGTGTAACAACAGTTTTTATACCTTCATAAAAATTTTCAGTTTCAAAATAATTAAGCCATGTATCAGCTTTAAGGATTTAGAGTTTTTATACCGTAACATTTAGCGTAACTTTGCACTTCTGAAAAAAAAATATGGATTACGTAGAAAATATATTAGGTACAATAGGAAACACACCATTAGTTAAAATGAATAAACTAGTGGAGGATTTGCCTTGTTTAGTCCTTGCTAAATATGAAACTTTTAACCCAGGAAACTCTGTAAAAGATAGAATGGCTTTACAAATGATTGAAGATGCAGAAGCGGACGGTCGTTTAAAACCAGGAGGAACTATTATTGAAGGAACTTCGGGGAATACAGGAATGGGATTGGCTCTGGCAGCCATTATAAAAGGATACAAATGTATTTTTGTAATGGCAGATAAGCAGTCTAAAGAAAAAGTAGATATTCTTAAAGCTGTTGGTGCAGAAGTTGTGGTTTGTCCTACAGCAGTAGAACCATATGATCCACGTAGTTATTATTCTGTATCTAAACGTTTAGGAGAAGAAACACCAAACTCTTGGTATGTTAATCAATATGATAATCCTAGTAATACAAAAGCACACTATTTAAGTACAGGTCCAGAAATTTGGAAACAAACCGATGGTAAAATCACACATTTTGTTGTTGGTGTTGGTACCGGTGGAACAATTAGCGGCGTAGGTAAATATTTAAAAGAACAAAATCCAAATATTAAAGTTTGGGGAGTTGATACTTATGGTTCGGTATTTAAAAAATATCATGAAACAGGTGAGTTTGATGAAAATGAAATTTACCCTTACGTAACCGAAGGTATTGGTGAAGATATTTTACCTAAAAATGTAGATTTCGATATTATTGATGGCTTTACTAAAGTTACAGATAAAGATGCTTGTGTTTACACACAACGTTTAAGTAAAGAAGAAGGAATGTTTTTAGGAAACTCTGCAGGATCTGCAATTAAAGGAGTGTTACAGTTAAAAGAACAGTTTAAACCAGAAGATGTTGTTGTTGTTTTATTTCATGACCACGGAAGTCGCTATGTAGGAAAAATGTATAATGACGATTGGATGCGTGAAATGGGTTATTTAGATTAATAAATAACATTTTATCATTTATATATAAGTATAAATCCTGATTTAATTATCAGGATTTTTTTGTTTTATATCATTTCTAAAAATAATAAAATAACCTGTAATGCATTTTAAAAGTGTTAGTTGCTGTTAATATATTTAGATTGTTACAGTTTGCCTATAACATAATTTTGGTCTATATTTAGACCTTAAAATCAATTTCTATGAAGCAATTATACACACTCGTTTTAGCTATAAGTATCAGTTTTGTTAGTTTCGCGCAAAACACACAAATTCAATTGGAGTTGGTAAATCCAAGTATTGGACAGCCGTCAACAGGTAATTCATGGGAAACAACCTCTAATGATAATGGTTTAAATGCGATATTAAATTCGTATACTATTTCTTCGTATCAGGTTTTATACTCTGAAGCTCACTCTGATTTGTTTTACGATCAAGATGCAATTAACTCTAGATATATGAATGTCCTATGTGAAAATTGTGATACAGAACAATTAATTTTAGATTTAGCATCTTATTCAAATGTTGTTAAATATGCTATGGTAAATGATACAGATGATTATTTAAAAATAAGTAACGGTCTATCTTTTAATTTGGTTGATGATAACATAGGAGCTGCAACAGGAGTAAATGCTATGAATATTATTGAAACAAATGATGACGGTTTAAATCAGATTTTTAGCAATTTTAATGTTAGAGGTTATGAATTGGTTGACAATCCTTATAATGGTTTCAATGGAAATAAATCTATTGTTTGTGATTGTGATGCTGATTTGTTAAAACTAGAATTAGAATCGTACGACGCTGTAATTTCAGATGTATATAATGTTAATTCTATAATGTTATTATCTGTAGATGAAGTTACGGAAACAGCTGTGAGCATTTATCCTAACCCGTTTAATAATAAAGTAAGAATTGAAATAAACCAGCCTGTAGAAAATGTAATGCTATATAATATTTTAGGAAAACAGGTTTACAAATCAGCTTCAATTAAAGATTTAGAGAATTTTTCTTCAACATTAAAATCTGGAGTTTATCTTTTAAAACTTTTAACTTCTAATGGAGAAGCTATGACTAAAAAACTAATAAAGTCTTAGTTTTTAATACGTGTTTTCTTTTTTTTGAGAATTCAATAAGATTTTATTTATTGCATATAGAAACATAAAGTATTTAATTCATCGCTATTATAAAACAAAAATCCTGATATCACTATCAGGATTTTTTATTTAGTAACTAAACTAAAAAATAGATGGTTTCAATTTAATAATACATTATGGTTGCAATAGTATTTACCTACCTTCACCCAAAAGTAATACCATATTATAATGAAAGAATTAAAAGTAAATAGACCAGAACCGTTTTTACCATTACAAGATATGGTAATTTATAATCGAGGAGAAGATCTTCAGCAAGTTATAAAAGTATTAGAAAGCGGTAAGCCTGTTTTAATTACTGAATTTTATAATAACGGAGCTATATTACTTAGAGGTCTTCAAGAACATTTAAACAGAAAACTACCTAATAAGTCGTTCAAGGAGCAGAGAATTTATCGTTCGGAATATCATAAGCTTTCAAACCTTATTAAGATTCAGATTGAAAATCATCAATTGTTAGTGAAAAAATCACCTGTTATAGGGTGGTTTGAAAAATTGTACCCTGATACTAGTGACTTTTTATTAAGTCTTCCGCAGGTACAAGGTTTTAATAGTGCCTGGCAATGGTATAAAAATGGGATTACAATCCCTGTTTTACGAAATAAAATTCACCCTTACTATGGTACTTATTTTCCAACACGCTTTGAACACTTAGAATTGTTTGATAACTGGTTAAAGCGCTATACAGGTCCTAAGAAGTCAGCGATAGATGTTGGTTTTGGTAGTGGAGTCTTAGCATTACAAATTATAAAGCATGGATTTCAAAAAGTATTCGGAACAGACACCAATCCTAATGCTGTTATTGGTTTAACAGAATCGATGGGTGAGACTAAGCTTTCAAGGAAAATAGAATTAGATTTTGGATCACTTTTTGGTAAATGGGATAAACCAGTGGAACTTATTGTTTTTAATCCGCCTTGGTTACCTGAAACTCGAAATGTAGAAAATTTAGATGCAGCTATTTATTATAATGATACATTGTTTCCTCATTTTTTCGAAGCAGCAAAACAAATGCTACTGCCAGACGGTAAGTTGGTGCTCATTTTATCTAATCTAGCAGAAATAACAGGCTTATCTAAATCAAATCCTATTGAACAAGAAATAGCAGAAGGAGGACGTTTTCAGTTAGAAAAATGTTATACCAAAAATGTTAAAAAGGCATCTGATAAAACAACTCGCGATTCTCATTATCGTAAAACCGAAGAAGTTCAGTTATGGGTGCTTACTCATGCTATGTAAAAGGTTGTAACATTTGGTTTTTAAAATGTAAATACGTGAAGGTATTATTGATTTAAATTTTAATCAATATAATAAGTTCATTAATATTTCGGTGTACCTACAAATAAGGTTAAAGAAGAATACAGGGATATTATAAAGGTTTTAAAATCTTAATATTTAGACGTTTCTATTATATATTTGTGAAATTAATTAGATTAATTCTCTATAAGTATCAAATATGTGATGTATTCGTCATACTTTTTAGAAAGTATCAATAATTTAGTATATATTGGCTAAAGAGCATTTTTTACCGACAAAGTGTTTTTGAAATTAGCCCCAATATAACATGAAAGTAGAGCAACTATCCTTAAAGGATTCTACATGGAATGATGAGGTAAATAATATTAAGATTGTACCTACTATTCTCTTATTATTTGTATCACCTTTATTTGTTTCTAAGAATGATTTGGTAAACAAATTAATTAAACTTTATCCTGAAGCTACAATTGTTGGCTGCTCTACAGCTGGTGAAATATCTAATACAAACGTATCTGATAATTCTGTCTCACTTACAGCAATTGAACTTGAAAAGACAAATCATAGATTAGTAAAAGTTGACGTGGATAGCATGGCCAAGAGTTATGAAGCGGCTACTTCTCTTGCAAAAAAACTTAATAAAGACAATCTTAAACATGTTTTGGTGTTTAGTGATGGCTTAAATGTTAATGGTGCTGAATTAGTAGCAGGCTTAAAAAGCATTTTACCAGAAGTTAGTATTACTGGTGGTTTAGCTGCTGATGGATCAGATTTTAACGAAACGTTTGTAATAGCAAATGGCACTATAACGGATAAGATAATGGTTGGATTAGGGTTTTATGGTGACCACTTAAAAATTGGTTATAGCTCTAAAGGAGGATGGGATAGTTTTGGCATTGATCGTTTGGTAAGTAGGTCTGAAAAAAATGTACTATACGAATTAGATGGTTTACCAGCATTAGAATTGTACAAATCTTTTTTAGGAGACAATGCATCAAAATTACCCAGTTCAGGCTTATTATTTCCTTTAAGTATGCGTGTAAATGAAACGGATGCACCTGTTGTAAGAACTATTCTAGGTATTAATGAAGAAGAACAAAGCTTAACTTTTGCGGGCAATATACCAGAAGGTTCTTATGTACGCTTAATGAAAGCAAACGTAGACCGGCTTATTAATGGAGCAGAAGATTCTGCAAAAAAAGCATTAGAAGTTACAAAGCAAGATACAAAATTGGCAATTTTAATTAGTTGTATAGGTCGTAGATTGGTATTAAAACAACTTATAGAAGAAGAAGTCGAGGTTGTAAGAGATGTAATAGGTAAGGATACTAAAATTACAGGCTTCTATTCTTATGGAGAAATAGCTCCCTTTGGTTTATACTCACCTTGCGAACTTCATAATCAAACAATGACAATTACGACATTATCCGAATGGTAAATTCTAACATGCATAGATTATTACGAAGACAAATTCGTAAAGCAGGCTTTGAAGAAGCAGATTTAGAAAAGTTTAAAGACTTTTTTGAAGTCGTTAATGAAGCCTATAAAAGTTTTGATGATGATGTAAAACATCATGAAATTATTTTTGAAGAAAGCTCTAACGAACTTTATAGAGCTAATCTAGCTTTGAAATCAAAAGTAAATAGTGTAGAAACTAATTTAAATGCCATTGTAAATTCTATTGAAGGTGTCATCTTTAAAACAGATATAGATGGCAATTTTAAATATCTAAACAAAGCTTGGGAAGACTTAATTGGTATACCTATTAAAGATGTATTGGGTAAGAACTATAGAGATTTATCAATAGGAATAAATAAAAAAGAACAAGTTAAAATTTCTAAATTTTTAAGAGGAAAAGATAATGATTATAGTTCTTTATTTTACTTTAATAAATCTAAAGGAGAAAAAATTTGGATTCAATTACGATTAGTTATTATTTGCGATTCAAATGGTACATATAATGGCACTATTGGTACTATGACAGATGTAACTCAGTTAAAAGAAATTGAACTAGAGTTAAGTGAGGCTAATAAAACAAAGGATGAATTTGTGTCTACAATGTCTCATGAAATAAGGACGCCTTTAAATGCTGTAATTGGTATGTCTGATATCTTGTTGTTGGAAAATTACTTGCCAGAACAATTAGAGAATTTGCAAATTTTAAAATATTCAGGAGAACATTTATTAGAATTAATTAATGACCTGTTAGATCTCAATAGATTTAAGTCTGATGAAATAAAACTTATTGAAAAAGATTTTAATCTTCCAGAATTTATTCAGAATATCCAACTACACTTTAAGCAAACAGCAACAAAAAAGAAACTCAATTTCGATACCATTATAGATAGTAACATTCCTTTGGTTTTAAAAGGAGATAGTCTCAAATTATCACAAGTTTTAAGAAATTTATTAAGTAATGCTTTTAAATTCACAGATGAAGGTGGTGTTGTTTTTAAAGTAGAGGTAGTTGAAACTGTTTCAAATAAAACTAAAATACGTTTTAGTATTATAGATACGGGAATTGGTGTTTCTTATAATAAGCAAAAAGATATATTTAAAAGCTTTGTTCAGGCCAATGATAACACATCTGCGCTTTATGGAGGTTCTGGTTTAGGATTATACATTAGCAAGGAACTTATAAAAATTCATGATAGTAATTTACATATAGAAAGTGAAGAAGGAAAAGGGGCTAAATTTTGGTTCGAAATTTCATACAAGCACTCTAAAGTAAAATTAATCGATGACCATAATTATGTATCAAAAACAGAAACAATTGATATAAAAGTTTTAGTAGCAGAAGATAATAACCTTAATGCATTATTACTTAAAAAGTTATTTAAAAAATGGAAAATAGATTATGCAATAGCTAAAAACGGACAAGAACTATTGGATATATACATAAATGAAGATTTCGATTTAATCTTAATGGATTTACAAATGCCTGTTTTAGGTGGTTATGAAACAACAATGAGAATCAGAAAAATGTCGGATAACATTAAATCGATCATCCCTATTGTTGCATTGACAGCTTTTACAGAATCTGAAGTTAGAGATAAAACAAAGCGCTATAAAATGAATGGATATCTTAGCAAACCTTTAGATATTAATGAATTATATGATGTTCTTAATCTTTACAGTTCTAAAAAACAATAATTATTATAATTGTTTTTGTTCAATATTTTAGTACTTTAGGTCAATGCAAGAAGATTTTCTTCATTATATATGGAAACATAAAGCCTTTAATTCGTCACTGTTAGTAACTACAAAAGACGATAAAGTTAGCATAGTACATTTAGGGCAGCATAATCATAATGCTGGTCCAGATTTTTTTAATGCGCAATTAACGATTGAAAATCAACTTTGGGCAGGTAATGTAGAAATTCATATTAAATCTTCAGATTGGTATGTTCATAATCATGAAACAGATAAAGCTTACGATAATGTAATTCTTCATGTGGTTTGGGAGCATGATACCGAGATTTTTAGAAAAGATAATTCAGAAATTCCAACCTTAGAATTGAAACATTATGTAGATAAAAGTTTAATTCATAATTACCAGAAACTTTTAAAGTCTAAAACATGGATTAATTGTGAAACCAATTTCAATGAGGTTGATGATTTTTTACTTAATAATTGGCTAGAGCGTCTTTATATTGAGCGTTTAGAGCAAAAATCAGAAACTATTCAAGATTTATTAATAGCTTCTAATAACGATTGGGAAGCTGTATTGTTTAAAATGTTATTGAAGAATTTTGGATTAAAAGTAAATGGAGAATCGTTTTTAAGCATAGCAAATTCTTTTGATTTTTCAGTTTTTAGAAAATTAAAAAATAATGTACATAATGTAGAGGCATTATTGTTTGGTCAGCCCAATTTATTAGAAGATCAAAATACAGAAGAAACCTATTTTTTAGACTTAAAAAAAGAATACGATTTTTTAAAGCAGAAGTTCAATTTAGATAACCGTGGTGTTTTACCTCTACAGTTTTTTAGGCTTCGGCCACCAAATTTCCCAACCATTCGTTTATCTCAATTTGCTAATTTATATGCGACTGAGCCTCATTTGTTTTCAAAAATGATGAATTTAAATACTTTGAATGAGTTATATGAATTATTTAATTTAGGTGTAACTCAATTTTGGGAGACGCATTATACATTTGCTAAATCTTCAAAAAAAGCAAAGAAAATAATGACTAAATCTTTTATAGATTTATTAATTATAAATACTTTAATTCCTTTTAAATTCAGCTATGCTAAATCACAAGGAAAATCGATTGAAGAAGATTTATTTCAGCTTATTAGAGATTTAAAAATTGAAAATAACAGCGTAATCAATAAGTTTTTAGAGCTTAAGTCTGTTGATAAAAATGCATTGAGTTCTCAGGCATTATTGCAATTAAAACAATACTACTGTGATAAAAACAAATGTTTGCATTGTGCCATAGGAAATCGTCTAATTGTAAAAAAATAGTAAATTGCAGCATGAATTGGTTCTATGCACTCTTATTATATTTTCAAAAACGCGGTTATTACGTTTGTCAACGTATAGCTGATCGTCTAGGGATTAGAGCAAAAATTGTGAGAACATCATTTATGTATCTCACCTTTGTAACTCTAGGTTTTGGTTTTGCACTGTATTTATTTATGGCCTTTTGGATGCGTATTAAAGACATTGTTTATACAAAGCGCTCTTCTGTTTTTGATTTATAAAAATGAATAACACTCTTTTAAAACTTTACCGATCTAAGATTTATACAGCTGTGATGCTAGTCATTATCTTGCTTACTATTGGTGTTTTAGGTTATCGGTATATTGCAGGGTATTTTTGGTTAGATGCTTTATATATGACAGTTATTACCGTAACAACTGTTGGTTTTGCTGAAGTCAATCCGTTAGATACTCCTTCTAAGATATTTACTATTTTTCTAATCTTAACAAGTATTATTGTTTTAGGATATGCTATTTCAATTATAACAGAATATATTTTGAACAGGAATAATTATGAAGATATAAAACAAAGGAAGATGCAAAAGAAAATTGAAGAGATGTCAGAACATATTATTATATGTGGATATGGGCGTAATGGAAAACAAGCTGCTAAAAAATTATTATCCTATGAAAAATCATTTGTAATTATAGAAGAAAATAAAGAAGTCATAGAGAAATGTCAAAATCATGATTTGCCTTTTGTCTTAGGAAATGCAAATGATGACGAAATCTTAATAGAAGCAGGTATAAAAAAAGCAACAACTTTAATTTCTGCTTTACCTAATGATGCAGATAATTTATTTGTGGTTTTGTCTGCAAGACAGATTAATGCTAAGTTAAATATTATTAGTAGAGCATCCGAAGAAACATCGTACAGTAAATTAAAATTAGCAGGAGCTAATAATGTAATACTACCAGATCGAATTGGAGGAGACCATATGGCTTCTTTAGTGGTTACGCCAGATTTAATTGAGTTTATAGATAACTTAAGTATTGTTGGAGAACGCAACGTAAATATGGTTGAAGTTAAAGTAGAGCAACTTTATAATGCACAAGAAGAAAAAACAATTAAGGACTTAGATTTGAGAAATAGAACAGGTTGTACCGTTATCGGATTTAAGAATAATAATGGAGATTATATTGTTAATCCTGAGGCAGATACTAGGCTGGTTCCTGGGTCCCATATCATAGTCTTAGGACGTCCTGAACAAATTATGAGGCTCAATTCTGAGTTCGAATTGGAGTAAAAAATATCATCATTTTTTGAGCTCATACTTCATATGCTCAATTTTTTTTTGCATCTTGTCGACTTCTAAACTTAAAAACTAACTAATAAAGATACTAATGAAGAAATACCTTCTATCAATTTTTGCATTGATTTTACCGCTTTTAAACTTCGCACAAGAAACAACTTCCGAAAAAATTGATGTCATTTTCAAAGATTACACAGGTTGGTTTGTAGATGCTATTTTTTATGAAATTCCATTCTCTGAGACTTATAAAATTCCATGGGTGCTTATCGTTTTAGTTGGTGGTGCCTTATTTTTTACGATCTATTTTAAATTTATCAATTTTACGGGCTTTAGAATGGCCATTAGAGTTGTTAAAGGGGAATATGAAGATATTGAAAAGCATGGTGCAGATACTTTATATGGCGATAATACAGCAAATGAAGGAGAAAATATAATTGAAACCATGAGAGATGATGGTGCAGACGGAGAAGTTTCGCATTTTCAGGCTCTAACAGCTGCTTTATCAGCAACTGTTGGTTTAGGTAATATAGCAGGTGTTGCTGTAGCCTTATCTATTGGTGGGCCAGGAGCTACATTTTGGATGATTGTTGCTGGATTACTAGGTATGGCTTCAAAATTTGCTGAATGTACACTTGGTGTAAAATATAGAGATGTTGGTGAAGACGGAACTGTTTACGGAGGTCCAATGTACTATTTAACCAAAGGATTAAGATCTAAAGGAATGGGTGGCTTTGGTAAAGTACTAGCCGTATTATTTGCCATATTCGTGGTTGGTGGTTCTTTTGGTGGTGGAAACATGTTTCAGGCCAATCAAGCGGCAGCACAATTTGTTAAAGTATTCGAATTAGATCCAGCTTCTAATGCAGGTCTATATTTTGGTTTAGTTATGGCTGTTCTTGTCGCGGTTGTAATTATTGGAGGTATTAAGCGTATTGCTAAGGTTACTGAAAAAGTAGTGCCGTTTATGGCAGGTATATATGTGTTAGCTTCTTTAATTATTTTAGGAGCTAATTTTAGTTTAATTGATGATGCTTTTGCTTTAATATATGAAGGTGCATTTTCAGGGTTAGGTATTGCAGGTGGACTCGTAGGTGTAATGATCCAGGGTATTAGAAGAGGAGCATTCTCTAATGAGGCAGGTGTTGGTTCTGCTGCAATTGCACATTCTGCTGTTCGTACTAAATATCCAGCTTCAGAAGGTATTGTGGCTTTATTAGAACCATTTATAGATACGGTTGTTATCTGTACTATGACAGCTTTAGTGATTGTAATTACTAATTTTGATGGTGGTTTTATGGAATATGGAGTAGAGATTACTGAAGGTGTAGAGATAACAGCGACAGCGTTTGATTCTGTGATTCCTCATTTCTCTATAATATTAACAATTGCAGTTATATTATTTGCTTTTTCAACGATGATTTCTTGGTCATACTACGGAATGCAAGGTTGGGTGTTTTTATTCGGGAAAGGGAAAATTACAGATTTAATCTATAAAATATTATTCTTATTCTTTGTTGTAGTTGGTGCTTCTATTAGTTTAGGTGCCGTAATTAACTTCTCTGATGCTATGATTTTTGCGATGGTAGTCCCTAATATTATAGGTGTAGTAATTTTATCTCCAATTATTAAGAAAGAATTGACGAGATATTACAAAGCTATTAATGTAAAACATGAGGCAATAGAAGACGGTGCTGATAACTTAAATGAAATTCTATAAAATAAAAATATAATATTATGAAATCCCATTTCCAGTTTACTAATCAACAGCGGAATGGGATTTTTTTATTGTGTGCTATTATAGTTATTCTACAGTGTTTGTATTGGTTTGTTCCAAATGTCTTTTCATTTACTAATAATACTATTCCTGAAAATACAAATAAGATAAATGCTTTTAAGAAAGAATTAGATTCACTTAGATTAATTGAAATAGAAAATAGTAAACCTAAAATTTATCCATTCAATCCTAATTATATTACAGATTATAAAGGCTATTCATTAGGTATGACAAATGCTGAAATAGATAGACTTCATAAATTTAGAGCGACAAATAAATGGGTGAATTCAGCTAAAGAATTTCAACAAGTCACTAAAGTTTCAGATTCTTTTTTAAAAACAATAACACCTTATTTTAAATTTCCTGATTGGGTTACGAATCCAAAACCAAAATCTCAAGGGAATTATAACTCGTACACTTCAAAGCCAAAGACTTTTAATCAAAAGATAGATTTGAATACTGCAACGGCAATCCAGTTGCAAAAAGTGTATGGAGTAGGTGAAAAGCTTTCAGAGCGTATTATTAATTACCGAAATAAATATAAAGGCGGATTTATAGCAGATATTCAGCTTTCTGAAGTTTGGGGTTTATCCACAGAAGTTATTGAGCGTATACATAATGATTTTACTGTTAAAACTCCTAGAGCGATAAAAATTGTCCATTTAAATACAGCAACAAGAGATGAGTTAGTCACCGTTCAATACATAGATTATGAGGTTGCTAACAATATTATTGAAGAAAGAACGCTTAGGGATGGCTTCAGTTCTTTAGATGAACTAATGAAGGTCGAAGATTTCCCTATCAAAAAAATAGAGATAATTAAGTTATATTTGCAACTCTAACAAACAACAATTCATGTCTAACTTATATTTTACAGAAGAGCACAATTTATTCAGAGAAAGTCTTAGAGACTTCTTGCAAAAAGAAGTCGTTCCTCATATTGATAAATGGGAAGAAACAGGCCATATAGAACGTTTTATTTGGAAGAAATTTGGAGATATGGGCTATTTTGGAATTGCTTACCCAGAGCAATATGGCGGACTAGATCTAGATCTTTTTTATACCATTATCTTTCTTGAAGAATTACAACGTATTAATTCTGGTGGATTTGCCGCTGCAATGTGGGCACATGCTTATTTAGCGATGACCCATCTAAATAAAGAAGGTGATGATGCTATAAAAGAAAAATATTTAGCAGATAGCATTTCGGGTGATCAAATAGGATGTCTTTGTATAACAGAACCTTTTGGAGGTAGTGATGTTGCCGGTATGCGCACAACAGCTGTAAAAAAAGGAGATACTTATGTTATCAATGGTTCTAAAACCTTTATAACAAATGGTGTTTATAGTGACTATTTAGTTGTTGCTGCTAAAACCAATCCTGAATTAGGAAATAAAGGGATTAGTATTTTTGTTATGGATAGAGATACACCTGGTATTTCTGCTACAAAATTAGATAAATTAGGCTGGAGAGCTTCAGATACTGCAGAAATTGCATTTGATAATGTTGTAATCCCTACTTCTAATTTAATGGGGGAAGAGAATAAAGGATTTCCATATATTATGCAACATTTTGCTTTAGAGCGCTTGATAATGGGGGTTAATTCTCATGCAAGAGCAGAGTATGCTTTAGAATACGCAAAACAATATATGTCTGAAAGAACAGCTTTCGGTAGAACAATAGATAAATTTCAAGCCCTAAGACATTCTTATGCCGATTGCGAAACGCAAATGGAAATTTGTAAGCAATTTAATTATTATGTTGCCAAGCGTTTAGATATGGGAGAATATGTAGTGAAAGAAGCTACAATGTCTAAGTTGCAGTCTACAAAAATGGCAGATGATGTTATTTATCAATGTCTTCAGTTCTTAGGTGGTTATGGTTATATGGAAGAGTATCCTTTAGCACGTATGTCTAGAGACAGTAGATTGGGCCCAATAGGAGGTGGAACTTCAGAAATACTTAAAGAAATCATTGCTAAAATGGTAATAGATAGTAAAGACTATAAACCAGCAACGTAAATCTCACATTATAATATTGAATTTAAAATCCTGCTAATTAGCAGGATTTTTTTTACCTATTCTTTAATTTTAGAGATGTTAATCGTTATATTTAAAATTAGTCGCACATTTGTAATATGAGTCTAAAACCTTTTTCAGATTATTTATTATTAGAAAAAAAATACTCTAAGCATACACTGATTGCTTATGTCAGAGATATTGAAACTTTTCAAGAGTTTTTAAAAAAGCATCACAATTCAGAGAGTGTCACTAAAGCAGGTTATTCCGAAATCAGACAATGGATTGTAGAGTTAGTAGATAATGATATTTCAAATAGAACTATAAATAGAAAGATAACGTCATTGAACACCTATTATAAATTCTTACAAAAAGTAGAAGAGATTAAAGAGAATCCTTTAAAAAAACATAAAGCTTTAAAGGTTGGAAAGAAAGTACAACTTCCATTTTCAGAGAAAGAATTAAAAATAGTATTAGAAAATGCTATAGAAGTAAATGATTTTGAAACGGCAAGAAATCAATTAATCATTGAGATGTTTTATGCAACAGGTATGAGACGAATAGAATTGGTCAATGTAAAGTTAGTTGATGTAGATGTCGAAAGCAATCAAATTAAAGTGCTAGGGAAGCGAAATAAGGAGCGTTATATCCCATTAATTGATTCTGTTATTAAATCTTTAAAATGTTATTTAAAATATAGAAAAGATTTGCCCTTAATAGAAAATAGTGAGATGTTATTTTTAACCCAAAAAGGGGTTAAAATTTATGAAAAGCTTGTTTACAGAATAATAAATAAGTACTTTAGTGAAGCTTCCACGAAAGTAAAATGCAGCCCTCATGTGTTAAGACATTCGTTTGCTACACATTTATTAAGTAAAGGAGCTGATTTAAATGCAATTAAAGAACTTCTTGGTCATGCTAGCTTAGCAGCCACTCAAGTTTATACACATAATAGCATTAGTGAATTAAAAAAAGTGCACGAAAAGGCACATCCAAGAAACCTACGTTAAGCTTTATGCTTAACATATAGAAATTACTGCTAAAGCAAATAAATAGGCTTTAGTAGGTTTATACAACTTAAAATAAACAATATGAAAGTAAACACTCAATCCGTTAATTTTACAGCAGACACTAAACTGATAGATTTTATTCAGAAACGAATGGATAAATTAGATATGTATTACGATAAAATAATACAATCAGATGTGTATTTAAAAGTTGAAAACACAAGTGATAAAGAAAATAAAATTTTTGAAGTAAAACTAAGTGTACCTGGTGATAGTTTTGTTGTTAAGAAGCAATGTAAGACATTTGAAGAAGGGGCAGACGCTGCTATTGCATCTTTAGGAAGACAAATTAAGAAGCGAAAAGAGAAATTAAGAGCACATATTTAAAATTTTTTTCAAAAAAGTTTTGAATAACTGAAAAAAGGTTTTACATTTGCATCCCGTTAGAGATAGCGGGACTTTTTATGAGCTCTTTTAGAGAGTTGAAAAGTAATAAAAGCCGATGTAGCTCAGCTGGCTAGAGCAGCTGATTTGTAATCAGCAGGTCGTGGGTTCGAGTCCCTCCATCGGCTCTTTAAGGATTTAGTTTTTAAATAAATTCTTGATGTTTTTTTTGAAATATTGAAATATTTTTTTGGGGAGATACTCAAGCGGCCAACGAGGGCAGACTGTAAATCTGCTGACTACGTCTTCGCAGGTTCGAATCCTGCTCTCCCCACAATTATTTTAAAACCTTTAATTAAAGAGATTTAATTATAAAATGCGAGAGTAGCTCAGTTGGTAGAGCGTCAGCCTTCCAAGCTGAATGTCGCCAGTTCGAACCTGGTCTCTCGCTCAAAATTTTCGAGTTTAGACGCGTGATTTTTACTTCATAAATCTAACTAATCGGTAATCGTAAATGAAAAGCCGGTGTAGCTCAGGGGTAGAGCGTTTCCTTGGTAAGGAAGAGGTCACGAGTTCAATTCTCGTCATTGGCTCTTTTTTTTTCTAAGTTAATTACATTTAGAATATATAATTAAACACTAATAATATAATTAAGATTAAAATAAATTAAACATGGCAAAGGCAACTTTTGATCGTTCAAAACCACACTTAAATATTGGTACTATTGGACACGTAGATCACGGTAAAACAACTTTAACTGCTGCTATTACTAAAGTATTAGCTGATGCAGGTTTATCTGAAGCGAAAGATTTCGATCAAATCGATAACGCACCAGAAGAAAAAGAAAGAGGTATAACAATTAATACTTCACACGTAGAATATGCAACTGCTAATCGTCATTACGCTCACGTTGACTGTCCAGGTCACGCGGATTACGTAAAGAACATGGTTACAGGTGCTGCTCAAATGGATGGTGCTATCTTGGTTGTTGCTGCAACAGATGGTCCAATGCCACAAACACGTGAGCATATCCTTTTAGGACGTCAGGTAGGTATTCCAAGTATGGTTGTATTCATGAATAAAGTGGATATGGTTGATGATGAGGAGTTACTTGAATTAGTTGAAATGGAAATTAGAGATTTATTATCATTCTACGAATATGATGGTGATAATGGACCTGTAATTGCTGGATCTGCTTTAGGTGCTTTAAACGGAGAACAAAAATGGGTTGACACTGTTATGGAATTAATGGCAGCTGTTGATGATTGGATTAAGGAGCCTGTTCGTGATATGGACAAGCCTTTCTTAATGCCTATAGAAGATGTATTTTCTATTACAGGTCGTGGTACTGTTGCAACTGGTCGTATTGAGACTGGTGTAGCTAACACAGGAGATCCTGTTGAGATCATCGGTATGGGTGCTGAGAAATTAACATCTACTATTACAGGTATTGAAATGTTCCGTCAGATTTTAGATAGAGGTGAAGCTGGTGATAACGCTGGTATCTTATTAAGAGGTATTGAGAAATCTCAAATCTCTAGAGGTATGGTAATCGTTAAGCCTGGTTCTGTAACACCACACTCTAAGTTTAAAGCTGAGGTTTACGTATTGAAAAAAGAAGAAGGTGGACGTCATACTCCATTTCATAATAACTACCGTCCGCAGTTCTACGTTCGTACAACTGACGTAACAGGGAACATTATGCTTCCTGATGGAGTTGAAATGGTTATGCCTGGTGATAACTTAACAATTACTGTTGAGTTGATTAACACAATTGCAATGAACGTAGGTTTACGTTTCGCTATCCGTGAAGGTGGTAGAACAGTTGGTGCTGGTCAGGTTACTGAAATTTTAGACTAAGCTTTATAGTTAAAATAATTTAATTAAGGTGTCTTGAAATCTCGAGACACCTTGATTAATGTTTACGGGTTTAGCTCAGTTGGTAGAGCACTGGTCTCCAAAACCAGGTGTCGGGAGTTCGAGTCTCTCAACCCGTGCAAATAAAATTTAATGGATTATTTTTTAATCCTTAATAAAGTAAATTACAAATGGCAGGATTAGTAACATATATAAAAGAATCGTTTGGTGAGTTGAAGAACAATGTGTCATGGACACCATGGCCAGAAGCTCAAAAATTAGCCGTGATTGTTGCTGTATTTTCAATTATTTTTTCTCTAGCTATTTGGGGAGTTGATACTGTTTTTAGTAGAGCGGTAAAAACTTACTTTGAAATAATTCACTAACAATTATACAAGAAGAGAGTATGTCTGATAAAAAATGGTATGTTGTTAGAGCGGTAAGCGGTCAAGAAAATAAAATCAAATCTTATATTGAAAGTGAAATTTCAAGATTAGGTTTAGAAGATTTTGTTGATCAGGTTTTAGTACCTACCGAAAAAGTAATTCAAATACGTAACGGGAAAAAAATAAACAAAGAAAAAGTTTATTTTCCAGGTTACATTATGGTGCAAGCTAATTTAAGTGGTGAAGTACCTCATATTATAAAATCGATTACTAATGTTATCGGTTTTTTAGGTGAAACAAAAGGTGGTGATCCTGTGCCTTTAAGACAGTCTGAAGTAAATAGAATGCTTGGTAAGGTAGATGAGTTATCTGTAGAAGCAGATGCTAGTGTTGCTATTCCATTTACAAAAGGAGAAACTGTTAAGGTTATCGATGGTCCATTCAATGGTTTTGATGGAACAATCGAAAAAATTAATGAAGAAAAGCGTAAGCTTGAGGTAATGGTTAAGATTTTTGGAAGAAAAACACCATTAGAATTAAGTTACATGCAAGTAGAAAAAGTTTAATAATTGTTACATAAAGAGCGTATTATCTATGCTTCCAATATAGATAATCGTAATAAACATTAAGAAATGGCAAAAGAAATAGACAAAGTAGTTAAGCTACAAGTTCGGGGAGGTGCTGCGAATCCATCGCCACCGGTAGGACCCGCTTTAGGTGCCGCAGGAGTTAATATCATGGAGTTCTGTAAGCAATTTAATGCTAGAACTCAAGATAAAGCAGGTAAAGTTTTACCTGTTGCGATCTCAGTTTACAAAGACAAATCATTTGATTTTGTAATCAAGACGCCACCTGCAGCAGTACAATTATTAGAAGCGGCCAAACTAAAAAAAGGATCAGGAGAACCAAACCGACGCAAAGTAGCAAAAGTAACTTGGGATCAAGTAAAAGCTATTGCAGAAGACAAAATGGTAGATCTAAATGCATTTGAGATCGGATCAGCTATGAAAATGGTTGCCGGTACAGCAAGATCTATGGGTATCACTGTTAAAGGAGGAGAAGCTCCAAACTAAATTTTTAGATATGGCAAGATTAACAAAGAAGCAAAAAGAAGCAAGAGCAAAGGTTGATAATAACAAAATTTACTCTTTAGAGGAAGCTTCAGCTTTACTAAAAGAAATTACATACACAAAGTTTGATGCTTCTATCGATTTAGCAATCAGATTAGGTGTAGATCCACGTAAAGCCAATCAAATGGTTCGTGGTGTAGTTTCATTACCACACGGTACAGGTAAAGACATGAAGGTTCTTGCACTTGTAACTCCAGACAAAGAAGCAGAAGCAAAAGAAGCTGGCGCTGATTACGTTGGGTTAGATGAATACTTACAGAAAATTAAAGAAGGTTGGACAGATGTTGACGTTATCGTTACAATGCCAAGCATAATGGGTAAGTTAGGACCATTAGGTAGAGTATTAGGACCAAGAGGTCTTATGCCAAACCCTAAGACAGGTACAGTAACTATGGATGTAGCTAAAGCAGTTGCAGAAGTAAAAGCTGGTAAAATTGACTTTAAAGTAGATAAAACAGGTATTGTACATGCTCCAATAGGGAAAGCATCGTTTGATACTGATAAAATTATTGGTAATGCCCAAGAATTATTATCTACAATCATGAAGTTAAAACCAACGTCGTCAAAAGGAACGTATGTAAAGAGTATTTACATGTCTAGTACTATGAGTCCAAGTATCTCAATTGACACAAAAATAGGATAGTAGTTAAACTTAGAATATTATGACAAGAGAAGAAAAATCCCAAGTAATTGAAGAGTTGACTGCTCAATTAGCAGATAATACTAATATCTATTTAACTGATATTTCAGGATTAGATGCAGCAACGACTTCAAATTTAAGAAGAGCATGTTTCAAAGCTAACATCAAATTAGCAGTTGTAAAGAATACACTTTTAGAGAAAGCAATGGAAGCATCGGATAGAGAATTCGGTGATTTACCTACAACTTTAAAAGGAAATACATCAGTAATGTATTCTGAAACAGGAAATGGTCCAGCTAAAGTAATTAAAGAATTCCGTAAAAAATCTGAAAAGCCTTTATTAAAAGGTGCTTTCATTGAGGAGTCTGTTTACATTGGAGACGATTTATTAGATACTTTAGTTGATATTAAGTCTAGAGAAGAGCTTATTGGAGAGATTGTAGGATTATTACAATCACCAGCTAAGAATGTAATCTCAGCACTTAAATCTAGTGGTGGAACCATCGCAGGTATCGTTAAAACATTATCCGAAAGAGAAGGATAATTGTATAGCATATACACATAGAAAATTATATTATAACACACATTATTAAACAATAGAAAAATGGCAGATTTAAAAGATTTCGCAGAACAATTAGTTAACTTAACAGTAAAAGAAGTTAATGAATTAGCAACTATATTAAAAGATGAGTACGGTATTGAGCCTGCAGCTGCTGCTGTAGCTATGGCTGGACCTGCTGCAGGTGGAGCAGATGCTGCTGAAGAGCAAACTGAATTTGATGTTATCTTAAAAGCGGCAGGTAGTTCTAAACTAGCTGTAGTAAAATTAGTTAAAGAATTAACTGGTTTAGGTTTAAAAGAAGCTAAAGGATTAGTTGATGATGCACCAAGCCCAATCAAAGAAGGTATTGCAAAAGACGAAGCAGAAGCTTTAAAAGCTCAGTTAGAAGAGGCAGGAGCTGAAGTTGAGCTTAAGTAAGCTTACTTTTTCTACAACATATGGTTTAGGTCTAGAGGGAAACTCTAAGACCTAAACCCTTTTGTGTATATAAACGTTATATACATTTTTTAGTTTTTATTTAATAAAAATCTCGTTCATCAATGTTAGCAAAAAAGGCTGAAAGAATTAATTTCTCTTCTATTGTAAATAGGACAGATTACCCAGACTTTTTGGATATCCAAATTAAATCCTTCCAGGATTTTTTCCAATTAGAAACAAAGTCAGAAGAAAGAGGTACTGAAGGTTTATACAATACCTTCATGGAGAACTTCCCAATAACAGATACACGTAATCAATTCGTACTAGAGTTTTTAGATTACTTTATCGATCCACCTAGATATTCAATAGAAGAATGTATCGAAAGAGGATTAACTTACAGTGTGCCTTTAAAAGCAAGATTGAAGCTATATTGTACGGATCCAGAACATGAGGATTTCGAAACAATAGTTCAAGATGTATATTTAGGTACTATTCCTTACATGACTCCTAGTGGGACATTTTGTATTAATGGTGCAGAACGTGTTGTCGTTTCTCAATTGCATAGATCACCTGGTGTATTCTTTAGCCAGTCTTTCCATGCTAATGGAACAAAATTATACTCTGCCAGAGTAATTCCTTTTAAAGGTTCTTGGATAGAATTTGCAACTGATATCAATCAAGTAATGTATGCTTACATTGATAGAAAGAAAAAATTACCAGTTACTACACTTTTCCGTGCTATCGGTTTTGAACGTGATAAAGATATTTTAGAGATTTTTGACCTTGCAGAAGAAGTAAAGGTTTCAAAATCTGGATTAAAAAAAGTTATCGGTCGTAAATTAGCTGCACGTGTATTGAATACATGGCACGAAGATTTCGTTGATGAAGATACAGGTGAAGTTGTATCTATTGAGCGTAACGAAATTGTATTAGATCGTGACACAGTTATAGATAAAGATAATATTGAAGAAATTCTTGAAGCAGACGTAAAAACTATTCTTTTACACAAAGAAAGTGCGCAACAAGGAGATTACGCAATTATTCATAATACATTACAGAAGGATCCAACAAACTCTGAAAAAGAAGCTGTTGAGCACATCTACCGTCAATTACGTAATGCTGAGCCGCCAGATGAGGAAACAGCACGTGGTATTATTGACAAATTATTCTTTTCAGACCAACGTTACTCTTTAGGTGAAGTAGGTCGTTATAGAATGAATAAAAAATTACAGTTAGATATCGGAATGGACAAACAAGTTTTGACCAAATTAGATATCATAACTATTATAAAATATTTAATTGAGCTTATCAATTCTAAAGCAGAGATTGATGATATTGATCACTTATCTAACCGTCGTGTACGTACAGTAGGAGAACAATTATCTTCTCAGTTTGGTGTTGGTTTAGCACGTATGGCACGTACTATTCGTGAACGTATGAACGTTCGTGATAACGAAGTGTTTACTCCTATTGATTTAATTAATGCTAAGACTTTATCGTCTGTAATTAATTCTTTCTTTGGTACAAACCAATTATCTCAATTTATGGATCAAACCAACCCTCTTGCAGAGATTACGCATAAGCGTCGTCTTTCAGCATTAGGACCAGGTGGTTTATCTAGAGAAAGAGCAGGTTTTGAGGTACGTGATGTTCACTATACTCACTACGGACGTTTATGTCCTATTGAAACACCAGAAGGACCAAACATTGGGTTAATTTCATCTTTATCTTGTTTTGCTAAAGTGAACTCAATGGGATTCATTGAAACTCCATACCGTAAGGTTGAAGAAGGTGTTGTAGATATTAAAAATGCACCAACATATCTAAGTGCCGAAGAGGAAGAAGATATGTTAATTGCACAAGCAACTATAAAAGTTGATGAAGATGGTAAAATTTTAGAGGACAAAATTATTTCTCGTCAAGAAGGTGATTTCCCTGTTATTGACCCAATCAATGTTAATTATACAGATGTTGCACCAAACCAAATTGCATCGATTTCAGCTTCATTAATTCCTTTCTTGGAACATGATGATGCCAACCGTGCATTGATGGGATCTAACATGATGCGTCAGGCAGTACCATTATTACGTCCTGAAGCACCAATTGTAGGTACAGGTTTAGAACGTCAAGTAGCATCAGATTCTAGAGTGTTGATTAATGCTGAAGCAGATGGTACTGTTGAGTATGTAGATGCTCAGAAAGTTACTATTAGATATGAGCGTACAGAAGAAGCTGCCATGGTTAGTTTTGAAAGTGATACTAAAACATATCCTTTAGTAAAATTCAGAAAAACCAATCAAGGTACTTCTATTAACTTAAAACCAATCGTTGAGAAAGGTGATAAAGTTGCTAAGGGTCAAGTTCTTTGTGAAGGTTATGCTACTGAAAATGGAGAATTAGCGCTTGGTAGAAATATGAAAGTAGCCTTTATGCCTTGGAAAGGGTATAACTTTGAGGATGCAATTGTAATTTCTGAAAAAGTAGTTAGAGATGATGTATTTACATCTATTCACATTGATGAATATTCATTAGAAGTAAGAGATACAAAATTAGGTAACGAAGAGTTAACTAATGATATTCCTAACGTTTCTGAAGAAGCAACTAAAGATTTAGATGAAAATGGTATGATTCGCATTGGTGCGGAAATTCATCCAGGTGATATCTTAATCGGTAAGATTACTCCAAAAGGAGAATCAGACCCAACTCCAGAAGAAAAACTTTTAAGAGCTATTTTCGGAGATAAGGCTGGTGATGTTAAAGATGCATCTTTAAAAGCATCTCCATCTCTTCATGGTGTTGTAATCGGTAAAAAATTATTTGCTAGAGCTGTAAAAGACAAACGTAAGAGAGCACAAGATAAAGAAGATATCGAAAAGTTAGAAGATGTTTATGATAACAGATTCGATGATCTTAAAAATGTTCTTGTTGATAAGTTATTTAATATCGTTAATGGAAAAACGGCACAAGGAATCTATAATGATTTAGGTGAAGAAATTATTCCTAAAGGTAAAAAATATACCTTAAAAATGTTAAATGCTGTAGATGATTATACACATTTAACTTCAGGAAAATGGACAACTGATGATCATACTAATGAGCTTGTTGC
This sequence comes from Winogradskyella sp. HaHa_3_26, assembly GCF_019278425.1. Lineage (NCBI taxonomy): Bacteria > Pseudomonadati > Bacteroidota > Flavobacteriia > Flavobacteriales > Flavobacteriaceae > Winogradskyella > Winogradskyella sp. HaHa_3_26. The sequence continues at coordinate 781,814 of NZ_CP058981.1, read as the reverse complement.
AGATCTAATCCATAACTATAAGATTAAGGAAAATGATTTACAAGGATCATTAAGACGTGAGAAGTTTACAATCTCTGTTGGTGATGAGTTACCTGCAGGTATCATTAAATTAGCTAAAATTTATATAGCTAAAAAGCGTAAGCTTAAAGTTGGTGATAAAATGGCGGGTCGTCACGGTAACAAAGGTATTGTTGCACGTATCGTTCGTCAGGAAGATATGCCATTCTTAGAAGATGGAACGCCAGTTGATATTGTATTGAATCCATTAGGTGTACCTTCTCGTATGAACATTGGTCAGATCTATGAAACAGTGTTAGGTTGGGCAGGTAAAGATTTAGGTAAAAAGTATGCAACACCAATTTTTGATGGTGCAACTTTAGATCAAATTAATGCCTACACAGATGAAGCTGGTATTCCAAGATTCGGTCATACTTATCTTTACGATGGTGGAACAGGAGATCGTTTTGATCAACCAGCAACAGTTGGTGTGATTTATATGATTAAACTTGGTCACATGATTGATGATAAGATGCATGCACGTTCTATCGGACCATACTCATTAATTACACAACAACCATTAGGTGGTAAAGCACAATTTGGTGGTCAACGTTTTGGAGAGATGGAAGTATGGGCACTTGAGGCTTATGGAGCATCAAGTACACTACGTGAGATCTTAACTGTAAAATCAGATGATGTTATTGGTAGAGCTAAAACTTACGAAGCTATCGTTAAGGGAGAGCCTATGCCAGAACCAGGACTTCCAGAATCATTCAACGTACTTATGCACGAATTGAAAGGTTTAGGATTAGATATTAGATTGGAAGAATAATTTATTAGAAATTATTCTATGTGAATAAGGTTCGCGCAGGGATAACTCGAGAGTTGTCCGTAATCGCAAAATTATTCATAACAATCGCAAAAAATTATTGGGCAGTTAGCAATAACTGCCCATACATAACACAAAATAACATGGCAAGAAAACAAGATAAGAATACAGTACAGAAATTTAACAAAATTTCTATTGGTTTAGCATCGCCTGAGTCTGTTTTAGGAGCGTCTCGAGGTGAGGTATTAAAGCCAGAAACTATTAATTATCGAACACACAAACCAGAAAGAGATGGTTTGTTCTGTGAGCGTATTTTTGGTCCTGTGAAGGATTTTGAATGTGCTTGTGGTAAATATAAAAGAATACGTTACAAAGGTATTGTTTGTGACCGTTGTGGTGTAGAAGTTACAGAAAAGAAAGTACGTAGAGATCGTGTTGGTCATATTAACTTAGTTGTACCAGTTGCACATATCTGGTATTTCCGTTCTTTACCAAATAAAATAGGTTACCTTCTTGGATTACCATCTAAGAAATTAGATATGATTATCTATTATGAGCGTTACGTGGTTATTCAACCAGGTATTGCTATGAATGTTGAAGGTGAGCCAGTACAAAAAATGGATTTCTTAACTGAAGAAGAGTATCTAAATATCTTAGAAACTATTCCTCAAGAAAACCAATATTTAGATGATACAGACCCTAACAAATTCATCGCTAAGATGGGTGCTGAATGCCTTATTGATTTATTAGCACGTATAGATTTAGATCAATTATCTTATGATTTAAGACATAAAGCTAATAATGAAACATCTAAGCAACGTAAAACTGAAGCTTTAAAACGTTTACAAGTTGTTGAAGCGTTTAGAGATTCTAACTTAGTTAGAGAGAACAGACCTGAGTGGATGATCATGAAAGCTGTTCCAGTAATTCCACCAGAATTAAGACCTTTAGTGCCTTTAGATGGTGGTCGTTTTGCGACTTCAGATTTAAATGATTTATACCGTCGTGTAATTATCCGTAACAACCGTCTTAAAAGATTGGTTGAGATAAAAGCACCAGAGGTAATTTTACGTAATGAGAAACGTATGTTACAAGAATCAGTAGATTCATTATTTGATAACACACGTAAATCATCTGCAGTAAAAACAGATTCTAACAGACCATTAAAATCATTATCAGATTCACTTAAAGGTAAGCAAGGGCGTTTCCGTCAAAACTTACTTGGTAAGCGTGTGGATTATTCAGCACGTTCTGTAATTGTTGTTGGACCAGAATTGAGATTATTCGAATGTGGTTTACCAAAAGATATGGCTGCAGAGCTTTACAAACCTTTTGTAATTAGAAAATTAATTGAAAGAGGAATTGTAAAAACTGTAAAATCTGCTAAGAAAATTATCGATAGAAAAGAACCTGTAGTTTGGGATATTTTAGAGAATGTTTTAAAAGGACATCCAGTTCTTTTAAACCGTGCTCCTACATTACACAGACTAGGTATTCAAGCATTCCAACCTAAGCTTATTGAAGGTAAAGCGATTCAGTTACACCCATTAGTGTGTACTGCATTTAACGCCGATTTCGATGGTGACCAGATGGCGGTGCATTTACCATTAGGACCAGAAGCTATTTTAGAATGTCAGATGTTACTTTTAGCATCACATAATATTTTGAACCCTGCAAATGGTTCTCCAGTTACTGTACCTTCTCAGGATATGGTACTTGGTTTATATTATATGACTAAGCTAAGAAAAACGGATGCAGATTATACTGTAAAAGGTCAAGGTTTAACATTCTACTCTCCTGAAGAAGTAAACATTGCTTATAACGAAAAGCAAGTTGATTTAAATGCAGGTATTAAAGTTAGAACAACTGACTTTAATGAAGAGGGAGAATTAACAACTCAAATTATTGAAACTACTGTAGGTCGTGTATTATTTAACGAACATGTACCTGAAGCAGCTGGTTATATAAATGAAGTTTTAACTAAAAAATCATTAAGAGAAATTATTCATGGTATTCTTAAGAAAACTAGTGTACCAGAAACGGCTGATTTCTTAGATGCAATTAAAACTTTAGGTTACAAATTTGCATTCCAAGGTGGTTTATCATTTAGTTTAGGTGATATTATTATTCCAGCTGAAAAGCAAGGAATGATTGATGCTGCTAATACTCAAGTTGATGGTATTATGGGTAACTATAATATGGGACTTATTACTAACAACGAACGTTATAACCAAGTTATTGATATCTGGACGTCTACAAATGCTGAATTGACTGAATTGTCAATGAAACGTATTCGTGAAGATAAACAAGGGTTTAACTCGGTGTTTATGATGCTTGATTCTGGTGCAAGGGGTTCTAAAGAACAGATTCGTCAGTTAACAGGTATGCGTGGATTAATGGCTAAGCCTAAAAAATCTACTGCCGGTGGTGGTGAAATTATTGAAAATCCAATTCTTTCTAACTTTAAGGAAGGACTTTCAATTTTAGAATACTTTATCTCTACTCACGGTGCTCGTAAAGGTCTTGCCGATACAGCTCTTAAAACAGCTGATGCAGGTTACTTAACACGTCGTTTAGTAGATGTTTCACAAGATGTAATTGTATACGAAGAGGATTGTGGTACATTAAGAGGTATAGAAGTTGCTGCTCTTAAGAAAAATGAAGAAATTGTTGAAAGCTTAGAAAATAGAATTGTTGGTAGAACTTCACTTAATGATGTTTATAATCCATTAACAGAAGAGTTACTAGTAGAAGCTGGTGGTCATATTGATGATATAATCGCTAAGAAAATTGGAGATTCTCCATTAGATTCTATCGAAGTACGTTCTCCATTATCTTGTGAAGCTAAGAAAGGTATTTGTGTTAAATGTTATGGTCGTAACCTTGCTACTGGTAAATTAGTACAAAGAGGTGAAGCTGTAGGTGTAGTTGCTGCTCAATCTATTGGAGAGCCAGGTACTCAGTTAACATTACGTACATTCCACGTTGGGGGTATTGCAGGTAACATTTCTGAAGATAATAAGTTAACTGTTAAATTTGACGGTATTGCTGAAATCGAAGATTTAAAAACTGTAAAATCTAAAGATAATGAAGGTAAAGAGGTAGATGTAGTGATCTCTAGAACTTCAGAATTGAAATTAATGGATGCTAAAACAGGAATTGTTTTAAGTACAAGTAATATTCCTTATGGTTCATTTGTTTACGTCAAACCAGGTGATAAGCTTAAGAAAGACGATGTTGTTTGTTCTTGGGATCCATATAACGGTGTTATTATTTCAGAATTTGCTGGTAAAGTGAAGTATGAAAACATCGAACAAGGTATTACTTACCAAGTAGAAATTGATGAGCAAACTGGTTTCCAAGAAAAGGTAATTTCAGAATCTAGAAACAAAAAATTAATACCAACGTTATTAATTGAAGATTCTAAAGGTGAAACTATCCGTTCTTACAACTTACCAGTAGGTGCACACATTATGATTGATGATGGTGATGATATTGAAATCGGTAAGATTTTAGTTAAGATACCTCGTAAATCTGCTAAAGCAGGTGATATTACGGGTGGTCTTCCTCGTGTAACTGAATTGTTTGAAGCACGTAACCCTTCTAATCCTGCTGTTGTAAGTGAGATTGATGGTGTTGTTTCTTTCGGTAAAATTAAACGTGGTAACCGTGAAATCATCATTGAGTCTAAATTAGGAGAGGTTAAGAAATACTTAGTAAAATTATCTAATCAAATTCTTGTACAAGAGAATGATTATGTAAAAGCTTGTATGCCTTTATCTGATGGTTCTATTACACCAAATGATATTCTTAACATTAAAGGGCCATCTGCGGTTCAACAATACTTAGTAAATGAAGTACAAGAAGTATATCGTTTACAAGGTGTGAAAATTAATGATAAGCACTTCGAGGTTGTTGTAAGACAAATGATGCGTAAAGTTAGAATTATTGATTCTGGTGATACTATTTTCTTAGAAAATCAATTAGGTCATAAATCAGATTTCATTGAAGAAAATGATAAGATTTTCGGAATGAAAGTTGTTGAAGATGCTGGTGATTCTGTGAATTTAAAATCAGGTCAAATTGTAACGGTAAGAGATTTAAGAGACGAAAACTCAAGCTTACGTAGAGAAGATAAGAATCTTGTTACTGCTAGAGATGCTAAACCTGCGACTGCAACTCCAATTTTACAAGGTATTACAAGAGCTTCATTACAAACTAAGTCGTTTATTTCTGCGGCATCGTTCCAGGAAACGACTAAGGTTCTTAACGAAGCAGCGGTAAATGGTAAAGTTGATTCACTTGAAGGACTTAAAGAAAATGTAATTGTTGGTCATAGAATTCCTGCAGGTACAGGTGTTAGAGAATTTGAAAACATTATTGTAGGTTCTAGAGAAGAATTTAATGAAATGATGAAAGCTAAAGAAGAGATGAATTTTAATTAATTCTCTAGTTTTTTTCAAAATAATAAATAAATTTAAAGCCTTCTTGTATTTTTACATGAAGGCTTTTTTAATTTAAAAAGTATTAATGAAGACTTCCTTTTTTAGGAAGCATAAATAATTTAGCATGGCAGACGAAAAAAATAATCCAAATAATAAAAAAGGGCAAATTAATATTGAGCTAGATGAGAAGATAGCAGAGGGTACATATTCTAATTTGGCTATAATTAATCATTCAGTATCAGAATTTGTTGTAGACTTTGTAAGTATTATGCCTGGTACACCTAAAAGTAAAGTAAAGTCTAGAATAATTTTAACACCACAGCATGCTAAACGTTTATTAAAAGCATTAGCTGAAAATGTTACCCGTTTTGAAAATGCTCATGGAGAAATAAAAGATTATGAGCAACCTCCAATACCATTAAATTTTGGACCAACAGGTCAAGCTTAATTTTTTTGATTCAAAAACAATTATAGCTTAAACCTATTGTTTATTTATATTAAATAGTTTTTTGTTATTTAAAAAGCTTATTTTAATATTGTTTATAGAAGGTTTTTAATTTAATTAATCATGTTGTAGGTTATTTTAATTAAAGTCCTTTAAATTGGCTTTAATTGATTTTTTACCTATCTTATTACAAATAAAAACCCTTAAAAATTAATTTAAGGGTTTTTTTATGTTTAATCTGTTAATAGTAAAATTACCATATATATGATAATCATAAATTTTTAATCAAATTCAGAAGTCATATGGAATGTAATACTAGGGTATTTCTGTTGTGTCATTTGTAATGTAAACATAGAATCTGCTAAAAAGACTAATTGATTTTGTTTGTCTTTAGCTAAAAAGCGTTGTTTTACTCGTAAAAACTCTTTAAACTCCTCGCTTTTTTCATTATCAGTTTGTACCCAACATGCTTTTTGTACGTTTAAGTTTTCGTAAGTACATTTTGCTCCATACTCATGTTCTAAACGATATTGAATCACTTCATATTGTAATGCACCAACCGTACCGATTACTTTTCTACCATTTAAATCTAAGGTAAATAGCTGTGCAACACCTTCGTCCATTAACTGATCTATTCCTTTAAATAATTGCTTAGATTTCATAGGATCAGCATTATTAATGTATCTAAAGTGTTCTGGTGAAAAGCTTGGTACACCTTTATAATGTAATATTTCTCCTTCAGTTAATGTGTCTCCAATTTTAAAACTTCCAGTATCTTGTAAACCAACAATATCACCTGGGTATGAGATGTCTACAATCTCTTTCTTTTCAGCAAAAAAAGCATTTGGACTAGAGAATTTTAATTTTTTGTTATTTCTAACATGTAAATAAGGTGTATTACGTTTAAATTCACCAGAAACAATTTTTATAAATGCCAATCTATTTCTATGATTAGGATCCATATTGGCATGTATTTTAAAAACAAATCCACTAAATTGATCTTCATCTGGTTTAACTAAACGTTCTTCACTCTGTTTAGGTCTAGGTTTAGGTGCTATATCAACAAAGCAATCTAAGAGTTCTCTTACACCAAAATTATTTAGTGCAGAACCGAAAAATACGGGCTGTTGACTACCGTTTAAATATTCATCTTTATTAAATTCAGGGTATATACCTTCTACTAATTCAATTTCCTCTCTTAAGGTATTTGCAGCTGTTTCTCCAATTAATTTGTCTAATTCTGATGATGATAAATCTGATATTTCTATCGTTTCTTCTATGTCTTTACGACTATCACCAGAAAATAAATTCACATTCTTTTCCCAAATGTTGTAAATCCCTTTAAAATCGTAACCCATACCTATAGGAAAACTTAAAGGAACGACCTTTAAACCAAGTTTTTGTTCTATTTCATCTAATAGATCAAACGCATCTTTACCTTCTCTATCCATTTTATTAATAAAAACAATCATTGGAATGTTACGCATTCTACAAACTTCAACTAGCTTTTCTGTTTGTTCCTCAACCCCTTTTGCTACATCAATAACAACAATAACACTATCAACAGCTGTTAATGTTCTAAAAGTATCTTCTGCAAAATCCTTGTGACCCGGTGTATCTAAGATATTTATTTTTATACCATTATATTCAAAAGCTAATACAGATGTTGCTACAGAAATTCCACGCTGACGCTCAATCTCCATAAAATCACTTGTTGCTCCTTTTTTTATTTTGTTACTTTTTACAGCACCTGCTTCTTGTATGGCACCACCAAACAAAAGTAATTTTTCTGTTAAGGTTGTCTTACCTGCATCTGGATGTGAGATAATTCCAAAGGTTCTCCTTCTTTCTATTTCTTTTAAAAAGCTCATAAATATTATTAAAAATCGATTACAAATATAAGTCTATAATAAGAAAAATTATAAAACCATTTGGAATATAAAACAAGATGTTTTTTTTGTATCGGCTTTTTTTTTAACACGAGTTTATTTTTTTTAACTATATTTTAACTTTATTAAAAGAGGTTTTAAAATATTGATTTTTTTACTAATTGTTAATGTTCTGATATGTAGTTTGTTATTTTGTTTTAATATTCAGTTTAGTTTTTTTTGTACTAAATACGACTGACAATAAAAATAAATAATCTTATAAATTTATTTGCTTTTATGCATTTTATCGGATATATTCGCACTTTTATCGAAAAATCTTAATACTCATTTTTGAATGAGAAATAAGACTTTACAACAACTATAATATATGGAAATTACTACTCGGTTCTTATGGACTAAAAATTTAATTGCTAACCTTTGTTTTTCTTTAAACAAAAGTTTTGGTTCTCATTCTAAAGTTCTTATTCTAAGTTTCTTTTTTCTTTTTAGTTCAGTAATCAATGCTCAACAAGATGTCACAGCTATCTATGGAGATCAAGGAGGGTATTATGTATCTTCTAATGTTGCACAAGTAACATCAGATGATTCAAATAATTTAATTGGTTTTACTTCTAACGGAGTAACTTATTCTACAGGGGTTGATAATTCTATTTTAACGGCCAATGGTGTAGTTTTTACACCCGTTGAATTCGTTGCTTTTCCAGTTCCAGGAAATATAACTTATAATAGTACAGAGCTAATAGGTATTGCTTATAATTGGGATGGTAATCAACAAAATGATTCTCCTTCCGATTATATTAAAACATTCGATCCTATTATTCCTAGTTTTTTTATTAGAGATGGAATTAGCGGACTAGAACTAGGAACTAACTTTTTTAATATACAAGCTCAGGATTTTGTTTATGATAACTTACTTATTAATGCTGTATCGGGTGTTAATGATGGTATACCTGATTTAATAGCGACACAGACTGGTGCTCCATCAGGAAGTGATGTTTTTAAATTTGTTGATGATTTAGGTAATACAGTCGGAAACGCAGTTAGTGTTGGTTTTGGAGGCGTTCCTATTGTTGGAGGAATGGATTGGACTATTTATGAAGTTGATACAAGTACAGGAGCTGTTTCAGGTACATTTAATAATGGAATTAATACATATAGAGATTTAAGATTATTAACTTTTGAGCTTAATGATTTCGGAATTACTACAGCTAACTTATCTCAAGCAACTAAATTTATACATAATACATCAGGAAATACTGATATTGCTTTTACAGCATTTAATAAAAATACGCTTAGTTTTAGTCCAGTTGATCTAGCTATTACTTCTAAAATTGAGACACCTTCAGATTTGTGCTCTACTAATTCTTTAGATTTTGTAACTACAGTTTATAATAATAGTGGTATTGATAGTAACGGTTTTGATGTTGATATGCCTATTGAATCAGGACTTAATTATGTTAGTAGTAGTGCTGTGTTTTCTTCTGGTATAGCTGTTGCAAGTTATAATAGTACAACAAATTTATGGAGTGTATCTGGCTTAGAAGCTGGTGAAAGTGTTGTGTTGACTGTAAATGTATCAGTCTCAGCTTTGTCTTTACCAATTACATATACTAATAGTATTAGTAACATGTTACAAGATGATACTAGTACTAGTAATAATTCTATTAGTGTTTCTGAAAATGATATCGATTGTGATGGCATATTTGATTCTTCTGATATTGATAACGATAATGACGGAATTCTTGATATTGTTGAGAACTCTTGTGATGCTAAATTCACTTTTAATACCGGTACAGCTGGCTGGTATTCACTAAATGATAATGATCTAAGTAAAATTGCATCAAATCCTATATCTAATTCAACTTCAACAGTTACAGGAAACCATGGTTGTACCATTGATATTACAGGTTTAGCAAATACTAATATTGCTGGTTTAAGTCCTGATGCAACTGATTATGCTGTAGATTCTGATATTGATACTGGATTAACATATTTAAGAAAATCAGATTTAGGTGGTCTAAATTATGGTGGTTTAATAGGGGGGACATTCTCTTATGATCATTATAATTATAGAGCTGGTTATACGGGAAATCCTGGTTGGTTAACAACTGGATCTGGGTCAGCCGTTAACGTGTATTTTTATGATACAGCAGGGAATTTTGTTAATGCAACAAGATTACTGACTTCTGCAGAACTTACTAATTGGGAAAATGGGGTATGGAATTCAATTTTGATAAATATTGATGATGCTTCTTTTTCTGGAACATTAGAAGATTTAACTAATGTTTTAAGCGATTTAAATGAAATAAGTATTCGTGTTGAAAATATTGGTAGTGGTCATGATGGTAATTGTTCGGATATAGAATATTTTGCTTTAGATAATGTAGCTTTTTCTTCATCTTTAGCCGCTTGTAATAATGATACAGATAATGATGGTGTGCCAGATTATTTAGATTTAGACAGTGATAATGACGGTATTTATGACGTTGATGAAGCAGGGAATACGGCATTAGATACAAACAATGATGGTGTAATAGATTCGAATGATACAGGCTTTGGTGATGTTGATAATAATGGTGCTGATGATGATGCAGAAATAACAACACCTATTGATACGTTAACTGATGATAGTTACGATTTTCAAAATACGGATAGTGATGGAGATGGCTGTACAGATGCTAATGAGGCTTACGGGATTTCATCTGCTGATGGCGGAGATGATGGCCAATTTTCTGTAGATCCTGCAAGTGTAAATCCTGCAAATGGTTTAGTTACAGAGACCGGTGTTAATTATGCACTCGGTACTAATGCTAATGTAACTGACAATTTAAATTCATTTGCATGTAATGGAGACGATGATGGAGATGGAAATCCAAATTCTTCAGATCCAAATTCTAATACACCAACAGCAGTAGATGATTCTGCGTTTATTGGTCTTAATGGTCCTAGTACTATAAATATTTTAGGTAATGATGATTATCTAGATAACATAGATATTAATAACATTGGGACAACAACTATTACAGATACAACTACAGGTACTGCTGGTGGAGCAATTACTTTCGATTCAGATACAGGTATATTAACATATACACCTTTATTAAGTGAGGTAGGTTCTGTAGTAACCGTTATTTATGAAGTTTGCAATGATTCAAATGGAGTTTCTATTTGTTCAATAGCTACGGTAACAATTACTGTAGAGCAAGATACAGACGGAGATTTAATTGGTGATTCTACGGACATAGATAGTGATAATGACGGTATTATTGATGCTGTTGAATGTGGGTTCTCAACAACTCCAGGACTTACTCTAACAGGTACAAATCCTGATTTTATTTTAACAGACGCATTAGGTAACATAATAGATAATACAATAGCTTCAGGGGGAGATTATATACCTTCTGAATTAAATATACAAAATGGGAATTTTTTAGAAATTGGTTATTTAATTAATTCAGCAGTAACAGGTGATACTTTTTATTCAACAGAAACATTCAATTCAGGTGTATCAGGAATAAAAGTAAGTTTACCAACTGATCGTACGAAAAATTCAGATGTTATAATTTGGACTATAAATTGGACTGGTGGTAATGTTGGTGCTACAGGATTCGTTGTTGATAATAACCCAAGAAATGGAAGTCAGCCAAATATTTATGATCCTTCTTCAACAAGCACTACACCTGTGTTTTCAGATTCAGTTTTAACGAATGGCTACCAATTTGTATTGGATGATAATGGTGAACTTTATGAGGCTACGAGTCCTAATTTGGAAGGAACAAATTGGATTAATGATTTTGATTTTGAAATTACTTTGCCAGATGGGATTACATCTATTACAATTACAGGAACTTTAAATAATGATGGTACAGATCATGATTATGCTAGAGAATTTATAGGTGTAGATTTTTCTGATGCTACTTTCGGACCAGATTGTGATTTAGACACTGATAATGATGGTATTCCAGATTATTTAGATTTAGATTCAGATAATGATGGAATATATGATGTAGATGAAGCAGGGAACACGGCATTAGACACTAATAACGATGGAGTAATAGATGCTAATGATGCAGATTTTAGTGATTCAACTAATAATGGTGCAGATGACGATGCAGAAATAACAACACCTATTGATACGTTAACTGATGGTAGCTACGATTTTCAAAACACGGATAGCGATGGAGATGGCTGTACAGATGCTAATGAGGCTTATGTAAGTGCAGCTGCTTCTGGTTCAGATGGAGGACAGTTTGGTGATTCAGATCCAGCTACGGTAAATCCAGCAAATGGTTTAGTTACAGAAACAGGTGTTGATTATTCTTTGGGAACTAATTCCGCAGTGACTGATGCAACAAATTCTTTTGCATGTTCAATAATAGCATTAGAAGCTGTTAAGACGGTAGCACTTACAACAGATGTATTACCAACGGGCTTAAGTTTAGGAGATACAATGACTTATACGATAACTGTAGAAAACACAGGAAACGTAAGTTTAGATAATATAGCTATCGCAGATACCTTTGTAGATGCTAACGGTAACACCTTAACTTTATTAACAGGTCCAACATTTAATAGTTCAGATGCAGGAAGTGCAGAAGGTTTATTAGCAGTAGGAGAAACGGCAACATATACAGCAACTTATGTTATAGAACAAGCTGCAATAGATGCAGGCGGTTTTAGTAACAGTGTTTTAGCCGAAGGTGATAGTCCAGCAGGAACAACAGTTGATGATACCAGTGATGATGATGATGATACAGATGGCAATACAGAAGATGATGCCACAGTAACAACAATTACAGCATCAGCAAGTATCGAAGCTGTTAAAACAGTAGCACTTACAACAGATGTATTACCAAGCGGCTTAAGTTTAGGAGATACAATGACCTATACGATAACTGTAGAAAATACAGGAAACGTAAGTTTAGATAATGTATCTATCGCAGATACCTTTATAGATGCTAACGGTAACACCTTAACTTTATTAACAGGCCCAACATTTAATAGTTCAGATGCAGGAAGTGCAGAAGGTTTATTAGCAGTAGGGGAAACGGCAACATATACAGCAACTTATATTATAGAACAAGATGCAATAGACGCAGGAGGTTTTAGCAACAGTGTTTTAGCTGAAGGCGATAGTCCAGCAGGAACAACAGTTGATGATACCAGTGATGATGACGATGACGCTGATGGCAATACAGAAGATGATGCGACAGTAACAACAATAACAGCATTACCAAGTCTAGAAGCTGTTAAGACGGTGGCAATCACAACAGATGTATTACCAACAGGCTTAAGTTTAGGAGATACAATGACTTATACAATAACTGTAGAAAACACAGGAAACGTAAGTTTAGATAATGTAGCTATCGCAGATACCTTTGTAGATGCTAACGGTAATACTTTAACTTTATTAACAGGCCCAACATTTAATAGTTCAGATGCAGGAAGTGCAGAAGGTTTATTAGCAGTAGGAGAAACGGCAACATATACAGCAACTTATGTTATAGAACAAGCTGCAATAGACGCAGGAGGTTTTAGCAACAGTGTTTTAGCTGAAGGCGATAGTCCAGCAGATACAGCAGTTGATGATACCAGTGATGATAATGATGATACAGATGGCAATACAGAAGATGATGCGACAGTAACCACGATTACAGCATCAGCAAGTATTGAAGCTGTTAAGACGGTAGCACTTACAACAGATGTATTACCAACGGGCTTAAGTTTAGGGGATACAATGACTTATACGATAACTGTAGAAAACACAGGAAACGTAAGTTTAGATAATGTATCTATCGCAGATACCTTTGTAGATGCTAACGGTAATACTTTAACTTTATTAACAGGCCCAACATTTAATAGTTCAGATGCAGGAAGTGCAGAAGGTTTATTAGCAGTAGGAGAAACGGCAACATATACAGCAACTTATGTTATAGAACAAGATGCAATAGACGCAGGAGGTTTTAGCAACAGTGTTTTAGCTGAAGGCGATAGTCCAGCAGGAACAACAGTTGATGATACCAGTGATGATAATGATGATACAGATGGCAATACAGAAGATGATGCGACAGTAACCACGATTACAGCATTACCAAGTCTAGAAGCTGTTAAGACGGTGGCAATCACAACAGATGTATTACCAACAGGCTTAAGTTTAGGAGATACAATGACTTATACGATAACTGTAGAAAACACAGGAAACGTAAGTTTAGATAATGTAGCTATCACAGATACTTTTGAAGATGCTAATGGTAATACGTTAACTTTATTAACAGGGCCAACCTTTGATAGTGCTGATGCAGGAAGTGCAGAAGGTTTATTAGCAGTAGGAGAAACGGCAACATATACAGCAACTTATGTTATAGAACAAGCTGCAATAGATGCAGGCGGTTTTAGTAACAGTGTTTTAGCCGAAGGCGATAGTCCAGCAGGAACAACAGTTGATGATACCAGTGATGATAATGATGATACAGATGGCAATACAGAAGATGATGCGACAGTAACCACGATTACAGCATCAGCAAGTATCGAAGCCGTTAAGACGGTAGCACTTACAACAGATATATTACCAACGGGCTTAAGTTTAGGAGATACAATGACTTATACGATAACTGTAGAAAACACAGGAAACGTAAGTTTAGATAATGTAGCTATCGCAGATACCTTTGTAGATGCTAACGGTAACACCTTAACTTTATTAACAGGTCCAACATTTAGTAGTTCAGATGCAGGAAGTGCAGAAGGTTTATTAGCAGTAGGAGAAACGGCAACATATACAGCAACTTATGTTATAGAACAAGATGCAATAGACGCAGGAGGTTTTAGCAACAGTGTTTTAGCCGAAGGTGATAGTCCAGCGGGAATAACAGTTGATGATACCAGTGATGATAATGATGATACAGATGGCAATACAGAAGATGATGCCACAGTAACAACAATTACAGCATCAGCAAGTATTGAAGCCGTTAAAACAGTAGCAATCAGTAATGATGTATTACCAACGGGCTTAAGTTTAGGAGATACAATGACTTATACGATAACTGTAGAAAACACAGGAAACGTAAGTTTAAATAATGTAGCTATCGCAGATACCTTTGTAGATGCTAACGGTAACACCTTAACTTTATTAACAGGCCCAACATTTAATAGTTCAGATGCCGGAAGTGCAGAAGGTTTATTAGCAGTAGGAGAAACGGCAACATATACAGCAACTTATGTTATAGAACAAGATGCAATAGACGCAGGAGGTTTTAGCAACAGTGTTTTAGCTGAAGGCGATAGTCCAGCAGGAACAACAGTTGATGATACCAGTGATGATAATGATGACGCTGATGGCAATACAGAAGATGATGCGACAGTAACCACGATTACAGCATCAGCAAGTATCGAAGCCGTTAAGAAGGTAGCACTTACAACAGATGTATTACCAACGGGCTTAAGTTTAGGAGATACAATGACTTATACGATAACTGTAGAAAATACAGGAAACCTAAGTTTAGATAATGTAGCTATCGCAGATACCTTTGTAGATGCTAACGGTAACACCTTAACTTTATTAACAGGTCCAACATTTAATAGTTCAGATGCAGGAAGTGCAGAAGGTTTATTAGCAGTAGGAGAAACGGCAACATATACAGCAACTTATGTTATAGAACAAGCTGCAATAGATGCAGGCGGTTTTAGCAACAGTGTTTTGGCCGAAGGTGATAGTCCAGCAGGAACAACAGTTGATGATACCAGTGATGATGATGATGACGCTGATGGCAATACAGAAGATGATGCGACAGTAACCACGATTACAGCATCAGCAAGTATCGAAGCCGTTAAGACGGTAGCACTTACAACAGATGTATTACCAACGGGCTTAAGTTTAGGAGATACAATGACTTATACGATAACTGTAGAAAACACAGGAAACGTAAGTTTAGATAATGTAGCTATCGCAGATACCTTTGTAGATGCTAACGGTAACACCTTAACTTTATTAACAGGTCCAACATTTAATAGTTCAGATGCAGGAAGTGCAGAAGGTTTATTAGCAGTAGGAGAAACGGCAACATATACAGCAACTTATATTATAGAACAAGATGCAATAGACGCAGGAGGTTTTAGCAACAGTGTTTTAGCTGAAGGCGATAGTCCAGCAGGAACAACAGTTGATGATACCAGTGATGATGACGATGACGCTGATGGCAATACAGAAGATGATGCGACAGTAACCACGATTACAGCATCAGCAAGTATCGAAGCCGTTAAGACGGTGGCAATCACAACAGATGTATTACCAACGGGCTTAAGTTTAGGAGATACAATGACTTATACGATAACTGTAGAAAACACAGGAAACGTAAGTTTAGATAATGTAGCTATCGCAGATACCTTTGTAGATGCTAACGGTAACACCTTAACTTTATTAACAGGCCCAACATTTAATAGTTCAGATGCCGGAAGTGCAGAAGGTTTATTAGCAGTAGGAGAAACGGCAACATATACAGCAACTTATATTATAGAACAAGCTGCAATAGACGCAGGAGGTTTTAGCAACAGTGTTTTAGCTGAAGGCGATAGTCCAGCAGGAACAACAGTTGATGATACCAGTGATGATAATGATGATACAGATGGCAATACAGAAGATGATGCCACAGTAACAACAATTACAGCATCAGCAAGTATCGAAGCCGTTAAGACGGTGGCAATCACAACAGATGTATTACCAACAGGCTTAAGTTTAGGAGATACAATGACCTATACGATAACTGTAGAAAATACAGGAAACGTAAGTTTAGATAATGTATCTATCGCAGATACCTTTATAGATGCTAACGGTAACACCTTAACTTTATTAACAGGCCCAACATTTAATAGTTCAGATGCAGGAAGTGCAGAAGGTTTATTAGCAGTAGGAGAAACGGCAACATATACAGCAACTTATATTATAGAACAAGATGCAATAGACGCAGGAGGTTTTAGCAACAGTGTTTTAGCTGAAGGCGATAGTCCAGCAGGAACAACAGTTGATGATACCAGTGATGATGACGATGACGCTGATGGCAATACAGAAGATGATGCGACAGTAACCACGATTACAGCATCAGCAAGTATCGAAGCCGTTAAGACGGTGGCAATCACAACAGATGTATTACCAACAGGCTTAAGTTTAGGAGATACAATGACTTATACGATAACTGTAGAAAACACAGGAAACGTAAGTTTAGATAATGTAGCTATCGCAGATACCTTTGTAGATGCTAACGGTAACACCTTAACTTTATTAACAGGTCCAACATTTAATAGTGCAGATGCAGGAAGTGCAGAAGGTTTATTAGCAGTAGGAGAAACGGCAACATATACAGCAACTTATGTTATAGAACAAGCTGCAATAGACGCAGGAGGTTTTAGCAACAGTGTATTAGCTGAAGGCGATAGTCCAGCAGGAACAACAGTTGATGATACCAGTGATGATGACGATGACGCTGATGGCAATACAGAAGATGATGCCACAGTAACAACAATAGCAGCATTACCAAGTCTAGAAGCTGTTAAGACGGTAGCACTTACAACAGATGTATTACCAACGGGCTTAAGTTTAGGAGATACAATGACTTATACGATAACTGTAGAAAATACAGGAAACGTAAGTTTAGATAATGTAGCTATCGCAGATACCTTTGTAGATGCTAATGGTATCACTTTAACTTTATTAACAGGCCCAACATTTAATAGTTCAGATGCAGGAAGTGCAGAAGGTTTATTAGCAGTAGGAGAAACGACAACATATACAGCAACTTATGTTATAGAACAAGCTGCAATAGACGCAGGAGGTTTTAGCAACAGTGTTTTAGCTGAAGGCGATAGTCCAGCAGGAACAACAGTTGATGATACCAGTGATGATGACGATGACGCTGATGGCAATACAGAAGATGATGCCACAGTAACCACGATTACAGCATCAGCAAGTATTGAAGCTGTTAAGACGGTAGCACTTACAACAGATGTATTACCAACGGGCTTAAGTTTAGGAGATACAATGACTTATACGATAACTGTAGAAAACACAGGAAACGTAAGTTTAGATAATGTAGCTATCGCAGATACCTTTGTAGATGCTAACGGTAACACCTTAACTTTATTAACAGGTCCAACATTTAGTAGTTCAGATGCCGGAAGTGCAGAAGGTTTATTAGCAGTAGGAGAAACGGCAACATATACAGCAACTTATGTTATAGAACAAGCTGCAATAGATGCAGGAGGTTTTAGCAACAGTGTTTTAGCCGAAGGTGATAGTCCAGCTGGAGTAACAATAGATGACACGAGTGATGATGGAGATGATAATGATGGAAATATAGATAACGATGCAACAGTAACAACGATCACAGCATCACCAAGTATAGAAGCTGTCAAGGTAGTAGCAATCAGTAATGATATCGCTCCAACCGGCTTAAGTTTAGGAGATACCATGACTTATACGATAACTGTAGAAAATACAGGAAACGTAAGTTTAGATAATGTAGTTATTACAGACACATTTGAAGATGCTAACGGTAACACTTTAACCTTATTATCAGAACCAACTTTTGATAGTGCAGACGCCGGAAGTTCAGAAGGTTCATTATTAGTAGGGGAGACAGCAACTTATACTGCAACTTATGTTATACAGCAAGATGCTATAGATGCAGGAGGCTTTAGCAACAGTGTATTAGCAGAAGGCGATAGTCCAGCAGATACAACAGTTGATGACACGAGTGATGATAACGATGATAATGATGGCAACACAGAAGATGATGCCACAGTAACAACGCTTACAGCATCACCAAGTATAGAAGCTGTTAAAACCGTAATAATCAGTAATGATGTATTACCAACTGGCTTAAGTTTAGGAGATACAATGACTTATACGATAACTGTAGAAAACACAGGAAACGTAAGTTTAGATAATGTAGTTATCACAGATACTTTTGAAGATGCTAACGGTAACACGTTAACGTTATTATCAGGACCAACCTTTGATAGTGCTGACGCCGGAAGTTCAGAAGGTTCATTATTAGTAGGAGAGACTGCAACTTATACTGCAACTTATGTTATAGAGCAAGATGCAATAGATGCAGGAGGCTTTAGCAATAGTGTATTAGCAGAAGGAGATAGCCCAACAGATACAACAGTTGATGATACAAGTGATGATGGAGATGATAATGATGGCAACACAGAAGATGATGCCACAGTATCACCAATCACTGCATCACCAAGTCTAGAAGCTGTTAAAACCGTAATGATCAGTAATGATGTATTACCAACAGGCTCAAGTTTAGGAGATACCATGACTTATACGATAGCTGTAGAAAACACAGGAAACGTAAGTTTAGATAATGTAGCTATCACAGATACTTTTGAAGATGCTAACGGTAACACGTTAACCTTATTAACAGGTCCAACTTTTGATAGTGCTGATGCAGGAAGTGCAGAAGGTTCATTATTAGTAGGGGAGACAGCAACTTATACTGCAACTTATATTATAGAGCAAGATGCAGTAGATGCAGGAGGCTTTAGCAACAGTGTATTAGCAGAAGGCGATAGTCCAACAGGAGTAACAATAGATGATACGAGTGATGATGATGATGATAATGATGGCAACACAGAAGATGATGCAACAATAACACCAATCACAGCATCACCAAGTCTAGAAGCTGTTAAAACTGTAGCGGTTAGTAACGATGTATTACCAACGGGCTTAAGTTTAGGAGATACGATGACGTATACGATTACTGTAGAAAACACAGGAAACGTAAGTTTAGATAATGTAGCTATCACAGATACTTTTGAAGATGCTAACGGTAACACGTTAACGTTATTATCAGGACCAACCTTTGATAGTGCAGATGCTGGAAGTTTAGAAGGTTCATTATTAGTAGGAGAAACAGCAACTTATACCGCAACCTATGTTATAGAGCAAGATGCAATAGATGCAGGAGGCTTTAGCAACAGTGTATTTGCAGAAGGAGATAGTCCAGCTGGAGTAACAATAGATGACACGAGTGATGATGGAGATGATAATGATGGAAATATAGATAATGATGCAACAGTAACAACTATAGTATCAAATCCAAGCATTAATCTAATCAAAACCACTTTAGATTTAGAAGATACTAATGGAGATGGTATTTCGGGAAGCTTAGGTGATTTAATTTCATATGTATTTACTGTTGAGAATACAGGAAATGTTACACTAACAGATATTGTAGTTCAAGATAACTTACCTGGTTTAAATTTATTAGGTGGACCAATTGCTCAATTAATACCTGGTGAAATTGATACCACAACATTTACAGCAACCTATGAAATTACACAAGCTGATTTAGATGCAGGTAATGTTATAAATTCAGCAACTGTTATAAGTGAAGGTCCAAGAGGAGATTTAATTGATCCTTCAGATGATATTACTGATACTAGTGATGATCCAAATAATTTAGATGACATTGATGATAACAATGATGATAATCCAGATGATCCAACTGTTACACCAGTTAATTCGTTCTTCGATATTGAAGTAACTAAAGTTGTAGATGTTTTAGAGCCCGTTATTGGTTCATATGTAACATTTACTATAGAAGTCGCTAATATTGGTAACGTAACGGCAACAGATGTTATTATTAACGAGCAAATCCCTAGTGGTTATGTATTCGTTTCTTACATCTCTACTTCTGGTGTTTATTCAGATTTTGATGATCAATGGGTAATAGGTCAATTAGATCCTGATCAGGTAGAAATATTTGAGGTAACTGTTGAAGTTTTAGGATTTGGAGATTATTTAAATGTCGCTTATGTTGAAAATGCATTAGGAGGTGAAGACACTAATACTTTTAATGATGAAGCTAGTGCAGAAGTAGATCCTATATGTTTAACAATTTATAACGAATTTTCACCTGATGGAAATGGTGTGAATGACACATTTGTGATTGATTGTATAGAACGATATCCAAATAATAAACTAGAGGTTTATAATAGATGGGGTAATATTGTTTATAGTAAAAAAGGCTATCTCAATAATTGGGAAGGTAAATCAAACGGAAGAACTGTTATTAACGAATCTAACGACTTACCAGTAGGTACATATTATTATGTATTAGACTTAGGGAATGGTATAGATCCACTTGTAGGATGGTTATATATAAATAGACTAAACTAATTAATACTGAATAATAAAAAAGATTAAAATGATACATAAATCATCACTAATAAAGGAATTAATAGTTTTAGTATTTATACTAACAAGTACTATTAGTTTTGCACAGCAAGATCCACAGTACACTCATTATATGTTTAATACAATGAGCGTAAATCCAGCTTATGCAGGTCAAAGAGAAACGTTGAGCATTGTAGGTCTTCATAGATCTCAATGGGTTGGTATAGATGGAGCTCCACAAACACAATCCTTAAGTTTTCATACACCATTACGTAATGAACGTATTGGGTTAGGTTTAAATATTGTTAAGGATGCTTTGGGGCCTGCAAGTGAAACATTTGTAGATGCTAACGTATCTTATACAATACCTTTAAATGCCAATGATTTAAAATTATCATTTGGAGTAAAAGGAGGGATTCATTTGTTAGATACCGATTGGAGTAAAGGTACATTTAGAGATGCAGATCCTGCATATCAAAATAATATAAATTTAGTTTCACCAATGGTGGGGGCTGGTTTATATCTGCACACTAGAAAATGGTATCTTGGTTTAGCAGTACCAAACTTTATAGATACTGATCATTATGACGATTATGAAGAGTCTGTAGCAACAGAGCGTATGCACTTTTACTTTATTGGTGGTTATGTCTTTAATTTAAGTGAAACAACGGAGTTTAAACCTGCATTTTTAGTTAAAGGAGTTTCTGGAGCACCATTAATTGCAGATGTATCTGCTAACTTTTGGTTTCAAAAGAACTTTACTTTGGGTGTTGCATGGAGATGGGATGATTCTGTAAGTGCTTTAGCTGGTTTACAAATAACACCAGGTATGTTTGTAGGCTATAGTTATGATATGACAACAACTGGATTGAGTAATTATAATAGTGGTTCACACGAATTAACATTAAGATTTGAGATCAAAAGACTAGGTAGAATATTATCCCCACGTTTCTTCTAAAAATAAGATTATGAAAAGAATATCGAAATATATATTATTGGCGTTTGTAGTTGCGTTTACTTCATCTGTATTTGCACAGAATGGAAAGATACAAAGTGTAAAAGATGATTATAGAGATTTTGCTTATGTAAAAACAAGTGAAGTGTTATTAGAAGTCGCTGAGAAAGGTTATAAATCTGCTGATTTATTTCAAAAATTAGGCAATTCATTTTACTATCAAGATAAAATGGAAGAAGCAGCTAAGTGGTATGGCGAATTAATGGCTATGGATGAAGTTATTGAGCCAGAATACTATTTCAGATACGCTTTAGCGCTTAAAGGAATTGAAGACTATGAAGGTTCTGATAAATGGATGAAAAAATTTAATGAGCTTAAGCCTGAAGATTTAAGAGGAAAGGCTTTTTTATCTAAAGTGGATTATAGAACATCTATTGAAGCATCAAGTAGAGATGATATTGAGGTTATTAACTTAGACTTTAATACAGAGTTTTCTGATTTTGGAGCTGCAGAATACGAAAACGAAATTGTATTCGCTTCAGCAAGTGGAGGAGGCCGTAAGTATAGATGGAATGAACAACCTTATTTAGATTTATTTTCAGTTGAAAAGAAAGAAGATGGATCTTTCGGAGAAGTGAAAAGTTTAGAAGGTGATGTAAATACTAAGTTTCATGAGTCTAGTCCTGTATTTTCTCCAAATGGAAAATATATGTTCTTTACAAGAAATAATTATTTCCATTCAAAATATAAAGAAGATAATACAGGTATTAATAGACTGCAATTATATAGAGCAAGTTTATCAGAAGATGGTTCTTGGGATGATATTCATAAAATTCATTTTAATAGTGAAGATTATAGTGTTGCTCATCCAACTTTAAATGTCACAGGTTCTAGATTGTATTTTGCTTCAGATATGCCAGGAACTTATGGACAGTCTGATATTTTTGTTGTAGATGTTAATGATGATGGAACCTTAGGTGAACCAGAAAATTTAGGAAGCTCTATAAACACAGAAGGAAAAGAAACTTTTCCGTTTATGAATACAAATGGTGATTTATATTTTTCTTCTACAGGATTTCCTGGATTAGGAGGAAGAGATATATTTAAATCTGAAGGTGTAGATGCAAAAGTTGAAAAAAGTTCGAGTAGAAATTTTCCAATTGAAAATGTAGGAAAACCTGTAAATAGCGTGTCTGATGATTTTGCTTATTATGAGAATTTAGTAACTAAACGTGTTTATTTTAGCTCTAATAGAGAAGGAGGGAAAGGAAGTGATGATATTTATACTTTTGAGATTACTGAATGTAAACAATTAGTTACAGGTACGGTTTTAGATATAAAAACAAACGAGCCTATTCCTAATGCTACAGTAGTTTTATTCGATGGAGAAGGAAATGAAATAGAACGCAAAACAGTTGCTGAAGACGCTGTATTTGAGTTTGATTTAGCATGTAAAACAGAATACTTAGTAAGAGGCGAAAAAGAAAAGTATACCTCAGATGAAAAACGTTTTGCTACGCCATCAAAACAACAAGACCTAGAGTTACAACTATTCTTAGAAATAGACGAACAACAAATTGAGCCTTGTGATGATTTAGCTAAGGTATTAGATATCCCAATCATCTATTTTGATTTTGATAAATCTAACGTTAGATATGATGCAGAGATTGAGCTACAAAAAGTATTGGCGGTATTAAATAAATATCCTACAATGCATATTGATATTCGTTCACATACAGATTGTAGAGGAACAGCTTCATACAATGAAAAATTATCAGAACGAAGAGCGAAGTCTACACGTCAATATTTAATAGATAAAGGAATTTCGTCAGAACGTTTAACCGCTAAAGGTTATGGAGAATCACGTTTAGTAAATGATTGTGGTTGCGAGCCGACTAGTGAATCTTCTTGTTCAGAAGAAGAGCACCAATTAAATAGACGTAGTGAATTTATTATCACAAGTATTGATGGAAAAACATGTGACGATTAATAAAAAACTCACATATAATAATTACAAAAGCCGTTTAATTTCTTAAACGGCTTTTTTGTGTTTAAATTTTAGTATTGATGTATTATACTTTTAGTTTTTTAAGATGCACTTTTCACCTTCCACTTAGATTGTAATGAACGATATGTTATTAGAGCAAAAAAAGACGGGTATAATCCTAAAGAAGAAATTTTTGAGACTCCTAAAAACCCTAAAACAATAGAGATGCCAATTGTTTTAAATATGCCATTGATTCTTAAAGTTTCAGATCCTTGTCCGCCTAATGATTTAGGTTGTAAATTAACGTTACAACCTATATATTTTGATTATGATGATTCAAATATTCGCTTAGATGAAGAAATAGAATTAGCTAAAATTTTAGCGGCATTAAAAGAATATCCGGAATTAAAAATTCATATAGAATCTCATACAGATTCTAGAGGTAGAGATTCTTATAATTTAAAACTATCTCAGCGTAGAGCAAGGTCTACATTAAAATGGCTATATGATAAAGGGATTTCAAAACGAAGATTATCTGCAACAGGTTATGGCGAATCTCAATTGATTAACGCATGTGGTAATGAAATAGATTGTAGTGATGAAGATCATCAATTAAATCGTAGATCAATGTTTATTATTAAAGATTAATTTATTAATTATTATTCTATCATAAAACTACCTTGCTTGTGTCTTACAAGCAAGGTATTTTCATTTCACAGGCTTTTTATGAAAAGATTAATGCGTTTTAAAGTTTTACTTGGTATTTTTACGGCATGATAGAAGAACAAGTCATCTTAGTAGATGAAAATGATAAACAAATAGGATTAATGCCAAAGATGGAAGCACATGAGAAAGCGCTTTTACATCGCGCATTTTCTGTGTTTGTATTTAATGATAAGAAGGAACTAATGCTTCAACAACGTGCTTTACATAAGTATCATACTCCTGGTTTATGGACCAATACTTGCTGTAGTCATCAGCGTGATGGAGAAAGTAATTTAGAAGCTGGTAAACGACGTTTACAAGAAGAAATGGGATTTGTAACAGAACTAGAAGAGAAGACTTCATTTATATACAAAGCTCCTTTTGAAAATGGATTAACAGAGCACGAGTACGACCATATTATGGTGGGTTATTATAATGACGAACCTGTGGTAAATCTAGATGAGGTAGCAAGTTGGAAATGGATGACTTTAGAAGCTGTTAAAACAGATATTTTAGAAAAACCTGAGATTTATACAGCTTGGTTTAAAATAATCTTCGAGAAGTTTTATGAATATATAAACGTTAATAAATAATGCAAGTCACAGTACATCGAAAAGCGCATTTTAACGCAGCACATAGACTGTATAGGAAAGATTGGAGTTTTGAGAAAAACGAAGAAGTATTCGGGTTATGTAATAACCCTAATTTTCATGGTCATAATTATGAACTAATCGCAAGCGTTAAAGGGGAAATAGATCCTGATACAGGTTATGTTATTGATATAAAAATATTAAAAGATATTATTAAATCTGAAGTAGAAGATGCCTTCGACCATAAGAATTTAAATATTGAAGTTCCCGAGTTTCAGGAACTAAATCCTACAGTAGAAAATATTGCTGTAGTTATCTATAATAAAATTAAACCTAAACTTAAGCCCGAATTTCAATTAGAAATTACCCTCTACGAAACACCTCGTAATTTTGTAACCTATTCTGGAGATTAGTTATATGAAAAACGTATTATATCCATTAAAATTTCAACCCATTTTAAAAGAAAAAATTTGGGGTGGAGAAAAATTAAATCAGCATTTTAATAAAGCTTCAGATTCTAAAAAACTAGGTGAAAGTTGGGAGGTAAGTACTGTTCCTAACGATATTTCTGTTGTTATAAATGGAGATTTAAAGGGGCGTTCACTTCAAGATTTAGTTAATGAATATCAAGCCGGATTTTTAGGAGAGAAAAACTGGAAGCGTTTTGGTAATGAATTTCCACTACTCATCAAATTTATTGATGCTAAGCAAGATTTAAGTATTCAACTGCATCCTAATGATGAATTAGCTAGAAAACGACATAATTCTTTTGGTAAAACAGAAATGTGGTATGTAATGCAAGCTGATGATGAAGCAAATTTAATTGTTGGATTCAATAAAAAAGTAAATAAAGAGATTTATTTAAAACATTTAGAAGAGAAGGCCTTAACAGAGATTCTAAATTTTGATAAAGTAAAGGAAGGTGATACTTATTTTATTGAATCAGGTAGAGTTCATGCCATAGGAGCAGGGGTTTTGTTAGCCGAAATTCAGCAAACGAGTGATGTAACGTATCGCGTTTACGACTGGGACCGTGTTGATGATGATGGAAATGAAAGAGAGCTTCATAATGATATCGCTATTGATGCTTTTGATTTTGAAATGAAAAATGATTTTAGAATCGATTATGGAAAACAAAAGAACAAAGTAAACCAAATGGTAGGTTGTCTTTTTTTTACTACAAATTTTATTGAATTAGACACTGTAATAGATAAAATAAATACATACGATTCATTTATAATTTATATGTGTGTCGATGGTGAAGTTGAAATTTCTTCACCTATTTTAAACACGAGTATATCTAAAGGAGAAACGATTTTACTCCCTGCGAGTATTAAAAATTTCAAATTAAATTCGGCTTACGGTAAGTTATTAGAAGTATACGTTTAAAACTTCAGATAAAAATTAAATATGAGAATCAATTAACTAAAAGGATTTAGTATTTTTGCGGTTATTATAAAATAAAATTATTATGGCAAATAAAAGAGAATTAAAAAAAGATATCAATTACGTATTAGGAGATATTATTGAAGCAGTTTACGTTTGGGAATTAGCTAATGCTCAAAAACCAACAAAAGATAGTGAAGCTGTTATTGATGAAGCTATTGTAACGTTTGATGAGTTAATTACTCGTGTAAACGACAGAAGTGTAGAAAATAAAAAAGCTCATTTTAAAGCTATAAGTGCTGATCTTGAGTCAAAAGGGAGAGCTCTTATAGAAAAAATAAATAAATTAAATTAAATTTGCTTGCAGATTTAAAAATCTATCTTAAATTTGCGCTCGCTTACCGATATTAGGTAAGCATTTATTGCCGATGTAGCTCAGCTGGCTAGAGCAGCTGATTTGTAATCAGCAGGTCGTGGGTTCGAGTCCCTCCATCGGCTCTTCTTTAAAACTTCAATTACTGTAAAGTAGTTGGAGTTTTTTGTTTAATAGAAGTTTTTAGTTGAAAATAAGGGGATTAGGCTTTTTAAAACGGAGTGATTCCTATTTAAATACAATAGAACATAAAAAATCCAATCATATAGTTATGATTGGATGTTTAATATTTAAGAGTTATATCTAAACTTTATATTATAAAAGTATCAGGTTTATGAAGAAACAGCTAGTTGTCTTAATTTCTATTTGCTATAACTTCTTTTAGCTTTTTACCGTAAAGAGAGTTTTTAATTTCTTCATTTAGGTTGTTGTAAATAGAATCTATATATACTGGATTAGCATTTTGCGTTTCGTATAAAGCTAGGTAAGGAGCAATTTCACTATCCTTATTATTTATAGCGTATTGAATAGTGTAAGCATACTTACGTTTTATAAGTTTATCTGCTATATTATTTAAAGAGTCTAGTGTTATGCTGTCATTATCTTTTTGTGCGATAAAACTAGCCTCAATTAAGTCAAGATTCTTGTGATTGTATGAAGACATCACTTTTACATATGCTCCTAAAAGCTCTTGTTGTTTAGAACCTTTAATTTCATAATCGTAATTAAAAGTTTTTAACGTTGTTGAGATTTCAGTAGTTCCTTTATCAGCGAAAAATGGAATGTAATGCTCGTCTTTATCATTTTTATGAAGTTTTAAATAAAGGATAACAGGTTCGTCAATATTTGTATGTAATGAAAATTCTGTTTGGCCTGATATAACCATAGAATCTAAATCAATAATACTAGAATCCCCTTCTTTTTGAAGATAAACGATTCCTTTTTTTAAGCCTTTAATGTTTCCTTTTAATGTGAAATTAGCATCATTGTCTTTACCACAAGATACAGCTAATGCTACTAAAATTATGAGACTTAATACTTTGTTTAATTTTGTCATGTTTTGCAGTGTAATTAGGTAAGCAAATATCTTATTTTAGTTTTAATATAACTAGCTAACGGCTGCTAATTCCATTAAAATAGTACAGCCAATAGCAGCAATAGTTCCAACAGCATATCCAAATACAGCAAGTAGAACTCCAACGGTTGCTAAAGACGGGTGAAATGCAGAAGCTACAATAGGGGCAGAGGCTGCTCCGCCAACATTGGCTTGGCTACCAACTGCTAAAAAGAAATAAGGCGCTTTAATTAGTTTGGCTACGACTACTAGTAGTATAGCGTGAATAGTCATCCATACAACACCAATAGCGATAAGACCAAGATTATCAAAAATCATGGTTAAATCCATTTTCATTCCGATACTAGCAACAAGAATGTAGATAAAAACACTTCCAAATTTACTTGCACCTGCACCTTCATAGTTTTTGGCTTTTGTATTTGATAATAAGATAGCAATTAAAGTCGCGATACTAATCATCCAAAAGAATTTTGAGCCTAAGAAAGTGAAAATATTTCTTGTTGTTGGTGATTCTATTCCTGCAACAACACCTTCAAAAAGAGGGCCTAAATAGTTAGCGCTTAAATGGGCGATACTTACCGTTCCGAAAGCAATCGCACAAATAATCATAATATCTGATAATGATGGATTTCGCTTTACTTTTTCAGTAAACGTAGACATTTTTTCTTTTAATTCCTCAATAGAAGAAGTGTCTGCTTTTAGCCACTTATTAATTCTATCTCTTTTTCCGATACCAATTAATATAATAGCCATCCAAATATTAGCGACTACGATATCTACAAATACCATTCCTCCATATTTGGCTTGGTTATAACCAAAGATTTCTAGCATGGCTGTTTGGTTGGCACCTCCACCAATCCAACTTCCTGCTAAGGTAGAAAGCCCTCTCCAAACGGCATCTGGACCAACGCCTCCAACAGTATCTGGTGAAACGGTTGCAATTAATATAATAGCGATAGGTCCGCCCATAACAATCCCTAAAGTCCCTGTAAAAAACATTACTAATGCCTTCCATCCTAAATTAAAAACAGCTTTTAAATCGATACTTAAAGTCATTAAAACTAAAGCGGCCGGTAATAAATAACGGCTAGAAACATAATATAAACTTGTACTGTGTTCTGTAATCACTCCTGTTTCTGAAACTGTGGTCCATTCTGGTGAGATTAAACCTGTAGTTGTTAAAAGTGCAGGTAGCATGTAAGCCATAAATAAACCAGGTACTATTTTATAAAACTTGGGCCAAAATCCTGTTTTTATAGATTCTGTGACAAACACAAAACCTAAAGCAATCATTAAGAGTCCAAATACAATAGTATCATCAGTAAAAATTGGAGTATTATCCATAAATAAAGTTATTTTAGAGCACGCAAAATACAAAAATTAAAAAATAAAAAAGTGACCATTTACGGTCACTTTTTTTCTGTTGAATCATCTTTTTGTTTGGGCTGCCTATTGTGTTCTTTTAGATATTGCATTAGCATCCATTCTATTTGTCCATTAGTGCTACGAAATTCGTCTGAAGCCCATTTTTCAACGGCTTTCAGCATATCTTCATTCATTCGTAGTGCAAAGGCTTTCTTTTTAGACATTATAATTAATTAAATTTTGATTTATAATAAGCTATTATGCTTTTAGCATTCTCTTGTTTTTGTGTTCCAAGTAATAGCTTTTTACCGTTTTTTAATTTTAGTTGAATTCCAATATCTCCAGATATGTTAATGGCTTGTCCTTTAGATCTGTTCCAAAGTGTTCCTCCTTTTAGTCCCCAACCTCCATAATCTGTAATAGGATCGTATGTTCTGATATATGCTTTTTCAATTTCACTCCATTTAATTGTTTTATAATTCCAATGAATAGGGAAAAATTTATAGTGGATTCCTATTTCATCGATTCTAGAACTTAGCTTAACAAAAAAGATTAAACCTGTGGCTACTATAAATATAGAAATAAGTCCTATTAATTCAGAACTAGAATAATTATCAGGGTTTTCTAAATATGCTTTTATAAAAAGTCCTAAAGGAATTAATGTGCTAATTGATATCAATATAATCAACCATAATTGATTGAAGCGTTGTTCTTCTTTAAATATCCTCATTATCTATTTTTTTCGCGTTCAAAAACTACAGTAGACCAATTTACAGCAATTTGCTTAACGCTCCATCCTTCTCGAGCATATTGATTGAGTAAATCTTCAAAATTTTGAATACGGTTTCTAAAGCCTAGTCTTGGTGTTATTACTTTGTATTCTTTCATATGTTTAATGATTTAAAGTGCCAGTGTTTAGTACTGGGGAGGCATCTTTATCTCCACATAATACAACCATTAGGTTACTGACCATAGCGGCTTTGCGTTCTTCATCTAAATCTACAACTTGTTTTTTGCTTAGTTGTTCAATAGCCATTTCTACCATACTTACGGCACCTTCTACGATTTTATGTCTTGCAGCTACAATAGCTGTTGCTTGTTGGCGTTTTAACATGGCGTTTGCAATTTCTTGTGCATAAGCTAAGTAACCGATTCTAGCTTCTAAAACTTCTATACCAGCAATAGATAAACGCTCATCTATTTCTTGTTCTAATGCATTACTAACTTCATTTACACTAGATCGTAGCGTAATATCTTCATCAACACCTTCATCTGCAAAATTATCATAAGGATACATACTTGCTAATTTACGAACAGCAGCATCTGTTTGTACACGCACAAAATTTTCATAATTATCAACATCAAAAGCAGCTTTGTAGGTGTTTTTAACACGCCAAACTAGAATTGTACTTATCATAATAGGATTTCCTAATTTGTCATTCACTTTTAAGCGTTCACTATCAAAATTACTAGCTCTTAAAGAAATTTTCTTTTTAGTATAAAAAGGATTTGCCCAATAAAAACCATTCTTTTTTACAGTACCAACGTATTTTCCGAATAAAAGTAAAACACGAGATCCATTAGGTTGCACCATAAGAAACCCACAAGCTAAAATTAAAGCAATTATAACACCGAATGTAGCCCAACCTGTTTTTGTGATAATCATAATTGCAATACTTCCGAAAAAGAGTATTACAAATAAAAATAGCATAAGATACCCATTAGCAGGGACGATAATTTTTTCTTCTTTCATAAGTTCTAAATTTAATTGATTGATAATTTAATATGATATCAATATGATATCATAAAGATATACTTTTATATATTAGTATCCTAATGTTTTATTTTGTTACAGTCTTGAAGAAAAAAGATATAATCAAACTTTGGCACACAGTTTGCAAAGTATTAATTGTAATGCTAATAACATGTTACTCTAGGTAACAAGATTACAAAGTTGTAGCATTACATTGGTTGGTTAGTTAGAAAAGCATCTCGTGGTTGGGATGCTTTTATTTTTTGTTTTTTAATAAAAAAAGCATCACGGTAGTGATGCTTATAGTTTTTAGAGCCTTAAATGATAATATAAAATTATGGTTCTATAAAATTTGTGATACTTATAATAAGCTGTGGAGAAATAGCTCTAAAAGATTCGTTATAAGATTTTGAATTTTCTAAATCACCTCCTTCAATTTCAAAGAGCACGTGATTCATGTTTTCTATGATTACTAATTGGGATTTTTCATTAGCAGCACTTAATACTTCGGCTTCTTTTTCTGAAACTTGAAGATCTTTTGTTCCGTTTATAATAAGAATAGGCATATCTAGATCCTTAATTATTTCTGTAGGGTTATAAGACATCCAATTCATCATAAAGGGTTGTATCTCGGCGTTAAATACAGAAGCTAAAGCAATAGGGAAATCTGTTGTTGTTTTTCCTTCTTTTAAGCTTGTTACAATACGTTTTGTGTCTTCACTAAACATTGGTGCCGTTTTATCAATTTGCTCAATTAATACATCTCCTATATTATTACCAGCACCAGCTAATGAAATAAAACCATCAGCTTTATCTTTTGCAGATACCATACCAACTAAACTTCCTTGGCTATGACCAATAACGTAAATCTTACTATAATTATTTTTTTCTTTGAAGTAATCTAAGACGTCTGAAGCATCAGTTATAAAATCATCAAACATCATGTTTTTGTCTATATTATTATGTAGAATTTGTTTTACAACACGTTTATCATATCTAAAAGTTGCAATTCCATTATTAGTAAGTCCTTCTGCTAATTTTTTTAAAGAATTATTTTTAAGAAAATTCTGATTACCATTTCTGTTGGTAGGACCAGAGCCTGCTATGATAATTGCTAAATTTGGTTTTTCAATGTCATTAGGAGTTAGTAATGTACCATCTATCCATTTTGATACTGATAATTCATCTTCGGTATAAGTTGTAGCTTGGCTGAAACCTAAAAAGGTTGTTAAAGATATAAAGAGGATTAAATATTTTTTCATATTAATAGTTTTAAAAGTGTCTAAAGTTACTTCATATTGAATTAAATTTTACATAATGAATTAATTTTTATTTCTAATAACATCTATTAAACGTATAAAAACATGAATTTCTACACGTGTATTTTGTCGGTAAAAAGAGTGTTTTAATCGGTAAATGTTAAAATTTAATGTATTTCATCGATTAAATATGTTTATTGTCTAATGAATTGAAAATGAATTATATATTTGACTCGTACTGAAATTAAGTTTTAGTTCAATGGATTAATTAATTAATATTTGCCATGTGTTGAGTTGGCTTAGAGACCCTGAATCTACCAGCATATAAAAGCAAATAAAATGAAAACCGAGATTGAGGGATCTCGGTTTTTTGTTTTTATAATTTTTTTATAAGGTGTTTTTTTTAGCCATTTTGACTTCTACATACAATCATAATCTCCTATTCTTTAATTTTATTAAAAAACGTTTCAACTTCTTCTTTAAAAATAGATATAGGAATGCGGTGAGCTAAATGATTACGGAGATGAATATTAAAGTCGGGTTGGAGATCAATCATATTAGCTATAAATTGAAGTGTGTCTTTAGGATTAACAATAGCATCTTCAGTTCCTAAAACGATATGTTTATTGTTGCTTATTTTATGTGTGATTTCAGGTATGTTCTGTGTTGCAGGGCGTTTTGTTAATGCCGGATTGAAGAGTAGAGCAGGGCATTGAAAATGATTTGATACATAATAGCCTGCAAAGCCACCCATACTACTTCCCATAACGATATCAAAATTAATATCAGGATAGTATTCAATGATATCAATTATACTATTTGGTGCATTTTCATAATCAATTGAAGGTGAAAATACGTCTCCATAATGTTCTAAAACGATTCTTTTTTCAGGACTTAAACTGCCATTTAATCCGTGTATGTATAAAATATTCATGACGTAAATTATATGATGATGGTTATAAAATTATTTCTGCTTTAAAGATGCAATTGTATTTGCTATGATAAAAATAACTTACCTTGTTTAGCATATATCATATAATAGAATATTTTTTGAGATGAAATGATTTAATGACACTCAATAGCACTAGTGGCTGTATCTACAATTGGAGCAGGAGAGATATAAGGAATACCTAAACCTAAACCTCGAAGTATAAATAAAACCCCAATGATTATAACAAAAACAGGAATCGCTTTTTGGATGCGTTGTTTTATAGTACTATTTAAAAATTTACCTAAATAAATAGCCATTGTCATTAAAGGAATAGTCCCAAGTCCAAAAAGAAGCATATACAAACTTCCTTGAAGTAGACTGCCGCTTGCAATTGCTCCGAATACAGCCATATAGACTAATCCGCAGGGTAAAAAACCATTAAGAAATCCTATAGTTAAAAACGTATCTGCAGTTTTCTTTTTTAGAGCTTTTCCTAAGGAAGATTTTACCTTAGAAATAACTTTATAAAGTGGTTTTGAAAGATTGTATTTACCGATTATATGATGTGGTAAAAGAACCACAATAATCATTAAAGCACCAATTATTATAGATAATTGTTGTTGAATGCCAAAGATGTAAAAGCTTTTGCCAACAATACCAAAAATTAAACCGATGATACTGTAAGCAAGTAGTCTGCCAAAATGATATATTGCTATCTGACTTACTTTTTTAAATGAATTAGAACGATCTACAGGTAACATAAAAGCTATAGGTCCACACATACCTACGCAGTGTAAACTTCCTAATAGCCCAAATACAAATGCAGAAACTAACATTTAGTAAATGATTTCAGTTCTATAAATGTATGAATTATCGTTAGATTTCCAGTCTACTTTAATGTTCCAACGACCATCCAATAAACTTTTGTCAGGTATGAGCAAATTGTGTTTAGATAATGAAATTGGAATTTCAAAATCAAATTGTTTATTAGATGGTCTATATAGGAACACTGTACCTGAAATATTCTTATAATCTATATCTTCTGGGAAATTAATAATAACACCTTCGCTAGATTTTGTCCAGTTAAGATTTGTTGTTAACGTTTTAGAATGTTCTTCTTTATTTAGGTCTTCTTGAAACTCTAACTCTTGGCCATAATAATCCTCTGTTACTAAGTCATAATCATATTTATCATCTACACTCATGGTAATGATAAAGTACATGATGAAGCTAATAAAGCATAAAAATGCAATGACTATACCTGTTCCCCAATTTATTTTCATATCTTAATTTCCCTTAAAAGGGATTTTTTAAATTATTATATTTTGTGCGTTAGCAGAAAATTTAACTGTATTAATTATAACTTCTTGGTCCTAAAAAGTTAACTGTTGTAGTTTCTATCAATTCTTCATTGCTATAAACTTCAATCACCAATTTATTTTTATCACCAGATAGTTCACTTTTATCAATTTCTACAAATAAGGTTCCTTCAGCTAAATCTTGAGCAGGAACGATAAAGTTTTTTGTTGTAGAAACAAGTTTTATTGTTCCATCATACTTTCTTAATTTAAAGTTGATGTGTTCAATATCTTTCGTTGTTTTATTGACTAATTTATAAGTAAAAACGTTACTAATGATATTGCCTTCTTTGTGTTCATATAATTGACCAGGAAGTCTAAGTACTGTTGCTTCAACATCATTTCTAAGAAATAGTAAGCCTATAAAAATACCAGTTAGAATGGTTAATACGGCTATATAGCCTTTCATTCTAGGGGTTAGTTTAAACTTCTCTTTCTTTTCAATTTCGTTTTCACTAGCATATCTAATTAAACCTTTAGGAAGGTTAATACTTTCCATAATATGGTCACATTCATCAATACAAGCTGTACAGTTTACACATTCTAATTGCGTACCGTTTCTAATATCTATTCCTGTAGGACAAACATTAACACATTGTAAGCAATCTATACAATCTCCATGGCCTAAAGCTTCACGATCTTCATTTTTTCTAAACTTCTTTCTTCCATTTTCTGCTTCGCCTCGTTTATGATCATAAGCTACAACGATAGATTTTTCATCTAGTAAAACACTTTGCAATCTTCCGTAAGGACAAGCTATTATGCATACTTGTTCTCTAAACCAAGCAAAAACAAAATAGAATACCGCAGTAAAAATCAGTAGAGGAAACAGCGTACCTAAATGATCTAAAGGATTTTCTGATATGTATTTTAAAAGTTTGTCACTTCCTATTAAATAAGCTAAAAATACATTTGCTATTATAAATGAAATGATTAAAAAGATAAACCATTTTAATCCTTTCTTTCTTATTTTTTCAGCATTCCACTCTTGCTTATCTAACTTACGTTGTTTGTTTCTATCGCCTTCAATCCAATATTCAATACGACGAAAAACCATTTCCATAAAAATGGTTTGTGGACAAATCCATCCACAGAACACACGACCAAAACCTACTGTAAATAAAGCTATAAAAACAATGGAAATAAGCATTGACATAACTACAAGATAAAAATCTTGAGGCCAAAAAGGCAAGCCAAATACATTAAAACGACGTTCTAAAATGTTTAGTAATAGAAACTGATTTCCATTAATTTTAATAAATGGAGCCACCAATAAAAAGATAAGTAAACCATAGCTTACAATCTTCCTGTATTTATAAAAATGTCCACTTGGTTTTTTAGGATAAACCCAAGCGCGTTTACCTTCATCGGTTACTGTACCGATGCTATCTCTAAACGATTCTTTTTCTGATGGTTCCACTTTATTTTTTGTTCTAAATTATTCTGCAGTTTCTTCTACCCAAACGTCTCCTTCTGGAGCTTTTGGTTCTGCTGGTGTTGTACCTTGAAATTGTAAAACATAACTAGCTACCTGTGCAATTTCAGCAGGTTTTAAACTTTGTTTCCAGGCAATCATACCTTTTCCATCTCTACCACCTTCAGATACTGTTTTGAAGACATTTTTAATACCACCACC
Source organism: Winogradskyella sp. HaHa_3_26 (assembly GCF_019278425.1). Taxonomy (NCBI): domain Bacteria; kingdom Pseudomonadati; phylum Bacteroidota; class Flavobacteriia; order Flavobacteriales; family Flavobacteriaceae; genus Winogradskyella; species Winogradskyella sp. HaHa_3_26. Next base: position 745,659 of record NZ_CP058981.1, on the reverse strand, counting down.
TAATATCCAATGATCGTCAGTAAGGTTAGGTCCAATACCACCACCTCCATCGATTTTATGACAAGCCACACAGTTGGTTTCAAATGTTTTTTTACCGCTATTTAAATCTGAAGCTTCAGTTAATAATTCAACGGTATTAAAATCTACTAAGTCTTTAGCTGTTTTTTTGTATTCATCAATAGCTATTTGAGCTTGAGCATATTCTGTTTCTAATTCGTCAAACTGATTATCGGCATCAAAAACTTCATATTTTATAAGATAAATGATGGCAAAAACGATTGACACATAAAAACCGTATAACCACCATGGCGGAAGGTCATTGTCTAATTCTTTTATTCCATCGTAATTATGATCTAGAATAATTTCGTGTTCTTCTTCAATGGCTTTTGCACCTAATAATTTGATGTAAGTAGTTTGTATCCAAACAAGAAGTTTAGAAGGTTTTTGAGCGTTGGCATCAAAAACAGCTTTTTCTTCTTCATCTAAACTTTGGTATAGGATATTTTTTAATGAACCAGATATTGATTCAATAGCAATTAGTATTAATAGAACTAATAATAAAAATAGTAATATTAAAGGTTGCTGAATAAATGCAGGTTCATCACCAGAATCTACAAAGTATTCTATGATTCCGAAAATGATAAAGAATATAATAGGCACTCTTAACCAAGATGGCGTTAAATTTTTCATAGTTCAGTTTGGTTTTGGTTGTTATCTAATGGTAAATTACTTACCGTCGTTATATAGTCTTTCTTTGCAGACAGTACCCACCAACATAAGATGACAAAAAAGCCAAAGAAGATAAGTAGTGAAATGATTGGATAGATTTCTATTCCAGCGATACTATCCATATAGTTTTTTACAAATTTTAGCATCTTAATTAATTTTTAGCAGTTTCAGATTCTATAATATCCTTTACTTTGATATCTGTACCTAAGCGTTGTAAATATGCTATTACGGCAACTATTTCTCTGTCTCGCATTTCAACGAACCCAGCACCACCTGCTTGTTTGTCTGCTTCATATGTAGCAGCGAAATCTGGATCAGCATAAAGGTTTTTCTCAATTTGAGTTCCTTGTTTTGTCATGTGTTGTTGCGCATTAGCAATCTCTTCTTCTGTATAAGGTACACCAAGTGTTACCATACCTTCCATCTTAGCTTCTGTTTGAGACTTGTCTAATTCATCTCTCACTAACCATTTATAAGATGGCATAATAGAACCCGATGAGGTACTTTGTGGATCATACATATGATTTAAGTGCCAATTGTCTGAATATTTTCCTCCAATACGATGTAAATCTGGACCTGTACGTTTACTTCCCCAAAGGAATGGGTGATCGTAAACATATTCACCAGCTTTAGAATATTCACCGTAACGTTCTACTTCACTTCTAAAAGGACGAATCATTTGAGAGTGACAACCCACACAACCTTCACGGATGTATATATCACGACCTTCTAATTCTAATGGTGTGTAAGGCTTAACACTAGATAGTGTTGGTATATTAGATTTAATCATAATGGTTGGTACAATTTGTACAACACCACCAATTAAAATTGCTATAGTAGCTAAAATTGTTAATTTAATTGGTTTACGTTCTAATACAGTATGCCAACCTTCACCAGCAAGTCTGTGTTTAGGTACACGTTTTAATGCAGGTGCTTCAGCTAATTCATCTTCTACACTAACTTCAGCATTTCTAATCGTAGCAATAACGTTATACAATAAGATAAGCATCCCAGTAATGTAAAGAGTTCCACCGATAGCACGCATCCAATACATTGGCATAATTTCAGTAACTGTTTCTAAGAAGTTACCATATTTTAATGTCCCATCAGGATTAAATTGTTTCCACATACTTGCTTGTGTAAATCCAGCAACATATAATGGTAAAGCATAAAATATAATACCTAGGGTTCCTATCCAGAAATGAGCATTTGCTAATTTGATAGAATATAATTTTGTTTTGAATAATCGTGGAATTAACCAATAGATCATACCAAAAGCAAGGAAACCATTCCATGCTAATGCACCAACGTGTACGTGAGCAATAATCCAATCGGTAAAGTGACCAATTGCATTTACGTTTTTAAGCGATAATAAAGGCCCTTCAAAAGTCGCCATACCATAACCGGTAAGTGCAACAACCATAAATTTTAAAACAGGATCTGTACGTACTTTATCCCAAGCACCACGCAAGGTTAAAAGTCCGTTAATCATACCACCCCATGAAGGCATTAATAACATTACAGAGAATGCTACACCTAAATTCTGAGCCCATTCTGGTAAAGCAGAATATAATAAATGGTGAGGTCCTGCCCAGATATAAATAAAGATTAAAGTCCAGAAGTGAATAATAGATAATCTATATGAGTATACAGGTCTATTAGCGGCTTTAGGTACAAAATAGTACATCAATCCTAAAAATGGAGTTGTTAAGAAAAATGCCACGGCATTATGTCCGTACCACCATTGTACTAAAGCATCTTGAACACCAGCATATACAGAATAACTTTTCATTCCACTTACAGGAAGTTCTAAACTATTAAAGATATGAAGTACTGCAACAGTAACAAACGTAGCTAGATAAAACCATAAAGCAACATATAAATGACGTTGACGACGTCTTAGCATAGTTCCAATTAGATTCCAACCAAAAACAACCCAAACCAATGTAATAGCAATATCAATCGGCCATTCTAGTTCAGCATATTCTTTAGAAGATGTATAACCCAATGGTAACGAAATTGCAGCAGCAACAATAATGGCTTGCCATCCCCAAAAGTTAATGTTACTTAAGGTATCGTTAAACATTCTGGCTTTAAGTAGACGTTGTGAAGAGTAATATACACCTGCAAAAATTGCGTTTCCAACGAAAGCGAAGATTACAGCATTGGTGTGTAATGGTCTTAATCTACCAAAACTTAGCCATGAAATGCCATCGGTTAAGTTTGGGAAAACAAACATGAATGCGAGTAGTAACCCTACTGCCATACCTACAACACCCCAAAATATAGTGGCATAGAGGAAATTTTTAACGATCTTGTTATCGTAATAGAATTGTTGTACTTCCATAGTAATTAATTGGTCTTATTGGTTTTATTAGTTGTTTTTGGTTTTTCTTTTACTAGTTCGTCTTCAAAAAGCATGCGTACAGAAGGTGTATAGCTATCGTCAAATTGACCGCTCCTTACCGCTACAATAAAAGCAATAAAGAAGATGATAGCCACAAGAATACTTATGGATAATAAAATATATATAACACTCATACCTACTGAAGTTATGGCCCAAAATTAATATTGCACCTGTTTAAAAAACATGACATTTATCATGTTTTCTTATTTTGATTCATTCTAATCGTTTACCTAAAATATTAGTTGCTATTGTTGTAAATACAACGATGCTTATTGAGCTTAAAGGCATTAAAATAGCTGCAACTACAGGTTCTAATTGTCCAGTTACGGCAAAATATAACCCAATAGTATTATAAAAAAATGAAAGTACAAAGCTCCATTTTATAATTTTTATGGCGGACTTAGATGCTGATATAAAGCTAAATAGTTGTTTAAATTTAGAAGCGTCTAATATAGCATCACAGGCTGGTGAGAATACGTTAACATCTTCAGATAAAGCGATACCAACATCACTTTGTGCTAATGCACCAGCATCATTTAAACCATCACCAATCATTAATACTTTAGCGCCTTCTGTTTGATGATATTTTATAAAGTCTAATTTATCTTCTGGTTTCTGATTGAAAATTAATTTAGTTTTAGCAGGAAGTAATTTTGTTAAGTTTTCTCGCTCTCCTTCGTTATCACCAGAAAGAATCACTAAATCATAATGTTTTTTTAGTTTGTTGAAGAGTTTTGAAACTCCTTTTCTATAGCTATTATAAAACGTGAATTTTCCTTTATAAACATTGTTAGTACTAACATGTACTGTAGTATTTAAAATAGCACTTTTATTAGGATTGCCAACAAAGCTAGATGATCCAATTTTCATGTTTAAGGCATCGTGCTTTACTTCAATACCTTTACCTATGTGCTCTTCAAAAGCATCTAGAGTGATGATATTGTTTTCTTTTAATATACTATATAATGTTCTACTTAAAGGATGATTAGATCCGCGAAGGGAATTTTTTAAAACTAAGTTCTCAGCTTCAGAAAGTAATTCGCCATCGTATTCGGCATTACTTTTTTTGTTAGAGGTAATGGTTCCTGTTTTATCAAATATAACAGTATTTATTTGTGCCAGTTTTTCAATTACACTTGCATTTTTTACATAGAATTTTTGTTTTCCAAAGATTCTAAGCATGTTTCCAAAAGTGAAAGGAGCAGAGAGAGCAATGGCGCAAGGACAGGCAATAATTAATACTGCTGTAAATACATTCATTGCTTTACTAGAGTCTACAAATAACCAAAAAACCGTTGCTATTAAAGAAATAGTTAAAATTGAAATCGTAAAATATTTACTTATAGTATTGGTGATATTTGTAAATCCTTCTTCTTTATTTTTATTGAAAACATCATTACTCCAAAGTTGTGTAAGGTAGCTTTGTTCAACAGATTTTAAGGCTTCCATTTCAATAACACCATTTGTTTGTTTTCCTCCAGCAAATAATTTATCTCCAGATTGCTTGGTGACCGTTTGTGATTCTCCGGTAACAAAACTGTAATCTATTTTAGCCTTTCCGTTTATTAAAATACCATCTATAGGAATTAATTCTTCATTCCGAATTAAAATACGATCCCCTTTTTCAATATCATAAACTTGAATTGTAGCTTCGTGTCCTTCTTTATCTATTTTGGTGACGGCAATAGGAAAATAGGATTTATAATCGCGTTCAAAGGATAAGAATTCATAGGTTTTTTGTTGAAAAAACTTTCCTGTTAATAAGAAGAAAATTAATCCTGCTAAACTGTCAAAAAATCCTGAACCTATATTCAGCGAGATTTCAATAGTACTTCTCACAAATAATACCGTAATACCTAAAGCAATAGGGACATCTATATTTAATATTTTAGCTCTTAGACCTTTAAAAGCTGAAATAAAATAATCTTGAGCAGAATAAAATACGATAGGTAAGGATAACGCAAACATTAGCCAGCGAAAGAAGAATTTGTATTGGTCGAGCCAAAATTCGTTAACCTCAAAATATTCTGGAAAGGATAAAAACATAATGTTTCCAAAACCAAAACCTGCGACTCCTAGTTTATAGATTAGGGCACGATTGATTTGTTTTTTACCCGAATTAAAATCATCTAAACTAATATAAGGTTCATAACCAATAGAACTTAATAATAAGACTACAGATTTTAAATTAGTAGTATCAGGTTTATACGTTACTCTAACTGTTTTTTTACCGAAATTAACTTGAGAATCGGTAATATTAGGATTTAATTTGTTGAGGTTTTCAAGTATCCATATACAAGAACTACAATGTATATGCGGAATATAGAGTGTTGCTATTTCTATAGTTTTATCTCTAAATTCTGTAAGTTTTTCTATGATATTTTCTTGTATAAGAAAATCATATTTACCTTCAATTTCTTTTGGAACTGCACCAGGAGAATTCTCTAAATCATAATAACAAGTAAGGTCATTTTCGTTGAAAATTTCGAAAACAGTTTTACAGCCATTACAACAAAAATGTTTGTCTTGGAACTCAATTGGGTGATGCCCACAGTCATCCCCACAGTGAAAACAAGTGTTGTTTTCCATTTTATAATTTGCTCATTTATACCTACCGCAAAAGTATTAAAACTACCAAGTAATATCTATGATATATGTCATGTTTTACGTAACTTTGAATTTAATAGTTTCTGCAATGAGTAAGTGCCAACAATGTATTGTTAAACAGTTTAATGCTTTAAAAGCGTTAGGTAAAGAAGATTTAATTCGTATCTCTGGCTGTAAGACTTCAAAGAGTGTAAAAAAAGGAGAAATTCTTTTTAGAGAAGGAGAAAGTGTTAACGGTATCTATTGTATAAAAGATGGTGTTTGTAAGTTATCTAAGTTGAGTGCAAACGGTAAGGAACAAATTGTAAAACTAGTAGTGAGAGGTGATTTAATAGGGCAGCGCTCTTTGGTTACTGATGAGAAATCTAACCTTACTGCAATTGCTGTAAATGAGATGCAAGTTTGTTTTATTCCTAAAAGTGAGGTTCTTCATGATTTATCTAGAAATGCAAGTTTTTCTTTAGACATGCTTCAAGACATGGCAAAAGAGTTGAGGTTAGCCGATAATATTATAGTAGACATGGCTCAGAAACCTGTAAAACAACGCTTAGCGGATGTTTTAATTTATTTGTACAATACTTTTGGAAATGATGATAAAGATTATTTAGGAGTTATCCTTTCTCGGGAAGATTATGCTAGTATTGTTGGTACCGCAACAGAATCTGCGATTAGAATTTTATCTCAATTTAAAAAAGAAGGTCTAATATCGACCAGAGGAAAACATATAAAAATTTTAGATTTAGAAGGTTTAAAACGTATTGAATAATACCGTTTAAATTGATAGATAGTAACTACGATTGATTAAGTTGAATCTTATTAAAAAAAAATAAAAAACATGAATAAATTTAAGCTATCATTAATCTTAATCCTTGTCTTTTCTTTAGACTGTTTTGCGCACCAATCTGGTGATAATGGAGTAAGAAATACTGCTATAAGTAGCGGAATTGGATTAGGTAGTGTTTTAGCTGTAGTTGTTTCTTGGGAAAGAAATAAATCTGTTTTATTAGCTTTTTTACACGGTATTTTTAGTTGGCTTTATGTGATCTATTTTGTGTTGACTAGAAGGCCAGAAGAAAAGCGTTAAAAGAGATTGAATATAAGTCTTACAATCTTATTAGATCAAATGAGATTGTAAGACTTACTTTTAAGTGAAATTTGTTTAAAGATTGTTACAAACTGAAGATTTAGTGTAACAATTTTTACTTCTTATTCCTGTTATTATAATTTTTATCCCCTCTTGTTTTTGGCTTTTTGTATTTAGCCGCAATCTTAAACTTATAAGAACCACCTAAATTTTCTTTAGAGTTCTTTTCAGATTTTTCATGGAATGCTGGTCCTGGTGCATCTGCATCAGTACGTTTAATAGGATTATTATGTTCTCTAATTTGTGGACGTTCTTCTTCTATTAATTCCGTAGAAATTTCAACATATTCAGGGATATCGAGAGTTTCAATTTTCATTTGCATTAACTCTTCAATACGCTCTAAACCTTCTTGCTCTTTATTTGTAGAGAATAAAATAGATTGTCCTTCTTTCTCGGCACGACCGGTTCTACCAATTCTGTGCATATAGTTTTCTGGATAATCAGGTGTGTCAAAGTTAATAACATGAGAAACGCCTTCAATATCTAACCCTCTTGCCATAACGTCAGTGGCAACAAGTAATCTGTTTTCTCCTTCTCTAAATTGTTCAATACTACGTAATCTGTAATTTTGAGTTTTGTTAGAGTGAATAACACAAGATTGGTTTGGAAATAATTCTTCAAGTTGATCAAATAAGCGATCAGCCATTCTCTTATAAGCAACGAAAATTAAGACTTTAGAAAACTCGTCTTTATCTCCAATTAATTCTTGTAGCAGATTAACTTTGGTATAAAAATTAGGAACATCGTAACGAACTTGTGATATGTTTTCTAAAGGAGTACCTGAGACTGCAATAGATATTTTTGATGGCTTTTTGAAGAAATCTACAATTAATTCATCAACATCTTTAGTCATTGTCGCCGAATACATAATGTTTTGTCGACGTTCTGGTAAAATATCAAATATATTAAGGAGTTGATGTCTAAAGCCTAAATCTAACATTACATCAACTTCGTCAATTACTAATTTCTGAATAGATTTTAATTTTAAAACTCTACTCACAGCTAAATCATACAAACGCCCTGGTGTAGCAACAATAATATCTTGTCCTTGTGCAACAGCTTGCTTTTGTGTGTTAATGTTAGTTCCTCCGTAAACACCCAAAACACGATTGTTAATGTATTTAGAAAGTTTTTCAATCTCACTTACAACCTGTACAACCAATTCTCTTGTTGGTACTAAAATTAAAACTCTTGGGTTTTCTTGTTTAGAATAGGCAAGGCTTTTAAGTATCGGTAGCATATAGGCAAAGGTTTTACCTGTACCTGTTTGCGCTATACCTACAACATCTTTACCTGCAGCAACTACATTAAAAGATTCTGCTTGGATAGGAGTAGGAGTTGTAAAACCTAAATCGTCTAAAGCGTTGTATAAAGGTGTATTTAAATTAAGGTCGTTAAAAGTCACGTTGTAAAATTTTGTTGCAAAGCTACCACTTTATTAATCAACTTACACTAATCGGCTTTTTTCTATTTCAATATAGTAAGCAGCACTGTATTTAGTACTTGGTTCTAGCTCTAAAATACCTTCTTTATTCTCTATCTTTTGATCTGTTGTTTCATTATCTGCAAAACCTAACCAAGGCTCAATACAAATGTAAGGAGCATTTGGTTTTGCCCAAATTCCTATTTGATCAAAATCTTCAAAGGTCATTGTTAAGAGTTTTCCTTTGGTTTTATGTTTTAAACTTACAATTCTTGATTTTAAATCTTTAAAAATTAAAGCATCTTCAATAAATAAATCAGGATGTAAATTAATTTTGTTACCATCAGTAAAAGCAGGTTTCGTTTTTTGTGTAAGCAAACCTATATCCATATTTAATAAATAAGATTCGCTGTCTTCTGTTTGTTCAAATTCTAAATAATAATCGGTGTAATCTTCATCATCTGAAATCGGGCAATTAAAAGCGGGGTGACCTCCTAAAGAAAAATAAAGTGTTTTTTCGTCTAAATTTGTAACGGAGTGGTTTATACTTATAATGTTTTTAGAAAGTGTATAGGTAATTTCAAATTCAAATTTAAAAGGATATAAGGTAAATAGCTCTTCATCTGAAATTAAAGAAAATGTAATGCTCGAATTAGATTGGTTTTTAACAGTGAAATTTTCATTATGTCTAGCAAAACCATGCTTGGGCATATGGTATGTTTTACCGTTGTAGATGTAAGTATCATCTTTCATGCTGCCAATTATGGGAAACAAATTAGGCGCATGACTTCCCCAAATATTTGGATCTGCCTGCCATAAAAATTCGGTTTCATTTTTTACAGAGGTAATATTACTTAACTCAACACCTTTAGATTTTATATTGATATTTAACAGGTCATTTTTTAAGCTGTACATTCGTCTAGGGTTTTATTTTTTAAAGATACAATTCTTATGTTTTTTATGCCATTAGATTATGAGAATTTAACTCATGTTTTTATTCATTCTTAATGAATGATATCAATGCTGTGAAAATATTAAAGAGAAGAAATATATTGAGAAACTTGAGATGTAAACTATTATAATTGTACAATCTATTTTTAAATATAAAAAATTAAATTAATGAAAAAAAAAGATCTAAAAAACAGAAAAGATGTATATCTATTAGTTTCTGAATTTTACAAAAAAGTAAGAAAAGATGAGGAATTAGGTCCGTTTTTTAATGAAACCATAAAAGATTGGGATGCCCATTTAGATCATTTAACCACATTTTGGGAATCTAGTTTATTTCTAAAAACAAAATACTCTGGAAATCCTTTAGAAGCGCACACTAGGGTAGATGCTGCATTTGGCCATAGTATTACAGAATTACATTTTGGTATATGGTTGAATTTATGGTTTCAGACTATAGATGAATTATTTGAAGGAGATTATGCAGAGAATGCCAAACGCAGAGCTCGTAAAATGGGAACTTTTATGTACATGAATATTTTTGCTGCAAGAAACTCAGAATAATAATTTGCACCTTATAATTATTAAATACGATAAGAATGGGCTTATTAAAAGAGTTTAAAGAATTTGCTGTAAAAGGAAATATGATGGATATGGCAATTGGTATCATCATTGGAGCAGCATTTAATAAAGTAATAGATGTCTTGGCTAAAGAGGTTATTTTGCCACCTTTATCTTTATTAACTGATGGTGTAAATATTGGAGAAAAGAAATTAGTATTAAGAGATGCTATTTTAGATGCAACAGGAGCCATTAAAATAAGCGAGGTTTCTGTAGCTTATGGAAAATTATCAGAAGTGTTTTTAGATTTTTTAATCATTGGGTTTACAGTTTTTATTATTGTAAAATTCATGAATCGCCTTAGAACTAAATCTCACGATGCAAAGGATAAAACAGTAGTGACACCAAAAGATATTCAGCTTTTATCAGACCTAAAAGAATTGATGATAGAGCAAAATAGAATGCTAAAAGCAAATACAACTAAGTAAGCTCTTTTTTTACTAGAATTTTAACATCTTTAGAGGTATTAAACCCTTTATGTTAATCGTTAAAAACTATATCTTTGCGCGAGCTTAAAAAAGCCTATTGTTATGCAAAAGAAAATCGCCAATTTACTATTCTCCACAAAACTTACTGCGTTTTTATTTATTGCCTTTGCCGTTGCTATGGCTGTAGGTACTATTTTAGATAGAAACATGGATACTTCCCCAACGCCATACACCCGCACATTAATTTATAATGCCTGGTGGTTTGAAGCTATAATGGTGTTTTTTGTAATCAATTTCGCAGGTAATATTTTTAGATACCGTTTATATAAAAAAGAAAAATGGGCAACCTTAATATTACATTTATCTTTTGTTTTTATTCTTTTAGGCGCTTTTATTACACGTTATGTAGGGTTTGAAGGAATGATGCCAATTAGAGAAGGTGAAACTCAAAGCGAATTTTTCTCACAAAAAACATATATAAGTGGTCGTATTTTAGGCGATTATAAAGTGAATGGTCAGTTGCAACAACGCCGAATAGAAGAAGCTGTAGACTTTTCACCACGCTTAAATAATACTTTTAGTGAAACCTTTGATTATGGAGGTACTGAAGTTCATATTGAATTAGAAGAATTTATTGAAAGTGCAGAGCAAGATATTATTCTTAATGAAACAGGAAAGCGTTATTTAAAAATAGTTGAAGGTACCCAAAGCGGGCCACACAATCATTTTTTAGAAGAAGGTAAAGTTACCAATCTTCATAATACTTTAATCTCTTTAAATAAATTTCAAGAAGGTGCTATAAATATTTCAGAAACTGAAGATGGTTTATTTATTCAGTCTCCTTACGAAGGTGAATATATGACTATGGCTACTATGGCAACCGGTAAATTAGTTAAAGACAGTTTACAGCCTTTAATCTTAAGATCGAGGTATGTAATAGGTGATATGCAGATAGTGATGCCAAAACCGATAGCGAAAGGTGACTTTGGAATTATAGAAAAGCCAGAACTGTTTAAAACCAATAACGATGACGACGGACTTGTTTTAAATGTTACAGTTAATGGTGAAACAAAAAAAGTTGGCTTATTAGGTGGATCTGGTTCTAATAACGAATTTGAAGAAATTGAAGTTGGTGGATTAGAAATAGCATTAAAATATGGACCTAAAGCATTAAAATTACCTTTTGAAATTAAATTGAATGATTTTATTGCAGAAAAATATCCTGGTACAGAAAAAGCATATTCATCTTATGAGAGTAAAATAACTGTTTTAGATAAAGAAGATGGTGATTTTGATTATCGCGTATATATGAACCATGTTTTAGATCATAAAGGTTATCGCTTTTTTCAAGCTAGTTTTCACCCCGATGAAAAAGGAACTGTACTTTCTGTAAACCATGATTTTTGGGGAACTAATATCACTTATATTGGTTATATGTTATTGTATTTTGGATTGTTAGCTATTCTTTTTGCTAAGCATACACGCTTTGATGAAATTAGAACAAGACTTGGTAAAATAAAGCAGAAGAAAGCTAAGATGATGACTATGATTTTGCTTTTAATCAGTTTCTCTGGTTTTACACAAGAGCATTCAGAAGATGATAGTCATAATCATGGAAATCAGCCAGGAAAAGAACAAATAGATTCTATTTTAAGAGTACACATCACACCAAAGGAGCATACCGCTAAGTTTTCAAAAATGGTAGTTCAAGATTATGGTGGTCGTATGATGCCGATGCATACTTATGCTTCAGAAATGTTAAGGAAGTTGAGTAAAAGTGATGTTTACGAAGATTTTGATGCCGATCAAGTTTTCTTATCTATTCAAGAAAGTCCGATGCTTTGGTACAATGTGCCAATCATTTATTTAAAATCTAGAAAAGCAGATTCTATCAGAACTATAATAGGTATTGACTACGACGAGCAATACTCAAGACTTGTTGACTTTTTTACACCAGATGGGCGTTATAAATTAGCGCCATATTTAGAAGAGGCCTATAAAACAACAGAGCCAAACGGATTTCAAAAAGAAGTAAAAGAAGCAGATTCTAGAGTTAATTTATTATACAATGCCATAGAAGGACGTACTGTAAAAATATTTCCTGTTCCTAATGACGAAAATAATAAGTGGATTTCTTCTCTAGAATTTAGAGAACAAGAATATAGAGAAAAAATAACAGATACTTTATATGGTAACTTTATAAACAATGGTTTTAGTGCTTATTTAGTAACGCTCAATAACGCGAAACAAACAGGAGATTATTCTAAAGCAGAAGAATTACTTAACGGCATTAAAAAAACTCAACAACGTTACGGTAGTAAAGTAATGTTATCTGATGATAAGATAGATGCTGAAATTCTATATAATGATTATGATATTTTTAAACGATTATTTAGCTGGTATATGTATGCTAGTACGGTATTGTTTATTCTTATTATTATTCAGATTTTTAAATATAGAAGTAAGTGGTTAAATATTGCTATTAAAGTATTAATAGGTGTTATTATAGCATTATTTGTATTGCATTTAGGCGGATTAGCATTACGTTGGTATTTATCAGGGCATGCACCTTGGAGTGATGCTTATGAGTCTATGATTTATGTAGCTTGGTCCGTAATGTTATTTGGGCTATTGTTAGGTGTTAAAAAGAGTAGTTTAACTATTGCTGCATCAGCATTTGTTTGTTCTATGATTTTAATGGTAGCACACTGGAACTGGATGGATCCTGCAATTGCAAATCTTCAACCCGTATTACAGGGCTATTGGTTAATGATTCACGTTTCTGTAATTGTAGCAAGTTATGGTCCTTTTGCTATTGGAATGATCTTAGGAGTTGTGTCATTATTTCTTATGATTTTTACAACTAAAGAGAATAAGGATCGTATGCTAATCAACATAAAAGAATTAACCATTATTAATGAAATGGCTTTAACCGTTGGTTTAGTAATGCTTAGTATTGGAAACTTCCTTGGTGGTATGTGGGCTAACGAAAGTTGGGGTCGTTACTGGGGATGGGATCCAAAAGAAACTTGGGCACTTATTAGTATTATGATTTATGCTTTTGTAATCCACATGCGTTTGGTGCCAGGGCTAAGAAGCCGTTGGATTTATAACTTAATGTCAATAATTGCCTTTGGTAGTATTCTAATGACTTATTTTGGTGTAAATTTCTACTTATCAGGATTACATTCTTACGCTAGTGGAGATCAAATTTTAAGTTTCCAGTTTATAGCAATTACATTAGGTGTAATTGGTGTGTTAGGAATTTTATCTTACTTACAGCATAAAAAATATTATAAAAATAAATAACGGTTTTATTTTTTTAAAGTTGAAGAAATTGGTTGATGAACATAAAAGTTTGTCAACCAATTTTATTTTTATATTAACACCATTTACTTTCCTTTTTATTAATTTTAGAATCTAAAAAGAAAAGCAATGTCAAAGAAAAAATTAGGTTTAAATACCATTTGTACACATGTAGGAGAAGTAAAAGATGAACAATTTAAAGGGGCTGTTTCGCCAATGTACTTAAGTTCTTCTTATGAGTTTTTAGATGTTGAGGTAAAACGTTATCCGCGTTATTTTAATACACCAAATCAAGCGTATTTGGCAAAGAAAATAGCAGCTTTAGAGCATACTGAATCTGCATTGATATTTGGTTCTGGGATGGCTGCCATTAGTACCATGTTTTTAGCTTTTTTAAAACAAGGAGATCATTTAGTGGTTCAAAATACTTTGTACGGTGGAACGGTTAATTTTATAAAAGAAGAATTTCCTAAATATGGAATTGAATTCACGTTTACCAATGGTTATAAAGTTGAAGATTTTGACGAAGCTATAAAACCAAACACCAAATTAATTCATATTGAAACGCCTTCAAATCCTTTAATGACTATTACGGATATTAGAGCGATTGCTAAATTAGGAAAGGCTAGAGGTGTCTTAACTTCTATAGATAATACATTTGCTTCGCCTGTAAATCAAAACCCAATGGATTTGGGTATAGATATGGTAATGCATTCTGCTACAAAATACTTAGGTGGTCATAGCGATATACTTGCAGGGGTTGTAGCAAGTACAGAAGAACATATAGAACGCATTTGGAATGTCGGTAAAAATTTAGGTGGAAACTTAAGTGATATGACCGTTTGGATGTTAGAGCGTAGTATGAAAACTTTAGGCTTACGTGTTAAAGCCCAAACAAACAATGCTATGAAATTAGCCAAATGGCTAGAGAAACACCCTAAAGTAGCTAAAGTTTATTATCCAGGATTAAAATCGCATCCAGAGCACAAATTAGCTAAATCTCAAATGAGTGGTTATGGTGCGATGTTGTCTTTTGAATTGACTGAAGATTTAGATGCCTATAAATTTCAAAAGGAATTGCAGCTTATTAAATCATCTATGAGTTTAGCAGGAGTAGAAAGTACGGTAATTTCTCCGCACTTAACTTCTCATGCTTTATTAACTCAAGAAGAACGTGATGCCGTTGGTATTAGTGATCAGTTAATTCGTTTTTCTGTTGGAATAGAAGAAGTAAAGGATTTAAAGCAAGACATCAATCAAGCAATTATGGCTTTAAAGTAGTTTTAGGTTTTCTAGAATCGGTTTGAATGCTAATACCTACTTGGATTCTATTTAGATTTTTTTTCTTAGCATGACGTTTTAAATAACCCATTTGTAGTTGCGCATGTTTTAAAATATTGAAACCTATACCAGCATAAAATCGGTTTTCATGAAATACTTGATCCTGAAAATTAACAAAAGGTTCTTCAGTAAGTCCTAAAAATAAGGTTTTACTTAAAGGGTATTTTAAGCTTAATCGATAACGGAATCGGTGTTGTAGTTCATTTCTATCTGTGTATTCTAAAAAACGTTGTTCAAATCTTAAGCGGTGTTGTATACTTAGGCTACCTAACTTATGCTTTTTGGAGTATTGCTCCATAATTCTATGTTCAATAGTATTAGGTTTTTTGTCGCTACCTAAATAGCTATCTATATCTAAATAAGCAGCAGCAAGTGTTAAGGTTTGGCTATTTTTAATATGATAATTAGCATTCAGACTTAAAAAAGTAAGATTATAATTTGATGTCGGTTCATAGAACCTTAATTCGGCATAAGGCATTAAACTAAAGTGATCTGTAAATGTATGGTTTACGCCAAGTGTATACCAGGCTCCTAAATAATCTTCAGATGTATTTTGAGCATTTAATGCTGCACTTGTGCAAAGCACTAAAAATAAGGCTAAGATTTTTTTCATAATATTTAAAACAAAAAAGAGCCCTAAATAGGGCTCTTTTTTAATTATGTTAATAATTAAACGTGATCGTTTAAGTGATGATGTTCATCAATTAATGGCCCACCTTCTATGATTTGTTCAGAAGCTTCACTAGCAAATTTCTCGAAGTTTAAGTGGAATGAATGTGCTAATTGAATTGACTTACTGATGTAATCTCCTTTTTCTTTCCAAGTGTTCATTGGATCTAAAATTTCATTAGGAACATTAGGACAAGTTTTTGGCATAAATAAACCAAATATTGGGTGTTGGCTAAATTCAGCGTTATCTAATTCTCCATCTAAGATCGCTGTGATCATAGCTCTCGTGTATTTTAATTTAATACGAGATCCTACTCCGTAAGGTCCTGCACTCCATCCTGTATTAATCAACCAAACGTTAACACCTGCATCTTGCATTTTTTTACTTAGCATTTCTGCATATTTTGTTGGGTGTAATGGCATAAATGGTTCTCCAAAACAAGCAGAGAATGATGGTACTGGTTCAGTAATACCTGCTTCTGTACCTGCAACTTTAGCTGTATAACCAGAAATAAAGTGATAAGCAGCTTGTCCTGGTGTTAACTTAGATACTGGAGGTAATACACCAAATGCATCTGCTGTTAAGAAAAATATGTTTTTAGGGTTTCCTGCGTAAGAAGGAACTTGGATATTATCAATATTATAGATTGGGTAACTTACACGTGTGTTTTGTGTAATACTGCTATCCATATAATCAACTTCACCATTATCTTTAAAAACTACGTTTTCTAAGATAGCACCTGGTTTAACAGCTCTAAAGATGTCTGGTTCTTTTTCTTCTGATAAGTCAATAACTTTTGCGTAACATCCACCTTCAAAATTAAAGATATTATTGTCAGCTGTCCATCCATGTTCATCATCACCAATTAATTTACGAGTTGGATCTGCAGATAATGTTGTTTTACCAGTTCCTGATAATCCAAAGAAAATTGCAGTATCACCAGCTTCACCAACATTTGCAGAACAGTGCATTGGTAAAACATTTTTCTCAACTGGTAATACAAAGTTAAGAGAAGAGAATATACCTTTTTTAATTTCTCCTGTATAAGCAGAACCACCAATTAAAGCTACTTTTTTAGAGAAGTTAAGAATAGAGAAGTTTCCTTGACGTAAACCAACAGCTTTAGGGTCTGGAGCTTCATAACCTGGAGCACAAAGTACTAACCAATCTTCTTTAAAGTTTTCTAATTCAGACTCATCTGATCTTAAAAACATGTTATAAGTAAACATGTTAGACCAAGGTAATTCTGTTACAGTTCTAACGTTTGTTTTATATTCTGGGTCAGCACATACATAAGCATCTCTTACGTAGATTTCTTTACCACTTAAGTATTTTGTTATTTCAGTTTGTAAAAGTTCAAAATTTTCTGTAGAGATAGCTTTATTTGTTTTCCCCCACCAAACACGATCAGCAGTATAATCGTCTTTAACAATAAAACGATCTTGAGGAGAACGTCCTGTATATTTTCCTGTATTTACAGCAAGTGTTCCATTAGCAGTTTCCTTACCCATACCTTTTTCAACTGTGATACGTTGTAATTCTTCAGGTGATAAATTCCAATGTGCATTGGTGTCTTTTAGTCCGTACTTTGTGAGATCTCTTGTTTTCATGTTTGATTTATTTTATAAAGTTTCTATAATTTAATTGTTTTCTTACTTTTAATTATAGTGTAAAGATATAGGCATTAACAAGTATTATTTATGACGAAAGTCATACTTTGAATCTATTATGAATTTTTAAGTTTTCATTACACTTTTTTGAAAAAATCACAAATTTATACAGACGATAACGTTTGCGAAATAAAAAGAAATGTAATATCTACCTTATTTTTAATATTTTTGACAATTAGAAAACTTATTTTTTTATGAAATTAGACATATTAGCCATTGGAGCACACCCTGATGATGTAGAATTAGGTTGTGGAGGAACACTCGCAAAAGAAGTTTCAAAGGGTAAAAAAGTTGGTATTATAGATCTCACAAGAGGAGAGTTAGGAACTAGAGGTACAGCAGAAACACGAGATGAAGAGGCTTTTAATGCCGCTAAGATCTTAGGAGTGCACTCTAGGATAAATATGAGATTTGCTGACGGATTCTTTGTGAATGATAAAGAACATCAGCTAGAGCTTATTAAAATGATTCGTTATTATAAACCCGAAATTATAATATGCAATGCTATTAATGATAGGCATATTGATCATCCTAAAGGAAGTCAGCTTGTAAGTGATGCTTGTTTTTTAAGTGGACTGAAGAAGATAGAGACTTATAATGATGAAAATGAAGTTCAAGATCCTTGGAGGCCTAAAACAGTTTATCATTATATACAATGGAAAGATATTGAACCAGATGTTGTTGTAGATGTTACAGGATTTATAGATAAAAAGGTAGATTCTGCACTAGCTTATAAAACACAATTTTTTGATCCAAATAGTAAAGAGCCTGAAACTCCGATATCTAGCAGAAACTTTACAGATAGTATAGATTATAGAGCAAGAAATTTAGGACGTTTAATTGGAGTAGAACATGCTGAGGGTTATACAGTTGAACGTTATGTTGCTGTGGATTCTTTATTTAATTTAAAATAAAGTAAAAAACTATTTGCAGATAATAACAAAACTATTATCTTTGCAATCCAATTTAAAATGGTGGTTGTAGCTCAGCTGGTTAGAGCGTCGGTTTGTGGTACCGAAAGTCGCCGGTTCGAACCCGGTCTTCCACCCAAATTACAAAGCTTCTCTGAAAAGAGAAGCTTTTTTTGTGGAATAAACTTTCGTTAATTATTAGATATATCTATTCAGATTTTTTAATTATTCACTCTTATGATCAATAGAATCATAATCGTTCAAAAGAATTATTGTTTACTTTTGAAAAAAATAAGATAAATGTCTATTATAAAAAAGTTACAATGGCGTTATGCGACTAAGAAATTTGATTCATCAAAATCACTTTCAAAATCACAATTAACCACTTTAAAAGAAGCTTTTAATCTTACAGCTTTGTCTTATGGGTTACAGATTTTAAAACTCGTTATAGTAGAAAATAAGGAAGTCAGAGAAGATTTGGTTAAAATTGCTTTTGGCCAACGACAAGTCGTAGATGCTTCTCATTTGTTAGTGCTTTGTGTTCAAAATGAAATTAATGGAGATAATGTTGAAGAACATTTTGAAACTATAAAAGCTATTAGAGATACACCAGATGCTATTCTTAGTCCATTTAAAAATGAATTAAAGTCTACGATTGAAAATATGTCTGCTGATAAAAAATTAAGTTGGGTAACTAAACAAGCCTATATTGCTTTAGGAAATTTAATGACAGTTTGTGCGGTAGAAGGGATAGATAGTTGTCCAATGGAAGGGTTTATTCCTACTGAATTAGATAAAATATTACAATTAGATCAGTATGGACTTAGTTCTGTTTTATTACTTCCTGTAGGTTTTAGAGCCGAAGATGATATATTTTCAACTTTCAAAAAAGTAAGATTGCCTGTTTCAAAAACCATCATAGAATTATAAGCCTTTTTAAAAGTATGACTTCTGTAAATTGGTATCTTTGTTTTTAATCTAAAAACAAAAATAAAATTGATATGCCAGGATTTGAGTTATTCAGTGATTTAGAACGCAAAGAAGTTAATGATGTATTAGACAATGGAGTTTTAATGCGTTATGGTTTTGATGGGATGAGAAATGGCCATTGGAAAGCTAAAGAATTAGAAACAGAATTAGGAAATACTTTTAAATCCAATTACGTACAATTAGTTTCAAGTGGAACTGCAGCTGTATCTGTAGCCTTAGCTTCTGCGGGCGTTGGAGCAGGTGATGAGGTTATTATGCCAACATTTACTTTTGTTGCGAGTTTTGAGGCTATAATGATGCTTGGAGCGATTCCGGTTTTAGTAGACATTGATGATACGCTAACTTTAGATCCTAAAGCGGTTGAAGCGGCTATTACTCCAAAGACAAAAGCTGTTATGGTGGTTCAGATGTGTGGTAGTATGGGAGATATGGATGCGCTACAAACTATTTGTACTGAGAACAACTTGTTGTTTATTGAAGATGCCTGCCAAGCTATTGGAGGAACTTATAAAGGAAAACCTTTAGGTAGTATTGCTGATTTAGGTTGTTTTTCTTTCGACTTTGTAAAAACGATTACATGTGGTGAAGGTGGAGCAGTAGTAACAAATAAAAAGGAGTATTACATTAATGCAGATCATTATAGCGATCATGGTCACGATCATATTGGTGGTGATAGGGGAGCAGAAACACATCCATTTTTAGGTTATAACTTTAGGATTTCAGAATTGCATGCTGCCGTTGGTTTAGCGCAAGTAAGACGTTTACCTGAGTTTATTGAGATACAGAAAAAGAATTTTAATACTTTAAGAAACGCTATTGCGAGAGTAGCTGGTGTTACTTTTAGAAGTGTTCCAGAAGGAGGAGAAGAAAGTTATGCATTTTTAAACTTCTTTTTACCTGATTTAGAAACGGCACAAAAAGTTATAGCAGGTTTTAAAGAAGGTGGTGTTGATGCCTGTTGGAACTATTACCAGAATAACTGGCATTACATTAGTGAGTGGAACCACTTAAAAGATTTAAAATCTTTGGTACCTCTTTCTAATGAAGTAAAACAAGGGTTAGAATATCTTCAAACAAAAACCTTTGAACAATCTGATTATTATATAGCACGTAATATTTCTTGTTTAATCAAACTTTCTTGGTCTGAAGAAGAAGTTAAACAACGTGCAGAAAAAATGGCAAAGATTATTAAAGAAAATATTTAATATTCAACATATTCTACAATCTCTAAACCATAACCGATCATTCCAACGCGTTTGGTTTGGAGACTGTTAGATATTAGGACCAATTTACTGATTTTTAGATCATGTAAAATTTGTGCTCCTATACCAAAATCTTTAGTATCCATACCTAAGCTTGGTGCTTTTACTAACTCTCCTTCAACTTGATTGTCTCTTAAAATATTAAGTCGAGTTAATAAGTTAATAGATTCTGGTTGTTGGTTAATAAAAATTACAGCTCCTTTTCCGTTTTTATTGATAACATTAAACATGTCATCTAATTTCTGATCAGGGTTATTGGTTAAAGATCCAAGAATATCGCTATTAACTAAAGTGTTATTTACACGTGTAGGGATAGGTTCATCGGATTTCCAAGTTCCTTTTGTTAATGCAATATGAACTTGATCGTTTGTAGTTTGTTGGTAGGCTCTAAGTCTAAATTTACCAAAGCGCGTTTCAATATTAAAATCTTCTTTCTTATCAATTAAAGAATCATGCTCCATTCTGTAAGCAATTAGGTCTTCAATAGAAACAATTTTAAGATCAAATTTTTCAGCCACTTTCATTAGCTGAGGTAGTCTAGCCATTGTTCCGTCCTCATTCATGATTTCAACAATAACTCCAGCAGGTTCAAAACCAGCTAATCTTGCAAAATCAATAGCAGCTTCTGTATGTCCAGTACGTCTTAAAACACCACCTTCTTTAGCAATTAAAGGGAAAATATGCCCTGGTCTTCCTAATTCAAAAGGTTTTGTTTCTGGATCAACTAAAGCTTTAACTGTTTTAGCTCTGTCTGCAGCAGAAATCCCTGTAGTGACACCATTACCTCTTAAATCTACAGAAACTGTAAATGCTGTTTCCATAGGGTCAGTATTATTTCTAACCATAGTAGAGAGTTCTAACTCTTCACAACGCTTTTCTGTTAGAGGTGCACAAATTAAACCACGACCATGAGTTGCCATAAAATTAATCATCTCTGGCGTTACTTTTTCTGCAGCAGCTAAGAAATCACCTTCATTTTCACGATTTTCATCATCTACAACAATAACAACTTTGCCTTGTTTGATGTCTTCTATAGCTTCTTCAACGGTATTTAAAGTCAATTTTGTATTCATGGTTTTAGTTATCATGGCACTAGTTTTTTAGACAGAGTAAAGATACGGTTATTTTATGTTTTGAAGCGTACTCAAGAAGAAGTCTTGAGAAATTTTACTTCGTACAATAATATATTTTAATGGGTAAATAGGGAGTGTTAAACAAAGAAGTAACGGGTTAATTCGCTTTTCTTTTAACTTAATACTTTTATAAAATTTCGAATAATTATAAGCACTGATGATTACAAATATGAAGAAAATGACAAATGCTATGATGCTAATAATAAGTGCATACTCTGAAATTTCTACAAGTTTATTGTTTTTTAATACAAAATGTAATGCTAATAATACAGCACCAATACAATAATTAACTAAGCTAATTTTTGAATAATTTTGATACCCTTTCATTAATTTTTTAGCTTCAATGAGATCGTTAGGGATTTCTAAACCTTCATGCTTTAACTCTTCAAGTGATTTACCTCTGTTTAATAAATTACGAATAGCAATTTCTTTAGGTTTCTTATCAAAATCAAACTCGTCTTGTTGTTTTATGATTCCAATTAACTCCTCAACAGTATATTTTGAATAAGAATTAAAGGTTTTAGTATCACTTTCTGAAAGTTGAAGTTTTTGCTTAGAATTAAATAAACGTTTTAAGGGTACTAATATTCCATCAAACTGAAAAACGCCTTTATCATTAGTTGCACGTGTTGTAAGATATATACTTAAAGGAAGCATAACAACGGTAGAAAGCCAAGATCCTATAACAGGACTAAAACTGCCTTTTTCAGCACTATTTCTTGCAAAAATACCAAAGAAATGATAGGTTAAAAATAATACAATAGCAATTATCATAGGGAGTCCTAAACCTCCTTTTTTAATTAGGGCACCAAGTGGCGCACCTACAAAGAATAAAATGATACAAGCAAAAGCTAATACATATTTATCATGTAAAGAGATAATATGTTTGTTTAGAAAAATTTGTTTTGTTGATAGATTTTTAGCATTAGAATCTAAAACTTGTCTTGTGCTATTAGAAGAGTTTATTGCTAAATTAAGAATCTGTACTTTTTGAGCAGTAGTAAAGTAATCTAAGAATGCTTTATTAGGAATAGTGTCGTTACTAATGCTATCAGTATTTATTGAATCTTTAATTTTAATATTAATACCTAATGTAGGATAAGTACTTCTATTTATTAATGTTGTTGATAATGCTTTGTAGTCATTTGTTCTTTTATGCTTTAATGTGTCAATTTGTTTGTTTAGTTGACTTGCATTAAGCATGTTATATCTGTCGTGATAATTTTTTTCGTCTAGATCTTCCGAATTTAAAATTTCTAAATCTACATTAGTAATGTATGTTTTAAAGTAGCTTTTTACATGCGGTTTATTTATGTTTTTACGAATATCTTTATTAATAATTTCTTCGTAATAATAACCGTTTTCTAATTCGAGTTGAAGAATATTAGAATCAGGACTACTTTTTAGTTCTCCTTTTTCTGAAACAATAACTTTGAAGTTTCCTGAGCGCGTTGTACTCTTTTCGTGTATAATTACATTTTTAAGGAACTGACCACGATCACCAGATTTGCTTTCTACTTTAATATTAATATTTCCCATTTCATTAAACTGACCTTCAGCAATTGCTAAAGCCGGTTTCATTTTGGCAATATTTCGTCTTAAATTATAAAAGTTATATTCTGCCCTAGGAATCACATTATTTGCAAAAAAGAAACAGCCAATACCTAGCGCAACTATAAATACACTTAAACTTCGCATGGCACGTTGCAATGAAATACCTGTAGATTTCATTGCCGCAAATTCATAATTTTCAGCAAAATTACCGAAAACCATAATTGAAGATAATAAAATTGTTAAGGGTACTACCAAAGGAATCAGCTTTGGCATATAGTATAAGATGAATTTAGCGGTCACCATGACATCTAAATCTTTACCAGCAAGCTCAGCTATATAGAGCCAAACGCCTTGTAAAATGAAGATAAACATGAATATAATAAAGACGCTAAAAAACGTCTTTAAGAATGTGATAAGTATGTACCTATCTAATATTTTCACAGTGTATAATTTAATTTAGCCTTAATCTATTTTATTGATAAAGTAATTACTGTATTTACTTTTATCAAATGTAAATAAGGTTTTTGAAATAGGTTGGTCGGTTTTAAAAGAATTAACAGTTAAAATTGTTTTTGTTCCATTTTTACCAACTTCAATTAAATTGTAAATATGTTTTGTTGTGGCATCAATTCCTAATAAAATGTGCTTTATTTCAGAATTAGTATCCATTGGACTCAATTTAATGTATTGAATTTTTCTCCCTTTAATAGTTTGAGAAATGTCCATCTTGTAAGTGTAACCATCTTCGTAGAATGATAACATTTTGCTTGGTGTTATTGTACTTTCATCTTCAGTATTGTCTGAAGAAACTGTTACTTCTTCATCTTCAGGACTAATAGTATATAACGTTTTACCATCAAAAACACGAGTGATACCTAAAATGTTAAGTTTGTATTTATCACCTTCAAGAACAACATCTCCACGTGTTTCTTGCTTAATGTTTTCACTAACATTATTTAATTCGTATTTAAAATCTAAACTGATGTTTTTGTAGCTTTTAATTTTAGTATTTACTTCTTTTAACATGGCTTCAGCTTTAGCATCATTTTGAGCAAAAGCGTTAAATCCTAAAGCAATACATGCGATAATAATTAAATTCTTCATTCGTTTTTTTTCTTTTAATCTTTTAAAATCTTAATTTATTATTCGTTTTCTAATAATTGATCTAGAGCAACTAAATCTGGTACTAATACTTGGCGTGCTTTGCTACCTTCAAAGTTACCAACAATACCTGCGGCTTCTAATTGGTCAATAATTCTACCAGCTCTATTATAACCTAATTTTAATTTTCTTTGTAATAAAGAAGCGGAACCTTGTTGTGCTGTAACAATAAGTTCTGCGGCATCTCTAAACAATTTATCTCTATCTGAAATATCTATATCAAGATTTATGCCACCTTCTTCGCCAACATACTCTGGCAGTAAATGAGCATCAGGATACGCTTTTTGAGAACCAATAAATTCTGTTATTTTTTCAACTTCTGGTGTATCTACAAAAGCACATTGAATACGGATAAGTTCGTTACCTTGTGTATATAACATATCTCCACGACCAATTAATTGATCTGCACCTGAGCCATCTAAGATAGTTCTCGAGTCAATTTTACTTGTAACTCTAAATGCTATACGCGCAGGGAAATTGGCTTTAATAATACCTGTGATTACATTTACAGAAGGACGCTGTGTGGCTACAATTAAATGTATACCAATAGCACGAGCTAATTGTGCCAATCTAGCAATAGGGGTTTCTACTTCTTTACCCGCTGTCATAATTAAATCGGCAAACTCATCTACCACTAAAACAATGTAGGGTAAAAAGGCGTGACCATCATTAGGATTTAATTTTCTAGCTTTAAACTTGGTATTGTATTCAGCTATATTTCTGCAAAATGCATTTTTAAGCATTTCGTAACGGTTATCCATTTCGATACAAAGCGAGTTTAAGGTGTTTATAACTTTAGTGTTATCTGTAATAATGGCATCTTCGCTATCTGGTAACTTGGCTAAATAATGACGTTCTATTTTATTGAAAAGCGTTAATTCTACTTTTTTAGGATCTACAAGAACAAACTTTACTTCAGCAGGATGTTTTTTGTATAATAATGAAGTTAAAACAGCATTTAAACCAACAGATTTTCCCTGGCCTGTTGCACCAGCCATAAGCAAGTGTGGCATTTTAGCTAAATCAACCACAAAGGTTTCATTGCTAATGGTTTTTCCGAAAGCAATTGGTAAATGCATTTCAGATTTTTGAAATTTCTGAGAAGCAATAACAGAACGCATCGATACGATAGTCGAATTTTTATTTGGTACCTCAATACCAATTGTTCCTTTTCCTGGGATTGGTGCAATTATACGAATACCTAATGCTGCAAGAGATAAAGCAATATCGTCTTCTAAATTTTTAATTTTTGAAATACGAATTCCTGCATCAGGTACAATTTCATAAAGCGTAACTGTTGGTCCTATTGTTGCTTTTATACTCGCAATACCAATTTTATAATTGTTAAGGGTTTCAACAATTTTATTTTTGTTTTCTTCTAATTCTTCCTGATCTATAGAAATACCTTCGTTATCGTATTTCTTTAATAAATCTAGAGTAGGGAATTGGTATTTTCCTAATTCTAATGTTGGATCGAATTGACCAAAATCTTCAACTAATTTATCCGCTAAATTATCTGATTCTGATTTTTCTTCTTCAACCTCTTCAACTTCTATTTTTAGCTCAGGAACCTCAATGGTTTCTTCAATAGTCTCCTCTTTTGGTTTTTCAGTGACTTCCATTTTTAAACCTTCGGCTATAGGATCCTTTTTAGGTTCAACCTTAGGTTCTGGTTTAGAATAATTAGTTATGGTAGGCTCTGCATTTTCCTTTGGAATATCGAAAGCAGATTTTATAGAGTCAGCCTCTTCAGTTAAACTATTATCTATGATAACAGAAGGTTCTTTTACGGGTTCATCTGAGCTTAAATCTTCTTTAATAGCGCTTTTGGCGTTTTTAAAGCTATTCATAATTGATTCACCTGTAACTTTAAATCTAATAGCTATATAAGCAATAAGTCCAAGTAATAGTAAAAGTATAACGCCTGTTTTTCCTATATAGTCTTGAAGATATTCGTTCATTTCGAAACCTATAGTACCACCTAAAATATCATATTTATGCGTAAAAAAACCAAATAAAATAGACAACCAAATAACCGTGAGTGTTCCCCAAACCCAATGTTTTCTTAGTTTAGCTTTACTAAGATTTATGGAAACATAAATACCTGAAAGAAAAAGTAAACCTGAAAATATAAAAGAAGGTAAACCAAATCCTTTTGTGATAAAAAGATCACTGACCCAAGCTCCTAATTGGCTTGCCCAGTTTTTGTAATTATTAGTTCGTTCTGGAAAGTTTTGAAGTATACTTTGGTCTTCCTTTCCTGTAAATACAAAGGAAAGAAAAGAGATGAAAAGAAGAATCCCTAGTATAACAAGGAAACTACCAAAAATCAGTTTTTGCTGATTGGTTAGCGTAAACGAAGGCTTTTTTAGCCTTGACTTAGCTTTATCCTTCGGTGCTGCTTTAGTTGTAGTTCTCTTTCTTGTTGTTTTTGCCATTATAAGCCGAATTTATTTCGGTAGCTAGTTCCTTTTAAGGAAATTTATTATTTGTGTTCTTTTATTTTTTTTGAAATACCATTAACATACGAGTTAATAATATCTACTCCTTTGGCTTGTTCATAACCTTTAAAGCCTTTAATATCATTAAGGGTTACATTTTGATTGTAATACTCTAAATAAGTGTTTGCTAAAGGTAAATAAGACCAATGCCATTTTTCAATACTATAACCTGTTCGTTCATTGTCTTTATCTGTATAAACTTGGTAAAAATCATAATCATTAGCGTTTTTTACTAACCAATTATAAATATTTTTACCTTCTTTACTGCTAAAATACGAATTACTTAAATTATTTAAGTCTAAATCTGTACCCCAATGATGACGAGATGAGCTAGGCATAGAGCTGTATTCTAAAATCATCTTTGCACGCAATAAAGGTTCTTGATTAGAATAGCGTTTCCATTTGCGTTCCCAAATAACTTTTTGTTCTTCAAAATTTCGGGTTCCAGATAAAATAATGAGCTTAATATTGTCTTGTTTTGCAGCGTTATACATTTTTAAAAAAGAGGTGTAAGCTTCTTTTTTAAGGTATAATGTTTTTGCTGCATATTGTTTGTCAACTTTTATAAAAGTTGTATCAGTTTTGTAATCAAACTTACCTAAAACAAAGTTTTTAGTAATGTTAGTCTGAGGTTTTTTAGTCGGTTTTGGATCTGTTATTTCAGTTTTTATAATGGCTTTTGTTTCCTTTTTTTTATCCTTTAGATTGCAACTAAACAAAGTAAAAATAAGAGTAAGGGTCGCAAATAATGATTTCATTTTAAAACTCTAAATTTTAATTGATTTGATTACTGCAAAAATACAAATATGAAATGTTTATTCTATCGATTTTCTAACGGAAATGCTAGCTAAAATGACAGTAATAATTTTTACATTAACTTAGGGATGTAAATTATTCCGGCAATAATTAATGCTGAAATAGCGGCGATAAAAACAGCTCCTGCAGCGACATCTTTTATCAATCCAATTTTTTCGTGATAATCTGGATGAACAAAATCTGCAATCGCTTCAACAGCTGTGTTTACACCTTCAATGCTTAATACTAAACCAATCATAATAACTTGTGCCATCCATTCTGTTTTAGAGATTTCAAGATAGAAACCTGCAATGGTCACAGCAATAGCTATAGTGAGTTGTACTTTAATACTTGCTTCGGTTTTAAAAAGTATTATCATACCTTTAAAAGCAAAGCCAAAACTCTTAATTCTATTAATTATAAAAGGTTCTTTTTTCGGCATTCAGTAATTATGCTAAACTTGCTAATGCACTTTCGTAATTAGGCTCGTCTTTAATTTCGGCAACTTGCTCGGTATGTAAAATTATTCCGTCAGTATCTAAAACAACGATACAACGCGATAATAAAGGTACTAATGGACCTGTTTTAAAAGTAATACCGTAATCTTTACCAAAATCTCCTGTTTTAAAATCTGAAAGGCTTTCTACATTTTCTAAACCTTCAGCACCACAAAAACGTGCTAATGCAAATGGTAAATCTTTAGAAATACATAATACTTTAGTGTTTTCTAACTCACTTGCTTTTTCATTAAAAGTTCTAACAGATTGTGCACAAGTACCTGTGTCTACACTAGGGAAAATGTTTAATACAACACGACTTCCTGAGTAATCTGATAAAGATTTTGCAGATAAATCAGTTGCTGTTAATGTGAAATTGGGTGCTTGAGTACCAGTTTTAGGTAATTCTCCAGTGGTCTCTATAGGGTTTCCTCCTAATGTTATGTTTGACATGATTTGTTTTTTTAAGTTTGTTAAAAATAGGAACTTTATAATTGAATTATATTAAATAAAGGATAATATTTTAAATTGTAATTATTAAGTATTCTGAAACAGAGTTATAGTGAGAATCTATAATTTGATGATTTTACTATGAAATAAAAAAGCCCTTAATCGTATTTGGTTAAGGGCTTTTTTGAAAATAATTAGTAATTATTATCGTAATTCAGCGCCTAGCTTACTTTCAAAATTAGATTGTAGCTTAGACATGATTTTATCAATCTGTTTATCGTTTAATGTTTTGTGCTCATCTTGAAAAATAAAGCTTACAGCATAACTCTTTTTACCTTCTGGTAAATTTTTGCCTTCGTAAACATCAAATAAGTTGATGCTTTGTAGCAATTGTTTTTCAGTTTGCTTCGCGATAGTGTGTATATCTTGAAACGTTACTTTGTTATCTAATAACAGTGCAAAATCTCTTCTTGTTGAAGGATATTTAGAAATAGGAGTAAACTTAACTTTATTATGTTTAGCCGTTTCTATAACATTATCCCAATTAAAATCAGCAAACAAAACGTTCTGAGAAATACCAAAGTGTTTAAGTACTGATTTTTTAACCAGTCCAAAAGTTACAAGTTTAGTTTTGCCTAATGAAAGCGTCATACCTTCGCTTAAAACATCGGATGTTGAAGGTGCTGATTTTAAACGTGTAATACCTAGACGTTCTAAAATCACTTCAATGGTTCCTTTTAAGTAAAAGAAATCACTTGGTGTTGCTGTAGCATTCCAACGTGCTTCTGTTTTATTTCCTGTAACAAAAACAGATAAATGCTTGTGTTCTTCTCGTTCTTCTGAAAATTGATGGTATGTTTTACCAAATTCAAAAAGCTTTAAATCATCACGTTTTCTATTAATATTATGTGCTACAGCTTCTAATCCAGAAAACAATAAGGATTGACGCATTACTTCAAGATCATTACTTAAAGGGTTTAGCATTTTAATATTATGTGCTTCATTTAAATCTTCACTTAGCTCTATATATTTAGGAGTCGTAAGTGAATTAGCCATAATTTCAAAAAAGCCTTGAGATGCTAATTGATTTCCAATAATATTTTGAAGTTTATAATCTTCAAAACGAGATGAATTAGAAATTGAAGCATTCAATTTTGTAGTTGTAGCAATATTATTATATCCATAGACTCTAAGGATTTCTTCAATAATATCAGCTTCACGTTGTACATCGTTTCTAAATGCAGGTACGGTTAACCCTAAACCAGCTTCAGTAACGTTGTTTACTTTAATATCTAAAGATGTTAAGATGCTTTTTATAGTTTCTTCAGGGATACGCTCTCCAATTAATTTCTGAGCATGATCAAAACTAAGTCTTACTTCAAAATCTTTTATTTTCTTTGGGTAAGTATCTAATATATCACTTGTAATTTCTCCGCCTGCAATCTCTGTAATTAACAAAGCAGCACGTTTTAAAGCGTATTCAGTAAGGTTAGGGTCAATTCCTCTTTCAAATCTAAAAGAAGAATCTGTATTTAAACCATGACGTTTAGCTGTTTTACGAACACTAACAGGATTAAAATAAGCACTTTCTAAGAAAATACGAGATGTGTGTTCTTTAACACCAGAATCAATACCACCAAAAACACCGGCAATACACATTGGTTTACTGTCATCACAGATCATTAAATCTTCCTCATGCAATTCACGCTCAACACCATCTAAGGTTGTAAATTTTGTTCCTGCTTCGCAAGTCTTAACTTCAATTTTACTACCTGAAATTCTATCACCATCAAAAGCATGTAAAGGCTGTCCTAACTCGTGTAATACATAATTTGTAATGTCTACAACATTATTAATAGGAGATAAGCCAATAGATTTTAAGCGGTGCTGTAACCAAGCAGGTGATGCTTCAACTTTTATTCCTGAAATAGTAACTCCACAGTAACGTGGTGCTTTTTCATAGTCGTGAACATGCACATCAACTTTATAAGCTCTGGCATCAACATGGAAAGAACTTACTGAAGGTGTTATCAGTTCTAGTGACACTTCTTTTTGTAATAATCCAGCTTTTAGATCTCTAGCAACACCATAATGACTCATTGCATCAGCACGGTTTGGTGTTAAACCGATTTCGAAAATCTCATCGTTTTCAACTTTAAAAAGGTCAGCAGCAAGTGTACCAACTTTTATATCAGCATCTAATACCATAATACCATCGTGAGATTCACCAAGGCCTAATTCATCTTCAGCGCAAATCATACCATGACTTTCTTCGCCTCTAATTTTTCCTTTCTTAATGGTCCAAGCTTCACCTTCTTCAGTGTATAATGTAGTACCAATTGTAGCTACAGGAACTTTTTGTCCGGCAGCAACATTAGGTGCACCACATACAATCTGTATTGGGTTTTCGCCATCGATATTTACAGTCGTTATTTTTAACCTGTCAGCGTTAGGATGTTGCTCGCAAGTTAAAACTTCGCCTACAACAATACCTTTTAAGCCACCTTTTACGGATTCGTAGGCATCAATACCTTCTATTTCTAATCCCAGATCAGTTAATAATTCGCCTGTTTTTTCAGCGTCCCAATCTGTCTTTATAAACTGTTTTAGCCAGTTGTATGAAATTTTCATATGTTGATTTTAATCAGGCGACAAAGATAATAATACTTGTTGCGTTACGAAATATCCATTCTAAAAAAATTATTTAAATGTGAAGATAATTATTTCAGAGCGTCATAATACGGCTAAAAGTGCTATTTAATGGTCTACGCCTCTTTAAATAAAGCGTGTTAATAGCAAAATTTCAGGGTTATATATTGAATATAAAGTTTCAAATTAAGATTTTTTTGTGATGCAGTCCATTGCGATGACAATCATTTATAAGTATTTTAGCCATGCTGCTTGTAAGGTAATACCATTAAGCAGCACTAATATTTACAAAATATAATGCTATTAAAGTCTAAAATATTCATGAGATATATACTAATTTGCCTTGTTGCCTTAACCATAGTGTCTTGTAAAAATGATGCTAAATCTACAAATTTAGATACTGAATATCAACAAGAAAATACGTTGAAAACAGGGATGTATAAAGCTGTTTTAGAAGTACAAGACGGTGAATTATTACCTTTTAATTTTGAAGTAGAGTCGGCAACACAATTAAAAGTTTTTAATGCAGAAGAAGTTATTGAGGTTGATGAAATTACTTATGAAAATGATTCTGTAGTTATAAAACTACCGGTTTTTGAGGGTTACATTTCAGCAAAACTAGAAGGAGATAAACTTAAAGGAAACTTTATTATAGAAAGTTTAGAGCGATCAGTTCCGTTTTCTGCTGAATTAGGAGTAGAAAAACGCTTTAAAACGACATCAAAACCATCACAAGATGTTTCTGGTGTTTGGGAAACTATTTTTAGTCCAAATAATGCAGAAGATACCTATATGGCAAAAGGAATTTTTAAGCAAAAAGGAGCTGTTGTAACTGGAACCTTTAGAACAACTACAGGAGATTATCGTTTTTTAGAAGGTGTTATGGATGGAAACGAAATGAAGCTTTCTGCTTTTGATGGTGCACATGCATTTTTATTTAAAGCTACAGTTTTAGATTCAACATTAGAGGGCGTATTCTATTCTGGTAACCATTGGAAAGAACCTTTTACAGCTAAGAGAAATGAAGCTTATGAATTAGAGAAAGCTGATAATTTAACTTTTTTAAAAGAGGGTTATGACAGTATTGATTTTGAATTTCCAAATACTTCAGATGAATTGGTGTCTCTAAAAGATGATCGTTTTAAAAATAAAGTTGTGATTGTACAAATTATGGGGAGTTGGTGTCCTAATTGTTTAGATGAAAGTAAATATTATGCTGAGTTTTATAAAAACAACAAGGATAAAGACATTGAATTTGTAGGTTTAGCTTTTGAGTATGCTAAAACAAAAGAAGCTGCTTTTAGTAGAATTGATCGCTTAGCAGATAGAGTTGGTATAGATTACCCAATTTTGTTGGCGCAATATGGAACTTCAGATAAAGAGAAGGCACAAGAAAAATTATCAATGTTAGACCATGTGTTATCTTACCCAACGTCTATTTATATTGATAAAACAGGAAAGGTTAGAAAAATTCATACAGGATTTAATGGACCTGCAACAGGAGAGAAATATATAGAGTTTAAAAACGAGTTTGAAGCTTTTGTAGCTCAATTATTGGCAGAATAAGTTTTGCTATTATAAAATGTTTTAGGTATTGGATTTATTCAGTGATTTTTATGTTACTGTTTAACTTCAATATTTTTTTTATAAAAGTTTCATTTGTTTTTGGGCTGATATAAATTTCATCGTATTTATTATACTTTATGATTAAACCATTTCTAGAAGTTGCTGGTTTTAATCCTACCCAAAGTGTTTTTCCTTTTATAATTTGAGTAATGTCTTCAATCTTTATTTGTCCTTTTAAAGGTCCACATTTATATATCAGTCCGTCTTGTTTTGTTAACTTATAGTTAGTCCCGAAAAATAACCAGAAGATTAGAATCACGACTCCAAAAATCACTATTAATGGCCAATATTCCTGTTGCTTTATTTCTCCGTTAATAAGTCCTATAACTATAATTGTAATAAAAAAAGCATTTAAGCCCAGTATAATTACGCTGAATAGCATGTCTTTTTTACTTTCAAATTTCATTCTGTTTAATTAATAGGTTAGGTTATTAAAAATACTAATATAATAAATTAGGAATAGTATTATTTTTAAAAAGGAACAGTTCATCTTCTAAAAATTACATTTCAGTAAATTTCGTTTTAAAATCGATGTGATGTATTCGATATTTGTATCAAACAAAACCAACAATCATGAATATACTCGTAAAAATGACTACTATTTTAATTATCTGTTTTTTAAGCTTTCCAATAGAAGCTCAAGATAATCTAACTATTACTATAATTGTAGATGAGGCTGCTAGCAATGATGGAAAAATGTTTATCGCACTCTACAATACAGAAACTGATTTTTTAAAAAAACCTTTTAAAAATTCAATAAGTGTTATTGAAAATAACTCTAGTACGGTTGTTTTTAATAATATTCCTCAAGGAACTTATGGTATTTCTGTTTTTCATGATGAAAATGATAACGGAATAATGGATACTAATTTTATGCACATTCCTAAAGAAGCTTATGGATGCTCAAATGATGCTAAGGGATTTATGGGGCCACCAAAATGGTCGGATGCTAAATTTCAGATGAAGGAAAATAAGACTGTAAACATATCTATTTAACCTTATAAAAATCTTATTATGAAAACGATAATTACCACTTTATTATTTATACTAACTACAGTAACACAAGCACAAACCGATTTTGAAAAAGGAATGGCAAAGGCTTTTAAACTTTGGGAACAAGGAGAAACAGACAAAGCAGAAAATATGTTTGAGCGTATAGCAAAAGCAGAACCTAAAGAATGGTTGCCTGATTATTACATTGCTCAGATTAATAGTTTAAAAAGCTGGGGAGAAAAAGATGAAGTAGTCTTAAAAGCACAGTTAGATAAAGCACAAAAACATTTAGACGATGCAATGCTTAAAAGTGAAAATAACGCAGAATTATTGGTGATGCAAGCTCACATTTTAACCAATTGGGTGGCTTTTGATGGTATGACTTATGGTATGAAGTATAGTGCGAAAATATCTGAATTGTATGCGAAAGCAAGCGCTATAGATGCTACAAACCCAAGAGTAGCTTTTGGTAAAGCGGAATGGGGAATGGGAAGCGCAAAATACTTTGGTAAAGACATCGCCCCTTATTGTAAAGAGATTGAAGCTTCTGTTAAACTTTTTGATACCTTTAATCCAAAGAGTGCACTTCATCCAAACTGGGGTAAAGAACGTGCAATAGCTGTATCAAAGCAATGTAAAGCTTAATAGCATATGAAAAAGTCATTAAAAAAAATATTTTTAACGTTCGGAATTGGGACTGTGGTTTATGTTGTAGGGAATTTAATTTCGTCAGGATTTCAATATCAAACGATTAATGACTTTTTAATTGACTTTGGTTTTTATCAACTTTATGCCTTTGTTTTAGGATATTCAAATATGGCATTTTTCGCCTATATGGGAAGTCGTGAATGGAAAACTGATGATACCATAAAACGTTTAATTTATGGAATTATAGGAAGTACAACACTTACGCTAATTGGCTTGTTCTTTATAAGAGTTTTTACAGCGACCGTGATTTATGATCTAGAGTTAAAGTCGTTTTTAAGCCGTGAATCTTGGCGAGGCTATTCTTTTGGTTTATGGGTTACCATAGTTATAGTTACTGTTTTTCATTTGGTTTATTATTATAATCGCTATCAGAAAAATAAAATTAAAGAGCAAAAGGTTATCGCAGGTACGGCAAGTGCCAAATTTGATGCTTTAAAAAACCAATTAGATCCACATTTTTTATTTAATAGTTTAAATGTATTAACGAGTTTAATTGAAGAAAATCCAGTTAATGCTCAGAAATTTACAACATCATTATCTAAGGTTTATCGCTATGTTTTAGAGCAAAAAAGTAAAGAATTAGTTACTGTAGATGAAGAATTAAAATTTGCAAGAACCTATATGTCGCTTTTAAAAATGCGATTTGAAGATAGTATCATTTTTGAAATTCCAGATAAAGCATCCAATCCAGAAAATAAAGTTGTACCCCTCTCATTACAATTACTTTTAGAAAATGCGGTAAAGCACAATATGGTAACGTCTACTAAACCATTACATATCATAATTTATGAAGACGGAAATCATTTAGTGGTAATGAATAACCTTCAACTTAAACAAATTGTAAAAAAGAGTAGTGGTGTTGGATTAGAAAATATTAAGCAACGTTATGCTTTATTAACCAATAGAAAAGTACAAATTAATCAAAGAGAAAAAGATTTTGCAGTAGCTATACCTATGCTAAAAAAACAAGTTACAGTTATGAGAAGTATAGAAAAATCGCGAGTACGTATTAATGACCATTATGTAAAAGCTCGTAAGCGTGTAGAAGAGTTAAAAGCTTTTTACTACAGTTTAGTGTCTTATTGTTTAGTTATTCCTTTTTTAATTTTTATTTGGTACAAATACTCTTATTATACCATTCAATGGTTTTGGTTCCCGATGGCAGGTTGGGGAATTGGTTTAGCATTTCAAGCTTATAAAATTTTTGTAAATGATGGAGCTTTCGGTTCTAAATGGGAAGAACGAAAAATTGAAGAATACCTGCGTAAAGAAGAGGAAACTAAACGTTGGAATTAATTTATTGAATTATGAAAATAGATAACTCAGATTTAAAATATTTGAAAGCAAAGAAGAAAGTTGAAAAACTAAAAGCTTTCTACACACATCTTTCGGTTTATTTTATTGTTAATACGTCTATTTCTGGTATTAAGATTATAAGTTATATGAACAATGGAAAAAGTTTTATGGAAGCTTTTTTTGAATTATCTACCTCAATGTCATGGTTAATTTGGGGAGTTGCCATTGTGTTGCATGGCCTTTCTGCATTTGACATTTTGGTGTTTTTTGGTGAAGAATGGAGAGAGCGAAAAATTAAAAAGTTGATGGATGATGAATTGTCTAATAATTAAAAAGAAATAATATGGAAAAGTATCATATAGAGTCTGATATAGAAAATGATGTTAGTATCAATTCTGATTTCAGAAAAGAAGAGGCTTATTTAAGAGCAAAGAAAAAAGTAGATGCTATAGTTGGTTTTTACTGGCATTTGGTAAGTTATGTAGTGGTAAATTTGTTTTTAATTATACTAATTGGTGTAAATTCAGAAGAAGGATTTACAGGTTTTGGAACTTATGCTACCGCAATTTTTTGGGGAATTGGGTTATTCTTTCATTTTTTAGGAGTTTTTGGTCCAGATTTCTTTTTTGGAACCAGTTGGGAACAACGAAAAATTGATGAGTTTATGCACAAAGAAGAACAGAACTGGGAATAAAAATCTTTACGACTCAATAAAGAATAATATAATTTAAAGCATATGAATGTAATTATTATAGAAGACGAAAAACCATCTGCAAGACGTTTGCAGCGTATGTTAAAAGCTTTAGATATAGAAGCAGAAACGATGTTGCATTCTGTAGAGGAATCTGTAGAATGGTTTAATAACAATGAACATCCCGATTTAATTTTCTTAGACATTCAATTGAGTGATGGATTATCTTTTGAGATTTTTGAAACTATAGATATTAAGTCGGCCGTAATTTTTACAACAGCTTATGACGAATATGCTTTACAAGCTTTTAAACTCAATAGTATAGATTATTTATTAAAACCAATTGACGACGATGATTTAGCTACTGCTGTAGAAAAGTATAAAGTAAGATTACCGCAAAAAAAATCTGTTACACTGGACTTTAATGATATTAAAAACCTGCTTATTAATCCGATTGAACGAGAATATAAAAAACGTTTCTCAGTTAAAGTAGGGCAACATTTAAAACTTATTAATATAGAAGATATCGAATGCATTTATAGTGAAAATAAAGGAACCTATGCTTTTACTAATGAAGGAAGAAACTATCTTTTAGATGTTACTTTAGACCAATTAGAAAAAGAATTAGAACCAGATGTTTTTTTTAGAATCAGTAGAAAATTCTATGTAAATATTAATGCTATTAAAGATATGGTAAGTTACACCAATTCTAGATTACAAATAAAACTAAATCGTTTTAATGAGCAAGATATTATTGTGGCAAGAGAACGTGTTAAAGATTTTAAAACCTGGTTAGAATAAGTTTATTTCTTATCGTCTATTCTATTATCATCAAAAGCAGAAGGCAATAGAGTAGGAATAAATTTAATAAATAAAGGTAAAAGTAACATGCCGCCTGGTAACATAAAAATGGCTAAACTTGGTATGGATTTAAAAATATCCATAAGTTGTGTCTGAATTTTTTTCTGCTCTTCGTCTGTTAAGTTACGTTGTGTAGATTGTGTTAATAAATACAAAGCCTCTTTGCTTTCCGATAATTCTTTAATTAATCGTTTGCTATTTCTTCTTATAAGTTTAAAAACAACCTTTGTACTATTGTCGTAAAAACTTTGTGCTAAATTTTTAGAACTTAAAAAAGCAACATCATGTTTATGCTCGTCGTAGAATAGATTTATATCATTTATAGATTTTACAATGACCGTGTTTTCTACATTTAAATCTATTTTTAATTGGTCTAAAAAGTTTTGCTCTTCTTTATCTATAATCTTGTCTGTCCAAGATGCCATACAAACTAAGTCTATGACATATAATTTTTCTAAAGGCTCATTTATAACCGAAATAGCATCTTTATAAGTTAAGATTTCTGCATTTTTATGACGAATAGAGCTTTCAAATAATCGAATAAGGTTATCGTCATATTCAGATTTTTGAGACTTATTCTCTATAGCAGCAAAAACAATAGTTTCTAGAGCAAATTCAAGATTAGTTACATAATCTCTAACACCTTTTTCATCTTTTAAAAAACGATGGTAACCTAATACATCAACAAATAAAAGTGCGTTAATTAAAAAATAATTAAAACTCTTTGAAATAAAATTGTCATCAATATGTATCCGCTTATGAATAATTTTCTCAAGTAAGCTGTCCGGTCTTTTATCGCTAAATAAATCTTCAAAAAACGATCGTTTTTGGTCACTTATCGTTTTGTAATATCTAATAAGGCTATCCGTAAATTGCTCTTCTGGTGGTTGTTCCTTATTGTAAATAAAGTAAAAGGTAAGTAGTAAATTAGTTTTACAGCGTTCTTCTTCTGTAAGCGTAAAGGTTTTAGCGATATCTAAAACCACTTTAATATTACTGCCATATATAAATCCTGCACGCTTAAGGCTTCTATAAAATGTGTCATTCTCTGTCTGAGAGTACTTTGTTTCAGAAACTTGATTAAGCAGTTTTTTTATCCAGCCGCTAGCTGATGGATTCATAATAGAATATTTTAAAAATTCAAAGTTAAATTTTTATAACGGAATATCATGAATTTATTTCATTAACAAAATTCAAGTAAAACATAGGTTATTTTTTTACTAATTGTATATAAACTAAATTAGCGGCTTATTAATTTAAATTATTCTTTGAAAGAAACAGAATTTATACAAGAACTAAAGTTAAAAAGCCCCAAGGCTTATAGTCAGCTTTTAGATGATTATCAGCATAAGGTTTTTAGTACTTGTATTTCATTTGTGCCTAATAGGGAAGATGCAGAAGACATTGCACAAGATGTTTTTGTTGAGGTTTTTAATTCAATTAAAAAATTTAAAGGTGACTCTAAGTTGTCTACTTGGATTTATAGAATTGCCACTAATAAATGTTTAGAATTTATTAGAAAGAAGAATACAAAGAAACGTTTTGCTTTTTTGCAGT
This sequence comes from Winogradskyella sp. HaHa_3_26, assembly GCF_019278425.1. Classification (NCBI taxonomy): domain Bacteria; kingdom Pseudomonadati; phylum Bacteroidota; class Flavobacteriia; order Flavobacteriales; family Flavobacteriaceae; genus Winogradskyella; species Winogradskyella sp. HaHa_3_26. Next base: position 706,730 of record NZ_CP058981.1, on the reverse strand, counting down.
CTATAACAGGAAATGCTATTCCTATAGATAAAACAGATTATTTTACAGAGATGAATCACCCAGGAATTTTGCTAGAGAACAAAGAGTTAAATGCAACGCTGTTTAAAGCTATAAATAATTTACCAGAAAGTCAGATTGTAATATTTACCTTACATAAAATAGATGGTAAAAGTTATCAGGAAGTCGCCGATATAACAGGTAAAAGTCTATCTTCTGTAGAGTCTTTAATGTTTAGAGCTAAAAAGAATTTACAGAAAATTTTAGAAATTTATTATAAAAATGAACATTAGCACAAGTTTTATGAAGCTTTTGCATCTAAAGATATAATTATGAAACCTAATGTTGAAATGTATAAAAAAGTAAAAGCCACTTTTGATTCTATAGAATCGATTGAAAAGGCTAAAGTATCTCCTTTTTTTAAAGAAAATGTGATGCATCAAATCCGTAATGCTTCCCAAGATGTACAAGATAAAACTTGGTCATGGTTTACACCACAATTACAATTAGCAACACTAGTTTGTATTATTATTTTAAATGTATTAGCATTTAATAATCTTAAAGAAAATACTTACGATAATAATGTTACTAGTTTTGCTGAATCTTATGGATTATCTACAAGTACAGAATCTACTTTATTAAATTAATTATGAAGAAAAATGTAATTTTATATATACTACTGATTTTTTTAATTGTGGTTAATGTGTTTTTTTTATTTACATATATAGGAAGTCAAAATGATAGATTACCAAGAGAACCACAAGGAAATAAAGATTTTATTGTAAAAGAATTAGGCTTTAATGATGAACAAATAGCAAAATTTAAAGCGAATAATGTAGGGCATCATGAAAAAATAATGAAGCTGTCCGATGATGTAAAAGGTTTAAAAGATTTACTTTTTGATAAATTATCTGATGTTGATGTTCAGGAATCTTCAATAGATTCTATTACGTCATTAATTTCTGAAAAAGAAAAAGAAAAAGCTAAAGAAGTATTTTATCATTTTAAAATGATTCAGGAATTATCTACTGATAAACAAAAAGAAAAGTTTAAAACTATCATAATAGATGCACTTCGTCAAGGAGAACAAGGGCAACAACGACCTCCAATAAGAGAAGGAGAAGAACATAGACCTCCACCTCCAAATAGACAATAACTAATTAAAGTTATATAAAAAGACCTTCAATATTTTGAAGGTCTTTTTTTGTGTTTTATTTAACAAAGGTGAGTACAAGTTTAAAAGTATAAGTGCATCTAAACTTATATAACATTAAAAATATTCAACATGAAAAGTATCACATTTAAAACAGTAGTATTAGTATTTGGTTTAGTCGGATTTTCAAATTTAACTTATGGACAGGGAGAAAGAAAAAAGCCAACATTTGCAGAGTTATTAAAAGAAATGGACGCCAATGAAGACGGAAAACTTTCAGAAGCAGAAGTAAAAGGACCTTTAAAAGATGGGTTCTCTGATATCGATACAGATGAAGATGGTTTTATTTCAGAAGAAGAATTTAAAAATGCACCAAAACCTGAACGTAAAGGAAGAGGTAGAGATAAGTAAGAATAATTTGATTGGTTAATTGTTTTGATTATGAAAGGCTTCGTGAGAAATTATGAAGCTTTTTTTTACAATGAAAATGACTATAAGCATCAAAATTTAATGCATTAAGGTATGAGATTATTCAGGAAAGTTAGAAAAAAATTACTAGACTCAGGAAAAATAAAAAGTTATCTAGTTTATGCGCTTGGGGAGATATTATTAATCGTTATAGGTGTTTTAATAGCATGGAAAATCAATAATCTAAATGAATTAAGAAAAAATAGAATTGTAGAGTTGAAAATTTATCAATCACTTAACGAAGAATTAAATGCAAATCTTATTCTTTTAGATGCTTCAATAGCGAGTTATAATAAAAATGTAGAAAGTATACAGAATACCATAGATATTATAATGAGAGATCAACTTGGGGAAATAGATGAAGATGATAAATTAGAGATTATTAATGTTAATTATCACCCAATACAACTTCATAGTGGAGCCATAAATTCAGTTAATACAACTAATAAATTCGAATTTATTGAAGGTGTTTTACTAAAAGATTTAATTGCAGCTTACCCTAATGAATTGGATGCTTTTGAAAATCAAGAATCAAAAATAGAAAACATTATCGTTAGCAGATTACAACCTGCTATAGAAAAACATATTTCCTTAATTGATATTATTTCTAAACGGGAATTAAAAAGCAATAATTATCAGATGCTTTCTCTAGGATCTAATTATACTAACTTACTTAAAAGTAGGGAGTATCAAAATTGTTTAGTGGATAGATTATTACAAACGGAAATTCAATTATTGAATGCTAAAAGCTTGAAAAACAAAACAAAAACAATGGCATTTAGGTTAGGAAAAGCATTAGGAGATTAACAGATTATATTTTTATTTCAATTTAATCACAAGTTTATAAAAAGGTTCGCATCTAAAATAATATAATCACTAAAAAAATAGAATATGAGAAATGTAGAAATAAATCAAATTTTTATAAAGCCTGTAGCAATACTAAGTGTGTTATTATTGCTTTTTATGGCTTGTAGTTCAGATGATGATAGTACTGATACATCAGAAGGTACAGATGATTCAGATAGTTCAGTTGTAAATGTAAATACATCTTATTTTACTACAGAAGATGAGTCAGTTATCATAACAATTGTTCCCTGTACTTTATCTGATGGTACAGTTACAGATTGTTACCAAGTTGTAACAAGTAGTTTACCAACAGATCACAACATGGGGCCATGGTGTCCAGATAATATTAGCGATGATGCAGAAGCTGGTGGTATTTGGTTAGAAGATGGTGAGGTACATGATGTAGATGGTGCTTTTATTGAAAATTTAGCAACTTTTTACAACGATGATAATTGGATGATGTATGATGGAAATGGTGATATTTATATTACTGAATCTGAAGAAGATTGTATAAATGCGGCTAACCCAGATGTAGGAGAAGAATATGAGAACTTTTGTGTAGAATGTCTTCCTGCTTATATCTCAGATTTAACACAGACTTGGTTAATTCCAATAACACCAGTATTACAAGATACTTCACTGTTTTTTACTACTGAAGGTGGTGGGGCAGTTGGTCCTGGTGGTCCAGGGGAAGTTATAGAGTCAGTGCCTTCCACTCGAGGTATCGCTTTAAACGGTATTGAATTTTCGGCACCTGCACCAACAGACAATATTCTTTCAGCTTACACCATTGCTCCCTTTGATGATGCTGGTGGACATATAAATGTTCATCAAGGTTATCACTATCATGCAGCAACAGGTTTCAGTACAAAGGTTGAGCAAGAAGATGGTCACGCCGCATTAATAGGTTATGCTTTAGACGGAATTGGTATTTACGAATTAGAAGATGAGGACGGTAATGAAGCTATAGATTTAGATGAATTACGTGGACATACTGATGAGGCACGTGGGTATCATTATCATGTAGACGAAGCTGGAAACAACAATTTTATTAATGGACTAAAAGGTGCTTATGCTATTTAAAAATAATTGTATAAGTAGATATTTCTTCTTAATAATAATAGGAGGGGTGATGTTTTTTTCGACATCAATACAAGCACATCAACCAGAAATTTCTACAACAATGTTAGTAGAAAATAATAATGATACTTGGGCATTACAAATAAGTGCATCATTAACGGCTTTTCAACATGAAATTAGAAAGTATTATGCTGAGGTACCATATAAAACGCCAGAAGAGTTTCAAGAAATGGTTCTTGAGCATATTAAAAATAATCTAAAAATAGAATTCAACGGTAATAAAACGGTAACGCTAAGCCATGGTATAGTGAAACTAGGACATGAGACTAAAGTTATTTTTGAAGTTTTAGGTGTTCCTGAAAATATAGAATCTGTTTTGGTTGAAAATGAATCATTTAAGGATATTTATAATAATAAAAGTGCCTTAATAATTTTGAAAGAGGGTTTTAGTAAAGAAAATTTTGTTTTAACGAAGGATAATAATCATGTATTAAAATTAGAAGTAGACGGAAATAAATTTGTACGTGTGGATGAGAGAATAATAAGTTCATCGTCTTTAAACGTAATCTTAATTTTAGCTGTTGTTTGCACTTTTGGGTTACTAGTTCACAGCATGAAACAAAGAAGAAAATTAAAGGAAACTCACAATTAATTATGTTTAATATGAAGAGAGAAAGAATACTCAAAGAATTTTATTTCATAGGAATAGTATTATCTAGATTCATTTTTTTTTGGCATGTAGTAGAGATGATAGTTCTGAAGAAACAGATGTAACAGCAAATGAGGGTATTGCTGAGTCCTTTTTTAATACATCATCCTCATCCTCACCATTGGAGTTTCTATTAATGGAAATCCACTATTTGTAGCAAACCAAGAATTCAATAATGTGTATTTTTTTAAATTATATATGTTAAAATGGATGTTAGAAAAGTATTTCCATCACACAAACTATAAGGTATTAAAATATTGTTTAAGTTTATTAATTGTTTCATTAAGGCTTCGTGAGAAATTACGAAGCCTTTTTTTGTTTTTATTTAACATTTTATGCAAGTTTTATTCTGTAAACGCATCTAAAGTTATATCACTGAAAAACAATTCAAAAATGATAAATAATGAAAAAAACAATTACACTTTTAACAATCTTGTTTCTTACAATAAATTTGTTTTCACAAGAATTATATGATATTAACACCATTCAAACTATAGAGATCGAATTTGCAGAAAGCAATTGGGATGCTTTACTAGATGCAGAAAAAGCGGGTGATAATAATTATACAGAAGCTACATCCGTAACGATTAATGGAACTGTATTTAACCAAGTAGGAGTAAAATATAAGGGGAATAGCTCTTACAGTTCTAGCCAAGTTAAAAACCCTTTTCATATTGAGTTAGATACTTATGTAGATCAGGATTACCAGGGGTATACAGATATTAAACTAGCAAATGGTTTTGCAGATCCTTCATTTGTTAGAGAAACAGTGGCTTATAATATAGTTAATCAGTATATGGATGCTCCACAGGCTAATTATGCTAATGTTTATGTTAATGGAACTTTAATTGGTTTATATACTAATACGGAAGCTATTTCTAAGAAGTTTGTAAATAAACATTTTAACTCTAATGATAATGCCTTTTTTAGTTGTAGTCCACCAGATGGAGCAGGGCCAACGACAACCACTTTACCTAATTTAGAATATTTAGGGACAAGTTACACCAGTTATGATGATGCTTATGAAATTAAATCAGATGACGACGATGATGAATCAGTTGCACTTGCACATTGGGATAATTTAATAGAACTCACAAATATTTTAAGCAACGACATAGATAATATTGAAAATGTTTTAGATGTCGATAATGCAATTTGGATGTTAGCTTTTGATAATGTAATGGTAAATTTAGACAGTTATATAGGTCAGTTTAAACAAAACTATTATTTGTATAAAGATAATAATGGTCAGTTTAAGCCTGTAGTTTGGGATTTAAACATGTCTTTCGGAACATTTGCTATGACAGGAGAAACTAGTACTAGTGGACCAGGAGGTCCAGGCGGACCAGGAAGTTCTACAGGAACCTTAAGTTCAACTACAGAAAAAGCAGAATTAGATCATTTACTACATGACGATGATGATAGTAATTTCCCTCTTATTTCAAAATTGCTAGCGATACCAAAATACAAAAGAATGTATTTAGCACATTATAAAACTATTTTAACAGAAAACATAAGTAACTCAAATTACTTAACCTTAGCTAACGATTATCAAGCAATTGTTACGGAAGCTGTTACAGCAGATACTAATAAATTTTATACAGATGCTCAGTTTACAGGAAATATAAATACAGACTATTCTGTAGATGGTAATACCGCATGTGGTTTAACCAACTTAATGTCTGCTAGAAGTTCTTATTTATTATCGCAATCAGATTTTACAAATACACAGCCAACAATAAGTGCTGTAGAAACTTCTAATGAGACTCCAATAATAGGAGATACGGTAACAATTACAGCAAATGTTACCGATGAGAATACTGTTTATATAGGTTACAGAACAGACGAAACATTGCCTTTTACAAAATTAGAAATGTATGATGATGGTGCACACAATGATGGTACGTCTGGTGATGGAGTATACGGTTTAGATATCGTTGTAGAGACTGCTAATCTTCAATATTATATTTATGCTGAAAACTCAAATATTGGGGCTTTTTCACCTGCAAGAGCAGAGTATGAATTCTACAGTATTGAAGGAACCTACACAACAATAGCTGTTGGTGATTTAGTGATTAATGAAATTATGGCCTCTAATGAAACGACTGCAGTTGATCAAGATGGCGAATATGACGATTGGTTAGAGCTATACAATAATAGTTCTGAAACTTTAAGCTTAGATAATTTGTACTTATCCGATGATTCAGATGAATTATTAACTTGGGCATTCCCTTCAGGGTTAACAATAGAGCCTGATAGTTATTTAATTGTTTGGTGTGATAAAGATGATGATCAAGAAGGTTTACATGCAGATGTGAAATTTTCTTCAGGTGGAGAAAGTGCTATTTTATCTTATGATGATGGTACAATAATAGAAAATATAATATTCGGTGAACAAACGGATGATATGGGGTATGCTCGTGTACCTAATGGAACAGGAGATTTTGTAATTCAAGAACCAACCTTCGGGGAGAATAATGAATCACTCTCTGTAGATGAGGTTTTATTTAACAATGGACTTAAAGTTTATCCTAATCCGACATCTAATTATTTAGAAATTCAAAATTCAAATTATACAATAGAGTCAGTTACGGTTTATAATTTACAAGGGCAACAGTTGTATAATAATAGCTATGCTAATGAAAATACAATTTCTCTTGATTTTTCATCGTTCTCAAAAGGATTATATATGGTTGTAGTGAATAAAATAGCCGTTATCAAAATTGCAAGGAATTAAACAATTGATATATTCTTAATTAATAAAAAGCTTCATGATACAGTCATGAAGCTTTTTTTGTGCCTAACGCAAGTTTGTTTTAAAGAAAACATCTAAAGATAAAATAGATATTATGAAAACAAACAAATTAAAAAATACGCTAGGGATTTTATCAATACTATTATGCAGTTCTGCTTTTGCACAAGGACCAGGCGGAAGAGGTGGTAGACAGGGTGGAGGACCCCCAGAAGGAGGAAAACCAGATGCTTCTAAAATTATTGAAATGTTAGATACAAACGGTGATGATAAAATTGATATAGATGAAGCCGCAAAAGATGAACGCGGTAAGATTTCTGAAGATTTTAGTAAAATAGATGCTGATGGTTTTATTAATCTTGAAGAGTTAGAAGCTGCATTAGATAATACAAAACCAAAACCGGTATCAGCTGAAAAAATCTTAGCAGAAGTAGATCAAGATGAAGATGGTCTTTTAAATGAATTAGAAGTCGCAGCAAAAGACAAGCGTGATCTTATGGCTAATTTTAGTGATATTGATGTTAATGGAGATTCACAATTAGATTTAGAAGAATTAGAAGCTTTTTATTCTAAAGATGATGACGTTGATAGAAAAAAAAGAAGAGACAAGCATTAATAATAGATAATCAGTTTAGCTATTTCTAAGGATTAATTATACTACAGGTATTGTAACTGTTTATTAGATTTATAGAGCTTTATTGATACTGAAAGTAAAATAAAATTTAGTTTGATGCGCAAGTTTTATTTTGTAATCTCATCTAAATTTTCAGAGAATTAAACAAACAAAAAAAATAAAAAAAAACGACTATGAGAAATTTATTAAAATTATTAGGTTTGATTGTACTGGTCTTTTCGTTAAATATTGCTTGTTCAAGTGATGATAGTACTGAAGATTCAGTAGCAGGTACAGATGATACGGATGATGAAATTGTAACAGAACTTCACGCCGCATTTTATGCTTTTAATACGGATGCTACTACAATTTATTTAGACGGTTCTAATGTTGTTATTGAAACAACAGGTTTACCAGATCACGAAACTGTTTATTGGGGAGAAGGAAATGATTTATATATTAATGAACCAACTGTTGAGGTTACACCAAGTATAATGTCTAGTAACAATAATGCTGTTACTATAACTGTAGACGCAACCCCTAATTTAACAGGGAGTTCAGTATCTACAACTTTTGATACTATAGGGATTGCAGTAAGTGGAGCATCTATTTTTAATGACCAAGAAGGCGCAGGAGATCTAGATGAGGCTGCAGCAAGTTTAGATTGGACAGGTGGTCATATTGGTCCAGGTGTATATCATTATCACTTAGAACCAAAAGCATTTAGTAACGATGATGATAATTTGGTAGGTATCTTATTAGATGGTGTTTTTCTATATGGAAGACAATGTTCTTCAACAGGAACATATCCAACAGATTTAGACACATCAGGTGGTCATACTTCTACAACAGAATACACAGATGGTGAAGAAGAATATCATTATCATATTATAAATGAAGTTTATTCAACAACAGGTTCTTATTTAGCATTTGCAGGGCCATTTCAAGGTTATTAATCATGAGGATATCATTTTTATTAGTTGTTTTTTTTATAACTTTTGGGAGTTGTAAGGAGTCTTCAGAAGATTTAAATTCTGAAAATTCCGCAATTCCAAAAGAAAGAATATTTCTTATTAAAAATGTTGAAGTAAAAAAATCAGATCTTGTTTTAAATCCGTTAGAAGGTGTTTGGTATTATAATGATGAACCTTATAATGGGTATTCATTAAAATTTCATAAAAATAATACGCCTGAAGAAAAATTAGGTTTTTATAATGGTAAAAGAGAAGGAGTTGCCAAAACGTGGTCGGCAAACGGAGTATTACGTGTAGCTTCTAATTATAGTCAGAACAAATTAGTTGGTGATTATAAAAGTTACTGGGAAAATGGTAATGTTGCTTTACATGTAAATTATGTAGATGGGAAAAAAGAAGGAGAAGAAAAACAATTTTATCCAAATGGAGAAATTTCTAAACTACGTTGGTTAGAACGTGGTAAGGAAAGTGGTTTACAGAAAGCATGGTTGCCAAACGGAAAACTTTATGTGAATTACGAAGCCAAAAATGGAAGAGTTTTTGGGTTAATGCGTGCTAACGCTTGTTATAAATTAGAAAATGAAAAAGTTGTTAAAAAGAAATAAGTTAACTTTAGTTTTGCTATCTCTGATGTTTATTACAATAAGCTGTAATGAAGTAAATAAGAATAGGGTAAAAGAAGAAGTTGAAGAAGTAAGTAGGGTAGATTACTTACCTTATTACAATGAAGAATCATTTACACCTCATTGGTTAGTGCCAGAAAGTGAGGAAGAGAAATCTTTTCATAAAATAAAAGATTTCAAATTAGTGAATCAGCTAGGCGAAACGGTAACGCAAGAAACATTTAAAGATAAGATTTATATTACAGATTTCTTTTTTACAAGCTGCCCAGGGATTTGCCCTCAAATGACTGGAAACATGTTTAGTTTGCAAGAGGAATTTAAAGAGGATGATGAGATCTTATTTCTGTCACACTCTGTGACGCCAACAAGAGATTCTGTACCTGTTTTAAAACAATATGCAGAAAAATTTGGTGTAATAGATCATAAATGGCATTTGGTAACAGGTGCTAAATTTGATATTTATAATTTAGGGAGGTCTCAATATTTTATTGAAAATGATCTAGATGAACCTAAAAGTATAGATGACTTTTTACACACTGAAAACTTCTTACTTATAGATAAGAATAAACATATTAGAGGTATTTATAATGGCCTCAATAGAGCTTCTATGCAGCAGTTAATTATTGATGCAAAAGCATTAAAAGAAGAAGGTTAAAATGAATTAATTAGAATTGTTTATAAATTGTTTTTTTGAAAAGGCTTTACGATTATATCGTGAAGCTTTTCTATTTTTATAAAAAATTAAACTTAATGAGATTACTAATCATTTGCTTATTATTACTTGCTTTAGGAGCTTGTAAAGCTAAAATAACACAAAAACCAAAAAGTTTTAATAACGTTGAAATTGTTCACTTGGTAGAAGACAGTACTTTGAATATAAGAGCCCTTGAAATTTTAGATTCCTTGGGTCCTATATACTTAACTTCTAAAGGAGAATTAGGAATGTTGTTTCAAAATAAAGTTCTTCAATCAGTAGATTCTTTAGATACTAATCTAGTTCCATATTATAAGCTAAACCTAACTACAGATTCACTTCAACTTAATTTTAGAGCCTTAGCAGTTAATGAAAAGAATGGTTTCGGAATTACAGTAGGGAATCCTGCACTTTTATATAAGCTAAATGCAGATTTAGAAAAAAATAAAATAGTATATCAAGAAAATCATCCTAATGTTTTTTACGATGCTATGGATTTCTGGAATGAACAAGAAGGTATTGCTATTGGTGACCCAACAGACGGTTGTATGAGTATCATTATTACTAGAGATGGAGGAGAAAATTGGACAAAAATGAGTTGTAATAATTTGCCAAGTATTAAAGATGGTGAAGCTGCTTTTGCAGCAAGTGATACTAATATTGCCATTGTAGGAGATGAAACCTGGGTGGCTACAGGAGGTAAAACAAGTAGAGTAATGTACTCACCAGACAAAGGAATCACTTGGCGTGTTTTTGATACGCCTATTGTTCAAGGAAAAGAAACAACAGGTATTTATTCTATTGATTTTTATGATGAAAATAATGGTTTTGCTATCGGAGGAGATTATACAAATCCCGAAGCAAATTCGGCTAACAAAATAAGAACGACAACAGGTGGAGTTACATGGCAGGTTGTTTCAGATAATGAAGGTCCTGGTTATAGAAGTTGTGTGCAATATATCCCTAATAGTGACGGCAATGAGTTAGTTGCTGTTGGCTTTAACGGAATTGATTATAGTGCCGATTTTGGTAATACCTGGAAACATCTTAGCGATGAAGGGTTTTATACCATTAGATTTCTAAATGATTCTACAGCATATGCAGCAGGAAAAGGAAGAGTTAGTAAATTGATTTTTACAAAATAAAAAGGAAGCTATTACAGCTTCCTTTTTTTAATATATTAAGGGGTATTAATCTATATTAGTAGGGTTAATCGTTAGAATGGCGTTTTTTATATTCATCAAACATCTTTTGTCTGAAAGAATGTTCTGCTTGGTAGAGCTTAATTATTTTTTTAGCAGGAAGAATACTTAATAATTCTTTTAAGTATTTAGATTTCAAATCTGTCTTTTGTTTTTCAAATTTTTCAATATCAAGTAAAAGAGTTTTAGCTTCCGATTCAGAAAGATCATCAGAATTTTTTTCTTTACGTCTAGCGATAGACTTTTCTCTTAATTCATTTTCTGCATTTTCATTTGCATTATATATAGGCCAAAATTTTTGAGCTTCAGTTTTAGTGAAATCTAATTTTTCTGTAATATGAGCTATTTTTAATGTTTTAATTTTTTCTCTATCAAATTTTTGCGCAAATAAGCTTATAGAAAAAAGTAAGAATAGAATAACAGTAAATGTCATTCTGTTCTGTGAATTCAATAGGTGATTTTTATTTGAAATATTCATAGTGTATTATTCAAAAATTAGGTCTTCAGGTTCTATATTTTCAAAATATTGATCTAGTGTTTCTTCTGAAATGTTTAAATCAATAAAATCAGTTTCCGAAATGTCTTCAGTTACAAATAAAGATGCAAAATCTTCATTAGTATATTCTTCTTGGTATAGATAGCCTTCAATAATAGCAGTATCTAAGCTGTTAAATGAAATATTATTTTTAGTGTTAAATACTAAGCTAAAGAATAATAAAAAACTAGCAGCAATACCAGCAACATAATAAAATGAGCGTTTAGTTTTTAATGAGATAACAGGTGTTTCAGTATCCGTTTTAAGCTTTTCTAAAATAGTATTATCTACAGTATCAAAATAATCATTTGGTAACTCAAAACCAGGATTCTCTATACCTTTAAAAGTTTTTTTCTCTTTTAAACGGTCTAAAAAATTAGTTTCGAAAGACTCAAAATAATGATCCGGAGTCTTTAAACCTGTAGATTTAATATGATGTAAATTTTTATCTTTCATTTTATGCTGAACTTGTTTCAGTATATGTTCTACGCTTTTAGAAATTTCATTTATCTATTAGACTTCAAATTTCCTAAATGGTTTAATTTGAGGTTAAAAAAGCTTCAATTTTTTTAGCTGCAATATGATAAGAGGCTTTTAAAGCCCCTTCGCTAGTTTCTAAAATTTCGGCAATATCTTTATATTTTAAATCATCAAAATAGCGCATATTAAAGACTAACTGTTGCTTTTCCGGTAACGTCGCTATCGCTTTTTGTAATTTAAGTTGAATGGCATCACCTTCAAAATAAACATCAGCTGTTAAGTTATTAATAGCCTTGTCTTGATATTCTTCATTAGTAATTTGTAATCGTTTTGCATTTTTGTTTAACAATGTAATAGATTCATTTGTAGCTATACGGTACATCCAAGAAAATAATTTACTTTCTCCTTTAAATTTATCTATGCTTCTATAAATTTTAATAAATGAGTTTTGAAGCACATCATCTGCATCATCATGATTGAGAACAATTTTACGAATATGCCAATAGAGTCGCTCTTTATAAAGTTGTAACAACTCTCTAAATGCAGCTTCTTTAGACTTGGGGTCTTTTAGACGTAATATGAAATCCGATTCGCTATTCAATTAATCTACTTTAGTATTTAGACGTTCTAATGTCTTAAAGGTTTAATGATGATCTAAAATAATTTAATTACATTCATTTTGCTTTTGTTGATTTTCAGTGTTTTAAAATGTATTTAACCGACAAAAAGTATATAAAATCGATGAAATGTATTTATTTTCTTGTGGGATAACTAATTTTATTATATGTTTGCCTCAGCTTAACCTAACAAGCGTTATCATTGCCCCAAATCTGATAACAAAGAAAAGGATGTATAATATATACATCCTTTTTTTATTTCTACTAAGTTTTTAATTTTAAATTGTTCAGCTTATTCAAAGCTTTGCATATCTACTAGTTTTCTGTAAACGCCATTTTTTGCAATAAGATCACTATGTGTACCTTGTTCTGCAATTTCTCCTTTTTGCATTACTACAATAAGGTCCGCGTTTTGGATGGTAGATAGACGGTGAGCGATAACAATAGAAGTTCTATTCTTCATCATATTCTCTAAAGCATCTTGTACTAGTCTTTCACTTTCAGTATCTAAAGCTGAGGTTGCTTCATCTAAAATCATTATTGGTGGATTTTTAAGGACTGCTCTAGCAATGTTTATTCTTTGCTTTTGTCCTCCAGAAATTTTACCACCAGAATCTCCAATATTAGTATGAATACCTTCAGGTAAATCTTTTACAAATTCCCAAGCATTTGCAATTTTTAAAGCTTCTGTAATCTCTTCGTCACTAGCATCTTCTTTTCCTACTTTTAAATTATTAGCGACAGTATCGTTAAATAATATTGAGTCTTGATTAACTAAGCCTAAAAAGCCTCTTAAAGATCTTTTAGATAGATTTTTTATGTTTTCTCCATCAATATTAATGTGACCTTCATTAACATCGTAAAATCGAGTTACTAGATTTGCTATAGTACTTTTACCACTTCCAGATTGTCCAACAAGAGCTATAGATTTTCCTTTAGGAATTGTTAAGCTGAAGTTTTTTAAGACATAATGATCTTCATATTTAAATGAAATATTTTCAACAGTAATTTCCTTATCAAAAGTTTGTTTTTCGATAGGGTTTTCAATTTCTTTTATTTCATTCTCTGTTTCTAAAAACTCTAGGATTCTATTAGCGGCTCCATCTCCACGTTTTACACTATAGCTCGCTTTAGCTATTGCTTTTGCAGGTGTTAAAATGTTATAGGCTAATGTAATGTACCCCACAAAGAAACTTGCATCCATTGTTTTGTCTACAAAAACAAGATAGCCACCATAAACTAATAAAACACCAATAACTACAATTCCTAATAACTCACTTAAAGGAGATGCTAAGTTTTGTCTATTAAGTAGCTTGTTAGAATAATTATAATATCTGTCGTTACTGTCTTCAAATTTACGTGCAAACATTTTCTCTACGTTGAAGGCTTTTATAATTCTTAAACCTCCCATAGTTTCTTCTAAAACAGATAAAAATATCCCTTGTTCTTTCTGAACTTTTAGAGAGCCTTTCTTTAAGGATTTTCCGATTTTAGAGATTATAAAACCTGAAACAGGAATAAATACGAGAACAAATAGTGTAAGTTTAGGACTAAGAATAAGCATTGTAACTAGAGAGAATAATATTGTAAGCGGTTCTCTTACAATCATTTCTAGTATAGCTAAGAATGAATTTCTAACCTCGTTAACATCTGCACTTACTCTAGATATAGTATCTCCTTTTGACTTTTCTGAATAAAAAGCAAGTGGTAGTGTTACTATTTTATCGTAGAGTTTGTTTCTGATATCTTTTAACACCCCATTTCTTAAGAAAGTAATAAAATACATTGCGAGATAGTTAGAAATGTTTTTGAGTAAAAACATACTTATTATAACTCCGACCATCATCATTAGTACTTTAAAGTCTCCATATTTTTCAATATTATCGACTATAAAATAATTGAGATAATCTTCCCCGTAATTTTGTAATTTAAACCAACCTTGCCATATCGGTTTTGCTGTAACGACACGTTGATCACTAAAAATAACTTTAAATACAGGAATTAAAGCGATAAAAGAAAGTGTGCTAAAAAGCGCATATAAAATATTAAAGAAAATGTTTAAATACGCATACCTCTTGTAAGGTAGGGCAAAAGGTATGAGTTTTTTTATGTAATTCATCTATTGTAATTTCATGTCTACTAAAATAGCATCGATTCTGTCATCCAACAATTGCTCCGTTGTTTCAAAGTCTGCCGAATTGTCAAGATCTTTATTTACGCTGATATAGAATTTTATTTTAGGTTCTGTTCCACTTGGTCTTAAAGCTATTTTGCTTCCTTCTTCTGTATAATAAATTAAGACATTAGATTTAGGAATTTCAATCGCTGTTTCTTCATTAGTTTGAAGATTTTTTGAGATTGATAATTGGTAATCTTCAATTAAAACCACTTTTTCACCATTGATTTCTTTTAAAGGATTATTTCTTGCATCAACCATCATTTGCTTAATTTCTTGTGCACCTTCAATACCTTTTTTAGTTATAGATACTAAACGTTCTTTAAAGAAACCATGCTCAACATATAAGTCAATTAAGCTTTGGTACATTGTTTTACCTTCAGCTTTTGCTTGAGCTGCAATTTCGCAAGCTAATAGAGTAGAGGTAACCGCATCTTTATCGCGTACAAAATCACCAACCATAAAACCAAAACTTTCTTCTCCACCACCAATGAAATCCATGGTTGGGAAATCTTTAATCATTTTAGCAATCCATTTAAAACCTGTAAGACCTATTTTGCATTCTACATCATAAGCACTAGCTAAAACAGACATCATAGGAGTTGATACAATTGTAGAACCAACAAATTGGTTATCGTTGATTTTTCCTGAGTTTTTCCATTGTTTTAGTAGAAAATTCGTCATTAAAATCATCGTTTGGTTTCCGTTAAGAATTACCAATTCATTTTCTAAATTACGAACTACAACTCCTAAACGGTCACAATCAGGATCTGTTCCGATCACAATATCACCATCAACTTTTCCTGCAAGTTCCACTGCCATTTTTAAAGCTTCTGGTTCTTCAGGGTTAGGTGATACTACCGTTGGGAAATCTCCATTTGGTACACGTTGTTCTTCAACAATATTAACGTTGGTATAACCCGCACGTTTTAAAGTTTCAGGAATAGCTGTAATAGAGGTTCCATGTAAAGAGGTAAAAACAATGTTTAAGTTTTCTTTAGCTTCTTTTGAAGTATCAAAACTTCCATTTTTTATAGATGAATTGATAAAAACATCATCAACATCTTTACCTATATATTGAATTAAGCTGTCATTAGCTTCAAACTTAATTTCAGAATACTCTAATTTATTTATTTCTGCAATAACTCCAGAATCTTGAGGTGGCACTAATTGTCCGCCATCTTGCCAATATACTTTATAACCATTGTATTCTGGTGGATTGTGAGATGCTGTTAATACAATACCACAATGACAATCTAAATGTTTTAGTGCAAATGATAATTCTGGGGTTGGTCTTAAATCTTCAAATAAAAAGACTTTAATTCCATTAGCAGAAAATACATCTGCAACCAATTTTCCAAATGTTTTACTATTGTGTCTACAATCAAAAGCAATTGCCACTTTTAATTCTTCACTAGGAAACGATTCTTGTAAATAGTTACTTAAACCTTGTGTGTTTTTTCCTAATGTATATTTATTCATTCGGTTGGTCCCAAGGCCCATAATACCACGCATTCCACCTGTTCCAAATTCAAGATCTTTATAAAAACTCTCCTCTAATTCTTTCGGATTAGTAGCAATTAGGTTTTTTATTTCTTTTTGAGATTCTTCATCAAAAGTTGGTGTTAACCAAGAGTTAACACGTTCTAGTATTTCTGGTTTAATATGAATCATGAGTAAAATAGATTTATTTAGAGTAAAAATAATTGAGTAACAAAAATAAACAATATAACAATTTTAGAACGAGTTATCGCTTTATAATTGTGGTGTTCTTTGTAAATTTAATTGCTCTTTAATATAGTAACGTTGTTGGTTTTGTCGGTTGCTGCGTAAAACAAGTTCACCTAAAAAACCAGCAATAAATAATTGTGAACCAATAATCATTGTAGATAGTGCAATGTAGAATTGCGGACGATCTGTGATAAGTCTTCCTGTTGGGTTTAAAAATAATTTATCGATACCTAGATAAAATGCAAATCCGAAACCAATAAGTGTCATTATAACACCAAGGGCACCAAATAAGTGCATCGGTCTTTTTCCGAAATGAGAAACAAACCAAATCGTTATTAAATCTAAAAAACCGTTGATAAAACGATTCATTCCAAATTTAGTTTGGCCATATTTCCGAGCTTGATGAAGCACTACTTTCTCGCCAATTTTAATAAAACCTGCATTTTTTGCTAAGACAGGGATATAACGATGCATTTCTCCATAAACATCAACGTGTTTAACTACAGTATTACTGTAAGCTTTTAACCCACAATTAAAATCATTGAGTTGTACACCTGAGGTTTTTCTTGCCGCCCAGTTAAATAATTTTGAAGGTAGATTTTTAGAGATAAAAGAATCATATCGTTTCTTTTTCCAACCAGATACAAGATCTAAACCTTCTTTTTTAATCATTTTAAAAAGTTCGGGTATTTCTTCTGGGTTATCTTGTAAATCAGCATCCATGGTAATAACAACATCGCCTTCTGCTTTTGCAAAACCGGCATGTAAAGCTTGAGATTTCCCAAAGTTTTTTAGAAACCTTATGCCTTTTACATTTGGGTTTATTTCACCGAGTTCTGTTATTGTTTGCCAAGATTGGTCCGTACTACCATCGTCTATAAATAGTATTTCGTAAGAAAACTGATTAGACTGCATCACAGATACAATCCAATTGTGTAATTCTTTTAGGGATTCGTCCTCATTAAGTAGTGGTATAACTACTGATATATCCATAGAGTTTTGATGTAATTTCTGAACTTCAAAAGTAAAGAAATTAATTAAGCTTCGTTAGGGTCTTTACGTTTTGTAGCAAGAGCAACAATAAGGCCAATAACACTATAAGCAACAAGTTGATATGCGTTTGTTTTAATTGTATTTGCTAAAGAGAAAAAACTATCCTCTGCTTGCATTTGTTCCATAGCTTGGTCAACGGCTTCTTGTGGAGCTCCAAAATTAGACATCATTGCAATTTGAGAATTTATAATTTTTTCTTGAAGAATAACGGCTGCCTCAGGATCTACAATATTAAAAATAACAAAGCCAATAAGTGCAGGGATTAAAGTTCCGATTGCAATTGTGATAAAAAAAGCAGAAAAAGCTTCTTTAAAACTAATAAAGCCACCTAAAAGTTTTTTAGCATTTATAGAAGATATAATTCCAAAAACTATGACTAATAACATTTGAGTGATGCCGTACCACCATTGTGTAAACAAATCTAGATAAACAGCGTAACCTATAATTGTAAAAGAAGATATGATTAGAGCTAGATATAAACCGTAATTAATTGCTATAGATTTTAAAGATTTGTCCATTTTAAAATAAGTTTTTTAGTTTAATTATCTAGTTAGTATGCAAAGTTATAAATATGTTACATATATTTGTAAAATAAAATTTGTAAAAAAGATTGTAGGTTTGTGAAAAATAATTAAATTTGCACCTCGAAAAAATCGAATTTATTTAAAGCATTTAGTAATGAAAGCAGGAATACACCCAGAAAATTATAGAGTTGTAGCGTTTAAAGACATGTCAAATGAAGAGGTGTATTTAACGAAATCTACAGCAGACACAAGTGAAACTATCGATGTAGATGGTACTGAATACCCATTAGTAAAATTAGAGATCTCTAGAACATCTCACCCTTTTTACACTGGTAAATCTAAATTAGTAGATACAGCTGGTCGTATTGACAAGTTCAAAAACAAATATGCTAAGTTTAAAAAATAAACTTTGCTTACTAATACTACAAAAAAAAGCCTTTCTGTTATCAGAAAGGCTTTTTTATTTTATGCAATTAAGTTATTTTTGATATTATAATTAAGTCTGAATTTTAGATATTATCATCTAACATCAACTTCAAATTTTAAACATTCAATGAACTATATATTATTTGATGGTCCTTACCGCAATAATCTCTTACCTTTTACTTTTACAAAACCAGTAGCAGAATTAAGAATTGGTATTTTAACAATTCGTCAGAAATGGGAGTCTTATTTAGAATATACAACCACTACAGTTACTGAAGATTATTTATCAGACAAATATCCAATGGTAGAAATGGAAGAGAACATTATGATTAATGCTTCGTTTTTACCTAATCTAGAAGTTGTAGAAGTTGTAAAAAACTTAAAACATAATGAAGCTTTATTTAAAGACGAAGATGTTATTGCTTTTTTTGCAAAAGAAGGTGAAGAATTTTCTGATTTTTCAAATTTTGACGCCATTGAATTTAATGGCGATATCTTGAAGATTGAACATACTTGGGATATTTTCTCTAAGAATAGAGAAGCAATTATTGAAGATTTTAATTTAATTACAAAAGATAGGGAGTCAGAACCTATACCAGCAACAATAAACACAATTAACCCTGAAAACATATTTATAGAAAAAGGAGCAACCTTAAATTTTGCGACTTTAAATGCCAGTTCAGGACCAATTTACATAGGTAGAGATTCTGAAGTTATGGAGGGGTCTATAGTTAGAGGACCTTTTGCACTTTGCCATGATGCTACTTTAAAAATGGCAAGTAAAATCTACGGACCAACAACAGTTGGTCCGCATAGTAAAGTTGGTGGAGAGGTAAGTAATTCTGTTATTTCTGGGTATTCTAATAAAGGACATGATGGCTTTTTAGGGAATTCAGTTTTAGGAGAATGGTGTAATCTTGGTGCAGATACTAATAATAGTAATTTAAAAAACAACTATGCAGAAGTAAGACTTTGGGATTACGAAACTGAAGGTTTTGCAAAAACAGGATTGCAATTTTGCGGCTTAATGATGGGAGATCATAGTAAATGTGGTATCAATACCATGTTTAATACAGGTACTGTCGTTGGTGTAAGTGCTAATATCTTTGGAAGTGGTTTTCCTAGAAACTTTGTTCCTAGTTTTTCTTGGGGCGGAAGTAAAGGCTTTGTAACCTATAAAACCAATAAAGCTTTTGAGGTGGCAGAAGTTGTAATGAAACGACGTAAAATTGAGTTAACAGATCAAGATAGAGCTATTTTAGAACATGTTTTTGAAGAAACAAAACAATACAGAAGAGATTAAGACGATGTTGAAATTGAAATTTACACTACTAATTTTATTAGTTTTTAATTTTGGGTTTACTCAAAGCAAAGACGTAGAAGTTGAAAAACTAGAAATAAATACGAAGCTAGATCATTTTGCTCCTCGTGTTGTAGGAGATAAAATATTTTTTAGTTCGAATCTTATAACTAAAAGAGGTCGTGCTGTGAAAGATGATTTTGGTGGATTTTTGTATGATATATATGAAGGATCTATTGATGAAAAAGGTGAAATACAAAATGCGAAACCTATAGTTAAGACAGAATTAGGACGATTTAATATGTCTGCAGCGACCTACTCTAAAGACGGTAAATACATGTATTTTACCACAAATCAGGCAAGTAAAGGGAATAATAAATATAAGGGCGTTGAGACTTATAATTTGCAGATTCAGAGGGCTGAATATGTAGAAGGTAGTGGTTGGACTAATTTTACAACATTACCGTTTTGTGATCCTGATTTTAATTTTTTACACCCAGCATTAAGTCTTGATGAAACTACACTTTATTTTGTAGCAACTGTTAAAGGAACAAAAGGGAAGTCTGATTTATATAAGGTTTCTGTTAGCGACCATAAAACATATGGAGAAATTAGTAAATTAAGCGAAAAGATTAACTCATCACGTACCGAGATTTATCCTTTTGTTAGTGCAGATAATAAACTTTATTTCACGTCAGATAGACGTGGAGGTAAAGGTAGTTTAGATATTTATAGTTATGACTTAAGCTCTAAAAATGAGGAAGAAATACCAGTCTCTTTAGAAGAACCTATTAATAGTCCTGGAGACGATTTTTCTTTTTTCTTAAATGATGATTTAACAACAGGTTATTTATCTTCTAGACGTTTAAAAGGAGAAGGTGGTGATGATTTGTACTATTTTTCAAAATTTTAAATTATAGATTTAATCTTTTTTTACGGATTTTAGCTCTAGAAGGTTAGTGGCGTTAATGCCTAAGCCATCGACGTTTTTTCTAGTGAATCTAACAACTTCATCATAGAATAAAGGAACTATTGGTGCAGAATCCATAATTAAAGAATCCATTTTTGTGTAAAGTGCTTTTCGTTTTTCTGAATTCGTTTCTAGATAAGCAGCTTCATACATTTTATCGAACTGAGTATTTTTAAAGTGTGTGTAATTTGGGCCGTTTGGCGCAAAATTCTTGCTGTAATATAAAGAAAGATAATTTTCAGCATCAGGATAATCGGCAATCCAACTCGCTCTAAAAAAGTCTACTTGGCCATTAGCTTTGGCGTCTTTAAGACTTGAGGGCGGAATGACATCAACATTCACTAATAATCCTGTTTTTTGAAGTTCTCGTTGAATAAATTCGCAAAAACTTAAATAATTACTAGTTGTTGTAAGTGTGATTTCAGGATTCTTGTTTCCTGTTTCATCTTTATATTCTGAAACTAATTGTTTTGCTAATTCAGGTTGGTAAGTAAATCCGATGGTTTCATCATAACCTGGTAATCCCTTTGGTATAAAGCCACCATTTGCAGGAATTCCGATCCCATTTCTTAAATACATCATCATTTTATCACGATCAAAACCTACATTAATTGCTTTTCTTAATTTTTTAGACTGAATGGTGTTGACTTCAGTTTCCATAAAAAAGCCTAAATATTCGGTGTTTAAATAAGGACCTCTGATCATTTTTACCTCCTTGGCATAATCAGGTCTTAACTGACCATCAGTTGTTAGGATTTCATCTTTATAAGAACCATCTAATCCTGAAACAAAATCAATGTTTCCTTGTGCAAATTGTAAAAATTCACTTTGCTTATCTGGTAAAAAGGTAATGGCTACGGCTTCTAGATAAGGTAATTGTTGACCTATAGAATCTGTTTCAAAATAATGATTGTTTCGTCTAAAAACTAGTTTTAAATTTTCTTCCCAACGTTTAAATTTAAAAGGACCAGTACCAATAGGGTGAGATCTAAAGTCATTACCATAATGTTCAACAATTTCTTTTGGGACAACAGAACAATATTTCATGGTTAATAAACCTAAAAATGCAGGAAAAGGTTGTTTCAATTTAATTTGAAATACAGAATCATTGATAGCAAAGAAATCTTCTACTTTGTTTAAAACCCAACTTCCTGGTGAAGCAATGGTTTTATCTCTTAGCCTATTGAAGCTATATTCAAAATCTGAAGCATTAACCTGTCTTGTAGAATCTTTTCCGAATAATTCATGTTTATGAAAAAACACATCATTTCTAAGATTAAAAGTATAAACCGTTGCACTATCTGAAATTGTACATGTTTTAGAAATAGAGGGTTGCACATTTAATTGGTCGTCCATTTGTACCAATCCGTTAAATAACTGATTGGTAGCCCAAATATCTGCTAAGTCTTTTGAAAAAGCAGGATCTAAAGAACCTATGTTTTTATGTTCGTTGTATCTAAATACTTCAGTCGTTAATTGTGGATTTTCATTAGAATCACATGAGAAAACTAATAAAAAAAGCGAACAATAGAGTAGACTATGGAATAAGGAGGGTGTGAATTTTAGCATATAACTTATATGTTGTAAATTTGCAAACTTGGTAAAAGTACAAGAATGAATCCAACTAAAAAAGTCGCATTTTACACACTAGGTTGTAAACTTAATTTTTCTGAAACTTCTACAATAGCGAGAAGCTTTAGTGAGGAAGGGTTCGATCGTGTGGATTTTAAAGAATCAGCGGATATATATGTTATTAATACCTGCTCGGTTACCGAAAATGCAGACAAACGATTTAAGTCTATTGTAAAACAAGCTCAGAAGGTAAATCCGGATGCTTTTGTTGCTGCAATTGGTTGCTATGCGCAGTTAAAACCTGAAGAATTAGCAGATGTAAATGGTGTAGATTTAGTTTTAGGAGCTACTGAAAAATTCAAAATCACAGATTACCTTAATGATTTAACTAAAAATGATTTTGGTGAAGTGCATTCTTGCGAAATAGAAGATGCTGATTTTTATGTTGGTAGTTATTCTATTGGAGATAGAACCAGAGCATTTTTAAAGGTTCAAGACGGTTGTGATTACAAATGTACTTATTGTACCATTCCTTTAGCTAGAGGGATTTCTCGTAGTGATACTATGACGAGTGTACTTAAAAATGCTAAAGAAATCTCAGAACAAGGGATCAAAGAAATTGTACTCACAGGTGTTAATATTGGTGATTACGGTAAAGGTGAGTTTGGGAATAAAAAACACGAACATACTTTTTTAGATTTGGTTAGAGAATTAGATAAAGTAGAAGGTATTGAGCGTTTAAGAATTTCTTCAATTGAACCTAATTTACTTAAGAATGAAACTATCGATTTGGTTTCGAAATCTAGAGCATTTGTACCTCATTTTCATGTGCCATTGCAGAGTGGAAGTAACGTTATTCTTAAAAAGATGAAGCGTCGCTACATGAAAGAATTATATGTAGACCGTGTCACTAAAATTAAAGAAGTGATGCCAGATGCTTGTATTGGTGTTGATGTTATTGTTGGTTTTCCTGGAGAAACTAACGAAATCTTTTTAGAGACTTATAATTTTTTAAACGATTTAGATATTTCTTATTTACATGTGTTTATGTATTCGGAACGAGATAATACAGAAGCAGCCGAAATGGATGATGTAATAGCTAAGAATGTGAGAGCCAAGCGCAGTAAAATGTTAAGAGGTTTATCTGCAAAGAAACGTCGTGCTTTTTATGAAAATCAGTTAGACACTGACCGTACTGTTTTATTTGAAGGCGAAAATAAAGAAGGTTACATACATGGATTTACTGAAAACTATGTAAAAGTTAAAGCACCTTGGAATCCAGAATTGGTAAATACACTTCAAAAAGTCAGATTAACGAAGATAGATGAAGATGGTCTAGTTCGTTTTGATTTTCAACAAGATTTAGTTGCTAACTAACTGTGTTTTAATTTTTTTATTAAAGTTTATTAATAATAAGATATTTCGTTTTACCTTTAAAAATTGTAAATTACTATAATGAAAAATACAATTAAGGCTTTTTTTATTCTTTGTTTAGCAATTGCTATGAGTGCTTGTACTAAAAGTGATAAGTCTAAAGCAATAGGTGTTTGGCAATTAACGACCCGCACAACAGATATTCCTTTTGATGTTAATAGTGATGGTGTGTTTAACACTAACTTAGTTGATGAAATAGATTGTAATGAAATAGAAACTTTAACTTTTGAAGAAAACGGAACTGTTTTTTCAGGAAACGAAGCTTCTGTTATAATGAAGTATTTTAAGACTGCTGACACTAATTCTTATGGTCTTAATATTGATTGTAATAAAGAAGGAATTATTAGTTTTGCTTCTAGTTATAATGAGATTGATGAGGATACAATTCAGGTTTCAGGTAGAAATTATGTAATTGACAATAATACAATGACAACTATATTTAAAGATGCGGTAAAAGTTTATAATGAAGATTTTACTGAAATTATAGAAACAAGAGATTTAAAGCTTGTTTATAAAAAATAAATAGCTAATTATTAGGCCATAAAAAACTCGAAACACTTAAGTTTCGAGTTTTTTTTTATATTAATTTTTCTTTTTTATATACGAATACCTACTGGAAGCATGCGTTTATATTTTCTGTTTCGTCTTACAAATTTTGCGATTTCAGGACTTGTTGGTACTACACTAATGTCTCTTTCTTTTATATTACTAAAAACTAAATCTATAAACTCTAATTCTAGTTCATCTGTTCTAATAGCCTCAGGAATAATCATTTTAGTTAAGAATATTTTGCGTTCCTGCAAAGAATATTCAATAATAGCCATCTCATTTTCAACGTTTAATTCAAATTGACGTAAAAAATCATTATCAATCAGTTCAGCAGTTTCTGTCATATTTGTTTAATTTTTTAATTAGCAGTTGGAGAGTAGATACTATATTTTATATAGTTTTGTAAAACAAAGATACGCATAAATGAACTATAAACCTATGTGTCTAGTGTTAAAAGCTTGCTGAGTAATGATTTATAGTAATGTATTTAGATTTCTTTAACAAAAATATTGTCTAAAGCTAAAACAGATGAAAACAGACCTTACACATGTTTATTTAATGCCAGGTATGGCAGCTAACCCTACAATATTTGAGTACATTAAATTACCTGAAGACCAATATGAAATTCATTGGTTAAAATGGCAAATTCCGGATAAAGAAGAAACGCTTCAAGAATATGCACAACGCATGTGTAATTTTATAAAGCATGATAATATTGTTTTGTTAGGAGTCTCTTTTGGAGGGATTTTAGTACAAGAGATGTGTAAATTAATAAAAGTTAAAAAGTTATTTGTAGTTTCTAGTGTAAAATCTCATCATGAGTTACCCAAGCGATTCAAGCTTCTTAAAGTTACTAAAGCTTATAAGATTCTTCCAACCCAATTGGTTAGTAATATAGATTTATTAGCAAAGTATGCCTTTGGAGAAACGGTGAAAAAACGTGTAGATTTGTATAAAAAGTACCTTTCCGTTAATGATAAAACTTATTTAGATTGGTCTATTAAGCAAGTGGTGTGTTGGGACCAAGAAGAGCCAAATACTCAGGCTATTTATATTCATGGCGATAAGGATATTGTTTTTCCTCATTCTTGTACCGGAAATTGTATCGTTATTAGTGGCGGAACTCACATAATGATCATTAATAAGTATAAATGGTTTAACGAAAATTTACCAAAACTTATAGAGTCTTGAATTGAATACTGATTGAAGAATGAGTATATTTATAAAAAAGAGTTAGAAAAATAAAAACATAATACAAGCATCTTGCAGACCTTTATTAATCAGCGAAATGATAATAAACTTAGTTCTTGTATTTAAAAATGAATCACATGAAAATCATAAAAAATAGTTTAGCATTAGTCGGTATCGTTTGTGTATCTGGCTTATTTATTTTTGCAATGCAAAAATCCCCAGAACCAGATAATGCATTATCTGATTATATGTTGGGTAAAGATGATCCTATTGTCAATAATTATAATGTATATGCCTTAGAAATGCCTGAAGATTTAAACTTTGCAGGTGAAGCTGTACCAATTAATGATCCGGATATTTATGAGCGTATGGATAGAGAATTATTGGTTAATACCTATTGGCAATCTAATGGCTTATTAATGTTTAAGCGTGCTAAAAAATATTTTCCAATTATAGAACCTATTTTGAAGAAAAATGGAATTCCAGATGATTTTAAATACTTAGCTGTAATTGAAAGTGGATTAATTAAAACTGCAAAATCACCTGCAGGTGCTAGTGGTATGTGGCAAATTATGGCAGCTACAGGTAAAGAGAACGGCTTAGAGGTTAATTCTAATGTAGATGAACGTTATAACATTGAAAAGGCAACAGAAGTAGCTTGTGATTATTTAAAGAAAGCTAAAGCTAATTTAGGATCTTGGACAAAAGCTGCAGCAGCATATAATGCAGGTAATGCTGGTGTTTCTAGACGATTAAAAGAACAAGATGTTACTGGTTATTACGATTTATTATTAGGAGAAGAAACAGGACGTTATGTGTTTAGAATTGTAGCTTTAAAAGAAATTCTTTCAAACCCTGATAAGTATGGATTCAACTTTAATAAATCACATTTATACAAAGAAGTACCAACTTATAAGGTAAAAGTAGATACGGCAGTAACTGATTTTGCACAGTTTGCTAAACAATTCGGAATCAACTATAAAATTCTAAAACTTCATAACCCTTGGTTAAGAGAACCGTTTTTAAATAATAAATCGAGAAAACTTTATGAAATAGAAATTCCTAAAGAAGGATATTATAATACACTTCCTTAAATTTTGGAATTTATAAAAAATCATATTTGGCAAATTTTAATTGTATTCAATTATGCACTTGCATTATCTGCAGTGGCAACAATTTTGCTTAAAAAATTAAACCCAACAAAGGCTTTAAGCTACATCATAGGATTGTTAGCTCTACCTTTTTTGGGTTTAATTGTATACTATCTTTTTGGGCAAGAATACCGAAAGACTAAAATATTCAGTAGAAAGAATGTTTTAAATCAAACGATTATAAAAAAGATTCAAGATCAATTAGAATTAGATACCAAAGAGATTAATGAGGTTGATGATTTACTTGATCAAAAATCAAAATTAATCCCTTTACTATATAATAGTGAAAAATCAAAACTCACTATTAATAATGAAGTAAAGCTTATAAAAAATGGTGACGATAAGTTTAAATTGCTTTTTAAAGATATAAAAGAAGCAAAAGATCATATTCATTTAGAGTATTTTGTAATACAAGATGACCAAATAGGTACGGAGTTATTAAATCTATTATGTGAAAAATCACGAGAAGGCTTAGAGATTAGAATTGTTATTGATGATGTAGGGAGTTCTATTTCTTCTAAAATGAAGCGAAAAATAAAAGATTGTGGTATTCAAATGCATTCTTTTATGCCTGTCTTATTTTCAAAATTCACAGGTCAGATGAACTATCGTGATCATCGAAAGATTACCGTTATTGATGGTAAAATAGGATATGTTGGCGGAATAAATGTATCGGATCACTATGTAAATGCAAATAACGATAGGTATTGGCGTGACACACATATTCGTTTAGTAGGCGAGGCTGTTAAACCTTTGCAGATTTTATTTTTTACAACTTGGGATTTTGTGTCAGATGATGGATTAGAAATATCTAAATCTTATTTCCCTGATCACGATTGTAAAGAAAACGTACCACTTCAAATTGCAGCAAGCGGTCCAGATACGGATTGGTCTAATATAATGGAAGCTATTTTCGTTGCCATTACAAATGCAGAAGATCATGTGTATATTACTACACCGTATTTTATTCCTAATAGCGAGATTCTTACGGCACTACAAGTTATTGCGAGAAGTAATATTGAAGTGAAAATTATAGTTCCTAAAACTTCGGATTCCTGGATAGCAGAATATGCTACTAATTCTTATTTAGAAATGCTTTTAGAGGCAGGAGTAGAAGTTTATCATTACACAAAAGGATTTGTGCATGCAAAAACAATGGTTGTAGATGGTGTTTTTAGTACGGTTGGTACTACTAATATGGATTATAGAAGTTTCAATATTAATTTTGAAGTCAATGCTTTAATTTATAGTAAAAAAATTAGTAGTGAATTAACAGCGTTTTTTAATGAAGATTTAAAAGATTGTGAAAAACTAGAATTACAATCTTGGAAAAAACGTTCTAAACGCACAAAAATTATTGAAGCGATAGCGCGTTTAATGGCTCCGTTATTATAATAATTTCTTCAATTTTATAATAATGAGTTAAAATTGAAAGCAAATTTAATTATATATAATATATTTGCCGACTTAAAATAAATTATCAAGAATCTCAAAAGGAGATAGCAACCTGCATTAACAAGCAAGGTGCTAAAAGGATAAGCCAATACTTTGGAAAAAATGTTAATCTAATTTTTCTTTCTTATTTGCATTCTGTCTTCTTTTTAAGAAATAAAAGAATGAAGAAATTAAAAGAATCAGCACCAAACTTTACAGCATTAATTCCATTATTAGTTTTTGTAATTACCTTTTTAGGAATAGGTATTTATAAAGATGATTTTTATCTATTACCTGCGCCAATAGCAGTTATTGTTGGTATTGTCGTTGCCTTCTTGATCTTTAAACAATCTGTTAATGATAAGATAGCGATACTTTTAAAAGGTTGTGGAGATAATAAAATACTAACCATGTGTTTAATCTATTTGTTAGCAGGTGCTTTTGCTGCAATTACTAAATCTACAGGAAGTGTCGATGCTATTGTTAATCTGGGGATGGATTATATTGCTATTCAGTATATTTATTTAGGCATTTTTTTAATAGCAGCTTTTTTATCCATTTCAACAGGAACATCAGTAGGAGCTATTGTAACACTAGCTCCAATAGTAGTTGGCTTTTCAGGACATGGAGATATTTCTTTAGCTGTACTTTGTGGTGCTTTACTAGGTGGATCTATGTTTGGAGATAATTTATCCGTAATATCAGATACAACTATCGCTGCAACACAGTCTTTAGATTGTAAAATGAGTGATAAGTTTAAAGAAAATATTAAAATTGCACTTCCGGCAGCATTAATAACCTTGGTTATTTTAACGGTACAAGGTTTAGATTTAAGTTCTAATGTTTTAAATGATGTTCATTATGATTATTCAGTCATAAAAATTGTTCCTTATATATTAGTCATTATACTATCTGTAATAGGTGTAAATGTATTTGTAACGCTATTTTTTGGAATTATTTCAGCTATTGTATTAGGTGTTTTTGATGGCGATTTTACAGTAATGGAATCTACAAGAATTGCATATACAGGTTTTACAAATATGACAGAGATTTTCTTACTATCACTATTAACAGGTGGTTTAGCAGCTCTGGTAGAAAGAAATGGAGGTATAGACTATATTTTAAATAAAATAAAAATTCTTATTAAAAGTAAAAGGTCTGCTCAATTTGGTATTGCCGCTTTGGTGAGTACTATAAATATGGCGATTGCAAATAATACTGTATCTATAATTATATCGGGTTCTATTGCAAAAACAATAAATGATGAATATGGTTTAACGAATAGAAAAACAGCTTCAATCTTAGATATTTTTGCTTGTGTTATTCAGGGAATATTACCTTATGGAGCTCAGGTTTTAATGATTCTGAGCTTTTCTGAAGGTCAAATAGATTATATAGATTTAATACAAAACACGTGGTATTTGCTTATATTGTTTGTGACAACAATTTTATTAATAAGCTTTGAACCTTTGTTTGTTAAGAAAGTAAAGAAGTAAAAGAATTATCTTTTACTTCTTCTGTTTTGTCTAGATGATGTGGGTTGTCCGTACTGATGTTTAGGTATAGCAGAAGCTTTTTTCATTTGTTGCTTCATCATTTTAATTTGATCAGCTAACATATCACGTTTATCTAATTTTTCTGCTTCAGCTAATAATTTTTGAGCTTCTGGTTTTTTACGTTTAGAAAAAGCAATTCCGGCTAAGTTTAATTTTGCCATCGCTAAATCATGATCCATAGATAAACCTAAATCAATAGCTTTTTTAAAATAACCTTCGGCTTCATTCATATTAGTCTGAGAAACCATAATACCATTTAAATAGTTTAAATAACCTTGTTGCTTTTTAACTAAGGCACCTTCAGGGTTCTTTATTTTGTCTAACCATTTTTTAGAACCTTCAAAATCTTGTTTTCTAAGCTTTAAGAAAGCTAATAAAATCATTTCATTTTTAAAGTAAAGGAAAATAAATATTGTAGACAGTAATAGGTACATAATACCGTTACCTATATAACCTTCAGTAAATTGATATATTCCATAACCAATGATTAATGCAGCTATGACTAATTTTATATTTTTATTAAACATATTTCTGTGTATTTTTACAGTGCGCAAAGATAATAAAATCTAAGAGTTAAAATTCTATTCAAAATTTTTCTTTTGGTATTTGCTAATGTAAAAAGTTGTTGTATATTTGCACGCAGTTTTGGGATAGCTCTCAAAAGATAAAATGATTATAAGATTTAAAATATAAGAAAATGCCAAAAAGAACGTTTCAACCGTCAAAAAGAAAAAGAAGAAACAAACATGGTTTCAGAGAGAGAATGGCTTCTGTTAACGGAAGAAAAGTTTTAGCACGTAGAAGAGCTAAAGGCAGAAAGAGGATCTCTGTATCTTCAGAAACAAGACATAAAAAATAATGATTAACAATTGTTAATATATTAGGGCGTTACTTAGGTGTAACGCCTTTTTTTATACCCTAGAGATACTTATTTTTGCACACCATAACAATTATTACACATGCCGAAGAACAAAAACATTAAATCGATATTACTTATAGGATCTGGTCCAATCGTTATAGGACAAGCTTGTGAATTTGATTATTCAGGATCTCAAGCACTTAGATCGCTAAGAGAAGATGGAATTGAAACAATTCTTATCAATTCTAATCCTGCAACAATAATGACAGATCCAACGATGGCGGATCATGTTTATCTGTTGCCATTAACAACAAAATCGTTAATTCAGATATTAAAAGAACATCCGTATATAGATGCTGTTTTACCTACAATGGGAGGACAAACGGCTCTTAATCTTTGTATTGAAGCTGATGAAAAAGGGATTTGGGAAGATTTTGATGTAGATATTATAGGTGTAGATATCGATGCTATAAATATTACTGAGGATAGAGAACAATTTAGAGAATTAATGCTGAAAATTGGTGTCGGTATGGCGCCTCAAGCTACGGCAACATCTTACCTTAAGGGGAAAGAAATTGCACAAGAGTTTGGTTTTCCTTTAGTTATTAGAGCGTCTTATACATTAGGAGGTGAAGGTGCTTCTTTTGTACATAAAGAAGAAGATTTTGATAAATTATTAACGCGTGGATTAGAAGTATCTCCAATTCATGAAGTTATGATTGATAAAGCTTTAATTGGCTGGAAAGAATACGAATTAGAGCTACTTAGAGATAAAAATGATAATGTTGTAATTATCTGTACTATCGAGAATATGGACCCTATGGGAATCCATACAGGTGATTCTATTACGGTAGCACCAGCAATGACTTTATCTGATAAAACATACCAAAAAATGCGTGATATGGCAATCCATATGATGCGTAGTATTGGTGATTTTGCAGGTGGATGTAACGTTCAGTTTGCAGTAAGTCCTGATGATGAAGAGAATATAATTGCAATTGAAATTAATCCTCGTGTATCTCGTTCATCAGCATTAGCAAGTAAAGCAACAGGTTATCCTATTGCAAAAATTGCAGCAAAATTAGCCATTGGTTATAATTTAGATGAATTACATAACCAAATTACAAAATCTACTTCTGCCTTATTTGAACCAACGTTAGATTACGTTGTTGTTAAGATTCCACGTTGGAATTTCGATAAATTTGAAGGATCAGACAGAACTTTAGGTTTACAAATGAAAGCTGTAGGAGAGGTGATGGCTATTGGTCGTTCTTTCCAAGAAGCGCTACATAAAGCAACTCAATCTTTAGAGATTAAGAGAAATGGTTTAGGTGCAGATGGTAAAGGTTACACAGATTACGATACAGTAATAGAGAAATTGACTTTTGCAAGTTGGGATCGTGTTTTTGTAATTTACGATGCCATCGCTATGGGAATTCCTTTAAGTCGTATTCATGCTATTACTAAAATTGACATGTGGTATTTACGTCAGTATGAAGAATTATTTGAACTTCAGAAAGAAATTTCTACCTATACA
Organism: Winogradskyella sp. HaHa_3_26; assembly: GCF_019278425.1. Taxonomy (NCBI): domain Bacteria; kingdom Pseudomonadati; phylum Bacteroidota; class Flavobacteriia; order Flavobacteriales; family Flavobacteriaceae; genus Winogradskyella; species Winogradskyella sp. HaHa_3_26. The sequence continues at coordinate 674,524 of NZ_CP058981.1, read as the reverse complement.
ATTGATACTTTAGATCGCGAATTATTATTAGAAGCGAAACAAAAAGGTTATGGTGACAGACAAATAGCACACATGTTAGGCTGTTTAGAAAGTGCCGTTTATAACAAACGTAGCGAGTTAAAGATAAATCGTGTATTTAAATTGGTAGATACTTGTGCTGCAGAATTTAAAGCACAGACACCATACTATTATTCAACATTCGAAAGTGAAGTAGAAACAGCTGATGGCGAAGTTTACGTTCAAAACGAAAGTGTTGTTACTGATAAAAAGAAAATTATAGTTTTAGGATCTGGTCCAAACAGAATTGGTCAAGGTATTGAGTTTGATTACTGTTGTGTTCATGGTGTTTTAGCTGCTGCTGAATGTGGTTATGAAACCATCATGATTAACTGTAACCCTGAAACGGTTTCTACAGATTTTGATATTGCTGATAAACTATATTTTGAACCAGTATTCTGGGAGCATATCTACGATATTATTCAACATGAAAAACCAGAAGGTGTCATTGTACAATTAGGTGGACAAACCGCATTGAAACTGGCAGAGAAATTAGAGAAATGGGGCGTTAAGATTATGGGAACTAGCTTCAAAGCTTTAGATTTAGCTGAAGATAGAGGTAGTTTTTCTAACATTTTAAAAGAACACAATATTCCTTATCCTGAGTTTGCAGTTGCTGAGACAGCAGATGAAGCTCTAGCAATCGCTGATGTTTTAGATTTTCCAATTTTAGTAAGACCTTCTTATGTTCTTGGTGGACAAGGAATGAAGATTGTTATTAATAAAAAGGATCTTGAAGAGCACGTAGTTGGATTATTAAAATCTATACCAGGAAATAAATTATTATTAGATCATTATTTAGATGGTGCTATTGAAGCTGAAGCAGATGCAATCTGTGATGGCGAAAATGTTTACATCATTGGTATTATGGAGCATATTGAGCCATGTGGAGTACACTCTGGTGATAGTAACGCAACGTTACCTCCGTTTAACTTAGGTGAATTTGTATTACAACAAATTAAAGATCATACTAAAACAATTGCTTTAGCTTTAAATACTGTTGGTTTAATTAACGTACAATTTGCGGTAAAAGATGATATTGTATATATTATTGAAGCTAACCCAAGAGCATCTCGTACGGTTCCTTTTATTGCAAAAGCGTATAAAGAACCTTATGTAAATTATGCTACAAAAGTGATGTTAGGTGAGAAAAAAGTAACTGATTTTGATTTCAATCCTCAATTAGAAGGATATGCAATTAAGCAACCGGTATTTTCATTTAATAAGTTCCCTAATGTAAATAAACAATTAGGACCTGAAATGAAAAGTACAGGTGAAAGTATCTTATTTATAGATAGTTTAAAGGACGATCAGTTTTATGATTTATATGCAAGAAGAAAAATGTATTTAAGTAAATAATGGCACGGTTTTCGATTAAGTGTAATTGTTATTTATTAATAATGACTAACTTAGTCCTTTAATCCCTACTTATTATGAAGCAAAAATTACTTATTTTATTATTTTTTATATCAGCATATTCTTTTGCTCAGGTATCTTCTGCTCAAATTGAAGAGTTTACGATATCTCCTAATCCTGCAAAAAGCAGTCTTAATATTACATTGTCAGATACTAATGATGATTTAAAATTGGAAGTTTTTGATGTTTTAGGAAAGCGAATATATAAAGGTGTAATCACTAAATTAGAGTCTTCAGTAAATGTCTCTAATTGGAAAAAAGGCGTCTATTTAGTTAGAGTCTCCGATGATAAAAAGACACAAACAAAGCGGTTTATAAAACAATAGTTTTAGAAACTGAAACAAAATAAAATACCAAATTCTTATAAAGTTTATTTAATTAACTTTTTATAGAATTTGGTATTTTTTTATGAAGTATAATGTCTTAAATAGTAACTGCTAAATTGGCAGCGCGAGAATTGTATATATATTAAATTCCGAATCGATAGAATTTCTTTTTTTTCTGAATTTATAATTTTAAAAGAAAACTTAATTCAATATAAAATGGCTTTTATCTAAGCACCAATTTTTTAACAACTTCTTTTCTTAGTGACTCATTAAGCATTTTTACAATCTTTTCTGTTCCATAACTTAATTCTTCACGCAGTACGCTAGAGCTAAGTTGTACATAGAGTGTATCGTGTTTTAATTCTATAGCAGTCGTGTAATTATTAACGCCATTTCCCATAAGGTTTGCCCATGCTTCTCGTACATCTACTTTATCTAAACCAGATTGTAGATTATTGGTTTTTACAAATTCTTTTAGAACGTCTTGTATAGTTTGATTGTCGTTATTGCGTTTTGCCATGTTCATTTACCTCTAATGAGGCGTCTCTTTTATTTGTGATTGATTTTATTTTTCTTCTAGGTCCAAATTTATTGGAACGTAACGTTTGTATAAATAGGTGTTTTCAGCTTCATTGGTAATTAAAAGACGTTCTGAAGTAGCTTCTAAAACAGTTTCTTTCCATTTTGAATATGGAGTTGTGTAATAGATATTTAAATCATTATCTTCAATTTTTAGTTGAATAGCTTCTGCATCATCAGATGTGTAATACGTATCATTTATTCCGGGTGTTAATTTTTTTCTAAAACCTTTTAAACTATCATTTACACTAATGAAATCTATGGTTTCATTGTATTTATATTCTTTTTTACTACCATCTGCCATAGTAACTTCCTGAATTTCCCAATAACCTTGTAGGTGTTCTATATTCGCTTCTTGATTTTTAGAACAGCTTAAGATAACAAGACAAATGAGCCAGAAATAATTTTTCATAATTTAAACATTTTATAAGATTGATGAGTTTGTTTTATCACATTTTCAGTTCGCTCTGCGTGTGTGTCGCTAATAAAAATCTGACCAAAATGTTCGTCATCTACGAGATTAATAATTTGCGCGACTCTGTTTTCATCTAATTTATCAAAAATATCGTCTAAAAGCAGAATAGGAGAGACGCCACTTTGTTGTTTTATAAAATCGAATTGCGCCAATTTTAAAGCAATTAAAAATGATTTTTGCTGTCCTTGACTTCCGAACTTTTTAATCGGAAAATCATCAATTAAAAATACTAAATCATCTTTATGTGTACCAACACTAGTGTAATGTAAAGCTCTATCTTTATTTATAGCATTGGTAAGTAAATTCTTTAATTCATTATCAAACAAATCACTTTTATATTGTAAGTCAATTACTTCTTTACTTTGACTGATGGCTTCATATCGCTCTTTAAAAATAGGAATAAAGGTTTTTAAAAAAGCATCTCGTTTTTTAAATATTTCAGTTCCGTAAGAGTGAAGTTGTTCGTTATATATATTAAGTGTGTCTGAATTAAAGGTATTGTTAAGTGCAAAATATTTTAAGAGCGCATTTCTTTGAGCTAATACCTTATTATAATTAATAAGTTCTAATAAATAGTATTTATCACTTTGCGAAATAACGCTGTCAATAAATTTACGTCGTGTGTCGCTACCTTCTATTATAAGGTCGCGATCCGCAGGCGAAATAATAACCAAAGGAATAAAGCCAATATGCTCGCTAAATTTTTCATAAGCTTTAGCATTTCGTTTAATTACTTTTTTTTGTCCACGCTTTAAAGAGACAATAATTTTTTCTGTACGTTCGTTTTTAGTGAAATTTCCATCAACGACAAAAAACTCAGCATTATGGTTGATATTTTGAACTGCAATAGGATTAAAGTAGCTTTTTCCGAACGCTAAATGATAAATTGCGTCTAAAGCATTTGTTTTTCCAATTCCATTGGCACCTACAAAACAATTGATTTTGGCGTCGAAATCGAAAACTTGACTTTCAAAATTTTTATAATTAACTAAAGATAGAGAGTTTAGATTCATGAAAACTTAACGTTATGCTTGGTTTTACTGCTGTAAAGGCACTTTTGAGTGAGTTTTTAATTATTCAAAAATAACAAATAAATAGGCTTTAAAATCCCAATAAAAATTTTATTTTTGCGCACGCACAAAATGACAGATTATGGCAACGTATAAGAAAAGAGGCTACAAACCAAAAACTAAAAAGGAAAAAGAGCAAGAGGAAATTATCGATGATAGTCACTCTACAACAGCTGAAGTATTTGATACTTTAGATGAAGGTGCTTCTAGAACTGAAGAATGGGCTGTAGCAAATCAGAAATATATTTTAGGTATTGTTGGAGCTATTGCTGTAGTAGTATTAGGATATTTAGGTTACAACAAGTTAGTATCAGAGCCACAACAAAAAGAGGCTATGAACGAAATGTACACAGCTAAAAAGTATTTTGACGATGCTGTTAGTGGTATCTCTTCAGATTCACTTTACAAAATGTCTTTAGAAGGTGGTGAAGGTAAATATGGTATGTTAGATATCGTTAGTGAGTATGGCGGAAGTCCTGCAGCTAACTTAGCAAACTATTACGCTGGTATGGCTTACTTAAACTTAAAAGATTACCAGAATGCAATTACTTATTTAAGTGATTTTTCTAGTGATGATAAAATGTTAAGTCCTATTGCTAAAGGTGGTATTGGTGATGCTTTTGTGCAATTAGATCAAAAATCTGATGCCTTAGGATATTACGAAGAAGCTTTTAAAGCTAACGTTAATGATTTTACAACACCTTTATACTTAATGAAAGCTGCACGTGTAGCTATTAGTTTAGGTGAAAATGATAAAGCTTTAAAATATTTAAAGCGTATTAAAACTGAATTTTCTGCTTCAACTGAAGCTAAAAAAGTAGATGTTTTAATAGGAAAAGTAGAAGCAAGCTTATAATATATGGCAACTGCAAATCATAATTTATCGGAATACGATAAAACAACAATCCCAAACGCGAAAGATTTTCGGTTTGGGATTGTTGTTTCAGAATGGAATGACGAGGTTACAGAAGGTTTATGGCAAGGTGCGTTTGACGCTCTTTTAGACTGTGGAGCAATTAAACAAAACATTGTTCGTTGGAATGTACCTGGAGCATTTGAGCTCACTTACGGTGCTGCTAGAATGAGTAAAAGCATTTATGCTAATTCTGGTATGTTAGACGCAATTATTGTTATAGGTTGTGTTATTCAAGGAGAAACTAAACACTTCGATTTTGTTTGTGAAGGTGTTACACAAGGTATTAAAGATCTTAATGTAAAAGGAGATATTCCTGTTATTTTCTGTGTACTTACAGATAATAATAAGCAACAATCTCTTGACCGCTCTGGTGGAATACATGGAAATAAAGGTACAGAAGCTGCGATCGCTGCTATTAAAATGGCCGTTTTACGCAAACATTCAGAATAAATTAAGTTCCTCTTTATTAATATAAAGATTACTATTTTAAAATAATCCACATCAATTATACTATTGGTGTGGATTATTTAATTTTAGAATACTATGTACTGCCATTCTACTCTTGGCACCCTTTTTGTTAATAATTTTAAGGAATCCTTAAGGGTTATTTCCTTGTATTTTCAGTACTTTTGAGATTAATCAAGTTTAAATTCAGAGTCATTTGTTTAAGCAAAGAAAAAATAAACGTTTTACTTACAAATCTCAACTTCAGGATTCCGATAAAAGCAAGTCGAAAGACGACTTCGAAACATTATGGAATGAAGCTAATGGTGGTAATAAACAACGTGGTAGTGCTTTAAAATCGTTACCCATACAGATTATTATCTTAGTTTTAATTTTTGTTTTAATTTATATCCTTGACGGATATATTAAATAAGAATACTATGGGGTTAATGAAATTAAAAAAAAATAAAAAGTATAACTATAAGCCAAGATATTATAAGGGTGATGGTAATCCTTTTGAGCTTAAACATAAGTTTGATGATCATAGAACAACGGTAAACCCTGAAAAGGGAATTAAAGGGAAATTTAATGCCGCTATTGACGATTATAGATACAATCAAGATGATAGTGTTAATAAGCGCGTCATTATTATAGTAGCAATATTAGTACTGTTATTTTTGTTTATTATTGGTTTTGATCTTACAATATTTTTCCCAAATAACTAATGTCAGATATTATTCAGCTTTTACCCGACCATGTTGCTAACCAAATTGCAGCTGGTGAGGTCGTTCAACGTCCAGCTTCTGTAGTTAAAGAGCTACTAGAAAATGCTATTGATGCTAATGCTACAGAAATAAAACTAATTGTTAAAGACGCAGGTAAAACACTCGTTCAAGTTATAGATAACGGAAAGGGCATGAGTGTTACTGATGCTCGCTTAAGTTTTGAGCGTCATGCTACTTCTAAAATTAAAAGTGCAGAAGACTTATTTCTATTAAATACAAAAGGATTTAGAGGAGAAGCTTTAGCTAGTATTGCGGCGATTGCACATGTGGAGCTAAAAACAAAACAGGCGGACGATGATTTAGGAACCACTATTGAAATAGAAGGGAGTGTTATTAAAACTCAAGAAGTTTCAGTAACACCTACCGGATCATCCGTGGCTGTGAAGCATTTGTTTTTTAACATTCCTGCAAGACGAAACTTTTTAAAATCAGATACTGTAGAATTACGTCATATTACAGATGAATTTCATCGTGTGGCTTTAGCGCACCCTAATATTGCATTTTCATTTTATCATAATGGAAGTGATATGTTTAATGTGCCAGAAGAGAATTACAGACAACGTGTGGTTCATATCTTTGGAACTAAAACGAATGAAAAATTAGTACCTGTTGAAGAAGAAACTGAAGTTTTAAAAATTTCAGGATTTGTTGGTAAACCCGAATTTTCTAAGAAAACAAAAACTGAACAATTTTTCTTTGTTAACCAACGCTTTATAAAAAGTCCATATCTTAATCACGCTATAAAATCGGCTTACGAAGGTTTGCTAAAGGATAGTTATCATCCTAGTTATTTTTTGAATTTAACAGTAGACCCTAAAACGATTGACATAAATATTCATCCTACAAAAACAGAAATTAAGTTCGATGATGAACATACGCTTTATGCTATTCTAAGAGCAGCTGTTAAACATAGTTTAGGGCAGTTTAATATTGCTCCGATTTTAGATTTTGAGCATCAAACAAATAACTTAAACACACCTTATGAATATAAGGATAAGTCGGCTTCAACACCGGCTATAGAAGTTGATCGTAGTTTTAACCCTTTTGCTGATGACTCTGGTTCAAGAATTTCTGGTAATGGAACAAGACAATCGGCTAAGAGTCCTAATACCGGATTTAAGTCGGCTCCAACAGCATCATGGGAGAGTTTATATGTTGGTTTAGAATCTAGAGGGAATAATTCTGAATCAGATTTTAGTCAAGTAACTTTTGAAAGTGAAGCAAAGGATACTTCTATTTTTGAAGATGCTTCTATTGAAACTACAAAAACAACATTTCAATTACAGCAAAAATATGTTGTAAGTACTCTAAAATCTGGGATGTTAATTATTGATCAAAATAGAGCACATCAACGTATCTTGTATGAGAATTTCTTAAAGCATATTACAATTAAAGAAGCGACAAGTCAGCAATTATTATTTCCGTTAGAATTACATTTTACACCGAGCGAGATTAATATTATTGAAGATTTAAAGTCCGATTTAGAGCATACAGGTTTTGTGTTTTCAGAGTTAGAAAATAAAACGGTAACCATAACAGGGGTTCCTGTAGGAGTACCAGAAAGTGAAGTGTCTATTATCTTAGAGCAATTGATTAGTGATGTAGAAAATGATGTGCCTGATGCCAATTTTAGTTCTACAGATTTATTAGCTAAATCTATGGCTAAAAGTTTAGCGATTAAAAACGGTCAATCTTTAAATAGTACAGAACAAGAACATATGGTAAATAGTTTATTTGCCTGCAAAGAACCTAATGTATCACCAGCTAATAGACCAACATTTATTACTATGGCTGTTGATGATATTGAAAAAAAATTCATGTAATTTATGAGACAAGGAATAACAGATGCTGTAAAGCATTTATTGATTATAAATGTTGTAATGTTCATAGGAACTATGACAATTGGAAATGGTGAAGCATTTTACCAATGGTTTGCGTTGTATTTTCCTCAGAATCCAAATTTTCAACCGTGGCAAATTTTAACTCACATGTTTATGCATGGTGGTTTTATGCATATTGCTTTTAATATGTTTGCATTATGGATGTTTGGTACTGCTGTAGAGCAAATATTTGGCTGGAAGAAATTTATTATATTTTATTTGCTTTCTGGTTTTGGAGCTGCTCTAATTCAGCTTGCATTTTTGTATTTTCAGTATAACATGGGGTTGACAACTTTAATAGATTCAGGCGTTTCTCAAACAGAAGTTGTTAGTATTTTAAGTGAAGGAAAATACAGTACTGCTTGGGTACCACTTTTAGGTGATCAGTTTGATAGTTTTGTAAGTGCATTTAATGGAACTATGGTTGGTGCTTCTGGTGCTATAATGGGGGTTTTAGTAGCTTTCGGAATGTTGTTTCCTGAGTCTAAATTGATGCTTATTTTCTTACCTGTGCCTATAAAAGCAAAGTATTTTATTCCTGGTATTATTGCCTTAGATTTATTCTCTGCAATTTCAGGTAGTTCTATATTTAGCCCTAGTAATACTGCTTTTATGGCACACGTTGGTGGTGCACTTACAGGTTTTCTTTTGATGTATTTTTGGAAGAAAAATGAAAATGATAAATACCGTTGGAACTAATTATGAGCACTTTTGATGATTTAAAATATAAGTTTAAGAATCTCGATGTTTTCGGTAAAATAATTGCCGTTAATGTTGTTGTATTCTTCATTGGTCTCATTTTTAAATCTTTACTAAGGTTTAATTTGTTTACCTATTTTGAACTGCCGTCTGGTATTATGGACTTTGTTTTTCAACCGTGGTCACTTATGACTTATGGTTTTCTGCATAATGGATTATTTCATATTGCATTTAACATGTTGTTTCTTTATTATTTATCTCAAATCACAACAAATTTATTTCGCTCAAAAATGATTCTAAATGTTTATTTTTTAGGAATTATTTTCGGTGGTTTAGCCTATTTAGCATTTAATAACTTATTACCATCATCTCTGGTAGGAGGTAATGGTGTATTGGTTGGTGCTTCTGCAGGTGTAAGTGCGTTATTAATTTTTGTAGCAGCTTATATGCCTAATAGTGAAATTAGGTTGTTTAACATGTTTAATGTAAAATGGAAACATGTTGCGATGGTTATTGTTGGTCTCGATTTAATTAGAATAATTATGGGGATTAATCAGGGAGGTTATGTAGCTCATTTTGGGGGGTATATTTTAGGTTATTTCTATGCAACCCAGTTAGTAAAAGGAACAGATATAGGAACCGGTTTTGAGCGTACTATGGATAAGTTTATGAATTTATTCAAACCCAAATCAAATCTAAAAACAGTTCATAAAAATAAGACTAAAAAGACGACTGTTAATAAGACTAAAAAGGATACTAGCGCGTTAGATAAACAGAAGAAAATAGATGTAATTCTCGATAAAATTAGTAAAAGCGGTTACGAAAGTTTAACGGCAGAAGAGAAGGCATTTTTATTTAAAGTGGGTAAAGATTAAAAGAATGAAGGGTTTAAAGTTAGGTAGTAAAATCATCTTTTTTATCAATTCGTTGGTGGCATTTTTATTGCTTATATCTTATGTTTTACCTTATATTCCACCAAATAATTTTGCTTCATTATCAGTCTTAAGTTTAGGAGTTCCATTACTTATTTTATTTAATATTATTTTCTTTTTATATTGGTTACTTCGTGTAAAGAAGCAATTACTATTATCATTGTTTGTTTTATTATTAGGGTGGAATCATATAAATTCTATGTATCATTTTTCATCTTCAGAACCTGTTAAGGATGATTCTGATTTTTCAGTAATGTCTTTTAATGTCAGACTTTTTAATAAGTTTGAATGGTTACCTAAAAAGACAATTAAAGAAGATATTTTAACTTTTATAAAGAAAGAACAACCCGATATTTTATGTCTTCAAGAATATAGAACATCAGAAGCTATTGATTTAGAAGGTTACTTTAGTTTTAATGCTAAACCTACTAAAGGTGTAAAAGGAGGTCAGGCTATTTTTTCAAAATTTTCAATAGTAAATTCGGGTTCTCTTGAATTTCCTAACACCTATAATAATGCCATTTTTGTAGATATTGTAAAGCAAAAAGACACGATTAGAGTTTATACAATGCATTTACAATCATCCGGAATTCAAACCGATGTAGAAAAGCTTAAAGAAGAAACATCAGATCATTTGTTTAAACAAGTAAGAACTACATTTAAGGCGCAACAAGATCAGGTTGAACTATATCTAAAGCATAAGTCAAAATCTCATTATAAAACAATTGTAACAGGTGATTTTAATAATACTTCTTATTCTTATATCTATAGAAAGGTAAAAGGGGACGATTTAAAAGATACATTTGAAGACGAAGGTGAAGGGTTTGGTAGAACTTATGATTTTAAATTCTTCCCAATGCGAATCGATTTTATTTTAGCTGATAAGGATTTTATAGTCAATAGCTTTAAAACTTTTGATGTTAAATTATCGGACCATTATCCTATTAAAACAACTTTAAAATTACCGTAATTACATTAGCGAACAATCTGCAATGTCCGCAATAATGTGTATTACTAATCCTAAGCCTATAAGTCTTGTTTTCTTTGGTATCAGTAATACTATATACAAAACAATGGCATAATAGCTGTGAAGTGGGTGAAAATTAATGCTACAGCGTCGCGGATCAAAGATAGGATTGGCCAATAGATGATCTAAATCTATGAGCATCCCTAAAAGCATAATTCCATAAGCCTTTAACCAATACGACTTGTAAAATAGAATAGCAATCACCAATGGTAATCCAAAATGTATACCGTAATGGATAGTAGATTGTAGCATCTTTTTCTTGTTGAATTATTATTTAAACTTCTTATAAAGTTAAGCAGATAACACGTTTCTAATTAAATAAAGATTTAGATACTTGGTAGCTGTTGTCGTTTTAAATACAATTCTGTATTTGGACCTTCATTAAATAAAAGGTCTAAAATACTCAGGTTAGGAATAAATCCGTGTTTCTCAGTAAATACTTGTGTGTAGGGTTGAAGTGATTTTACCTCTGCATTGCGTTTTACTAACTTTCTAAAGTCTGTTTTGTCAACAGGATTTTTTTCAAAATCAGTAGTGAACTCTGGTTTTATGTCTAATTGTATGCAATTTGCAATGACTTCAAAACTCTTCAAATTATAATCTAATATATAATTGAATTGTGTTTCAAAAAGTGGCATTAAATCATCTATATAATACTCAAAAAAAGGAGACATACTATAAGCCGATTGTAAAGACTTTAGTAGTAAAGGTTGCCATTGCTCTTCATTTGCAATTTTTACATCTTTATATAGTTGTCTGTTCTTCTGACTATAATTAACAGGTACAGTTAAGGCTAACTTACCGTTTGCACCATAGATTTCAACACGGTTTCTATATGATTGTTTTTGGTAATTATCACTCACTTCATAACACACCGTATCAGAATTAACTATGGTTAAAAATTGAGCAACGTTAGGAAAACAAGTCGGGTATATAAGACTTTTCAAAATCTAGCTTTGTTTAGCTTTTTTCTTTTTTCTCCATTTGTTGAAAAAAGTAATTCCTAAGACAAGTACAATAAAAGGAATTAAATAAGATGTTCTTTCATTACCTCCGCTAACGGTTGTAAAAATTCTATCCCATCTAAATTTCCAGTTTTTAACACCATCATTAATACCGTCAATACTCATCCAGATGAATACAGGTTTACCAAAAATATGATCGTTAGGTACAAATCCCCAATATCTACTATCAATAGAATTGTGTCTGTTATCTCCCATCATCCAATAGTAATCTTGTTTAAAAGTATAAGATGTTGCAGGTTGGTTATCAATAAAAATTTGATTACCTCTAGTTACAACTTCGTGACCTTCGTATTCTGAAATAGCACGTTTGTATATCGAAATGTTTTTAGTATTTATTTGTAAAGTTTCACCAGCTTTAGGAATCCACAGTGGTCCAAAGAAATCGGGGTTCCAATTGTAATTAGGATCTCTAGGGAAAATATTATCTCTTATACCTTCAGTTTCTTTAAATGGTACAATTGAAGCCACTTCAGGGTGTAATCTAAGCTTTGCAACAGCTTCATCTGTTGCAGCAGGGATTTTATAAGAACCTTCAGTAGAACCGTAACCTAAACCGTCTGTAATGTCATATTTTTTTAATATTTCTATTATTCTTGCAGGTTGTAATTGACGTTTAAAAGTGATGTCATAAGAAAATTGAAGGTGCGACCTTGGAGGTAGTTTGTTCTGTACTCCATTGATATACACATAACCATTTTTTATTTCTAAAGTATCACCAGCAACACCAACACATCGTTTTACTAAGTTGGTTTTTTTATCAATAGGCTTGTAGTAATTTCGTGCTGGATTAAAATTATTCATATCCAGCAATGTATCTGCAGGTTGATTAAATACCACAATATCATTACGCTCAACATTTTCAAAACCTGGAAGTCTTAAAAAAGGTAATTGAAGTTTATTAATCCAAGATGTTTTTCTTTCTTCAAAATTATCGTTGAATAAATATGATTTTTTTCCTAATACAGGAATTGTATCATGTACCATTGGTGCACCAACAGTAGTCATTGGTGTACGAGGTCCGTAATGTAATTTACTTACAATAAGGAAATCTCCGACTAATAAAGATTTTTCTAAAGATGAAGAAGGAATTACAAAAGGTTGAAAGAAATACGTGTGAACAATGGTAGCTGCAACTATGGCGAATAGGATAGAGGTTATCCATTCTCCTGTACCTGTTTTAGGTTTTAAGACTCTATTTTCAATGTAATTTACATCTGCGACATAGTTAAGGTAATACAAATAAAAACCTAGAGTAACAATACATAAAAGGGCATCTAACTTTGTGTCTTTTCCGTAAGCACGGGCCGTTTCTACCCAAGAAGCAGGAATCATTATAAGGTTTACAATTGGCAAAAACATTAAAATCACCCACCACCAAGGGCGAGAAATTATTTTCATTAATACCACAGCATTATAAATTGGGACAAATGCTTCCCAAGGTTTTTTACCAGCTTTAATGTATAACTTCCATGTTCCTAAACCATGAATAATTTGTATAATGAGTATAAAAATAAACCATTGTGTCCAGCTCATAACTTTATATTTTGTCTAAAATGTGTACTGCCAATTGAAATTCTAAAAAATCATTTTTGAATTTCAACTATTATAATTTTGAAATTATTTGAATTCGTTAATTTACGTTTGCAAATTAACCAATGTTTAATACATCTTTCATAGTAAAGATGCCTTTTTTATCTTTAATCCATTCTGCTGCAATTACTGCTCCCATGGCAAAACCTTGCCTACTGTGTGCCGTATGCTTAATACTTATAGAGTCTATCTCTGAATTGTAGGTGACTTCATGGGTTCCAGGAACTCCTTTAATACGTTTTGCATCGATATGGATTTCATTAGGTTTAGGGGCTTCTAGCGTCCAATTTTTATAATTAGTTTGTGCTATAATTTCTTCGGCTAAAGTAATCGCCGTACCACTTGGAGCATCTAATTTCTGGGTATGATGAATTTCTTCTATTTCTGTAGTATATTCATTAAAGCCCGATATTAATTCACTTAATCGTTTATTGATTTCGAAAAATATATTAACACCTAAACTAAAATTAGAAGCATATAGAAATGTTCCATTTTTAGATTTACAATAATTAGTAACATCTTCATATTGATCTAGCCAACCTGTTGTCCCTGAAATTACAGGAACTCCTGCATCTATTGCTTTTTTTATATTAGATACTGCTGCTGTTGGGATGCTAAAATCAATAGCAACATCAGCCTCAGAAAAATCATCATTAGAATCTGTATTAGATACCTTAAGTACGATACTATGGTTGCGTTCTATCGCTATAGTTTCAATGCTTTTTCCCATTCTGCCATAACCGAGTAAAGCTATTTTCATATTAAAATTTATAATTAAGTGTTAGTCCTAAATCCCCTGTGTTTTCCAATTGGTTATACTGGTAATGCGGACTTAAGCTTAGATTTTCATCAACATTAAATTGAAGTAAATGCGCATCTATGTTTGCGTCTAAAATATTTAAGGCATAAAAACCAAGGGTGACTAAAAGAGATAATTCTTTATTTTTTCTAAATTGTTCTTGTGCTCTAATAAGTCCGTCGTCTGAAATTAAATCATAAAACTCGTCATCTTTAAAACCAGCTAAACGTCTTTTGTAGGCATCTCTATAACGATCATATTGCTTATCGTTTCTAGAATAAAAGTAGATACTTGTACCAATAGCACCCCAAACAATAGGGATTTTCCAATATTTTTTATTGTATGCTTGTCCTAAACCTGGTAGAATCGCAGAATAAAAAGCCGCTTTAGAAGGGCGTAAAGGATCAATTTCTTTTTTTGTTAAAATAGAATCGGTAACTATAAAAGGACTTTCTTTTAAATCAATGCTAGTGCTGTCTTTTTCTTTTTGAGAAAATGATAATAGCATTGAAAATAAGCATAGTATAAGACTGTAAAAACCTTTATTTGTCACGCTGAACTAATTTTTTAATCCTGTTAAAATCTTCTTCAGAATGAAAAGGGATGGTTATTTTACCGCTTCCATTCTTCGCTACTTTAACGTCTATTTTGTGTCCAAAGTATTCCGAAAAATCCTTAACTCCACTTGTAATATTCTTTGGGATCTCTAATTGTGGTGTTTCAGGCTTAGAAGGTGTATCAGAATTTAGATTTTTTATTAATTGTTCTGTAGCTCTAACTGAAAGTTTGTTAGTGATTATTTTTTCATAGACATCAAGTTGGTCTTCCGGACTTTCAATATTAACCATCGCTCTACCGTGGCCCATACTTATAAAACCATCTCTCATTCCGGTTTGGATTATCGGATCTAATTTTAATAAGCGTAAGTAATTAGCAATCGTAGATCGTTTTTTTCCGACACGTTCACTCATTTGTTCTTGTGTTAATTGAATTTCATCAATTAAACGTTGGTAGGATAAGGCAATTTCAATAGGATCTAAATCTTGACGCTGAATGTTTTCTACCAATGCCATTTCTAAAGACTCTTGGTCATTAGCTATTCTTATATAAGCAGGTATAGCATCTAAACCAATTAATCTGGAAGCTCTAAAACGACGTTCTCCAGATACCAATTGGTATTTGTTAAAAGCTAATTTTCTAACAGTTATAGGTTGAATAACACCAAGTTCGCGAATGGATGAGGCGAGTTCTTTAAGTGAATCTTCATTGAAATTTGTTCTAGGTTGAAAAGGGTTGACCTCAATACTTTCTATATCGAGTTCTACTATGTTACCAACCACTTTATCAGCATTTGTATCTTCTGCAGAATTTATATCATTCTCAGGATCCTTCAATAATGCTGAAAGTCCACGTCCTAATGCTTGTTTTTTAATTGCCTTGGCCATTTATTATAATTCGTTTTTCTTTATAAGCTCTTTAGCTAAATTTAAATAATTTACTGCTCCTTTACTAGTTACGTCATAGTTTATAATGCTTTCACCATAACTAGGTGCTTCACCTAAACGCACATTACGTTGTATAATGGTATCGAAAACCATATCGCTAAAGTGTTTTTGTACTTCTTCTACAACTTGGTTTGAAAGACGTAAACGTGAATCAAACATAGTAAGTAATAAGCCTTCAATATCTAACGATGCATTATGTATTTTTTGTACACTTTTAATAGTATTTAACAGTTTACCTAAACCTTCAAGTGCAAAATATTCGCATTGGATAGGTATAATTACAGAATCTGCAGCTGTTAAAGCATTCAATGTTAGTAAACCTAGAGATGGAGCACAATCAATTAGAATGTAATCATATTCAGATTTTAAGTCTACAATTGCTTTTTTAAGCATGTATTCTCTTTGTTCTTTATCTACAAGTTCTATTTCGATAGCTACAAGATCAATATGTGCAGGCAGTATATCTACATTTGGAGCATTGGAAGCTACAATAGCTTCTTTTGCGGTAGCCGTATGTTCTAAAACTTGGTACGAACCTATTTCAACAGCATCTACGTCAAGACCTAAGCCCGAACTAGCATTGGCTTGTGGATCTGCATCGATAAGTAGAACCTTTTTCTCTAGTGCACCTAAAGAAGCGGCTAAATTTACTGAGGTTGTGGTTTTGCCAACACCTCCTTTTTGGTTTGCTATCGCAATGATTTTGCCCATTTTATATCTTGGATTCAGTTAATACCTTCTCATGTTATCGTCTGAGAGCCAATAAGCCTTGCTAGAAAGCAAAAGCTACGTCATTTCAGAACCGAATAATTCCATAATAAGTCCACGGTAAAAATACGATTATTTACGACTTTAAGAAATTGAAGTTGTTAACACTTGTATAAAAAAAGCAGCCTTCATAATCATGTTATGAAGGCTGCTAGGAACTAGAACTTTAATCTTATTTTTCAGGATTATGGATCCCTGTGATATGACCTTGTGTTAAATATTTTTTTGCTACACTATGTAAATCTTCAACAGTTAAACCGTTTACTGCATCTTCAAATTTTAAAATATCTTCTGCATCTTTTTTAAGATAATCTGCATTTTTTAGCTGTGATAACCAAAATCGATTTGTTTTTAAATCTTCTTTATAATCTAAAATTTGAGCTTTTTTTACTTTTTCTAAATCTTTGTCTGTCGGACCTTCTTTAATAAGTAAATCGACTTCTTTTAATGTTGCAGCTATTAGCTTATCTACATTTTCAGGTCCACAAGGAAAACTAATAGTAAATCTATACCAAGGGTAAGGCATGTTACTAATGCTTGCACCAGCACCAGCACCATAAACGCCACCTTCTTCTTCTCTTAATTTTTCAACCAATTTAATAGTGAGTACTTCGGCTAAACTTTTTAAGGCATGAGCTTCTTTTTCGTCATAATCTGTAGGACCATGATAAGTCATCCTAACAGAGCTTTTTGGATCTTCACCTTTTTCTATAATTTTTTGATGAGAACCCGTTAATGGTCTAAAATCCGTTACGTTATAAGTTTCTTTGCTATTAGTGCTTGGTAAACTCGCTAAGTATGTTTCGCAAAGTTCTACTAGTTTTTCTTCGTTAATATTACCTACAAAGTAAAAGTGAAAATCTCCTGCATCAGCAAAGCGCTCTTGGTATTTTTTGTAAGCTAAATCATAGTCCGCATTATCCATATCTTCTGCAGTTGGGAAGCCTGAGTATCTTGGACTTTTTCCATACATAAATTCAGACATTTTATCTTGAAAGTAGTATTGAGGATTAGATAAAAGGTTACCTAAAAATGCTTTTTGTTTTTCAGCAAAACTTTTAAATGCTTTTTCGTCTTTATTTAAAGCAGTAAAATATAAATGTGTTAATTGAAATAAAGTTTCTAAATCTTTTGGTGTTGTGCTTCCTGAAATTCCCTCGCTATAAGTCCCGATTGATGGTCTTACATAAGCAATTTTCCCAGACATCATTTTACTTAATTCTACCTTATTAAATCCGTTAACACCAGCTTCTGTTAAACCTCCGTTAGCATTAGAAGTTGCTTTGTAATCTTCAACAGAATATAAAGATGTTCCTCCGTAGCTAAATGCATCAAACAAAATTTCATCATTTTTAAAATCTGTTTTCTTGTAAGTAACCGTTGCTCCGTTGCTAAGCGTTAAGGTTGTTGTACCAAGTGTTTCGTCTGTCTTATAGTCTTTAATACTTCCTTTTGTTGGCGCATTTGTAATTAATGAAGAAGCTACAGCTTTATCTTCGTAAGGTTTTAAATCCATAGATTTAACCGTATCTAACAACTCGGTAACTTGTGCTTCTTTAACTGGTTCTAAATCTTCTTTTTCAGGACCTGTAAGAATAACCACTCTGTTATCTTCTTTAATATAAGATTTAATAAGTGCATTAACTTCTTCTAAGGTTATGGTTGGTAATTGCGAGTTCATAAAATCGAATCTCCAATCCATACTTGGCATAGGGCTTTGTTCTAAGAAATTGTTGATATATCGACCTACAATTCGGTTAGATTCCATTTTGTCTCTATCTTTATAAGCACGTTCCATATTGGCAATTAAGTCTTTTTTAGCACGATTAAATTCACCTTCAAAAAAACCGTGTTGACGAACACGTTCATTTTCTACTAAAAGTGTTTTTAGAGCATCTAATTGTCCAGTTGGACTTGTCATTGCAAAAGATTGAAATGCATTTTTTGTACGCGCATAAGTTCCGCCGTAATAAGAGTAACCATAAACAAAAGGTGGATTCTCTCCATTTCTAATTTCATCTAATCGGTTGTTTATCATTTGAGAAAATAAATTTTCTACCATAGATTTTCTATTGTCGGCATAAGTTAAATCGGGCTTAGAGTTAACCTTATCCTTAAACATTAATTGTACATTAGCAAAAGGCGCTTCTTTATCAGACTCGATTGCAATAAATGTTTCGCTATGATTAGGTAAATCGAATGAAGGTCTAGGTTTTGGATTTTTAGGATTTTTTATATGACTAAAATGAGATTTTATTTTCTCTTCAAGTGTAGCAACATCGATGTCACCAACAGCAATAACAGCCATTAAATCGGGTCTGTACCAATCTTTGTAAAAGCGTTTTAAACTTTCGTATTTAAATGTTTCTAGATTCTCTTTCGTTCCAATAGGAAGACGTTCTGCATACATAGAGCCATACATCATTTTAGGCAAGTATTCTTGCATCATACGCTCGTCAGCACCTTTTCCTAAACGGTATTCTTCTAAAACAACACCACGTTCATTATCAATTTCTTCGTCTGTTAATAAAGCATTATGTGCCCAATCTTCAATAATTTGAAATCCTTTTTCTAATTTTTCAG
The DNA here is from genome assembly GCF_019278425.1 of Winogradskyella sp. HaHa_3_26. NCBI lineage: Bacteria > Pseudomonadati > Bacteroidota > Flavobacteriia > Flavobacteriales > Flavobacteriaceae > Winogradskyella > Winogradskyella sp. HaHa_3_26. The sequence goes on along the minus strand of NZ_CP058981.1, from coordinate 655,648 downwards.
GATCATCACTAGGAATTGGTAGAATGTAAACAGTTTCGTCAAAACTAGTATATGCATTAAGGTGTGCACCAAATTTTACACCTATACTTTGAAGATAATCTACAAGTTCATTTTTTTCGAAATTTTTCGTTCCATTAAAACTCATATGTTCCATAAAATGAGCAAGACCTAATTGATCTTCATCTTCTAAAATAGAACCGGCATTGATAACCAGTCTTAATTCTACTTTGTTTTCTGGTTTAGGATTGTTCTGAATGTAATAGGTAAGTCCGTTTTTTAAAACTCCAGTTTTTACGTTTGGATCTGTAGGAATAGGATCTGAAGGATTGTATTTTAATTGAGTTTTAGATTTTGTGGCTATAACTTGAGCATTTATAGGAAATGCAAGTGTAAGGCACATTGTAATTAATGTACTAATAAATAATTTTTTCATTGATTGATGAGTTTAATGAATTAATATTAAATAAGGATTTGCTCCTAATTTAGATATAAAATTATGATTACTAAAACAATAACAATATTTTAACTAAAAGGTTAGTTGATTTTGAAGGCTTTTTTATTTAAAAAAAGAGGAAAAATTTAATGTTATTATCACTTTTGCTTTCGATTTAGCCTGAGTGTTTCGGATACTTCTATTTCTAGATTTTCTTTCCTTATTATACTATGAAAGTTTTCTTTAATTTTTTAAATAGGATGTAGGCTGTCTTTACCAGCATTACTAATTGGTATCAATTATATGATGATTTTACGCTGTTTTTTAATTTGAAAAACTTAATACTTTAAGTTTATAAAAAAATGTAATTGATTTCTTTTAAATTTAACTTCACTCAATAATTAATCGATTAAAATCTCTAAAATCTGAATGGCAGCATCACTAATTTTAGTTCCTGGTCCAAAAACGGCAGCAGCACCTGCATCTATTAAATAAGGATAATCTTGTTTTGGGATAACGCCACCTACAATAACCATTATATCATCACGGCCATATTTTTTAAGTTCTTCGATAACTTGTGGTACCAAAGTTTTATGTCCGGCAGCTAAGGAGGAGATACCTAAAATATGCACATCATTTTCAATGGCTTGTTTTGCGGCTTCTTTAGGGGTTTGAAATAAGGGGCCGATATCGACATCAAAACCAACATCTGCATAACTAGTAGCGATGACTTTTGCACCTCTATCATGCCCATCTTGTCCCATTTTTGCAATCATAATTCGAGGTCTACGGCCATCTTGTTCTGCAAATTTATCGGCAAGTTCTTTCGCTTTTTGAAAGCTTTTATCGTCTTTAATTTCTTTACTATACACGCCTGAAAATGATTTTATTTGTGCTTTATAGCGTCCAAATTCAACTTCTAAAGCATCGCTTATTTCTCCTAATGTTGCTCTTTTACGAGCTGCATCTATGGCTAAAGCTAATAAATTTTCATCACTTGTCTTAGCTGCTTCTGTTAATTTTAATAATGCTTCTTTGACTTCTGTCTGATTCCGAGTCGCTTTTATAGTGTTTAAGCGTTCTATTTGTTGTAATCGTACAGATTGGTTATCTACTTCTAAGGTAGAAATAGGATCTTCTTGCTCTAAACGATATTTATTAACACCAACAATAATATCTTGTGTAGAATCTATACGAGCTTGTTTACGAGCAGCAGCTTCTTCAATTCGTAACTTAGGTATACCAGCTTCAATAGCTTTGGTCATGCCGCCTAATTTTTCAACTTCTTGAATTAACTCCCAAGCTTTTTCTGTAATATCAGCGGTTAATTTTTCAACATAATAACTACCTGCCCAAGGATCTACCGTTTTTGTAATCTGCGTTTCTTCTTGTAAATAAATTTGTGTATTTCTCGCAATACGTGCAGAAAAATCTGTTGGTAAAGCAATGGCTTCATCTAGCGCATTGGTGTGTAAACTTTGTGTACCTCCAAAAGCTGCTGCAGAAGCTTCAATACAAGTTCTTGCTACATTATTAAAAGGATCTTGCTCGGTTAAACTCCAACCCGAGGTTTGGCAATGTGTTCTTAACGCTAATGATTTTTGGTTTTTAGGATTGAAGGGCTTTACTAATTTTGCCCATAGCATTCTTGCCGCTCTCATTTTAGCAATTTCCATAAAATGATTCATGCCAATAGCCCAAAAGAAAGATAGGCGAGGAGCAAAAGTATCAATGTCCATACCTGCCGCTAATCCTTTTCTAATATATTCTAATCCATCAGCTAAAGTATAGGCTAATTCTATATCACAGGTGGCACCAGCTTCTTGCATGTGATAACCTGAAATACTAATACTGTTGAATTTAGGCATGTTTTTACTCGTATATTCAAAAATATCAGAGATGATTTTCATTGAAGGTGTAGGTGGGTAGATGTAAGTGTTTCTCACCATAAATTCCTTTAAAATATCATTTTGAATTGTTCCTGCTAAGTCTTTAGCTTGTAGACCTTGTTCTTCTGCAGCTACAATATAAAATGCCATAATTGGTAATACGGCTCCATTCATAGTCATTGAAACCGACATTTTATCGAGTGGAATCTGGTCGAAGAGTATTTTCATATCTTCAACAGAATCGATGGCAACACCAGCTTTACCAACATCTCCTACCACGCGTTCGTGATCAGAATCATATCCTCTATGTGTTGCTAAATCGAATGCTACAGATAGTCCTTTTTGTCCTGCAGCGAGATTTCGTCTGTAAAAAGCATTACTTTCTTTAGCTGTTGAAAAACCAGCATATTGCCTAATAGTCCAAGGTCTTCTTACATACATTGTAGAGTAGGGACCACGAAGGTTTGGTGCTGTTCCGGCAACAAAATTGAGGTGTTCTAATCCTTCTAAGTCTTCTTTTGAATACGTTGATTTGATTGCAATACCTTCAGCTGTAAAAAAGTTTTTTTCTTTGTCCTTAGTCAAGGATTTTACTTCTGGTTTTAAAGCTATATGTTGAAGATTTTTTCTTGACATTAAGTTAAAGGTTAGAGATGAAAAAGAACTATAGAGTTGATTTCTATTTAGTGTTCTTCGTTATTTAGTCTTTTAATTTCTGTATTCTCAGATAATCTTTTTTGAATTACCGGAACAATTAAAGTTTTACGCTTTTCGATTTTTAAAAACGGACTTTTTTCAATTTCATTTTTCATTTTATCAGCAGAATTAGGATGTTTATTTGTTCCTAATAAAACTAATTTTTCAGTATCAAAATCAACTTGTTCTTTTGCGGCACTTTCTTTAATTTTTCTCTGAATAGTACCTTCTTTAAGTTGACTTAAAAAACCAGTATTAGCTTCAATATCTTTAAAAAGATCAAGTGCTTTTTCTGCCAATTGTTTTGTAATACTTTCTATATAATATGATCCATCTGCCGGGTTATTTACCTTATCAAAATAACTTTCATTTTTTAATATTAAAAGTTGATTTCTGGCAATACGTTCTCCAAATTCATTCGAATTATGAAAAAGAGTATCGTAAGGAGCATTACAAATTACATCTGCTCCTCCAAGAATAGCACTCATACATTCTGTAGTTGTACGCAACATATTAATATTGTAATCGTAAATAGTTTTGTTACGATTACTTGGTGTTGCTATGATTCTGCATGAATCATTAACACCGTATTCTGATGCTAAAGTGGACCATAATTGACGAAGTGCTCTGATTTTTGCCATCTCAAAGAAATAGTTTGTTCCTACGGCAATATTAAATGTTACTTGTAGGGATTGCTTGGCTTCGCTAGATCGTTTATTATCTAAATAATTTAAATATTCATTGGCATGAGCTAAAGAATATGCTAATTGCTGAACTATGGTAGCTCCTGCATTTTGGTATAAAGCAGAATCAATACTTAGTTGATTTGATGTTTTTACAATTTTTTCAAACTCACTATGATCAGCGTTAAGGTTTTTATACCAATTTCCTGTTTTAGCAAGTTGACCAATAATATCTGTTTGTATGTTTATAGAAGAAGCTTGAGGTGCTTTTTTTATAAAATCTACAGATAGAAAATCACATTTTAAATCAATGTTTGTTATATCTAAATCAATATTTTGAAATAGTTCTTTAAGTGATATCGATTCTGATTCTATATTAAAAATAATATTTTCAGCTCCACGCTTAATGGCATCTAAAGCTTTTAAATTACTGATTTTAGAATCTGTAACATTTATAGCCTGGCTGATTTTAAAATTAGTAGCTTTACTTTTAGAAACTTCGGGTAAGGTTTTAAATTCATCAGCATGGTAAAACGGTTTTACATTGATATTCTCATTGGTTTTCCAAATAAGTGTTTCGTTGTAATCTGCTCCTTTAAGATCAAATTGAATCTTTTGTTTCCACGCTTTTGAAGATACGGCTTCAAAATCCTTAAATAATGATTTACTCATCTCGTTTTTGTTTCGCGATACTGTCTTCATACTCTATAATAAAAATGTCTTCATTAGACTTTTTCATGTAATAGGTTTCTCTTGCTGTACGCTCAATACCCTCGTCTGTGCTCAGTTCTTTAATAGCTTTGTTATCTTTAGCCATCTCGTTTCTGTAATGTTCTTTTTGATATTCTAATTCCTCAATATCATTATTTAATTCATGATGAAATAACCATGAATGTGCATCAAAAAAGAACATCCAAACCAAAAACACGGCAAGAACAATAACGTAAATGTTCTTAAAAGGTTTGAGATATTTTTTATTGAATTTTGGCATTATAAACGTTCGTTAATTATGGTTTTAACGATATCTACAGCTACCGTGTTGTATTTGTTATTTGGAATAATAATGTCAGCGTATTCTTTCATTGGTTCAATAAATTGCTGATGCATTGGTTTTAATGTAGATTGGTAACGTTGAAGCACTTCGTTGATGTCTCTTCCACGTTCTGTAATATCACGCCTAAGTCTTCTAATTAAACGTTCGTCTGAATCTGCATGTACATATATTTTAATGTCAAATAGATCTCGGATCTCTGAATGCGATAAAATTAAAATCCCTTCTACAATCATTACTTTTCTAGGTTTAGTAACAATGACATCTCCTGTTCGGTTATGTTTTACAAAAGAATAAACGGGTTGATTAATAGATTTTCCTAGTTTTAAATCTTCAAGATGTTCTCTAAGTAAATCAAAATCTATAGATCTTGGGTGATCAAAATTTATTTTAACACGCTCTTCAAAACTTAAATGTGTGGTATCTTTATAGTAAGAATCTTGTGAAATCACACCGACTTCACCTTCTGGTAGTTCATTTAAAATTGTGTTGACAACTGTTGTTTTTCCACAGCCTGTACCACCTGCAATTCCTATTATAAGCATATTTAATTCAGATTAGTTTATGCTGCAAATTTATATTTTTTAAGTTGTATTGTGTTTATAATTCTGAAACTTTCTCAGGAGTTACAAAGTTGTCAATATTATTTCCCCAATTGTTATTGATATAATTAATAGCATCTGCGACTTCTTTATTTGAAAGACCAAGAGGTGACATTACACTATTATAATCAATACCATTAACTGTAATCTTGCCTGTAAGTCCGTGTTTAATAGCTTTAATACTTTCTGTTTGATTTTCTTGTAAGAAGTCAGAATCTACTAAAGGAGGGAATATTTTAGATACACCTTTTCCATCAGTTAGGTGATATGTAATGCATAACTTATTATAGATTATTTTACCGCGTTCTATACTTTCTTTTAGTAATGGTAAATCTTGTTTCGTTACACTATTATTTTGAGCTGTGTTTTTAGATTTTTCTCATTTGAATTGCATGCTATTAATACGAATAGAGAAATATTTATGATAATTATTTTTTTCATTCTTTGATTAATTTAGTGGGCCCATATAAATATAGTTATTTGGTTTCTTAAAAATACCTTATTGATTTTTCTAATTCTGTTTTTCTATTAAGCTGTAACGCAAATAGAAGGGCATATTATTAAATTTTAGATCTTTTTTAAGTTGTGGTTTTTTTAAAGTAAAATTTAAAACTAAAAAATATTGCTATTATGTAAATAAAAGATGTATATTTGCATTCCGAAATTGAGAATACAAATTCGGGGTGTAGCGTAGCCCGGTTATCGCGCCACGTTTGGGACGTGGAGGCCGCAGGTTCGAATCCTGCCACCCCGACTACTTTATTCCAAATAAAAAAACTCTGTAAGTCTAATGATTTACAGAGTTTTTTGTTTTTAATTATGACTTTAAGTTGTTGGTTATTAACAGTTAAAGTGTTTTTAATCAATGCGTTTTTATATGAAAAAATGCTTTCCAAAGTAGTAAGGAAAGCATTTATATAAATTATCTTCTAGTTTTTAATAAGTCTATGTTGACTTACTTTTCCTTTTGATGCAATTCTAACTAAGTAAATACCACTTTTAAGTTCTGATATTTCTATAGCATTATTAGAGTTAACTTCTTTTGAAATCACTAATTTACCAAGAATGTCATAAATACTTACTTCAACTTTTTCAGTAGAATTGATGTGTAATTCATTTGAAGCAGGATTAGGATAGATAGAGACTACTGAATATTCTTCATCATCGATACTTAAAGATTGCTGATTAATAACACCGATACCGTCTAAATCAAATCCACTAGAATAAAATGGCGTTGAAAAAGGGTCATTAATAGCATTGCCAAAACTATCATATCTAGCATAAGCAGGATCTATGCTTCCCACAACATCAATAATCTTTACGTGTGTAATATTATTTTTGTTTAACAAAGCATCATCATCTATATCAGATAAGTCAAAAGGTGTTCCGAAAAGACCTCTGTATTTTCCTGCAAGATTATTGATATATGTAGGATCAACATTTCCAAATCCTCCAACTTGTGTTTCTGTTTGTGTTTCGCTATGAGATGGAAATCTAAAATAATTAACACCATCAGAGCTCACTTCAACAAAAGCTAATTCTAGAAATGTATCACTAAAACTGTTTTCAAAAACAGCAAAATCAAAACCATCTTCATTAGCTATTGGTGTTTCAAAGGTTAGTACAGCTTCGCCAGCATCACCTAAGCTTACTACATTATTAGTTGCTATACCTAAAGCATCTTCTGCAACTCCATAAGTTGCATAATTACTACCTTCATGTTCTTGCGAAGGATTAGAGATATTTACATATCCACGTTGTAGTTCTATGCCGGTTGCCCAGGCTACAAAAACATCGCTGTCTGCAGCAATTGCTGTAGATCCTGCTTGACCCGCAGCAGGTGCGTAATTTTGTGCTTGTAAAACAAAGCTAGAACATAGGAAGAGAAAGATTACTTTGATCATTTTACGATTAATTTTAAAGTTGTAGAATTTCCTTTTACTTCCACATTAACTAAATACATACCAGCTTCGATACCGTCTAAAGCTATTGGCTGCGTGTTTGTGTATTTTACAGCTTTTACTAATTTACCAGAGACATCATACATTTTGATATTCGCATTTTCAGTAAGGTTTAATTCAAAACTTCCTGATGCTGGGTTAGGATATAAAGTTGTCGTTTCAAAAGCAAAATCATTTACACTTAAAGTACTTTCGCTTTTATAAACACCATTAGGTAATGGTCCTACAGTATATTCTGTAAGTAAACTTCCACTTTCATCATATACAAACACTTTTCCTGAGCTTACATAATCTACTGCATCTAATAAATAGAGTTTGTCGTCTATCTTATCGAATCCATAAGGTAATTGTGCATTATTAGATGAATTAAAAGCAACTGTTGGAAGTGCTGTATCTGTTAAAGCCATTTTATAAATGTCTCCATTGAGAACATAGTATAAATCAGTTTCGCCTAATGCTAAAAAACTTGGATGTTCTGTAGTTTGAAAATCAATTGTAACATGGTTGTCATAATCAGATAAATCTATTTTATGAATGCTACCAAGAGTTTCATCACCTGTCCATGATGGTTTTCCGCTAGATAAAACATAAAGATAATTGTCTTCAACTTTTATTGTAGATGGTACATCGCCTACGGTAATAGATTCTACTGTATTAGTAGCTATATCAATTACAGAAATAGTATTACCAAATCCGTAGCCACCTTGATGAGCAACAAATAGTTTTCCGTCTTTTTGTATAATTTCTTCCGGACCTTCTACAACAGATATTGTTGAAGTAACGGTATTTGTAGCTAAATCAATTACAGCAACATAATCGTCTGTAGTGTCAAAACCATCTCCCCAATTTGTTACATAACCATTTCCGTTATAGAAAGTAATGTTTCTAGGGTTGCTTATTTGATCTGTTATACTGGTTACAAATGCAAAAGTAGTACTGTTAATGATTTTTATTTCATTACTACCATTAAGTACCACGTAAGCATAATCGTCATTAAAGCCCATACCTTGTCCTGTATTTCCCAACGACATACTTGGATTTTGAGTGGTAAAAATATCATTATCTAATGTTCCACTTTCATTTATGTGAGAAAGAGAAGCTGTATCGGTACCATATAATCCTTCATTTAAGATAAATACACCACCAGAGTAGTCTTGTGCATAACTACTTGCAGAAAGTAGAATTGCTGTTAAAATGTAAAATGCTTTTTTGTAATTGTTTTTCATAATTTAATAGTTTTTAATTCGTTATAGATTGTTAAAATAAAATGCATTTGGAATGATTTGAACAGAAAATTGATTTTGTAAATCACCATTTAGATTATAAATAAATGCTTCGCCATTAGAAGTGTAATCTTTAGCGTCAGCAATATAAATAGCACCTTCATGTACCTTAAAAGCATAAAGAATCTCCACACCATCTGCTGCTGGTGAAAAATCGAAATTTTCTGGTAGTTGAAAAGCATTACTATCTATGGAGTAAACCTCATTATTTAAGGTGTAATACAAAATTCCATTTTCAAACTCTAGATAGCTAGGGTGTAGTTCTGCAGAGAAATTAAGTACTGTTATTTCATCTGTATTAGATAGATTGATCTTAAAAAGTTTAGCTAGGGTTTCGTCTCCTGTCCATGATGCTTTACCAGAGCACATCACATAAAGAAAACCGTTGTCAATAACCATTCCGTCTGGTACATCTGCTACAGTAATAGTATTCAAAACACTTTGTGATGCTACATCAATAACACTTATAGTGTTGCCATAGCCATAACCTCCTTTGTGAGTTACGTAAAGTTTACCGTTATCTAGTAGTATTTTTTCAGGACCCTCAGCTACCGGAATTGTAGCTTCTATAAGATTTGTGTCTAAATTTAAAACAGCAACATAATCGTCATTAACGTCATTTGGATCTCCCCAATTGGTTATATAACCTTTATTGTCACTAAATTCAATATATCTAGGATTTACAATCATATTGCTGACTGTTGCTATATATTCAAAAGTATAACGGTTAACAACTTCTATAGTAGCCGAATTATTTACTACGAGATATGCATTTTCACCATAAAAACCCATGCTTTGCGCTGTATCCCCAAGACCCATTCCGTTTACTTCAGAATAAATAGAATTATAAACTTCACCTGTGTTTTCAAAAAACGAAACAGAAGCATTAGAGTAACCGTATCCACCTTCATTCAAAATAAAAATTCCATCAGTGTAATCTCCAGATGGTGGTTGTACGGAAATAGGATCGTCTCTATCATCACTAGTACATGATGTCATAGTGATTAAAACTAACATTAGCAGACTTGCGAGTTTGTAAAAATATTTTTTCATTATTTAAAATTTTAGATGTAAATAGAAATTGAAATTCCGACCAGGCATTGGGCGGTTGAGAACGCTTTCGTAAGATTCGTTCCAGAAGTTTAATATTTGCGCTCCTATTTTATAGTCACGATTTTTTCCTAATGTGTATTCTGCTCCTAAATTAGCAACCATATAGCTGTCTAAAATATGTTCGGTAGCATGATCTGTGGTGGTAAAAACCTCATCGTTATTAAGGTATTGATAATAGGCCGAAATTCTTTTATAATTATACCCAAAAGAAGTCGTGAATTTGTAAAACGGAACATAGATGAGCTGTTTTCCTGTTTCTTTATTTTCTGAAACAGTATAAGCAAAGGTTGCAGAACCCGTGAATTTGTGATTTCCAAATGATTTCTGAGCTGTAACGACAGATTCTAGTCCGTAAATCTGAACTTTATTAGTGTTCTCTGGTCTAAAAATACCAGAGCTGTCAGGCACCCAACGTAATAAGTTTTCTACGTAATTATAATAACCTGTTAAGGAAATAGAAAGGTTTTTAAAATTGAAATTATTGCTAATTTCACCTTGATAAGATTCTTCTGGTTTTAAGTCAGGATTCCCAACACCTTGCCAATACAAATCGTTATAAGTCGGGATTCGGAAGTTTTTAGACGTATTAACTTTTAGTTGATAAAAATCAGTAAGCTTTGTGCTAAAACCTGCAGAATATAAAAGTGGATTTCCATATTGTTCATTCGTTTCTTGGCGTAATCCTAGTTCATAAAGAAACGTTTCTGAAAGTACATGTTTAAAACTGATTAAGGCAGCAGATAAGTTGCGTGTTTCTGAAGCAATATTAGAACCTTGACCATCATTGTGTGTGTAATTAATTCCTGCGGTAAGCAATATCTTATTAGAAAGGGCAAAATCTAGTCCGTATTTAGAAATAAAACTCGTCACTTTTCCGTAGGTGTAAAAATCATTGTCTATGTTACCGAAATAACGGTATTCTTCTGTTGTGGTTGCTATTTTTAGATTGGACTTAAACTTGCTGAAATGACTTTCCCATTCTACAAGAGAGCGTGTGTTAAAGTCAGTATATTTTGTTTTTAATGCGTTTGGTGTTGGTACTGAAAAATTTCGTCTACCATCATAAACATTCGCAAAAACTTTTAGGGTGTTATTTAAATTTAATTTCGAAGTTGCCGCTAAACTAATGTTAGTATTATGATACTGACCGTTAATATTGATGCGGTCTGTTTCTGGGTAGGGATAATCATTATCAGAAGCATTTCTGGCAATGCCTAAAAGCACACTAAATTTTTCTGATGAATAATTAGTTTGGTAATCTATGCCATAGGTGTTAAACTCTCCGTAGTTAGCAAAAAGTTCATTATGAAATCCTTTATTAAAACCGAGTTCATTTACCAGATTTATAGAGCCGCCAATAGCGCCACTTCCATCGGCAACACTAGAGCCGCCTGGTTTTATTTCTATTTTATTATAACCACGTGTATTTATGGTATTAAAATCGGTTTGTCCGGTGGTTTGTGAGTTAATGTTAATACCATTCCAAAGTACCGAAGTTTGTGATGCTGTTGTACCACGAAAAGAGGGTGAAGAAACCATACCTAAACCATTCTCCTTAAAATAAACCGTGCTATTAAAGTTTAGAAAATTAGTTAGAGAAGCTTGATTTTGTTTTAAGACACTATCTTTTACAATAGTTACATTTCTTGTATAGGTAGAATCTTTAAGTCGGTAGGCAATAAGGCGTACCTCTCTCAAAGCCGTGATGGAATCGGTTTGCGAATGAAGCATAGACGAAAAACCTATGCAAAATAATATGGTGCATACAAAATATCTCATAAACCCGATGCTTTTTACCCGAAAGCTGCTGTGTTAATTGTTGGTAAAATTGGCAGGTCTCCTGACTCGTGTCCGACTAATGTTCCTTCCCATTCAAAAAGAACAGTGGATGTTGAAGATTTTCATTAGTGGCATCCCAAAATGGGACTAAACTTACAGTTGCGGGAACAGTTCAGGATTATTTAGTTAACAACTATTTTACCTGATTCCCTTTTAATCATATCTATAAAAACACAGACATAAACCAATAGAGTGTAAAGGTAAATAATTGTATTTGAATTAAGATCAAAACAATCTCTTAATTAGTGAAAAAAAATCAGTTGATTTAAAGATGAATTAGATTCATTTTTCTTAAGCTCTAATCTATGTTTTAATAAACAAGATGCTATCGATTATTTATATATTGAGGTAGTTGAGGTTTTACAATTTAATTAGAAAGGTTAATAACCGATTTTTGAACTTTATTTCTCAAATAATTAAACCTTAAAAATGCTAAAACATACCCAACTAACAATAATATAAGAAGATGAATAATTTCATTATTATAGTAGGGACTATCTACCCCCATAATCGTTTGTTTTTTTAGGAATTCAAAATAAGGTCTAAGCGGTATAAGATTAGCGATACTTTGTAAAAAGAGAGGCATTTCTTTAAAAGACCAAGTAATTCCGGTAATTAAAAATACAGGATAAGAGGTGAATGCCATAATTTCCATAGCACTCGTCTGAGATTTAAAGAAAGAGGATATAAACCAAGTATAAAATATGGTGGTTATAAAAAATAAAAATGTTACTGTAAATAACGTAAATAAACTGCCGTTTAATGGTAAGTCTAAAGCAGGATATGCAACTAGAAAAGTTAGTGTCATATAAGCAAAATAGAGTGTCATATAGAAGCCTGTTTTTCCTAAAAAATAATTTAAAAAACTAAATTTACTGTCTTTAAAATTAATAAGAATTTGATTGTTTTCACAGTCAGAAGCTATACTTTCAGATAAGCTAATTAGTAAAGTTTGGTGTAGAATAAGTATCAATAATGCAGGTAATAAAAAATTACCGTAATTATTAGTCGGATTGTAAACCGCATGAATTTGCGCCGTTACAGGCTTTGCTTTGTTTTTGGCCGTTGAAGGGTTTATTCCTTTCGATTCAAAAAACTGTTGGCGTGAGTCTGAAGCATATTCCATAGCTACTAAATTAACAGCTTTGTTAATGTCGTTAGAAGATAGAAACTTAGAGTTATTAAGAATTAAACCAATTGGTGCACTTTCTTTGTTAATTAATTTTTTTTCAAATCCATTAGGGATTTCAACTATGGCTTGAACATCAAAATTATTGAATCCTTTTTCAGCTTCAACACGATTTATATACGTATCAGTAATATTTATTTTTTGAGTCGCATTAAGTTTTGTTAAGAACGCTTTACTGCTGTTAGAGTGATCTAAATCTACTATACCAACATTTACTTTTTCTTCATCTTTATTCATGTAGGTAGTCCCCATTAAAGCAAAATAGAGTAGAGGTGCTGCTAATAATGCTAATAGAATACTATGATCGGTTTGTATGAGTGTTGTTTCTCTTTTTAGCAATCTCCATATGATTTTTAGATTCATATTGCACTTGTTTTTGGTTGTAGAAAAATGATTTTTCTATTAATTATTAACCCTGTAATAATTATTAAAATACCAACGACGAGGAATATTGTAAGTTTTCTTAATTCAGGGACAATAGAATAGAAGGGCGTATCTAGTTGGTAAATTTTAAGAAAAGCAGTTAAAAAATGGGTGTAAGGTATCGCTTGTGCGTACATGCTATTAAACCAAGGCATAGCCCAAATTGGAAATGTAAATCCACTAAATACAAATGCAGGTGAATTGTAAAAAATAGCCATGTCTAAAGCAATAACTTCAGATTTAAAAATTAAAGAAATTCCGAAACCAAGGCATATATTAACCGTAAGGAATAGTAATAGTAGGAGTAATAAATAGCCGATGTTTCCATATATAGGAATACCAAAAACAGGAAATACAATAGTAAATATTAACCCACATAAACTTAAACCATAAATCATGTATGCTAAATATTTTCCAAAAAGTATGGTTAATATATTGCCGTTAGCAGTACGATACAAATCTTCATAAGTTCCTTCTTTCCATTCATTATTAAAAGCTCTTGTGGCAGCAAAAAAGATGATCATTTGCAATAAAACAGTCGCTAAACCAGGTAATAAATAATAGACATAATTATACTGTGGGTTGGCTAAAACTTTGGTGTTAACTTTAATTGGTAAAACGGTTCCTAATATTTTATCTGGATTAATTCCTAAAGGTGCAATGCTTTTAACCACAACTCCTGCGCTTACTAATTGTGTAATTTGCTCAGCTGATTTATACAGAAGATTTCCGAAAACAATATTGGTAGAGTTGGTATATATTTTTAATTGAACAGGAATACTTTTAAGGACATCTTTATGAAAATCTTTAGGGATATAAAATATACCTTGAACTTCATTTTTAACAAAAACATCTTCAATAGCATCGTTTGAAGACATATAATAAGTCACTTTTAGATTTGGTGAAGCTTCTAAATATCGAATATAAGTTCTACTAAGTTCACTATTATCATTATCATAGACAGCTACCGAAACCTCTCTTAATGCGCCTTTATAATATATTGAGCCTAGCACAAAGAAGACTATTATGGGAACTATTATAAATAAATTCCGAGTCGATTTTAGGCGTGCTAACCTGAGCATTTCTCGTTTGAAAATATGATAAAAAGGCAAATTCATGCTTTTTGGGACTTATTTTATTATTTGAATAGACATTCCAGGACGTAATTCTGAAATACGTTCTTGTGGTTTAAGGTGAATTTCGAAAGATTTCAATTCATATTCTCCTTTTGCTTTTATAGGAACCCACGTTGCAAAATCTGCCATTGGCGAGATATATGTCACTTTAAATTCTAAGGTGTCATTGCTTAATCCTGGGATTTTAGCTTTGTAGATTGTTCCCATTTTAAAGTCTACCAAATGATCTTCTCTAACATTAAAAATAGCATAGATATCTTCAGGTTTTTGAATGGTTAAAATAGGATAACCAGCAGCCATAACTTCACCTTCTTCAGCAATTTGATTGCTAATAACACCTGCGGTAGGGGCAACAATTTCTAGTTCATCATAAAAAGCTTCCATTTCACTATAGGCACCTTGAGCGCTTTCGTAGCTTCCATAAGCGGCTTTAATATCCTCTTTTCTTGTACCGCTTTTTCCCATGTTCCACATAGATTCAGCAGCGTTCATTTGTTCTTTTGCAGTATCATATTTAAATTGAATTTCGTCCATTTCTTGTTTAGAAATAATACTGTCATCATAGAGTGCTTGGTATCTTTTATATGTTTTTTCGGCAAAATCAAATTGACTTTTCGCCATTAAATATTGGTTTTTAAGAGCATTGACTTCCTCTTTACGTGCACCAGATTCTGCTTTTTCAATTAAAGATCGTGCCGCTTTAACCATCCCTTCAGCTTGTCCTTTTTTAGCATCTAAAACATCGGTTTCTAAAGTAGCTAATACTTGCCCTTTTTTTACGGTACTTCCCTTTTCTATTAAAATAGTATTGATTCGGCCTGCTATTTCAGAAGCAACGTTTACTTCTGTAGTCTCAAGCATACCAACGTATACGTCTTCTTTAGGTGTGGTAGCGCCTATTAAAAAATAGACAATAGAGAAGATGATTATTAATATAGGAATTGATAATACGATGTACGATTTTTTCATGGTAAATATTGGTTACTTAAAATTGGGATTATTTTTTCGGGTTCGCCTATGGCAGTGTATAAATTAGCGATGGCCTTATAATAACCATCAAGAGCAACGAGTTGTTCTATTTTAGATTTTTCGTAAAGTAAAGAAGCATCAATGACATCAATAGATTTTCCTATACCTTCTTCAAAACGTCTTCTGTTTATTCTAAAGTTTTCTTCTGCTAAATCTACGGTTGTTAATTGGCTATTGTATAATTTTTGCTGATTAAGTGTATTCCTATAATTACTTTCAACAAGAAGTTTAATTTGTTGGGTAGCGTATTGCTTTGCGTTTTTCACTTCCTCTTGAAGATGTTTACTCGCCTTTAATTTATTAATATCCTTAAACCCATTAAAAATGTTGATTTGCGCTTGTACACCAACAATGAATTTTGAAGGAATAATGGGTAAATCTTCACGAAACATATTATAAGTACCAAAAGCAGCGATGTTAGGCATGAATTTGGATTTCTCTAATGCATGAGATTGTTTAGCCATCACTTCTTTTTGATTGATGAGTTCTAAAGCAGGTTGATTGGTGTTTGCAGTTTCTAAAAGCTTACTGAAATCAAAATATAGATTTTGATAACCAATACTATCTATTGTTTTTAAGACTGTAGAATCGGGTAAATTCATTGTTGTACGCAATGCCATTTCTGCTAATTCAAGTTTGTTCTTATCATTGTTAAGATCCTTTTCAGCATTGGCTACAGCGACTTTTGCTCTTAATAAAACATGTTTGGCAAGGATTTCTAATTCAATAGCACGTTCGGTTTGCTCTTGGTGTTTTAGCATGCCTTCATATGCTTGTTGGCGTGTTTTTATCACTTGTTTTAAAAGGACTACGGTAAGATAACGGTCTATCAGTTCGTTAGCTATTTCGTTTTTAACTTGTTTTAATTCTATTTCTGATGATTCTAATTCTGCTTTTGCATAACGTTTTGCGGCAATAATTTTTCCACCTGTAAAAATGGGTTGTGTAGCTGTAATAGCAGCCGTTGGAATGTTCTGATTATCGACAACTAAATTGTAAGAAGGCAGTTGAGATAAAGAACTAACAATTGTGCTATAAGCAGATTCTGCAGGTAATGCTAAGCCTAATTCTTCACCATAAGCACTAATAAAAGCGGTTCCGTATTTACCAGCCAAGTCATCTATAGAATTTTTAACCTGAGAGGTGTTAATTTTCATATTTTCGCTGAGGTACGTGTAACCACCTATAAGATTTACGGAAGGTAAAAAGTTTCCTTTAGCAGCTTTATCTTCAAATATTTTTTGCTGAACACGTTCTTCATAACGTTTTATTTTCTCATTGTTGTTGTAACTTATTTCTAAGGCCTCAGAGATACTTGTTACTTTTTCTTGTCCGTAAGTGTAATAGGAACAGAGCAAAGTAATAAGGCTAATACGCAGAATTTGAGTTGTTTTTTTAGAAAACATATATGTCTTATTGATACAAAATTGAATAATGAATTTTTTGTAAAATTACGCTGTAGTATTAACAATAAATATGACCTAGGTCAGTGTTTGAGGTGATTTGATTATGATGACTAATTTATAAATAAAAAAGTGCCAATATTTTATTACTGGCACTTTAAGTAAACATAAAATGGACTAATTCAAATTATATTTGTACTAGGGATAGTTTTGTTATTCAATAATCTTAATATCAATAGAGGTTCTACTTTGCCAACCAGTTACATCTGTTACGGAATAAGCACAGTGGTAATCTCCGGTGTCAATATCATTAGGAATAGTTATGCTGATATCAATTTCATAAGTGGTTAATCCTTCTTCAATATTAAAATTCTGCATATATATGAAAGGATTTACAGCTACTTTTATAGGTTCTAAATCACATGTTTCACCTTGGTCATCATGCGTGTGATGGTCAAAATTATGGTGAAGATCTAAACTGTAAGAAGCTAACGATCTGTTGTCTGTTACTTGTGCTTTAAAAGTGTAAGTTTCCCCTTTTACAAGTTGTTCGCATGCCTGTGGAAAACCTTCTGTGTAGTTAATCGTAATTGTTGGTTTTTCTTCATCTATATTAATGCTATCATCACTAGAACACGATGTAATTAGTAACATTATAGAAAATACGAAGTAAAAATAAGTTGATGTTAATTTCATTTTATAGAGTATAAAACCGCATAGCATATTTAGTATACTATGCGGTATAATAATGTATTAAGACGCTGTAATATCTATGTGTGTTTCGTAAGATTTTGTGTTTCCATCTTCATCCTCAACAGTAAAAGTAACATGATATTCTCCTGCAGGTGCAGTTGTTGGTACATCAATATGTTCATGGAATTCAACGTCTGTTAGGTCATGGTAACCTTCTGAAAATACAATTTCTTCATCCCATTCTATTTCACCATCACCAACAGGAAGATCATGAGCGTGAATATCTACCGTTATATTATGGATGCCGTTTAAAGCACTTATCATAAATTCAGCATGAAAATCAGTGCCTTTAGCAGCTGTAGTATCTACAGAGTAATCACTTAATGTAATGTGATTTAAAATTTCTAAATGACCTTCAATTTCAGTGCTATTCCCTAACTCATCTATTACAGTTAATTCAATATGATATTCACCAGCTGGTATATCTGTTGGTACATCTACATGTTCATGGAAGGTTGGGTTTATTACTAGGTAACTAGCATCTGTGTATTCTTGGAAAAAATCCCACTCAACTTCACCATCTGCAAGCGTTAAATCGTGTGCATGGATAGAAAGCGTAATGCTGCTAACTACGGCTTCAGCATTAATTTCTGCTTCTAAATGAATGTCAGAGCCTTTAAAAGCAACTTGGTCTGTTGAGTGTACGCTGCCTTCACCGTATTCAAAACCAGTTATTTCTGGTGCATTTAAGCTAGATGATCCGTTGTCATCATCACTGCTACATGAGTTTAAAAGGATTCCGAAGAAAGCGATAATTGCTAAAAATTTAAAATTTGATTTCATAATGTTTGTTTTCATGGTTGTTAATTTATTATTGATTGTTTTAAAAGGTTTGTGTTAATGCTATTGAAATATTTCTTCCAGCTTCGGGCACATCGATTAAGCGATAAAAACTAGTGTGATCGTAATATTTAGTATCGAAAACATTATTGAGCTTAAATTTTACATCTAAAGGACGTTTTGTTTTAAAGAGCTCAATTTGTGTTAAAAGCGACATGTTTAAGACTTGATAACCATCCGTTTTTTCTTCTGGCGGAACAATTTCATTTTGTTTTGCTGTAATTCTATAATCTGCTATAAGTTGCGGTTGTTTAAAAAAAAGAAAATCTTTAAATTGGTAATTAGCCGAAAATAATCCTGATAATGGTGGAGAAAACGGAATAGTAAAGCCTTCTTTTGGTCCACTAGTTTGTCTTGAGTAGACATATTCTGCAGAAGCATTTAATTGAAGATTGTTGATTATGTTGGTGCTTGCTCTTAATTCTCCTCCAGCTCTAAATACTTTGTTTTGAGTATACTCATAAATTTGTAATGTCTCGTAATAGTTAGACGTTGGATTTAAATAAATAAAGTTTTCAAAAAAATTAACAAAAGGACTAATACCAAAGCTGTAGTTTTTTGTGGTATGATCTATGTCAATATCTAATTGATAAGATTCCTCAGGATCTAAATCTAGATTTCCTTTTTCATAACGGTACATGTGGTAATTAACACCATCAGAAGCCAATTCATTAGCTAATGGCATTCTAAAACTTTTGCCAATATTTATTTTGAAAGTTGTGTTTTTAACAAGGTAACTTAAACCTAAAGAAGCACTGATGTTTCCAAAATTCAGAATTTTATCTTGTGCTCTTTGTAAATACACATACGATGTAGAACCGTTGGCATTGTTGATGGTTGACGGATACCAATCAAAATAAGATTTGCTATTTATTTGTCCATAATCATAACGTACACCTGCTAAAAGGTGTAAATCTGAATTGATTTCGAATTGATCAAAAGCAAAAGAACCAATGGTAAAACGGTTATATTCAGGGATTAAAAATCCCCATCCACCAATCGTATTGTTTTGATATTCTAGGTTTATACCAGCAACAATATCGTGTTGTTCATTAGGTTTAAAAGCGTCTTTAATATTTAGAGAAAATGTGTTTTTATTAAAACTTCGCTCTTTGCTATTAGAAGGTGTTGGCATAAAACCATGAGGTACAGGTTCTGAATGTTCTTCTCTAATATTATTTTGAAAGCCTAAATCAGCATGAATAGTGTGTTTGTCTAAAGCTAATGAGGTGTTATTTGTAATTTTAAAATGGTTAACTTTATGATAGGGAAGGTCAATATCTCTGTTAGAGCTATCATAGTCTATACTAGATATTCTCACTTCTAAACCATGTGCATTGGCAAAAAAACCGTTTTTAGCGTTAACGTTACTAATCGTCGTTTCTGAGGTGAATTTATCAGTGACATAACCGAGACTTATGCTAGCGTTAGCTTCTCGTCCTGCTGTATTACGTAAATTATTATCGTGTAACTCAAAGATATAATTCTCGTAATTTATTTTATCTGTGGGTACTTTGTAGTCGCCATAATCTCTGTATGTAATACGTCCACGATAAAACCATTTTTCTTTTCTTGCTTGGATTCCTGCTGAAATTCCTAATAAATCATTATTACTTTCACCTAATACATTTACTTCACCACTAAAAGAATTAACAAGGGGTACTTTATTGGGTTGAATATCTACAACACCAGCAATAGCATCTGATCCGTAAACTAATGAAGCAGGCCCTTTTACAATCTGTATATTTTCAATTCCATATTGATCAATTTCTAACCCATGATCATTTCCCCATTGTTGAGCTTCGTGTTTTATACCATTTTGTACAACAACAACTCTGTTAAAACCTAAACCTCTAATGACAGGTTTAGATTGTCCGGATCCAATTTTAATAGTACTGACACCTGGAATTTTACTAAGCGTTTGCATCAGGCTATTCTCTCTGTTATTAGAAAGAAATTCTTTAGTTACTAGCTGTGAAACTACAGGTGATTCATTACGTTCTCTTTTTTTTGTTTTTCCATTAATTTCAATTTTATCAAGCGCAGTGGTAGATTCTTCTAAGAAAATTTTATGTGTTTCTTGATCGTTTCCTACGTCAACAGTTATAGTCTTAGAAGTAAAACCTAAATGCGATATGGTGAAAGTATAGTCGCCTTCAGAAATATTTTTTAAAGTAAAAAATCCTGTAGATGATGATGTAGAAAATGAACCTTTACCAATAATATTGGCACCTTCAATAGGTTGTAAGGTTTTTGCGTTTGCTACAATTCCTTTTATTTGAAAAGAATCTTGCGCAAACAATATTGAGCTAAAGCTAAAACATAGCCATAAACTCAGTGTTCTGTAAAACATAATGAAATACTATAAAATTTAATTAACTGTTCTTAAGATTGAACTTTAACAAAGCCTATATTTATTCGTATTAAATAGTTGCATCAATTACAATAATTTATAAAATCAACGTTGTTGAAATCTATAATGTAGCTTGAAGCGTTAAGTAGTTAAACGAAACTTATTTTAATAAAAAAGTATAGGATAATTTATAGTGAATAGGGTGGAGGCCGACCAAATAATTGGTTAGAAGCAATGGTATTAGAAGTTACAAAAGAGAAATGCTTTATTGTACTTCTATTAATGATTAGCTCGGTATTTTCAATTGAAAATTCTTGAGGTTCTAGTATAAAAGCAGGCGTTAAATTATGAATTGTTGCATTATCACAAACAACACAATGTGTAGCATCATCTTTATCATCTTCATGCGTTAATGCATGAATTCCTATCAACTTAATCGATAGAAAAAGAATAATAAAGAAATATGTGATGCTGTTTTTCATTTAAGACTAGAAATATTTTAGATTTTCGAACTTATTAATAAGTTTTAAATTTTATTAATGTTGTGATTTATTGTCTTTGTTTGGCTGTTTTTCTTAATAAATTCCAATTAATATAATGCGCAAAAGCGATTAAAGTAGCGCCAATAACGGTATTGCTAATTTCCCATAAATCGGTTAAGTGAAGTCTACTTATTGTTAAAAATAGAAAACCTAATAAAGCGACTTTTAAAGGCTTAGTTTTATGGTGGGTATTTTTATAACTAGGCCAAAGTGAAGTGAATATAAACACAAGACCTAGGCAAATAAAGGTCCACTCAATAATTGGGTTATTTAAAAAATATAAACTGCTAAAAGATGAAAACGAAAGCAATATTGGCAGAAAAGCACAATGAATAGCGCAAACTAATGAGCTTGTCATTGCTATAATATCGAGAGGGTTGTTTTTTGTTCTGCTCACGTTCTTCAATTTTATTTGACTTATATTGATTTGTTAAAGCGATTTTATCGCATTAGTAAGTTTTGCAAATATATTATTTATTTATAATATTGCAATGTTGTTGCAATAAATTATTGCAAATAAATCGCATTAATAATGAAAAGAAGAAATACGCCTAGTAAAGAAGCTGTTTTAAGTGTTATAACTAAGGCAGGGAAAGCGATGAGTCAAGATGCGATTGAGGAAGAAATTGCTATTGATATTAATAGGGCAACCATCTATCGTGTTTTAAATCGGTTTTGTGACGATGGTGTGCTTCATAAAGTCATGGCGGAAGATGGTAAGCAGTATTTTGCTTTGTGTGAAACTTATGACACCAAAGCCGCAACACATCAACATTTTCATTTTAAATGTACAAAATGTGATACCGTAGAGTGTCTTCCTAATCAGGTTAATTTTTCTATTCCAGATGGTTATTTGGTTGAAAGTGTAAATTGTGTTTTAACAGGGGTTTGTAAGAATTGTTCTTAATCATCAAGACTTATAAATTCAGAATCACTTAAAGTCTTCATAAAAGCTATTAGATCTATTTTTTCTTGTGCGGTAAGTGGAATTCTATTGTCATTATCTTTTAAAATAGGATCAAGATTATCGGCTTCTAAAACACCATTATTTAAATAATCGAGTACGTCTTCTAAGGTTGCAAATTGCCCAAAACTGCCGTAAGGTGATGTATATTCAATATTTCTTAAACTCGGTACACGGAAACTCATGTAATCTTCAGTACTTCCTGTAATTCTTGCTCGTCCTGCTTCTTCAGTGTCTGGGTTTATAGGAAATCCGATATTTCTATAGGTTTGATCCGTAAACAATTCTGTACTATGACAGCTGATACATTTTTCTTGAAAAACGGCAAATCCTTGAGCTTCACTTTCTGTGAATGTTTCACCTTCATTTCGTTTTACTTTATCGTATTTACTGTTTGTTGAAATCAATGTGTATTCATATTGCGCTATACTGTTATAAATTCCATCAGCAGTAATTCCTTCGCCATTAAAAGCATTCTTAAATAATTCAATATAAGATTCATCATTTTCAATCTTACCAATAACTTCTAAAATAGAAGAGTCCATTTCTTCATGTGTAATAATAGGGACTAATGGTTGATCTTCGAGTTGAAGTTTATTTCCATCCCAATTATAAACTTGCATAAATGCCATATTTTGAACAGGTGGTGCATTACGAAGTCCTATTCGTCCTTCAATACCTATGCCTTTCGGATTATGATCTGCAAAGGCACTTTCTTGTATATGGCAACTAGAGCAAGAAATTGTATTATCTGTACTTAAACGTACATCGGTAAATAGTTTTTTACCTAACTCTACACCAAATTCGGTAGGTATATTCGTGTAAAATGAACTGTTTAGTTCAGGGAAATCACTAGGGATATTTAATGACACCTCAGGATTGTTATAAGAAACAAGCTCTGAATCATCATTGCTACACGAAGACAATAACAGTACAATAAATAAGGTTCTTATGAGATTTTTCATTTGTAAGATATATGATGAAGAATAGTTAAAAAAGAGCCGGCTTGAGTTTTTCATCAAAACCGACTCATAAAATATAGATTTAGTTTTCTACAGAAGTAATAGAAAACATTCCTGTTGTATCAGTTGTTCCGTTGCCTCCAATATTCTCTACAAACTTCATCATTTCAGTTGCTGTATGAGCACTAGGTGTAGCGTTATTAGTAATATCTTCAGTAGTAACTAATGTTATAGTATAGTTTTCTCCACTTAATAAATAATCAAAATTAGCGTTAATAGCAATTGTTGGTGCACTATTACCAACAGTTGCTGTAGTAGGAAGACTTAATGTGATATCTCTATAAGCATCAACACCTTGTGTGTAATTACCTTCTTCTCCTTCTAAAGTACTTCCAGAATGGAAAGACAATTCTTTATTATCGGTATCGTAGAAACCTTCAATTTTAGTAAAACGGTATCCTGTTCCCCATTCCCAATGCATTTGTGTTTCATTAGATCCTGCGTTATCATAAAATTCAGGGAAACTAACTTGGTCTAAATCATTTAAATCAGATTTTACACCTAAACCAAACTTTATTTCAGTGTAATCTCCAACTGGGATATCACTTAATACATAGCTTAACGTTTCAGTATTTGCTTGGTTTATTACTGTTGCACCATTGTCTAAATCATTTACATTATAAGGAATTTCGGTTCCATCAGCTTTTATAAGACGAATGTTACTTACAACATATTTTAATTCAGAAAAATGGTGAACTTGTCCCATTTCAGAAGTGTTTTCTGTTGCATCAGCAGCAGTTGCATCTCCTAGAACAATTGTTGTATTGTTAAACGTGTTTGTAAATTCTAATGTCACATTGTTTGCAACGGCATCGTTATCATCACTACTACATGACATAAAACCGACTAATACTGCTGCTGATAAAATATAATTTTTAAGATTTTTCATTTTCGAAATTTTGTGTTTATTGATATGCGTGTTTTTATTTTTAGTATGCTACAAAAAACTAAACATATATGGGTGGTGGCACTAAAATTTCTAAATAAGGTTCTTTGTGTTGGGTTTCTTGGTAAATGACTAATTCCTTTTTTTTGGTGATTTTTTTTATGTCTATATGATATTCATAATTTGGATTGAGAACCAAATCAAAATTCTTTGTGTTAATTATTTTTTCGGAATCTTTATGTTCTTTTTTTTGTAATTCTTTATGTAAATAACACTTTCCGTTACATTGTAATTCGGGTTTATCTTGGTTAACACAGAATTGTTTGGCGATAATTTTTTGGTTGAGTTTAAAGTGCACCATAACGACTGCGCGTTGTGAAATCACAAGCAGAAACAGAAATGTTATAAGTAAACTAAAAACTCTTTTCATCTATTTTAGAAATTGAATTTTAAAGAAGTGAAAATATTACGACCCATCCGTGGAATGTTTCCCCAATCTGCATACGTACTGTAATATTCATTTAATACATTCTCTGCACCAACTTGAACTACCGTTTTATAATCTTTAATTTTGAAGGTGTAATCTGCAGATAGATTCCATATAGTGTATGATGGCGTTTGGTCTTCTCCGTATTCTGGACTGTAATGAATTTGTTCTAAATCGCCATTAATAGACGTTTGAAAACTAAGTTTGTTATACTGATAGTGTAATGAGGTTTGATAACTTAATGGTCTAATGAATGGCAAATTGTTTTCATTCTCATCTTTTCCTCTCGCGTAGGTTAAAGTCCCTTTCCAATGTAAATTATCTAAAATTGAATAGCTACCGTTTAATGAAAAATTAAATAAGGTTGAATAATCTAAAGAGGTATAACCTTTTACACCAATTGATTGATAATTCATTGGACTTCCCAAACTTAAAATACGACCAATAATGTAGTTTTCAATGTAGAAGTAATTTACATTGGCTTGTAAGCTAAATTTATCATTAGCATAGCCAGCACTTGCATTTCCTTCGTATGATATTTCATTGTCTAGATCCGGATTTCCAATATAATCGTAACGGTCAAAACTATTATAGATGTAATAGCCATAACCTTCAGAAACTGATGGAGCTCGGTGTCCGTAGCCACCTCCTACAGAAAAAATGAAATTATCAATGTTTAACTGATAGCCTGCGTGTAAACTAGGCAGTATTCTTGTTTTTTCTTGTGGTGTTCCTGGGTGAAAAATCCAGTTAAATTCCACATATTTAGAATGGTTATAATTGACACCTAAAGAACCACCAAAATTCAGTAAACTTTTATCCGAGATTTCCCAAGCGTTGTTTATAGATAAACCTGCAAATGTTGTTGTAACGCCAGGCCAACTATATGCAAACATAGTGCGTTCACTTCGGTCTTGCGGATACATGCGCATTTCTGCAGTAGATAAATTGTTGTAAGCATTCAGCTGAATTTCTGAACTAAAACGATTTTTTTTAATGTTAGCTTTAGATAACAAACCGTAAGTTGTACTCCAACCTGGCATATCCATATGAACTAAATTTTCAGGACGTGTGGTATCATCCATATAATGCTCAATAGCATTAAAATAGATTTTGGTATCTAAGGCTTTAAATAGTCCATTTTCAAATAATTGCTTATACGTTGCTGAGGTAATTAAGGCACGCGATAACCATAAATCCATTGGCAATGCAGGATAACCAACATCATTGGCTTGGTCATAAATTGCTTCTACTTTTACAGAAGCTAATTCACTGGTTTTATAAGCTAATCCTAATGATGCGTTGAACTTAGTAAATTGTGAGTGGTTTACTTCATCGTTATTTCCATCACTATAATTTTCTGCTTTTCTGTAGGCTAAACTTCCATCGGCTACAAATTTATTACTAGAATAAGAAGCATTTGCTAAGTTGAAAAACTGCTTGTTATTAAACTCAAAGCCGGTTTGGTAGGCACCTTTCCATTTTTTAGTCAAACTAAAAGGCGTGCTTTTTCGTTTTAAATCTATGCTTCCGGCAACAGTTGCACCATGCATGTTACCTTCTTGCCCCGATTTTATATCAATACCGGCTAAATTATTGCTTTCTACATAAGAGGTTATGGGATCCATTTTATCGGTACACGCGCCAAAAACATGCATGCCATCAATGGTAATGGTAGAACGTTCAGAACTCATGTTATTTAATAACGGTTCCCAAGCATAAGCGCCACGTTTTATAAAACTAATATTATCTGATGATGCTAAAAATTCATCAACTGAAACGGCCATTTTCATTTCGGTTTCAATCTTCTTTTTAATAACAGTGATTAGTTTAACTTCATCTAGAGCTATGATGCTGTCTTTCTTTTTATTAGTGTCTTGTGCATTGACAAAAATATTAGAAATTAAAAGTGTAAATATGATTAATAATCGCTTCATTCTTAAAATAATATATCGATGTGTAATTCACTTCTAGCACCTTCAATACCTGGTGTAAATTCTGTTGAAACTTCAGTTCCTTTTATAGTTTCACCAAACTGATTTTGAAAAATGAAATTTAAAGTCCAGTTGCCTGTCATCGTATAATTCACCACACCATAATATAAACCGTCATCTTGTTGTGTAAGGTCTACGTTATTTAAAGACGAATGATTTCCCATAGAAGGTTCTGGCATTCTAGGGTCTAACAATATGGTATAATCAGTAACTTCTGTATATGAAAACTGAGTAGGGTCAGGGAAAGTTCCGGCCTCATTTGTGGGCTGATTGTATTTATAAATACCTGCAACTAATTCGTTTTCTGCTATTGCAGGTTTCTGTGGTGCAACTAAAGCTATAAAATATTGTTCGCCATCATCAGCAGTAAAGGACGTCATGTTTAAATTCATGTTGGTTTGCTCTTCAACTGTAATAGCTTGTGTTACAGAATGTATTTCTTCATTATCAGTAAAAGTGATGTAAAGTTCCCAGTTTTGAGAATCATTACTTTCTTCAGTGAATACGGCATATCCTAAATAATAATCGTCAGCAGTATTGTAATCTAAGTTGTATTGATGTGGACAAGATGTGCTATTTCCACTATAATTAGTTATAAGTGGTAAAAATGTAACATCAGAGGTGTTTACATTTTCGTTGGTATCAGTATTAGTGATATTTAAACGGATTTCGTTATAACCTTTATAGAATGTTCCGTTTAAGGCAGCTACACTGATTAAATATTCATCTTTTGTGATGGAAACAACTTCTTCGTAATCAAAATGTTCTGTAACTACGGTGTTTATTTCATCTTCGTAATCGGTTTTATCTAGGGTACATGCGGTAACTGCAAATAGCATTGCAGCTATAAAAAAATGAATCTTTTTCATAACTAATAAAGTGTTTTTATTAAAACTCTTGAAATTATAGTTGCAACTATTGATGTCTAAAATATTACTAGACATATTGGTTTTAAGGTCAATACAATAATTGTATAACCAAGCATAACTATGAGAAATAAGGATAGATAACTCGTGCTTAGAGAACTGTGTCTAATGTTTTTGTATGGTTGTATTATATCATATTTTAAGAGGAATTAATTATTCCTTATTAAAATAATATATAGCATCGTTTGGCGAAATGAAAAATCATTTTGCTAAATACAAGTTCTTAAAAAAAAGAGTCTCTATGTTAAAACTAGACTAGTGGTGGATGAAAAATAGAATCTGTAAAATGGAATTTATAAATTCTGTTGTATGAAGTCACTATTTTAGAATTTTGTTCTTTAATAAAAGAAACAAGAGGAATTTTATAAGCATCATGAAAAAACACAACTTGGTGTTCTGAAGATGATGAGTGATTTTTGTCTTTACTATTTTCTGAATCGGAAGCTTTAGCTAATTCTTTTTTTAAATGACACTTACCGTTACATTGTAACATTGGTTTTTCTTTGTTAATACAAAGTTCATTTTTAATATAATCATAAAAGGCAGCGTATTCCAAAAATGGAATAATAGGCTTGAAAAGCATAAATAATGCTAAAAAAAGTGCTGCTGTTTTCACAATCGCGAAGTTCTCGCTTTTTTTTAGAATTTCCTAATCTTTATGTGACGCTTCAAATTTCTAGAATTTATAAAGAAATGAATGAACTAATTTTGTTATCAAAATTATTTGATGATATTTTAGAACATTAAATAAAAGATACTTTATTTAGCGGTTAGAAAGAAAAGATACATGAAAATAAAGATTGATAAATTTGTATTATCTATAATAGGAGTAATAATTGTAGCTTATTTTTTTCCGGAATGGGGAATAGAAAATAGTAAAATTCCTATCAACACTATTAGTGCCATGGGAATCTCACTTATTTTCTTTTTTTATGGTTTAAAATTAAGTCCTACGCAATTAAGAGCAGGACTTAAAAATTGGAAATTACACCTTTTAGTTCAAGGTTCTACGTTTCTAATGTTTCCTTTATTAGTCTTAATTTTTAGACCATTTATTCAAAATGAAGAACAAGAAACCATTTGGCTAGCTTTCTTTTTCTTAGCGGCTTTACCATCAACGGTATCTTCGTCAGTGGTTATGGTATCTATGGCAAAAGGAAATATACCAGCGGCTATTTTCAACGCGAGTATTTCTGGAATTATAGGAATTGCACTCACACCACTTTGGATGGGTTTATTTATAGATAGCTCTCAAACAGATTTCGACTTTACTGAGATATACTTAAAATTGATAATTCAGATTATTTTACCAGTCATTTTAGGACTGTTATTACAACGATTTTTTGGAGAGTTTGCTCGTAAACACAGTAGTAAACTGACCTTATTTGATAAATCTATTATCTTATTAATAATTTATAAAAGTTTTGCAGAATCCTTTTATAACAACATTTTTAGTGCGGTATCTTTTTTAGATTTACTTTTCCTTTTTATAGGTGTCGTTATATTGTTTGTGTCTGCTTTTTTTCTCACAGGACTTATTTCTAAAAATCTAGATTTTAGTAAAGAAGACCAAATTACAGCACAATTTTGTGGTACTAAAAAATCATTAGTACATGGTACGGTTTTCTCTAAAATACTATTTGGAAATATGGCAACCATAGGAATTATGCTATTGCCATTAATGTTATTTCATGCGACGCAAATACTTGTAATTAGCATTATAGCTTCAAAACATAAGATGAAATAATTTAAGATCCTAATTTTTAAAATAACTCAAAATGAATCGCAGAAGCGACAACGGCTCCAACAAGTATAATAAGTACTAAAATTATAAATTTAGCACCAAATTTTGTTTTAGTATCTTTTTGTAATATGTAATCTTTTCTTTCTTCGTCTTCATCTTTTACAAATTTCATAATTTCTGTTTTTAATGATTAATATAAACGGTTTTCTTATTGACAAATGCCAACATACCTTCTTTAGATAATTCTCTGCCGTATCCTGAAATTTTAGTACCACCAAAAGGTAATCTAGGGTCTGATTTTACCATTTCGTTAATGAAAAATCCACCATCTTCAATTTCTAAAATACGATCAGTTGCAGCATCATAATCTGCGGTAAAAACCATAGTTCCTAAGCCAAATTTAGAATTTGAAGCCATATGGTAAGCTTCATCTTCATCTTTCACTTTTATAATTGCAGCAATAGGGCCAAAGGTTTCTTCTTTAAAAACGGGCATATTTGGTGTAATGTCTGTAATGATTGTAGGTTTGTAAAAAGCACCATCACGTTTGTTTCCATATAAAACTTTAGCGCCAAGATCTATCGATTTTTTAACTTGATCTTCTAGTATCTCAGCTAAATCTTCACGAGCTAAACATGACAAAGTAGTTTCTTCATTCATTGGGTCACCATATTTTAAGGTTTTAACTTTATCTGTGAATTTCTCAATGAATTCATCATAAATAGCTTCAACAATAATAAAACGTTTGGCAGCAATACAACTTTGTCCGGCATTTTGCATACGTGCTTTTACCATAGTATCGATGTATTTGTCTAAGTCAGCATCTTCTAAAACTATACACGCATTATTTCCGCCCAATTCTAAAAGTGACGGTTTTAAATTCTTACCTGCAAGTTCTGCGATTTTTCTTCCTGCTTTTTCACTTCCTGTTAAGGATACTGCTTTTACAATATCATTACACATGATGGTTTCTATGGTTTTGTGATCTGTAATAAGTGTTTGAAAACAACCATCAGGAAAACCAGCATCTTCAAATAGTTTTTCAATAGCAACGGCACAACCTGTAACATTAGACGCATGTTTTAATATAGCTACATTACCTGCTGTTAGTGTTGGAACTGCAAACCTTAAGACTTGCCAAAATGGAAAATTCCAAGGCATTACCGCCAAAATACAACCCATAGGATCATAACTAATAAAGCTTTCGCTTGCATCTGTATCTATAAGGTCATCTTCTAAAAATTGATCTCCATTTTTGATGTAAAAATCGATAAGGTAGATGCATTTTTCAATTTCAGCTTTACTTTCAAGAATTGGTTTTCCCATTTCTTCTGTCATCAATTTACCTAAGTTATTTTTCCTTTGATGTAATTCATTGGCTAAACTTTGAAGTAACTCTATGCGTTCTTCAACTTCATATTGTTTCCATTCTTCAAAGGTTTCTTCGGCTAACTTCAACTTTTTATTTATTGATGCTTCAGAATCTAGTGTATATGTTTTTAAATGACTCCCATTATAAGGATTTTGTGTGTCTATAGTTGTGCTCATAATTAAATTTTATATGAATCAAAGATAATTGTTCTCCTTGTTTTTAGATGCTTTGAATGCTAGAATATTTAACGCAAATAATAAAATAGCATTACAGCTAATATTGATATGTATAGAGTTAAATAGAGGTGTGTTTATTGCGTATCTTTGAGTAACAGCAAAGCGCTGAACATTTAATTATAAAATAAAATAACATCATGAGTAATAACGGAAATACAGTTTTAGGAATTTTAGCGGGAACAGCAGTAGGAGCAGTTTTAGGAATCTTATTTGCACCAGATAAAGGAAGTGAAACGAGAAAAAGAATAGCAGATGAAGCTGCAACAAGAAGAGATCAAATGGCAGAGAAAGCTACAGAGTTGAGAGATTCTTTAGGAAACACAATATCTGCACAAAAAGATAATTTAGATCATCAGGTAGAAGCTATCGTATCTAACGCTAGTTATAAAGCAGAAGACGTAATAACTACACTTGAAGCAAGATTAAAAGAATTAAAAGATAAAAATAAAACGTTACAGAAAAAAGCATAATCCATGAGTGTATTTGAAGATATTAATCGCACAACGGATAAAGCATCAAATATCGGCGAGCGCTATGTTAAGGCGTCTCGCCAATATTTAAGGCTTAAGATATTTCAGCAACTTACCTTGTCATTAAGTATGGCGGCTAAGATGTTGGTTATTGGGGCCTTTGTATTTGGTGGATTCGTTTTTATTTCTATTGCTGCAGCTATTGAATTAAGCCATACAGTAGAAAGTTATGCCCTTGGGTTTTTATTGGTTGGTGGCATATATATGCTATTAGCGATTCTTGTTTATCTATTAAGATCTAAGTTTAACGCTTTCATTATTAAGAAAACAGGACGTAAGTTTTTTAGCTAATTCAAATTCTATTTTAAATAATTATAATTCAAAGACATGAAAACTTATACCTCATTTGAGCAAATTGATAACGATTTAAAGTTGCATAAACTAGAGCGTGACATTGCCTGGGAAGAACTTAAATTAGTAAAAGGTGAAATTAAACAAGATCTTAGTCCATTAAATTGGCTAAACTCGGCATTAAAATTAACAAGCAAATACAGCTTTGTTGCGCTTCTTAAAAAATGGTTTTTTAAATAGATGATTAGACTTCTACTTTAGCTGTAATTTGTTTTTTAAACTCATTTGGTGAGATATCATATTTTTCTTTATATATTTTAGAAAAATAACTTCGACTTGTAAAACCTATTGAGTATACAATTTGAGAAATGTTTAAATCTGTAGTTTTAATAAAATTTCTTGCCTGTTCTAAACGAATATGACG
This sequence comes from Winogradskyella sp. HaHa_3_26, assembly GCF_019278425.1. Classification (NCBI taxonomy): domain Bacteria; kingdom Pseudomonadati; phylum Bacteroidota; class Flavobacteriia; order Flavobacteriales; family Flavobacteriaceae; genus Winogradskyella; species Winogradskyella sp. HaHa_3_26. The sequence goes on along the minus strand of NZ_CP058981.1, from coordinate 623,554 downwards.
TATAAATTCTGTCACAGTTCGTTTGTAAAGAAATTTAAAACCATCTTGAAGTTTGGCCTGAGATAAACCATATTTTTCAGATAATTGATCTAGAGAGTATTGTTTAGCAGGCTCTTTTTGAATTAAATCGCAAATCTTCTTTATTGTTTTTAATTCTTTTTTAGTTAGAGAATTAGGCAACTCTTTTCCTGCAGTTTGTCTTTCGTGTTGTTGAATGTGTAAGGATAGAATTTCGTAAACCTTAGCTTCGATTTTTAAGACACGTAGCATGCCCTTAGCCTTAATTTTATGAATTTTACGTACATCGTCAGCCATTTTTAAGTTAAGCTCACCAAAATGCATGTATCTATTTTCGTAATCTCTATCTACAAACAATTCATATAATTTTTTATTCAAAGAAGCTACGTTAGTTGTACGCTTCTTCATGAATTCTTTTCTTACAATCTGAATAATATTTACCTCAAGTTTTTCATGCTTAGGGAAATGTAAATAGTTTATACCTTCAGATTTATTTGTGAATATTACCGATTGAAATTGTTCGGTTTGTCTTGCTGTATTTTGTTCCCCAAAGCGATGCGAGAAATAACCTTTTAGATTGTACATAAATCTGATAGGGTTAAAATCTTCTGCTTCAATCTTTAGAATAAATTCTTTATTAAAAGTAATATTCATATCCAGTAAATTTACGCCCCAATCAAATGGAATATAAATTATCTTTCCCTTCCCATTACTATTATCTATAGTCATGGTGTATTCTCCCCATTTCTCTTCAATTGTACCTCCTAAATGAGCACTAATTTGAGTTAAAATATCCTTTGTGTTTTCAGGATTTATTACAATTTCAATCATTCTATTTAATTCGTTGGTTATACTAGAGGCGTTAAATCTACGTAAGCGTAATTTACATCTCCAATATGTTTGTAATTTTCATCCCCTTGTTTAAGTTTTGCCCAAAATAATCTCTCGTCTAAATCTTCGTTTGCATATTGATCGAGCAAGGTTTCGGTGAATAAAATATATTCGTCTTTATCAATGGTGTTTTTAAGTAATTTATGAGCTATAATAACATCTTCGCCCATAAGCTTAATGTGTTTACCTATGTTAACAGCTTCAACATCCTCACCGTAATGTAAAATTATTTTTAAGCCAAGAGATGTTATAATTGGTTCTCCATTTGTTTCTTGCTTAAAGTGTTTATCTAAAGTAGCAAGCTGTTTATAAAATTCGGTATAAAATAAAGTACACTGATCAATTAATGTTTTTAAGGCTGGTAAATCACCTCTTTTATAAAAAAGGACAGCATCTCCCTCAATTTCAGAGACTCTTAATCCAATTTCATTCGAATATATAATTTGATTAAGTAAAGCAGGAACAACTTTAGCGCTCAGATCTGTTTCTGCTTCGCTCATAAATTTAGTAAAACCACTAATGTCGGGTATACAGATTAGCATAGTTTGAATTCGTTTTAAAGTAAAAATAGTTTAAATAAAAAGAGTATGTCTTAAAAAAATATAAAAAAGCGCTATAATTTATTTGTTCTACTATGGTTTATCAAATCCGTTAAGCTTCATCTTAATAGAGCAAATGATTCCTTTGTATTAGGTATATCTTTGAGATAAATCAATAAACAATTTAAATCAATACATCATGAATATTTACGAAGCTATACGCAATGATCACGATATACAACGCGACCTTTTAAAGCAATTGGTAGATACTTCTGGCGATACTAAAACAAGAAGCGATTTATTTAAAAAACTGAATAAAGAACTTTCTATACATGCCAACGCGGAGGAACGTCATTTTTATAAGCCGTTAATTCCTGTAGATATGATGCAAGAACATGCCAGACATGGAATTGCTGAACACCATGAGATTGATGAACTTATAGAAAGATTAGAACAGACAGATATGGACTCTTCTGCTTGGTTAAAAATTGCGAAAGATTTAAAACATAAAGTAGAACATCATTTAGAAGATGAAGAACATAGTTTTTTTCAGCTTTCGGGAAAGGTGTTCACTGACAAAGAAAAAGAAGAATTAGCTACAAAATATGTGAATTATATGAAAGCACATAGATAGTATCATTTTAGGTTAGGTTGGAGAGCTATCCTTTTAAAATTTCAAAAATGAGTATCAAAACTGATTATTGGGTTTTAAATGAGATAGCTCTTTTTTATGTGCTGATAATTAGTTTTTTTTAGCAGGTTTATTTTAATAAACGTTAAGATTTTAAGAACTGAGTAATAACGTTAATCTCTTCTTTAATTGAATTAATAGGTATTGAATTTCTTCATTAATTTTGAATAGAAGCTAAGTGAAAGCTTAGAGTTTAGGATGTATAACGGTAAACATCATTAAAAAAGTTACCTGTAATAAAAAAACAAAAAAAAATGGCAACATACACAGAAGAAGTAGGAAGTAAATTAAATAATTTATTAGAGAAAAATTATGACGCAGAAAAAGGCTATAAGAAAGCGGCAGAAAATGTAAATCACTTAGGTCTTAAAAATTACTTTAACCGTAAAGCAGAACAAAGGCGCACTTTTGGACATGATCTTAAATCAGAGATTAAAACATTTGGACAAGAGGTAGATAAAGGAGGTAGTATAACAGGATCTGCTCACAGAACATGGATGGATGTAAAATCTTGGTTGTCTCAAGACAATGAAGAGTCCATGTTAGAAGAAGCTATCAGAGGAGAAAAGGCTTCTGTAGATGAGTACCAAGATGTATTAATGGAAACGAGCTTGCCTAGTAGTACAAAATCAATTTTGCTATCTCAAAAAAAGAATATCGAAACAGATTTATCTGAGGTAAAATCTTTAGAAAATTTAAAATAAGTTTCAAATTAGACTTAATTAATTAAAAAGAGCGTGTATTCGTATAAAAACGAATACACGCTCTTTTTCGTTTGTACACCAGGCATTTAAAAAAATAGATTAGGTTATGGGCTAGTATTTTTTTTGTATCAGATAATGGATAAGGCTTTGTTTTAGTTACTTGCAGTAAAAAGAAAGATGTTCTACAAATTATCAAATACGACTGATATACTTCAATTAGAGGGTGATTTTGACGCAAAATTTAAATATCCTTTGCTTTACAGAACAACAGCAATTATTAATGGCCTTTTAGAAGAATCATTACCTGTAATAACAATGGAAACTCCAGGAGTTATAGACTATGCCATTTGGGGTTTACTTCCAGAAAATTACAGGGAAGATTGGCAAAGTTTTCAAAATTTAACAAATACATTAAATACCTCTATTAATGATCTAAATTCTTCTAATTGGTTAGAAGAAGATATAAAGTATCAACGTTGTGTGGTCATCGTTTCTGGTTTCTTCACCTCTTATTTGTATAACGGTGAAATTTATCCTTTTTACGTTTATGAAAAAGATCACAAACCATTTGCTCTTGCAGGTATTTATTCTAGATTGAGTGATGGTTTTTTATCATTTAGTCTTATTACAACTCCTGCAAAAAAACATAAGATAAAAGAGATTCATAATTTAGGTCCAGATTTTCCTATCGTTATTAGTTCAGATCACTATAAATCTTGGCTAGAGTATGATGTTGATTTAGAAACTTTTGGATATGGAGAAATAGGATCTGTAAATTTAAAAGCTCATACAATATCTAAAGAATTTTATAAAAACCAAATCATGTATCAAACCATTTTAGAGCCAGCGCACTATAATGATTTTCCTATGGCTACTTTAAAATAGTTCGGTTTTGTTTTACTGTATATTTACAGTTTGTGTTTCAACCTTTTGTGTTCCGAATAGGTTAATAATTAAATCATTAGAGCAAACGAATCCTATCTGTATCAGCGATATTTGTAATGAAGGTTAGAAGTTCTAATCTAATTAACTAAAACCAAAAAATATGTTACGTTGGACAATCACATTCGTTATAATAGCAATCATAGCAGCCGTACTTGGATTCGGAGGAATAGCAGGAGCAGCAGCAGGAATCGCTAAAATTATCTTCTTTATTTTTATAGTACTTTTTGTATTATCATTATTGAAAGGAGTATTGAAGAAATAAATAATTCAGTATATAATATTATTAATAGTCTTAAGAAGCGTAAAAACTTTTTAAGGCTATTTTTTTTCACTGAAATCAGTGACTAAAAGCCTATAGTGTTTGTTTAAATTGCATTTTAAACCTTTTAAAATAGTATTACGATCTAATGTTTAGAAATTAGAAAGTCTATATACTATTTTTGTAAAAAGATATAAAAATCAAAAATGCAAATTAAAAACACGTTTTATCTTTTATTAAGTATGCTTTGTTTTGTTGGCTTCGCTCAACAAAAGGATACTTTTAGAGCTTTTGGTGAATTACCTAGAATGGTGGATTATAAGCTTTATGAAAATTTAAAATATTCCAAAAATCAAGAAATTCGATTTAAATATTTAGATACTATTGCTATGATTTATTTAGAATCTGGTCATGCAGATTCTTTAATGCATTATGGACACCTTATTAAAAATGAAGCGCTCTATAAGGGGCGAAATATTAAAAATAGAGATGAGATTAAACTTAGTGGTTTATATTTTGAAGGTGTTGCCGCTCAAAAACTGGGATTATTAGAAGAATCAATTAAATCTTTAATTGAAGGTATTGAAAGCTCAAATTCAGAACAATCTATTCAAAAGTATTTAAAATTACAGTTAGCAGAAACTTATTTGCTTAAAAGCGAATTAGAAAAAGCTAAAGTATTACTAGAAGAATTACCGCAAGAAAAAGCACCTCATGATTTTTATTTGAAAAATGAAGTTGTTAAAAGTCAGTATTTAATCCAATCTAATGACTTGGACCTAGCTGAAATAATGATAAATAAAGCTTTATCTGAAGAATTTATCGATAACTACCAAAAATTAAAATTAGAATTACAACTCAATTTATCTGAAGTAGAGCTAAGACGAGGTCATTTTGAAAGTGTTTTAGAGACGGTAAATAAGATTAAAACTACGGCGTTAAATAGCGGGTTTTATGATGTATATATTGAAGCCACTTTAGAGATAGGCTTAAGCCATGCCATGTTAAAAGAGTATGATGCTTCTGAAGTTGTGTTAACTACAGCGTACATAAACACCATACAATGGAACCGTTTAGAGTTAGAACAAAAAGTTATAGGTGATTTAGTGAAGCTTTATAATGTTAAAGAAGATTATAAAAATGCTTATAATTTAATTACGCAATACCAAAGGGTAACAAAAGAAATAGCGGATAAGCAAAATCAACGTTTAGTAAAAGATTTAGAGTTAAAGTATGAAACTTTAAAAAAGGAAAAGGAGATTAGTCAATTGCAGGAAGATCAAATTTTGCAACAAGCAGAGATTGAACGTCAAAAAACTATAAAATATGCTTTCTTAATAGGCTTTTTAGTGATTCTTATTCCAATTATATTATTACTAATAGTTTATTATCAAAAGTTGCAAACCCAAAGTTTATTAAATAAACAACAGGAAGCGATTAATCAACAAGAGGTTACTACTTTATTGCAATCTCAAGAATTAGAATTGGCCAAAAATACGATTTCAGTACAATCTAAAGAACGAGACAGAATAGCCAGAGAATTACACGATAGTATTGGTGGTAATTTAGCGGGTATAAAATTAAAGATGAATAGTTTGGGTGATCATCAGCCAGAGTTTAGACAAATATTAAATTTACTAGACGCAACTTACAATCAGGTTCGTGAGATTTCACACAGTTTAATTCCTAAAGAATTTGAAGGTTCTGCATTTACAGATTTAGTAAATAGTTATTTAGATAGTATTAGTAAATATGCTTCCGTAAATTTACGTTTTGAAGCTTACCCTAATGATGAAGTAAACGCGATTGAGGTATCGCTTCAAGTATCTTTATTTAATATCATAAAAGAATTAGTAACTAATGCTTTAAAACATGCTAAAGCAGAAGAAATTAATGTTCAAATTACATCATTCTCAGAAGATAAAAGTATTGAGCTTTTGTATGAAGATGATGGGGTAGGGTTCGATTTAAATAAGACGAATAAAGGAATCGGTCTAAAGAATATGGAAACCAGAGTGGCTAATTTTAAAGGTCGAATTTCTATAGATACAGCAATAAACCGAGGAACCGTAATAAGTATAAGCTTACCACAAAATTAATTTATGAGTACATCATTTTCTATAATTATTGCCGATGACCATGCTATGTTTTTAGATGGGTTAACAAGTATTTTGGCAGAAGAAGCGTCTATTAATATTATTCTAACGGCTAAAACTGGAACTCAGGTTATAAAATATCTAAGAATTAATACAGACGAAAAAATAGATCTGGTAATTACAGATATTAATATGCCAGAAATGGATGGTGTAGAATTAAATACCGCTATTAAATCAGAGTTTCCTCAAATAAAAACTCTTGTGGTTAGCATGCTCGAAGATGCTAAAAAAATAAAAACACTTACCGAAGCCAATGTTAATGGCTATATCTCTAAAAATGCTGAGAAAACAGAATTATTAAAAGCTATAAAATCGATATTAGAAGGTGAAAATTATTTTTCACCACGTATTAAACAAGTCGTAATGGAAGCTATGTTTTCGGCAAAATCTAATCCAGAAATCTCACTAAGTAAACGTGAAACTGAAGTTTTAAAGTTTATAGCGCAAGAGTTCACAACACAAGAAATTGCAGATCAATTATTTTTAAGTAAACACACCATAGAGAGTTACCGTAAAAATCTTATTTCTAAGTTAGGTGTACGTAATTTAGCTGGTCTTACACGTTATGCTGTAGAAAAAGGGATGCTAGATTAATTACCTCTTTCTTTTTAGTAATTTACTTAAATATTAAGTTATTAGAATAACTCATAGAACATCATACTTTGATTTTATGAGTGACTAAGCATGTCTTTTAGCTTTATATATTTCCCAAATTATAGCAATAAAACTTTCCATCCCTGAAAACAGGGTAAGTATTTTTACTACTTACAGTACGTTTTAAAAGCACTAAAGATCCGAAATTTGCATCATAACAATAACTAAAACTAAAAAATTAGAACTTATGATTTACGGAATTACTTTAATCCTTTTAAGCATCATCGCAGTACCATCACTTATTTTATCAAAAAAACCTAACGCACAAGAGTTGTTAGATAAAGTAGCACCTTACCAAGGTTGGATTGGTCTTGTATTTTGCATTTTTGGAGTTTGGGGAATTATTTCAGCTTTACTTAATATAGCTTTATTGTCAATAGCCCCTATTTGGTGGATTACTTTATTAGCTGGTAGTGTAGTAGAAGCAGCACTTGGATTTATGTTAGGATTTGGTATGATAAACCAATTAATTTTAAGTAAAAATGAAGCAGCAAAAGCAAAAGGAGCAGCATTAAGAGAAAAATTAGCACCAAAGTTAGGTCAATTTGGAATCTTAGGATTAGTAGTAGGTGGTTGGATGATTGCAGCATCTTTCTTATTTACTATTTAATTATCAGAATAGATTAATTCACAAAATAAAATCAATAAAATATTAATATTATGAAACAGTTAATTTTAGCAATACTATTATGTATTTCTACATTAGGAATTGCACAAAACACATCAGGTAGACGCACTATAAGTGTTTACGGTGTTGCAGAAAAAACAACTCAAACTATTACTTATAAAACAGATGTAACGCTGACTTTAGATAATAGTTATTATACGGATGATCCTTATAATAGTTTAGACGAATTATTAGTGAAATACTACGAGAAAGTTGATGAGCTAAATATTGATAAATCAAAATTCACAGTAGACGAATTATCATATGTGTCTTCAGGATATAGAAAAGATGGAACTGTTCTTAGATTTGAAACTAGTGATAAGGAGGAAATCTTAAAATTAACAAGTATTAGAATGGCACAAGTAATGCCAGCTTATATTCAGGTGAAAACTAAAACACCTGAAGCAGATATGAAAAAGTTAATGACTAAAGCGTTAGAAAATGCTCGTGAAAAAGCAGAAATGTTAGCAGCTATTAGCGGAGATGAAATTGGCGAAATATGCTCAATAGTTAGTGATTATGATACATCTGATTACTGGCAATCACCAAATACAGATTCAGAATATGTAAGATTATCTGTTGTTTTTACATTGAAATAAAAATTTATTTAAGGGTGAAGTCTGCGTTGCGTTATTTTAATAATGCTCGCAGACTTTGTGATTTTAAAAACTTACGAGCTCCTATGTGCCATTTAGTTTTTTTTAATTAGAATTAGAAATTTCTTCTACTTAAAGAACCTTTGTTGTTAATTTATTATTGTTTTTACAAGAAGATATAAACACTGAGGTGAAACTTAAAATTAAAATATTGTATCTCATAATATCTATATTTTTACTTTTAGACTCCTATAAATTACTAAATTAAAGACAAAATCAAGATGTATTCAAAATATTTATAGCACTATAAATACTGTTAATAACTTATAAGTAAGGATTTAATGAAAAAACCTACTTTTGTTTTAGCTGCTTTTAACTGTTTGTTTAAATTTTAAATCAGTGAAATAGAAGCATAGTAAAATTTTAAAACACAAGATATGTCAGATACAATAGAAAAAGTAAAATGTTTAATTATAGGTTCAGGACCAGCAGGTTATACGGCTGCGGTTTATGCAGCTAGAGCAAATATGTCTCCTGTTTTGTATCAAGGTGAACAACCAGGTGGTCAATTAACAACAACTAATGATGTTGAGAATTTTCCTGGATACCCAGAAGGTATTACAGGTCCAGAAATGATGATGCAATTACAAAAGCAAGCTGAACGTTTTGGAACTGATGTACGTCATGGTTGGGTTTCTAAAGTTGATTTTTCTGGAGATGTGCATAAAGCATGGATTAATGAAGATAAAGAAATTCACGCGGATACTATTATTATTTCTACAGGTGCGTCTGCAAAATATTTAAACTTACCTTCAGAACAAAAATATTTAAAATTAGGTGGTGGTGTTTCTGCATGTGCAGTTTGTGATGGTTTTTTCTATAGAAATCAAGAAGTTGTAATTGTTGGAGCTGGAGATTCTGCTTGCGAAGAAGCACATTATTTATCTAAACTTTGTAAAAAAGTAACCATGTTAGTTAGACGTGATGAGTTTAGAGCTTCTAAAATTATGGCACAGCGTGTTATGAAAACAGAAAATATTGAAATCTTATTTAATACAGAAACAGACGAGGTTTTAGGTGATGGTCAAGTTGTAACAGGAGTAAGGGTTTATAATAATAAAACAAAACAAAAGCACGATATTGAAGCTACTGGTTTCTTTGTTGCTATTGGTCATAAACCTAATACAGATATTTTTAAAGATATTTTAGACTTAGACGAAACAGGTTATATCATTAATGCTGTTCCTGGAACAAGTAAAACAAATGTAGAAGGTGTTTTTGTTAGTGGAGATGCAGCAGATCATGTATACAGACAAGCAATTACTGCAGCCGGAACAGGGTGTATGGCAGCTTTAGATGCAGAGCGTTATTTAGCTGCTAAGGATGCTGATTTTGAGATTGCTACTTCAAGTTATAACTAATTTTTTTTTAACATATTTAAGAAGCCGAAGTTTTACACTTCGGCTTTTTTTATGTAAAATTTAAATATGTTAAATTTTTGAATAAATCTTAAATCATGATTTTCATCATAATTTAATGGTCTTTAATTGTAAATCTTTGCGGAAACAAAAAAACGTAACTATGAACAATTTAATTAAATCACAAGTATTTTTTCTAGCAGTATTTTTAAGTAGTCTGTTTTCTTTTCAGGTTGCTACATCTCAAAACTATACATTAAGCAATAGTAGTTCTTCTTTAGAAATACATGGCACATCTTCTTTACACGATTGGACAATAGAAACAGAAAAACAATCTGGGAAATTAGTGATTTCTAACACTGATAATTTAGAGATATCTAGTTTAAATATTACTGTAGAAGCTGAAAGTCTTGAAAGTGGTAAATCTGCCATGAATAAAAACACTTATAAGGCTTTAAATACAGATGATTATAAAACAATGACTTATAGTCTTACTTCTGTTTCTAATGTAATAAAAAACAGTGACACTTCTTATAAAGTTACCACAACTGGTAAAATGACTATCGCTGGTAAAACTAAAACCATTTCTATGGACATGACTGTTACTTTAAGCGGTGCTAAAGTTACTCTTGTAGGTGAAAAATCTTTTAATATGACTGATTTTGGTGTAGAACCACCAACAGCGATGTTTGGTACTATTAAAACAGGAGATGCTATTAAAATTACTTTTAATTCAGTGTTCAACAAATAATAATCAAGACCAATTAATAAATAACAACTAACAATTAAATTAGAAATTTATGAAATCAGTATTAAAACTAGCAACCTTTGCCATTGTTTTTACAATGGGATATTCAATATCTGCACAAACGGTTAATCCACGCGATTTTGACAATTACAGACAACCAGACCAAAGAGGTGTTAATGTATTTGAACCACAAAAAGATACACTTACAACTTTTGAAAACCTATATGTAAGAATAGGTGGGGCTTTTGCTCTTCAATATCAAGCATTAGATAATGAGAATTCAGGTGTAACACCTTTAGGAGAAGTAGGAAGTAACTTTAACTTAGCGACTGCTAATTTAGATTTAGATGTAGCACTTTATGATGGTGTAAGTATGCATTTAAGAACTTATTTATCTTCACGTCACCATAACGAACCTTATGTAAAAGGCGGATATTTTCAAATTGATAAATTAGATTTTATCCAAGAAGGTTTTTTAGGAGATCTTATGAGCCACACGACTATAAAAATTGGTCATATGGAAAATAACTATGGTGATACACACTTTAGAAGAACAGATAATGCAGAAGCTATTTACAATCCTTTTGTAGGAAACTTAATTATGGATTCATTTACTACTGAAGTAGGTGCTGAAGTTTATTATAATACAGGAAATGGATTTTTTGGAATGTTAGGTTTTACAAATGGTAAATTAAACCAAAGTGTAGAGGAATCTAACGGTACAACTGGTGGTGCTGCATTTTTAGCAAAATTAGGATATGATAAACAACTTTCAGATGATTTAAGAGTGCGTTTAACAGGTTCTTTATATAACACAGGTTATGCACAAAATGTATATTTATATTCTGCAGATAGAGCAGGTTCTAGATACTATGACATAATGCAGGATGCTACAGCAACTAGTGATAACTTTAGATCTGGACGTTTTGATCCTGGTTTCAAAAATCAAATTACTGCTATTATGATTAACCCATTTGTAAAGTACGGTGGTTTAGAGTTCTTTGGTACTGTTGAGTTATCTTCAGGGAAAGCATTAAGTGAAACTGACAGAAGAAATACAGAGCAGTATGCAGGTGAAGCTATTTACAGATTTGGAGAGAAAGAAAATGTATTTGTAGGAGCACGTTACAATACTGTAAGCTCAGAATTAGCTAGTGGTGACGATGTAAGTATTAATAGATTTCAATTAGGTGCAGGTTGGTTTATGACCAAAAACGTATTAATGAAAGCAGAATATGTTAATCAACAATATAATGATTTTGCAGCAGGAGATCTTCTTGAAGATGGACAGTTTGATGGAGTTATTTTAGAAGCTGTAATTAGTTTCTAAGAAATTAAGTTAATAAAAAGGCCTTTATTTTTGAAATAGAGGCCTTTATTTTTATATTTAAATCATGATTAGAACATTTTTATTTCTTTTTTTATTTTTACTAGGACCAGTAAAACAATCTGTTTCTGAGACAAAAGTTTTGGACTCAAAGGAGTCTGTTGTATTTTTTTCTTCTGATAGTTATTTAAAGATTAAAGGAAAAACCAATGTAAGTACTTTTGAGTGTAATTTTGATATGACCGCTATTTCAGAGGCGATTAAAATCAGTTATAAGGATTATGATAAGAAAATTAAATTTGATGACACTAAGTTAATTCTACCTAATTTAGAATTTAATTGTGGAGGGAAAATGATCAATAAGGATTTTAATGAATTATTGAATACAGAAGAGTTTCCTGAAATAACTTTAAAGCTAAAAGAGATTTCAAAAGTTAAAATTAATGACAATTCAATTACAGTTACTATAGAAATTAAAATTAGTGATATCATTAAAACTTATAAAATACCAGTTTCTATAACAGAAGATAGTAATCTACATGTAAATGGTGTAATGCCTTTAGATATTAATGATTTTAACTTAACGGCACCTACAAAAATGTTAGGTATGGTTAAAGTTTCTCCTCAAATTGAGATTCAGTTTTTACTTAAAATATTAGAGTCTTAAAGAAAATAATTATCGATTCTTCTTTTGCAATTTAGCTGTATCTTCAAACTTTGTAATCGTTATTGCAGGACTACTAAAAAGATAAATTTCACTATTACCCGATGCAGCAATAGAAATACTTTCCGTTGCAGAGATTGTTAAATCACTATTATCTTCTAACGTAACTTCTGTAGTCTTAACATCAAATTTAGCACCATTAAAGTTCGTAGAATTATCCATTCTAATAACCGAACTATTTGCATTACCTTCAATAACAGCATCAGATCTTAAATACAAATCAAAATCAGAAACTTTACTATTTATAAAGGCATCTAACTTGCTATTGTCACTTAATTCTATTTTTGTTTTATCTGCAGTAAGATTTAATCGTGTTTTAGATTTTCCGGTACTCTTATATGTGAAGTTTTGTGCATTAATATTCAAATAAGCTCTAGAGTTGTCTGAAGTTATTAAAGTAACGTCTGTAAGTTCCATAGAGGTTAAAGATCTAATTTCTCCATTTCCTCTGGTTTCAATAAGGCTAAGTTCATCGCCATAATTTACAGTGATATTTAGTTTCTTTTTAGAAGTGATTTTGGTAGTCTCTACAAAAGTAAGCACACCATCACTTACATTAAATTGAATAACTTCATGTAAATTATCATCAGCTTCAACATTTACAGATGGTTTACTGTTATAAACAACTTCAATCGAAAAATCTCCATCAACAATAATCGAGTGAAAATTATCAATATATGTTTGTTTAATCGTAACGTTTCTATCTCCTTTAATCTTTTCTTCTGATTGTGCTAATACTGTTGTTGTAGCTACAATCATTAAAAGTAAAATGGGTAATAATTTTTTCATTTTATAGGTTTTACAATCTCTTTTTAAGAGACCCAAAGTGTGCAAGATAGTCACTTATTTTAAGTTTAGAAATCATTATCATATTCTGATTGTCAATATTAATGATTTCTATTTAATTTTGGTCTAAGAAAAGGGATTATACTAAGATAAGCAAAAACCATCCCAAATTATATTTTTTATTTAAACTCACTTTTATAAGTGTTTATTTACTCCTTTATTTATGGTTTTTTTTAATAAAAAATGGTAAATTGTTCAATGTTTATTCTTTATATTTAACAAAGTAATAAGATTGTAATTCAACTGTTAAATTTGAAAGTATAATTATAAATACACCACTTTTACAAAATTAATAGTGATATTTTTGAAGTGTAATTTTCCCTATAAATGTTTTTAAACAATACAGAAAAAATATATCAAATATTAGATGAAGCTTATGTTTCTAGAACTAAAGATGTTTTAAATAGTATTGAGTTAACTAAAGAAGCACTTCAATTAAGTGAGCAAATTGATAATGAAGAATTAATCGGAAAGTGCTTAAATCGATTAGGGCTTTATTACATGATAATTTTTGAGTTTGAAAAGTCTAATGAATTTTCAGCAAGAGCATTACTTATTTATAAGTCCATTAATGTTAAAAATGGGATTGCAGATTCTCGTTATAATATTGGTAGTGTATTTTATAAAACAAATGATTATTATAGCGGTTTAATTCAACTTTTAGAAGCTCTAAAGTATTATAGAGAGGTCGATAATTTTCCAGGAGTCTGTAAAGTAGAGAAAGCTGTTGGTACTATTTACGAATATATTGGAGATAACGATAAAGCACATAAATCTTATGTTAGTGCTATTAATACAGCTATAAAATTATCGAATAAAAACTTAGAGTCTAATATTCTCACTAGTTTATCTGGTTTATACCTCAAAAAGAATAAAATAACTTTAGCAAAAGAGAAAATAGAACGCTCTATAGAATTAAAAAAAGAAACTAAAGATCTTAGAGGTTTAGGTTTTGCTATTTATGGGCGAGGTGATATTTTTTTAAAAACGGGTTCTTATAAAGAAGCAAAACAAGATTTTTTTAAAGCTTTGGATATACATATGGAAGTCAATGAGAAATTTGGTTCCGCATTGTGTTTGTCTAAACTTGGAGAAATGTATAATATTCTTGAGGATTTTGAAAAAGCTGAATATGTTTTAAAAGCAAGTGTAGAGATTGCTGTAGATATTAATGCAACAATAATTAAAATTAATAATTACAATCTGCTTTCTAAGATGTATAAAGCGCATCGTAACCATGTAGATGCACTTCGTTATCTAGAACTTCACGTCACAGAGAAAGAAAAAATAACGAAAAATCAGACTGTAAAAGTTATTGAGCATTATGACCTTATTAACCAAATGAATAATTTGGAAAATGAAGCCCGAATTAATAAGGAAAAACAAAAGGCTATTGACATCATTAATAAAGAAGAGAAAGAAGCTGTTAGATTAAGACAAGAGTTTTTATCTATAATGAGTCATGAAATTAGAACACCATTAAATGCGATTACAACTATCATTTCAATTTTAAAAGATAATATTGTAAACGATGATAAAGAGTTGTTTAGTAGTCTTCAATTTGCTTCTAAAAATTTAATAAATACAGTTAATGATACTTTAGATTTTACAAAACTAGACTCTAATAAATCAGTATTAGAAGTGCGTAATGTTAATCTTAAAGAATTATGCTTAAATGTTATTACTCTACATAATAACAATGCAAAACTAAAAGATCTTAATTTAGTTTTAGATAGTAGTATTCCTGAGAAAAGATATTATTCTTTAGATCAAGCCAAAATAGGTCAAATACTAGGTAATTTAATAAGTAATGCTATTAAATTTACTCATAGAGGAGATATTATACTAGCAACAACATTAGTCGATGAAGACAAAGTTTATGATACTATTCGTTTTAGTGTAACAGATTCAGGTGAAGGTATTTCTAAGGAGAATTTAGATGTTATATTTGATAGTTTTTCTCAAATTAAACCAGTTACTACAAGAGATCAAGGTGGTACAGGCTTAGGGCTTGCTATTGTTAAAAAGCTAGTAGAACTTCATCAGGGACAAATATTAGTTAAGAGTGATCTTGATATAGGATCTGAATTTTATTTTACACTGAAGTTAAAAAGAGTTGTAAATATTGTTGAGGAAGAACAAATTGATTACAGTAAACTTAAAGGTCAAAAAGCACTTATAGCAGACGATACTTTAATTAATGCCTTGCTTATGAAGAAGGTGTTGAAAAAATGGGATGTTACTTCAGATATTGTTAAAGATGGAAAAGAAGCTGTTGAAGCATCAAACATTAATAAGTATGATTTTATTTTAATGGATATTCACATGCCGGTTATGAATGGGGTGGAAGCAACAAAAATAATTAAGGGAAGCAGTAGTAAGAATAGTACTTCTCCGATTTTTGCAGTAACTGCAGATGTACAAACTAACGAGCACGAAGAAAACCGAATGTTATTTGACGCTATTTTATGGAAGCCTTTAGAAATTAAAAAACTTTACATTGCTTTATCTAAAAAGTATAATTTTAATGAAACTGAAGGATAGCTCTTTAGCTCATGTTAATTAAAAAAAGAATCCCGAAATCTATTAAGGATTCCGGGAGTTCTATGATTGATTGACGGTATTTAGTTTTGTTTTATGCTTCCTGCAGAATTATCCGTTTTATTGATTGTTTCAGGATTTCCAGAATATTTTATGTCACCACCACTTGTTGCATGGGCTGTTAATACTTTAGTACTATAAACATCGATGTCTGCTCCGCTAGTTACACTAACATCTGCTATTTTTGCAATTAATTGAGAAGCTTCAATATCACTTCCGCTTGTCGCTGAAGCAACAAGATTTATAGTAGATCCGCTTACGTCTATATCACTTCCACTTGTAGCATGGCAGTTTAAAGCTTCGGTCTTTACATTCAATTTTATATCAGCACCACTAGTACTGTTTAATTCTAAACTAGAAACTTTAATAGTATTGTTACCATAAACATCACTACCACTTGTGGCTGTGATTTTTGAAATTGTTTCAATATTTAGAGTCACTTTTCTTAAAGTTGATAGTCCTATATTTTCACTAGTATAGATTCTTAAAGTACCATCAACAACTTCTGTTATAATTAGATCATGAAGGTTTTCATCTGCTTCTACAGTTAATGCTTGGTTATCAGATTGTGTAATGTAAAGATCTAATGCATTACTTATTTTAATTTCGTTAATGTTTTGGTTAATAGTACGGTCTGTTTTTATAACATTACCATTGCCTTCTACGCCACCTGAGAAATTACAGGATAGTAAAAGTACGCTAATAATACTTATGGTGATAATTCTAGTTAATGTAGTCATGATTTCTGTTGGTTTTTTGATTGATGAATATTTTGTTTTTATAAATTTAAGCTAATTGTACTCAGTTGCATATTATAATTTGATGAGCTGTTAAATGTGTGGTATCAATTGTCATTAATTTTTATGTTAACGCCATCCTCATCGTTTATTTTAATACTAATTGCTGAGGTTTCATTTGTATTTGATGATTCTGTATCTATCATTTCTTCCTCTTCATTTTCAATTTTAAACTCTTTTATACAACCTAGGCATTCCACATCATCTTCAATTATTGTATAATAGTTATTTTGCATTTCACGCTTTAATAAATTATTAGACGAATTATATTGTCTCGTAAAACGCGAAGCATAGTTATCAGGATTAAAAACAGTTCCTTCTGGTAAATACAATGTAATTTCTATATGTTGATCACTAAATTTATTAGATGCCTCTGTAATTAAATAAGAGTCTAATCTTAGTTCATTTCCAATAGTTTTAAAATTGTAATCAATATTATCAGCACGTTTTCTAGCCAATTCATAATTGCTACCGCTAGCAAATGCACTCACTTTTAAATGGGCTAAAGAATCTGTAGTAGATTTTATTGTAAGTCTAATGTCTCTAGCAGATATAATACTACTGTTATTATCCTTAGGGCTTATTCTGTAATTATAATAATTGCTTTGTAAATGTTTATTATAGCTATCGTGGCTTATCATTTTTATCTTTAAGGTATCACCCGATTTAATATTCAAACTATCATCAAATTGTACAATATTTGCATCATAGGCTTGCTCTGTTGCCTGGCGTATACCAACAACAACGAGTCCTACTATAGCCATAGTCCAAATTCCTAATAATGTGAATTTAGCAATGTTTCCAATTGATTTTAAATTGTTAACTAAAATCTTCAATCCTAGATAGAATATAAAAAAGAAAGGAATTGCAATGGCAAAAAACAATAATAAAGACATTAACCAAATAGGAATATTTGCAGCGTTAGAAGCATTTATAAAATCTAATCCAGGAAAATGGACAGCGTTTGTTATACCTATTGTAAAAAAAGCGATTATAAAACCTATAATACAACTAAGACCAATAAAGATTAGTAAGATTCCAATAAATTTAGCAATCACTTTAAAGAAAAACATAATAATGTTTCCTATCGTTTCAAAAAAGGATTGTGAGCTCGATTTTAATTTACTGCTTTGCTTTTGAAAATCGACACCCTTCACGGTTTCAGAGACCTGATCAAAACCTTCTTTTATTTTATCTCCATGCTTTTTTAAATCTACATTTTTTAAATTTTCAGAAACAGTATCAATACCATCTTTAATTTTTTTCTCAATATTGCTAATGTTTACCGCATCTCCAGTCATGGTAAGCTTTTCAGCTGTTGTTTTAGCTTCAGGGATTAATGCCCAAAGTATAATGTATAAAAGTATACCTGTACCAAAACTAAAAAATAAAATCACCCAGAGAAGACGAATCCATAGCGCATCTAATCCAAAATAATGACCAATACCAGCAGCAACTCCACCAATATAAGAGTTATCTGTATCTCTAAAAAAACGTCGTGTAGCAGTCGTTTTTCTTTTGGATTGTTGCTGAGGTTCGTCTTCAAAAATTTCGTCATCCACTAAGTAATCTTCTGGCTGTCCCATAATGGCAATAACGTCGTCTACCAACTTAAGACCTACAACTTGTTTTTGGTTTTGAATACGTTCTGAAAACAATTCAGCAATTCTAGCTTCAATATCAGCAATGATTTCAGATTGACCTTGAGAGTCTGTAAATGAACGTTTAATAGCCTCAAGATAGCGTGATAATTTGAGGTAAGCATCTTCATCTATATGGAAGAATATACCTGCTAAATTTATATTGACTGTTTTATTCATTTTTTTGGTGTTTTAGTGTTGGTAACTAGGTTAACGGCATTTTGTAATTCACTCCAAGTGGTATCTAATTCGGTAAGAAATAGCTTTCCTGTTTCTGTAAGTCCGTAGTATTTTCTTGGCGGTCCTGAGGTAGATTCTTCCCAACGGTAGTTGAGTAATCCTGCGTTTTTTAATCTTGTTAATAGCGGATAAATTGTTCCTTCTACGACCAGCATTTTTGCGTCTTTAAGTGTGCCTAAAATTTCGGCAACATAAGCATCTTCATCGGCGAGTATAGATAATATGCAATACTCTAAAACACCTTTACGCATTTGTGCTTTTGTGTTTTCTATTTTCATATATGTTGTCTGTTATGTGTTAGGACTTTATGTGGATTGCACATTAGTTTAAGTCTTTTAATTTTAATTAAACTGTTCATTTTTTGATTGATTTGATTATTGATGAAATATGATGTTCTGAATAAATTCAGGATTGATTATTTTAAAAAATTGATAGTAAACGGATATTTAAACGCATTTCCGTCTCTAGCTGATAAACTCGCTTTAACAATAAGTGCTAATTCTACTATAAAGGCAATAACGGCTAAGAAACTTAATCCTCCACCAACATAGAATAGAGCAGAAGGCTCGCCAACATTAATATGAAAATTGTTTAACCCATTAAAGTCAATAACATCTAAACCGCCCAGTATTTTAAAAATAAAAAGAGGCACGCTCAATGTTCCTAATATAATAGCATAGAGTAATACACTAATTTGAAAATTAATAGCTTGTTTGCCATGTTGATCTACAAATTCAGATTTACTTTTATTAGCAGCCCATAGAACGATAGGTCCAATAAAGTTTCCAAAAGGAATCACAAATCTCAAAAAAGTAGACAAATGAATAAATGCTGCTAAGTTTTTATGGTGGTTATCAATCATTTTATAAAGTATATAATAGTTGCTTATACAAATATATGTCTTTAAAAAGGTAGTGTGTTACACATAGTACTTAATATTAACATTTTATTAACATTAGTTTGAGTTGATTTTTTCTCTTATTTTAGTGAAAACTAATATCAATTAGTAGCTCATTTTCAATGCTATAAAATAAATCTCTATGAATATTTCGCCATCTAAGCTCAATAAATTTTTAATGATAAAACTGCCTGCAGCGTATTTTACAGGTGTAAGAACAAAAACTTTAAATGATACAACATGTATTGTTACAGTAAAACATCGTTGGGTAAATCAAAATCCATTTAGATCTATGTTTTGGGCTGTACAAGGCATGGCAGCTGAGTTAACAACAGGTGCTTTGGTTATGAGAAAAATTAATGTAAGTGGTAAAAAGATATCGATGCTGGTTGCTAGTAATAATGCCACATTTACTAAAAAAGCAACAGGCATTATTACATTTACATGTAACGAAGGAGAGAAAATAAATGAGGCTATAAATAAAGCGATAGCATCTGGAGAAGGTCAGACTTTATGGCTTAATTCTAAAGGAATAAATAAAGAAGGCGTAGAGGTGTCAACTTTTAATTTTGAATGGACGCTTAAGGTGAAATCATAAAATGGTAAAGAAATAATAACTAGAAAGTTCAAAATGAATTGTAACAAATTATCAATTTCATCAACTTATATTTAAAACAACTAAATATTTTTATCATGACATCACACGAAATAGATTACCGCATTTACGGAGAAGAAATGCAATATGTAGAAATAGAATTAGATCCTCAAGAAGGGGTTATTGCAGAGTCTGGGAGTTTTATGATGATGGACGATGGTATTAAAATGGATACAATTTTTGGGGATGGTTCTCAAAAGGACACAGGGTTTCTAGGGAAGATATTAGGAGCAGGAAAACGAATCCTTACTGGTGAAAGTTTGTTTATGACAGCTTTCTATAATAATCTTACAGGTAAACGCAACGTCTCTTTTGCTTCACCTTATCCAGGAAAAATTATCCCTATTGACTTAACAGAGTACGGCGGTAAATTTATTTGTCAAAAAGATGCTTTTTTATGTGCAGCAAAAGGTGTTAGCATTGGTATTGAGTTTTCTAAAAAATTAGGTCGTGGACTTTTTGGAGGTGAAGGTTTTATTATGCAAAAGTTAGAAGGAGACGGAATGGCATTTGTACATGCAGGCGGAACCACAGCCGTAAAAACTTTAGCAGCAGGAGAGACTTTACGCGTAGACACAGGTTGTATTATTGGATTTACTCAAGGTATAGATTACGACATTGAATTTATAGGTGGTATTAAAAATTCGATATTTGGAGGAGAAGGTTTATTCTTTGCAAAGCTACAAGGACCAGGAAAAGTCTACATACAATCTTTACCATTTAGTAGATTAGCGGGGCGTGTATTAGCATCTATTCCTAATGGTGGTAAGTCTAAAGGAGAGGGTAGCGTTCTTGGTGGTTTAGGTAATTTGTTAGATGGGGATAATAGATTTTAAAAAGAAGCAAATGGCTTTAATTTATTGTTAATCAGTTTTTTATGTTATTTTTTTGATCTTATTAAATTGAGTAAATTCAATAATACAATATTAGGTTTTAACATAATAAGCTGTTAAATTTTTAAGTATATCAAATTTGAATTCAAAAAAAATGCTATCTTTAAATCATAAATCGAAACATTAGCTTATAGATTAAAATTACTTTTTGTCAACCTAAAAACATAAAATACTTATGGCGCGAGCAATGTTCGAGTACACTAAAACTGTGCTCAATAAAGTGAGTTTTGACGCAACATTATTTTGCAAAGAAGTGCAAAAAGCAGCAAAACGATTATTACCGCATGAACTAGAAGAACTAAGAATATTTATTAATTCTTTAATCCACCAAAATCCAGAATTAAATCAATGTTTGATTTATTTAAAAGCATAATAAAAAAAGCGACTCAATATTGAGTCGCTTTTTTTAAGAGTTTATAATTAATTGAACCTATTATTTAGCCTTTGGACTAATAATTTCTACATTTTGAAAAGCAATAGCTCCGCGAATAATACCTGAAATTACATCATGCATAGCATCAATAATTTGCATTTTTAATTCACTTTTATGATAAATAATACTCACTTCTCTAGCAGGTGAAGGTTCAGAAAAGAATTTTAAATGCAGACTTAGTTTTTCTTTAATATCTAGAGTGTGTAAATAAGGAAGAAGGGTCATCCCCATACCTTCATTAGATAATTTTATAAGTGTTTCAATACTTCCACTTTCAAGTTGAAACGTTTCATCAACCTGATCTTTAAACGTTTTACAAAGATTAATAACACCATCTCTAAAACAATGACCGTCTTCTAAAAGTAGCATATCATCAATACTTAAATCCGAAGTTTCAATGGTTTTCTTATCTTTTAATCTGTGATTATCTGGTATATAAGCAACAAATGGTTCGTAATATAATACGCGTTCTTTAATGTTTTCACTCTCCAAAGGTGTTGCTGCAATTGCAGCATCTAAGTGGCCATCGCTAATACGTGTTAAAATTTCATCGGTTGTTAATTCTTCAATTTTTAATTTAACTTTTGGATATTTTTTAATAAAACTCTTTAAAAACATCGGTAAAAGGGTAGGCATTACAGTTGGTATAATTCCTAATCTAAATTCTCCACCAATAAATCCTTTTTGTTGGTCTACGATATCTTGAATCCTGTCTGCTTCATTAACAATATTTCGGGCTTGATAAACAATTTTTCTCCCAACCTCAGTAAGTTCAATCGGTTTTTTACCTCTATCAAAAATAATGATATCTAATTCATCTTCTAACTTCTGAATCTGAGTACTTAAAGTCGGTTGTGTAACAAAACATTTTTCTGCGGCTTTAGTAAAATTCTTATGTTCTGCTATTGCTAAAGCATATTTTAGTTGCGTAATCGTCATGGCTATTAATTTAGACTATAAAAGTATAAAAAGTATTCATTATAACTATGATATTTTTGCCCTAAAAATCCGTAAATTTGATATAACAAAAAACAGATATTATGACATTAAATAGCATAGGTTTAGATACCAAAAAAACGAAAGTATTAGCTGACGATTTAAATCAGTTATTAGCAAATTTTCAATTGTATTATCAAAATTTAAGAGGAATACATTGGAACATTAGAGGGCGTGCTTTTTTTGATTTACATGTTAAATTTGAAGAGTTATATACAGATGCTAATCTAAAAGTAGATGAGATTGCAGAACGTATTTTAACGTTAGGAGCAACTCCATTACATACATTTGAAGACTATACGCAAGCAGCAAAAGTTCCTGTTGGGAAAAATATTTCTAAAGATGAGAAAGCTGTAGAGCTTATTGTTGAATCTTTAAGTGAACTATTAAAAATGGAACGTTCTATTTTAGAGTATGCAGGTGATGCAAATGATGAAGGTACAAATTCAATGATGAGCGATTTTATTACTGAACAAGAAAAAACAGTTTGGATGATGAAAGCTTGGTTGGGTGAAACAGTATAATCAAGGATTTATTTAGTAAAGTGATCGGTTGGGGCTTTTAAGTTTTAAAGCTTAAAAAATACCTTACCTTTTAATATTTAGAATCGCAGAGTTTTATAATCTCTGCGATTCTTTTTTTGTTTACTATTCAGTCGTTTTATTCAACATATTTGATATAGAGTTTTTAATATGTCAAATCAATAGCGATTTATTATTTTCTATTAATATTTTAAATTAAAATTTCAGTTTAAAAACATCAATTTAGAAGTTAACTTCTAAATTGATGTTAATACGTCTTATTAGGAACGTTAAAAGCATTATTTTTATAATGCTATGAAAGAAAAAACTAATAAATCTGGCTTTGTATTTAAAACTTACGAAGCACCAAATCAATCTCCTTTCGATAAACTTTTCGAAATATTTAAGGAATTAATTACGCATACTTCTGGTGATTTTGATGAAGCCATTGACTGGTTACGTCAGCTAGATAAAGAATATAAGTTAACCACACCAGATTATACTATTGATGATTTTATTGAAGACTTAAAGAATAAAGGCTACATCCAACAAGAAATTGATCCCGATGGTGCCGGAAATGGAGGTATCACCATTACTGCAAAAACAGAACGTGCCATTCGTCAACAAGCCTTAGACCAAATTTTCGGAAAAATTAAGCGTAGTGGTTCTGGGAATCATAAAAGCAAAGGTTCTGGTATTGGTGACGAACATACAGGCGATTTTAGAGCTTATCAGTTTGGTGACGGCTTGGATAAAGTATCGATGACCGAAAGTTTACGAAATGCTCAAATTAATAATGGTATCGGCAATTTTAGTCTCACAGAAGATGATTTGGTGGTAGAAGAAACACTTCATAAAAGCCAAATGAGTACCGTATTGATGATTGACATTAGTCACAGTATGATTCTCTATGGTGAAGACCGAATTACACCAGCTAAAAAAGTTGCTATGGCTTTAGCCGAAATGATTACCACACGCTATCCAAAAGACACTTTAGAGATTTTAGTTTTTGGTAATGATGCTTGGCCTATAAAAATTAAGGATTTACCATATTTAAAAGTAGGACCTTACCATACCAATACGGTTGCAGGTTTACAACTGGCAATGGATATGTTACGTAGAAAACGGAATACCAACAAACAGATTTTTATGATTACCGACGGAAAGCCAAGTTGTTTGCGTCTGCCAGACGGTCAATATTATAAAAACAGTAATGGTCTTGATCCATATATTACTAATAAGTGTTACGGAATGGCGCAACAAGCAAGGCGTTTGCATATTCCTATCACCACATTTATGATTGCTGAAGATCCTTATTTAATGCAATTTATTAGAGAATTTACAAAAGCGAATCGTGGAAAAGCATTTTACACCGGACTGAAAGGTTTAGGTGAAATGATTTTTGAAGATTACGAAAACAACAGAAAAAAAAGAATTAAAGGATAAAGAAAAAAGAAGATAGAAAAGAGACATTGCTAAGTCTATTTCTAATTTCAAAATAAAAGATATGAAAAAAGAAGACATAAAAACATTAGGTGAATTAAAAGCATCAGGTTACCAATCTAAATCTATAAAAGATGAATTGAGAGATAATTTGATTGAAAATATAAAAAATAAGAAAACTACATTTGAAGGGATTCACGGTTATGAAAATACTGTGATTCCAGAATTAGAACGCGCTATTTTGTCACGCCATAATATTAATTTATTAGGATTAAGAGGTCAGGCAAAAACACGTTTGGCGCGTAAGATGGTGACGCTTTTAGATGAATACATTCCGGTAGTAGAAGGTTCTGAGATTAATGATGATCCTTTAGCACCAATCTCTAGATTTGCAATAGAATTAATTGCAGAAAAAGGCGAAGAAACACCAATTACATGGTTACATCGTGATGATCGTTTTGCTGAAAAATTAGCAACACCAGATGTTACGGTTGCCGATCTTATTGGGGATGTAGATCCTATAAAAGCAGCGAATTTAAAATTAAGTTATGCCGATGATCGTGTGATTCATTATGGAATGATTCCACGTGCTAACCGTTGCATTTTTGTTATAAACGAATTACCCGATTTACAAGCACGTATTCAAGTAGCTTTATTTAATATTTTACAAGAAGGTGATATTCAAATTAGGGGTTTCAAATTACGATTAGCCTTGGATATGCAATTTGTTTTTACAGCAAACCCTGAAGATTATACTAATAGAGGAAGTATTGTAACTCCTTTAAAAGATAGAATTGGTTCTCAAATTTTAACGCACTATCCTGAAAATATAGAAATAGCGAGAACCATTACCTCACAAGAGGCAAAACTAGACAACAGACAATCAGAATCAGTTTATGTCCCTGAGTTAGCAAAAGATTTATTAGAACAAATTAGTTTTGAAGCGAGAGAGAGTGAATATGTAGACGTTAAAAGTGGTGTAAGTGCACGTATGAGTATTACAGCTTTTGAAAATCTATTAAGCACAGCAGAACGTCGTGCTTTAATTGCTGGTGACACAGAAACCGTGATTCGTTTATCTGATTTTGTAGGTGTCATTCCGGCCATTACAGGAAAAGTAGAATTGGTTTACGAAGGGGAACAAGAAGGTGCAGACTTTGTGGCAAATGCTTTAATGGAAGCCGCAGTAAAAACCTTATTTCCTAAATATTTCCCTAAAGTAGAAAAGTTAGAAAAACAAGGTGATGAAACTCCTTATGATGATTTAATTTCATGGTTTTTTAATGGTGATGGTTTTGAATTGTTAAATGAATTTAATGATGAAGCTTACAAAGCTAAAATAGATGAGGTAACACCTCTAGATGCTTTAATTGCGGATTATCAACCAGAACTAGATCCTAGAGATGTGTATTTTGAAAAAGAATTTATTCTTTGGGGTTTAACACAATTTAAAAAATTGAGTAAGTATAGTTATTCGGAAGGCATGCAATTCCAAGATCCTTATGGTAATTATATTAGTGGATTATAAATTTACCGATTACCACGATTTTTAATATTAGAATCGCAGAATTTTATAATCTCTGCGATTCTTTTTTGTTTTGTATCCTCGCGCTTGGCTTGGTTTAGCCAATATAAATATCCTTTTTTGTAACTCGGTGCAAAGTTGAGGAAATTGGTATAAGCATTTTTGTTTTTATTAAATGCAAGTTGAAGATCTTCAGGAATAATACCTTTTTCAACAGCGTCTAAAGCTGTCCAGCTTCCATTCTCTTTAGCAATCTTAATAGAATCAAGACCTTTTGGATGCATTAAGTTGTCTTTTTGTAATTCTTTTATATACGTTTTGTTAACCGCACTCCAAACACTTTTGGGCTTTCTAGGACAAAAATATTGTCTGCGTTTACCATCGCCTAAACTTTTTACGGTAGCATCTATCCAACCGTAACAAAGAGCTACTTTTACAGCTTCTTCCCAACGCATGGATTCTTTTTCGTGATCTACTTTATAGAAAATTAAGTGTATTGCTTTTTCAGAATCATGGTTTTTGTGTAACCACTTTCTCCATTCTGTATCTGTTTTAAAGTATAATTCAGGAATTTCCAATAATTATATTTTTTTTGCGTTGACATAAAAATCTCTATCGATGATAAAATCTTCTGAAGTTACTTTTTTAGATTGCCATTTCATTTTAGGAAATAACCATTCCGATTTCCCATTAATTTCAACTTGAATAGGCATATCAAAATTTTCAACCGTATTTATCCAACGGTATTTTAATTTACCTTTTTTAATGCGATATTCTAAAGTCGGAATTTTTATCGTTCTTAAATATTGATTAAAAAATGCGGTTAAGTCAATGCCTGTTTGTTCGCTTAAATAATCTTCAATTTGTTTAGTGGTAACGGTTTGGTGGTAAAACGTAGATGATAGCCCTCGTAGTATTTGTCGCCATTTTTCATCATCTTCTACCAATTGGCGAAGTGTGTGTATTAAATTTTCACCTTTATAATACATATCGCTAGACCCTTCGTTATTCACATCATAATAACCAATTAAAGGTCTATCGTTTTGAATGTTTTTACGTGTTCCTATAACATAATCTGCAGAAGCTTCTTTTCCATAGTAATAATCTAAAAACAGATTTTCAGAATAGGACGTAAACCCTTCATGAATCCACATGTCAGCAATATCCTTATTGGTAATATTATTAGCAAACCATTCGTGTCCGGCTTCATGAATAATAATAAAATCAAACTTCAACCCCCAACCTGTTCCTGATAAATCTCGACCTAAATAACCCTCTTTATATTGATTACCATAGGTTACTGAACTTTGGTGTTCCATACCTAAATAAGGCACTTCTACCAACTTAAAACTGTCTTCATAAAAAGGATAAGGACCAAACCAATATTCAAAAGCTTCCATCATTTTAGGGGCATCTTTAAAATGTGCTTTAGCTTTTTCAAGATTATCCTTTAAAACATAATAATTCATGTCTAAATCTCCTTTTTCGCCTTTATAAACTTCAGAGAAATTTGCATAATCACCTATGTTAATATTGACACCGTAATTATTAATTGGGTTGCTTACAAACCAATGCGAAGTTACCGTATCACCATTATCGATTAGCTTTCGTAAACGACCGTTAGAAACATTAGTGAGCCCTTTTGGGTTGGTAACACTAATGAGCATACTATCGACTTCATCATACATATGGTCCTTGTTTGGCCACCAAACACTAGCGCCTAAACCTTGGCAAGAGGTGGCTATAAAATCTTTGCCGTTGTGGTCTTTTTTCCAAGAAAACCCACCATCCCAAGGTGCGCGTTTGGCTTCTGTGGGGTGACCTTCATAAAAAACATCAATACTGTTAACTGTTCCAATTTTTTGTTGGTTAATTAGTGTTACAAAATGCGCATTACCATCATGTCTTATTTGTAATTCTTCACCATCTTGAAGAACTTTAGTGATTCGTAAAGGGGGTTGCAAATCTATTTGCATTACCTGATGCGGTTTTAATACTTTATATTGAATGGTGTTTTTTCCTGAAATAAATTTTGCGTCAGGTTTAACTTCAACATCTAAATGGTAATAGGTTAAATCCCACCATTCACGTTCTGGTGTAATGCTTCCTCTTAAAGTATCTTGATGTGTGAAGTTATTTTTTTCAGTAAGTAGCCCTTGACTTTGGCCGTTTAAAAATATAAACAATGTAAAAAGTACGAATACAATGGTTCTCATAGGGATTTTATAATCTTATTTCTGCCGTGAAAATAAAGGAAAGGTTTTTATCTTAAAATTTTATTTGGAAAAACAACAACGCTTTCGTGTCCGTCTTCTGCTACAGCAGCTACACCAAAGAAAGAATTATCAATAACAATACCATCTAGTGTGAATTCGGTTGTGTTTTCTACATAACGACTGTAATCCCAAGTTGGTGATGTTGTATCTCTCCAGTAAATTTTATAACCTTTTGCGCCTTCTACTTTTGTCCATTGCAATTTTGCAGAAGCTTCTACAATACCTCCAATGCTTACTTCTGTAGGCGATGGTGGGGCAAAAGCAAGGCTTGCCATAGTAATAGCATTCACCGTGGTTAATTTTTTACAGTAAGCAAAATTAACATGCTCAAACGTATCGCCGTAATTAATACCGTTTTCCGTTCTAATATCTTGGTGTTGTTGTGTGTAATTTTCGTGCGCTTCCATAATTCGAAGTGCTGGGAAACCAGCATCGTTAAAGGGTTTATGATGTCCGCCACGTCCAAAACGATCTAATCTATAAACTAACATCGGGTTCATTTCTGGCATATACGTTTTTGTCGTTTTATAAACATAGCGTGCCAATTGACGCGAAACACCATCAACTTCACCACCATAATAACGTCGGGCACTAGCTTGTTTGGCTAATTTTTCAGGATTAGTTTCTGCGGTAGTTATGGGTTCCGAAAAAATGCGAAATGTTCTATTATCAATAACACCATCTACGCCAGATATATTCCCAATCATGTCATTATTTAAAACACCTATAATATCCCAATGCTTTTCTTGTGCATATTGAGCTAAACCTTGTCCGCCAAATAAACCTTGTTCTTCACCTGAAAGTCCAACATAAATAATACTATTTTCAAATTTGTATTGCGATAATACTCTTGCCGCTTCCATAGTACCAGCCATACCAGTAGCATTGTCATTGGCTCCTGGTGCATCAGACGTATAATCATTAGGATCGGTAACTCTAGAGTCAATATCACCACTCATTATAATAAAGCGGTTTGGGTATTTTGTACCACGTTGTATGGCAACGACATTCACCACGTTGACATCTTTTATAATGCGTTGATTACTGCCTTTTTCTACAAAATTAGTTTGAAAGAAAACCTCTAAGCAATCTTTACAATCTTTAGAAATGTTATCGAATTCCGACTTTATCCAACGGCGAGCAGCACCAATACCTCTTGTTTCTGAAACGGTATCACTAAGCGTATGTCGTGTACCAAAATTAGCTAAGGTTTTTATGTCATTTTTAATGCGGTCTTCTGAAACGGCATTAATAATATCATAAATTTTAAGGTCTGTTTGTGCACTTAAATTAAAACAAAGTGCTAAGGTTAAAAGTAATAAGGCTTTATTCATTTAAAGTTAGTTTTTCAAGAAGTTCTCTTACTTTTTCAGGACCTTTAATTTGATATTTTGCTTTAGTTTTAATATAACCCACTTTTATGGTGGTTGCTAATTCTGGAGCTGCTTCAAACATATATTCGTCGGTCCAATCGTCTCCCATAATTAGGATAAAGTCGTAATCTTCCTTTCTTAATAACTGACTAGTCGCTCTACCTTTGTTAACATTACTACTTTTTATTTCAATAACCTTGTTGCCTTGTAAAACAGATAATTCATTATTAGCTACCATACTGGTTAAAACCGTATTAAGTTCCATGGTTCTAATTTGTGCCAATTCAGGATCTGCTGTTCTATAATGCCAAGCTAAAGAGTATTCTTTTTCTTCAATAAAAGTACCTGGTGTTCGGTCTACAAAAGTTTCGAGAATAGGTTTTATACTAGACATCCAATCGGTTTTAAGGATTTCTAAAGGTGTCCATTTTTTATGTTTACGCATCCAAACGCCATGATCTGTAATAAGATCGTAGTCTTTATGACCATACCATTGTTCAAAAGTGGCTTTGTCTCTTCCACTTATTAAACAAAGTTTTGTGTCTTTTTGATTTTGAAATTTATCTAAAAGGGCAAAAAGCTTGTCGTCAGGTTTGGCATCTTGTGGATTATCCTTAAAACCAACCAGAGTACCATCATAATCTAATAAAATTAATCGTTTTTTAGCTTTCTTGAAATTTTCAACAATATTATTTTCATCATTGTCGTTTAATTTTTTTGAAACAAAAACATCTTGTAATTCATTAGTGCTTTCTAAAGTTTTGAAAAATTCTTCCGCCCATTTTTCTACATCGTAACGTTTTAAACGTTTTTGTAAAATTTTCATTCGGCTTTTTTGCTCTTCCAAAGGCATGGTTAAAGCTTTGTCTAATGCAGTAGCAAAGTCTTCAAAACTATTTGGGTTAATAAGGATAGCTTCGTTCATTTCTTTAGCTGCACCAGCCATTTCACTTAAGATAAGAACACCATCTTGTTTTGTTCTTGTAGCGACGTATTCTTTGGCTACTAAATTCATTCCATCTCTTACAGGTGTGATTAATGCAACATCTGATGAGGTATATAAATCAATAAGATTTTCAAAAGGGAGTGATCTGTAGAAATACCAAATTGGTGTCCAACTTACGGTTGAAAATTCTCCATTTATACGTCCGACTAATTCATCCGTTTCACGTTTCAGTTTTTGATATTGTGGCACGTTAGAACGGGACGGAACCGCAAGCATAACCAATCTTACCTTTTCTTTATATTGAGGATAGGTGTTTAAAAAGTATTCAAAAGCTCTTAATCGATTTGGGATTCCTTTAGTGTAATCTAAACGATCAATAGTTAATATAAATTTTTGGTCGTCCCCTTCATTTAAATGAGTGTTTAATCGTTTTTGAAGTTCAGATTTTTGTGTGTTAGGATTATCATGTTCTTGTGCTGCATTGTAAAACTTACCGTAATCGATTCCCATTGGGAACGAATCTACTTTTACAATTCTATCTTCATAAGTAATTTCATTAAAATTAACTTCTAAACGTAAAATTCGTTTTACAGAACTTAAGAAATGACGCTCATAATCATAGGTGTGAAATCCAATTAAATCGGCACCAAGCATTCCTGTTAAGAGTTCTTTACGCCAAGGGAAGGTTCTAAAAATTTCATATGAAGGAAAAGGAATATGTAAAAAGAAACCAATAGTAACATCGGGTCTTTTTTCTTTAATAAGTTGTGGCAATAGTAATAATTGATAATCATGGACCCAAACGGTGTCGCCTTCTTCAATAGTATCTAAAACAACTTCGGCAAACTTTTGATTAACGCGTTTGTAAGCTTCCCATTGCTCAGTTTCAAATTTGGCATATTCTAAAAAATAATGAAATAAAGGCCAAAGTGTACGGTTACTAAATCCTAAATAAAAATCTTCTACATCAGCTTCTGTAAGTCCGACGGATCTACATTTTGCATTTTCAATTTTTTCATTGACTTTAGATTTTAGGTCTTCATCTAAATCTTCGTCTGTAATTCCAGACCAACCAACCCAAACCCCATTTCCATCTGCATGCACGGACTTCATTCCTGTTGCAAGTCCTCCAACACTGGGAGTTACATTGAGCTTGTCGTCTTCAATTGAAATTTGTAATGGTAATCTGTTTGAAACAATTATTGTTTTATTCATGATAATATTTTGGATGGTTTTCAAGTTTTTCGTTAATTTAAAGAAATTAGAATTTTTATCATCATTTTAAACCAAAAAATTAATGAATAATTTAGATTACGGAATTATAGGAAATTGTAGAAGTGCCGCTTTAGTATCAAAAGATGCGTCTATTGACTGGTGTTGTTTGCCTAAATTTGATTCTGCATCAGTATTCGCAAAATTGCTAGATGATAATATCGGAGGAAGCTTTGGTTTTATTGTTGATGACGGCTATACGACCGATCAGTTTTATCAAGAAAACACAGCCATATTAGTCACACGTTTTACCAAAGGCAACGATGTTTTTGAAGTTGTTGACTTTATGCCAAGATATCACAAGCCAAATGGAACGTATCATTCACCACCAGAATTTATTAGATATCTTAAATATGTTTCGGGTCAGCCAGAATTAAAAGTGGCTTACGATCCTAAGTTAGAATATGCAAAAGGAGTCACGTCTACTTATGTAAAAGATGATTTCATTGTAAGTCTTAATAATGAAGATACTTACGATACTTTATTTTTATACACAGATTTAGATAAAGAGGCGGTTTTAAATGGTGATACAATTGTATTAGATAGTGATCATTTCTTTTTAGTGGGATACAATGAGAAATTGTTTGTACCACACTTAAAATATGCAAGCTTAGAATACGAACGTACCAAAGTATATTGGTTAAATTGGTTAGAGCGCACACCAACTTACAAAAAGTTTAACGAGCAAATATCGCGTAGCGCAATGACTTTAAAGTTGTTGAGTTATGATAAAACAGGGGCCGTTTTAGCAGCTGCAACCACATCTTTACCAGAAACGATTGGTGAAGTTAGAAACTGGGATTATCGTTTTTGTTGGATTAGAGATGCCTCTATGGTGATTAAAGTGATGTCGCAATTAGGACATAAAAATATCGCCAGACGTTATCTTAAATTTATCATTGATCTGATGCCAGATAAGGATGAAAAGTTACAGATTATGTACGGTATTAGTGGTGAAAAGAAACTTACGGAAGAATCTTTAGACCATCTTTCTGGTTATAAAGGATCGAGTCCGGTTAGAGTAGGAAACGCCGCTTACATGCAAAAGCAGAATGACATTTATGGTATTTTAATGGATGTGATTCACCAATTACTCGTTAATTTTAGTAACGATATTGATAACGGTGAAGAGCTTTGGACCATGACTAAAGGTATTGTTTGGGTGGTAAGTAAGCATTGGCAAGAACCTGATAAAGGTATTTGGGAATTTAGAGAAGGCGATCAGCATTTTACATTCTCTAAAGTGTTATGTTGGACAGCTGTTGATAAGGCTTTAAAAGTGGCTAAACTTTTAGGTAAAACCTCTAAACTACCAAAATGGGAAGCTTTAGAAAAAGAAATACGTAAGGATATTATGGATAATGCTTGGAACGAAAAAGCGCAAGCATTTACCCAAGCTTATAATTCGGAAGATTTAGATGCTTCTGTTTTATTAATGGAATCTTATGGTTTTATAGATGCTAAACACCCAAAATTTGTAAGCACCGTAAAAGCCATTGAGCGTGATTTGTGTTATGAAGGTTTATTATACCGTTATAAAACCAAAGATGATTTTGGATTACCATCTTCGTCATTTACCATTTGTACCTTCTGGTTTATTAATAGTTTATACAAAATAGGTGAAGAGCAAAAAGCCACAGAGCAATTTGAAAAATTATTATCTTACAGTAATCATTTAGGTCTATTTAGTGAAGACATAGACTTTAAAACGAAACGTTTGTTAGGTAATTTTCCACAAGCTTATTCGCATTTAGCACTCATTGAAACGGCTATAAATTTATCTAACGTTACTACGGCCGAAGAAAATGTAAAAAATACAATTAGAACAAAGAATTAATTATTCTTTTAAAAGAAGTGTTCCGAAGATATTAGCATCGATCCAACCTCTGTTTTTATCTTCACCTTCTACAGGAATAGAACCAATAAAATTTTCACGTTCTAGGCTTTTGTCATTGTCACAGTAGGCAATGGCAAAGCCTATTTTTTTGTTAACGCTTAAATTCACAGGTGTATTAGAGCCTTTATCGTTGTAAGAATCATCATATAAAGACATTTTTACTTCCCAAATAGTTGTGTTTCCTAAGGTTTTATTTTTTGATTCTATATGTGAATTGTACAGTTTTCCTGTTTTTTCAGTAGACATATCAACCACATTACCATCTAAAGCAATATGATAGGCAAAGGCATTGTGATTATATTGATGTTCTCCACCACTATTGTCTTCATCTACAAAAATTTCTAAACAGTCATCATCCCACCATTTTACTAATGGATCTTCAATCTTATCTATTAGAGTATCGTCTTTTATTTCGGCTAAAATATAAAGAGCATCATTTGTCCAACTTAATTTAAAACGACCAGAATAATCCTCTTTGGTAAGTGAATCTCCCAACCAAACTTGGTCTAAAGCATACCATTTACTTTTTGCCCATGCAGAATCATTAGCCACAGCATCTACAATAATAGTGTCTTCAGATTTGTAAACTTCTCGTAGTTGCTTTTCAATTTTAGTAGAAGCTGTTTTCTGCGAAGGTTGTGGTGTTTCTTTATTTGCATTTATTTTCTCTGTTTTCGATTCATTTTTACAATTAAAAAGAAGCGTTAAAAGAAGTAGGAGGTAAGTGGCTTTTTTCATGGGTTATTTTTTGTAATTAAATTTTACTGTCTTTACAGTTTTAGACTTAGTTTTCTAAGTTTTAATAATGATCTCAAAGGTATATTTTTTAAGTTGAATTTGGATAATTAAATTATATTACTACATTTGTAGTATTAAAACTATAATTGTGGATATAAAACAACTTAATAAATCAGAGCTTCAGATAATGAAGTATTTATGGATGCTTGAAAAAGGATTTATGAAAGACATTGTAGAGAAATTTCCAGAACCGAGACCAGCTTATACTACTATTTCTACGTTATTAAAACGTATGACGGATAAGAATTATATTGGTTTTGAGCGTTTAGGTAGAGACAAAGCTTATTTTCCTATTCTTAAAAAGAACGATTATTTCACTAAGCAAGTTAACGGAATGATTCAACATTTTTTTAATGATTCTAAAGCACAATTTGCTTCGTTTTTTACAAAAAATGCAGATTTGTCTATGCAAGAGCTAGAAGAACTTCAAGCTTTATTAAAGCAGAAAATGGACCAAAAGAAAGCTAATGATTAATTATTTTATATATACCGTCATTAGCTTAGGCTGTTCTTATGCTGTTTATTTCTTGTTACTTAGAAAGCAAAAAACATTTCAATTTAATCGGTTTTTCCTAATTGGTTCTATCCTTTTGTGTTTGGTAGCTCCATTTATTGAAATAGAACTATTTAATGCCGTCCCTAGTATTACTGAAATACCTTTAGAGAAAATTACAGAGTCGACTTTTGAAACTCCACATATCGAAGCTATTACTTTTGATGAGGTTACACCAGTACATCAATCATCCATAAATCCTGTATTCATTATTTATTTGATGATTTCTGGTTTTTTTATGTTGCGATTTTTAAAGAATTTATTGAAGATTTATAAGTTGACAAGATACGATTATAAACGTGTTGAAAGGTTGAAATTAATTAAGGTTACCGATTCCGATATGGTATCTAGTTTTTTCAATTATATGTTTATTCCTGAAAATAATTACTTGTCTAAAAATGATTATTTAAGTGTTTTAGCACATGAAACCGTACATAGTGAAGAATACCACACTTTAGATATTATACTTTTAGAATTGTTGAAGTGTATATTTTGGTTCAATCCATTTGTATGGATGTACAATACATCTATTTTACAAAATCATGAATTTATAGCCGATGAACAATCCGTTT
The DNA here is from genome assembly GCF_019278425.1 of Winogradskyella sp. HaHa_3_26. Lineage (NCBI taxonomy): Bacteria > Pseudomonadati > Bacteroidota > Flavobacteriia > Flavobacteriales > Flavobacteriaceae > Winogradskyella > Winogradskyella sp. HaHa_3_26. Next base: position 588,042 of record NZ_CP058981.1, on the reverse strand, counting down.
TATCTGGCATTGCCATCGAAAATTATTCTAATACCATTATTAATTTAGGACAAAAGGAATACCGCGTTCCTCTAACTAGCGGATTTAATTTCATTCAAATCAAAAATCGAATTATTATGTTACATCAATCAAAATCATCAGTATTCAAACGAACGTTAAAAATTACTTCTGTCATTTTGCTTTTTTCAGGCATCTTTGTGTTTAGTTCTTATAAAACATTAAAAGATCCACTAGTGGTGGTTATAGATGCAGGACATGGAGGGCATGACGCAGGTTCTGCTAATGAAAAAGATATCGTCCTAAATATTTCTAAGCAATTATCACTCTTAAGCAATGATGAGATTAAGTTTATTACCATAAGAGAAGGGGATGATTATTTGTCATTACAAGAAAGGACTCAATTTATAAATGGTCAAAACGCAGACATAATGCTTAGTTTGCATTGTAATAATGCTTCAAACTCTAATGCGAATGGTTTAGAGGTGTATTATACTAATGAAACTAAATACGAAAAAGCATCTATGGCAGTGGGATTTGCATTGTATAATCAACATCTAAAAAATAAACTGGTTGATAAGGCTAAAATGAAAACAGCTAATTTCTATTTATTGAAAAATATTAACTGTGCAGGTGTGATGGTAGAACTTGGGTTTTTATCAAATGAAAAGGACAGAAATAAACTTAACACTCATATGCATCAACAAGATATTGCCAAAACGTTGTACGAAGGCTTATTAGAATTTAAAGACAATAAAAAATTACAAGTTTTTTTAGAAAAGGACTGAAAGAGAACTTTACTAAAATAAAAAAGCCAATGCAACCCAAAATCATGAAAGGGAAGCATTGGCTTTTCTCAAACTTAACTTAATCTAATTTAAAAACAGTATTTCTTTTCTGCTTTTACTTTTTCTGCGATCTCAATACGTAAATCTACAATATCTGGGTAGTTAGCATATTTAGTAAAACGCTTAAGTCCCATTAACATCATACGTTGCTCGTCTCCTTCAGCAAAAGAAATAATACTTTCTTTTCCTTTTTGTTCAACGATATCTACAGCGTGATATAAATATAATTTTGCCATTGCAATTTGTGCAGATTGTGAGTCTTCACCAAAACGCTTCGCATTTTTCTCAGTTCTTAAAATTGCTGATTCTGCCATATAGATTTCAATTAAGATATCTGCAGCCGCAATTAATAATTGTTGGTGCTCTTCGAGTTGAGGTCCGAATTTTTGAACTGCTCCACCAGCAACCATTAAGAATGCTTTTTTAAGCTTTTGAATCATTACTTTTTCTTCTGAAAATAATTCAGAATAATCTGGTGTATCAAAAGAAGGAATACCCATTAGTTCTTCTTGTACTTTTGATGCAGGACCTAGTAAATCTACGTGACCTTTCATCGCTTTCTTTACTAACATACCAACACATAACATTCTGTTGATTTCGTTAGTTCCTTCATAGATACGTGCAATTCTAGCATCTCTCCAAGCAGATTCCATTGGTGCATCTTCCGAGAAGCCCATTCCTCCAAAAATTTGAATTCCTTCATCTGCAGAAGCTTGCACATCTTCAGATACGGCAACTTTTAAGATAGAACATTCAATAGCATATTCTTCTACACCTTTTAATTCTGCTTCTTGATGTGTATTTCCTGAAGCTTCTCGCATGGCAATTCTGTCTTCAATATTTTTTGCAGCTCTATAGGTTGCAGATTCACCAGCATAAGCATTGGCAGCCATTTCTGCTAATTTTGTTTTAATAGCGCCAAATTCTGCAATAGGGGTTTTAAATTGTTTACGCTCTGTAGCATAGTTTACTGCTGTAGTTAAAATTCTACGTTGCGAATCTAAACAAGCCGCAGCCAACTTAATACGACCTACATTTAGCGCATTCATAGCAATTTTGAAACCTTCACCACGACCTGCTAACATATTTTCTGAAGGAACAACAGTGTCATTAAAGAATACTTGACGTGTAGAAGACGCACGAATACCTAATTTATGTTCTTCTTCACCTAAAGTAATTCCGTTTGGATTTTCTTTATCAAATTCTACAATAAATCCAGTGATGTTTTTATCATCTTCAATACGTGCAAAAACAATCATCAAACTACAGAAACCTGCATTTGAGATCCACATTTTTTGTCCGTTAATTTTATAAGATTTTCCATCTTCAGATAAAGCAGCTGTTGTTTTACCAGAATTGGCATCCGATCCTGCATCAGGTTCTGTTAAACAGTAAGCACCAAACCACTCACCAGAAGCTAATTTTGGTACGTATTTTTGTTTTTGTTCTTCAGTTCCGTATAGTGTAATTGGCATGGTTCCAATTCCTGTATGCGCACCAAAAGCAGTACTAAAAGATCCTGTACCAGAAGAAATATAATCACAAGTTAAAACCGTAGATACAAAACCCATTCCCATTCCGCCATAAGCTTCAGGAACAGCAACACTTAAAAAGCCCATGTCACCAGCTTTACGCATGACTTCTTCAGTTAAAGCATAGTCTTTAGCTTCAAATCTGGCTTTATGTGCAATGATTTCACGATCGTTGAATTCCGTTACGGATTCTTTCATCATGGTTTGTTCTTCTGAAAAATCTTCAGGTGTAAAAACGTCTTCACAATTTGTTTCTTTTACCAAGAATTGTCCGCCTCTTAGTAAGTCTTTATCTGTTGTTTCCATAATTTTATATAGATTATAGAAGATAGAAAATAGAAGATAGACTCTAAGCGAGACTGTTTTGAAATCCCATTGTCATTCTTTGGAATTCTTCTATTTTATCTTCAAGTTTTTTTAATGCTTCGTTGTTTAAATATTGTCTATGTTTAGCTACTAATAATTGCGTTCCTAATTCAAATGAAGAACCTAGAGCAATGTCTAGAAAATGACTAAATGATTTATCTGTTCTAGAAGATCCTTCTGCAATGTTGCTAGGCATTGATACTGAACATCTACTAATTTGTGAACTTAAATCATACCTTTCGTGTTTTGGAAAATCTAACAAAACATCAGGAATATCATTTGTAATCTCTAAACCGAGTTTCCAAATTTTTAAGTTCTTGTAATTATGTCGTTGTTTAGCACACATAAGTCTTTTTTCTTTGTTCTATTCTCTCTTATCTATTTTCTAAGAAAGAAACTCAAATATGCCACAAGCTCCTTGACCTGTACCAACACACATGGTTACTGCACCATATTTACCACTCATATTTCGCTTACGCATTTCATCAAAAAGTTGAACTGATAATTTTGCTCCTGTACATCCTAAAGGGTGACCCAATGCAATGGCTCCACCGTTAACGTTAATGATATCTGGATTAAGGTCTAATTCTCTAATTACAGCCAAAGATTGTGAAGCAAAGGCTTCGTTTAATTCAATTAATTCTAAATCAGATTGTTTTAAACCAGCTTGTTTTAAGGCTTTCGGAATTGCTTTTACAGGTCCGATTCCCATGATACGAGGCTCAACACCTGCTGCAGCATAGTTTACCATTCTTGCAATAGGCTCTAAACCTAATTCTTTCACCATATCTTCACTCATTACCATAACAAATGCAGCACCGTCACTCATTTGAGATGAGTTACCAGCAGTAACACTTCCACCGGCAGCAAATACAGCTCTAAGTTTGGCTAAAGCCTCTTTACTTGTTCCGGCACGAGGACCTTCATCTTTAGTTACCGTATATGATCTGGTTGCTTTTTTTCCGTTGGCATCTATGTAAGTTTCATCGACTTCAATAGGTACTATTTGATCTTGAAAACGATTTTCTGCTTGTGCTCTTAAAGCTTTCATGTGCGAGTTGTAGGCAAACTCATCTTGGTCTTCACGAGATACTTTGAATTGGTTGGCTACTGCTTCAGCCGTATTTCCCATTCCCCAATAATAATCTTCATGACCTCCTTTTACAATTTCATCATAATTTAATTCAGGTTTAAAACCTGTCATAGGTACGCTACTCATGCTTTCTGCACCACCAGCTATGATACAATCTGCCATTCCGGCTTGAATCTTAGCTGTTGCCATACCAATTGTTTCTACTCCAGAAGAGCAAAAACGGTTAACCGTAACTCCAGGGACATCAACGATTTCTAATCCCATTAAAGAAATTAAACGCGCCATATTTAATCCTTGAGCTCCTTCGGGCATTGCGTTACCAACAATGACATCGTCAATACGTTTTGGGTCTAAATTAGGCAGTTCTTTCATCATATGTTTGATGGTTTCTGCGGCTAATTCATCTGTTCTTTTAAAGCGGAACACGCCTTTTGGTGCTTTACCAACTGCGGTTCTGTATGCTTTTACTATATATGCTGTTTTCATGTTAATTCGATTTTTAGATTATTCGATTTTTAGATATTTTAGATTTCCAATCATCTGGAAATCCGGTAATCCAATAATCTAGTTTCTTAATGGTTTCCCTTTAGTCAACATATGTTGAATTCTTTCTAACGTTTTACGTTCTGTACATAATGAAAGGAATGATTCACGTTCTAAATCCAATAAATACTGTTCGCTAACTAGAGTAGGTTCTGATAAATCTCCACCAGCCATAACGTAGGCTAATTTGTTTGCAATTTTCATATCGTGCTCACTAATGTACTTAGAGTCTTTCATAGAATCTGTTCCTACCATAAACATACCTAAAGCCTGTTTACCCAAAACTTTTACATCGGTACGTTTTACAGGTTGTGTATAACCCATATTTGCCATTAACATAGCGTGTTGTTTAGCAACAGCAATCTGACGGTCTTTATTAACAACCACAACATCTTTTCCTTTTTGAAGAATTCCTAAATCGAAAGCTTCGTAAGCAGAAGTTGCTACTTTAGCCATACCAATAGTTAAGAAGTATTCTTGAAGAGTATTTAATTGCACATCTCCTTTTTTGAAGGTGTCTGATGCTCTTAAAGCCATTTCTTTAGAACCACCACCACCAGGAATGACACCAACACCAAACTCTACCAATCCGATGTAAGTTTCTGCTGCTGCAACCACTTTATCTGCGTGCATAGAAAGTTCGCATCCACCACCAAGTGCCATACCGTGAGGCGCAGCAATTGTTGGAATAGAAGAGTAGCGCATGCGCATCATACTATCTTGGAAATATTTGATAGCCATGTTTAATTCATCATATTCTTGCTCTGCAGCCATCATAAAAATCATTCCAATGTTTGCACCAACCGAGAAGTTTGCAGCTTGATTACCAACAACCAATCCTGCGAAATCTTTTTCAGCAATATCAATAGCCTTATTTAATCCGGCTAAGACATCACCACCAATCGTATTCATTTTAGATTGGAATTCTAGATTTAAAATACCATCTCCTAAATCTTCTACAACAACACCCGAGTTTTTAAAGACTTCGGTTGTTTTTCTAATATTATCTAAGATGATAAAACTGTCTTGACCAGGAATTTTTTCTTGTGATTTCTTTGGAATATCATAAGCGTAGGTTGCTCCATCTTTCACGGTATAAAATGAATCACTTCCAGAAGCCAACATTTCAGTTACCCAAGCATTAGGTTCTAAACCTTCTGCTTGCATCATTTTAATTCCTTTTTGAACACCAATGGCATCCCAAATTTGAAAAGGACCATGTTCCCATCCAAATCCTGCTTTCATAGCATCATCGATTTTATATAAATCATCTGAAATTTCAGGAATACGGTTAGATACATAAGCAAATAAGGCAGCGAAGCTTTTTCTATAGAATTCGCCTGCTTTATCTTTTCCTTTTACTAATATTTTAAAACGATCAACAACTTTATCGACAGTCTTAGTCAATTCTAAAGTTGCAAATTTTGCGCGTTTAGAAGCACGGTATTCTAAGGTGTTTAAGTCTAAAGATAAAATTTCAGAAGAACCATCGGCTTTTTTTACTTTCTTATAAAATCCTTGACCTGTTTTACTTCCTAACCATTTATTTTCCATCATGGTATTGATGAAATCAGGTAATTTGAATAATTCTAAACGTTCATCTTTAGGACAGTTTTCACTAATTCCGTTAGCAACATGAACTAAAGTATCTAAACCTACAACATCAACCGTACGGAAAGTTGCCGATTTTGGACGACCAATTACAGGACCAGTAAGTTTATCAACCTCTTCTATGGTAAGATCTAAATCTTTAACTGTGTGAAATAAACTTTGAATACTAAAAATACCGATTCGGTTTCCTATAAAAGCAGGTGTATCTTTAGCTACAACTGAAGTTTTTCCTAAAAACTTTTCACCATATTCACTTAAGAAGTCTAAAACAGGTTGTTCTGTTTTAGGTCCAGGAATAATTTCGAATAATTTTAAGTAACGCGCCGGATTAAAGAAGTGTGTTCCACAGAAATGTTTCTGGAAATCTTCACTACGACCTTCGCTCATAAATTTAATAGGAATACCTGATGTGTTAGAGGTAATCAAGGTTCCTGGTGTTCTATATTTTTCAAGCTTTTCAAAAACTTGTTGTTTAATGTCTAGACGTTCTACAACGACTTCCATAATCCAATCTACATCTTTTACTTTTACGATATCATCTTCAAGATTACCTGTGGTGATACGGTTAGCAAATGAAGGATGGTAGAGTGGTGCAGGTTTTGATTTAATAGAAGCCGTTAAAGCATCGTTTACCATTCGGTTACGAACCACTTTGTCTTCTAAGGTTAAACCTTTAGCTTTTTCTTTATCATTTAATTCTCTTGGTACAATGTCTAATAGTAAGACATCGACACCAATATTGGCAAAATGGCATGCGATACCGCTTCCCATAATTCCGGAACCGATAATTGCTATTTTATTAATTCTACGTTTGCTCATATTATTTTATTGTTTGTTCCTTTTGATTGTATATTTGTTTGTTAGAGATCATGTTATTAATGACTTCGGCTACTTTTTGAAAGCTTGCCAATTCTTGCTCAGAAATATTTGCTTTAATGGTTTCATTAAAAGTGATTACTCTAGCTTTTGAATAATTTCTTTTTTCTAAACCAAACTCTGTTAAAAAGATTAAAACCCCACGTCCATCTTCGGGGTTAGGTCTACGTTCAATTAAGCCTTTTGTTTCCATCATTTTTAAAGTCCTTGAAAGGCTTGTTGCTTCCATTCCCATTTTTGGACCTAAAGAAGTTGATGGAGTTCCGTTTTCAGGATCAATACTTAGTAGGGCAAAACCGGTAGCCATGGTTGTATCAAATTTGGCAGCTTCTTCGTTATACATTTTGTTAACTGCTAGCCAAGTTGTTCTTAATATATAATCTATTGTTTTATCTTTCATTTATTGTCATTGGAATCCAAATATAACAAAAAACACTATGCACGCATAATAAATTAAGAAAATATTATTACTAATATTTTAATATTAAGATGGTAAAATTCACAGAAGTCTTTTTGTTGGGTGCTTTTTTTGCGATTATGACATAATTTTTAAATCACTAGAGAAAAGCGATTCAAAAATTAGTGAGTGTTAAAGGTTGTGAAAATAGGCTGATTTTTACTATGGAAATATAAAAAGGAGTTGAAAGAAACTCTTAATAATGATTTAGATTTTTTATTAGAAATCATAAGAAAAGTTCTAATAAAGGAGGTGTTTTAATACTTTAATACTTTAAAAATTTAATAAAAAAAAACCTTTTTTACAGTTTTGAAGTTTGTAAAAAAGGTTTTTTTGAAAATGTGTTAAATTATGATCGATAAATTTTATCATAAAGATCTTGATACATCTTTACAATAATGGCACGTTTCATTTTTAGTGTAGGAGTTAAATGACCTCCATCTATAGACCAAATATCTGGTGTAAGTTCAAAACGTTTAATTTGTTCCCATTTACCAAAATGTTTATTGTATTTGTCAACTTCTTTTTGAATACGATTCATTACGATTTCAGAATTCGCAATATCTTCATTTGTTTTTCCGATGTCATGTTTTTTAATATCAATCCAATCTCGTATAAAATCGAAATTCGGTTGAATTAAAGCAGCAGGCATTTTTTCACCTTCACCAACAACCATTATTTGTTCAATAAAATGTGATTGTTTCATGTCGTTTTCTAACAATGGAGGAATAACGTATTTACCTCCAGAGGTTTTAAACATTTCTTTTTTACGACCTGTAATTTTTAGAAAACCATCCGCATCAATTAATCCCTTATCTCCAGTATGAAAATAACCGTCAGTCATTACTTCTGCTGTTTTAACAGGATCTTTATAATAGGCTAACATAACGTTAGGTCCTTTTACTAATATCTCGCCATCATCTGCGATTTTAACTTCTACATTATCAATAGGTTTTCCTACAGTTCCTATTCTATAACTATTGTCTTTATATAAACCAACAGCTATTACAGGAGATGTTTCTGTTAATCCATAGCCTTCCATGACTTGCATTTTTGCAGCTCCAAATATTCGAGCTAATCGAGGTTGTAGTGCGGCACTACCAGAAACCATAGTGCTTATTTCGCCCCCAAGAGCATCTCTCCATTTATTAAATATAATTTTATTGGCTATTTTAAGTTGAAACTCGTACCACCAGCCATTAGCTTTATAAGGTTTCCATTGGCCTCCTAATTTAACAGCCCAAAAGAAAAGTGCTTTTTTTATACCGGAAAGCTCTTCGCCTTTAAACATAATTTTATCAAAAACTTTTTCAAGTAATCTAGGAACCACACTCATAAGATGAGGTTTAACTTCTTTGGCATTATCACCTATTTTATCAATGCCTTCTGCAAAATAGATAGAAAACCCTGCGTATTGATATATATATATAAGCACGCGTTCAAAAACATGACAAATTGGTAAGAAGCTTAAAACTCTGTTATTTCCTTCCTTAATAGGAACTCTAGGAGAACAATCTAAAGCATTACTTGTAATATTCCAATGAGAAAGCATAACACCTTTTGGCTTTCCTGTTGTACCAGAAGTATAAATTATAGTTGCTAAATCATCTGGTTTTACAGCATCTTTATGAGCTTCAACTTCAGGCTGATTACTTTCGTCTTTACCTAGCTCTAATAATTCAGAATAATGTTTACAACCTTTAATATAATCGAAAGAGTAGACCTCTTTTATTTTTGTTTTATCTTGAATTTTTCGAATTTTTTCTAAAACCTCTTCATCTGAAACAAAACAGTAAGTAGATTCACTATGGTTTAGAACATATTCATAATCTTCTGCTGAAATGGTTGGGTAAATAGGAATATTCTGTGCTCCAAGTTGAAGAATTCCAATGTCTGTTATGTTCCATTCCGTTCTATTTGTTGTAGAAATAACAGCAATTTTATCATCTTTTTTTACGCCTAATCGTAGCAAAGCTCTACTTATAGCATTTGATTTATCTACATATTCTTGTGTAGATGTAGCTTCCCATTCACCATTGTGTTTGGTTACTAATGATTTAGGATTAGGGTTATGTTTTAATTGATAATATGGAAAATCGAAAAGTCGAGTTACTTCTGTCATAGTTGTCAATGCTTATTTTAGTAAGAGAGAATACGAAAGTATAAAATTATTGAATACAAATTTAGTAATGTTAGTAAGAAAAATTTAAGAATTATTGATTTATGCTAGAGTAATGTGTGGTTATTTTTATGAAATATACAATAAAGTTCACTTTTTTTCATAAAATAATATTAAAAATAATCATTAATTTTTGTTATATTTGGATTAATATAATTGGTTTACCAATTTGGTAAACCAATTTATCTCTAACCAATTTTTTAATTAATAAACTATGACAACAATTTACTATTTACGGACAAAAATTCTAATGATACTTAGTCTTTTTTTATTCTCAACATTTAGTTTGTTTGCTCAAACAACACATAATATTGATAATATTGATGACCTAGAAGATTTAGTAGAAACACTTGCTGCGGGTGACACCGTTATTTTAGCAGATGGAACTTACACAACTGACGAAAGAATTAAATTTTCTCCTACAACAGGTACTGCAGAAATGCCTATTACATTTAAATCAGAAACCCCAGGAGGTGTTGAATTTACAGGAGGCTTGAGAATGAGCATTGGTGGAGATCACGTAATTATTGATGGTTTTTATTGGCACGGTGGTTATGGTGCTAGTGCCGTTATAGAATTTAGAGATGGTTATGATTATGCTAACCATAGTACAATTCAAAATTGTGCATTAGACGGTTTAACTGTTGATCCGGATGATTTTGATGCAACAAGTAGTGTAAAGCATAATTGGATCACATTATATGGAACTTATAATACTGTCATTAATTGTTCATTTATGAATAAGACTAATGCCGGTAATATGGTTCTTGTAGAGCTAGCATACAATGCTTATCCTCCGGTTGATGATGATGAACCAGAAATCAATACAAGTTGTGATATCGTTGGCCATACGATTAGCAATAATTATTTTTATAATTATGAAAAAATAGATTCAGATTTAACAAATTCTGGTGATAGTGAAACGATACGTATTGGTACAAGTTCTTATCAAAATGTTGATAGTAGTACTTTAGTGACTAATAATTATTTTGTACAAGCTGATGGTGAAAATGAAATTATCACTAATAAAAGTAAAAACAATACATTTATAAATAACACTTTTAGAAGAAGTAGAGGGTCTTTAGTGCTTCGTCATGGATCTAATGCTACAGTAGAAGGAAATTACTTTTTAGGTGAAAATGTAGACGGTACAGGTGGAATTAGAATTGTTGATAGTGAACATACGATTACTAATAATTATATTCAAGATTGTGTTACTGTTATCGATCAATCTATATGGAATAATGGTATAACATTTTTAGGTGGTAGTGCTAATAATTCTGTTGCTTGTACTTCTGATAATAATTCTAATGGGTATCAAAAAGTTGAAAATATTACACTTTCAAATAATTCTATTATAAATACTAATGCGCCTTTATTTTATAATGTAGATAAAGGTTCTACAGATCCAACAGGTGTTGTGTCTAATAACTTAATTTATTTTACTCCTGGTAATGAAAATATAACAGATGTTATTACAGGAGATGAAGCTGATGCCTATTCAGATTTAGGATCAGCATTAGATTACTCTGGTAATGTTTATGCAGGAACAAATTTAGGAGTTACAAATGCAGGCTTTGCTGAAGAAGCAGGAATTACAGCTACTGCAGAAGGAGAAATTTTTACTTTCTTAGGTGTAGGAGCAATAGGAAAAGGTGCAGATATGGGAGCTTATTTACCTACAACAGATGGTATGGTTGGTTCAGGAATAGGAGCTTGTTTTTTAAATAGTTTAGGTGTTAAGATTACAGATGGAGATTGTACTATTGAAATACCAGAATCTTTAACCGTTAGTGGATTACAAACACTTTCTCCAGAAGAAGGAAGTTATGATGTTTATGTTAATGCTAATGTAAGCTGGATAGCAGTTTCTAATGACGATTGGATTTCTATTGATACAATCTTTGGTACAGCTGATGCAACTATATCTGTTACAGTTACAGAAAACTCAGATACAAGTAGCAGAACAGGTTCTATTACTTTTACGCAAGATGCAGGAGGCGATGATATTGTAAGAGTTTTAAGCATTGTACAAGATGGTGCAGATTTAACGGATTTATATGATCTTATAAATACAGGTGTAATAGGCGAGGATCCTGTTACAATTCATTCTTTTTCTGAAGAAGAAGTCGATGGGGTTACTAAGTTTAATTATGCCTCTAATAGTTTAGATAAAGATAATAGTTCGGTTTGGACTGCAGATGATGGCGATATTTTATCGGGAGATTATAAAGGAGATGGTGAATATGTTATTTATGATTTAGGGAGTATTCATACCCTTAATTTAATTCAGTTTACAACTTCAAATAAATCGGATGCTTTTGGATTCCAATTTTTTGTTTCTACAACAGGAACTGAGGATTCAGATTTTTCAATGGTATTACCAACTACTGGTGATTTATTACTATCGGCTACTAGTACTACAGATTTTAATTTATACGAAGTAGATACAAGTACTAGATATGTAAAAGTATTAGGTTTTGGAAGATTTAATAGTGATGGAGATTCTAGAACAAGTGCTTGGGTTACACTTGGTGAAATTGAATTTTTTGGTAATGAAGTACTGTCTGTTAATGATTTTGATTACGATAAAAATGTAAAGATTTATCCGGTGCCTGCACAAAACAGTTTAACAGTTAAGGTTTTTGAAGCTATGGATATTGAAGTTGCAAAACTTTATAGTGTAGATGGTAAGTTGGTTATGAATAATAAAGTTGACTTTTTAGATTCTGAATTTACTATGAACGTTTCTAATATTGAAAATGGAACTTATATTCTTAACCTATCAGGTGCAACAGGTGTTAATGTTTCTAAATTTATAGTGATTAAAAACTAAATCATTAAAGTTTTATAAAAAAGGAATCGTTTAAAATTAATTTTTTAAACGATTTTTTTTTGCATCAATATCAAGCTTTATAAAAAGAATAAACCCTCCTAAATTATATAGGAAGGTCTACTCAATAAATCTGTAATTTAGGGAACTACATTTCTATTTTTTCCATGCAAAAGATTGGAAAGGTGCATCTACAGGTGTATTTGCAATATGATTAGTATAGTTACTAATTACTTTTTGAGATAATCCTAAAATAATCTCTAATACTTGTTGCTCACCATAACCAGCAGCATAAAATGTACTTAATTCTTCTTCAGTTACGTGTCCACGATTTCTAACAATAGTTAATGTCATAGTACGTAATGCTTCTAATTTAGCATCTGCTAAAGGCGTTTCGTTACGTAAAGCTTCAGTTATAGCATCATCAACTTTCATCATTTTTGCAATTCCTGTGTGAGCAGGTACACAATAATGACATGCATGTTCTACGTTTATAGCTTGCCATACTACTGTTAATTCTTCTTCGTTAAAAGAAGTTTGAGTAAATAACTCGTGTAATGTTTGGTAAGCTTCAAATGTTTTTGGAGCACTAGCTAAAACCCCATGTAAACCAGGAATCATACCAAAACCTTTTTGAGATTTTTCTAATAAAGCTTTGCTTTCTTCTGGTGCACTTTCGATGTTGTGAATTTTTAATGTTGTCATAATTTTTCTTTTTTATTTGTTGTATTTTTTCTAAACGTTCGGTTAGTTATGTCGTAAAAAAAAAGGTTATAAATTTTTAAAGGTCATTTCAATATAATCTTCTATTTCCTTTTTTGTGTTTACTCTTGCTGCTGCGGCTAAACCATGTTTTGCTAAAAGTAAAAAGTTAGCTTGTTTTATAATGGTTTCTTCGTCTTTAGAAGGATCCATTTTAAGCTTTTCAATAATAATAGTTTTTAAACCATCCATAAAAGAATTCATTTGCTCTTTTATTAATAGGTCTTCGCTTTCTGAAAATTCATTGTAAGTATTTGTAACCAAACACCCTTTTTCATTTCCTTCTTCAAAGTTAGAACTTACAGAATCATAAAAAAACTGCTTTATGTCTTCTATTCCGTTATCTGCTTTTCTAAACTTTTCAAAAATAGAATTGATTTTCGATTTATATTGCTTTAAACTTTCTAAGAATAAACCGTTTTTATTACCAAAACTAGAATATATTGAAAACTTATTAATGCCCATTTCTTTTTCAAGCATTTGCATTGATGTTGTTTGGTAGCCATTTCTCCAAAAGATATGCATTGCTTTCTCAACAACTTCAGTTTCGTTATATTCTTTTTTTCTTGCCATTTTTTTTATAATTAGAATCACTTAATTTCTAACTACAGTACAAAACTAACCAATTGTTTAGAAAAGAAAAAGGATTTAACATTTATTTAGTTTTTTAAAGAGGTTGATTAAAGATGAAGTATTAACGATTTACTGTTATACTTTTTAATTTTCTGTAAATTAATAGATAAACAGTAGCTGCTGCAAACGAAATAATGGTACCTACATAAATTCCGAACAAAGGATATACTATTGAGATCACTAAGGAATAAATTATTAATGAAAACATACCAATAGGGACATTTTTTATAATTGTATGCACATGTTCTTTTGAATAGGTAAAGTGAATAATTAAGATTAACGGAAATAGTGTTGTAGGAAAGGCAGAAAAAAGTCCTGCTAAATTTGGCCCTACAAATCTAGGAACACTCGTAATTAATAAAATAATTAAAGCAGCAAAAAAGGCTCGCACAAAAAGAATTCTATAATTAAGCTTTGCTTTAGTCTGGATATTAACATTCTTAATTTTTTTGAAAAGATAAATGTAAAGAAATGAAAATGTAACAGGTATTAATGCGGCTATATATTTATTGACATCAATAAGCTGTAATAGCGAAACAATGGCAAAATATCCTAGTATAGCAGATAATGAAGAAAGAAGGATATTGAATTTAGTAAAGAACTTAGAAGCCATGTAATAGATATATACAAATGATAAAGTTGCAGTTAACCCAATCATATTAAAAACAGCACTTTCTGCAGCGAAGTCAGGACTAACTTCTAATCCAAAGAAAAATAAAGTTATAGCAGAACCGGATGGGTATCCTGATAAAATACCTGCAATCTTTGTACTTACATTTTCGGCAAGAATAGATAAACCAATAACGAATAGAATGGCGACAATTAATTTAATTAAGATTAATAATTCGGGCATTTTATTAATTAATATTTACCTATTACTGATTTTATTTTAAAATATAAAAGCAGTAAACCTTAATATAAATTAAGTGTTTACTGCTAATAAAATATTGAGAATAAGATTAAATATTATTTTCTAGTCGCAGTTATCTCAGCTATTTTACAAATAACTTCAACAGCTTTCTGAATACTTTCTACTGGTACGTACTCATAACGTCCGTGGAAATTATGACCACCTGCAAAAATATTAGGACAAGGTAATCCCATGTAAGATAATTGAGAACCATCAGTACCTCCTCTAATTGCTTTTATAAGAGGTTTTATACCTACAGCTTTCATGGCTTCTTCTGCAATATCAACAATATGCATTACAGGTTCTACCTTTTCTTTCATGTTAAAGTATTGATCTTTGATTTCAATTTCAAATACTTCACTTTCGTATTTTGTATTTAAATCTAAAACAATCTTTTCCATTAAAGCTTTACGAGCTTCAAACTTGTCTTTATCATGATCGCGAATAATATACTGAAGTGTTGTTTCTTCAACTTCACCTATCATATTATGAAGATGGAAAAAACCTTCGTAGCCTTCAGTCGTTTCAGGAGTTTCTAATTTAGGTAATGTGTTAATAAATTCTGATGCATAATACATTGAATTTATCATTTTACCCTTAGCATATCCAGGATGTACTATTTTACCTTTTACCTTAATTACAGCACCTGCAGCATTAAAATTTTCATATTCTAATTCACCAACTTGGCTACCGTCCATAGTGTAAGCCCAATCTGCTCCAAATTTTTCAACATCAAATTTATGAGCACCTCTACCAATTTCTTCATCTGGAGTAAAGCCAACTTTAATCGTTCCATGCTTTATTTCAGGATGATTAATAAGGTATTCCATTGCCGTTACAATTTCTGTAATTCCGGCTTTATCATCTGCTCCTAAAAGAGTAGTACCATCAGTTGTTATTAACGTTTGACCTTTATACAGTAGTAAATCTTCAAAATAATCTGGAGATAAAATAATGTTTTGTTCAGCGTTTAAAACAATGTCTTTACCATCGTAATTCTTAATAATTTGAGGTTTTACATTCGCTCCTGTAAAATCAGGAGAGGTATCAAAATGTGAAATAAAACCAATAGTTGGTACTTTGTGATCTACGTTACTTGGTAAAGTTGCCATGATATAGGCATTCTCGTCAATAGTAACGTCACTCAATCCAATACCTTTTAACTCTTCAACTAATTTATTAGCTAAATCCCATTGCTTAGTTGTGCTTGGGGTTGCTTCAGAGTTTGGGTCAGATTCTGTGTCTATAGTAACATAGCCTATAAAACGATCTATGATATGCTGCATAATAATATTTAAATTGATAAATTAAAGTTTAAATGTAATAACAGGAAGTTTAACATGGTTCACAACATCTTCAGAAATACTACCTCCAAAGAAAAGATTTAATCCTTTTCTTCCGTGTGTAATCACAGATACTGCATCTACATGTGCTCTCTTTATAAAGCTAGATATACCATCTTCTACGCTGTGGTCAGAGATACGAGCTATAGAAATATCATCGTCACTTAATTTTGCTTTTTCTAAAAATACAGCAATTTTTGCGTCAATTTCATCAGTACTTAAAAATCCTAAATTAGGAGTATTGATATTTAACAATGATATTTTTTTTCCTAATATCTTTAATAACTCTAAAGCTTTTTTGATTGAAGGAACGCTTTCTTCAGAAAAATCAGTAGCTATTACAATATGTTCAAAATTAACAACTTTTGGTTTAGACTTAACGATTAAAACAGGTGTGTTGCTATGGCGTACAACTTTTTCTGTGTTAGATCCTGTAAATACACCATCGTAATCATTATGCCCTCTAGATCCCATAACAATAAGATCAGCATCAATTTCAGTAGCTACAGCAGCAACTTCATTTAATACTTTAAGGTATTTTATCACCGGAGTAACAGTAAGACCTTCAAGATATGGTTGATCTAAAAAAGTATCAAATTGCTTTTTAGCTACCAAAAGCATAAAAGCATTTTCATCATTACGCTCAGTAATAGAAGCTGAGAAGATAGATTCAGACAATTCTAGCATGTGCATAACAATCAATTCTGCATTGTGTTGTTTTGCTATTTCTGCAGCTGTTTCTAGTGCATATTCAGAATGCTTTGAAAAATCAACAGGAACGATAATTTTTTTCATGATATTTTGATTTTGGTTTGGATTCCAAAGTTAGTAAAATTCCTAAGGAAAAATAATGATATATAACAGTTTCTGTTAAAATTAATAGGATTATTTATCCTTTTTTATTAAGTTCAGATGCTTATTTTTGCACGGCAAAACTGTTATTATGTACAAAACTATTATTAGACCTATTTTATTTTGTTTCGATCCAGAAAAAGTGCATTATTTTACTTTTTCGTTAATTAGAACATTATCTAAAATCCCTGGAGTTAAAGGACTTTTTAGATCTATGTATGTCGTTGAAGATAAAAAGTTAGAACGTCATTTATTTGGACTTACATTTAAAAACCCGGTTGGTTTAGCTGCTGGTTTTGATAAAAATGCGGTACTTTATAATGACCTTGCTAATTTTGGTTTTGGTTTTATTGAAATAGGAACGGTAACACCTAAAGCTCAAGAAGGGAATCCTAAACAACGTTTATTTCGTTTAAAAGACGATAAAGGTATTATTAACCGAATGGGTTTTAATAATGAAGGATTACAAGCTGCCATTGTTCAACTTAAGAAAAATAAAGGGCAGTTAATTATTGGTGGAAATATTGGGAAAAATACCCAGACGCTTCCTGAAGATTATACTAAAGATTACTTAGAATGCTTTAAAGCATTGCATCCTTATGTAGATTACTTTGTGCTTAATGTTAGTTGTCCTAATGTAGGGAGCCATGCTAAATTAAATGATAAAGACTATTTATTAGAATTAATAGGTGCTGTTCAAAAAGCAAATTTAGCGTTCAGTAAGCAAAGACCAATTCTACTTAAAATTGCTCCAGATTTAAATGAAGTACAATTAGATGAAATTATTGAGTTGATTGCAGAAACAAATTTAGATGGTGTTATTGCAAGTAATACTTCTGTAGATCGATCTGGTTTAAGAACACCTGAATCTAGATTGGAAGCTATTGGAAACGGAGGTTTAAGTGGACAACCTATAAAAAAGAAATCAACAAAAGTGATTCAATATCTAGCAACAAAAAGTAATAAAGCCTTTCCTATTATTGGAGTAGGAGGTGTGCATTCTGCTGAAGATGCTTTAGAGAAATTAGAAGCTGGTGCAGATTTAGTACAAGTTTACACAGGTTTTATTTATGAGGGTCCATCACTAATTAAACGAATTAATAAGGCTTTATTGAAGTAGGAATTCTTCAAAAAGTATATTTATAATAAATTTAATTCTAACGCTATACTTTATAATTGAATTACGATATTTTAATCTCTTTTGCTTTAGCTACTTCCATTTTAGCAATTTCGCCAGGACCAGATAATATTTTTGTTTTAATACAAAGTATCACTAACGGTAAATCTTATGGATTGGCAACTGTTTGTGGTTTAATGTCGGGTTGTTTAGTACATACAACACTACTTGCTTTTGGTGTTTCTGCAGTTATAAAAGCTAATGATCATTTATTTTTTGGCATTAAATTACTAGGTGCTTTTTATTTGTTGTATTTGGCTTATAAAGTTTTTATGTCAGATGCTGAACTCAACTTAGAATCTAATGTTTCCTCTAAAAGAAGCTTAAAGGGATTATTTGTAAAAGGCTTTTTTATGAATGTCCTCAATCCTAAAGTCGCGATTTTCTTTTTAGCCTTTTTCCCTGGTTTTTTGTTTAGTAAAACAATGAATACTGTAGTTCAATTTTATGTTTTGGGAGGTGTTTTTGTATTGGTTTCATTTATTGTTTTCTCTTCTGTGGCACTATTAGCAGGCCAGATTAAAACCTATACGGTAAAGCATAAAAATTCTGGATTGGTTTTAAAATGGTTGCAGATTATAGTGTTTGTAGGGATTGCGATATTCATACTGTTGTAAAATATGAAAATGCCTATATTTGACCTAATGAATAAAGCGGTTAAAATAATAGAATGTCCTAGAGATGCTATGCAAGGCATTAAGGATTTTATACCTACTGAAAAGAAAGTTCAGTACATTCAATCCTTACTTCGTGTAGGTTTTGATACTATTGATTTTGGTAGTTTTGTATCTCCAAAAGCGATTCCGCAAATGGTAGATACAGCTGAGGTTTTAGCACAGTTAGATTTAAGTAAAACCGAAAGTAAACTCCTTTCTATCATTGCTAATACAAGAGGTGCAAATGATGCCTCTAAGCATAAAGAAATTGATTATTTAGGGTTTCCGTTTTCTATATCAGAAAACTTTCAGATGCGTAACACACATAAAACCATTGCAGAATCTGTGGTTACACTTTCTGAAATTTTAGAAATTGCAGATAAGAGTAATAAAGAAGTTGTAGTATACATTTCTATGGGTTTTGGTAACCCTTACGGTGATCCTTGGAATGTAGATATTGTAGGAGAGTGGACGGAACGTTTGTCTAAAATGGGAGTTCGTATTTTGTCTTTAAGTGATACCGTAGGAAGTTCTAATCCTGAAAATATAGAGTATTTATTTTCAAATTTAATTCCGCAGTATTCTAATATAGAATTTGGAGCACATTTACATACCACACCAACATCTTGGTTTGAAAAAGTAGATGTAGCTTATAAAGCTGGCTGCCGTCGTTTTGATGGCGCTATTCAAGGATTTGGAGGTTGCCCAATGGCAAAAGATGATCTAACAGGTAATATGCCTACTGAAAAAATGTTCTCATATTTTACGCAGAAAAAAGCACACGATCTTAATGCCATGTGTTTTGAGAGTTCTTATAACGAAGCGACTAAGATTTTTAAAAAATATCATTAAAAAGTAAAACCCTCACATATTCTTTGTGAGGGTTTTATAATTTTATATTATTAAAATAATCGACTACTTTAAGACTAGTTTCTTAGTGACACTATTATTTCCAGAAGTAAACTGTAAGACATAGATACCGCTAGCTAATGAAGACAAATCAAGAGATTTGTTGTAAAACCCTGAGTTTGTATTTAAGCTCGTTTGATATACTTTTTGACCTGTACTAGAATAGATTTTAATTGTATTTATAGAAGCGGTTAGTTGTTCCTCGTCATAAACCAGATTAACAGTTTTATCTGTTGTTGGGTTTGGGTAAATTGATAATTGAGTAGTATTGGCAAAATCTTCAATACTTAGACTTTCTTGTTGGTTAGTATAAACTTTAGTTATTGGTTCATTATCACTATTAAGACCACTTAAAACAAAGTCTAAATCTCCATCGTCATCGTAATCTGTCCAATCGGCAGAACTAACGTATGTACCATAAATTCCTATTTCAGCATTTGTGTCTTCATATAAAATTCCATTAGTATTTTTATAAAATTTAGCATGTGGAACTGTGTTAGAATCTGCACCAGATAAAAATAGGTCTAAATCTCCATCATTATCATAGTCTACAAAATTAGAAGCTCCCCAATAAAGTTGCTCTAATGTAACTGTAGTATTTTCTGTAAAGTTTCCGTGCTCATCATTGTTATATAATACTGTATAAGGAGCATAAGAAGAATTAAAACCAGATATTAATATATCGATATCTCCATCATTATCATAGTCAGCTGCGCTAGATGTTGAGAAATATACATCCGCTAATACTGCAGTACTTTCTGTAAAAATAGCAGTTCCGTCATTAAGATATAGTTTGGATTCTGGAATATAGCTGCTACTAAACCCTGTAAGTAATACGTCTATATTACCGTCATTATTAGCGTCGAATGTGGTAATACTACTATAAGTACTTCCAAAAAAAGGAGCTGTAGATTCTATAAAATCGCCTTCTACATTTTGTAAATATAACTTTGCAATATTATCATAGTTAGCATCAGACCCAGTTATAATTATATCATCTAATCCATCATTATTTAAATCCTCTATTTTTATTTTTCCATTAGTTGTTCCTTGAATATTTATATCTTGAATTGTATATGAACCATTTCCGTCACTTACATATAAAGTACTAGCTCCTTCATCATATGAGTTATATCCTATGATAATAAAATCGCTAACTCCATCATTATTATAGTCTAATTTTCCTATGGATGAAAAGTAATAAGGTTCAATAGTAATAGGTAATAATCCTATACTCCCTGATTGATATGAATAGAGTGCTGAAAAAGCCTCATAATTAGTGTCATATCCAGAAAGCAATAATTCTTCTTTATCAGTATTATCTATATTTATCCATTTTGCTTCTCCGTATAAAATACCTGTTAAATTTATTTCAGTGTTTTCGGTAAATTGTTGCGAATAAGTGCTTTGTAATATTGTAATAAATGCTATTAATATGAATAGTTTTTTCATAATGTTATATTAACTTTAATTCTTTTATTTAGAATGATTCTAAGATTTGTTTTTTTCGAAAAAAGAGAAGAGTTAATTTAAACTCTTCTCTTTCTATGATTAATTTATTGAGGTTACTTTAAAATAAGCTTCTTAGTCACACTATTATTTCCTGAAGTAAATTGTAAGACATAGATACCACTAGCTAATGAAGATAAATCAAGGGATTTATTATAAAACCCTGAGTTTATATTTAAGCTAGTTTGATATACTTTTTGACCTGTAGTTGAGAAAATAGAGACTTCATTGTTATTTGAAGCTAATGTATTTACATCATAAATTAAATTTACTTTTTTGTCTGTTGTAGGATTTGGATACATTCCGAAAGCAACAGAACTATTTACATCTTCGATACTTAAAGCATTCGTTACATTTTCAAAAGCAAAAGAAAGGTTTCCTGTACTGCTTCCTTCAAAGGCTGTAAAATACAATCTGTAAATAGTGTCGTCTGCATATTTTATGTAATAAGCCTGATTAGAGCTTACATCGTAAGCCCAAGCATCATTTAAATCTTTCCAATCGTAACCAATAGTATTGATGTCTTCAGAATAAGTTAATGTTGGGTTTGCTGGCATACCATTAACTTCATCATTTTGTGCCACAGTAACTTCATCACTATGTAAAACACCTGTTACTGGGTAGAAAAAACTTCCGTCACCAAAATAATCGTTTGCATATTTAGTGAATACAAAATCCCAATCAGCAATTGCAGGTTCAGCGACAACCTCTTCATTATTTTGTAAAGAGTAATAATTAAATTTATTTTCTGGATTATTTGTATTAGAAACCGTTGCAGTTTGGTCTTCGCTCCAAGTTGAAGTTTCGGCATTCCAAGTGGCATACTTAAAAATATAACCAGCAGCATAGCTTTCATTAATGAACTTTCTATAGGTTCCGTCTGCATATTTTAAAACAAATACAATAGATCCTACCACAGCATGAGTTGAAGGGTTGTATTCTCCAAAACCATAAGAAGCAGAACCTTGTTCAAAAGCGCCGCCACTCCAAGTGGTTTCACTGTTTTGAAGTGCTGTCCAATTAGCTTCATTTGTTACATCAATAGAGCTATAACTTGCAGCTGTGTTTGCAGCTTCAAAGACTTCAATACCAATACCGCTATTTACTCGCATACCGAATTCGAATGCACTTGTTCTTAAGAACGCTATATCCCATGAGTTTGCTGTAACAGATGTTGCTGTTTCTGTGCTTAATTTATAATAAATTTGATCTGAATAAGAGGGTTGCATTGATAAATCAACGACGGTTTCTTGTGCATTAGCTGTAATAAAGAATAATACTACGGTTAAAAATTGTAAAATTGTTTTCATGTCTTAAATTTTTATATGTTAATTTGGATTAAATAAAAATAACTTGTTGGGTTTTAAAAAAACCACCTCCGTAGAGATGGGTTTTTCAATTATATTATCTTATGACTTTTTGATTAGTTATCATTTACTAATAACTCATACTGAAATTGAGGATAACCGCGTTCACCTGTTTCGCTTTCTACTGCAGTAAATCTTAATTTATAGTAGTTACCATTATTGTCTTTTACAATATAGTATCTCCCTTCTGTTACTGAAGTTTCCCCTGTTGTGTAATCTAGACTTCTCCAATCACTACCAACTACGGCACGATCGGTATATACTAAACTAGATTCATTAACATCTGTTAATGTGAAATCCGTATAGCTTGGTGTGATGTCATCTTCAACGTTAATTTCGTATAAACTTACGCCACCTAGTGTGTTGTGTAGGGTATAATCCGAGTAGGTTAACCCTGCAGCTAAAGAACCTTGATTACCATAATAAGAAAATACACCTCCTAAATCGATATCCCAATCCGATGATTCTGGTTCTACACTAACAATTAGTCCATCTGTTAAACTTACCGCAGTAAGGTTGTAGTTGCTATCTTTTGTGACAACAATTTCAGAATAATCGACAGTATTGCTCAATTCTGCGTATTGAATAGTGTAGCTACTTCCATTAGATAAAACTCTAACTTTCATATAACCTCGAGGTTCACCTGTTGTGTTTAATGTGCCATTGTTAGTTGTCGGTATGTCGTTACCTAAATTCACAATGTAAACGTTATTTTCACTATTTGTAGTGGAAATCTCCCCGAATGCTGTGCCTGTTAATTCACCTTCTTTACTATCCGTAAATGAAATACCAGCATCTAAATCTCCATATTGGTAATAGCTAACAGGAAGCCCTTGCATCAGCTCAGTTACTGTAGAAATCGTTATCGTAGTTGGTGTAAATGTTTGATCTAATGCGTTTAAAGTTAATGGAGAAACTAAAGAAGTAGATGCTGTAACCGAAGTGATATCAGTAATCCCTTCTAATTCTGCTGCTGAAACTAATAGAGCATTATTTAAGTATACTCTGTTTTCAGAACCATTATATACAGCAATTTCCCATGAGTCTCTACGTGAAACCACTTGGTTACCTGTACTTAAATCGACATATACACGGTTTGGCTGATTAAAGCCACCAACTTCAGGATCTATAATTCCACCTGTAGACGGTGGCGTAGTTGTTGTCGATGAAACATCATCATCATTGCTACAACCTGTAAATAGGGCAACTCCTATAAATAGTATTAATGTTAAAAATTTGTTTATCATAATTGTTAGTGTTTAAAATTTAATTTATATGAAAGTTTTAAAAAATAAGATCGGCCATTACCGATTAATCGTGATGTTGATGTTGAGCTTGTATGCGCTCCAGACGAGGCAGCAGTATTTATATTTACAACATCAAGAATATTTCTAGCTCCGAGTGTGGCTTCGATTTGAGGTGTAATTTTAGTTCGGATGGAAGCGTTTAACCATGTAAAAGATTCTGTTATACCTGTAAAAGTTTCACCATCACTATCACTAAAAAGACCTTCGGTTTCACCTGTGTATTTTAATTGCGCAGAAACTGTAGTATTCCAGCTTGGTAGTTGGTAAGCTAAAGACGTTTGAAGATTAAAACTCCATAAATAGTCAGTGTCATTAGATTCAGATTCTTGGATGTTATTTTTAACTCCGAGATAGGTGCCTCCAAGACCAATATTCCAGTTTTTATAAATGAAACTATTATCTAAGGTAAACCCTAAACGTGAGCTATAATCGATATTGTCTTGTGTGAATAAGGTTCTACCATCAGCATCTTCTGTCGTAATACTAGCAATAGCATCTTTTAAATAGATATGAAAAAAATTGAAGTTGGTCTTTAAATACCCTTCTTTCGCTATTTTAAAGTTGTCTTTTAAATTAATAAAAACCGAAATACCATCTTCAGGTTGTAGGTCTTCGTTTCCTTGTACGTTATGATTGGCATCTACAAAATAAAAGAATAGTTCCTCAAAATTAGGGGCTCTGTAAGCCGAGCCCACAACTGCTTTTAATTTAAGTGTTTCAGTGAAATTGTAATTAGAAGATAATGACCAAATTAAGTGGTTATTAAATTGTGTACTACTTGTAAACCTTGCACCAGGATGTATTGAAAGTTTTTGAGTGGGTTGAAACTCAGCAATCCCGAATAACTCGTAATTAGTGATTGTGTTTTCTACAACCTCATTAGAATAAGCTCCAGACGCATTAGCATCAAACCCAGACTGATTGGTAAACTCGTAACCAAGTTGTAAATCAAACCAACGCGATTGCGCGACAATATTATTTACAAAAGTTTTAGAATACCATACTTCACTAGATTGGCTTAATGCATCGGTTTCTACAGATTGTGTTTGTTGTTCAAATATGTTGTAAACTAACTCTTTATAGTTCCGTTTTTGATTTTGATAGGACAACGAAAAATTATATTGCGTCGCACCATTTAAAGAACCTGAAACATTTAGGTTATTAACCCATCGATCTGTTTTATAGTTTTCATCTAATGCCGTTGGGTTTAATTGGCCGTTTTCATATCTCCCGTTAACACTATGGTTATAGATATCTAAATCCTCATTAAAATATTGTAATTTGTAAAATATATTGTGTTTACCTAAGTCTAAATCTACATTGGCAGAAGCCGTAATTTGTTCTTTAGGATTCCATTCCGTCCCACGTAAACTGTCATTAACCACTAAATTATCTTCAATATTGACATAGTTTTGGCCTTTATACCCATTGTAATACCCTGCAAAATCATTTCTAGAAACACCAAAAGTGTAGGATAGCTTTTCATTTACTTGATTTGTGGCTCTAAAATTTTGAATGTGTCTCCCTTCATCAAAAAACTCAAATTCATTACCTACAGTTTCTTCCTGTAAAGCCATTTGTAATTGCCAACCGTCTTCTTTTAAACCGCGTTTGGTAATTATATTTATGACACCAGCAACAGCGTTATCACCATATAATACTCCCATTGAGCCTTCTACGATTTCAACACGTTCTACATCATCTATATTTAGTTGCGAAATATCAATGTTATTTCCAAGACCGTTATCGCTAACCATAGGAATACCATCAAGTAAGATCTTTACATACTGTCCATCTAATCCGAATAAACTCACTGTAGAACGTCCTGAAGATGCATCTGGGTTTACGGTAATATTTAAGTTGTTAAATAAGATATCCGCTAAATTGGCTCCTGCTACATTATCAATATCAGATCTCTTAATTGTACTTACCGTAAATAGTTTCTTACTTACAGCAGTAATATTACTTTCGCCTACAACAACGACTTCTTTTAATTTTTCAGTTGCAGTGCTGTCTCGCTTTTTGTCTTGCGCATTTAAGAAACAACTTAAAAAAAGTAAAAAATAAAATGGATTTTTATTTTTAATTAGACTCATTCTATATAAATTTGTCGCAAATATATAATCTTATTTTAATTCATTCTAAATAAGAATAGTTTTTTTAATTTTTTTTCAAACACAATAATAAAATCTAACAGATGAAGAAATTCGTTCCAGTATTATCTATTATTCTAGCACTCTCTTTAAGTGCTAATGCTCAAAAGAAAAAGACACAAGATCAAGAATCCATTAAAGAAATGTGTGGTTGTTTTGAGGTGACTTTTAATTTTACTGAGACTTTCAATTACAGTAATGATTCACTTTATAGACCTTCAGAAACTAAAGTAGATAGAGGGTTAGAG
This sequence comes from Winogradskyella sp. HaHa_3_26, assembly GCF_019278425.1. Taxonomy (NCBI): domain Bacteria; kingdom Pseudomonadati; phylum Bacteroidota; class Flavobacteriia; order Flavobacteriales; family Flavobacteriaceae; genus Winogradskyella; species Winogradskyella sp. HaHa_3_26. Next base: position 561,881 of record NZ_CP058981.1, on the reverse strand, counting down.
TGGGCACAGTTAGTAGAGGACGATTCTAATAAAATATCTATTCAACATTTATTACAAGTAGGAAATCCAGATGATCCAATGATTATTAAACATTGGAGACAAGATTGGTTGTTTGAGAATCAAGATTTTTATATGTACAATGGTGATAATAATTGGACGTTTGAAAAAAAATCTAAAGACGATGTAAAAGGACAATGGACACAAAAAGTGTATCAAGTAGATGATAGTCCACGTTATGAAGGTTCTGGATCTTGGGTACATGTAGATGGAAAAAATTATTGGGAAAATACTACAACAGCACCATTACCAAGACGAGAATACACTAAACGTAGCGATTACAACATAACATTAAGAGGTAACCGCCACGAAATTACTAACTTTGGCTGGGTACATGACCAAGACAATGAAAAAGTAGTGCGTGTAGCAGGATCTGAAGATGTAATTATAGCGAAAGAAAAAGGTTATAATACCTATAAAAGAGTTGACGAAAGTAGATGTCAAGCTTCAAAAGATTGGTGGAAAGCACAAGAAGGAAAATGGAAATTGGTAAGATCTAAATGGGATGATGTATATGGAAGAGATAAAGATCTAACATTAGAAGAAAAAGTGGATAATAAAGTATTGTATAAATACTTATTTGATGATGAAATTACTGCTAAAAAAGATATCAATAAAATTATTGAATCTTTTGTAAAATAAGATTAAAAACAAACATTTATATATGAAAACAATTAAGTCCGTAGTAGTATTACTTCTTGTCATATTGGCATTACCTGCTTTTGCCCAAAAGAAGAGCGAAAACATCTTTTTAAATCGTGATTTTTGGGGAACAAAACCAAGTGTAGAAACGGTTAAAGCAAAGATAAAAGAAGGGAATAATCCTTCAGAATCAAATAAGGCTAGTTTTGATGCTGTTGTTTTTGCAACTTTACAAGACACACCGTTAGAAACCATTAAATTTCTCTTATCTCAAAAAGGTAATGATGTAAATAAACTAACTCACGATGGTAGAACTTACATTTTTTGGGCAGCATATAATGGTAACGATGAATTAGTAAAATACCTTTTAAAAACAGGAGCTAAAACAGATATTACGGATGATAAAGGAAGTTCTATAATTAATTTTGCAGCTTCAGCAGGACAACAAAACACTAAAGTTTATGACCTTATTTTAGAAAAAGGAGTCAATTTAAAAACAGACTTAACACCAAGTGGTGCAAATGCTTTATTATTAGCAGCGCCAAGTGATAAAGATTTTAAGCTTGTATCTTATTTTCAATCTAAAGGGTTAGATATTAAAAGTGTTGATAAAAATGGAAACGGAATTTTTAATTATACAACGAAAACCGGTCATATTGATGCTTTAAAATCTCTTGTAAAAAAAGGATTAAAAGGTACAGATCAAGCTTTTATTTTAACAGCTACTGGTGCAAGAAGATCATCTAATGGCATTGAGGTTTATGAATATTTAACAAGTATTGGCTTAAACCCAAATACAACGAACAAAGAAGGTGTAACACCATTGCATATTTTAGCTTCAAGAAGTAAAGATGTAAACATCATTAACTATTTACTTAAAAATGGATTAGATGTTAACCAAGAAGATCATAAAGGAAATACGCCTTTTATTAATGCCGCTTCTAGTAATGATTTAGAGGTTGTAGAAGTTTTATCTTCAAGTTTAAAAGACATAAATACTACAAACAAAAAAGGACAAACAGCTTTAGATTTAGCTGTGGCAGGTAACAATACTGATGTTGTAGCATTTTTAATTGAAAACAAAGCTGATACAAGTTTATTAGATGCAGATGGAAATAATTTAGGCTACTACCTTATTGATTCTTACTCAGAAAGAAATAAAAAGGAATTTTACAGTAAGAAGGAATTATTAACTGAGAGCAAAGTAGATTTAACTGCGACTCAAAAAGATGGAAATACATGGTTTCATTTAGCTGCAGAAAAAAACAGTTTGGAGTTATTAAAAATAGCTTTAGAGATGAAACAAGATATTAATGCTAAAAACAATGAAGGAAACACAGCATTGCATTTAGCGGCTCTAAAAGCTAAAGATGACAGTGTTTTAAAATTTCTATTAAAAAATGGTGCTAAGAAAGATGTTGTAACAGATTTTGAAGAGTCTGCTTACGACTTAGCTAAAGAGAACGAGTTATTAGCTAAGAATAATGTCTCAGTTGAATTTTTAAAGTAATATAATTTTAAATATGAAGAATATAAAACTTATAATTTTAGTCTTTACTATAGCTTTTGGCTTAGTATCTTTTAATACCTTATCTGAATCTTCAAAGTATAAATGTATGATTCAAATGACAAATTATACAGGTGAAGGCGCCTATATTGTCATTTCATTATTAAATCCTGAAGGTGAATATGTAGAAACCCTTAACGTTATTGGAGACGATGATGAATGGTATAATACCATAGAATCGTGGTGGGATTTCTACGGAAAAAAACGAAATGATATTGATGCGATTACTGGAGCAACGGTAAGTGGAGGTCAGCGTACTATAAATGTTATTGAAATAGATAACGATAAATTAGACAAAGGCTATAAACTTAGGTTTGAATCAGCAGTTGAAGATCAAGAATATTACGAAAGTGATGTCGAGTTAGAGTTAACTTCAGCTAATGTAAAAAGTAAAGTAGAAGGTAAAGGATTTATCCGTTACATACGTATGATGCCTCAATAAAAGCAATGCAAATGACCCTTTCTATTTGGAGATTTAGTCACCTTATGTTGGCTTTGGTATCTTCTCTTTTTATTGTTTTAGCTTCCATAACTGGTACCATTTTGGCTTTCGAGCCTATTTCTAATCAGTTGGAATCTTATCAAATTAATGAGGACACAACTTTAGCCACAACGATAGAAAGTTTAACTAATAACTATGACGAAATTATTACCATCTCAACGGATGAAAATGATTTTGTCATAGCGTCGGTTATTACAAATGAAGGTGATAGTGAAACCTTTTACATCAACCCAGAAACAGGGGAGAAGTTAGGTGAGCTTATTGAAAAATCACCACTTTTTAAGTTTACCACTAATTTACACCGTTCTTTATTTCTAAAATCTACAGGACGTTTTATTGTTGGTTTGGTGTCGTTTTTTTTAATATTAATGGCTCTTACAGGTTTGGTATTAATCGCCAAAAGACAAGGCGGAATTCGTCGTTTTTTTTCTAAAATAGTTAACGAGAATTTTGAACAATATTATCATGTAGAATTAGGACGTTGGTTTCTAATTCCTGTGATCATTGTCGCATTTACAGGCGTCTATTTATCATTAGAAAAGTTTTCTCTTTTACCAGAATCAAATATTACGCATACTTATCCTGAAGATGTATCTGAGGATATTGATAAAATACCATTTTCAGATTTTGAAGTTTTTAAGGCCACACCAATCTCTGAAGTTAAAAATTTAGAATTTCCTTTTTCTGATGATGTAGAAGATTACTTTTTTATCACATTAAAAGATAAAGAACTTTTAGTCAATCAAATTTCGGGCGAAATTGTAAGCGAACAGCGGTATACTTTGGTTCATATGTTATCGCAATGGAGTTTGTTTCTGCATACAGGCCAAGGCACTATTTTATGGTCTATTGTTTTAGCATTGGTTGGTGTTGTCTTGTTATTCTTTATTTATTCTGGTTTTGCTATGACTTTAAAACGTAGAAAGTCAGCAGTGAAAATCAAGAATAAATTTAAAAAAGAGGACGCAGAATATATTATTCTAGTAGGTTCAGAAACAGGAAGTACATTTAATTTTGCAATTTCATTTTACAAAGCTTTATTAGTTTTAGGCAAGAAGGCATACATCACAGAGTTAAATCAATATGCGACATATAATAAAGCAAAAGAGCTCATCATTTTTACAGCAACTTATGGCGAAGGAGATGCGCCAATAAATGCAACTAAATTTGAAAAGTTATTGGGAACAATTCAAAATTCTACGTTAGATTATTCTGTAGTTGGTTTTGGTTCTTTATTATATCCTGAATATTGTAAATACGCAGAAGAAGTTGATGAGCTGCTAAATGTGCATCCAAATTTTAATCGAAAATTAGAATTAGTAAAAATCAATAATCAATCTTTTGAAGCTTTTAAAAATTGGGTTTTACAATGGAATACCGTTTCTAATCAAAATCTGGTTATTACACAACCGACAGAAAAATTAAATTCAAAATATACACGAACGTTTAAAGTGGTAAAACGAACGGAGTTAAATATAGATGATACTTTCTTGTTGCAGTTAAGGCCATTAAAGAAGATTAAATTTCAGTCTGGTGATTTACTAGCATTTAAGCCTAATGAAGATGAAGCTGCCAGAGAATATTCAATTGCCAAAGTAGAAGGAGATATTCTTTTAAGTATTAAAAAACACGAAAAAGGACTGTGTTCTACCTATTTCAGCACACTAAATACCGCTGATACTATTACAGCAACGATAAGTGAAAATAAAGAATTTCATTTACCAGCTAAAACAAAAGATGTCATTTTAATAGCCAACGGAACCGGTATTGCACCATTTCTGGGGATGATTAACGACAATAAAAAACAAAAAAATATACACTTGTTTTGGGGAGGACGAACCAAGAGATCTTTAGAGTTGTATTCGGGTTTATTAGAAGAAGCAAAAAAGCAAAATAAACTAAACCAATTGCAAACAGCATTTTCTCAAGAACAAGCAGAGAAAATTTACGTCCAAGATCTTTTATTTCAAAATGAAGAATTTATTGCAAAGCATTTTCAGCAAAATGGAGTAGTCATGATTTGTGGGGCTATAGCCATGCAGAATCGTGTTTTAGATGTCTTAAATAATATTACCACAGAACAACTCAACAAACCATTAAGTGCATTTGAAAGTAACGGGCAAATTAAAATGGATTGTTATTAAAAAAGAGAACTTATGTGTCATAATATAAAAGTTTTATCAAAAGTTAGTAATGGTGAATTATCTATATGTAAAGAATGTAATATTTACCATTTAGAATTTAATAATATCTACTTTGAATTCACAGAAGAGCAATACCATCGATTTAAAACCTATTTATTAAAGATAGAAGAAGATTATTGGGAAGAGATGTATGCTGATGCAAAAGTGAAACGAAAAATTCCTATTCCATCTATTCAAGAGAATTTGGTTTTAATGTTTAATAAGCAAGAAATACTAGAGCTTAAAGCACTTTTTTGTCATAGAGGTAGTGTTTATGAAAATGAAATAACCTTAATTGATATTGATTATACTTTTATTTTGAACTAAAATGGATGAGATTGAGTTAATTTATGGTAATTATTTAGGTATTTCATTTTTTTTTAAACGATGCACTGTAAAGCAATGCAACAAAATACAGTTGGTATTTAATAAAATTGTTTTTGATGTAACGACTCTAGAATTAGAAAAATTACAGCAAACAATTAAATCTACCTTAAAGACTTTAGAACAATCTAAGCATCTTAATTTAGATTGTAACTTAAAAGATATTTATGTTTTATTTAAAAGTGAGAAACAAATTTCTTTTAACTTTCAAGAATTAAAAGCTTTTAAGAATCTTATAGATGGTACCGTTTTTAATTTAAATACTGTAATATACAGTCTAACATCTGCTTAAAATTTATTTAAAATTATTCTAAATTAACTTTGTGTTAATTATTTTCTGCTTTAAGTTTGCATCACAAAAAGTAATCAAAAGTTTTATGTTTAAAAAAGCATTAATTTTCTTAACAATTATTATTGTAGCTATAGCTTGTAGCTCTTCAGACGATAGTACAGGTAGCAATAATACCGATGATGGTTTTGACCGTACTGCACTTTTAACTAACGTTGCAGATAACATTATTATACCATCATTTCAAGACCTACAAAGTAAACTTTCAGCTTTAGATACAGCAAAAGAGGACTTTCTTAATGATAAATCTACTACTAATTTAGAAGCTTTAAGCAATACTTGGTTAGAGGCTTATAAGGTTTGGCAACACGTACAAATGTTTAATATTGGTGAAGCTGATAATGTTGGAGGTAGTGAAGAAAGAGGTTTTGTAAGTTTTTTTAATATTTATCCTGTTACAGTTGCAGATATTGAAAACTCAGCAAGTACAGGTGGGTATGATTTAAATACATCAGAATATTTTGATGCACAAGGTTTCCCTGCTTTAGATTACTTAATTCATGGTACAGCAACAGGAGATGTATTACCTTTAGAAAAGTTTACTACTAACAGTGATTTTAATGAATATTCAGCGTATTTAACTGACGTAGTGGCACAAATGATTACAAAAAATAATGCTATTGTTAATAATTGGGAATCTAGCTACAGAAATACATTTATAGCAAATTCAGTTAGTGGTCTTAATGGCTCTTTTAACATGTTAGCTAATGATTTTCTTTTCTTTTATGAGAAAGGATTTAGAGCCGAAAAATTTGGTATTCCTACAGGTATTTTTTCTAATGGAGGAACACTTCCTGAAAAAGTAGAAGCTTATTACAAAAATGATGTTTCTAAAGTATTAGCGTTAGAAGCGTTAACAGCAATTGAAAATGTTTTTAATGGTGTAAGTTATACCAATAACACTAGCGCAATTGGTATTAATACTTATTTAGAGTTTTTAGATAGAGAAGACTTAGTAACTGATATTAATAACCAATTTACAGCAGTAAGAAATACTGTTAACGGTTTAGATGCAAGTTTTTCTCAGCAAGTTATAGATAATAATATTCAAATGAATGCAGCTTATGATATTATACAAGCAGCAGTTCCGAAGTTAAAAGTTGATATGGCGCAATCTTTAAATATTGTTATAGATTTTAATGACAGTGATGGAGATTAATCTTTTTTTTTAATAAAACACTAGAGGTTGTCTTATGGCAACCTCTTTTTGTATTACATATAGAAATGCTAACTAAAATAAAAACATACTTAGATACAAATACTAACGCAGCACCTTTGTCTGTTTTTAGAATAGGTTTTGGTGTTATGATGTTAGCAAGTATTATAAGATTCTGGTCTTATGGTTGGATTGAAAAATTATATCTAGAACCTAAATTTCACTTTACTTTTTATGGTTTTGAATGGATAAAACCTATAGGGAATTACACTTATTTATTATTTGCAATATGTGGTTTAGCTGCCTTTTTTATACTTATAGGATTTAAATACAGAATTGCAATTATTACATTTTTTCTAAGCTTTACTTATATAGAATTAATGGATAAAACCACCTATTTAAATCATTACTATTTCATAACTGTATTAAGCTTTTTAATGTGTTTTTTACCTGCTAATGCTTATTTTTCTTTAGATGCATCAATCCGTAAAAAGCAGTATAAACAAATTCCGAAATGGACAATAGATAGTATTAAACTATTACTTGGTACAGTCTATTTATACGCAGGTTTAGCTAAATTAAATAATGATTGGTTGTTTAAAGCTATGCCATTAAAAATATGGTTACCATCTAAATACGATATTCCCATTATAGGAGAAACTTTAATGCATAAAGATTGGTTTCATTTTGCGATGAGTTGGTCTGGAATGTTTTACGATTTAGCAATTCCATTTTTACTACTCTATAAAAAAACAAGAACCTTAGCTTTTATAATAGTGGTAATTTTTCATGTGTTTACTAGGATTTTATTTCCAATTGGGATGTTTCCTTATATCATGATTGTTTCTACATTAATATTTTTTGATGCTACTGTACACGAGAAAATTTTAAATATTTTTAGAAAAGGGATTTCGTTTTTAAAATTCAAAACAATAGCATTATCAGATCAGGCATATCGCTATTCTTACAGAAAATTAGTGCATCCAATTTTAATAGTGTTTTTTGCATTGCAATTGGTGTTTCCATGGCGGTATTTAGTGTATCCAAACGAATTATTTTGGACCGAAGAAGGCTTTCGTTTTTCATGGCGTGTTATGCTAATGGAAAAGGCTGGTTATGCTAATTTTAAAATTGTAAATAGCGAAACCAATGATTTTTTCTATGTAGATAATACTGATTTCTTAACGCCTTTTCAAGAAAAGCAAATGAGTTTTCAGCCCGATTTTATTCTAGAATATGCCCATTATTTAGGCGATCATTTTAAAAGTCAAGGCCATCAAAATATACAAGTTTTTGTAGATTGTTATGTGGCATTAAATGGACGGTTAAGTCAACCTTATATCGATCCTAAAATAGATTTATACAAAGAAAAAGAATCATTTAAACATAAAAACTGGATACTACCATTCAATGATGAAATTAAAGGTTTATAATATATTAATCGTTTTATTAGTTTCAATTTCGACTGCTTTATCTCAAAATAAAGTATCAGGAATTGTAACTGAAAGTGAAACAAATAGTCCATTAGCTAATGTTGAAGTTTTTGAAAAATCTTCAGGGATGTTAGCAAAAACAGATGCTTCAGGTTATTTTGAGTTTACTACTAATAAAGAGAAGTTAACAATAGTGTTCTTTTCTTATGAATTTCAAGTTATAGAAGTTGAAGCTTTGATTAATGGTGAAACAAAAATTAACCAGAAATTAATACCAATAGGAGAGGAATTAACTGCAGTAGAGATCACTTCACGTAAATCTAAAGTCTTTGAATTAAGTCGCTTACGAGATGTGGAAGAAACTGCTATCTATGCAGGTAAAAAATCAGAAGTTATTTTAGTAGATCAGTCCATGGCTAATTTAGCAAGTAATAATGCCAGGCAAATTTATAGCCAAGTAGCAGGTTTAAACATTTTTCAGAATGATGATGCAGGCTTACAATTAAATATTGGTGGTCGTGGTTTAGATCCCAACCGAACTTCTAACTTTAATACACGGCAAAATGGTTATGATATTAGTGCTGATGTTTTAGGATATCCAGAAAGTTATTATACACCACCAGCTGAGGCTTTAGAGCAGATCCAAGTGGTGCGTGGTGCAGCATCATTGCAATATGGAACACAATTTGGAGGACTCGTAAATTTTAAGTTTAAAGAGCCTAACCCTAACAAACCTATAGAGTTTGTAACAAGAAATACAATAGGAAGCAACGGACTTTATACCAATTTTACCAGCTTAAGTGGTACCAAAAACAAGTTTAGTTATTATACTTATTTTAATTATAAAAAGGGAGATGGTTTTAGACCAAACTCAGAATTCGAATCTAAAAATGCTTTTTTACACTTAGGATATCAATTATCAGATAAAACTAAGATCTCTGCAGAGGTAACTTATTTACATTATTTAGCGCAACAGGCAGGTGGTTTAAGTGATGCGATGTTTAATGACGATGCTTTTCAAAGTAATAGAACACGTAATTGGTTTCAGGTAGATTGGTTATTGTATAATTTTAAATTAGCACATAAGTTTTCAGAAAAAACCAATTTTACATTTAACTTTTTTGGTTTGGATGCAGAGCGTAATGCATTAGGTTTTAGAACTAACCGACAAGATATACCTGACGATTTTAATGAACGCGATTTAATTAAAGGAGAATATAATAATTTTGGTTTTGAAGCCAGATTATTAAGTAAATACAAGCTTTTTGGTAAAGATGCTACAGGTTTAATTGGTTCTAAATTTTACAAAGCAAATAACACTTCTATTCAAGGACCCGGAAGTGATGGTATTGGTCCCGATTTTGATTTACAAACAGAAACTTACCCTAATTACGCCAGCCAATCTAATTTTACCAATCCTAATCTAAATATTTCTGTTTTCGGAGAAAATATTTTTTATCTCAATGATAAATGGTCTATAACACCTGGTTTTAGAGCTGAATATATAAAGACCGAAAGTGATGGTTTCTCTAAACGTATTAATTTAGATGGAGCAGGTAATGTAATTTTAAACGAAACCATATATTCCGATGATTTAAACGAGCGTTCTTTTGTATTGTTTGGCTTAGGCGGAAGCTATAAACCTAATGATAATGTAGAGTTTTATGCCAATGCCTCTCAGAATTATAGATCAGTTACGTTTTCAGATATCAATTTAGTGAACCCTAATTATAGTGTTAGACCTTTAGTTGATGAAACAGGATTAACAGCAGATATAGGATTTAGAGGGAATTATAAAGATGTTGTTTCTTTCGATTTTAGTGCTTTTAGCCTTTTTTATAACGACAGAATAGGAATTACTTTAGAAGTGCAAGAAGATAATAGCGTTACTAAAGTTAGAGACAATATAGGAGATGCTTTTATTTATGGATTAGAGTCTTTGATAGATTTTGATTTGAATAAACTCTTCATACAAAATAGTAAGTATAGACTGAATTACTTTGTGAATACTTCCATTATTAATTCAGAATATATAAAGTCAGAAGAAACAGGAGTAGAGGGTAATAAAGTAGAATTTGTACCACAGCTAAATATAAAAACAGGCTTGCGTTTTGCTTATGAAAACTTTCAGGCAAGTGTTCAATATACGTATTTAGCAGAACAGTTTTCTGATGCGACCAACTCTGGTAATGATCCACTTGGTAGTTCTGGGATAATAGGTTTAATTCCTTCTTATGATATTTTAGACTTATCGCTATCTTATCAACACAAACAGTTTAAATTAGAAACAGGAATTAATAATGTTTTAGATAATACTTACTTTACCAGAAGAGCCACAGGATATCCTGGCCCAGGTATATTACCATCATCACCAAGAAATTGGTACCTTACTTTAGATATTAAAATTTAGTGGTAGAATTAGAGTTAAATAGTGAGTTTTAAGCATTTATTTTACTCGTAAATGAAGCTTTATATGGCATTTAAATAAACCATCTTGTTTATGGCTTATAATGTTGCTTTTCCTATAACTATGGTGTTATAAAAAAGAAAACTCATTCCGTTTTACATTAAGTATAGTATAAAACGAAATGAGTTTTAAAGATAATTTTATAAGTGTTTTATAGAAATGAATTAACTATGAAACGCTTAAAATAATAGATGATTTTTAATCACCATCAGTATCCGTTGTTGTAATAACAATAGATAAAATACTTCTTACATCTACAGCAAATAAAATACGTAAATCTTCTAATTTAGAATGAAGATCTTCAACTAAAGAATGATTAACCTCTACAGCTTCACTTAATGGAATTGTTATAGCATCGAGAGCTGCGTAAATTTCTGTTATCTTAGTTTGTATAGCATTATTTAAATCTGTGGTATTAGTTATAGAAAATACATAATCATCAACACCTAATCCATTTGGGTTAAAATAGGCTGTTTCTACACTTTTTACACTAGCTTCTACTAAAGCTTTAGAAGTAGTGCTATAATATGCTTGAGCTAATTCAGGATTGATAACTTGTGAGTTTTCTAAACCAGCAGGCTTTCCTACTTTAGTTGTTTTAGTAACATCTATGGCGTTATACATTCCATTATAATATTGGTTAAAGGAACCTTGAATACCAGAATCGTCATTATTAATAAAAACAGTCGCATAATCTTCACTAGGATCGCTCCATATATCCTGAAGACGTTCTGCTCTTGAAGTAAGATAAACTGAAGATAATCTTAAATAATCTCTGCGTTTTTCAGAATTAATAAAACCAGAATTAATAGTTGTTAAATCTTCTGCAAATAATAAATACTCTAATGCAGCTAATGATTTAGCTTGTGCACTAATAGTTGCCATAAAATCAGCATCTATAGTATCATTATCAGAGATAAAAAACTCAATAGCACCACTTACTGTTGGCCAATTATAAATAGAAGAATTTATAAATTGACTTCTAGCAGTACCAATATGGTGTACATAAGTTTTTTCATAAGCAATAGCCGTCAACTTCCATTGTTCTCTTGCGATCTCTAAATTTGCTTCAGTAGTATTATTTACATAATCGCTTATGTTTTGTTCGAATGTATTTGCAGAATTTGTAAAAGTAGCAATAGAAGGTACAATTTGCTGATTTGTTACATCGGATAATAAGTCCTTAACTTTAAATCCATCATTAGAACTATCATCATTACTATTACAAGCAAAAAAGAGAAGAGTGCTTATAGTGAGCGTTAGAAATAAATGTTTTTTCATATTAATTTTTATAAGGAGTTAACGAAATCTATAACGCTTTCACGTTCTTCTTGCGATAAGTTTTTAAATGCATTTTTAATGTTTTCAGCTTCACCACCATGCCAAAGTATAGCTTCTTCTATATTTCTTGCACGACCATCATGTAAGAAAAATGTATGGTTATTCACAGTTGAAATTAGACCTATTCCCCATAACGGTTGTGTTCGCCATTCATTACCATTAGCATCAAAATCTGGTCTATTATCGGCTAAGTCATCACCCATATCATGTAATAAAAAATCAGAATATGGTTTTATTGTCACCCCTTCTAAAAGCGGATGAATTTCTGAAGTTCCTGTTGTTTGATTAATAGCATGGCAACTAACACAATTTAATTCATTAAAGAGTGCTTTTCCGTTTAATACAGATTGTTCTGTAAAATTCCTTCTGTTTGGTACAGCCAAAGTACCTTGATAAAATAGAACTTTTTCTAATTGATCATCGGTAACTTCTGGGTCTCCTCCGTTTGGTGCATCTATACAATCTTGTTGTGGAGAAGGACAATTGTTTTCAGTAAATAAAGAAGTGGTTAAACCCATATCTCCATGAAAAGCACCAGCAATTTGTTGTTTTAATGAAGGCATATTAGATTTCCAACCAAACCGTCCTAATTTATCAGTACCAGATGCTACATCATAAACATAATTTGGTTTACCCGAAATACCATCATTGTTAGTGTCAAACTCATCGACGTTTAGTAAAATTTGCTCTTCAGGTATAGCACTTATTAATCCTAGTCCAATAGTTTGTGTTGCTACTCTAGGAGACATTAATACACCAGCTAGGCTACCAAACTGTTCTTCACTAAAAGAATAAATTGGTTTTTGTAGTTGGTACGATGTACCATCTGCATATTCACCATCAATAGTTTCATAAGTAGCGATCACTTTTGCTTCAAAAGGAATACCATTATTAGATATATCTTGTATTTGTGTACTATAACTTGGTACAGGGTTTGGGTTTCCAAAAGCATCTTCCCCAGGTAAGCTAACACGCATTAAAAAACCATTAGAGTTTTCTCCATTAACAAGAGGTCCACCACGTCCATCTTTAAAGTGGCAACCAGCACATGCCCTCGCATTAAATGTTGGTCCTAAGCCATCTCTCCCTGTTGTAGAAGCAGGAGAGGAGACCCAATTTTGATTAAATAATGAGTTTCCGGTAGAAAATTGTCCGATTTCAGAAAAAGATAAACCATCTATTTCAAAACCAAATGCATTAGAACTAGTACTATTAACACCTAAAGAACCAGATAAATACTCTTCTCCTTCTTCATATGTATTTACAACAGCAGAGTAATTGTTGTCGTCAGAGTCACAGGATAAAAATCCTATAATTATCATTAAAAAAATGATGTTTTGTTTTCTTTTGAACAAAATATGTGTGGTTTTAAAAAATAGATAAATCCCAAAACGCGAAGTTCGGGATTTATCTAAGTTTAGAAAAATTAAATTTAAAAATTTAATTAAGGTTAATACCTATTACAGATGCTGAAGCACTAATTTCATCTGCTAAAATAAATAAAGCTTCTACAGCTTGCATTACTGGACCAGTAAGATCATCAGAAGTTTCTTGTGTAATTAAATAATCGAAAGGTTGTGCATTATCACCAACAACATTCACTTTAGTCATTGCGTTAGTCGCAGCTGTTTGTAAAGCTAGTGCTTGTGTTTCGTCTGCTTGGTTTACTAAATCGTAAAAAGAAGGTCCGTCAACAGATCCATAAGAACCATATATAACATTAATTACGCCTTGTGCATTAGCATATATATCTCTGTTTGTGTTATCAGAAAAACAAGAATGTTCATCTTCTTGACCTAAACCATTAATACCATCTGTAGAATCTACAGGAGCAATCATACGCTCAGAACTTAATTCATCACCCGCAATAAAGAAAGCACCATTAATAGCTTGTTGTAATGCTGTATCTGTATCTAAAGCTTCAAATACAGTTCTATAAGTACCACCTTCAGCCCAAGTATTAGTTAAGTCTAATAAATCACTAACTAATAAATCTGTTGTAACTGTTAAGTATAATGCTCTTCTATCTGCATTATCTGCAGTTGTATAATCCATGTAAGAACGTTGACCTGCTAAATTATCTGCAGGTACAGTATTGTCTTGTCCCCAAAGTAAAAATTCAATAGCATGCCATCCTGTACTAATTGACTTATCATTTTGATCTTCATTTAAACTAGATAAAGTAGCTTCGTCAATTGTAACGCTTAAATCACTTATAATACTATTGTAACTACCTGCATAATCTTCAGTACCAGTACTAACATAATCGATATAACTTTCATCTATAGGCCATGCATTCATAAGACCTTCTGTTCCTAATGACCAAAAATCACCTTCTGTATCTACAGGTCCATTAGTTTCTCTAAAAGCTTCTGTTTGTCCATATATTTCTCTAGCAGCAAACCAAGCATTTTTTGCAGTATTTAAAGTAGCGTCAGATGGAGATGCTACAAATGCTTCAATAGCAGTTTGCATAGTAACTGATGTATTATAGCTATCTAAATAAGATTGATAAACTAAATCTGCATAGTTAGAAATTACTTCTTCTTTTGTTACATCTGTACTCTCAGGGTTACTTTGGTTGTTATCATCATCACTTGAACATGCAAACGCAAATGAAACGGCTAGTAATAAAATTGAAATTTTTTTCATTTTGTTATTTAATTGTTAAATTTTATTTGGCGAATTTATTTTTTATCTCCGACATATCAAAATTTATTTAGACTAAATTTAAATAAGGATTTGGTGATTTAACTTTCTTTGCCTTATTTTTTATAAATTATCATTAATTGTTTGTGTGAATAATATGAAGAAATGTGTACAGGTACAAAAGTGAAACGAAAAATTCCCATACCATCAATTCATGAGAATTTGGTTTTAGTGTTTAATAAACAAGAAATACTAGAGCTCAAAACACTTTTTTGCCATAGAGGTAGTATTTATGAAAACTATATTTCGTTGAAAGACATAGAGTATACCTTAATTCTTAATTAATAAATGGTTTATTTTGATAAGATTTTTGCGCTAACTACAAGAGAATTTGTACTTAACAATAAAATAATCTTCAAAACCTCATATAAGCGTACTTGGTTGATATTAAATCCTTACCTTTGTGCGCAATTATATCTTAATTGCCATGACAGCACACGAAAATAAAATTGTTGGAGAAGGTCTTACTTACGATGACGTACTCTTAGTTCCAGCATATTCAGAAATACTTCCTAGAGAAGTTAGTATCAAAACCAAATTCACACGAAACATTACCATTAACATTCCTGTTATTTCAGCAGCAATGGATACGGTTACGGAAAGTAAAATGGCAATTGCCATGGCGCAAGAAGGTGGAATAGGAGTGTTACATAAAAACATGACTATTGCACAGCAAGCCGATAAGGTAAGGCGTGTAAAACGTGCTGAAAGCGGAATGATTATAGATCCTGTAACATTACCAATGACGGCAACTGTTTTTGATGCGAAATCAAATATGGCAGAACATAGTATTGGAGGAATTCCTATTGTAGATGAAGATGGAAAATTAAAAGGAATTGTTACTAATAGAGATTTACGTTTTGAACATGAAGGAACAAAACCAATTGTAGAAGTAATGACCAAAGAAAATTTGGTAACTGCTGCTGTTGGTACTTCATTAAAAGACGCAGAACAAATTCTACAACAAAACAAGATTGAAAAATTATTGATTGTTGATGATAATTTTAATCTAAAAGGACTTATTACGTTTAGAGATATTACTAAAGTAACTCAAAAACCAAATGCGAATAAAGATTCTTTTGGTAGATTAAGAGTTGCTGCTGCAATTGGTGTTACAGCAGATGCAGTAGAAAGAGCTTCGGCTTTAGTAGCTGCAGGCGTAGATGCTGTAATTATAGATACGGCTCACGGACACACTAAAGGTGTGGTTTCTGTATTGAAAGACATTAAAAAGAAGTTTCCTAAGCTCGATGTTATTGTTGGAAATATAGCAACAGGTGCTGCTGCTAAATATTTAGTGGAAGCAGGTGCAGATGCTGTAAAAGTAGGAATTGGTCCAGGTTCAATCTGTACAACAAGAGTTGTTGCAGGTGTTGGTTTTCCTCAGTTTTCAGCGGTGTTAGAAGTTGCTGCAGCGATAAAAGGTTCTGGAGTTCCTGTAATTGCAGATGGTGGTATTCGTTATACAGGAGATATTCCTAAAGCGATTGCAGCTGGTGCAGATACAGTAATGTTAGGTTCACTTTTAGCAGGAACTAAAGAAAGTCCTGGAGATACAATTATTTACGAAGGAAGAAAATTCAAATCTTACCGTGGAATGGGTTCTGTAGAAGCTATGAAACAAGGAAGTAAGGATCGTTATTTTCAAGATGTTGAAGACGATATTAAAAAATTAGTTCCTGAAGGAATTGTAGGTCGTGTACCATATAAAGGAGAACTAGTAGAAAGTATTCATCAATTTATTGGTGGACTTAGAGCTGGTATGGGATATTGTGGTGCTAAAGACATTGAAACTTTAAAAGAAAACGGACGCTTTGTTAAAATTACAAGTTCTGGGATAAATGAAAGTCATCCTCATGATGTAACGATTACAAATGAGTCACCTAATTATTCAAGATAACGAATTCCTGCGCAAGCAGGAATCTTATATAATAACAAAAAAACAGCATCTTCATAAGATGCTGTTTTTTTGTTATTAAATTTATATAAGGGGAATTAAATTTAGTTTTTAACGTGATTTAGATAGTAAGTCTCTATTAGTTTTAATGCCGATTTATGTACTCTACCTGCAGCTTTTTCATAATCAGAAGGTACATCATTAGCACCATTTTTAATGCCTTCATAAATTCCTGCGATAATGGTACCTAGAAATTCACCAAGTTCAGCTATTCTATCCGCTCTATAGGTTTCTACAGAAACTGAATTATAGATCAGGTTGGTGTTATAAACTTGATTGATATAAGTTGCAAGTTCCTTTTGAGAAATAGCCTCACCAACTAAGTTATAAATGTTACCATTATGCTTTTCTTCTAAAAGCATTTTTGAATATGCATAACCTAATTCTTCGCGACTCGTATAGTTACATTTTCCTTGGTCTGCAGAATTTCTTATTCCATCTTCTTTTATGTAAGTATCTATGTATTCTAAATCAGGTTCAATATAAATTCCATTTCTGCCAATAACCCATTGCAAACCAGAATTACGTATGTCTTCTTCAGTCTGACGATTGCTTTGAACTACAGGACTAAAGGCATTATTTTCTTCAGCTCCAATAATACTAGTATACACTATTTTTTGTACACCATTTTGTTTCGCAGCTTCAATGACATTACGGTGTTGTTGAATTCTTTTCTGAGGATCATCCATACCAGAAACGAGCAGTACGATGTCTATACCTTTTAAAGCAGTATTAAAATCTTCACGGTTATTATAATCTCCATTTCTAACTTCCACACCTAAGTGTTTTGCTTTTTCTGGTGTTCTCGCAATGGCTATTACTTGCTCTTTTTTAGTGGCTTTTAAAAGTGCTTTTACAATTTCGGACCCTAAATGTCCACTAGCTGATGTGACTGCAATCTTCATAATATTTAGTTATTTTAGGATGGATTAGATTTTAGTTCTTCCAACTCTTTTTCAAGTTGTTCGGCTTTAAATTTAAACTTTTCTAAAGCCTTTTTCATCTGACCAATTTTTTTAAAAGCTTCCTCATCTTGAACCACTTTATACGTGGTTTCTCCATCTTTTACTTTTATTTTTGAATGGCTCCCACATGTTGGGCATTTTGCGACTTCGCTCATAATATATTTTTAAGGCAAAGTTAGAAATATAACCAAGGTTGTAAAAGGTGAATCCGCTATTAAAAATGGTAAATATGAAACTTTAAAGCTAAAGTGTAGATTTGAATTCTTTAGGAGAAAGACCTGTATGCTTTTTAAAAAACTTCGTAAAATTAGTGACTTCATCAAAGCCGTTTTGATAAGAGACTTCTTTTAGACTTATAGTGCTACTAAAAATAACACGCTTAATTTCTAGAATGACATAGTTGTCAATAAAATGCTTTGCCGTATTTAGTGTAATGGCTCTAACTATAGTGTTGAGATGTTTTGTGGAGATGTTTAATGATTCTGCGTAATCTTTTACGTTCCGTGTTTTCGTATAATTTTCTTCTACTAAATTTTTAAAATCAATAAATAGCGTTTGATGTTTCTTATTGAAGGTTTTTAATGGTGAATTATAAGTTTCACGTTCTAATTTTAATAAAAAAAGTTCTAATATTTTGGCAACTATTTCATTTTGAGCATACGTGTTTTTACTGTTAATTTCTTCGGTAATACGTTCTAAAAAAAAGTTGTTTAAACTACTGTTTTCAACCAATGGATCAGAAATATGATAGTTGTATAAATGCGAAATAAATTCAATTGATGATTTTGAAAAATATTTTAAAACAAAATCCTCTGTAAATATGACTAGATAACCATCGTAGGTCGTATGATCTTTAAAAGCATTTACCTGACCTTTTGCAATTTTGAGAACAGACCCTTTTTTAATTTTGTAATTTTTTAAATCTACTTGATGTTCTCCTTCACCTTCTGTGACAAGCAATAAAGCAAAAAAAGAAATTCGGTGTGGCTGATGCGGATTATGGTTAGGGTCTTTTTTGATTCTTTCGAATATTTCGGCCACTTTAATAAAATCAAAGCCTGTAGACATAGAGCCTTTGGTAATTTTAAAAGATATATTGGGGAAATTATTCAATGTAGAATTTATTTATAGTTTTTGAATAAAAATAGTCATTATTATGGATTATTCCGAAGATATATAAAATGGTTAATTTGGGTATTATTGCCGAAGTTTTCTAGGCTATTTTATGAAAAGTAAAACAGCATCTGAAAAGATGCTGTTTTTTGTTATTATAAAACTTGATGTATATAAACTAAGCTTGGTTAGCTTTTATAGGACAACCAATAGCTTTTGTTAAACTAGGTTCTGGTTTCTCACCTTTTTCTAATGCTTCAATAGCATCTTCTACAAACTTCACTTTTACATCCTCTGGTGATTTTGCATTATCATCGATGGTACCAATATATTGCACTTTACGTTCAGCATCTAGTAAAAATACATGAGGAGTTCTAACAGCACCATATTGTGGGTATATTTTTTGACCTTCATCTACTAAATAAGGGAATGTAAATCCTTTTTCTTTAGCACGTGCTTGCATCGCTTCATAACCTTCTTTTACATTTTCAGGGCTATTAGGATTAATTGCAATTACAGGATATCCTTTTGGTGCATATTCATTATTTAAAGCAATTAATCGATCTTCATATAATTTAGAAAACGGACATTCATTACAAGTAAATGTTACAATATAACCTTTAGCATTTTCTAAACCTGCTAAAGAAACCATTGTGCCATCTACATTTTTAAGATTAAAATCTGTAGCAACATCTCCAATTTTGTAACCTCCAATTTCTTCTAAGGTTTTGGTTTGTTCAGGGCTACCTTGAGGTGGTCCTTTTTTATCACCACCATGTGGAGGTCCTTTTCGGTCTCCATCATGATGAGGAGGATGTTCTCCTTTATGTTCTTTATGTTGATTTTCAGCAGTAGGTTCTCCTGATTTTTTTTCTTCATTTTTACAAGATACAAGTACACTTGCCGATAAGCCAATAATGGCAATTAGAACACTGATTTTTTTCATGTTTGATTTAATTTTTAATTAAGTTTTCTTATTTGGTTTTCTAAATCTTCTAAATTTTCAAAAGAACGTTCGTAAAATAAGCGTTCATCTTTGTTGAACATAATAGTAAATGGAATGGCTCCAGACCAATTAGGATCTATTTTATCGATCCATGTGTTAGCATCTGGATCATCCAATAGTACAACTTTTCGGGTTATATTTTTTTTCTTTAAGAAAGGTTTAAGTTTTGTTTCTATTTCTTTTGGAAAATCTAAGCTTACCAAAATAACTTCTACATCTGGGTGTTTTGCTGCAAATTCTTCAATGTATGGTAATTCTTTGACACAAGGAGCACACCACATCGCCCAAAAATTAACGAGATATGTTTTATCGGATTCGGTGTAAATTAAAGGTTCAAATTCACTGAAGTCGTAAACAGGGATTTCTTTATTGACGTCAGTTACATTAGTACTTTCTACTTTTTTTTCTGACGTTGTATTATTACAATTAGTAGTAAGTAAAAGGATGAAAAACAATGTAAATATTGAAAATTTAGAGTGTTTTGATTGCTTTGTTTTGAGCATGTTTAAAATTTTGTATTCAATTTTATGAAAGTTTGACTTTGTAAAATAGTGAAGGTTTAATTGAAAATTAAATTTTTTTAGTTAGACCATACTGCATAGCCTTCTCTCCGCAATTCTAATGTGATTTGTGCTTCGGCTTTTAATGCTTCTGCTCTTGTAAAAAAAGGATCAATATGATTGAATAGACTAGGTCGTAAATAAGTGCCATATTTCTCAACAATATTTGCTGATATTTTATGGCCTTTTTTATTTCTATGTCCTGTTTTATGTTGAAGAAAACGTTCTTTAGGTGTTTTGGATGTCATGCCTACATACAAGCATTCCAAAACACCATTGAACTGTGGATTAGCATTTCTAAACTTTGTGTTTTGTGTAAAAACACGTTTAGATAACTCTATGACATATATGGTATAGAGCGTTTTTGCCATAAAATAGATGAATTAAATTCTAGAAGAATATTTAATTATTTTAATAAAAAGCTTTTTAAATCGTCATAAGAATCAATTTTTATAGAGACTTTTTCTTTGTGCATAACCGATTGAATTTGCGGTGGTAAATCAATATCTTCTTTAATAACATCAGTAACTACATTTAAAAACTTAGTAGGATGCGCTGTTTCTAAAAACACAACATGAGCATCATTTGATTTTAAGTATTCTTTGGCACCTAAATAACCAACAGCTCCATGAGGATCTGCAATATAATTCCAATCATGATAAATTTCTAAAAGCGCAGCTTTAGTTTCTTCATCCGTAAAACTATAAGAAGATAAATTAGCTTTTAAAGTATCATAATCATTGTTGTGTAACTCTTGTATTCTAATAAAATTACTAGGATTACCAACATCCATAGCATTACTTATAGTTTGCACTGAAGGTTTTGGATTATAAGACTGTGTAAGCATATAATTTACAATCGTATCATTGGCATTATTGGCTGCAATAAAATGTTTAATAGGTAAACCTAATTTTTGGGCTACCATACCTGCGCAAATATTTCCGAAGTTTCCACTAGGAACGGAGAATGCAAGGTCTTTATGTTTAGATTTTAATTGCTTGTAGGTAAACATAAAGTAAAATAGTTGTGGTAACCAACGTGCAATATTTATAGAATTTGCTGAGGTTAATTGCATTTTACTCGTCAATTCGGTATCCATAAATGCCTGTTTAACCATATCTTGGCAATCATCAAAAACACCATCAACTTCTAGAGCTGTAATATTTTGACCGAGTGTAGTTAATTGCTTTTCTTGAATATCGCTCACTTTTCCGTTAGGATAAAGAATAACAACATTCACACCTTTTACACCTAAAAAACCATTAGCAACTGCACCTCCTGTATCACCAGAAGTCGCAACCAAAACGGTAACATCTTTAGTATTTGTTTTGTTGAAATAGCCTAAACAACGTGCCATAAAACGCGCACCAACATCTTTAAAGGCCATTGTTGGTCCATGAAATAACTCTAAAGTAGAAATGTTTTCATTGATTTCTACAACAGGAAAGTCGAAGTTTAAGGTTTCTTCAATAATTGTTTTTAAAACGTCTTCAGGAATTTCTGGTGCAATAAATTGTTTAATCGCTTCGAAGGCAATTTCTGTATTCGATTTATCTTCAATCGTTTCAAAAAATGAAGGATCTAAGGGTGTTATCGATTTAGGAAAATACAAACCTTTATCTGGAGCTAGACCTCTAACAACAGCATCTTCAAAAGTTGTGTTAGGAGCTTTTTTATTTAGTGAGTAGTAATTCATAGTGTTTTGACAGAAGACGGAAGACTGATAACAGACTGCCGAATTCATTTTTAGTTAATATTTCTTTTAAATGCTGCCATTTTGTTCATTAAATGAAAAGCAGAATTGTATAATTTGATAAAAATTTCTTCCGAGATATAATTTCGTCGTTTTGTTTTAAATAAACAAGTTACAACTTCAGCTAATGAGCGAATAGAATAACCTATAAATTTTCTCTGTTCTGGATTTGATTGACCAATTGAACCTTCAGATATGTTAAGTGCAACAGAATCTACAGCTCTCATAATTTGAGATTTTAAATTAAACTTCTCTTTATCTGGAAATAGTTGAGAAATATCATTTATTACTTCTCCGTAATCCATAGCGTCTTGCCAAATAATCAGTTTTTCAAATTTGAATTTATTCATAATCTCAATTTTAAGTCTCGGCCATTTCTGTCTTCCGTCATTCTTTCTACAAAACCCGAATCCCTTCAATATTAATCTTAGAAACATAAGTTTCAAATTGTATATCTGTTGTTTCGTATACTTTTCTTATCGCTTTTTCGACTTCTTTTGCTGTAGCTTCACTTTTACTCAACATAAAAATTGAAGGTCCTGAGCCAGAAATAGCACAACCAAGTGCACCTGCCTCTAATGCTGCGCTTTTTACATCATCAAAATGCGGAATTAATTGTTTGCGATAAGGTTCTATAACCACATCAATTAATGAGTCTTTTATTAAATCGTAGTCTGAAGTATGTAAGGCATGTACCAAACTTCCAACATTAGCCCATTGTGCTATAGCATTACTTAGTGGAATCTCTTTTGGGAGAATAGCTCTAGATTCTGATGTTTTAATTTCAATTTGTGGATGAATTAATGTCGCAAATAAATCGGGTGGAGTAGGGAGCTCTAAAATTTGTAATGGACTTGCACTTTTTACAAGTGTAAAACCACCAAAAATAGCAGGTGCTAAATTATCAGCATGTTCACATTTACTCGCTAAAGCTTCCCCTTTCATGGCGAAATTTGTGAGTTGTGTTTTATCTAGCGGATAACCTAATAACGCATTCATCCCAAAAACACTTCCAGCTGCACTTGCAGAACTGCTTCCAATACCACTTCCTGGTTTTATCTTTTTATAGATTTCAATTTCAAAACCACAGTCGGGCTGTAAGGCATTATACATTGCTAAAGCAGAAACTCCAGCAACATTCTGTTCCGCTTCAAAAGGTAAATCGTAACCTTCAATTTTTGTGATTTTAATACCTTTTTCTTCAGTTTTTCTAATGATCATTTCATCACCAATAGTATCTAAACAGAAACCTAACACATCAAATCCGCAAGCAACATTAGCAACTGTAGCTGGAGAAAATATTTTTATTTCTTTATTCATCATTTAATTATTAGCGATTCTTATGATATCTGCAAATAATCCAGAAGCTGTAACGTCTGCACCAGCACCAGCACCTTTGATTATTAAAGGTTGCTCAGGGTAACGTTGTGTATAAAACATTACAATATTATCTTTTCCTTTTAAGTTGTAAAATGGGTGTCCTTCAGGGATTTCTTTTAATCCAACTTTAGCTTTACCGTCATTAAATTCTGCAACAAACTTAAGTTGACTGTTTTTTTCTTGAGCTGATTTAAAAAGACTTTGATAGTATGCTTCATCTTCTTTAAGTGTTGCTAAAAAATCATCAACACTATCTGAATTTAGACCTTTTTCTGTTAAGAAATTATCACTTTCAAGTTCTGATAATTCAATTTGATGACCACTTTCTCTAGCTAAAATTAAAATCTTTCTGGCGACGTCAATTCCACTTAAATCAATACGAGGATCTGGTTCTGTATAACCTTCTTCTTGTGCTTGTTTTACAACATCGTAAAATGTAGTTTCAGCATTAAAATTATTGAATATAAAATTAAGACTTCCAGATAAAACAGCTTGAATGGTATTTATTTTATCTCCAGATGTAATTAAATGACTTAATGTGTCTAAAACCGGTAAACCTGCACCAACATTGGTTTCAAATAAAAATGATGCATTGTATTGTCTTGATAAAGCTTTTAATTCATTATAATATTCAATATCACCAGAACATGCAATTTTGTTGCATGCAACAACCGAAATGCTTTGTTTAAGATAATCGCTATAAATATTAGAAACAGCTTTGTTTGCTGTAATATCTACAAAAATAGAATTTCTTAAATTTAAATTTTTAGCATGTTCTAAGAAACCATTTAAACTTGCTTTTTCTCCATTATCGAGCTCTTGTTTCCAGTTTTTTAAATTAATTCCATCGTCATTAACAACCATGTTTCTAGAATTAGATAAACCTGTGATTCTTAAATTAATTTTAAACTGTTCTTTAACGTATGCTTTTTGTTGTTTTATCTGGTCAATAAGCTTTTCTCCAACATTACCAACACCAGTAATAAATAGGTTAATTTGTTTTGTCTTTATTTCAAAGAATTGTTCGTGTAAACTGTTTAATGCTTTTTTCACGTCGTTTTTATGAATTACAGCAGAAATATTTCGTTCTGAAGCGCCTTGAGCAATAGCTCTAATGTTTACGTTATTTTTGCCAAGTGTACTAAACATTTTTCCACTTATACCTTGGTGATTTTTCATTTTGTCACCAATAACAGCAATGATAGATAAATCAGTTTCAACAACTATAGGATCTATTTTGTGTAATGAAATTTCATATTCAAAAACGGTATCTATTACAGATTTAGCACGTTCAGCATCATTTTCAGAAATTCCAAAACAGATGGTGTGTTCTGATGACGATTGTGTGATTAAAATGATATTAATCCTTTCTTGAGCTAAGGTTTCAAATAAACGTTTACTAAAACCAGGAACGCCAACCATACCATTCCCTTGTAAAGTTAATAGCGCAACATTCTCTATATTGCTAATACCTTTTACAGGTGAATTTTCGTTAGGTGTAACATTTTTTGTTATCGTTGTGCCAATAGCTTCTGGTTCTAAAGTATTTTTTATAACAATAGGAATTTTCTTTTTCAAAACAGGCATGACCGTTGGTGGATATAATACTTTCGCACCAAAATGAGATAATTCTACAGCTTCTTGATAAGACAACTCTACAATTGGAGATGCTTGTTTTACTAATTTAGGATTTGTTGTAAACATACCACTAACGTCGGTCCAGATTTGTAATTCATCAGCCTCTATAGCAGCAGCAATTATAGCTGCTGTGTAATCAGAGCCTCCTCGTCCTAGAGTAGTGATTTCTCCACTTGTAGATTTTGATACAAAACCAGGTAAAAGAACTATTGAACTCGAGTTTGAGTTAAAAAAAGACTGAATATTTGAATCCGTTTGGTCAAAATTAACAGTAGCATTGTTAAAGTTAGAATCTGTTACAATTAGTTCTTGTGAGTTTTTTAAAACGACATCTACCGATCTAGAACGTAACGTATGATAAATGATGGTAGACGATAATTTTTCGCCAAAACTTAATAATTTATCTTTTGTTTTGGGTGATAATTCATTAATGAGATAAATACCGTTTAATAGGCTTTTTAGGTCATTTAATTTATCAGATACTAATTCTTGTAAATCATCCTGTTGTTTTTTTAAAGCTTTATCATTTTCTGTATTTGGAAATAAACCATCAATGATTGAGTTGTGTAAAGACCAAATAACATCATATTTGTTTTTATAGTCTAGATTTTTATCACAAGCTAAATTTCCAGCTTCTAATAATTTATCAGTAATGCCGCCAACAGCAGATACAACTACAGCTATAGATGTTGTTTTAGATTGTTGATCTAAAATAGATATCACTTTATTTATGTTTTCGGCTGAACCTACAGATGTTCCACCAAATTTGAGAACTTTCATATAATTTATAGTTTAAAAAAGGAATAAAAAAATGTCTAAATAGACAAGAAGGGACGGAGAGATTATTACATATTACCCCAAAGGGTAATAATCATTGAAATAATAAACATAGACATAGACACAAACATTGTTTGTGTTAATACTTTTTCTGTTATGTTAATTTCTTTCTTCATTACATCTCAAATGTATTATTTTTATAACAATAAAAAAACAATTCGTTTCTTTTTAGTGATTTATTAAAAATAGAGCTTCAAATTATTAAAAACGGAACAAAACCTATTATTTGTAAAATTTTTTAAGGTTATACTTATGGAATTGACAATAAAAAGTTGTCTTTTTTAACGGAATCATTTTTGAGATTACACAAATAACATTTTAAAGCAACAGTAATAATTAAAATAGTTACATGAAATTATTTTCAAAAGAACAAATTTACGAAGGCGATCGTTTGACATCTGAACGTCAAAATATAGCTTCAACAGAATTAATGGAGCGTGCAGGAACTCAAATTTTTAATTGGATACATACACGATTGCAAGGTGCTCAGGTTCCTATTCATGTATTTTGTGGTATTGGTAATAATGGAGGGAATGGATTAGTATTAGCGAGACATTTAATTACACATGGATATAATGTAGAAACCTATGTTGTGAATTGTAGTGATAAGCGCACACAAGAGTTTTTAATTAACTACGACCATATTAAAAACGTTACTAAAAAGTGGCCAGAAATGTTGAGTTGTAAAGATGATTTTACAGCCATTGAAATTGATATTGAAGATATAATTGTAGATGCTGTTTTTGGTATTGGTTTTAATAGAGATCCTAATAATTGGGTTGCAGAGCTATTTCAAAAATTTAAAGCATCAAAAGCTTTTACGTTAGCTGTTGATATTCCATCGGGTTTATATACAGATGAAGCTGTAGAGGATGAAAATGCTGTAGTTTATGCTAATTATACATTAAGTTTTCAGTCTCCTAAATTAGTTTTCTTTTTACCTGATACGGCTAAATTTATTGGGCAATGGGAAATCTTAGATATTGGACTTGATCGTGAATATCTAATGCAAACGGAAACTAAAGCCGAATTAATTTTTAAGCAAGAAGTACTCCCATTATATAGGCCAAGAGATAAATTTTCTCATAAAGGTGATTTTGGACATGTAATGATTTTAGGAGGGAGTTATGGTAAAATTGGTTCCGTTAATTTGGCTAGTAAAGCTGCTTTACGTTCTGGTGCAGGCTTAGTAACGGCTTATATTCCTAAATGTGGTTACCATAGTTTGCAAACTTCGATTCCTGAAGTTATGGTTATTACAGATGAATCTGAAACTCATATTTCTAATATAAATTTTGATTTAGAACCTAATGTAATTGGTGTTGGAGTAGGGGTAGATACTTCGGAAGAAACAGTTAAAACATTTGAAGCTTTTCTGAAGAAAAATAAAACGCAGTTAGTAATTGATGCGGATGGTTTAAATATCTTATCGAAAAATAAAGCACTTTTAAAATTGTTACCTAAGCAGACAGTATTAACACCACATCCTAAAGAATTAGAAAGGTTAGTAGGGAAGTGGTCTAGTGATTTTGAGAAGTTAAAGAAAGTGCAAGCATTATCAAATAAGTATGATGTTGTTGTTTTAATTAAAGGCGCTAATTCTATGACGGTTTATAAAGATAAATTCTATATAAATTCAACAGGAAATCCAGGAATGGCAACAGCAGGAAGTGGAGATGTTTTAACCGGAATGATTTCAGGATTAATAGCACAAGGTTATTCGTCTTTAGCAGCAACAATTTTTGGGGTTTATTTACACGGAAAATCTGCTGATATCTCACTTGAATATTGTGGTTTTGAAAGTTTAATGGCTAGCCATATTATTGAAACTATTGGTGAAGCTTATATTGATTTGTTTAAACAACCAGAGCAACCAGAAAAAGAACAGAAAGAATAAAAAAGATGGTGTTATAAATGCCAAAAAGCCTATCTAAATTGATTTAGATAGGCTTTTTGTATATTGTGGTTTACAGAGAAATTAGATATTTAACTCATTAAATAATTTAATTAATTCTGAGCTTGAAGGTCTAGGAGCATCAGCAGATATAATATTTCCGTTAGGATCAATTAAAATGAATCTAGGAATACCATTAACTTTATAATCTTGTACAAACTTGGATCTAAATCCATCATCAGCTATTAATTGAATACCACCTAAATCTTTATCAGATACCATTTTTTTCCAACCATTATAAGCCGCAGCTTTATCGTTTTTGTAACCTCTTCCTTCATCTATAGAAATACTTACAAATTCTATATTTTTTCCTTCAAACTGTTTCTCTACATTTTTAAGTGAAGGGATTTCTTTAATACAAGGTCCACACCAAGTTGCCCATAAATCTATATAAACATATTTACCGTTTAAATCCGAAAGTGACATTGTACCTCCAGCATAATTTTCATAGTTCTCAAAACTAGGAGAAGGTGATCCTTCGGGAAAAGCATTAAGTGTTGCTTTTTTAGCTTTCATAAAATTATTAATCTGAGCTACTGTTCCGTTTATGTTTTTATCCATCATGGCAATATGAGTAGAATCAACATCCGTATATTTTGTTTTTAAATCTTCATAAGAAGATTTATAATTTTCAATAGCATCATTTACTTTGTCTAAATCATTAGATCCGACTAATTCTTCTGTAAAATGATTTTTTGAAATTAATAATGATTGTAATTTAAAATTATTAAGATCTGAATCGTCACCACTAAAAACCATAGAATCTACAAACGAATTATAATCAGTTTCAAAAGACGAAGTGTTATCGTTTTCTAAATAAATTTGTCCATATTCTTTTCCATGTTGAAAATAGAAATCTCCAGCAGCAACTTTTAACGTATCATTAAAAGAGCCATCATCATCCATGGTAATCGTTTTTTCATAATTTCGACCTTGAAAAACCTTTAGAATTTTGCTTTCATCTGGGTTTGTTATTTTTCCAGAAAGTGTAACATAATTTTTAGGTTCTCCTTTGCATGCCAATAACGAAGTAGCAACGCAAAGCAATAGTAATCGTTTCATAAATAGTATTTTGTTTGTCCTTCAAAAATAAGAATTTTAAAGGGATCTTAATTTTAAATTTATTATAAAGTTTGAGTTTTTTAAAACAAAAAAAGCCTTCAATTGAAGGCTTTTAGAATAATTTAAAGGTTATTTGACTTAAATTTTAAGGTCATCAAATAATTCAATTAATTCAGGATTTGATGGTCTTGGTGCATCGGCGCTAACAATATTTCCATCAGGATCAATTAAAATGAATCTAGGGATACCATCAATAGCATATTCAGTAACAAATAGAGATTTCCAATCCTTATTTGCCATTAATTGAATTCCGCCCAATTCTTTGTCAGTAACCATTTTCACCCATTTATCATGATCTTTTTCCCTGTCTATTGAAGCACTAATAAAAGCAATATTTTTTCCGTGATATTGTTTTTCTACTTTCTTTAAAGAAGGGATTTCTTTAATACAAGGTCCACACCAAGTTGCCCAAACATCTATATAGACAAATTGACCTTTAAGGTCATCTAAAGATGTTGTTCCTCCTTTATGATTTTCATAATTCACAAATTTTGGAGAAGGCATGCCTTTAGTTAGTTTTTTAACTTTATTATATTTATTAGTTAGGTCTTCTTTAAATTTTTCATCAGAAGACATTGTTATAATTCCATTATAGTAAGCTTCATTATTTTCGTAGTTAGGAGTTATTTGGTAACTTAAACTTTTTGCTAAATCTGTTTTTAGAGAAGGGAATGTTTGCTTGTTTATAGTTTCAAATACTTCTTTAGGGTTTTCTGTTTCATTAATTTTATTAGAGTAATAACGCTGTACTAAATTTTTGTAGTTGTCAATATTATTATAATCTACTTCATTGTTATAATCTATAGTATCAAGTGGTTTTAAGAATTCTAAAGAAGGTTTAAAATCTTCTTTTTTTGTGTAATACCCATGTGCCGAAGGATAACTTTGAATGCTGCTTAGATAATCATACTCAATATTTTTCTCTTCAAGAGTTATAAAGTTAAGATCTAAATCCTTTTGTTTTTTTAAGAATTCTAATTTAGAGTTTTTTATAGTATTTAATTCTTTAAGAAATTCAGTTTCTTCTTTAGAAAATAATTCGATATAATTTATATCTGCATTTTCATTAGCCATATATTTTTCAGCTAAGAAATTACTGTTTTCTGATCCTAATCCTGAATATTTTATGGTTTCATCAAATTTTTCAGTATTTAAAGTTACGATAATTTCATCTCCAGGAGATAAATACATTGCTGTCGTTTCATTTCCGTGACTTAAGTTGTAATAACCTGTTTCTATTTTTAAAGTGTCTATGAAAGTTCCTTCATTAGTTATAGAGACTTCTTTAATTTTCTTACTTCCTTTAAGTATTGTAAGTATTTCCTGTTTAGGATTGTCAATTTTTCCTGAAAATAAAACGTAATCTATTTTGACTTCTTTTTTGCAAGAAACAAATAAAATAGCAACGCATAGTGTAATTAATCTTTTCATAGTTAGGTGAGTTTTGAATAGGTGATAAAAATATGACTTCGAAGTTAAATTAAAGAATTGAATATTATTATGGTAAAACCCAAAATAATTCTCAAATTTGAAAACGAATAAAACTAAATTAAATGGACAATTACCATGTTATCTCTTCAGATGCTTTAGATATTGTAACGATTTACAATATTTTTTATGAAAATAAAAAATTGAAGCTTTCAGAAGCCTCTGCAAATGAGATTAAAAAATGTAAAACCTACTTAGATGCTAAATTAGCAAGTGAAAAAAAACCTATGTATGGTATAAATACAGGTTTTGGTTCATTATATAATGTAAAGATTTCAGACTCCGATTTAAGCCAGCTTCAAGAAAATTTAGTGATGTCTCATGCTTGTGGAACAGGTGATCGAGTACCAGAATCTATTGTTAAAGTGATGTTGCTTTTAAAGATTCAGTCGCTAAGTTATGGTCATAGTGGTGTACAGTTAGAAACCGTAAATAGACTTATTGACTTTTTTAATAACGATATATTTCCTTTTGTATTTACGCAAGGTTCTTTAGGAGCTTCTGGTGATTTGGCGCCGTTAGCACATTTGGCTTTGCCGTTACTTGGAAAAGGAAAAGTAGTACACAATAATAAAGAATATGATGCTAAGGCGCTTTTAGAAGAGTTTAATTGGGAGCCTGTAAAGCTAGAAGCAAAGGAAGGTTTAGCTTTGTTAAACGGAACTCAGTTTATGAGTGCTTATGGGGTTTATTTATTATTAATGTCTCATAAAACATCTTATTTAGCAGATATTATAGCAAGTGTTTCATTAGACGCTTTTGATGGACGATTAGATCCCTTTCATGATTTAGTACATGCGGTTAGGCCTCATCCAGGACAGCGAAAAGTAGCGAGACGTTTTAATGAGTTTTTAAAAGGAAGTGAGCTAATTGATCGTGAAAAAGAACATGTACAAGATCCTTATTCTTTTCGTTGTATTCCACAGGTTCATGGGGCAACAAAGGATACTTTAGATTTTGTTGAAAAAGTAATTTTAACAGAAATTAATTCGGTAACAGATAATCCTAATATTTTTCATGAAGAGGATTTAATAATTTCAGGAGGAAACTTTCATGGTCAGCCTTTAGCGTTAGCATTAGATTATTTAAAAATTGCTATGGCTGAAATAGGAAATATCTCTGAACGACGAGTGTTTCAGTTGGTTTCAGGATTAAGAGGTTTACCAGCGTTTTTAGTAGATAACCCAGGTTTAAATTCAGGGTTTATGATTCCGCAATATACGGCAGCAAGTATTGTTAGTGCTAACAAGCAAATGGCATCACCTGCCAGTGTAGATAGTATTGTGTCTAGTAACGGTCAAGAAGATCATGTAAGTATGGGGGCAAATGCAGCGACACAAGCTTATACTTTGGTTAAAAATGTAGAGCGCGTTATAGCTATTGAATTAATGAATGCATCACAAGCTTTAGAATTTAGAAGGCCTTTAAAAACGTCTCCTTTATTAGAATCTTTTTTGGAGCAATATAGAAAAGTTGTACCTTTTATAAAGGCAGATGAAGTACTGCATGATTCTATTGAAGCATCAATTCAGTTTTTAAAAGATGTAGATATTGAAATTGACGAGTTGTTTTTAAATCATTACGACCTAAAATAATTTTAGATATAAAATCCAGAGTGATGTTTGATCACTCTGGATTAATTATTTTATCGGCCCAGCTGATGGCTTCTTCTAATTCTGAAAAAATTTCAAAATGTTTTTTGAAAAACATTTTTTCAATTTTGGCATTAATCTTTGCTTGGTAATTATTTGAAACAATTGCTATTCCTTCTAAATTTTGAATTTCTGAAGTTTTTAAATAGACTTTAGGGTCAACTGAGTAGGAGTTTATTCTGTTTGATATATATATAAAGGGCTTATTTGAAAAATAAGTTTCAGTAATCTGAATTAATGTATTATTTCTGTTTGATGTAACGTTAATGCCTTCTTTTATGATAACGATAATATAATGGTCATAAATTGTTACATCACAAAAATCGAATGTTAGGGATTCGTTCATTTGTAAATGATAATTTAAAATAATTAGCAATAAAAAAAAACTCTTTCATTTCAGAAAGAGTTTTTTTGTCTATCTAATTAAAATTTAAGATTCAGTTGTTTCTTCAGAAGATTTAATTTTAATATTAAGTGCATCATTTTCTGTATCTAAATCCATGAAAATAGTATCTCCTTCATGAAGTTTAGAGTTAATGATTTCTTCGGCAAGGGCATCTTCTACATATTTTTGAATAGCTCTATTTAAAGGTCGTGCACCATATTGTTTATCAAATCCTTTTTCAGCAATATAATCTTTAGCTTTATCTGTAAGCTGAAGCTCGTAACCAAGTCCTTTTATTCTATCGATAAGTTTAATAAGTTCGATATCTATAATTTTTCCAATGTCTTCTTTTTCTAAGGCATTGAATACAATAACATCGTCAATTCTATTTAAGAATTCCGGAGCAAAAGCTTTTTTAAGAGCATTTTCTATAACTCCTTTTGCATGATCTGATTCTTGTGCTATTGTAGCCGAAGTACCAAAACCTACACCAGATCCAAAATCTTTTAGTTTTCGGGCTCCAATGTTAGATGTCATGATGATTATAGTGTTTCTAAAATCAATTTTACGACCTAAACTATCTGTTAAATAACCATCGTCTAAAACTTGTAATAGCATGTTAAATACATCTGGATGCGCTTTTTCTATCTCATCTAAAAGTACTACAGCGTATGGTTTACGGCGTATTTTTTCGGTCAATTGACCACCTTCTTCATAACCAACGTATCCCGGAGGCGCACCAACTAAACGAGAGATGGCAAATTTCTCCATGTATTCGCTCATGTCTATTCTAACTAAAGAATCTTCACTTTCAAATAATTCGCGAGCCAAAACTTTTGCTAATTGTGTTTTACCAACACCAGTTTGACCTAAAAAGATAAATGAACCAATTGGTTTATTAGGATCTTTAAGTCCAGCTCTGTTTCTTTGTATGGCTTTAACAACCTTTGCAACTGCTTGGTCTTGACCAATCACTTTTCCTTTAATAAGTTCTGGTAATTTAGACAATTTATTAATTTCAGTCTGCGCAATTTTATTTACAGGAATACCTGTCATCATAGAAACAACATCGGCCACACTCTCTTCTGTAACGATTTCTTTATGAAGTTTTGTTTCTTCTTCCCATTTTTCTTGAGCAGTAGCAAGTTCTTTTTCTAAGCGTTTTTCATCATCTCTAAGCTTTGCAGCTTCTTCATATTTCTGCTTCTTAACAACGCTATTCTTCGTTTCTTTAACTTCTTCAAGATTTTTCTCTAATTGAAGAATTTGTTTAGGAACATCAATATTTGTAATATGAACACGAGAACCTGCTTCATCTAAAGCATCAATAGCTTTGTCTGGAAGAAAACGTTCAGTCATATAGCGATTAGTTAACTTCACACATGCTTCAATAGCTTCTTGTGTATAATTAACATTGTGGTGTTCTTCGTACTTCCCTTTAATATTGTTAAGGATTTCTATCGTTTCTTCAACAGAAGTTGGTTCTACAATTACTTTTTGAAAACGACGCTCTAAAGCTCCATCTTTTTCAATGTACTGTCTATATTCATCTAAAGTTGTAGCTCCAATGCATTGTATCTCACCTCTTGCTAAGGCAGGTTTAAACATGTTAGAAGCATCTAAACTTCCTGTAGCTCCACCAGCTCCAACAATAGTATGGATTTCATCAATAAAAAGAATAATATCATCATTCTTTTCAAGCTCGTTCATTACCGCTTTCATGCGTTCTTCAAACTGACCTCTATATTTAGTTCCTGCAACTAAGCTCGCTAAATCTAAGGTAACAACGCGTTTGTTAAATAAGGTACGCGATACTTTACGTTTTATAATTCTTAACGCAAGTCCTTCTGCAATGGCAGATTTACCAACCCCGGGTTCACCGATTAATAAAGGGTTGTTTTTCTTTCTTCGACTTAAAATTTGAGAAACACGTTGTATTTCTTTTTCTCTACCAACAACAGGATCTAATTTCCCTTCTTCTGCTAGTACAGTTAAGTCTCTTCCAAAATTATCTAAAACAGGTGTTTTAGATTTTTTGTTTGTTTTGTTAGGTTGCCCTCCAAAAGGATTTTGTTTTGCGTCATCTTCTTCCTCATTAATATCGTCATCAGAAAACGATTCTGCCTTCGGAGTGTCTAAGTAATCATCTTCGCTAGTAATCATAGATTTGAATTCTTCTTTTACGTTATCATAATCAACTTTTAGCTTATTTAAAAGCTTAGTTGTTGGGTCATTTTCATTTCTTAAGATACACAATAATAAGTGGGCTGTATTAATTGAGGTACTTTGAAACAACTTAGCTTCTAAAAACGTTGTTTTTAAAGCACGCTCAGCTTGCCTTGTAAGGTGTAAGTTCTTTTTTTCATTAGATGTTGTAATGATATTAGGATTAGCAGGACTTAAAATCTCTACCTTTCTCCTTAAGTGATTAAGATCAATATCTAAAGCACTTAATATATCTATAGCTTTACCATCACCATCTCTTAATAAACCAAGCATTAAATGCTCAGTACCTATAAAATCATGACCTAAACGTAAAGCTTCTTCTTTGCTGTAAGCAATAACATCTTTTACTCTTGGGGAAAAATTATCATCCATATTATATTCCTTTCTCTTTCTTTCTGCATTAAAAATAATAAAAACATATTGAGTAAAGGTCAAAAACTGTACCTAAACCATGTGAATTTAAAAAAGAAGCACTAAATAATTTAAATTATACTGTACTAGCAATGATAAATAAGATTTAAGAGATGTTCTGTTAGAGTCTTATTTATTAGTGGTATATAAGTATAATAGAAAGAAATTATGTCAGGTCTTTCGATCTTTCTTTGGTGTTCAATAAATGTTTAAAACGAAGAGACTAAAAAAGCATTTTATCTCAAAGTTAATTCACAGATACTTATTAACTAAAAGGCTATTGTGTATTGTTAATAAAAAATACCAAAAATGATAATGAATTTGGGAATAAACAGTAGTATTTTGGTTATATTAGCATGTTAAGAAAACTTAGAAAAAAACTAATTAATTTTATATATGGCAGAAGGAGAAAAGCTCATTCCAATTAACATTGAAGATGAAATGAAATCGGCTTACATTGACTATTCAATGTCAGTCATTGTGTCACGTGCGTTACCAGATGTAAGAGATGGTTTAAAACCTGTACATAGACGTGTACTTTACGGTATGCACGAACTTGGTATTAGAGCAAATTCGGCACATAAAAAGTCAGCAAGAATTGTCGGTGAAGTTTTAGGAAAGTATCACCCACATGGAGATACCTCTGTTTATGATGCAATGGTACGTATGGCTCAAGAGTGGAGTTTACGTTACATGTTAGTCGATGGACAAGGTAACTTTGGATCTGTGGATGGTGATAGTCCTGCAGCAATGCGTTATACAGAAGCAAGAATGCGAAAGATATCTGAGGATATGTTAGCTGATATTGATAAAGAAACTGTAGATCATAAATTAAACTTTGATGATACGTTAAAAGAACCAACAGTTCTTCCTACACGTATTCCTGGTCTTTTAGTAAATGGAGCTTCGGGGATTGCTGTGGGTATGGCTACTAATATGCCTCCACATAACTTAACTGAAGTTGTAAATGGTACTATAGCTTACATTGAGAATAATGATATTGAAATAGATGAATTAATTCAACATATAAAAGCTCCAGATTTCCCAACAGGAGGAACTATTTATGGCTATGATGGAGTTAAGGAAGCTTTTCATACAGGACGTGGACGTATTGTAATGCGTGGTAAAGCGGTTATCGAAGAAGTACATGGTAGAGAATGTATTATTGTAACTGAAATTCCTTACCAAGTCAATAAGGCAGACATGATAAAAAAGACTGCTGATTTGGTTAACGATAAAAAAATGGAAGGTATTTCTTCTATACGTGATGAATCGGATAGAAATGGAATGCGTATTGTTTACATTTTAAAACGTGATGCAATACCTAATATCGTTCTTAATAAACTATATAAATATTCAGCACTACAAACATCTTTTAGTGTGAATAATATTGCGTTAGTTAATGGGCGTCCTCAGCTTTTAAACTTAAAAGAACTTATTCATTATTTCGTTGAGCATAGACATGAAGTTGTTGTAAGACGTACAACATATGAATTACGTAAGGCAGAAGAAAGAGCACATATCTTAGAAGGTTTAATTATCGCTTCAGATAATATTGATGAGGTAATTAAAATTATTAGAGCTTCTAATAATGCAGATGAAGCACGTAATAGTTTAATTGAACGTTTCAAACTTTCAGAGCTTCAAGCCAAAGCTATTGTTGAGATGCGATTACGTCAGTTAACAGGCTTAGAACAAGATAAATTACGTTCTGAATATGATGAAATAATGAAAACCATTATTGACCTTAAGGATATCCTAGACAGAAAAGAACGTCGAATGGCTATTATTAAGGAAGAATTAGAAGTTGTTAGAGAGAAATATGGAGATGAGCGTCGTTCTATAATTGAATATGCTGGTGGTGATTTAAGTATCGAAGATATGATTCCGGATGCGCAAGTTGTAATTACAATATCGCATGCAGGTTATATTAAAAGAACATCACTTAGTGAATACAAAACTCAGAATAGAGGCGGTGTTGGACAAAAAGCAACAACAACTCGTAATGAAGATTTCTTAGAACATTTATTTGTAGGTACAAACCATCAATACATGTTATTCTTTACTCAAAAAGGAAAATGTTTCTGGATGCGTGTTTACGAAATACCAGAAGGTTCTAAAACTTCAAAAGGTAGAGCAATTCAAAATCTAGTAAACATTGAGCAAGATGATAAAGTTATGGCTTTCATTTGTACTCAAGATTTAAAAGATGAAGAATACATTAATAGTCACTATGTCATAATGGCGACTAAAAAAGGTCAGGTTAAGAAAACATCTTTAGAACAATATTCTAGACCAAGATCAAACGGTATTAATGCGATTACTATTAAGGAAGACGATGTTTTATTAGAAGCAAAATTAACAACAGGCGAAAGTCAAGTGATGTTAGCGTTGAAATCTGGTAAGGCAATACGTTTTGAGGAAGCTAAAACTAGACCAATGGGTAGAGGAGCTTCTGGTGTTCGTGGAATTAGACTTCAAGACGAAAAAACGGATGAAGTTATCGGTATGATTGCTGTAGATGATATGGAAAGTAACATCTTAGTAGTTTCTGAAAATGGATACGGTAAACGATCTAGTTTAGAAGATTACAGAATTACCAATAGAGGTGGAAAAGGTGTAAAAACAATTTCTATCACAGAGAAAACAGGTAATTTAGTATCTATTAAAAATGTAACAGATGAAGATGATTTAATGATTATTAATAAATCTGGAATTGCAATTCGTATGGCTGTAGCTGATTTACGTGTCATGGGAAGAGCAACTCAAGGTGTTAAATTAATAAACCTTAAAGGGAATGATTCTATTGCTGCAGTAGCTAAAGTTATGAAAGATGACGAAGAGGTTATTGAAGATATAGAAGCTGAAATCATTGGAGATGGTGATACCACTGAAGATGATGGTACAGCTATTGATAATAATGAAACTGAAAACTAAATTAACAAATAAATTATTTATTACAAGATGAAAAAATTAATGACATTAATGCTACTCTTAGCTGTTTCGTCAATGTCCTTTGCTCAAAAAAATGAGGTAAAAGCAATTGAGAAGGCACTAAAGAATTCAAATTTTGGAGATGCCAAATCTGCAGTAACTTCAGCGGAAGCTCTGATTGGTAGTATGGACGATAAAACTAAAGCAAAGTTTTATTATTTAAAAGCTCAGGCTTTATATGCAGAAGGTAAAGGTACTGATGCTAATATTGATGAAGCGATAGTAAGTTTAGACAACTTAAAAGAATTAGAATCTAAAATGGGTAAATTAAAATATACCCAAGAAGCTAATGTAATGTCTGAAGGAATGGTTAATACATTTTTAACCAATGCCAATAATGCATTTTCAAGTAAAAATTATAAAGCTGCGGCTAAAGGTTTTGAAAAAGTTTATAGAATGTCTCCGCAAGATACATTGTATTTATATTATGCCGCTTCATCAGCAGTAACTGAACAAGATTATGATACTGCTTTAGATTATTATATTGAACTAAAGAATCTTGGTTACACAGGTATCAAAATGAATTATTTTGCAACCAATGCAGAAACAGGTGAGGAGGAACTTTTTCCAGATAAAGCACAAAGAACTTTTTCTTTAAAAGCTAAATTACATAACAAGCCTAGAGATGAAAAAAGTGAATCTAATGCCGCTGAAATTGTAAAAAATATAGCTTTAATTTATGTGTCTCAAGGAGAGAATGAAAAAGCATTAGCAGCAATGTCTGATGCTAGATCTCAAAACCCTGACGATATAGGGTTATTATTATCTGAAGCAAATGTTTATTTAAAAATGGGTAATAGAGATAAATTTAAGGAGTTAATGGAGCAAGCGACTCAGAAAGATCCAGATAATGCTGAACTACAGTATAACTTAGGTGTTTTAGCTGCTGAAGCTGGTAACTCAGAATCTGCTATTAAATATTACAATAAGGCTATTACAATTAACCCTAATTATGTGGATGCATATACTAATTTAGCTGTTGTTATTTTAGCAGGTGAAGCTGCAATTGTTGAAGAAATGAATGGTTTAGGTACAAGTTCTGCTGATAATAGAAAATATGATGAACTTAAAGAAAAGCGTTCTCAATTATATTCTGATGCTATTCCTTATCTAGAAAAATCATTAGAATTAAAAGAATCTAATATTGATGCTGCTAAAACATTAATGAATATCTATAGCGCATTAGGAGAAACAGATAAATTTAAAACTATGCGAGCTAGAGTTGAAGCAATGGAAGCTTCTGCTGCTGGTAACTAAAGTTTAGTAATATTCTTATTACAAGAACAAAAAAAATGGTCGGAAGAAATTCCGACCATTTTTTTTGTAAAGAATTAAGAGGCTAGAATAAATATATATTATATCTATATAGGCTATAAATAAGTAAATAGCTTTTTAATAATGCCGTGAAATTTATTTCCACTTAATGCTGCAACCCATACTTGGTTTTTGATCAGCGCTTATAGGCGTATTTGTTATTAAAGCAGTCATTGCAGCTCTAAGATCTTTTCCTGTTACAGGTTTGTCATTCTCAGGTCTAGAATCATCTAATTGACCTGTATAGACTAATTTTAAATCGGCATCGAATAAGAAAAAATCAGGTGTACAAGCAGCATTATAGGCTTTTGCAATATTTTGAGTTTGATCGTATAAATATGGAAATATATAATCTTCATTTATTGCGTATTTGGCCATTAAATCGGGTCTGTCTTGCGGATGGGTTAAGACATCATTACTAGAAATAGCAATACAGTTAATACCTTTTGAAATGTAATCTTTAGCTAATTGAGATAGTTCTGAGCTTACATGATTAACAAAGGGACAGTGGTTACATATAAACATCACCAATGTTCCTGTTGTACCTTTTAATTCGTTTAGAGATTTCTTTGTGTTATCTACACTATCTTTAAGTCTGAAGTGCGGTGCTATGGTGCCTAAGGGTAGCATGTTAGATTCTGTACGAGCCATTATTTCTTTATATTTGTTTTTATTAATCCGTTATATTGACCTTAGCAAAAGATATGGAAAAGATAGTAACATTTGAAGACTTTACAAAAGTAGATTTAAGAATAGGTACAATTGTAGAAGTGAATGCTTTTCCTAAAGCACATCGTTCAGCTTATCAATTAATTATAGATTTTGGTGTTTTAGGATTTAAAAAAACTTCTGCCCAAATTACAACTCAATATCAAAAAGAAGATTTAATAGATAGGCAAATTGTGGCTGTCGTTAATTTTCCTAAAAAGCAAATAGCTAATTTTATGAGTGAATGTTTAGTTGTTGGTGCAGTAAAATCAAATGATGTGTTTTTATTACATCCAGAAACTAAAGTTAAAAATGGGAGTCCTATTTCTTAAAAATCTATAATCTAAAAATAAAATTCCCTGATAAATTTTTATCAGGGGATTTTATAGTTTAATATAATTTATCTTAGATATCGTCAAAGCTAATATCTGTAAAACTTTCTGTGTCTCCTGATGTTTTTACTTCTTCAGTTACAAACTCATCTTCACGTTTAAAATCTTTTTGATGACGTTCGCTAATAACTTCCTGACCTTTTTCATTAATAATATAATCAGTCATTTCAGCTAAAATTTCTTTAAATTCGGTAAAGTCTTCTTTATATAAATAAATCTTATGTTTTTTGTAATAAAAAGATCCATCATCATTAGTGAACTTTTTACTTTCAGTAACTGTTAAATAATAATCCCCAGCTTTTGTTGCTCTAACATCAAAAAAATATGTTCTCCTTCCTGCACGTAATACTTTAGAATAGATTTCTTCTTTGTCCGTCATTTCATAATCACTCATAACTCAATCTTATTTTAATTTCAATCCAAAAATCTAAAAAAAAAGTAACCTAAACAACAAATAATTACTTTTCTTTTTCGGAGCGTTGTTTGTGGTATAATTCCTTGTAGTAACCATCAGTATTTATAAGGGTTTCGTGGTTCCCTGACTCTATAACTTTCCCGTCTTCTAAAATAATAATTTGATCAGCATTTTTCGCTGATGATATACGGTGACTTACAATAATTGTTGTCTTGTTTTTTGTCAGCTTAACAAGGTTATTTAATATCTTTTCTTCAGTTTCTGTATCAACCGCAGAAAGGCAATCATCAAATAATAAAATCTCTGGTTTTTTAATAATAGCTCTTGCAATAGATACACGCTGTTTTTGTCCTCCAGAAAGTGTAATTCCACGTTCACCTAATACGGTGTCGTAACCTCTATTGAAACCAATAATGTTTTTATGAACTTTAGCATTTGTTGCAGCGGCAATTACTTCTTCGTCAGTCGCATCTTCTTTACCAAACTTAATATTATTCTTTATAGTATCTGAAAACAAGAATGCATCTTGAGGTACATAACCTATACTTTCTCTTAAACTGAAGAGATTTAAGTCAGCTATGTTTTTATTATCAATTAAAAGAGCACCTTTATTAATATCATACAAACGACCAATTAAGTCTAAAATAGTAGATTTTCCTGAACCTGTTTTTCCTAAAATGGCTAATGTTTGTCCCGATTTTAATGTGAAACTGATGTCTTTTAATGCTTCTATATTTGTGTCTTGATAGGTAAAGGATACATTTTTAAATTCAATATCACCTTTAATAGGTGTTAAAGCAGTAGTTGTGTTTTTTATATCTGGTTCTGTATCTAAAAATTCGTTGATTCGTACTTGTGAAGCTTCGGCTTGTTGTACTAAAGAGGTTACCCAACCTACAGTTGCAACTGGCCAAGTTAGCATATTAACATATATAATAAATTCTGCAATAGTCCCTATTTTTTCAATTTCACCACTCATATATTGCATACCTCCTGCATAAATAACAATAAGGTTACTCACCCCAATTAATAATATCATCATTGGGAAAAATAAGGCCTGCACCTTTGTAAGACTAATTTGCTTCTGTCTGTTTTCTGAAGAAAGGTGTTCAAACTCGGCATTAGTTCTTGGTTCAATGCCATAAGATTTTATAACAGAAATTCCACTAAAAGTCTCCTGAGAATATGTAGATAACGTAGATAATGATTGTTGTACAATTGTACTACGTTTGTTAATTAAACGGCTTAACTTATAAATTACTACAGATAAAAAGGGTAGAGGTAGTAAGGTGTATAAAGTTAATGAAGGAGATCTATCCATCATATAAATGATTGCGATAACAAATAAAGTAATGGTGTTTATGGTATACATTATTGCAGGACCAACGTACATTCTAACTTTACCAACATCTTCACTAATTCGGTTCATTAAATCTCCAGTCCTATTTGTTTTATAAAAATTTAAAGACAGAATTTGGTAATGCTTATAAATTTCATTTTTAAGATCAAATTCAACATGGCGAGACACATTAATTATCGTTTGACGCATTAAAAATGTAAATATTCCAGCTATAATAGCGGCTCCAATAAGGTAAATGGTGTAAATTGTTAAGTCACTTTTAAAAATTTCATCTGAAATTTTTCCATCTAATCGGTCAGAAACAATATTAATACAAGCTCCAATTAATCTTGGGGTAAATAAGGCAAATACCTTGGCTATAATGGTGATAATGATACCAATGATTAATCTATATCTGTATTTGTAGAAGTATTTGTTAAGGTGTTTAAGTGCTTTCATTCTATAGTTTAGTGGCTCAAAAGTATTACTAGAATTGTATTTAATAGTTAATGTTTTGCTAATCCTTTAATTATAATTTACTTTTGCAAGCTGTTTTTAGAAACTCTAAAGACACCCTAAATTTTAAGTGATATGACTTCAGAAATTATAACTTCAAAAGAACTCAAAAAAATAGATCCGGTTTTCGGACAGCATTCTTTTGATGATCATGAGCAAATTGTTTTTTGCAATGACAAAGATACTGGTTTAAAAGCTATAATTGGTATTCATAACACAGTTTTAGGGCCTGCTTTAGGGGGTACAAGAATGTGGAATTATGCTAATGAATGGGAAGCTTTAAATGATGTATTGCGTTTATCTCGTGGTATGACATTTAAATCAGCCATTACAGGTTTAAATCTTGGTGGTGGTAAAGCGGTCATTATAGGTGATGCTAAAATACAGAAAACACCAGAATTAATGAAACGCTTTGGTGAGTTTGTAAATTCATTAGGCGGACGTTATATAACAGCAGAAGATGTTGGTATGACGACCGAAGATATGGATACTGTAAGAGAAGTGACGCCTTATGTTACAGGAATTTCCGAAAGTAAAGGAGGAGCTGGTAATCCATCTCCAATTACAGCTTATGGTGTTTTTATGGGAATGAAAGCGGCATCTAAATTCCAATTTGGTTCAGATATTTTAGAAAATAAAAATGTTTTTGTACAAGGAATCGGTAATGTAGGTGAAGCTTTAGTAGAACATTTAGTTAACGAAGGTGCCAATGTTACAATCTCAGATATTAGCCAAGAGCGTTTAGAAGAAGTGCGCTCTAAATATGGTGTAAATATTTATGGAGGTAACGACATTTATAGTGAAGATATGGATATTTATGCGCCTTGTGCATTAGGAGCAACGATTAATGACGATACAATTCATAAACTAAAAGCAAAAGTAATTGCAGGTGCAGCAAATAATCAATTAGCTGAGGAAAACAAGCACGGTTTAATTTTGCAAGAACGTGGTATTGTTTACGCACCAGATTTCTTAATAAACGCAGGTGGGATTATCAATGTTTATGCAGAATTAGAAAATTACGGAAGACAGGAAATAATGCGTAAAACAGAAAACATCTATAATACAACATTAGAAATTTTAGATAACGCCAAAGTGAATAATTTAACAACAAATGATGCCGCGTTAAACATCGCTAGAGAACGTATTGCGACTAGAAAGAGAGAAAACTTAAAATAGTCAAGATTAAATTCTAATATAAAAATTAAATAATAGTATTTTTGCAGGGTGAACTTTAAGTAGTTCACCTTTTTTTAATAATCAAAAAAATAAAGTAAGTTCTTACACATGCTAAACAGAAGACACATCAGAATTAAAGTTATGCAATCTATGTATGCTTTTAAAGGTACCGAAAGTGATGATTTAATAAAAGAACAAAAGTTTTTATTACACAGTCTAGATAACATGTACGATTTGTACCTATCGCTTTTAGCTTTATTAACCGAACTGCATAAAAAGAGTAAGAACCATAACGAGAAACTACAAAATAAACTCTTAGGTACTGCTGCAGATAAAAATCCAGATTTAAAA
Source organism: Winogradskyella sp. HaHa_3_26 (assembly GCF_019278425.1). NCBI lineage: Bacteria > Pseudomonadati > Bacteroidota > Flavobacteriia > Flavobacteriales > Flavobacteriaceae > Winogradskyella > Winogradskyella sp. HaHa_3_26. The sequence continues at coordinate 517,436 of NZ_CP058981.1, read as the reverse complement.
TTTCAGGAGAATCAACTTCTTAATTGTATTAGTAGTAATACAATGCTGAAGGATGTTATTTCTAGTCATAAATTAAATTTTTGGGATTTAGAATTTGAATATGTTGATATTCTTTTTAAAGAAATTTTAAAAAGTGATATTTACAAAGCGTATACAGAAGAAGAAGAACCTAATTTTAAGAGAGACAAACAATTTGTTTTAGATATTTTTACTGAAATTATAGCACCAAATGAAAAGCTTTTTGACTTTTTTGAAGACAAAAAATTAACTTGGGTAGATGATTTACCAGTTGTAAATACAGCGATGCTAAAAGTTTTACGAAAATTAAAATTAACGTCACCAGAAACAGCTTTATTACCAGAGTTGTATAAAGATGAAGAGGATAAAGATTTTGCGATAGAGTTATTTAAAAAGACTTTTCTAAATAATTCTAAGTTTGCAGAAGAAATCAATGGGAAAACAACGAATTGGGATTCCGATCGTTTAGCAAGTTTAGATGGAGTGTTATTAAAAATGGCGCTTTGCGAATTTCAGAAATTTCCATCAATTCCACATAAAGTTACGATCAACGAATATTTAGAAATCGCAAAAGAATATTCTACTCCAAAGAGTAGTTATTTTATTAACGGTATTTTAGATAAAGTTGTAAAGGAATATCAGGCTGAGAATATTCATGTAAAAACAGGAAGAGGCTTAATGTAGTTTTAATTGGCCCTTTTCTATATCTAAAATAGAGTAAAGGTCATTAAATAATGATCATGCATTATGTTATCTATGATAATTTAGTCCTTTTTTGAAGCAGGTTATTTCTTACAAATATTGTGTTAACAAAGGACTAAAAATTTTAATACCTTAAAATAATCATTAACTTCGCTAGCTGTATATTAACTATCAAATATAAAATAAATAATGAAAAAAGTAATTTTAGGATTAAGTGCTTTATGTATGTTGGCTTTTTCATCTTGTAAGGATGATGCTGCTAGTAAAGTTAAAAACGAAAATGTTGCTGTTGCAGCAGAAAGAGATGCTAACGCTGGTGATTTTGCAGTGCTTACTTTAGATAAGACAGAGCATGATTTTGGAAACATTGTTAACGGAACTCCTGTTGAAACTATTTTTAAGTATACTAATACAGGAAACTCTATGTTAGTTGTAAGTGATATTAAAAGTACTTGTGGATGTACTGTACCTTCAAATTTTACTAAAGAAGTACAGCCAGGTGAAACGGGTCAATTTACTGTGAAATTTAATGGTAGAGGTAATGGTAAAGTAACAAAATCTTTAACTATGACCGCTAACACAGAAAAAGGTAAAATACCAGTTAGAATTACTGCTATGATTAGTGCTGATCCTAATGCTCCTGCAAAAGCAACAAAGACAGCAACAAGCAAGGTTAATCCTTTAGCTATTGATAATGCTGCAGCAACAAGAAAATCTTCTACGCAACCAGGTCACGAAGGTCATAACCACGATTAATAATTTTACATATAATAATTCCAAATGGACGCAATAGGATCATTTTTACCGTTTATCGCTATTTTTGCAGTGATGTATTTCTTTATGATTGCACCACAAATGAAACGCTCTAAACAAGAGAAAAAATTTGCTAGCGAATTAAAGCGTGGCGATCGTGTTATCACAAAAAGTGGTATGCACGGAAAAGTTGTAGAGTTGAATGAAAAAGATAGTAGCTGTGTTATTGAAACATTAGCTGGTAAAATTAAATTTGACCGTTCTGCAATTTCTATGGAAATGAGTAATAAATTAAATGCACCAGCTGTTGTAAAATAAGCCTACTGTATTGATTACAAATATTAGAAAAGCCATTCATTAATTTGAATGGCTTTTTTTTAGGTTGTTTAATGTGTAGATTTATAATGTATTTTTATTTAATATAAAAAAACAGGCTAAGCAAAAAAATGTCCTAACCTGCTCTCCCTCGATTAATAGCACTCTAAATATTTTCTTTTAAGTTTGGTCTTCTATTTCATACTGCTAAATTATATATTTTATTAAAAGGTAACAATGCGTAGGTCTACGTAGTGTTTAATAAAATGGCTTTATATTGACTAAGTGATAATCCAATATTTTGTTTAAATAGCAATTCAATATTATGAGAATTTGGATAACGTTTTTGAAATTGAAGTAGTAATTTATCTTCGGTTGTAGAGTTTAAATGAATTATAATATTGTCTAATACCGTAGGTGTAATTGTTTTTAATTTAGCACACGATAGATAAATTAAAAAAGCACTTGTTTTTTTAAGTCATTGTGATTTTGTGTCTTATTAAATAGCCGACATAAGTTGGTCTGCACTTAACAATATAATATGTCACTTTTTCTTTTGAGGTAAGTAATAAAGGGCTTATAAGAGGTTTATAGTATAATATAGTATTTACTTTTTCTGATTTTAAAACGATGTAACTATAGCCGTCTGGTTTTATAATATATATCTATTTAGCATTTCAATAGAAAAAATGTTTAAGATCCAGCAATTAATAGGTGTGTAATAATTGTGTATAGGAGCGATAATATAGTATGGTTAGCGGTTCCTTAAAACTATTATTTATTGAGCAATAGTAGCATACGTAGGTCTACGTATTAAGTATATTTGGATGTTTTTTTAGCCAAACAAAGAGTGCATTTTGGTTAGTGGTATCTATTTCTAATTTTTTAATAATATTACTGCGGTGTTTTTCAACGGTACGTCTAGATATAAATAATTCCTCTGCGATTTGAGTGCTGTTTAAGTTTTTGTCTAAATACTTTAAAATTTTAATTTCGGTCGTACTAAGTTTTTCAAAGTTAGGATCGGTATGACTACCAAAATGTATACTACTTTTTAATTTTTTACTAACATAATTAATGTTGTTATCTATGCTTTCTAAGCAGGCTTCCAATTCTTGTAAAGCACTGTCTTTTGTGATATATCCATGTATAGATCGCCCTACTTCCTTTAAGATAGACTCTTGTTTATGTAAGGTTAAAATGATAACTTTTGTGTTTATTTTATTGTATTTAATTTGGTATGCTATTTCTAAACCGTTCATTTTAGGCATATCAAAATCTAAAATAGCAATATCTGGCTTTAACTTTACAATTTTATTGTAAGCGGTGTTACCATCCGTAGCTGTAGCGATAACTTTAAACCATTTTTTTTCTAAAAATTCTTTAGTTCCGTTTAATAATAAAGGGTGATCATCTGCAAGTATAATAGAGGTTGGCATAACTTATTTTTTAAGAACTTTTATTTGAATGGTTGTTCCTTTTCCTTTAATAGAATCAATACTCAATTGCGCTCCAATAAGCTGTGCACGCTCTTTTATGGTTTTCATACCTAAACTATTAAGTAATTCAGTATTTTCGGTGAGATCAAAACCAATACCATTATCCTTTATTTGGAATAGAACCACATTCTTTAAATCCTCTACACTTATAGCACAAGCTTTTGCTTCTGAATGTTTTTCAACATTATTTAAGCATTCTTGTAGCATTCTATAAATAAAAATTTCATTGTCTTTAGGGATATTTAAAGTCTCAATATCTATATTTTCAGAATAAAAAATGTCTGAATTTTTCTGAAAGTTGGATACCGTATTTTTTATTGAATTTATTAAGCCTAGCTTTTCAAATTGAAAAGGGTGTAACTGTTGGGATATAGTTCTAACTTCATTAATAGCTCCATCGACCAAAGATGTATCGTTATTGCTTTCGTTTTCTAGAAAGATTTTGTTTTTAATGAGTAATAAGCTTTGGCCAACACTATCATGAAGTTCACTAGAGATGCGCTTACGTTCTGCTTCAACACTATGTACTAAATCTTGAGCAAAAGCTTTTTGAAGCTGAACATTCTTTTGAGTATACTTTTTAGAGCGCCATAAATAAACAATGGAAAATAAGGCTAGTAAAAGCATGATGCTTCCCCAAAATAATTCTGCTTTATGCTTGTTTTGTAAGTCTAAAAGTTCAATCTCATTCTTTTGGTTCTTAATTTTGTCATCACGTTTATTAGTTTCATAAAGGGTTTGATAATAGCTTAAAGCATTATTTTTTTGGACAGATTTTAAGGAGTCTTCAATTTTTTTTGCAGACTTTAAATGAGAATAAGCCTTACTGTATTCATTACGTTTTTCGTAAATCTTCGCTAAAAAAGCTTCTCCATCTTCTATATTTTCTATTTGATTAGAGGTTTTTACAATGTTAAGATATTTCAATCCCCAATTTAGTGCTTCATTGTAATCTTTTTCTGCAAAAGCTAAATACCCACAAGCTTTATAATATTTACTTTCATAAATACCTTCTATATTTTTTTTGTCTTTTATTAGTGTCTCAAAATAGGATTTGGCTTTAGCAATACTGTCGTTTTCTGCATAAGCGATAACTAATGAATGTAATAGTATAGGATTAAAATACTCAAAGTAGTTCGATTTTTTATTTACTGCAGCAGCCTTGTGTAAATGTTTTAACCGCTCTTTTTGTAGACCTTGTTTATTATTGTCTGCAGCGTAATTAGAATAAAGAGAGACGAGAAAACTATAATTTTTAGTGATTTTAGCTAAAGCAATGGCGTCATCACGCTCATGTTTTGCCTCTTTAATAAATCCATTAGTACTATATATAATAGATAACGCATTCTTTGAAGCAATAATGTTAAAGGTGTCTTTTACTGATGTGAAGATTCCCGATGCTTCTTGTATGTATTGGGATGCTTTTGCATATTCTGCTTCGTCGATGTAGGCATAGCCTTGGTTTAAAATAGCAAAGGCTTTTAAGCGGTCGTTACCTGCTTTTTCAGCATATAATTTAGCCTTGTTATAATAAGATATGGCAGTGTCTATTTCTTTTGTGGCATAAAAACTATCACCAGCATCTATATAAATGCCAGCCATATTTCTATCTGTAATATGATTTTTTAAGGTGTTAAAATAGGTATTGAATAGTGTAACACCTTTTGTGGGTTGCCCTAAAATATTATTGTGATAGTTAATAAGGTTTTGAATATTACGAGAGGCAATATTAAACGAATCTAATTGTATTGAATAATCTATAGTGACTCTAGAAATAGAGTCATAGCCTAATTTGGGATAATCAATAAGAAAATCGGTTACACTATCTAGTAATTTTAATTTTTTACCGCTGTTATTTTCGGTTTTTATAAGCGCTTTTAACGCCTCAACTTTATGTTGAGGCGTTGGGTCTTGCGCATAAGTAATGGAGTAAGTTAATAGTAAAAATACTATATATATAGTTTTCATTGATGTTATTTATAAAAACCTAAATTAGTGAAAATTTAGTCTTTAGAACCTTCAATCCATTTTTTAGCATTTACAAAAGCTTCTAGCCAAGGTGAAACTTCATCTTTTCTATCTTGTGGGTAATTGGCCCAGTTCCATTGAAAAATTGAACGTTCAATATGTGGCATAGTTGCTAAATGTCTTCCTGTTTTGTCACAAAGCATTGCAGTGTTAAAATCAGATCCATTTGGATTTGCAGGATATTCTGCATAACCATATTTAGCTACAATATTATATTTGTCTTCAGAATAAGGAAGCGTAAATTTTCCTTCTCCATGAGAAATCCAAACTCCTAAAGTAGCACCTTCTAAAGAAGAAAGCATAACTGAATTATTTTTCTGAATTTCTACAGATGTAAATCCACTTTCGTGTTTATGAGAATCATTATAAGTCAGTTTTCCATGAGTTTCATGCTCTGGGTTCACTAAATCTAATTCCATCCAAAGTTGTGCTCCATTACAAATTCCTACAGAAAGTGTATCTTCTCTTTTAAAGAAATCGTTGATCACTTTATTGGCTTTATCATTGTATTTAATGGCTCCGGCCCAACCTTTAGCAGAACCTAAAACATCCGAGTTACTAAAACCACCAACAGCTCCTAAAAACTGAATATCTTCTAATGTTTCACGACCAGAAATTAAGTCTGTCATATGAACATCTTTAACATCAAAACCTGCTAAATACATAGCGTTAGCCATTTCACGTTCAGAGTTAGATCCTTTTTCTCTTAAGATTGCCGCTTTAGGACGCGAATTGTCTGTAGTAAGCGCATCTTTTAATTTCCCTGTAAAATGAGATGGGAATTTAAAATCTAACGCTTGATTCTTATAGTTGTCAAAACGATCTTGTGCTAAATTATTAGCCGTTTGTTTTTGATCTAATAAGAAAGACGTTTTAAACCAAACATCTCTTAGTTCTGTAACATTAAAAGAGAAGTCGTCTTCGCTATTTTTAATCGTTACAATTCCTGACGTATTAGCTTCACCTATATTAAAAAATTCAATATTATTTTCTGATAAAACAGTTTCTACAGAAGCATCTGCTTGAAAAACAATTCCTGAATTTTCTGAGAATAAAACTTTAATAGAATCTTCTTCATTTAAAGATTTAATATTTAAATCTGCACCTAAATTAACATCTGCAAAACACATTTCTAATAAGGTTGTAATTAAACCTCCAGAAGCCACATCGTGTCCTGCTTTAATCTTATCTGCTTTAATTAAGTCTTGAATGGTATTAAATGTATTTTTTACAAAATCTGTATTTGTAACATCAGGAGTTTCATTTCCAATAGCATTTAATGCTTGGTTAAAAGAACTTCCTCCTAATTTAAAGTCATCTTGAGAAATATTGATGTAGTAAATATTTCCACCATCAATTTGTAAAACAGGTTCTACAACCTTAGTGATTTCATTACAGTTTCCTGCAGCAGAAATAATAACAGTTCCTGGAGAAATTACGTCTCCATCTGTATATTTCTGTTTCATAGATAAAGAATCTTTTCCTGTTGGGATATTAATTCCTAAACCAATAGAAAATTCTGAAACCGCTTTTACAGCTTTATATAAACGGGCATCTTCACCTTCATTTTTACAAGGCCACATCCAGTTTGCAGATAAAGAAACAGAATGTAAATTATCTTTTAAAGGTGCCCATATTAGGTTGGTTAAAGATTCTGTTATAGCATTTCTACTTCCTGCTTCTGGATTAATTAGTGCAGAAATAGGCGCATGCCCAATAGACGTTGCAACACCTTCTTTACCATTATAATCTAAAGCCATTACGCCAACGTTATTTAACGGAATTTGTAATGGGCCAACACATTGTTGCTTGGCAACTTTACCACCAACACAACGGTCTACTTTATTTGTTAACCAATCTTTACACGCAACAGCCTCAAGTTGTAAAACTTGTTTTAGATAGATTTCTAAATTTTTCGTTTTGTAACGTGGGTTTTTATATTTTCTGATAACAGTTTTATCTGTCATTATTGTTTTAGGAGATGAACCAAACATATCTTCTAAAGCTAAATCCATAGGTTTTTCACCTGTAGAATTAGATTCAAAAGTAAAGCGGTCATTTTCTGTAACTTCACCAACATCATAAATAGGAGAACGTTCTCTGTCAGCTATTTTATGTAAAGTTTCTAAATGTTGTTCACCAATAACTAATCCCATACGTTCTTGAGATTCATTACCAATAATTTCTTTAGCCGATAGGGTAGGGTCACCAACAGGAAGTTTGTCTAAATCAATTTTTCCACCTGTATCTTCAACAAGTTCAGATAAACAGTTAAGATGTCCACCAGCACCGTGATCGTGAATAGAAACAATAAAGTTTTCTTCACTTTCTACCATGCCACGAACCGCATTTGCAGCACGTTTTTGCATTTCTGGGTTAGAACGTTGTACTGCATTTAATTCAATTCCTGATGCAAATTCGCCTGTATCAGCAGAAGAAACAGCTGCGCCTCCCATACCAATTCTGTAGTTGTCACCACCTAGGATTACAATTTTATCTCCTTTTTTAGGAACATCTTTTATCGCCTGATCTGCTTTTCCGTAGCCAATACCACCCGCTTGCATAATCACTTTATCGTATCCTAATTTTCTTGCCGGAGAATCACTTACTGAAGCATTTTCTTGGTGCTCAAAAGTTAATACAGAACCTGTAATTAAAGGTTGTCCAAATTTGTTTCCAAAATCAGATGCTCCATTAGAGGCTTTTATTAAAATATCCATTGGTGTTTGATACAGCCATTCTCTAGCTTCAAATTTATTTTCCCAATGTCTGTTTTCTTCTAAACGAGAGTAAGAAGTCATGTAAACAGCGGTTCCTGCTAAAGGTAAAGAACCTTTTCCGCCAGCAAGTCTATCTCTAATTTCTCCACCAGAACCTGTTGCAGCTCCGTTAAAAGGCTCAACAGTTGTTGGAAAGTTATGTGTTTCTGCTTTTAATGAAATTACAGATTCATAATCTTTAGTTTCATAAAAATCGGGTTTATCTGCCGTTTTAGGTGCAAATTGCTCCACTTTAGGACCTTTTATAAAAGCAACATTATCTTTATATGCTGAAACAATATCGTTTGGAAATTGTTTAGATGTTTCCTTTATTAATTTGAATAATGAAGTTGGCATTTCTTCTCCATCAATTACAAAAGTTCCGTTGAATATTTTATGCCGACAATGTTCTGAGTTAACTTGAGAAAATCCAAAAACTTCAGAATCGGTTAATGGTCGATCTATTTTTTTAGAAACACTTTCTAAATATTCTACTTCTTCATCACTAAGCGATAAACCTTCTTGTTGATTGTAAGCCGAAATATCTTCAATATTTAAAATGGCTTCAGGTTGAATGTCAATTTTAAAAATACCTTGATTTAAACTCTTGTATTTTTCAGAAATCATAGGATCGTAATCCTTGTAATCTTCAACAACTGAAGTAAATTCTTCAATTCTTAAGATATCTGAAATACCCATATTCTGAGTGATTTCTACAGCATTTGTACTCCAAGGTGTAATCATCGCAGCTCTTGGTCCAACAAAAAAAGCATCGAGTGATGCTTGTTCTATTTTTGATTGGTCGCCAAATAACCATGTCAGTTTAGATATAGTTTCTGTTGATAATTCTTTTGTTGCTTGAACAGCAAAAACCTTACTGCTTTGGTTCCCGAAGAAATGAATCATTTATGTATTGTATTTGAGTTGTGTTTAATAAAAAGCAAATTTACTTTTTTTCTACGTGATTTAACATATAATATTCTAAGGAAAAAAGGGAGTTATTCACGATGTTTTAAACATAAAAAAAATGAACGAGCGTTGGTAAGTAAAAACAACGCATGTTCATTTATAAGGAATTGTATTTTTTATAGCTGTATTAGGTTTTGTGTTTAATTCTTTTTAAAAGTAATGCTGCCATATTCAGACTCTATGAGCACTAAATTCTCAGTGTTTTGATCACCATAATATCCGAGGTATTGTTTCCCAATATTGCCAGTGTTTTTTTCTTTATATGTAAAACCTTCAGGTTCTCTAAAGGACCCAAAGTCAATTCCAATATTGAAATTGAATTTGCAATCAGTTTCAAACCCAATTGTTATTCCTGTAAATTCAGAATTTATATCTACAGTCTTAGTTTTTGATACCAAACGGTCAATTTTTATAGAACCATAATCAGATCTAATTTTAACAGTTTTAAAGACAGTACCCAATCGTAAAGCTAAATAATCTCCATTACCATCTAAATTGTTAATGTTGTCAATTTTTACTGAACCATAATCACATTCGTAAACTACATTTTCAGCGATTTCAATTACAGAAGTTGTGTAATCGGCTTCTAGATTTAAATCTTTGGCTTTGGCGACGGTAAATTCGCTATAATCAGCTTCAATTGTTCCGTTGTTTATAAATTCAAAATAGCTGTTTTTAGTATAACTCAATCGTATTGTATTATCCTTACCCATCAATTCCTTGGTGGTTACTTTTCCATAATCACATTTTATATAAGCATTGCCTTCAATTCTATCTAGATTAATATAACCATAATCATTAAAGAGCTTTACGTTGTTTGTAATAGGCATTTTAACTAAATAGTTAATTTCTATATTTACATTATTACTTAATTTTTTGTTCCACCAAGACGTATCATAACTGTTGCCGCCAATTGAAGAAATTGCTGTAACTTTATGAGGTGCAGATTGCCAAGCAACATCTAATTCGTTCAATCTTTCGTTAACCTTGTTTTCATTATTACCACTTACTTTAATGGTGACTTGGATATCAATGCGGTTTTCGTCCCAAGTAATAATATCAATGTTCCCATATCTGCTGGTGATATTAAATGTAGCATCAGCATTTACATTAAATGATTTTTTTAAGGTTTTCTGTTTTTCGTGTTTTGCCACTTTAGGTTTCCCGTTTGTTGCTAACATAACTGTTGGTAGCAGTAGTAAAAAGAAAAAGAACTTATATAATGTTTTCATTTGAGTTGGATTTGAATTGTTTAACGGTTTCAATTTGTTCTAATACGGTATTTAAAATATCTATTCTATTTTGAAAGTTGGTAATCATTGCATAAATAACACGTTGGTTTTTTCCACTTTCTGTTAAATCTATTTTTAATTTTTTATAATCTTTTTCAAGTATTTGAATTTGTACCAAAGCATCTGTAATAATTTGTTCAGTTAAGGGAGAACGCTCTTTGTTTAATTTCTTTAATTCATTTTCAATAGTAACTGTAAAAAAGTCTTGTGTTTCAGACATTTCAGGTGATACGCTGGCTAAGTCTAAAGTTTCAGGTTGGTTTGGTAATGCTGTAAACAATCCGAAACAAATTACTATAGTTGCTGCAATTGCTAAAAAAGGTTTCCAGTTAAAACGAGATCGCTTTTTAATTTCAGTTGAATTGGAATTATGTGCTTTCAACTTTTCTAAAAATCTATGCTCATGATGGTTTTGAGGAGTTTCAATATTAAATTGATCCTTCAAATTATCAAATAAGCTTTCCAAATTATCTTTTTTCATAATTAATTCAATACTAATTTCTTGCGTAAACTCTCTTTTGCTCTAGAGATCATTGTTCTGCAATTGGCATATGTAATATCCATTATTTCGCAGATTTCTTCGTAATCGTAACCTTCAATTAAATGTAATGTTAGGCTTAAACTGTAATTAGATTTTAGCGTTTTCATAACATCTAAAATCTGTTTTGCTTTTTCGTTTATGGGTTCACTTTCAACAATACCCATATCATCTTCTACTTTATAAATCACAGTATCTAATGGTACTTCGTTTTGTTTTATAGTTTTGTTGTAATAGCTAATACTATTGTTTATCACGATTCGTTTCAACCATGAGCCAAACATATTAGCGTCTTCTAGCGTATTTAATTTTGTAAAAGCTGTTAAAAAAGATTCTTGCATTATGTCTTCAGCCTTAAAAGAATCTTTTATAATTCTGAGGGCTGTGTTATACATTGCTTTGTTATATCTGTTATAAATTTCCAACTGTGCACGTTGGTTTCCAGATTGACAAAGCTGTAATAACTGTTCGATATTTTGATTGGTTGATGTCAAAAAACAATTGCTTTTACTTATAGATGGTTACTTTTTTAAAGTGTTACAGTTTATTTTTAAATATTTTAATATCTGATCTCGTCAGTTCGATTATATTATGAAATTTTCAAAATCTAACATCAAGATGGCTAAGTAGAACTTCAGCAAAAATTCTCAAAAACATTTACTTAATTACTCTTCAATATTAATTTATCCGATTATCATTGTATCAATTCATTCAAAGTGACAATTTTATTTCTAATTTAAAACCTTTTTTGTCAATCAAAGGTAATGGCATAACAATTGAATTTAGAGTAGTGTGAATAACTTTAGATATCTTATAATGTTTTGATATTCAGTATGAAGTTAATTTTTAATACATTTAAAAGCATGTTATTCTGTGTGTAATAATGACAGAATGACTTAAATATATATATGGGAAAATCAAATTTTTTAAACTTAGACAATCTGTCATTTCAGGATTTTGATGAGAATTCAGAGTTAATTCCATTGATGACTCCAGAAGATGAAGAATTAATAAATAACGAATCTTTACCAAATTCTTTACCAATTTTGCCGTTGAGAAATACGGTTTTATTTCCAGGAGTTGTTATTCCGATTACAGCGGGAAGAGATGCATCTATAAAATTAATTAATGATGCTAATAAAGGTGGAAAAGTTATAGGGGTTGTGTCTCAGATTGATGAATCTGTAGAAAATCCTACAGCAAAAGATATTTATAAAACGGGTACTGTTGCACGTATCTTAAAAGTTTTAAAAATGCCTGATGGTAACACAACAGTTGTTATTCAGGGTAAAAAACGTTTTGAGATTAACGAAGTTATTTCAGAAAAACCATATTTAACAGCTACAATTTCTGATATTGAAGAAGCTAAACCGGCAAAAGATAACGAGGAATTTAAAGCGATTATAGATTCTATTAAAGATTTGTCTTTAGAGATTATAAAGGAAAGTCCAAATATTCCTTCGGAAGCTAGTTTTGCTATTAAAAATATTGAAAGTGATTCATTCTTAGTCAACTTTGTGTCGTCTAACATGAACCTCAATGTAGAGGAGAAGCAAGAGCTGTTAAAGATTAATGATCTTAAAGAACGTGCGCTTCAAACTTTGAAATTCATGAATCTTGAATTTCAGAAGTTAGAACTTAAAAACGATATTCAGTCTAAGGTTCAAAGTGATATGAACCAACAGCAACGCGAATATTTCTTACACCAACAAATGAAAACGATCCAAGAGGAGTTGGGTGGAGGTGTGTCTGCAGGTGAAGAAATTGAAGAAATGAAAACACGTGCTAAGAAAAAGAAGTGGGACGATAAAGTAAAAGCGCATTTTGAAAAAGAATTAGCAAAAATGCAACGTATGAATCCTCAGGTTGCAGAATATTCTATTCAACGTAATTATTTAGATCTATTTTTAGATTTACCTTGGAATGAGTTTAGCAAGGATAAATTTGATTTAAAACGTGCCGAAAAAATATTAAACCGTGACCATTTCGGACTTGAAGATGTTAAGAAAAGAATCATCGAGTATTTAGCAGTATTAAAACTTCGTAATGATATGAAGTCTCCAATTATATGTCTTTACGGACCTCCAGGTGTTGGTAAAACATCTTTAGGTAAATCTGTTGCAGAAGCATTGGGTAGAGAATATGTGAGAATTTCACTAGGTGGTTTACGTGATGAAGCAGAAATTCGTGGTCATAGAAAAACCTATATTGGTGCAATGCCAGGACGAATTATTCAGAGTTTGAAAAAAGCAAAAACATCAAACCCTGTATTTGTATTAGATGAAATAGATAAACTTTCTACAGGAAGTCAAGGCGATCCATCTTCTGCTATGTTAGAGGTTTTAGATCCTGAGCAAAACAGTGAATTTTACGACAATTTCTTAGAAATGGGGTATGATTTATCTAAGGTGATGTTCATTGCGACTTCTAATAGCATGAATACCATTCAACCTGCATTAAGAGACCGTATGGAAATCATTAATGTAACAGGTTATACTATTGAAGAAAAAGTTGAAATTGCAAAAAGACATTTATTACCAAAGCAATTAACAGAGCATGGTTTAGATAGCTCTTCTTTAAAAATAGCAAAACCACAACTCGAAAAAATAGTTGAAGGTTATACACGAGAATCAGGAGTAAGAGGGTTAGAGAAGCAAATTGCAAAAATGGTGCGTTATGCTGCTAAAAATATTGCAATGGAAGAAGAATATAATATTAAAATTTCTAATGAAGATATTATAGAAATCTTAGGTAGTCCTAGAATGGAGCGCGATAAATATGAAAATAATGATGTTGCTGGAGTTGTAACAGGTTTAGCTTGGACAAGTGTTGGTGGTGATATTTTATTTATAGAATCTATTTTGTCTAAAGGAAAAGGAACTTTATCTATCACAGGTAATTTAGGTAAAGTAATGAAGGAGTCTGCAACAATTGCTATGGAATACATTAAAGCAAATGCTGAAGAATTTGGAATAAACCCTGAGATTTTTAGTAAGTATAATGTTCATATTCACGTGCCAGAAGGAGCAACTCCTAAAGATGGACCTAGTGCAGGTGTAACAATGTTAACGTCTTTAGTTTCTTTATTTACACAACGTAAAGTGAAAAAGAGCTTAGCCATGACAGGTGAAATTACTTTGAGAGGTAAAGTATTGCCTGTAGGTGGAATTAAAGAAAAAATATTAGCAGCAAAACGTGCGCGTATTAAAGAAATTTTACTTTGTGAAGATAACCGAAGAGATATCGAAGAAATTAAACAAGAATATCTAAAAGGTTTAACATTTCATTATGTAAAAGACATGAGTGATGTTTTAAAACTTGCGTTAACAAAACAGAAAGTAGAAAATGCAAAAAAGCTTTAAACTAATCGTAACATTTTTAATCAATCTTATAGCTTGCGTACAAGTTATTGCTCAAGAAGAAACAAATTTTAAAGATGTTATATTAGATGGTGAACCAGCAATATTTGATGTAGTTACAGGAGAAATTACTGTCGTAAAACTAGAAAATATTGTTTCAGGTACTAAAATAGATTCTGTTAATACATCGTCGATTTACACTAAAAAATCAGGCGTAAATGAAATTTTAGATTCAAATATTGTAGAATTTCATAGTGTAAAAGAAGGAGAGACTTTGTTAGATTTATCTAAAAAATATAAAGTCTCTCTAACAGAATTAATGCGTGCCAATAAACTAGAAACCACATTAATTGATGTGGGACAAAAGCTTTGGGTTAAAAATTTAGATTTTCAACTTTACCCAATAAAGGAAGCAGTAGTAAAAGAAAAAAGTGCAGCGAGTTCTTTAGGGAATTTAACTTCAAATTTTTATATTGTAAAATCAGGAAATACTTTATATGGTATATCTAATCAATTCCATTTAAGCGTACAAAAGTTAAAACGCATAAATAATTTAAACTCTAATCTTATACGTGTTGGTAAAAAACTTCGTGTTAAAAGTTTAGAAATTAAAAATCAAACTAAAAATAATCCTGTTTATGTAGTTAAAAGAGGAGATAATTTATATCGTATTGCTCTTAATAATGGAATTACTGTAAAGATTATTAAAGAATTAAACGGTTTGACTAGTGATTTAATAATTATTGGACAAAAATTGAAATTAAATTAGAAAAGAACAGCTTTCAAAAAATAAAAAAATCATCTCATCGTTTTAAGATAGATTTAGTTATTTTGCAAAATCTATGATTAAAAGGATTTCCATTTTACTTTGTATGCTTATAGCTCTGCCTGCATTCGCGCAATTAGGAGGCGAAGCTACATACCAATTTTTAAATTTGGTATCCTCGCCTAGGCAAGCAGCTTTAGGAGGTAAGATAATTACAAACTTTGATGATGATGTTACAGAAGCACTTTACAATCCTGCTTCTATTAATTATAAAATGAGTAATCAGTTAGCTGTAAATTACTCGAGTTACTTGGGTGACATAAGTTACGGAACTGCAGCTTACGCATACACTTGGGATAGGCACGTACAGACGTTTCATATTGGTGTTACCTATATTAATTACGGTTCGTTTGATGGTTATGATGTTGATGGAAATTCAACAGGAACATTCAGTGGTAATGAAACAGCCATTTCTGCAGGCTATAATTATAACATTCCATACACAGATTTTTATGTTGGTGCCAATGTTAAAATTATTACTTCGGCATTAGAACAGTATAATTCAGTTGGAGGCGCAATAGATTTTGGAGGGATGTATATAAATGAAAAACTAGATTTTCATGCTGCATTAACCATTAGGAATATAGGAACTCAGTTTTCTACCTATGCAGGCGAAAAAGAACCTTTGCCGTTAGAAGTTAATTTTGGGATGTCTCAAACTTTAGAAAATGTACCAATACGTTGGCATCTTACTTTAGAGAATTTACAAAAATGGCCAATAGCAGTTTCAAATCCAGCAAGAGCTACAACAGATTTAGAAGGTAATCAAACCCAAGAGAAAGTTAGTTTTATTAGTGAAGGATTACGACATCTTATTTTAGGAGCAGAATTATTTCCTGAAGGAGGTTTCAATGTTAGATTAGGCTATAACTTTAGACGTGCAGAAGAATTACGAATTGTAGACCAAAGAAACTTCTCAGGTCTTTCAGTTGGTATAGGAATTAAATTAAACAAAATGCGATTTAGTTATACGCATGCGAGATATAGTGGCGCTTCAAATACAAGTTTCTTTGGGCTTCAAATAGATTTAGATAGTCGAAGACGATAAATTAAATGATACAATAATGAGTAAAATTATCATTGCTATAGATGGTTTTTCATCTACAGGAAAAAGTACAGTAGCTAAACAATTAGCAAAAAAACTGAACTATATTTATGTAGATACAGGTGCGATGTATAGAGCGGTAGCATATTTTGCTTTAGAAAACGAATATATCGGTGAAGGTTTCTTTAAAGAGGAAGCTTTAATAGGGAGTTTAGAACAGATAAATATTACTTTTAAGTTTAATGAAACCTTAGCCTTTGCTGAAGTTTATTTAAACGGAAAGAATATTGAATCAGATATTAGAACACTTAAAGTTTCAAAATATGTAAGTCCAGTAGCTACATTATCTGAAGTGAGAAGTAAGTTGGTAGAGCAACAACAAATCATGGGAAAAGATAAAGGTATTGTAATGGATGGACGTGATATTGGAACTGTTGTTTTTCCTGAAGCCGAATTAAAAATATTTATGACTGCATCAGCAGAAACCAGAGCAACACGTCGTTATAAAGAATTATTAGAGCGTGGTCATGATTTAAGTTATGAAGATGTGCTTGAAAATGTAACAACAAGAGATCATATAGATTCTACAAGAGAAGATTCTCCTTTGGTAAAAGCGGAAGATGCTATTGAAATTGATAATTCATATTTAACAATAGAAGAACAATTAGCTTCTATTAGTGAAATGGCTAATCAATTAATTTTAAAATAAAAAAAAGCAACTTATCTCATTACATTTAGTAATTGATAAGTCGCTTTTCTTTTTAGAATGCTTTATTCCTATTATAAATTAGGAATAATTAATTCTTGACCAGGATGAATTACATCAGGATTCTTTAAAATATCAGTATTTGCCTCAAATATTTTTTGATATTTAGCTGGCTGACCATAATATTGCTTAGCAATTTTCCCTAAAGTTTCACCAGAAGTTACAGTATGTCTTGCGAAAACTGATTCATCTTCAACTTTAATATCTGCTACGATATCTGCTGGGTTATCACCACCAATTTCTTTAATCTTATCCCAAATTAAGTTTTTGTCATAAGGCGTTGCTGCTGTTCCCCAAACTTTTAATTTTCCGTCAGCTTCTTCAACTTTACCTTCTTTAATGTTTAATTTTTCTCCTAAGTCAAGAACATCTTGATATTTTGCTTTTACCATAATAGTATGTAGTTTAAATTGTTATAATGTTTATATGTAAATATACCAATTATTAATGAATTAAAATTTAGAACTATAAGTCATAAACAGGTATCTTATTAATTAAGACACACTAATTAAAATAAAGTCACATAATTTAGTGTTTGGTTTTCAGAATAATAAGTAGTACTTTTGCACTCCTTTTTAGCGAATACAAGAAAGTAAGGAAAGGGATAAAAACAAATTTAATAATAACTTCTGTAAATTTTTCGCAAATCTTTCAAAAGATACAGAATACAAATTTTTATTCAGAACAAATGTCTGAAAAAGAAACAAACCAAGCTGAAGTTGAAGCAACTGAAGCAGCAGCTCCAGTAATCTCTGAAGCACAAGCAAACCCAGAAAAATTCTTAAAAGAATTCGATTGGCACAATTACGAAGAAGGAATTGAGCAAGTAGCGGATACTAAATTAGAAGAGTTCGAAAAATTAGTATCAGAAAATTTCGTTGACACTTTAGATGACGAAGTAGTAGAAGGTACTGTAATTACTATCACTGACCGTGATGCTATTATTGATATTAACGCAAAATCTGAAGGTGTAATTTCACTTAACGAATTCCGTTACAATCCTAACTTAGCTGTAGGTGATAAAGTAGAAGTATTAATTGATGTGCGTGAAGATGCAACTGGTCAATTAGTATTATCGCACAGAAAAGCGCGTGTTATTAAAGCATGGGAACGTGTAAATAACGCACATGATACTGGCGAAATCGTAAACGGTTTTGTAAAATGCAGAACTAAAGGTGGTATGATCGTTGACGTATTTGGTATTGAAGCATTCTTACCAGGTTCTCAAATTGATGTGAAGCCTATTAGAGATTACGATCAGTATGTAAACAAAACTATGGAGTTTAAAGTTGTGAAAATCAACCACGAATTCAAGAATATAGTTGTTTCTCATAAAGCGTTAATCGAAGCTGATATCGAAGAACAAAAGAAAGAAATCATTGGTCAACTAGAAAAAGGACAAGTATTAGAAGGTATTGTAAAAAATATTACTTCTTATGGTGTGTTTATCGATCTTGGTGGTGTAGATGGTTTAGTTCACATTACAGATTTATCTTGGTCTCGTATCAACCATCCAAATGAGATTGTTGAGTTAGATCAGAAATTAAATGTTGTAATCCTTGATTTTGATGAAAACAAATCAAGAATCCAATTAGGTCTTAAACAATTATCTAAACATCCTTGGGAAGCTTTAGGAGAAACTGTAAAAGTTGGAGATAAAGTAAAAGGTAAAGTTGTTGTAATCGCTGATTACGGTGCTTTTGTTGAAGTAGAAGAAGGTGTAGAAGGATTAGTTCACGTAAGTGAAATGTCTTGGTCAACTCATTTACGTTCAGCTCAAGATTTCGTATCTGTAGGAGATGAAATCGATGCTGTTATCTTAACTTTAGATAGAGAAGACAGAAAAATGTCTCTTGGTATTAAGCAATTAACACCAGATCCATGGACTGATATCACTACTAAGTATCCTGTAGGTTCTAAGCATTCAGGTATTGTACGTAACTTTACAAACTTTGGTGTTTTTGTTGAATTAGAAGAAGGAATTGACGGGTTAATTTATATCTCTGATTTATCTTGGACTAAGAAAATTAAGCATCCATCAGAATTCTGTAACGTAGGTGATACTTTAGATGTTGTTGTATTAGAATTAGATGTTGAAGGTCGTAAATTATCTTTAGGTCATAAACAAACTGAGGAAAACCCTTGGGATAAATATGAAACTGAATATGCTTTAGGTACAACTCACAAAGCTGCGATCACTGAGATGGTAGATAAAGGAGCAACAATTGATTTTAACGAAGATATCGTTGCATTTGTACCAGCACGTCATTTAGAGAAAGAAGACGGTTCTAAACTTGTTAAAGGTGAAGAAACTGAATTCAAGATCATTGAATTTAATAAAGAATTCAAACGTGTTGTAGCATCTCATACTGCTCTATTTAGAGAAGAAGAAGCTAAAATTGTTAAGCAAGCTGTAAGAAAAGCAGAAGCTCAAGCAGCTGAATCTAAACCAACTTTAGGTGATGCAAATGATGCTTTACAAGCTCTTAAAGATAAAATGGACGGGAAAAAATAATCCCAAATTCTTATAACATAAGAATTTCATTAATCTATTATATTAAGCCTCTCGATTTTCGAGAGGCTTTTTTTTGTTTAAATTCTAACTTTTCAAATAATTCTTTGTGAATCTTTCAGTACATCTTTGTTACTCAAGGTAACAGTAATAAACAACGAAACACATTAAAATAACTATTGTAAATAATTTTTTTTAGCTTAACTTTGTTAACCAACAATGCTTGGAAATTATATGAGTCAGAAAGTACTACTTAACTCTAAAGAAGTCAATATTACCCTTCACAGATTGGCTTGTCAACTCATTGAAAATCATGATGATTTTTCTGAAACAGTATTAATTGGTATTCAACCAAGAGGGAAGTTTTTAGCCGATCGTTTAGCAAAAATGCTAACCGAAGAGTACAAGATTAAGAATATTCAACTTGGACATTTAGATATTACATTTTTTAGAGACGACTTTAGAAGAGGGGATAAACCTTTAGAAGCTAATACCACTATCATTAATTTTATAGTAGAAGATAAAAATGTAGTCTTTATTGATGATGTTTTATATACCGGTAGAAGTATAAGGTCTGCACTGACAGCCATTCAGTCTTTTGGAAGACCTAAGGATATTGAGTTATTAACTCTTATAGATAGACGTTTTAGTAGACATTTACCTATTCAACCTAATTATAAAGGACAACAAGTAGATGCCATTGATAATCAGAAAGTGATTGTTAAATGGGCAGAAAACGAAGGAGAAGATGCTGTTTATTTAGTAGATAAATAGATCACATTGAACTCGAAAATAAAAATATAAACAATTAGGTAGTGATTTCAGGGTGAATACTGAATACTGCCAACTGAAGACTTAAAAAGATGAGCGAATTAAGTGTGAATCACTTATTAGGAATTAAATATCTTAAGAAACAAGATATCGACCTTATTTTTGAAACTGCAGATCAGTTTAAAGAAGTGATTAATAGACCTATTAAAAAGGTACCTTCACTTAGAGATATAACGATTGCAAATCTGTTTTTTGAAAATTCTACACGTACAAAGTTATCATTTGAACTTGCTGAAAAAAGATTATCAGCAGATGTTATTAATTTTTCGGCATCTCAATCTTCAGTTAAAAAAGGTGAAACTTTAATCGATACTGTAAATAATATTTTATCAATGAAGGTAGATATGGTTGTGATGCGTCACCCAAATCCTGGTGCAGGAGTCTTTCTTTCAAAACATGTAAATGCAAGTATTATTAATGCCGGTGATGGAGCACATGAACATCCTACACAAGCCTTGTTAGATTCTTACTCAATAAGAGAAACATTAGGAAGTGTTAAAGGTAAAAATGTAGTAATTGTCGGAGATATATTACATAGTAGAGTTGCGCTTTCAAATATATATGCATTGCAATTACAAGGTGCTAATGTTATGGTTTGTGGACCAAAAACGTTAATTCCTAAGTACATTAAAGATTTAGGTGTTAAGGTAGAAACCAATCTAAGAAAAGCTTTACAGTGGTGCGATGTTGCTAATATGCTTAGAGTTCAGAATGAGCGAATGGATATTAGTTATTTTCCTTCTACTAGAGAATATACACAACAATTTGGCGTTAATAAACAGCTATTAGATAGTTTAGATAAAGAGATTGTGATTATGCACCCAGGACCCATAAATAGAGGTGTAGAAATAACAAGTGATGTAGCAGATTCTAAGCAAGCCATTATTTTAAATCAAGTAGAAAATGGAGTAGCGGTTAGGATGGCAGCTATTTATCTTTTAGCATCTAAAATAAAACAATAGAATATGATTATAGGAAGAGACGGAAATACAACAATAATTACTCAAGAAATAACATCAGTAAAGGCTTTAGTTAATAAGATTGAAGGTATTTATGATGCACATAAAAATTACCACCTTATTATTAAACTTTCTAGTTTAGAAAAAATACCAAAAGAAGATATATTAGAATTTTTACGTTTAAGCAACAATCATAGGGCATCTAAAAAGAGCTTTGTTATTGTATCTGAGAAAGTTGATTTAGATCAAGTCCCAGATGAACTCGCTGTTGTTCCAACCCTGCAAGAAGCTTATGATCTTATTGAAATGGAAGATATAGAGCGCGATTTAGGATTCTAAAAGTAGCTTTGAGTTTGTTTTTAAGTTTATAAACTCTAAACATAAACGCATAAACTATTTAATGAAATTAACTATTCTAGGTTGTCATAGTGCAACACCTCGTACCAATACCAACCCTACGTCACAGGTTTTAGAAATTAAAAACCATATGTTTCTTATTGATTGTGGAGAAGGTACTCAGGTAGAGTTAAGACGCAATAAGGTTAAGTTTTCTAGAATTAAGCACATTTTTATTTCACATTTACACGGTGATCATTATTTTGGATTGATTGGTTTAGTTAATACGTTTAGTCTTTTAACTAGAGAAACAGAACTTCATATTTATGCACCAAAAGGTTTAAAAGAACTTATTACACTTCAAATGAAGTTGTCTGGTAGTTGGACAAATTATCCTTTAATTTTTCATGAATTAGAATCTAAATCTTCAGAATTAATTTACGAAGATGATAAAGTTGAAGTACACACAATTCCTTTAAAACATCGTATTTATACTAATGGATTTTTTTTTAAAGAAAAAGAGAATGAACGTAAATTAGATATTAATTTAGTTAATGAAGCTAATATTGATATGGCTTATTACAGAAAATTAAAACAAGGGTTTGATGTTGTTAATGAAGACGGAGTTTTAATTAGCAATGAAAAAGTTACAAAAGATGCAATACCAGCAAAGAGTTATGCCTTTTGTAGTGATACTGCTTATCATGAAGAAATAATTCCAATAATTAAGAATTGTACAGTATTATATCATGAATCTACATTTTTAGAGAAGAATGAAAACCTTTGCAAGCCAACAAGGCACAGTACGGCAAAACAAGCAGCTACAATCGCTAAAAAAGCAAATGTTGGCACATTAGTACTCGGACATTATTCTACGCGTTATAATGACTATAATGAGTTTAAAACAGAAGCTCAAACTGTTTTTAACAATGTAGATTTAGCAAAAGATGGTAAAGCGTTTAATTTTGATTAAGTTCTTCTAAACTCATTACCCATTCTATAGCTTCATCTAAACTTTTACAACGCTTGAGACTTTTATTAAAAAATTGTTTTTCTAAAGAAGCGTTGAGATAACTGAAATCTGTATAGGTTACAATAGCAGACGCAATAAAAGTATCATATTCATTATTAAACTCAGCCCAAATTTGTGGTTTAATAGAATAAGAATTGATACGATTTGAGATATAACAAATCTTAATTCCTTTGTCTATATAGTCACTAAACCTTGAAACTATTTGTCCGGCAATATCATAATCTACATGTATACCTTCATTTAATTCAGATAATAAAAAATATTTAGTGGCATAAAAAATACCAAAAGAAAATTCGACTTTTTCATAAGCTACATGCTTAGAATATTTACTGTATTCAAACTTCATTTATATATTTTAATCCTTAAATTTATCATGAATAAAGCAATTGTAGAAATTATTTCAGTAGAAAATCATAAAATAAAATGTAATGAATACAGACCTAGGTAATTATAGAAAGTCTTACGAAAAGCAAGAACTACTAGAAGAGAACATTAATGATAATCCAATGGAGTTATTTCAAAAATGGTTTTATGAAATAGATAATAATTTTGATGTTGAAGAAGCTAATGCAATGACGGTATCAACAATAGGTTTAGATGGATATCCAAAGAGTAGAGTAGTGCTACTTAAAAAATATACTTATGAAGGTTTCATCTTCTATACCAATTATAATAGTGAAAAAGGAAAGGCTATTATAGAAAACCCTAATGTTTGTTTATCATTTTTTTGGCCATCTGCAGAACGACAAATTATTATAAAAGGTAAAGCCGAAAAGATTTCAGAGAATTTAAGTGATGGTTATTTTGAATCACGACCTAGAGGAAGTCAAATAGGAGCCATTGTTTCTAATCAAAGTGATGTCGTAAAAGATAGAGCTGAATTAGAAAATAAGCTTAAAGTTTTAGAGACAAAGTTTAAAGGTCAAGAAATTGAACGTCCTAAGCATTGGGGTGGGTTTATTATTAAACCTGTTGAAATTGAATTTTGGCAAGGAAGACCAAACAGGCTTCACGATAGAATTCGATACCAATTACAAGAAGATTTTAATTGGAAAATTGAACGTTTAGCACCTTGATTATAACTAAAACGAGATGTTTTATATTTTTTTATTAAAATTTTCTACAATTTTAAAATGTGAAATAGTTTCAATTTGTCTAATCTTTATGAATAGTTTCTCTGTAGAATATAATTATCTAAAACCGATGAAATACTTTTTTTTTACGCTGTAATTCATGTTTTTGTTTATGAAAAAGGTATTTCATCGATTATTCGCATTAAAAATCGATGAAATACATGTTGTTTGTCGATTTTAACATTTTATTAACAGTTTACCACAGTTATGAGGTTAATTTAGCAGTCCCAAACCTAATTAACCTACATTATGAAAATTACTAAACTACTACCTATACTGGTTGTTTTAGCCCTACTTAGTATTACATCATGCGCAACAGATAGCATGGATGAAGATGTTGTTAACTCTATAGAAATTCCGACGCCACCTGATGCAAAAGAAATTGAAATAGAAATAATGGAACTTATTAATGCCTATAGAATTAATGAAGGCTTAAGTTTGTTAGAGCAACACACAACGGTTAAAGCTGTAGCTTCTACACATACGGATTATATGATTGAAGTAAATAATGTGTCTCATGATAATTTCTTTTTGAGAAAACAGAGTTTAGAAGAGAATGCAAGTGCAAATCACGTTTCAGAAAATGTAGCTTATGGTTTTAATTCTGCAGAATCAGTTGTAAATGCTTGGATAGCTAGTCCTAGTCATTTAGAAAATATTGTTGGTGATTTTACTCATTTTGATGTGTCAGCAGAACAAAACAGTAATGGAAAATGGTATTTTACAAATATGTTTATCAATAAATAAATTTCTGTTTATTTTATTCTTAATTTGATTAATCTTTGTCTTTTCCTACACTACTTTGATCTCAATAAAAGGAACAGCGTACAATTTTTTTTTAAAACAGATTTTCGTGTTTTCTTGTTCCAATTATTAGAACGATAACGTGAATATTCTAAATTTTGTTTTGAATGTGTATAAAGAATATTTGGAGTTGTTAGATACATTGATGTCTCTAGTTTAACACTATTTGGCTTTACTGTCTCAATGCCTATAAATATTCCTTTTTCTGTATAAGGAATTGTTTTATCTTCTAAATTTAGTTTGTGATTTCTTGTATTTATATCTGGTTTTATAATGATATTTTCATAATATAAAATCTCTCCAGGATATCCATTATCTTTTATAGCATAAAAAGCTAATCTGTAATAGGTTTGATATGTCTTATAATCTTCATTACTTATATAATTCAATTTTAAATGAAGTTCAGTTAATTTTCCTTTTTTATGTTTTGGGTTTTTAATTAATGTTGCTGTTTCTGAACCATCGGTTACTGAAGCAGGAAATGTTTGTTTTCTTGTTCAAGTTGAAAGATTTACTTTTTTATTTTCATATTTCTTTATTTTATTAAAAATCAAAACTTCATCTAAAGCTTCTATCATAGGTTCAAGTTCTATGTTATATATCGAATCTACTATATTAATAAAGCTTTTTAAGCTTCGTTTTATTGTTTGGTAACCGATAAGTGATATTACTAGTGTTTCTTTAATAAATGCTTTAGAAACAGAAATATCATGCTTACCATTTTCATTACTATAAGTGCCTATATTCTTACCTTTAATAACAAAATTAGCATAGGTTAGGTGTTCTTTAGTTTCTTTGTATAAAATGCTTCCTTTTAAGTTTTGAGAATGAATAGTTAGATTTATGAAAAGCAAGATTAATAATAATATATGTTTCATCATTTTAATTGCTTTTACTTTTTTTAATACCAAACTCAGATTGCCCTTTATTAATATCTGTTTTTTTGATATTAAAATTGTAACAAATAAAAAAAGCAAGCCTATATAGGCTTGCTTTTTTTATTGTATTAAAGTTTTGTGATTTTATTCTTGAACACTATCAATAATATAAAAATAAGAACGTCTATTTAATTGATGTTCTTCTTTAGTACATTTAGAACCATTTCCACAGTCATTAAGAAGTTGTGTTTCACCATAACCTATAGCGCTTTCAATTCTATCAGAACTAATATCTCTAGATAAAATATAATCTCTAGTTGATTTTGCACGTCTATCAGATAATTTTAAGTTGTATTTATCACGACCTCTACTATCTGTATGAGATTCAATTTTAATAATCATTTCTGGGTGTTTACGAAGTACATCTACTATGTTTTCTAATTCGTATTCAGCATCCGTTCTTATATCTGATTTATCAAAGTCAAAGAATATAGGATTAATAACAATTTGATTTTCCATTATTAATGGTCTCAATGATAAATCTAAAGTGTTTACTTTTTCATTTTCATTACCTGTAGTAATAGAAGCTTTATCATCCGCATAATCAGATTTTGTACCTAATAGCGTATATGATTTGTCACATTCAACATCAAATGTATAAGCTCCATCTTCTGTTGTAATAACTTCTTCAATAATTTTACCAGTTTCGTCAATAAGTTGAATAGTAACACCACTTAAAATAATATCTGTTCTTTGTTCTCTTGCAACACCTGTTATTTGTTGGTTACATTCAGTTATAGAATAACTATAGATATCATCACTTCCTTTACCTTCTGGTCTATTAGAAGAGAAGTAACCTTTTTGAGTTTCACTATCTATAAAATATGCGAAATCATCATAACCACTATTAAAAGGTGCTCCAATATTTACAGGGCTTGAAGGTATTTCAACTTGTAATATATCAGACTTAAAAATGTCTAATAATCCTAAGTTTAGATGTCCATCAGAAGAAAAGTAAAATGTGTTATCATCACTTACAAAAGGAAACATTTCTCTTCCTTCAGTATTAACATCTTCTCCTAGATTTGTAGGTTCTCCATAAGTCCCATCCTCATTAATTGTAACGGAATATATATCTGTTTGACCAAAACCACCTTCACGATCAGAAACAAAAAATAATGTTTTGTTATCAGTACTTAAAGCTGGGTGACCTGTAGAATATAAATCATTGTTAAAAGGAAGTTCTTCTACATTAGACCATTGTTCATCAACTAACGTTGCTTTAAAAATCTTAAGGTGAGTCGTTCCTTCCTTATCGTATTTTAAGCGATTTCTTTTACTAGTATTATCTCTAGTAAAATACATAGTTTGACCATCATTTGTAATCGCTATAGAAGCTTCATGATAATCTGTATTTATTCCTTTTGCATTAATTTCGCTAGAAGTACCATAAGTTTGAGTTCCATCTTCTTCGATAGTAACTTCAGTTTGAAATATATCTAAGAAAGGTTCCTTATTCCAATTATATACTTTTTTATCATTACTATTTGCAGAAGCAAAGTAAAGAGTGTTATTAAACATATAAGGTCCAAAATCAGAATTTTCAGTATTGAAATCTAAATTTTCAATTTCTACTACAACATCATTATTCTTAGATGTTAATTTATCAAAGATATCAACTTCATCAGGGTTATAACCTGTAAGTCTACTGTCTCCATGTTGTGCTTCGCTAAGTTTTTTAAACCATACATCTGCTTCTTTGTAGTTTCCTACACTTCTAAGCGATTGTATATATTTATAAATATACTCAGTTTCAATATCGTCATGTTCTTCTAATGCTTTCTGATACCAGTAAACGGCTTTTTCAGAATTAGAATTATTGTAATATGCATCACCCAAACGTGTTAATACGTGGGCACTATTACTTCCTTTTTCAACTGCTTTTTCGTATAATTCTATGGCCTTTACATAACCATAGTTCTCAAAAAATTTATCTGCCAATTTTGTTTGGGCAAAAGAGAAAGAACTACTTAAAACTATAACGAGCGCTAATATTTTGGTCTTCATAATTGGGGTCTTTTTAGAAATATCTAGGCGATTTAATACGTTTACTTTTAAAGACTTCAAACATTAGTAATACTTCATGTGTACCACTAGTGTATGGTCTTATATCTGAAATTGGATATTCGTATGCGTAACCAATTCTTAATTGTTTTGATATTTGAAAATCTGCAATACCACCAAAAGCAGCTGCATTTTCATTAACTCTATAGGCACCGCCTAACCAAAGTTTATCATTGAACAGAAAGTTTGCTGAAATATCAAAAGATAAAGGAGCTCCGTTTGTAGCTTTTAACAATGCTGAAGGTTTTAGCTTTACGTTTTTACTTAAATCAAAAACATAACCACCAGTAAAGTAATAACTATTACGTTCTGTAGCAACATAATCAACAGAACCATTTTCTCCTTTATTGTAATCTGTGCTTAGTATTCTTGGAGAAGAAAGTCCAAGGTACCAACGCGATGAATGCAAATACAAACCTGCACCAAAATTTGGACTCCAACGATTAGATACATCATTGAAAAATTGGTCATTTACTACAGATGGATCAGTTAACAACTCTTCGTCTAAACTGTAATGTGTTAGACCTCCTTTTACTCCAAATGCTAATTTTACATTTTCACTAGCTTTAATGGTGTATGAATAATCTGCATATAGGTATGAAAAATTTTCATAACCTAGTTTATCATTGATAAAGGATAAACCTACACCCATGTTTTCATTTCTTAAAGGAGAATGAACTGATAATGTTTGTGTTTCGGGGCCGCCTTCTAAACCGACCCATTGGCTTCTATGTAAACCTACAACACTTAGTGTTTCTCTACTTCCTGCATATGCCGGATTTATAGAAATAGTGTTAAACATATACTGCGTAAATTGAGGTAACTGCTGAGCAAAGGCAGTAGAAACACTCAAAAATAGTATCGCAATACTTATAATTTTTGATAACTTCATTGGTTAAGTTTTTTATTAATTTGTAGCTACGTAAATTGGACCAGCAAAAGGTTTCAATCCACTATTTTTTAGGTTAATAATATAATAATAAGTACCAGTTGGAACTTTTCCAGAACTTCCAATAGAAGAACTATGAGATTGTCCATTCCAATCGTTTAAGTAATTGTTTGATTTATATATTTCGGCACCCCAACGATTAAATATTTGAAGTTCAATTACAAATCCACAATCTTCTACTCCTGTAACAGTGAAGAATTCATTATGAACATCTCCGTTAGCTGTAACTGTTTTAGATATTACTAAGTCGTCTTCACCACATGCTAATACAACACAATCATCATCTAATGTTACATTAACTTCAATATCTGCAGGACAAACATCGTCAGTAATAGAGTACATAAAAGTATACTCACCAACTACTGCTGTAGAAGGATCAAATAAACTTCCATCTATAGTAGCATCGCCAGAAACAACACTCCAAGTTCCGCTCATGTCAAAGTCACCAGATAATAAATCGAATAAATCAAATTCAGAATCAAGAATACAACGACTAGCGTCTGTAGTTTGAATTGTATTTGTTAGTTCAACATTAATATTCTGCGTAAATAAAGCTTGATTTCCACAATCGTCTGTAACAGTCCATGTTCTAGTAATTGTATAGTTTTCAGCATTATTAGTTTGAGTTGATTCTTCATTAAAACTAATATCTACATTATCAGAACAAGAATCTTCAAATTCTAAAGCTGGTACATCAGGAATATCATTACATAATACATTGATGTTTTCTTCAAAATCAGTTATAGCTGTTGGAGCCGTGTTATCTTGAACATTAATAATCTGTGTATGTATAGCTTCATTACCACAACTATCTGTTGCAGTCCATGTACGTTCAATAATATAATCTCCTATACATGAGCCATCAGTTATTTCTTCAACAAAAGTAACATCTGCTGTTCCACAGTTATCAGTAGCAGTTAATGTTTCTGCTGTTGGTACAGTATCACACTCAGCAACTAAATCAGCTGGTAAAGTTTCATTAAAAGCAGGTGCTGTTGTATCTTGAACAGTAATTGTTTGAACAAACATTGTAGTATTGTCACAGTTGTCAGTTAAAGACCAAGTTCTAGTGATAATAGAAGCACTAGGACAAGTCCCTTCTTCAACGCTATCCGTATAAGTAGCTTCAAGACCTGTTGTACAGTTATCATTTTCATCAGTAACATCACCTGTAAGTGTTAAGTCAGTTACATCAATATCACATTCTATCGTGATATCTGCAGGAACTGAGAAAGTTGGTGCTGTTGTATCTTGAACAGTGATTGTTTGTACAAACTCTGTTGTATTTTCACAGCTATCAGTTAATGACCATGTTCTTGAAATAATTGATAAGCTAGGACAATCTCCTTGTTCAACGCTATCTGTATAAGTAGCCTCAAGATCTGTTGTACAGTTATCATTTTCATCAGTAACATCACCAATAAGTGTTAAGTCAGTTACATCAACATCACACTCTATTGTGATATCTGCTGGCACTGTGAAAGTTGGTGCTATATTATCGTTTACAATAATTGATTGTAAACATTCTTGGCTATTTAAAACTGTCGTTTCATCTTCGTCACGTACACCGTTAGCATTTGTATCTTCATAAGATGTAACAGTATAAGTACGTGTAATAGTCTGTTCGCATGTTCCTTGATCACTGCTATTTTGAGCAGTAATTTCAATAATTCCACAAGCATTATTTCCTACAATACCATCTCCATTACCTAAAGCTTCAAACGCTTCAATAGTATATGATGTTTCTGTTGGTATATCTCCGTAACAAGCTACAGTTGTTTCTTCAAATGTTGGGCAAGTCACTTCAAATTCACAGCATATTGCTGCTTCACCAGATAAGGTAATAATGTTACATGAATTAGCATCTTGTATTTCAACATTATAAGGCTGATCACCAGAAATTGCTTCAGATGTCCAAGTATATGTACCATTATCATTTGTAACCCAAGTTCCAGGTTGTCCAACTCCATTTGCTGTAAAAGGAGCAGTTCCGGTAAATGTAGCAACTACAGTGTAAGTAGTACCATCTTCAGAACATTCTAATTCTTCTGTTGCTACTAAAGTAATATCATCTGTAAAGTTAACTGTAACCGCTAATCTTTCTAAACTCTCACATCCTTGTAATGTCGTTTGAGTTCCATAATAAGTTTCTTCATCTATTAAAGCTTCAGAAGAATCAATAGGTGTTGTATCTGTTTCACTTGCGTACCATTGAATGTTTTCTCCGGTTGCATTTAAGTCAGCTATAGTAGGCTCACTAGATTCACAAAACTCCTGAACATCTTCTCCTGTAGGTGTAGCTGTTTCATTTAAACTCACCGTAATAGTTGCAGGCGATGATATGGATCCAATGATATCTGCAATTGTATATTCTACAGAAGCTCCTGTAAAGCTTGGTAAAACTTCAAAGACTACAATGCCGTTGCTACCTACTGTAAATGTTCCTTGTCCAGAAATAGTTACTGTATTAGTCGCTGTTAATGTAATTGGATCTATAAGTAGAACAGAGTTAGGATCTATACTGTAAGTACCTTCAGTGTCATTTTCTAAAACATTGATTTCAATTTCTGTATTTTCTTCAATAAAGCAAATAGAATCATCATCAGCCATCGGAGTTACTATCTGAGAAGGGCATCGAGCACCATCTCCAGGTTGTACATCAATTAGACTACTAAATAGTGTTGCAGCCAAATTTCCTGTGTGTGGTGTAGCAATCCTATAAATATTTCCAGAACTGTTGTTTGCAATAAACATGTTTCCAAGAATATCCATGTAAGCGGTTCCAAAAGAATTATTAGTTTCTGAACTTAAACCAGTTACTAAACCAAGGTCGTCTACTGTATTAGTATTGGTATTAAAACGCAATAACTTTCTGTTAGTTGTACTTGTAACCATGTAGAAATTACCATCTACAGGATTGTGCGTTAAATCATTTATATTTACTGTGTAGTTTAATAATGTTGTAGCTGTTAAGTAATTAGGGCTTGACGGGTTTAAGTCAATAGAAACAAATTTGTTTTCTCCATATAAAACCAAGATTCCATTATCGTCTATATCTCCAGAACTGTAATCACCGATAGTAAATGAACCAGTAATAGGAAGAAGCTCAACATTAGCAGAGGCATCAATTTTTACAACATTATTGGTTGATTGTTGTAAACCATAAATATTATTATCTAAAGTGTTGTAACCTATGCCGTTAACAAATTGAGATACTGAGGTGTCTTCAATTAATGGCGCTTTTATTAAGGTTTGAGTATGTGTTGCTAAATCATAAGAATATAATCCTGAAACATAATTATTTTGACTGTCTCTTTCATTAACAATAATATAAGCAAAACCATCGTCACAATCAAAAGG
Source organism: Winogradskyella sp. HaHa_3_26 (assembly GCF_019278425.1). Lineage (NCBI taxonomy): Bacteria > Pseudomonadati > Bacteroidota > Flavobacteriia > Flavobacteriales > Flavobacteriaceae > Winogradskyella > Winogradskyella sp. HaHa_3_26. The sequence continues at coordinate 485,648 of NZ_CP058981.1, read as the reverse complement.
TGTATTTAAACATTCAGAAGGTGATGAACCTGTTAAATCAAGTGATCCACATTCATCAGATATAGTAACATTATAAGTTTCAACAGTACTTTCAATTTCACTAGAAAGCCAAGTTGTTGTTCCATCATTGTTATCTGTAAAAGTACCTGGTTGCCCATCTCCAGAAGCTGTAAATGGTGCAGTTCCGTTAAATGTAGCTTCAATAGTATAAATAGTTCCTAAATATGTAACACAACTTGTTTCTACAGTACCAACTAAAGAAATTTCATCGTTATAATTAACTGTAACAGCTAATCTTTCTATACTTTCACATCCTGCAGTACTAGTTTGAGAAGCGTAATAAGTAGCTCCTTCACTTATAGTGGTATCAGAACTTAAAGGATTATCACTATCTGCATTAGCATACCAAATTATATCGTTTCCGGAAGCTTGTAAATCAGCTACAGTAGGATTTTGGCTTTCACAAAATTCTTGAGTAGCTAAACCTGTTGGTGCTTCAGTGTCGTTTAAGTTGATAGTAATAACTCCTGGTGTAGAAGTAAACCCTATAACATCAAGAATTGTATATTCAATAGAAGTCCCTGTAAAACTAGTTAAAGGTTGAAATGTAACCTCTCCATTTGAACCTAAAGTAAATGTACCTTGGCCAGAAATTGTTACAGAGCTAGAAGGTAGCGAAGTAATAGGATCTGTAAGTTGTACAGAGTTTGCATCAATTGCGTAAGTTCCTTCAGAGTCATTGTTAGCTACATTAATGGTAACCTCTGTAGTCTCAGGAGTTATACAAACATCATCAGCAATAGCCATTGGTTTAGTAGGTTGCGAAGGGCAACGTGCACCATCACCAGGGCTAACACCTGGTAAATTACTGTAATAAGTCGCTGATAAACCACCTAAATGAGGTGTTGCTATTTTATAAGTATTACCCGATACGTTATTTGCAACATACATATTACCTAGACCATCCATGTAAGCTGTACCAAATGAATTAGACAACGTCTCAGATTCTAAACCAGATACAATACCTAAGTTAACAATTGTATTAGTTACAGGGTCAAATTCATATAAGAACCTTGTTGTAGAACTCGTTAACATATACAATTTATTATTAACGGGGTTAAATGCTACATCATTAACGCTAATAGAATTTTGTAATTGTAATACTGTGTTGGCAACTAGGTAGTTTGAACTAGAAGGGTTTAAGTCAATAGAGACAAATTTGTTGCCTCCGAATAAATAAAGGATACCGTTTTCATCGATGTCTCCAGCGGCATAAGTATTGCCATTGTAATTCGTTAAACCTGTAACTTGTAATAATTCTAGATCTCCGTTACTATCAATTTTAACAACCTTATCAGTTTGTTGTAATAAACCATATAAATAATTATCCACAACATTGTAACCAATTGCGTTTACAAACTGAGAGGTTGTAGTATTCGGGATAAGTGGATCTTTAATTAAACTAAGTGTGTTTGAAGATAAATCAAATGCATATAAACCCGTAACGTACACATTAGAAGTTATTACGTTTGTTAGAATATATCCAGAACCATCTGTACAACTAAAAGGAACATTTGCTTCTCCGCTTAAGGTTTGTTTTAAATCATCGTAGTTAGATTCAGGAAAGTCTCTATAAAATAAGGAAGTTTCATTCATGTCCTCTAAGGGGACTTGATTTAGTATGGAAGAGTTTTGATTCATTGGATTCAAAACTTGACCAAAAGAGTTAAAACTTATCATAACTAATGTCATGACAAACACTAAAGACATCAGAGGTCTTGAGAGTGTTTTTGATTTGGGTTTGTATAAGTGTTTCATTTTAAGCTTTTTAGATTAATCGGGCTATGATTGCTTTAAAAATTGTTTATATATTAAAAATTAGGATAATGTTTGATTAAAGTAAGTATATGGTTTAGATGGGTTAATAACTTTATTAGGTCTTATATCTGTAGAATCTATATTATTTGTTTTCAAATAGTGAAGATTATATACATGTTTTTTTTGATCTTTAAAAATTTTAAACAAAAGATTAAAAGTCTTAAAAGCTTGCTTATGTAGCTCAATGTTTTTTTCTAATTCCATTACATTTATATTAAAATTAATATGTCGCTATTTTGTTGTTAGGTTATTAGAGTGTCTAATTTTAAAATTTATCATTTCATTTTTAAACAGATCTATGACCTAATTTGCGTAACTATAATATTTTAGAGGGAGGGAGTTTGGTGTTTTTTATCCTAAATACCAAAAATGGATTTATTAATATATTTTTTGTTTTGAGGTCTTTTACATTAATTTTACAATACAAAATAACTTATATCTAAAAGGATACACAAATATTTGTGTTGAAGTGACAATATACTCGTCAAAACGGATATACGTAACCTTTTGTCGAAAAAAAAACACACTTAATCGATACGTTATGAAGTCAATTATACTTGTTAGGCATGGTAAATCATCTTGGGAATTTGATGTTATAGATCATGATAGGCCATTAAAACAGAGGGGTGAGAGCGATTCTGAATTGGTTGCAAAAGCCTTAAAACTAAAAGATTGCACACCTGATGTTTGGTTGTCTAGTCCAGCAAAAAGAGCATTAAGTACATGTGAAATTTTTGAAAAAATCTTGAATTTTACTAAAAATCAAACAATTGTTGATGAAGAATTGTATGATTTTGATGGAGAAAGTGTAATTCGCTATATAAAAAGGTTATCAAATGAATTAAATGAGGTCATGATTTTTGGTCATAATCATTCTTTCACGTCAATTTCTAATATATTTGGAGATGTATTAATAGACAATCTTCCTACAAGTGGTTTAGTGAAAATTAATTTTGATATTGAAGATTGGAAAGATTTAAAAAAGGGGGCTACAGAATTTATTATAATTCCAAAGGATTTAAAATAATGACAAAAGATAAAAATATTTATATTAATAGAGAGTTAAGTTGGTTAAAATTTAATGAACGTGTTTTACAAGAAGCAGCAGATAAAGATGTGCCGCTTATTGAGCGTTTACGTTTTTTAGGTATTTTTTCTAATAATTTAGATGAATTTTTTAAGGTACGTTATGCGACTGTAAAACGTATTTATGAAGCGGGTAAAGGTGGTAAATCTGAATTAGGTGGTATCAGAGCAGGTGATCTTTTAGAAGAAATAACCCAAATTGTTATTGAGCAACAAACCTATAGTTTAGAGATTTTAGATGAGATTGATTTAGAACTTCAGAAAGAAAATATCTATGTTATAAATGAAACAGAAATAAGCGAGAGTCAACATGAATTTATCAAAAATTATTTCTACCAAGAGCTAAGTCCGGCTTTAGTTGTTATAATGTTAAATGAGGATATTGCTTTGCCAGAACTCATGGATATTTCAGCTTATTTAACAGTTAAAATGTCTAGAGAGGGTGTTAAAGATCAAGTTGCTTTAATTGAAATTTCATCAGCGATGGATCGTTTTGTCGTTTTGCCTAGTGATGGTGATGCTGACTATATTATTATGGTAGATGATATTCTAAGATATTGCTTAGACGATATTTTTAATATTTTTGAATACGATAGTATAAGTGCTCACATGATAAAGATTACAAGAGATGGTGAGCTCGATTTTGATAGTGATTTAAGTAAGAGTTTTATAGATAAGCTTTCAGAAAGTGTTAAAGATAGACAAAGCGGAGCTCCTGTACGTTTTATCTATGATATGAGTATTGACCAGCGCACTTTAGATTTTCTATTAAAGCACATGGCTATTGATGAAAAAGAAAGTATTATTCCTGGTGGACGCTATCATAATCGTAGAGATTACATGAGTTTTCCAAGTTTAGGTAGAACAGACTTGCTCTACGATAAAATTAAGCCACTTCCGGTAAAAGGGCTTAGTTTAGAAGAAAGTATATTTAAAACGATTGCGACTAAAGATTATATGGTTTATACGCCTTATCATACTTTTTCTTATATCGTTAAGTTTCTAAGAGAAGCTGCTTTAGATCCAAAAGTAAAAACGATAAAAATAACTATATATAGGTTAGCTCAGATATCGCATGTGGCCAGTTCTTTAATTAATGCTGCTAAAAATGGAAAAAAAGTAACTGTTTCTATTGAGCTTAGAGCACGTTTTGATGAAGAAGCAAATATTAATTATGCTGAGCAAATGCAAGATGAAGGTATAAAGATGCTTTTTGGTGTGCCAGGATTAAAGGTGCACAGTAAAATGTGTGTTATAGAGCGTGAGGAGAATGAAAAATTAGTGAGATATGGATTTATAAGTACCGGTAACTTTAACGAGTCTACAGCTAAAATCTATACAGACTTTACATTAATGACTTCAGATGCAAAGATTTTAAAAGATGTAAATAAAGTATTCAATTTCTTTGAGGTCAATTATATTGTTAATCGATATAAGCACATCATCGCATCACCTCATTATACAAAAACTAAGATATTTTCTTTAATAGATAAAGAAATAGAATGTGCTAAAAAAGGAAAACCAGCTTATATAAAACTAAAATTGAATAGCATTAGTAGCTATAAAATGATAGATAAATTATATGAAGCGAGTAGAGCAGGTGTAAAAATTCAGATGATAGTTAGAGGTATTTGTTGTTTAGTGCCAGGTGTAAAAGGCATGAGTGAAAATATCGAAATCATAAGTATTATCGATAAATTTTTAGAACATACTAGATTGTATATCTTTTCTAATCATAATGACCCTAAAATTTATATTTCTTCAGCAGATTGGATGACAAGAAATATTGATAATAGAGTAGAGGTTAGCTGTCCTATATACGATGAAGATATAAAGCAAGAACTTCTAGATTTATATAAAATTTGCTGGAATGATAATGTTAAAGCAAGAATAATTGACGAAACCCAAAATAATACTTATCTTAGAAACGACAACCCAAAAATAAGGGCTCAATTTGAAACATATAAGTATTATTTAAATAAATTAGAAGTGTAAGAGGATGTTGAAAATACAAAAATATGCAGCTATCGATATAGGTTCTAATGCTGTACGATTATTAATATCAAACATAATAGAACAAGGTGACGCCCCGGTAGTATTTAAGAAAAATTCATTAGTTCGTGTTCCTATTAGATTAGGAGCAGATGTATTTCTAAAAGGTGAAATATCAGAATATAACCAAGAAAGAATGTTAGATACCATGAAAGCGTTTAGTCTATTAATAAAATCACATGGTGTTGTGCGTTATAAAGCATGTGCAACTTCTGCAATGAGAGAAGCAAATAACAGTTCTCCATTAATTGAAAAAATATTAAAGACATCTGGTATTAGTATTGATGTTATTGAAGGAGAGGAAGAAGCTGCTATAATTGCTGCAACAGATTTGCAATCTTTTATAGACCCAGATAAAACGTATCTTTATGTAGATGTTGGTGGTGGTAGTACAGAATTTTCGGTGATACATAATGGAGATAAAAAAATATCTAGATCATTTAAAATAGGAACTGTAAGACTTTTAAATGATATTGTTAAAAATGAAACATGGCAAGAATTAGAAAGATGGATTAAAGGAAACACCGGTCAGTATGATAAAATAGAATTAATTGGTTCTGGTGGTAACATTAATAAAATCTTTAAAATTTCAGGAAAAGCGATAGGTAAACCATTGACCTATTTTTATTTAACGAGCTATTATAAAATGCTTCAAAATTATTCTTATGAAGAACGTATAACTGAGCTAAACTTAAATCAAGATAGAGCAGATGTTATTATTCCGGCGACAAGAATTTATTTGTCAGCCATGAAATGGAGTGGAGCAAAAGATATATATGTTCCAAAAATTGGACTTTCAGATGGGATAATAAAAAGTATGTATTTTGAAACAGTTTCTAGTGTTACAGTCTAATTTTTAGCACAAAACGTTCCATTTACCCGATTTTTTTAATTGTATATCTATTAATTAATTAAGAGGCTCATTATTTATATATATTAGTCCTCTCAAATTGAAAATTATGAAAAAATATTTTATTGCCTTGTTATTTGTGTCTGTGACTTCTTTCGGAATGTCTCAAGAGATTTTTTATGGAGTTAGAGGTGCTTTAAATGTGTCGAATCTAGATTTTGACCCTGATGCTAGTTTTGAAAACCAACACCGTAACGGTTTTGCTTTTGCTGGTTTTGTTGATTTTGGAATTACAGAAAATGTATCTTTATTAACAGAGTTACAATGGTCTGCAGAAGGAGGAAAGGATTCTGAATTAAGAGCAGATTATCTTAAGTTACCTATTCAATTAAGATTTTCACTTTCAGATAATCTTAAGGTTGGATTTGGTCCTCAGATAGCTTTAAAGACTTGGGAATATGAAGATAGTTTTTCTACATTCGTTTTTTCTGGTGTTGCCGGAGCAGAATATATGATTACTGATGAGTTATTCTTAGATGTTAGATATTATTACGGAATTACTAATATTTTAGATGAAGACTTAACGAGTGTTGAAGCTAAAAATCATGTTTTACAATTTGGTTTTGGTATCAAAATTTAAAACTCTACTAAACACTATAAAAAAAAAGCCTTAACTTTTAAAGTTAAGGCTTTTTTTATGTTGTAAAATGATAGACTATAATATTGGTTTTATCCATGTATAGTTTCCTTATTACCTAAATTTTTCATTATTTCAGCTTCAAAATCTAGTAAGTCCTCCCATTTTTGATCAACTTCAGCTCTATCACCGTATTTACGAGCAAAATTTAAAAACATTGTATAATGTCCGGCTTCGCTAATCATTAATTTTCTATAAAATTTAGCTAGTTTTTTGTCTTCTAATGCTTCCGATAGTAATCTGAAACGTTCGCAACTGCGAGCTTCTATTAATGCTGCATACAATAGTCTATGTACTAACTGGGTTGTTCTACTGCCTCCTTTAGGAAAGAATTGAATTAAAGCAATAACATAATCGTCTTTACGATCTCTACCAAGTGTCCAACCGTTTTCTAATATAAGATCATGCACCATTTTAAAATGGCTCATTTCTTCATTGACCAATTCTATCATTTCTTGTACGAGTTCTGTATATTCAGGGAAACCTACAATTAATGAAATAGCTGTACTCGCAGCTTTTTGCTCGCAATAGGCATGATCGATTAAAATATCTTCGATGTTTTTTTCAACAATATTAACCCATCTTGGATCCGTTGGTAATTTTAGTCCTAGCATAATCATTTTACTTCAATTTGAACAATATTTGACTTTCCTTTACTATTTATAAATAGAGTGTGAGAGGCCGACTTATCTGACTCAGGAATAGCATATAAAATATCTATAACTACCATGTTTTTATAAGTGGGATCATCATTAACCTGAATAAATTTTAAAATAGCTAATTTATCAAAATTATATAAATCTGATCCCTCAACTAAATTAGGGTTATAGTTAAAGGCTTTATTTACTTTTTCTTTATTAAAATTCTCTTGGTAAATTACCTTTTCATTTTTGGAGACGGTAATATCAAATTTGAAATTTCTGTAATATGTTTGGTAGTTAATAGTGTCTTTTATTTTAGAGAATAAAACGCTATTAGACATATCTGTATAGGTTTTGATTTTTACGCGGTAACCGTTGCTTATTAAGGTATCTACTTCGTGTTCAAAATAAGTATCAGGGATAAAGACGTTAGTTTCTAGATTAACGGTTTTTTTAAATTCTTTTACACTTTCAGATAAAGCTTGAGATTTAGATTTTCTGTTTTCACAACTTGTAAAACCAATAACTATAATTATTAAGAAGATTAAATAGTTTTTCATAGTATTAAATGTCTAACCCAAATGTCTGTCTCAATACCTCAATATTTGGATTTTTTTCTTTTAATTTTTCATACTTTTCCTGAGGTGTGTAAGCGAATTTTTTTGCAATTTCCTCATTAACCGTAATGTCTAATTTAAGATCGTAATTAAGCAGTTTTTTCTTTATAAAAGACATTAAAGGAGATTCTGCTCGTTCTAATTCAATCTTATTTGTAGTATTAGAGTACGTTAAATGAATTGTAGTACCTTCTAATTTTGGATGATCCATTTGTAAAATGGATGCCATAATTTTTTCTCCTTTTTTATCTAATTGGTCCGTGTACTCTTTCCAAGCTGCTGATAAGGCTTCTTGTGTTACGGGTTCTTTGGGTAAGTTATCTTCATCAATAACCACATCCATTTGGCGTAGTTGATGTTCTTTTTTTTCTCTTATGCTTTTTAAAGAAAAACCTGAAGTACGTTTACTCGGGTGATCTAGTGATATTTTAGGTGTAGGAGTTGGTGTAGCAACCGTTTCTTTTTTTTTAGCTGAAACTACTGGTGTCGTTTTTGGAGACTCAGAATGTTTTACTTCTGTAGGTTTTGGTTTTGAAACAGAAATAGGTGTAATACCCTTTGCTCTAAAATACGAAGGTGGAATTATGAAATGCTTAGAATTTTTTTTTTCTCCATCAAAAGTGATAGAGGCAAGTTGCATAAGTGTTAACTCAACGAGTAAGCGTTGATTTTTACTGGTCTTATATTTGAGATCGCAGTCATTGGCGAGCCGTATACCTTCCATTAAAAACTCATGTGATGTTTTCTGAGATTGTTCCTGATATTTAAGACTGGTGTCTTCTCCAACTTCAAGTAAAGGAATCGTCACTGGGTTTTTGCAGACCATTAAGTCTCTAAAATGAGAAGCTAAACCAGCAATGTAATGATGCCCGTCAAATCCTTTAGAAAGAATAGTGTTGAATTGCACTAGTAATTCAGGAATCTTATTCTCTAAAATAAAATCCGTACTTGTAAAGTATGTTTCGTAATCTAATACGTTTAAGTTTTCTGTAACAGCTTGTCTGGTTAAATGTTTACCAGAGAAACTTACAACACGATCAAAAATAGATAAAGCATCACGCATGGCACCATCTGCTTTTTGAGCAATAATATGCAATGCATCATCTTCAGCTTCAATACCTTGTTCTTTTGCTATATATTTAAGATATTCTTTAGCGTCAGAAACCGTAATACGTTTAAAATCAAAAATCTGACAACGTGATAATATTGTTGGAATGATTTTATGCTTTTCAGTTGTTGCTAAAATAAAAATACAATGCTTTGGTGGCTCTTCTAATGTCTTTAAAAAAGCATTAAAAGCTGCTTGAGACAACATGTGTACCTCATCAATAATATAAACTTTATATTTTCCTACTTGTGGAGGAATACGAACTTGGTCGGTTAAGCTTCTAATATCATCTACAGAGTTATTAGAGGCGGCATCGAGTTCAAATATATTAAAAGCAAAATCTTCATCTTCACTTGTATTGCCATCACTATTTATCATTTTAGACAAAATACGAGCACATGTTGTTTTACCAACTCCTCTTGGTCCTGTAAATAATAAAGCTTGTGCTAAGTGATTGTTTTCAATAGCATTCAGTAAAGTATTAGTAATAGCTTGTTGGCCTACAACATCCTTAAAGGTTTGTGGTCTGTATTTACGAGCCGATACTACAAAGTGTTCCAATGCTTACTGAACTTATTTTACACCTTTCGGTGCTGTGAGATTAATTATTTTTGAATACTGAATTACAAATTTAAGAATAAGGAATTAAATGGTCTTTATAAGTCGTGAAATTTAATATGAGTTATTAACAATTTATGTATTTTTGCAGGCTAGTAGATCGCCTTATCGATTCTAAATTTATTTAGGGTAGGAAAGTCCGAACACCATAGTGCAATCATAGTGGCTAACAGCCATCCATCGAAAGGTGAGGAAAAGTGCAGCAGAAAGTATGTACAGGTAATGCTGTAGTGAAACCAGGTAAACTCTATGTGGTGCAATGTCATGTATACTAACGTTTGAGCGTACACGCGCGATTGTTAGAGGGTGGGCAGCTAAAGTTTGCTGGTAACAGTAAGCGTAGATAAATGATAAGGGCTTTTTTTTATTTTGAAATTTATTTCTTAAAAAGAAAAAGTACAGAATTCGGCTTATAGATTTACTTAAACAAACAAGCTTCATGTTTTTACATGAAGCTTTGTTTTTTATATGTTATAAAGGTTAAGATTTATATTCAAAAAAACTGAACATATTACCACCGTAACTTTTTGAATAAGCATAATTTTCTAAATGACTTATGTCGGTATGTTTAGAATGTTCTACAACTAATATACCCTCGTCTTCTAGTAATTCATTTTTGAACACTAATTCTGGAATCTTAGAAAAAGCTTCAACATCAAAATCATAAGGAGGATCTGCAAATATAATGGTATGCTTTAGTTTCGATTTTTCAAGAAACTTAAAGACATCACTTTTTATAGTGGTGATATTCATTTCAAAATCTTCTGCAGTTTCGTTAATAAATTTAATACAACCAAAATGAGCATCAACAGCTGTGACTGTTTCTGTACCTCTTGAAGCAAACTCGTAACTAATATTACCAGTACCAGAGAAAAGATCTAAAACAGAAATGTCATCAAAATAATATTGATTATTTAGAATATTAAATAAGGCTTCTTTCGCCATATCTGTAGTTGGTCTTACAGGTAATTTTTTAGGAGCCGATATACGTCTGCCTTTAAATAATCCAGAAATTATTCGCATTCAAAGGAATTTAAAATTAAAAAATATTGATATAAGTTGTTTTTGTCTATGCTGTCTGCTATTGAAAACGGATACTCTTTATTAATGAAGTTAACATATCTTACATAGTTATATAGTAAGTTATAAAGTTCATCTTCTAATTCTATATTACCAGATAATTCAATAGGTGTTGTCTCTGTATCTAGTTTTAATTGTTCAAAAACAAATAAGATATAATAAAGAAAATCTTCTTTACTATGATATTCAAAAACATTAAAGAGTTGAATTTTATTGTTTTCTACAACAAGTAATTCAACTGTAGTTTTATTAATGTTAATGAAAACTATCGGTGTTTCTTCAGCTTTTACATTTTGTAAAATAGAATCTATTAGTATGCTTGATGAATGTTTGTATTCAAATTCTCCAAAGGTGTCAAAAATATAATTATTGATATTTACGTAAGGTACATAAACATTTACGCTTTTATTAAAAGGAATTTCGTCTTCTGTAATAAAATCGTTTCGTAATATTTTTGAATTAAATTTTAAATAATCGGCTTTATGGCTAGCGTCGTATAATTCTTCAGGAACTAATGTAGATAATTCATTTTGATGTATAACATATACAGCATTGAAGTCGTCTGAAAAAACAATGTTACTACTTAGTTCTGTTTTTAAATGACAGAGAACCTCGTCTGGAGTCTGTTTTTGCTCAAACGGAATCATTTTGAGAAACTCAATAGTATTTTGAGTTTTGTTTAGTATACAAAAAGAAAGCCCATTCAAATTAATTTGAATGGACAGCTCTTTAATATTATTTATTTTCAAACTTATTCTTTATTTGTGTAACTTTTTGGCCAATTTCCTTTAGTGAATACTTCATCCATAGAACCTACTTTTAAAGAAGTTCCGTTAACACCATCTACAGATATTACTTGATTTTCTTTTTCTATTAAGTATGATTCTTGACCATCTAAGATAACCGATTTTTCTACACTTGCTTCAAAAACAGGGAATTCATCAATTTTACCTGCTTTTAATATAAATTTAGCACCTTCTTTACCTACACCAACATTCATCATTTTTTTGTAACGATCACTTCCTTTAAATAAAGAATCTTTAACAGAGTAGTAACTTAAAGTGTCAATAAGAGTAAGTGTCTTCATTGTTTCAACACCTCCAAATGCAGCAGTACGCTCTTCATCTAGTACTAAAGTATCACGTCTTTGTGTAATTGGAACTTTACCAGTTTCAACAAATTTAATTAAAGTATCAAAGTTATTAGTGTAAGTTCCTTTAACATCTTTATATGCTAATTCAGAATCTCTAATATCAATAAGACGATCAATAACTACAGCAAAACGCTTTTCTTTCAATTGGTTAAATGCAATTTCTCTGTAAACAGACATGTAGGTGATATAACCTAGAAAAATAATTAAACACCATAATAATATGTTTAATACGGGTTTTATTTTCTTAGGAACAAATTTGTCAATTAACCATACAATTCCTACGGTTAAAATTATAATAACTACAATTGCTATAATTACTTTCATACTAGTTTTATTTATTAGGTCTATCGCAAATCTACAATTTTTTTTTGGTGCTAAAAACTATCTAAAAAAAAAAAAATAATAATTTTGAACTTAATTGATTTTGAGCTTAAAAAATAGAGAATAATATTACCTTGCTATATATATTTATTCTCTATGATTTCTAATGCTTCAGCATTCTATTCGTTATTAAAATCTAAATTCCCATTTACGCCAACATCTAAGCAAGATATGGTGTTAATGCAATTGTCTCAGTTTATTTTTGATACTAATAAAAGCTCTATATATTTATTAAAAGGTTATGCCGGTACAGGTAAAACAAGTATAATTGGTACTGTGGTTTCTAATCTATGGCAAGCTAAAAAAAGTGCTGTATTATTAGCACCAACAGGTCGGGCTGCCAAGGTGATTTCTAACTATTCTAAGAAAGAGGCATTTACCATTCATAAAAAAATATATTTTCCTAAAAAAGATAAAGGTGGAGGTGTCAATTTTGTCATTCAACCTAATAAACATGTTAATACTATTTTTATTGTAGATGAAGCTTCAATGATTCCAGATACGCCTTCAGATTCACAATCATTTGATAGTAATTCGTTACTAGATGATTTAATGTCTTATGTATATTCTGGTCAAAACTGTAAATTACTTTTAATAGGTGATAAAGCACAGTTACCACCTGTAAAATCTGATTTAAGTCCTGCATTAGATGAAAATAAACTTAGTTTAAATTATAATAAGGATGTTATAGGTCTTGAGCTAGACGAAGTGGTAAGACAAGAGCAAGGTTCTGGTATTTTGAGTAATGCAACAGAATTAAGGGCTGTTTTAGATTCTAATTTCTACGAAAGTTTTAAATTTGACTTAAATGGTTTCACAGATAGTGTGCGTTTAATTGATGGTTACGAAATCATGGACGCCATTAATGATGCTTATAGTGAAGATGGTTACGAAGAAACCGCCATTATTGTTAGAAGTAACAAACGTGCAAATATGTACAACCAGCAAATTCGCCAGCGTATTTTATTTAATGAAACAGAGCTTTCTTCGGGCGATTATTTAATGGTTGTTAAGAACAACTATTTTTGGATTAAACCAAATACGGAAGCAGGGTTTATTGCCAATGGTGATATTATTGAAGTTCTTGAGATATTCAGTATCAAAGAATTATATGGGTTTCGATTTGCTGAAGTAAAAATAAGAATGGTAGATTACCCTAATATGAAACCTTTTGAAACCGTATTGATTTTAGATACTATTGAAGTTGAAAGTGCTTCATTAAGTTATGAGGAATCTAATAGGTTATATCAAGAAGTTTCAAAGGATTATGAAGATGAAACAAAATATAAACGCTTCTTAGGCGTAAAGAATAATAAGTTTTTTAATGCTTTACAGGTTAAGTTTTCATATGCTATAACCTGTCATAAATCACAAGGTGGGCAGTGGAATACCATTTTTGTAGAACAACCGTATTTACCAAATGGAATGGATAGAGATTATATTCGTTGGTTGTATACCGCAATTACAAGAGCAAAAGGAAAACTTTATTTAATTGGTTTTAAGGATGAAATGTTTGTAGAAAAAGAAGAGTATTAGAAACATCTCTTTTTGCATTTATGAGCTGATTATAAAAATAAGAAATCATGATAGAAACAATTTTAAGTATCTTTTTGGGTATCGGACTTTCGGCTTCAGTAGGTTTTAGAGTGTTTTTACCTTTATTTGCTTTGAGTTTAGCCGCCTATTTTAATATTTGGGAGTTAAATGAATCTTGGATGTGGATTGGTAGTACAACTGCTGTAATCATACTCGGAATTGCGACTATAGTAGAAATTGTGGCTTATTATATACCTGTAGTAGATAATTTATTAGATACCATTGCTATTCCCTTAGCTACAGTTGCGGGGACAGCAATTATGGTTTCTACAGTTGCAGATTTAAGTCCTGTAATAACTTGGGCTTTAGCTATTATTGCCGGTGGAGGAACTGCTGCTGCCGTAAAAAGTTCTGCAAGTGCTACACGATTGGGTTCTACCGTATCGACAGCTGGTTTTGGTAATCCTATTGTTTCAACCCTAGAAACAGGATCCTCCGTCGTAATGTCTATTGTGTCAATCTTTTTACCAATTTTAGCGATTATTTTAGTTGTCTTTTTATTTTATATCGTTCATAGACTCTATAAAAAGATACGGAGAAATTGAATGATATTAGCTTTAAAATCTTACTTTTGAAGTTGAATACTTTCATGACACAAATTACATAGATGAAAATTATATCCATGATTCCTGCACGTTATAGTGCGTCGCGTTTTCCAGGTAAATTAATGCAAAACTTAGCTGGAAAATCTGTTATCCTTAGAACTTATGAAGCTACCGTAGCCACTAAATTATTTAATGAAGTCTATGTCGTTACAGATAGTGATATTATTTATGATGAGATTGTAAATAACGGAGGGAAAGCTATTATGAGTAAAACAGAGCATGAGTCCGGCAGTGATAGAATAGCAGAAGCTGTAGCAGATGTAGATTGTGATATTGTAGTTAATGTACAAGGTGATGAACCTTTTACGGAAGGCGAAAGCTTAGCTAAAGTACTCGATGTTTTTAGAGACGATGAAAAGAAGGAAATTGATTTAGCTTCTTTAATGGTAGAAATAAAAGATTGGGACGAAATTAATAATCCTAACTCCGTAAAGGTAATTGTAGATCAAGAGAATTTTGCTTTATATTTTTCACGTAGTCCAATTCCATATCCTAGAGATAAAGAAGTAGGAGCACGTTATTTTAAACATAAAGGAATTTATGCTTTTAGAAAAGAAGCTTTATTAGATTTTACTGTTTTACCTATGAAGTTTCTTGAGGCTTCAGAAAAAATTGAATGTATACGTTATTTAGAATATGGTAAACGCATTAAAATGGTTGAAACCGAGATTCAAGGTGTAGAAATTGATACACCAGAAGATTTGGAAAAAGCAAAGCGTTTGTGGAAGTAGATTATAAAAACATAAAAGTTATAGGTTTCGATGCCGATGATACGCTTTGGGTTAATGAAACCTATTTTAGAGAAGCTGAAGAGGAAGTTGGTGCCCTGTTATCTCATTTTGAAACACCCAATAAAATAGATCAAGAACTTTTTAAAATTGAAATTAAAAACCTACCAACTTACGGTTACGGTGTAAAAGGTTTTATACTTTCTATGATTGAATTAGCTCTAGAATTATCTAATAATACGGTTTCTAACGACATTATTGGCAAAATTTTAGAGATAGGAAAAAGTATGATTAATAAGCCTATTGAATTACTTGAAGGTGTAGAAGAAGTTCTTATTGAGCTTTCTAAAGATTACAAGTTAATCGTGGTTACAAAAGGAGATTTATTAGATCAAGAACGAAAGTTAGAGAAATCTGGACTCTTAAAACATTTCCACCATATTGAGGTGTTAAGTGAAAAACACGATACCAATTACAGACAATTATTAAAACGTTTAGATATAGAACCCAAATCATTTTTAATGATAGGGAATTCATTAAAATCAGATGTTTTACCATTAGTAAAAGTAGGAGCACAGGCAATTCATATGCCGTTTCATACCACATGGCAACATGAAAAAGTTACAAAAAAAGAAGCTAATGGTTCAGAGTATACAACCGTTGAGAAGTTAACTGAAATTTTAGATTTATTTAATTAAGATTTGAAAATAATCAATAAGCATACCTGGAATAGACGTTCTCATTTTGAGTTTTTTAACACATTTGTAGATCCTTTTTTTAGTGTCAGTTTTAAGGTAGACGTAACTAAAGCTTATCAGTTTTCAAAGGTTAATAATGTGTCTTTTTTTGTTACATATTTACATGCAACCATGAAAGCTATAAACGAAGTTGAAAATTTTAGATATAGAATAAATGAGGCTAATGATATTGTTGTATTTGATACAATTCATGCGGCTCCAACAATATTAAGGCCTAATAAAACATTTGGATTTTCGTTTGTTAATTATGAAGAAGATATTTTTAAGTTTCAAGCTAATTTTTTAAAAGAGAAAGAAAGAGTATTTAATACAAATGGTTTGTTTTCAACCGTGAACTCTATGGATTGTGTGCACTGTTCATCTTTGCCATGGATAGATTTCACTGGACATAAAGAACCGTTTAAGGGAGATAAAGATTCCATACCTAAATTAGCCTTTAGTAAAATGAAAAATTTAAGCTCAAAAAAAGAAATACAAGTAGCTATCAGTGTTAACCATGCATTGGTAGATGGCTACCATGTTGGACTTTTTAATGAAAGGTTACAATTTCATTTAAATTGTCAATAAATAGAAACTAAGTTATTATTTTTGTTAAAGATATAAAGTAAATGAAATTCAAAAATTATCCAATGGTGTCCAGCGTTGTCTTTGGGCGAGGAAGTTTTAATCAACTTGATGAAATTCTAGCAACAAAACGAAAAGGACAAAATGCACCATTTATATTTTATGTTGATGATGTTTTTAAAGGCAATCATTGGCTAACTTCTAGAATAACACTATCCTATAAAGATAAAATAGTGTATGTGCCAACTTTACATGAGCCTTCTACAGATCAAATAGATCAATTGGTTGAAGATGTTATTTTAGAGCACAGTGAATTACCATCGGGAATTATTGGTATTGGTGGAGGTATTGTTTTAGATACTTCAAAAGCGGTGTCTTTAATGCTTACCAACAAGGGAGAATCTAAAGATTATCAAGGTTGGGATTTAATTAAGCAACCTTCAATATACCATGTTGGTATTCCTACACTATCAGGAACAGGAGCTGAAGTTTCTAGAACAACGATTTTAACAGGGCCTGTAAGGAAATTAGGGATAAATAGTGATTATACACCTTTTGATCAGGTTATTTTAGACCCAGAATTAACGAAAGATGTACCAAAAGATCAATGGTTTTTTACAGGGATGGACTGTTATATACATTGTATAGAGTCTTTAACCGGTACTTACTTAAATGCATTTAGTCAAAGTTATGGTGAAAAAGCATTAGAATTATGTAAAGAGATCTTTTTAGAAGATACGCTTAGTAAAGAAGAAGCACAAGATAAGTTAATGATGGCATCTTGGCACGGAGGTATGAGTATTGCTTACTCTCAAGTAGGTGTTGCACATGCAATGAGTTATGGTTTAGGTTACCTTTTAGGGATTAAGCACGGTGTAGGTAACTGTATTGTTTTTGATCATTTAGAAGATTATTACCCTGAAGGTGTTGCTATCTTTAAGCAGATGAAAGCCAAACATAATATTCAATTACCTCAAGGTATTTGTGCTGATTTAAGTCAAGATCAATTTGATAAAATGATTGATGTTGCTTTAAGTTTAGAGCCTCTTTGGGAAAATGCAATTGGAAAAAATTGGAAAACAATTATAACAAGACAAAAACTACTAGATCTGTATAAAAAGATGTAATTCTTAAAAAGTATTACCCTTAATTAGGGCTTAATAAATTAATTTAATACATAGTTCTAGATGCGCTGGTTAGCAAAATTTATATACTTCAAATTATTAGGGTGGAAAGTAGTAGGTAATACTAGCTTTTCAAAAGATACCGTAAAAAAATCTATTATAATTGCGGTGCCGCATACCAGTTGGCACGATTTCTATATTGGTGTACTACTTAGAAAAATAGCAGATGTTAAAACTAATTTTGTTGGTAAGAAAGAATTATTTGTTTGGCCTTTAGGCTATTATTTCAGAGCTGTTGGTGGACGATCACTAGATAGAACTTCTGGGCAGAATAAGGTAGATGCAATAGCGAAATTATTTGAGTCAACAGATGAGTTTAGACTAACATTAGCGCCAGAAGGAACAAGAAAAAAAGTTAAAGAGTGGAAAACAGGATTCTATTACATTGCTAAAAAAGCAAATGTGCCCATTATTATGTTTACTATGGATTTTAAGAATAAGCAAAATAAGATTTCAGAACCTTTTTATCCAACCGATGATATTGATGCGGATTTTAAAGCCATGAAAACCTTTTTTAAAGGTGTAGAAGGAAAAGTTAAGGAATATAGTTACGATTAATATAACGAGATTAAATATTAGCTTATTTTGAGCCAAACAATAAAAAGCTGTCTAATTAGACAGCTTTTTTCTTTACGATATAAGCATCTAAGGCAGAATTTGTCTGAACCTGAACTTTGTTTTTAAAGAATTTCATTCCTCCAAATAAAAGTCCCTTAATTCCCATAGCTTGTTTTGCCCATTTGTGTAAGTTAAATTCATCCGTATGCTTTATGATTAACCCATCTTTAAATTCAAATGAGGCATCAACTTTATTATGAACTTTTCGTCCTGTTTTGCTAAAAACGTATTTAGCTTCCCAGTGTGCAGAACCGTTATTTTCTGTAGTTTCTATTTTTGAAAATTCAATACTAAAGTTATCTCCATTTTGTGATCCACATAACATTAACCACATTGCTTTGGCACGTTCTCCTTCTAAAATACCAAAAGTAGGATCTTTAAATACTACATCGTCATGGTAGCAAGAAGCCATTGTTGGACCATCACAATTATTTAAAGCAGTATAAAATGTTTCTAAGATGTTTTTCATGAAATAATGATAATTAATTATAAAACCAGCTATTATAAATATACGTAGGTATAGTGTTGTTATTTCTAATTCTCTTATCGAATGGGATCTAATTGCTATGAAAAGGAAATGGTCGTCTAAATATAAGATGACCTTTTTTATTCAATAATAATTTTATTTCTAAAACCTATATCTGTACGTTCGTCAAATATAAAATCAAAATAACTAGCGCTTCTTTGTGCTCCAATAATAACTGTTGTAGCTCTACCAATTTCAAATCCAGATTTATTATATACTTTGGCAGTTACATTGTCTTTAAAATTTTCCTGAAAAATAAGATATAAAGTAAGTTTGTTTTTCTTGTTATTAGATTGGCTATCTATGCTATAAGTTCCGGTTTTTAAGCCTTTATTTTTTAGGCTTTCAGAGAGCTCAATTTTACAATCTAAAGTATTATCTACTCCTTTAGAAATACCATCAAAAAATTCTGTAGCAGTTTCTCCAACAACTTCTCCACCTCTGTTAATACCTTCTTTGGTTTTGTCAGCAAGGCGGTTACAAGAGAAAAAAATTAAGAGCAAAATAATTGATAGGTATGTTTTCAAAATTGCGTTTTTTATTTAAAAATGATTTTATCAGACTATTTATTTATTCGGTCCATTAGTTTCTGTATGTTAAAATACAAAAAAGCATTTGTTTTAGCATAGTAAAAGGAAATGAAGCAGACAACAGCAAGAAAAATTATGGCTCCTATAATAGCTTGTAAAGGATCTAATGTTCGCCCAATAATTGTGTTTAAGCCAAGTCCTGTAAAACTACCATAGATGATGATAAAGTGAATTACATAAATTGATAATGTCTTTTGACCAATTCGTAGAACTAGCGGTTGTTTAACATAGTTTTCAGCTAAATAAAATATAGAGAATATAACTAAGACATTTCCTAGCCTAATAAATAAATAATTGTAGATAGCAATTTCTGTAAATAAAGGGATATTAAAAATTGAATCAATAAGCAGAAATAAATCAGACGATAGATGAATTAAGAGGATGCCTACAATAAAAAAACTAGATACAATAGCTGTTTTAAATTTAGGATGTTCTACGTATTTATAAAATAAAGTTGAAATAAAGGCTCCAAAAGCAACATAGCCAAACCAAGGAATAATATTAAACACAGAACCATTTGCTTTAATAAAATAGTTTGAAATAAATAAAGGGACTCCAGGTAATTCTAAGGTTCTATAAAGCGGTTCTGTTATAAAAATAGAGAAGCCTAAAACAAACATTGTGATAGAGAATAGTAATGTTTTTTTCAAGACTAGCTTATAGATAAATACAATTAAAATTAAAGATAATCCAATACATTGTAAGACATCAACAACAAGGAAGTAATCGTTGAATATCCCTAAAAACCATTCAAAAATAGGAGCTCGTAATAAATAGCCTATGCCAATAAGCATCAAACCTCTACTTAGCCCTTTGTGAATGCGCTCTTTAATTTTTCCTTTTTGTTTCGCTTTAATTAATAAAAAAGAAAAGATAAGACCAGAAATAGTGAAAAAAGTAGGAGCTGTAATTCCTCTAAAATACTCCCAAATTCTATATGCTGTATAGCTATGATCTCTGTAGGTCGTTTCTAAAAGCGTATCTATGAAGTGACCTTGTAACATCATTAGGATAGCAAATGCTCTTACAGCATCAATAAAGTATAGTCGATTGGTACTCAAAAATTAGTTTTTGGAGTGTAAAGGTAGTTTTTTGTGTTGAAATTAAAATTTTTTGTGTTTCAAAATTAAATAAGATATGAGATGATATGAAAACACAGATTTATTATAAGGTTTTTAAGAGTAATAAAATTATAAAATGTTACCTTAGTAGATGTAAAAAAATAGCGTTTTTACTTACAAATAAAGAACTAATAAATCAACAACAAAATATTTACTTATCATGAAAAAACTTATCAATAAAGTAGAAGATGTAATTACCGAACAAATGGAAGGTATGGCAGCTGCACATGCAAATATTCAAATAAATTTAGAGCCCAAATATGTTTGGCGTACTAAAGAAACTAAAAAAGGAAAAGTTGCTATTATTTCAGGAGGAGGTAGTGGTCATGAACCTATGCATGCTGGCTTTGTAGGTGTTGGTATGTTAGATGCAGCTTGCCCAGGAGAAGTTTTTACGTCGCCTACGCCAGATCAAATGTACGAATGTGCTAAAAAAGTAGAAAATGGTGGTGGTGTGTTATTTCTTGTGAAAAATTATACAGGAGATGTTATGAATTTTGAAATGGCTGCAGAAATGCTAAATGGAGAAGGAATTAAAACACAAAATATTTTAATTGATGATGATGTAGCGGTAAAAGATAGTCTTTATACAGCAGGAAGACGTGGTGTTGGTACAACAGTAATTATGGAAAAGATTGTTGGTGCTGCTGCAGAAGCAGGTTATAATTTAGAACAATGTGCAGAGTTAGCTAAAAAAGTAAACTCAAGAGGACGATCTATGGGGATGGCACTTACTTCTTGTATTGTACCAGCTGCAGGAAAACCAAATTTTGATATCGCAGAAGATGAAATAGAAATAGGAGTTGGTATCCACGGAGAACCAGGTAGAAGAAGAATACCAATTACAACAGCTGATGAGATTACAACAATTTTAACAGAAGCAATTTTTGAAGATAAAGATTACTCTAGATTATTAAGAGGTTGGAATTTTACAACAAATGATTGGGAAGATAAGGAACTTGTAAGTAAAGCTTTTGCTTCAGGAGATAAAATGATAGCTTTAGTAAATGGGTTAGGAGGTACACCTTTATCTGAACTGTATTGTGTTTACCGTAAACTAGATGAAATTTGTAAAGCAAAAAATGTAGAACTGTCTAGGAACCTTGTTGGTTCTTACATTACAGCATTAGATATGCAAGGATGTTCTATTACACTTGTACGTGCAGACGAAGAAATACTTAAGTTTTGGGATGCAGCTGTAGATACACCAGCATTACATTGGGCTTAAAAACATTTTAGAAATAATATTGACAAATTAATAGCAGAATGGAAACAATAAAACTAACACAACTAATCACTTGGTTAGAGAAAACTGCAGCATATATGCAGGAAAATAAAACATATTTAACAGAACTAGACTCTGCAATTGGAGATGCCGATCATGGTTTTAATATGGAGAGAGGATTTCAGAAAGTTATAGGGAAAATAGAAGAATTAAAGCAGAGTAAAGATGCTTCTGTATTACTAAAAAATACAGGAATGACTTTAATCTCGAGTATTGGAGGAGCATCAGGTCCACTTTATGGAACTTTTTTCTTACAGGCTAGTATGGTGTTAAAGGATAAAAATGAATTAACGTTAGAAGATTTAAAGTCTAGCTTCGAAAATGGTTTAAAAGGAATAAAGTCTAGAGGTAGAGCAGCTACAGGAGAAAAAACGATGATAGATGTTTTAGAACCTGTGGTAACAACTTTAATAACATCAGCAGAACAGAATTTAACGATTAATGATGCACTAACAAATATGTTGGCGGCTGCAGAAAAAGGGATGAAATCAACAATTGATATGCTTGCCACTAAAGGACGCGCTAGTTATTTAGGAGAGCGTAGTGTAGGGCATCAAGATCCTGGAGCAACCTCAAGCTATTTTATTGTTAAAGCATTAAAGGAAAGCATCAATTAAAGTTTCTAAAAACAAATATGGTAAGTATTGTTATTGTATCACATAGTAAAAAATTAGCAGAAGGTGTTAAAGAATTAGCCGAACAAATGTCTCAAAATAAGGTTAAGATTGCTGCTGCTGGTGGTCTTGATGACGAATCTAGTCCTATAGGAACAGATGCTTTTAAAATTATGGAAGCGATTGAACTTGTAGATTCTGAAGATGGTATTCTTGTTTTAATGGATATTGGTAGCGCCGTAATGAATGCCGAGTTGGCAACAGAAATGCTTCCAGAAGAAATTATGAAAAGAGTACTGCTTTGTGAAGCTCCTTTAGTTGAAGGTGCTATTGCTGCAGCAGCACAATCTATGGTTGGTGCTAATTTAGAAGCTGTGGTTAAAGAAGCTAGGAGAGGTCTCCAGGGAAAGCAAAGCTTAATAGGTCCTCAGGAAGTAGAAACGGAATTAGAGACACCAATACTTACTAATGGTAAAGAAATTAGCATAACGGTCCCAAATAAACTGGGGCTTCATGCTAGACCAGCGGTTAGACTTGTAGAAATCACCAATAAGTTTAATAATGAGGTAAGCGTAAGTGTTAATAATAAACCATTTGTTTCTGCAACGAGCATTAGTCAAGTAGGGACACTTGGCGCGAAAAAAGGAGATATTCTTGTTTTTAAAGTTAAAGGAGATGAGTTTTTAGAGTTTGAAAAAGCATTAAAACAATTTGAATTTGACAATTTTGGAGATACAAAAGAAGATGTTTTTAAGAAGGAAGAAACTAAAAAAACTTTAAAAGTTAGTGCTTCTAATGACGATTGCATTCAAGGAATTTCTGCTTCTAAGGGAGTTGCTATAGGTAAAGCAAAAGTGTTTTTAAATACATCTATTTCTGTAGATGAAGAGATTGTAGAAAATAGCTTAGATGAGATTAGTAAATTTCAAAAGGCTATAAAAAATATAATTTCGGAAACGGAAGCTATAAAGGAGAAAACTTTACGTTTACATGGTAAAGAGAATGCTGAAATTTTCAATTTTCATTTGTTATTATTAAATGATAATGAAAAATTAAAAGAAGTAGAAAAATTAATAACAGAGAATCATTTTAGTGCATCTTATGCTTGGTTTAAAGTCTTTACCAATTTAGAAGATATGTATAAAAACATGTCGGATCAATATCTAAGAGAGCGTGCTTCCGATATTGTAGAGATAAGGAATAAAGTAATTGCTGAAATTTCGGGTTCTCAGGAAATGGAAATTACGCTCAGTGAACCTTCCATATTAGTTGTAAATGAAATCGGACCAGCGCAAACCTTAAGTTTAGATATTGATAACGTGCTAGGTATAATTTCTCAAAAAGGAGGAGAAACATCACATGCTACTATTTTGGCAAGATCATTAGGTATACCATCTATAACAGGTTTAGAAAATAGAATAGATGGTATTAATAATGGAGATATTATTGGAGTTGATGGCACTAATGGAATCATTTATTTAGAAAAAAATCATCCTGAAAAAATTAAAGCACTACGAGAAGAGAAGAAGGTTGAGGAAGATCTATTTAAAGAAAGTTTATCAAAAGCTAAGCTTCCTGCATTAAGTAGTGATGGTATAGAATTTCAAATTTTAGCAAATATAAGTAGTCCAAAAGAAGCAGAAAAAGCATTTGCTAATGGTGCAGATGGTATAGGATTATATAGAACTGAGTTTCTATATATGAATAGAGAAATACCACCAAAAGAGGAGGAGCAATATGAGATTTATAAGCAGGTTTGCGAGAATATGCAAGGGTTGCCTATAACCATTAGAACTTTAGATGTTGGAGGAGACAAACCTATTCCGTATTTAGGTATTCCAGAAGAAACAAATCCATTTCTTGGTTTAAGAGGTATTCGTTACTGTCTAAAAAATAAAGTTATTTTTAAAGCACAACTTAGAGCTTTATATAGAATATCAGCAGATTATAACATACGTGTTATGTTTCCAATGGTTGGTATGTTAGAAGAAGTTATTGAGGCTAAAGAAATACTAGCAGAAGTTAGAAAAGAATTAGACGCAGAGCATATTGCTTACTCTAAAGAAATGAAAATAGGTATAATGGTTGAGGTTCCTTCGGTAATTTTTATTTTACCTCAGTTAGCTAAACACCTAGATTTTTTAAGCATTGGTACCAATGACTTAACGCAATACCTTTTAGCAATGGATAGAGAGAGTACTTTTTTATCCAAACACTACAGTGCTTTACATCCAGCAGTCTTAAATGCATTAT
Organism: Winogradskyella sp. HaHa_3_26; assembly: GCF_019278425.1. NCBI lineage: Bacteria > Pseudomonadati > Bacteroidota > Flavobacteriia > Flavobacteriales > Flavobacteriaceae > Winogradskyella > Winogradskyella sp. HaHa_3_26. Next base: position 461,045 of record NZ_CP058981.1, on the reverse strand, counting down.
TAAAAATAATAGCTACAGCAAATAAAGAACAAATAGATGTTAGTTTATGTGGTGAGTTAGCTAGTAATCCTAAAGCTACAGCTTTATTAAGTGCATTAGGTTTACGTAAATTTAGTGTGTCAGGTCCTGTAATTCCAAGGGTTAAAGAAGCTATAAGAGTTATGGATGTTTCAAATAATAATAAAATATTTAAGGATATTATAGCTTGTAATACTTTAAACGAAGTAGAAAAGATGATCCATATATAATTTGTGAGGATTTAAAATAGTCAAATAGAATATAATTGACTTGTTAGAGGATTAACTTTTAAGTTTTACAACTAATTTAAATAAGAAATTGAATGATTTTTTTGCTGTTTACTTTGTGTAGATATTAAAATTAGTATGACTGTTTTAGATATTTAAAAATTAGAACAACCTTTTTTATCTATAATTCCCAAAAAAATGTTTCACATCATATAAAAATAATTTTAATGACGTTTAATTATTTTTATATGATGTGATTTTTTGAGAAACAATAAGCTTCTAAGATAAGTTCTCTAAGGCCTTAATAATTTCATCAGGTTCAGAGCGTGTTCTGTAATCTACATTAACATAGCTCCATTTTACTATTCCGTCACTTCCTAATATAAAAGTTGCCGGAATCGGTAATATAGTATCATTTCCGTTATTGATCTTTTTTAAATCAAGATTACGATCTACTCGCATATGTTCCATTAAAAATTCTGGAACTTCCCAAGCAACACCATATTGAGAGGCTACTTTAGCATTTTGGTCAGATAATACAATAAACTCCATTTTACTTATTTCATCATTTGTCAATGTGCCATCTGGTGTTTCTGGGCTAATAGCAACCAATGTGGCTCCTAATGCTTTAATTTTACTTAGTTTTGCTTGAAGTGCTCTAAGTTGTAAGTTACAATATGGACACCAGCTACCACGATAAAATGTAACAACAACTGGGCCTTTGTCAATAAGATTAGATAATGAAATTAAATTTCCTTGAGGATTGGGAAGCTTGAAATCAGTAGCTTTTTCTCCGATTTTAATGGCGTTTTTGCCTTGTTGAAATTCTTTTGCTTTAGTAATAATATCATCAACACCTTTCATGAAGTTAGGATTGTTTTTTCTTCCCATTTCAATTTTAGCATCAGTTTGTTCTCTTAGTTTTTTCATTCTTTTCCTTTAGTTATGTTGTGTCTTAAAGTTTTTAGTTAAGCTTTATTTTTAATAAAGAATAGCCTGATTAAATCAAAAAAAAACAATAGCAGTCTAAGCTTATAATAAGCTAGACTACCATTGTTCTCTGTAGATATATCCTTTAATTTATTCAGTTATAGGAAATCCACGATCTCTCATTAAAGCTTCAATATTAGCATCACGTCCTCTAAATTTTCTGTAAGCTTCAGCAGGATCCATAGCATTACGTGGAGCAAATAAATATTTCAATAATTTATCTGCAACGGCTTTATCATAAAATCCACCTTCTGCTTCTTTAAATGCTTCAGCAGCATCACTTGTTAAAACATCTGCCCACATATAACCGTAATATGCAGTAGCATAACCTTCACCAGAAAATACATGTCCAAATTGTGGTGTTCTATGACGCATTGGCAATTCTTTAGGCATTCCTAATTCGTCTAAAGTTTCGCGCTCAAAAGTATCAATGTCAATATTTGATGGATCTGCTAAGTGTAATTTCATATCCATTAATGCAGAAGCTAAATATTCTGTAGTTCCAAATCCTTGATTAAAAGTTGAAGCTTTCTTTATTTTTTCAACTAAAGAAGCCGGAATCGGTTCGCCTGTTTTGTAATGCACTAAATATTTGTTAATTACTTTATCTGTAGATAACCAGCGTTCTAATAATTGCGATTGGAATTCTGTATAATCTCTAACACCACCGTTTAAAGTTGGATATTTTACATCTGCAGAAAAGAAATGTAAGGCATGGCCAAACTCATGGAAAAATGTAGTAGCATCATCCCAAGATACTAAAACAGCTTCTCCTGGTGCAGGTTTTACAAAGTTAGAATTGTTAGAGGCTAAAACATTTTTTTCGCCTTCAAACGAATCTGAACTTCTGTAGGTCGTTGCCCAAGCTCCAGAACGTTTACCTTGACGTGCATAAGGGTCTAAATACCATAAGCCAATATGTTTACCCGATTCTTTATTGGTAACTTCCCAAACCTTTACATCTTCATTAAATACAGGAACAGAACCTTCTGCAACAGGTGTAAATTTGTAATCAAACAATTCGCCTGCAACAAAAAACATGGCTTCTCTTAATTTATCTAATTGTAAGTATTGTTTCACTTCATCGCTGTCTAAATCATATTTCTTTTTACGTACTTTTTCAGCATAATATCTGTAATCCCATGGTTCTATAGTAATATTGTCACCAAGTTCATTAGCTACGGTTTGCATATCTACAACTTCTTCTTTTACGCGTGCAGTTGCAGCTGGCCAAACAGCCATCATTAAATCCATAGCATTTTCTGGTGTTTTTGCCATTCTGTCTTGTAAACGCCATTCTGCATAATTAGCGTACCCCATTAAGCCTACGCGCTCTTTACGTAATCTTAATATTTTTGCGATGATATCGTTATTATCAAACTCGTCACCGTTATCACCTCTAGAATAGTAGTTTTCCCAAACTTTTTGTCTTAATTGGCGTTCGGTAGAATAGGTAAGGAACGGATCCATTGAAGACCTTGTGTTTGTAATGGCATATTTTCCTTCTTGACCTTTATCTGTAGCTATTTTTGCAGCAGATTTTATAAAACCATCAGCTAAACCTACTAATTGATCTTGGCTTAAATAAGTGATGTAGTTTTCTTCGTCGTGTAAAATATTATTTGCAAAATCCGTATAAAGTGATGATAGCTCTTTGTTTATTTCGGCGTAGCGTTTTTTCTTTTCAGCATCAAGATTGGCGCCATTCATTTCAAAACGTTTATAAGTTAAATCTACGACACGCTGTGCTTGCGGCTCTAAAGGTGTTTTTTGAGAGTCTTCATAAACCGTTTTTATACGTTGAAATAGTTTTTCGTTTTGCGAAATCTGAGATCTAAAGTCAGATAATTTTGGTGCTAACTCTACTTGTATTGCTCTAAATTCTGGAGATGAAACATTTCCTCCCATAATACCGTAATAAGTACTAACTCTATCTAGGGCTTTACCTGCACTTTCCATAGCAGCAATAGTGTTTTCAAAAGTTGCAGCTTCTGTGTTGTTGGCAATAGCATCAATTTCTGCTAGATTAAGCTTCATAGCTTCTTCCATTGCAGGTTTTATAGCTTCTACAGAAATTTTATCAAAAGCAGGAACGCCATCAAAAGGTCCCGTCCATTCTTGGATAAGTACATTATTGCTCATAGCTTTTTCAGTTGTTTTAGGATTACTATCTTCTTTGCAGCTTGCTAAAAGAATCATACTGCAAATAATAGTAGATGTAATGGATTTATTTATCATGGGTAATCATTTTGGTTTATTGAATAGAGGTTGAATTATATCAAGGAAACAAGATACTGAAATTACAGAAGATGTTTCTGAATTTTTGATAATTTATGTGTATTGTTAGTTAATCAATTCTACTTTTCTAATATAAACATTACTCAAAGGCCAATCGCCTTCATCTGTTTTTACATTAGCAATTTTATCTACAACGTCCATACCCGAAGTAACTTCACCAAAAACAGTATAATCTCCGTCTAAATAGTTTGCACCTCCCTCGCGTTGAATAATAAAAAACTGAAAAGGTGAGGCTAATTTGTAGGCATTTTCAATTTCACTACTTGGCATAGATATCGCACCTCTTTTGTGTGTGTAACCTCTCTTGGTGTCCGGTGGTAACAAGTAATGTCCTATTTTTTTTCGTCTTTTAGCAATATTATAATCATCACTACTACCGCCTTGAATTACAAAGTTTTTTACCACTCTGTAAAATTGGGTGTTGTTAAAATAATTGCGTTTAGTGAGGTAAACAAAATTAGCTCTGTGAAATTTGGTTTTATTGTATAATTGAATTTCAATAATGCCAAAATCGGTAGTGATTCTAACTTTATCTTCAGGATTTTCTTTTTCATATTCTAAAAAGAATTCCATAGCATTGTTATCAGTAAGCACTGGGAATTCTGGCTCTGTTTTTAATTTTGGTTTACTTTTAATTTTAGAAATGATAGAATCTTTTGCAATGGACGTGTTTTTATCTTTTGAAGTTTGTTTATCTTCACAACTCATAAGTAATAAACCAATGCCGATAACCATCGGGAATAATAATTGAAATTTCATAAATGCTATTTAGTCGATTTTTAGAATCTGTAGTAAAAATAAAACATCTTGAGCTTCTTGGCGAAGAGTCTCATGCTAAAATGTCTCCACCTTACCGGTTAGAATTGGCAGATAAAATGAGAGAAAAGTCAGAAACAACTAGGAGAGCAGGTGTTATGGCATTGTTTTATCCTAAAACGAACGACGAAACTTATCTGGTTCTTATTCTTCGTAAAACTTATAAAGGCGTTCATTCTGGGCAAGTTGGGTTTCCTGGCGGGAAATATGAAGATGAAGATGAAAATGACTTAAAGGAAACGGCTATACGAGAAACGGAAGAGGAAGTTGGAGTTTCTCGTACACACATTAATGTTTTAAAAGCGATGTCTCCTATATATGTACCACCGAGTAATTTTATGGTTTATCCTTTTGTGGGGATTTCTGAAGAATATTTAATTTTTACAAAACAAGACGAAGAAGTAGAAGCTGTGATTGAAGTGAAGTTGAGTGATTTTTTAAGTGAAAGTAATACGTTAACTACATTGGTGCCAACATCTCTAGGTGTTAGAGTCGATGTGCCTGCGTTTAAATTTAACGGTCATATTGTTTGGGGGGCAACAGCAATGATGCTTGGTGAGATTAAAGACTTGTTAAAAATCGCCCTATAATTTAACATTATGTTTACATTTGTGATTAAGATAAACTAGAATTATTATTATGGGATTATTTAAAAGAAATCCTTTTGGACATATACTTTGGGTTAAAAAATGGTTAATTAGAATCTTGGGTGCTTTAACGCATCGTCGTTTTAGAGGTTTTAATGAACTACAAATTGAAGGCTCTGAGATTATTAAAGATTTACCAGAAACGAATGTTTTGTTCATTTCTAATCATCAAACTTATTTTGCAGATGTAATCTCTATGTTTCATGTATTCAACGCAAGTTTGAGTAATCGTGAAGATTCTATTAAAAACATCGGTTATTTATGGAACCCGAAGCTTAATATATATTATGTAGCGGCTAAGGAGACTATGAGATCAGGACTTTTACCTAAAATTTTGGCTTATGTAGGCTCTATTAGTATTGAGCGTACTTGGAGATCACAAGGTAAAGATGTTAATAGACAGGTGAAAATGAGCGATATTTCTAGTATCGGAAAAGCGCTAAATGATGGTTGGGTTATTACATTTCCACAAGGAACAACAACTCCTTTTAAACCTATTAGAAAAGGAACTGCGCATATTATAAAACGTTATAAACCTGTAGTTGTACCAATAGTAATTGATGGTTTTAGACGTTCTTTTGATAAGAAAGGACTTAGAATTAAAAAGAAAAATATCTTTCAGTCTTTTGAAATTAAACAACCGTTAGAAATAGATTACGAAAATGAATCTATTGATAGTATTGTAGAAAAAATAGAATATGCTATTGAACAACATCCTTCATTCTTAAAAGTTATTCCACAAGATATCCTTGAAGAAAATGAACGTTTAAATAGAGAATTACGTGATATGTAATTAAAAAGATTAAGTTTTAATTTACACAAAAAAAGTCAGCAATTTAATTGCTGACTTTTTTGTTTTGATACATAGTGTTATTTTTAAACTTCTAGCTTCTTTAGTTCTTTATAATTTCTGTTTAAACGCTTAATTAAAATTCCATATATTAATTTGTAAAACAACCATATAACAGTTAAGAAAACAGCAGTAAAAATTATTACTATTAAAAGCATTATGGCTAATTGGGCAGAAGAAGCTGTACTTATTTGTTTAGAAAGTTCAGGATGTTCGCTTATGGAGAAAGAAAGCGAAATAGGAATACTTATTAGCGCTAATAACAGGTTATAAATCACATAGTATTTGATTATTTTTCTCGTTTTTAAAATGCTTTCCATTAATTTTTTAGCATTATCTGTTACAGAGATTGCTTTGTGTGCTTTCCATAAAAGATAGATAAATAAAATAATAACAGAATAACTTATTATGTTTAGCCCAATATAAACCCAACTATGACTCATTTCTTCAAGTTGCCCTTTCAAGCTATCTGAAAGTACAAATGGGAGAAAGTTTATCAATATCCAAAAGACCAATTCTGCCATACTAATGTAAAATAATGTTTTTACAATGGTAGACGATTTTTTGTGGCTCATTTTATAGATATCACTATCTGAAAATGACTTATATTGATTGTCGGATTTTTTCCAATCCTTTTTTAATAATTCTAATTCATCCATAATGTTACGGATTTAGTATGGTTCTTAATTTCTTTTTTACGCGATTCATCTTCACTCTTGCATTAACTTCCGTTATACCTAATGTTGCGCTTATTTCTCTGTAGTCTTTGTCTTCTAAATACAAGAAAACTAATGCCTTTTCAATATCATTTAATTGATGTACTGCTTGATACAAGAGTTTTAATTGTTGCTCTTCTGTATCATCATATTCTTCAGCCTTTATTTTGAACTCTACAGCATCAAATTCTTGTGTGTTAATACGTCTTTTCGATTTCCTGTATAACGTAATTGCTGTATTTAATCCCACACGATACATCCATGTACTAAACTTTGCCTCACCTCTAAATTTAGGATAAGCACGCCATAATTGTATGGTAATTTCTTGAAACAAATCGTTATGAGCATCTGCATTGTTAGTGTATAAACGACACACTTTATGTACAATGTTTTGATGCTTTTGCAATTGTTCTACAAAACTATGTTCTAGTTCTTTGTTCAATTATTGAAATGGTTGGTTAACTTATTAGTAGTAAGAGTAACAGTTTTGTTACAAAAATATTTAATTATTATGCTAGGAGAATTTAGAGATTTACTTTTTATATTAAATTTAACTTCTAAATATTGGTGTTATAATTACCCTTTTGTGAATTTAGAGACATAAATATTATTAAATTTTTAAAAATATCCATAAAAATAAGCATCATTGTTTTTTTTACAGATTTTATGATTTTTTGTTAAATTATTAGGTGCTTTTCTGATGTGATAAGTTGTATTTTTGGGGTATAATTTCAATACTTATTTAATGAATATTCCTCAGTCTAACCTACCGAGAATCGTCATAATAGGCGGTGGCTTTGCAGGTGTGAATCTAGTAAAAACATTAGCGAATAAAAATGTTCAAGTTGTGCTTATAGACAGGCATAATTATCACACATTTCAACCTTTATTGTATCAGGTCTCTAGTTCTGGTTTAGAACCAGGGTCTATTGCTTATCCCTTGAGGAAGATAATTAAAAAGCACGATACTACTTTTTTTCGTTTAGCAGAAGTTGAACAAATTTTACCCGAAAGTAATGAGGTTATTACTTCAATAGGAAATTTATCTTACGATTTTCTGGTGGTTGCTACTGGGACAAAAACAAATTATTTTGGTAATAAAGCTATTGAAACCAATAGCATGCCAATGAAATCTGTTCCGCAAGCACTAGATATAAGAAGTCTTATTTTAGAGAATTTTGAAAATGCAGCCATTGCAAAAACTAAAGAAGAACGTGAAGCTTTTTTAAATTTTGTTATCGTAGGTGCTGGACCAACAGGAGCAGAGCTTGCGGGAGCAATTGCTGAATTAAAGAATAATATATTACCTAGAGATTATCACGATTTAAACCCTGATGATATGCACATTCATTTACTTGAAGGAGCAAGCCGTGTTTTGCCTCCAATGAGTGAGCATGCCTCTAAAAAAGCATCAAAATTTTTAAATAAATTAGGGGTTAAAGTACATTGTAATACTTTTGTTAAGCATTATGATGGAAAAACGGTAACAACGAATTCTGATTTGGTATTAGAGTCAGAAACTTTAATTTGGGCAGCCGGAGTTACAGGAGCGCCAGTTCAGGGATTAAAAGCAGATGTTATTTTAGAAAGGCTTAACCGCTATAGTGTAAATCAATTTAATCAAATAGAAGGTTATACTAATATTTTTGCTCTTGGTGATATCGCTTTAATGACTACGGATGCTTATCCAAAAGGACATCCACAAGTTGCTCAACCAGCTATTCAGCAAGGAAAGTTATTAGGTAAAAACTTGTTGAGGTTATTAGAAAATAAACCCATGAAACCTTTTGTTTATAGAGACAAAGGTTCAATGGCAACTATTGGTAGAAATAAAGCTGTTGTAGATTTAAAACACTACAGATTTGGTGGTTTCTTTGCGTGGTTTATTTGGATGTTTGTACATTTAATGTCACTAGTAGGTTTTAGAAACCGTATTATGGTACTCTTCAGTTGGACATATAGTTATATTAACTTTGATAAAGCTGCAAGACTTATTATTAGACCTTATAAGAAGTAGTTTTATTTAAAAACATAAACCAGTAAAACAAATAGTTTTACTGATTATAAATTAGAGTGAAGCCGTTATTAAATAATATTAATAACGGCTTTGGTTTTAATATACTTTAGTGAATTAAATATTGATTTCAAAATAGGTATTGGTATCATCAATTCATTTCGTCATCGATAATTAACAGTTCAGTAAAATAGAATTCATGTTGGCTTAAATATGATTCATGTTTGCATTATCAATTAATTCTGAGTTTAATTCAGGATTTATAATCAATCAAAACATGAACAAGTTAATCACTATATTTATTTTACTTCTAGCAGCTTTAGGGAACTCGCAAACTACAGTTTCAGGAAAAGTATTAAATACTAAAAATGAACCTATTATTGGGGCTAATGTTTATTTAGACGGGACCTATGATGGGGCAACGACAGATGAGGAAGGTACTTTTATATTTTCAACCGATATAAAGGGGACACAAACCTTAGTTATTTCATATTTATCATTTGAAACCAAAAGAATGATTAATGACGTATCAAAATTAAAAAACCTTCACATTAAACTAAGAGAAGATATGGAAGCTTTAGATGTGGTGCATATTAATGCAGGTACGTTTGAAGCGAATGATAATAGTAAGGTTTCTGTGCTAAAACCATTAGATGTGGTTACTACGGCAAGTGCATTGGGCGATTTTGTAGGAGCTTTACAAACCTTGCCAGGTACGTCTAATGTCTCTGAAGATGGACGTTTGTTTGTGAGAGGGGGGAATGCAGAGGAAACGCAGATATTTATAGATGGCGTTCGTGTATTTACACCTTATTCTCCATCAGCGAGCAATACACCAACACGAGGTCGTTATTCCCCTTTTTTGTTTGATGGTATTACGTTTTCTACAGGAGGTTATTCTTCCGAATATGGACAAGCTTTATCTAGTGTTTTGCTTTTAAATACGATAGATGAACCTAGCCAGGAAAAAACAGATATAGGGATTATGAGCCTAGGTGCTAGCTTGGGGAATACTCAAAAACGGAAAAAATCGTCTTTAAGTTTTAATGCTTCTTATGTGAATCTTTCTCCTTATTTATCGGTTTTTAAGGATAAAAATGATTGGAAGACTCCTTTTGTAACGACTCAAGGTGAAACTGTTTTTAGGCGAAAATTAAATAATGGAATGCTAAAGTTTTATGCTGCATTTGATGCGACTAAATTTGAATTAAATCAAGCAGATATTAATTATGATGACGGTATTAATTTTAAATTGAACAATAATAATTTCTACTTAAACACTTCATATAAAGGGGTTTTAGGAAGTGGTTGGAGTGTGCTTTCTGGAATGAGTTATACTTATGCGAAGGATAAAATAGGAATTGAGTCTCAGAAGATCCAAGACACCGAAAACTCAGCACATTTAAAGCTGAAATTAAAAAAACGTTTCAGTAGTCAGTTAAAATTAAGTTTTGGTGCCGAGCAATTTGTAACAGATTTTAAGGAGAACTTTGTAGAAGACGCTTTAAATGAAACTTATGGCTTCAATAATAATATTATAGCCGGTTTTGTTGAAGCAGATGTGGTGTTTTCTAAAAACCTAGCTTTAAAAGTTGGATGGCGTGCAGATTACAGTTCAATATTTAAAACAACAGATATAGCGCCAAGAGCAGCAATTGCATATAAGAGTTCAGAAAATGAGCAGTTTTCTTTAGCTTATGGTAACTTTTATCAGAACCCAAACAGTTCAATTTTAAAATTTGAACAAGATTTAAAAGCACAAAAAACAGCACACTATATTTTTAATTATCAATACATTAATAACGGAAAAATATTTAGAGCTGAAGCGTATAGGAAAGATTACAATCATTTGGTAAAGTTTGATACCGATTTTGCAGCTTATGATAGTAATTTTAATTCATCAGGTGAAGGTTATGCACAAGGTATTGACTTATTTTGGAGAGATAATAACAGTATTAAAACTATAGATTATTGGGTTAGTTATTCATATTTAGACACAAAGCGTAATGATCAAAATTTTGAAACGTCTGTACAACCAAATTATGCTACCAATCATAATCTATCTATAGTTGGTAAATATTGGATAGATAAGTTAAGAAGTCAGGTTGGTTTATCTTATGGGTTTTCTTCTGGCAGACCTTATAATAATCCAAATACAGATCGTTTTTTTAGTGAACGTACAAAAGCATTTAATAGTCTTAGCTTAAACTGGTCTTATTTATTAGATCAGCAGAAAATTTTATACTTCTCGGTAAACAATGTTTTAGGGTTTAATAATGTAAATGGTTATCAGTATGCAGACACTCTAAATCTTGATGGTCAATTTAGTAGAAGAGCACTAACTCCGGCTTCAGATCAGTTCTTTTTTGTAGGATTTTTTTGGACGATTAGTCAGGATGGTAATGATAATCAATTAGATAATCTGTGATCTTGTAAGTGTTTGGTTTTTAGGGGAAAAATGATTTATATCATGATTTGAGATTAGTATATCTGTTACCTTTATAGTACTAAATTAAACGTCATGGAACTCAAAAAAAACCCAAAAGCCAATGTAGGTAGAAACAGCAGTTTATATTTTGCTGTTGGCTTAAATGTAATGTTGCTCTTAACATATTTAGGGCTTGAACATAAGACTTACGAAAAAGAAGAGATAAAGATTGATTTATTAATGTTAGATGATCAGTTTGATGAGGATATACCGATCACTACCATTAATATTCCACCACCACCACCTCCAAAACAGGTTGTTACTGAAGCAATAACTATAGTTGAAGATACTGAAGAAGTAGAAGAGACTGTTGTAGAGAGTACTGAAGTAGGACAAGATGATGTTATTGAAGAAGTAGCTGAAGTTGAAGATGTTGTTGTAGATGAAGTAGAAGAGGATTTAGAGGTGCCATTTGCATTGATTGAGAAAGTTCCTCAATTTCCAGGTTGTAAAGGAAATAATGCTGAATTAAAAGCCTGTTTTGAAGAAAAAATGCAAGCGCATTTACAGAAAAATTTTAGATACCCAGAAGCTGCTGCTGATTTAAATATTCAAGGTAAAGTTTATGTCTTCTTTTTAATAGATAAAACAGGGAAGGTGACTAAAATAAAATCTAGAGGACCAGATAAGCTTTTAGAAACTGAAGCGGAACGTATTATAAGTCTTTTACCAAAAATGATTCCTGGGCAACAGAGAGATATGCCTGTGAGTATGCCTTATAGTGTTCCAATTAATTTTAAGTTAATGCAGTAGCAATATACCCTAATATTATAACCTTAAAATTTTCCTTAATTGAAAACAGAATCCCTGAAAAGGGATTTTGTTTTTTAAATTATTTTAGACATAATTTGTTATAAATTTATTTAAGTAAATTTAAGTCCCTATCTTTTATGTCTCTAAACTTTGAGATAAATAAACTAATAATTTTAAGAGAAATAAATATATTCATATGGAACAAATTATAACATTTGGAGAAGTTTTAATGCGTATTTCGCCAAGAGGTAATAAAAAATTTATGCAGTCTAATATTGCTGAATTTTATTTTGGAGGTACGGAGTTAAATGTAGGTATTTCTATTGCTAATTTTGGAGGTAAAGTAAAACATATAAGTGTTGTTTCTGATGATTTTATTGGCGAAACAGCTTTATCTTATATTAGAAAGTTTGGGGTTAGCACATCTTCAATAGAGTTTTCTAAGCGGCCTTTAGGGGTTTATTTTTTAGAGGTAGGAGCTGTAATGAGACCGAGTAAAATTTCTTATAATAGATCGCATTCTTCTTTTTCAGAAATAGTCCCTTCAATGGTAGATTGGGAAAAAGCTTTAAGAAAAGGGAATTGGTTGCATTGGACAGGGATAACGCCAGCATTAAGTGAAGGTGCTTTTGCTACGTTAAAGGCGGGACTTATATTGGCTAAAGAAAAGGGGATTACTGTTTCTGCTGATCCAACTTATCGAAGTGGTTTATGGAAATACGGAAAAGATGCAAAATCATCTTTGATAGAGTTATTGCATTATTCAAATATTTTTATCGGAGGTGTTAATGAGATTAATGAAGTTTTAGGGACTAATTATAGTTATTCAAACGAAGATTTTCTTAAGGCTAGTAAGGAATTGATGGAAGCGTTTCCATCTATAGAAAAAGTATTTGATAAGATTAGAACCTCTTTAAATTCTTCATGGCATAAAATTAGAGCCAGAATGTGGAATGGAACAGAATTTAAAGAATCTGAAGATTTAGATATTACACATGTTGTAGATAGAATTGGTACTGGAGATGCTTTTGCTGCAGGTTTAATCCATGCTTTACAACAATACGATGATTTTAAGGCTATGCAATTTGCTAGTGCAGCTTGCGCATTAAAACACACTTATGAAGGTGATGTTAATTATGCAAATGCTGATGATGTGATGTCTATTTTAGAAGGTAATATCTCAGGGCGTTTTGTGCGCTAAAACATGTCATTCATTATAAATTAAAATAGTAATAGCTTGCTTGTTCTTTATATAGGCAAGCTATTTTATTTTATTGCTATTATTTAGCGTATGCACCAGATGAGTAGGTTAACTCATAACTGAGTGTGTAAATTTCGAAAACAATTCCAAAAGGATCTTCTACATAACACATTTTAAATGGTTTTTCTCCAGGATAATATTCTCAAATAGGCATACGTTGTTTTCCGCCGTAAACGACAATTTTATCAATTAATTCTTCAATGTTAGGGTCTTGTATGCTAAAGTGAAATAATCTAGTATTAAACAAACTAAATTCAGGAGCTTCTTTAAGGCCATGAGGGAAAGAGAATATCTCTACACCAACACCATCAGAAGTTGATAAATGTGCGATTTTAAATTCGTCCCAATCTTCACAAAACCCATCAATACATATAATACCAATGGTTGTTTCTTTTTCTTCTTTAATGGTAGAAGGTTCCATAATGGTGTAATACAGTTTGTTTTTTTGTTGCAAGAGTTGAATTTAAGGCTCTAAGTATATTTCATTCGATTTTCTGTATTCCGAAGGTCGTTTTCCCATAACCTTACTAAATGTGTTACTAAAGGTTGGTAAACTACTGTAGCCAACCATATTTGCTATTTCTGAAATATTATAATCCGAATTCATTAAATATTCTAAGGATTTAAATATCCGTAATTGGGTGTAGTATTTAATGAAAGACATGCCTACGTCCTTTTTAAAAAGTCTATAAAGTGATTTATCCGTCATGCTAAATTTTGAAGCAAGCTGAGGTAATAAGTGTTCTTGGTGTATTTGGTCTGTTAGGTAATTTATAATATTTGTTAAGCGACCATCCGTAGGTTGTGGTAATTCTAAATGTAGAGATTTAGAGACGGTTTGTTCTAAAAGAGCTTTAAAAGCATAAGCAATTGCATATTTGTTTTTTTGAGACTTCAGAATATCTCCCTTCCAGTTTTTAGTGAATAATAAAAGTTCCATTAATAAATTATTAATAGGGTAAATACCTTCTTTGCTATAGAATTTTGAAGAATTTGTAGGTATGGGGAAATATAGGTTTCTCATAATAACCTTTGGTGTGCTGGGGTAAATGGCATGCCTTACTCGTGAAGGAATCCACATATAGTGCCGAGCTGGTAAATAATATATTCTATTCTTTGTTTTAACGTGTACAACACCACCTTCAGTATATAAAAATTGACCTTTATCATGCCTGTGAGGTTCAATGAATGTTTCCCCCATTAAATTATGGTAACAAAATATGCTTTTAGGATTTTTATCTACCTCGGTTAAGTAATACTTTGTATTCATAATCTATAATACAGTCTTATTTGCACTAAATTAATAAAATATTGTCTTATATCAATAAATAGACATTAGATATCTTGTATAAATTGCATCTTAGTTTTGTGAAAAACATAATCAAACTAAAAATAACAATCAAATAGGTAATTTTTTACCTTAAAAATCTCTAAATATTTAATAATATGCAACGAATTAAATATCCTGATTATTTGGATAAAATACAGACTGCTGAAAAGGCTGCTTTACTAATTAAAAATCGTCACGTGTTGGGTGTTAGTGGTTTTACAAAAGCAGGAGACAGTAAAACAGTTTTACCTCAAGTTGCAAAAAGAGCGCTTCATGAAGATTTGAAAGTAACTGTGTTGAGTGGTGCTTCATTAGGGTACGATACAGATGCCGATTTAGCAAAAAATGGTGCATTGTATAAAAGATTACCGTTTCAGGCAGATCCGACGCTTAGAAAAAGTATAAACAGTCATGAGGTTCTTTATGTAGATCAGCATTTGGGACAAACAGCAGATATGCTTCAGAAAATTGACAAATTTAAAATTGATATTGCTATTATTGAAGCGGTATCTATTACTGAAGATGGTTATATTGTACCAACAACATCCGTTGGTAACTCTCCGATTTTTGCAGAAAATGCAGATCAAATTATTATAGAAATAAATACAACGTTTCCTGAGTCTCTAGCAGGAATTCATGATGTTAAGATTTTAAAAAAACAACCCAATCGAGAGGTGATTCCTATAACAGAATCAGATACAAGAATCGGAGATCCATATATTAAGATTGATCCTAAAAAAGTAGCTGCTATTGTTTATACAGAAGTTCCAGATAGTCCGGCGGTAATAGCTGATCCAGATGAAAAAACAAAAGCGATTTCTGGTCATATACTTAAATTTTTAGAAAATGAAGTAGAAGAAGGAAGGTTAACGGAATCATTATTGCCTTTACAGGCAGGTATAGGTAAAACGGCTAATGCTATTTTATCAGGGTTTACGAATAGTAAATTCAAAAATTTAACGATGTATTCTGAAGTGCTTCAGGATAGTACTTTTGAGCTTATCGATTCAGGTAAATTGCTGTTCGCATCTGCGTCTTCAATTACGGTAACTGAAGCGTGTTCTAATAAAGTGTTTAATAATTTTGAACAGTATAAAGACAAACTTCTATTAAGACCGCAAAACATTAGTAATGCAGCTGAGGTGATTAGTCGTTTAGGTATTATTGGAATTAATACAGCAATCGAAGTAGATATCTATGGAAATGTAAATTCTACACATATTGGAGGGACTAAAATGATGAATGGAATAGGAGGTTCTGGGGATTTTGCTAGAAATGGATATCTAAGCATTTTTGCTTGTCCATCAATATCAAAAGAAGGACGGATTTCTCATGTAGTTCCTATGGTGTCTCATACAGATCATACCGAGCATGATGTAGATATTTTGGTAACAGAACAAGGTTTAGCTGATTTAAGAGGTTTGGCACCTGTAGAAAGAGCACGACTTATTATTGAAAACTGTGTACATCCAGAGTATAAAGATCAAATGTTAGATTATTTTGAAGAAGCTCATAATATTGGTGGACAAACACCACATATTTTAGAAAAAGCCTTTAGTTGGCATACGCAACTTAAAACTAAAGGGACAATGAAAATAGAAATACTTGTTAATCATTAGGCTTAATTATTTAGTTTATAAATGCTACTATTTTTAATTATCTATTACCAATAGCCTGTATTTTTCAGTTTGCTTTAATGACATCAGTTTTTAATATGTGCTAACATTACTATTAAACAAGTTAAGTAATTTTAGTTGTTAATGCTAATTTTGTGGAGAACCAAAAATAAAAACTATGTCATTACTTACTATAATCTTATCCATTTTATTACCTCCGTTAGCTGTGTTCTTAAAACATGGACTAGGAACTGAATTTTTAATCAGTGTTGTCTTAACAATTATTGGTTGGTTACCAGGTGTGATTTATGCATTTTATGTAAATAGTAAATAAAAAAAAGTAAAAAAATAATGGAAAATATATTAGTTGCTGGTGCTAACGGTACCACAGGAAAACAAGTCGTTAACTTATTAAAATCATCACAGTATTTTAATCCAATTGCAATGGTGCGTAAAGAAGAGCAGCAGAAGCAATTTAAGGCTGATGGTGTAAAAACTGTCTTAGCAGATTTAACGGGTGATCTTACAGATGCTGTAAAAGGTGTAGATAAAGTAGTTTTTGCGGCAGGATCTGGCGGAAAAAATGTAATAGAAGTAGACCAAGAGGGTGCAAAGCGCTTAATGGATGCCTCAAAAGAGGCTAATATTAATCGTTTTGTAATGCTGAGTTCAATGGGAGCAGATCATCCTGAGGCTTCAGACGATTTAAGAGATTATTTAAAAGCAAAACAAAATGCTGATAAACATCTTAAGGAAAGTGGGCTTAAATATGTAATTGTAAGACCAGGAGCTTTAAATAATAATATAGGAAAAGGAGAAATAGAATTAAGTGAGAAGTTGAGTAAGCGAGGTGAAATTAGTAGAGCCGATGTCGCTAAAACTTTAGTAAGTACATTAAGTGATGATGCGCCTTATAATACAACTTTCGAGATTTTAGAGGGGGATACTATTATTGGAGAAGCCTTAAGTAGCTTGTCTAATTAAAATAGAAGACAAGAATTCTTAAGACATATAAAGATAAATTTAAATAAAAAGAGAGGCTTTTAAAGTCTCTCTTTTTTAGTATTATATAGGTTTTTATTCAATCTTTTATTTAGCTAATATAATTCCAGATATTTCTGTATTTGCTCATTTGTCTGTACGTGTTAAGAATCACTTTGTGCTCTGGTAGAGTTAAACTTGGGTCTTGCTTTAAGATGCTTTTAGCATAGTGTCTCGCTTCCTGAAGAATGTCTTTATCTTTTACAATATCTGCAATTCTTAGGTTTAAAATACCACTTTGCTGTGTCCCCATAATATCTCCCGGTCCACGTAATTTTAAATCGACTTCAGCAATTTCAAACCCATCGCTACTGCGTACCATGGTTTCTAATCTTGTTTTACTATCCTGACTTAATTTATAGCTCGTCATTAAGATGCAGTAACTTTGTTCTGCTCCACGACCAACACGACCACGTAATTGATGTAGTTGAGATAAGCCAAAGCGTTCTGAGCTCTCAATAATCATTACAGAAGCGTTAGGGACGTTAACACCAACTTCTATAACTGTTGTAGCAACCATGATTTGGGTTTCTCCTTTTACAAAGCGCTGCATTTCATAATCTTTATCGGCAGGTTTCATTTTACCATGAACAATAGAAATTTGATATTTGGGCATAGGGAATTCTCTAGAGACACTTTCATAACCATCCATTAAATCTTTATAATCCATGTTTTCGCTTTCTTGAATTAGCGGATAAACAATATAAATTTGTCTTCCTAAAGCGATTTCATCTTTCATGAATTTGAAAACTTTCAGGCGATTACTATCAAAGCGATGAACTGTTTTTATAGGTTTTCTACCTGCAGGTAATTCGTCAATAACAGAGATATCCAAGTCTCCATAAACAGACATTGCTAGGGTTCTCGGAATTGGTGTTGCAGTCATCACAAGAACATTTGGAGGAAGTGTATTTTTGCGCCACAATTTACTTCTTTGAGCGACTCCAAATCTGTGCTGTTCATCTATAATTGCAAGACCTAAATTTTTAAATTTAACCTTGTCTTCAAGTAAAGCATGCGTACCAATTAAGATCTGTAAATCGCCATTTTCAAGATTTTGGTGAATAATTTTTCTTTCTGAAGTTTTAGTTGAGCCTGTTAATAATGAAACACTGATATTTAGTGGTTTGCATAATTCACTTAATCCTTGGTAGTGTTGGGCTGACAAAATAGCAGTAGGCGCCATTAAGCAACATTGAAAACCGTTGTCAAGTCCCATGAGCATTGACATAAATGCAACAATGGTCTTCCCAGAACCTACATCACCTTGTAAAAGTCGATTCATTTGTGCATTTGAACCTAAATCGAATCTAATTTCTTTTAAAACACGCTTCTGCGCATTGGTTAAATTAAAGGGTAAATGGTCTTTGTAAAAGGTATTAAAATAAGTGCCAACTTTATCAAAAGTGAAGCCTTTAATTTTAGATTTATGGATAAGATTTTTAATAATTAATTGCAGCTGAATGTAAAATAATTCTTCAAATTTTAATCGGAATTGTGCTTTTGCTAAAAGCTCTGGAGTCTTCGGAAAATGAATATTAAAAAGTGCATCTGGTTTCGCAATTAATTTCAACTCCGACATTACAGAATCAGGTAAAGTTTCAACAAAGCGTCCGTTAGTTTCCAAAAACAATTGTTGCATAATTTTGGTCACCACACGATTTGTCACGCCTTTGTTTGAGAGTTTTTCGGTTGATGGATAAATGGCTTGCATGGCCGAGCGTAAATTACCTTCGTGCTCCGTTTGTAATTCAATTTCTGGGTGTGGCATGCTAAATTTTCCGCTAAACCAATTCGTCTTACCAAAAATAACATAGGTTTGCCCTATTTTAAGGTTTTCTCTAATCCATTTCTGACCTCTAAACCAAACGAGTTCCATTGAGCCTGTGTCGTCTCTAAAATTAGCAACAAGACGTTTGCCTCTTTTTTGTGCTACTTCTTTAAAACCTGTGATTTTTCCTATAGTTTGAACTTCGGCATTATTTCGTTGCAGTTCGTTTATCTTATAATAACGGGTACGATCAATATAACGATTGGGAAAAAGGTTAATTAAATCTTGGTAGGTTTGGATGCCTAATTCTGAGCGTAACAAATCCGCACGATTGGGACCAACGCCTTTAAGATAATCTATGGGGGTTTGTAAATTAACACTCATGACTGCGAATTTAATTAATTCCTTTGAAATCTATGATTCATCAATTTATTATTAACTGATATTTAGGAAAGAATGTATTCTATTGCTTAAATTCCAATTGGCAATATCTAAAATAATGTTATTTATTGTCTGTACTTTTTTCGAAACGGCATAAAATCTTTACATTGGTCATTATTCTTGTCGATATTTTTTATGAAGAAATTTTTTATCATCGTTTTTGTGCTTTTAGTAGCTCATGCTTTTGCACAACAAACCAGTTATGTTAATTTTATTAAAGCCAATGCTACATTAAATTTAATACCAGATTCAACTTTGGTTGAAGGTAATGTTTCTTATGAAATAAAAATTTTGAAAGCTACAGATTCTATTTTCTTAGATGCTGTAAATATGAAATTTAATACTGTTGAAATAGCTAAAAGTGATGCTGTTTTTGGTGCGCTATCATATTTAAATATTGATAATAAAATCTATTTTAACTACCCATTTAAAAAAAATGAATCTTATGTGGTTCGTTTTAACTATTCGGCAAAGCCTAAAAAAGCAATGTATTTTTTAGAGCGTGAAAATGCACCACAGGTTTGGACGCAAGGTCAAGGGAAATATACAAGTAATTGGTTTCCTAGTATAGATGATGTTAATGATAAAATTATTTTCAATTTAAGTTTAGTAGGAGATTCTGAATATAAACTTTTATCAAACGGAGCTATAACGGAGCGTATTGAATTGCCAAACGGAAGCGTTAAAACATCTTATAAGATGAAGAAGCCAATGCCAAGTTATCTATTAGCTTTGGTTTATGGTAAATACAATAAAGAAACAAAGACATCTAAAAGTGGTATTCCTTTAGAGTATTACTATTATCCTGAAGATTCTTTAAAAGTGGAGCCCACTTACCGTTATTCAAAACAAATGTTCGATTTCTTAGAAGAAGAAATAGGATTTGCTTTTCCGTGGCAGAATTACAAGCAAGTACCTGTTCATGATTTTTTATATGCAGGTATGGAAAATACAAGTCTTACGGTTTTTTCAGATGCTTACGTGGTAGATTCTATTGGTTTTAATGATAAAAACTATGTAAATATTAATGCGCACGAATTAGCACATCAATGGTTTGGAGATTTGGTTACGGCAAAATCGAGCGAGCATCATTGGTTACAAGAAGGTTTTGCCACCTATTATGCGCTTTTAGCGGAACGCGATATTTTTGGTGAAAATTATTTCAACTTTAAACTTTTAGAATCAATAATAGATCTAAGTCATCAAGAGCTTTCGGGAGAAGGAACATCTTTGTTAGATCCTAAGTCTAGTAGTTTAACCTTTTATCAGCGTGGAGCGTGGGTTTTACATGTTTTAAGAGGTGTTGTTGGTGATCGTGTTTTTAAGCAAGCGGTTATAAATTATTTAGAAAAGCATCAATTTGGAAATGTAGAAACTTCAGATTTTATTAAAGAAGTAGAACGTCTTTACGGTAAGTCATTAACCAGTTTTGTTAATTATTGGATTAAGAATAAATCCTTTCCATACGAAAAAGCATATGAGGTTTTAAGGAAGGAATCAGAATTTATTAATGAATATGCTATGGTAGATTGTGAAGCTAAAACATCTAAGTGTGCAGATTATTTAAAGTATTACGTGTCAGATGAAGCAAAAGCAAAGGTTATTAGTCAAGTTCCGGATTTAGTGACCCCAGGTACTTTTAAAAATGGTATAAAAGTGCGTCAGGCTATTTCGCAATATGTTACTAAAATTCCAGAAAATCTAAAGACGGATTACGAATCGTTACTCGATGATCAATCGTACATCACTATAGAGAAAGCCTTATATAACCTTTGGAATAATTTTCCATTAGAGCGTTCTAAATATTTGGCTAAAACACGAGGTATTTCGGGTTTTAGTGATAAGAATGTGCGTTTATTATGGATTGTTTTAAATTTAAACACGGCATATTATCAAACAGACGATAAACAAAAGTTATTTAATGAGTTGGTAGATTATACAGGAGAAGCTTATAATGTAGATTTAAGAATGAATGCATTTCAGTATTTGTATTTAATGAAATCTTGCAATGAAGAATGTGAAGCAAACTTAGAGAAAGCAAAATCACATTATAACTGGAGAATGGTTAAGTTTGCTAAAGAATTATCTAACAAGTTAGAAGAAAATAAAAAGTAATGCGAGCATTAGTAATATCTGGAGGAGGAAGTAAAGGAGCATTTGCAGGTGGTGTTGCACAATACCTTATGGAACGTGAGAAGCGTGAATATGATATGTTTTTAGGAACTTCAACAGGAAGTCTTTTGGTGCCGCATTTAGCTGTAAATGAAATCGGGAAGCTTTATGATATTTTTACTAATGTACAACAGCAAGATATTTTTAGTGTTAGTCCTTTCATTCAGCGTAAAAAAGGGGATAGAGAATATGTTTCAATAGATTTTGTAAATTCAATATGGCAGTTTATTAGAAGAAGACGAACTTTTGGAGAAAGTAAAGCATTGAAAAGACATATTAAAAAGCATGTAACTTATGAGGAGTATTTAAAGATTAGAAAAGAAAAGCACGATGTTGTGGTAACGGTTGCTAATTTATCTATGAACCGTACTGAGTATAAGTCTATACAAGAATGTACTTACGAAGAATTTTGTAATTGGATATGGATTTCTTGTAACTATGTACCATTTATGTCTCTCGCAAAAGTTGATGGTTACGAATATGCAGATGGAGGATTAGGAAGTGTAATACCTATTCGCGAAGCTATTTTAAGAGGAGCCACTGAAATTGATGCTATTGTTTTAGAGGCAGAAACTTTAGGGAAACAGAAAGTTTTGGGTAAAAACCCCTTTTCACTTATGATTAGTTTATTCGGACATCTACTGAATCAGGTAGAACGAAATGATATTATGATTGGCAAGCTTGCAGCCAGAAACAAAAATGTAAAACTTAATTTGTACTATACACCAACAAGTCTTACTGAAAACTCACTAATTTTTAGTAAAAGATTGATGGAGAGATGGTGGCATGAAGGTTATGATTATGCAGAAAGTCGTCATGAAGAGTAATTGAGGTCATACATGAAATCAAAATACGATTATATCATATTAGGAGCAGGAGCTTCGGGTTTATTGCTGGCGTACCGCATGTCTAAAGATGCTTTTTTTAATGATAAGTCAATTTTAATTATTGATAAAGAGAAGCATAAAGGCAACGACAGAACTTGGTGCTTCTGGGAGGATGGAGCAGGTGAGTGGGATGCGCTTTTAACCAAAACTTGGAGTAATGTTTACTTCGGAAGTAATTCGTTTTCTAAAACCATTTCAATTAGACCTTATGTTTATAAAATGGTGAGAAGCGAACCTTTCTATAATTTACTTTGGACGCGTATAAATTCTAATTCTAATTTTACCTTTATTGAAGGCGTAGTAGATCATTTTGAAGAATCGAATACCGGAGTTGAGGTTATTGCTAATAATGAAACCTATTTTGGGTCTAAGCTATTTAATAGTTTACCTAACTCAGAGGTTTATACAGCACATCCTAAATATCCTTTAATCCATCAGCATTTTGTGGGTTGGTTTGTAAAAACTAAAACAGACAAGTTTGATGATTCTAAAGCTACCTTTATGGATTTTACAGTGCCTCAAAAAGGAAATACACGTTTTATGTATGTGTTACCTATTAATAAGCAAACAGCATTATTTGAATACACTTTGTTTTCTAAAGATTTGTTAGCGTTTTCTGAATATGAAGATGGGATTCACTCTTATTTAAAACAGAGGAATATTTTAGATTATGAAATTATTGAAAAGGAGCAAGGTAATATACCTATGACTTCTTTTGATTTTAATAGCTTAAATTCTCAGCACATTCTGAATATTGGAACAGCTGGAGGTTGGACCAAAGCAAGTACCGGTTATACATTTCAGAATACGTCTAAAAAGACTAAAGAGGTTATTAGTTTTTTTAAGAAGAATGAAGACCTATCAAAGTTTCAGAAGTCTACAAAGTTTCGATTTTACGATTTAATTTTCTTAGATGTTTTAGCAAATCATAATGATGAAGGCGCTTCTATATTCTCTTCAATGTTTAGGAAAACAAATATTAAAACGATATTTAAGTTTTTAGATGAAGAATCAACACTTTTTGAAGATTTAAAAATTATTCTTTCAGTACCACCAAAGCGTTTTATGCAAGCATTTTTTAAGCGTTTTATCAGAAAAGTATAGAGGTTTTTTTTTTAATAAATTAACCATCTAACCATCTAACCATCTAACCATCTAACCATCTAACCATCTAACCATCTAACCATCTTGATAAACTTGTCCTCTGTGTGGTTTTAGGCTATCTCGTATTGGTTTCATCTCAGATTCATCCACAACTAAAAAAGCTAAGCTATGCATGTCGCTTATGGTTTCAACACCTGTAATTGTAATATCTAGTTTGTTTATTACAATATATTCTTTCAAATGAATAAGGTGGTGTTCTGCTGTTTTTTGTCCGGCAGGTCCTTTAAAATCCCATATCAATTTTAGTTTTCGCATTTTTATAATTTCTTTTTTATTTAGATGTATGTACAGAGGTTCCTTTTTCAACAAAACGTTTAAAGTTAGTCATATAAGTTTTGGTATGTTTTTTAAATGCTCCAGGTATTAAAAGTAGCATTATGCTCATTTTGAAATTGGTAGGTTGAAAATTGTTTTTGCAAACCCATATAGTGTAATCTTCTTTTGTCGTTTTAAAATAATTTTCTTGAATGTTTTGTAACCCTTTGCTTGCGTATGTAGTGTGTAATTCGTCTGGCAGATTTTGTTTGGTAATAGTTTCTATGACTTCCATTTTACGATTTCCAAAGCTATAATTTAATTTCATCTTTGCACCCAATTCATTCGGGTTTCCGTAAATATGTTCCATATTAATAAAGCCTTCTTGCCAATGTATTATATTGTCAATAGAGTTCATTTTTTTGATAACTAATGAAATAGGTTTGTTAATTAATATTTCAAAAGTGTGTTTCATAGAAAATGTTTTCTATAAATGTATAAAAAAGGTATAGTAATCGTTTTAACTAATCGATGTCTGTACCGTTTTCATTGTTAAAATCATTATAAATCGTATAAGTTGTTATTCTAGATTGGTTTTTACGCCGTAACTAGCGAGCACTATTGAAATAATGCTTTTTAATCAGCTTGCTAAGTACACTAATTATGTTACTTTTGCTAAGTTTGAAAAATAAATATACTTTATCAATAACTATAAAATAATAAAGGATTAATCATGAATTTAAAATTCAAATGTTTGTTTCTAGTGTTTTTTGCACTAAATTTTTCTTTTTCTCAAGAAAGTGATGAGGTACTTCTTAAAGTCGCTGATGATTCCATTATGGCTTCTGAGTTTATTAGGGTTTATAATAAAAATTTAGATTTAGTTCAAGACGAGAGTCAAAAAGATATTGATGGTTACTTAAAATTATTCATAGAATATCAATTAAAACTAAAAGAAGCTAAGCGTTTAAAGTTAGATGAAGATGTAAGTTACCAACGTGAGTTTTCTAGATACAAGAAACAATTGATTAAAAATTATATTGCAGATAATGAAGTTACTGATGCTTTGGTCAGAGAAGCTTATGATCGTAGTAATATTGATATTAATGCATCTCACATTTTAGTCCGCTTAGATGCTTCGTCTAATGATACTATCAGTGCTTATAATCAAGTTTTAGCTTTAAGAAAACGTGCTTTAGAAGAAGGTTATGATAAAGTAAAAAAGGAAATGCATGATGGTAAAACTATTTTCCTTGAAGACTTAGGTTATTTTTCAGCTTTTAAAATGGTTTACGATTTTGAAACTGCTGCTTACAATACCAAAGTTGGAGAAATTTCTATGCCATTTAGAACACAGTTTGGTTATCATGTTGTAAAAGTTAATGAAAGAAGAGGCAGTAGAGGTACTTTAACCGCAGAACATATTATGGTTAATTTTAATCCTAAAGATTCACTTTCAAATCCAGAAGCTAGAATTAATGATATTTATAAAAAGTTGAATCAAGGTGAAAGTTTTGAATCTTTAGCTAAACAATTTTCAGATGATAAAAACTCTGCTAAAAATGGCGGTAAATTAGCACCTTTTAAAAGTGGTCAATTAAGTTCTACAGAATTTGAAGATGTAGCTTTTGGTTTAGAAAATGATGGAGATGTTAGTCAACCTTTTAAGTCAGCTTATGGATGGCATATTGTAAAAAGATTAAGTTTAGAGCCTGTTGCACCGTTTGAAGATTTAAAAGCAACTTTTGAATCTAAAGTAAAAAGAGACTCAAGATCAAAGTTGATTAATGAGGCGATGATTACAAAACTTGAAAATCAATATCAAATTACTTTCAATGATAAGTCAAAACCTTATTTTGTATCAATATTAAATGACGATTTTCTTAGCCGTAATTGGGTAGAGCCAAAAGACTTTAAAGCGACTGAAACTTTATTCACGATTAATAAAACTATTTTCACATATGAAGATTTTGCAAAGCATTTAAAATCAGCACAACGTATTCATAATGCTAAAAACAAGGATTTTGAAAATATTGTAACTACTGAATTTAAGAATTTTTACGAAAAATCAATTCTTCAGTATAGAGAAGATAATTTAGAAGTTGAAAATAAAGAGTACGCAAACATCTTAAAAGAATATAGAGACGGACTTTTATTGTTCGACTTAATGGAAAAAGAAGTTTGGAATAAAGCTTCTAAAGATTCAACGGGAATTGAAACGTTTTACAATACTAATAAATCGAAGTATTTATGGAAAGATAGAGTAGAGGTTGTTATTGCTTCATCTGCTGATAAATCTAAAATGAAGAAAATCCGTAAATTGATGAAGAAAGGGAAATCTGAAGCTTTTATAGAAGAGAAACTAAATACAGAAGACAAGCAAAATGTTATCTTCTCAAAAGGAACTTATACATTAGAAGACTCTACTTTACCTTCAGACTTTAAAGCTAAAGAAGGTGTTTCAGACGTTTATGAAAACCACGATGCATTTCATGTTATTGATGTAAAGACTATTATACCTGCAGGTCAGAAAACCTTAGAAGAAGCTAGAGGTAATGTTATTAGTGATTACCAAGAGGAAATAGAAGCTAATTGGATTAATGATTTATACGAACGCTTTAAAATAGACGTTAATCAAACAACACTAGATGCTATCAAAGCTAAAATTGGAAACTAATTTGTATTTTTTGAAACACTTTATATATATAGGTATTTTATGTTTGCTTTTTTCTAGCTGTGATTTTATTAAACCATCAGAGGATTTAAAGCCAGTAGCTAGAGTTAATGAAAGCTTTCTTTATGAAGAAGATTTAATTGATGTCGTACCAAGCGGAACCTCTAAGGAAGATAGTACTTTAATCGTCAATTCTTATATAGAGCGTTGGGCAAGGCAATTACTTTTAATGGATGGCGCTTTGGTTAATCTTTCAGAAGAAAAACAATCAGAATTTTCAAAATTAGTAGAACAATATAAAAGTGATTTGTATACAAAAGCATATTTAGAAGGCTTAGTTAAGAAAAGTATAGATTCTTTTGTCCCTAGAGAAACAGCAGAGTTATTTTATGAAGCAAATAAGGAATCTTTCAAGTTAAACGATGATCTTATTCAGTTGAGATATGTAAGTTTACCTTTAAACCCTATTAATTTAGATACTATAACAATGCGTTTTAAACGTTTTGAAGAAAAAGATAAAATCTATTTAGATTCTATTTCTGTACAATTCAAATCGTACTCATTAAATGATTCACTTTGGGTTAAATTAAATCATGTTGCAGAAAAAATTCCTATTATAAATAATACAAATAAAAATGAACTGTTAAAAAAAACAAATTTCTTACACCTCAAAGATTCATTAAACCTATATTTGATGCTAGTAAACGACGTGCGACTTCAAAATGATTATGCACCTTTGGATTATGTTAATTCGTCGATTAAAAAAATTGTTATAAACAAGAGAAAACTAGAGCTCATCAAGCAACTCGAAAATGATATTACAACAGATGCTATTAAAAACAATAAATTCGAAACTTACAATTAAAGCAGCGTTATTAGTTTGCTTTATTTCATTTAACATTATTAATGCTCAAGAAATCATCGATGATGAAATTCTTGCTCCAGTAGAACAACCAAAAGACAGTGTTGTAAAGAAATCGAGGATCAAAGCAGACGGTGTTGCAGCTGTTGTCGGTGATTTTATCATTTTAGAATCAGATTTAGACAGAGAAATTGCACAACTAAAAGCACAAGGAGCAGATTTAAAAGATTTGACAAGATGTGAGCTTTTTGGAAGTTTATTAGAAAGTAAATTGTATGCACACCAAGCTATTCAAGATAGTATTCTGGTTAACGAATTACAGATTAGTCAAACTACAGATCAGCAAATACAAGGTATTTTAGGACAAACACAAGGAGATATGCAAGGCTTATTAGAATTTTACAAAAAAGATTCTGAAGAAGCATTGCGTGAAGAAATGAACGAGATCAATAAAAACAGATATTTAGCTCAAGAAATGCAGGCTAAAATTACTGGAGATATTGAAGTA
Source organism: Winogradskyella sp. HaHa_3_26 (assembly GCF_019278425.1). Taxonomy (NCBI): domain Bacteria; kingdom Pseudomonadati; phylum Bacteroidota; class Flavobacteriia; order Flavobacteriales; family Flavobacteriaceae; genus Winogradskyella; species Winogradskyella sp. HaHa_3_26. Next base: position 433,246 of record NZ_CP058981.1, on the reverse strand, counting down.
ACACCAGAAGAGGTTCGTACTTTTTTTAATGAAATTCCAGAAGACGAGCGTCCAATATTTGGTACTGAATTAAAGTTAGCGCAAATTGTTGTTATTCCTGAAGTGACTGAAGAAGCTAAACAAAGTGTTATTGATAGACTAAATGAATTTAAAAAGGATATTGAAGAAAATGGATCTAGTTTTATAACTAAAGCTATTTTTTATTCTGAAGATGGTTCTAAAAGTGATGGTGGAAGATTACCAACCATGAATAGAAAACAGCCAAGGATGGTTAAAGAATTTAGAGATGTTGTTTTCTCTATGCAAGAAGGTGAAATTTCAAAACCATTTGAAACTGATTTTGGTTACCATATTGTATTCTTAGAAAAAATTAGAGGTCAAGAATATGATGTAAGACATATTTTATTAAGACCAGAATTAACTCAAGATGCAATACAGAAAGCTAAAGATGAAATAGACGAAGTAAGAGCAAAGATTGTTGATGGTTCTTTAACATTTGAAGATGCAGCAAGAGAGTTTAGTGATGAAAAAGAAACGAAGTTTGAAGGTGGTCAATTAACAAACCCTACAACTCAAGATTTTAATTTCGAATTAACAAAAATGGAGCCAGAACTTTATTCTCAAATTCAAGATTTACAAGATGGAGAAATTAGTAAAGTTTTACAAGATGAAGATCGTGTTAATAGAATTAAATTTAAGATTTTAACTGTAACTGATCGTTTAGATGATCATAAAGCAGATTTCGCAAAAGATTATCTTAAAATTAAAAACTTAGCATTACAAGATAAACAAGTTCAAGCTATTGGTAAATGGCAAAAGGAAACGATTGTAGATACTTACATTAAAATTAATGGAGAGTATAAAGATTGTGATTATCAAAGTAACTGGCTAAAAAAATAAGAATATATGTCTGATGTTAATCTGATTGAAAATTTCGTTAAAAAATTTGCTGACTTAAAGCAAGAAGTTGCTAAAGTTATCATTGGTCAAGATGAGGTTGTAGATCAAATTTTAATTTCTATTTTTTCAGGAGGTCACTCACTTTTAGTAGGAGTACCTGGTCTGGCAAAAACATTAATGGTTAACACAATTGCTCAGGCTTTAGGATTGAATTTTAAACGTATTCAATTTACACCAGATTTAATGCCTAGTGATATTCTAGGTAGCGAAATTTTAGACGAAAACAGACAATTTAAATTTATAAAAGGTCCCATATTTTCTAATATTGTTTTAGCAGATGAGATTAACAGAACACCTCCTAAAACGCAAGCCGCTTTATTAGAAGCGATGCAAGAGCGTTCAGTTACAGTTGCTGGACATCCATATAAATTAGATTTACCTTATTTTGTTTTAGCAACACAAAATCCAATTGAGCAAGAAGGAACTTATCCTTTGCCAGAAGCTCAATTAGACCGTTTTATGTTTGCTATTAATTTAGAATATCCTTCATTTCAAGAAGAAGTCGATGTTGTTAAAGCGACAACAACTGATGTTAAAAAAACAGTTAATTCTTTATTTACAGCACAAGAAATTATAGACTTTCAGAATGTCATTCGTCGTATTCCTGTAGCAGATAATGTTATTGAATACGCTGTGTCTTTAGTTGCTAAAACGAGACCAAAAGAAAATTCTGCTGCAGAGATTGTAAAAGAATTTGTAGATTGGGGAGCAGGTCCAAGAGCTTCACAAAATTTAATTTTGGCTGCTAAAACACATGCTGCAACAAAAGGTAAATTCTCTCCAGATATAGAAAATATCCAAGCCGTTGCTACGGGGATTCTAAGACATCGTATTATTAAAAACTACAAAGCAGAAGCAGAAGGTATTACAGACGAGAAGATTATTCAAAGTTTGTTTTAACTAAAAGAGGTTTAATTTTGTAACCTTAGTGATTTTGTAAATGCAATTCCACCTTTACTTTTTATAATTCATATTTATTCTAAATAAGACAACTCACTCATTTTTTTATTAAAATATTGTTTTTTAGTTGCTTATGTGCGTTATTGTCGATAATTAAAATTAATTGTACTATATATTTAAAGAATATGCAATAATGTTACATATTCTTAAAATGTGTAGATTTGTTTCGTTTAAAAACAAAAACAACTTAAAACAACTCTATTATATACTATATGAACATTTATACTGATTACCTAAAGCAGATAGAAGACCGAAAAGGTCAAGGACTTCATCCGCAACCAATTGATGGTTCTGAATTACTTAACCAAATTATTGAGCAAATTAAAGACGTAAATAATGAATATAGAGAAGATTCTCTAAACTTTTTTATCTATAATGTTTTACCAGGAACCACTGCTGCAGCGGGTGTTAAAGCTAAGTTTTTAAAGGAAATCATTTTAGGGGAATCTACGGTTAAAGAAATTACTCCAACTTTCGCTTTTGAGCAATTATCTCATATGAAAGGAGGACCTTCAGTAGACGTATTGTTAGATTTAGCTTTAGGTAGTGATGCTGCAATAGCTAAAGAATCTGCTGAAGTTTTAAAAACACAAGTATTCCTTTACGAAGCCGATATGGATCGTTTAGAAGAAGCTTATAAAGGAGGAAGTGCTATTGCTAAGGAAATTATAGAAAGCTACGCTAAAGCAGAGTTTTTTACTAAACTTCCAGAATTAGATGAAGAAATTGAAATTGTAACTTTTGTTGCTGGTGTTGGTGATATCTCTACAGATTTATTATCTCCAGGAGGTGATGCACACTCGCGTTCAGATAGAGAATTACACGGTCAGTGTTTATTTGAGCATAACATAGAACAACAAAACGAATTAAAAGCATTACAAGCACAACATCCTGATAAACGTGTGATGTTAATTGCTGAAAAAGGTACGATGGGTGTTGGTTCATCTAGAATGTCTGGTGTAAATAACGTGGCTTTATGGACAGGTATTAAATCTAGTCCTTATGTTCCTTTTATTAATATTGCTCCAGTAATTGCAGGTACAAACGGAATTTCTCCAATTTTCTTAACTACTGTTGGTGTAACTGGAGGTATTGGTTTAGATCTTAAAAACTGGGTACAACAAAAGGATGCTGAAGGAAACACAATTCGTAACGAAGAAGGAGAACCTGTTTTAAAAGAAGTATATTCTGTAGCAACAGGAACAGTACTTACAATAAATACAAAAGAGAAAAAATTATATAACGGAGATACAGAATTAAACGATATTTCTGCAGCATTTACACCACAGAAAATGGAGTTTATGAAAGCAGGTGGTTCTTATGCTGTTGTTTTTGGTAAAAAATTACAAACATTTGCAGCTAAAACTTTAGGTATCGTTGCTCCTGAAGTATATGCAACTTCAAAAGAAATTTCTGTAGAAAATCAAGGACTTACTGCAGTTGAAAAAATATTCAATAAAAATGCAGTAGGAACAACGCCTGGTAAAACATTACATGCAGGTTCTGATGTTCGTGTAGAAGTAAACATCGTAGGATCTCAAGATACTACAGGTTTAATGACTTCTCAAGAATTAGAGATGATGGCAGCTACTGTTATTTCTCCAATTGTAGATGGTGCATACCAATCGGGTTGTCATACAGCTTCTGTTTGGGATGATAAATCTAAAGCGAATATTCCAAGATTAATGAGTTTTATGAACGATTTTGGTTTGATTACTGGTCGTGATCCTAAAGGGAAATATTTCCCAATGACAGATGTTATTCATAAAGTATTAAATGATCTTACAGTAGGAGATTGGGACATCATTATTGGTGGAGATTCTCATACACGTATGTCTAAAGGTGTTGCTTTTGGTGCCGATTCAGGTACAGTAGCTTTAGCATTAGCAACAGGTGAGGCTTCAATGCCAATTCCTCAATCTGTAAAAGTTGTTTTTAAAGGAGAAATGAAATCTTATATGGATTTCCGTGATGTTGTTCATGCAACGCAACAACAAATGCTTAAGCAATTTGGAGGCGAAAACGTATTCCAAGGTCGTGTTATTGAAGTTCATATCGGAACTTTAACTTCAGATGAAGCTTTTACATTTACAGATTGGACAGCAGAAATGAAAGCTAAGGCTTCTATTTGTATTTCTGAAGATGAAACATTAATCGAATCTTTAGAGATTGCTAAAGGTCGTATCCAAATCATGATTGATAAAGGTATGGATAACGAAAAGCAAGTTCTTAAAGGTCTTGTTGATAAAGCAGAAACTAGAATTACAGAACTTAACACGGGTATTAAACCAGCGTTAAGACCAGATGCTGATGCTAAATATTACGCGGAAGTGACTATTGACTTAGATGAAATTGCTGAGCCAATGATTGCAGATCCAGACGTAAATAACGAAGATGTATCTAAACGTTACACACACGATAATATTAGACCATTATCCTACTACGGAGGAACTAAAAAAGTAGATTTGGGATTTGTAGGATCTTGTATGGTGCATAAAGGGGATATGAAAATATTAGCTCAAATGCTAAAAAATATTGAAGCACAACATGGTAAAGTAGAATTTAAAGCACCTTTAGTTGTTGCTCCTCCAACTTATAACATTGTTGATGAGTTGAAAGCAGAAGGAGATTGGGATGTTTTAGTAAAATATTCAGGTTTTGAGTTCGATGATAGCGCACCAAAAGGTTTAGCACGTACTAAGTATGAAAACATGTTATACTTAGAGCGTCCTGGTTGTAACTTATGTATGGGTAATCAAGAAAAAGCAGAACCAGGAGATACGGTTATGGCAACTTCTACACGTTTATTCCAAGGAAGAGTTGTAAAAGATGATGGAGAGAAAAAAGGAGAATCTTTGTTATCATCTACTCCAGTTGTAGTATTATCTACAATCTTAGGAAGAACACCAACTATGGCAGAGTATGAAGCAGCAGTTGAAGGTATTGTTTTAACAAAATTTAAGCCTTCTAGCAAAAAGTTAGTAAGCTAAATTAAAAGTTTATTTATAATAGAAAGCCTGAGTCATTGACTCAGGCTTTTTTGTGTTTATTTAAGACTCAATTTATTGAGTTGAAGGAAGCTTTTTTTTTTTTGATAAGAATTGCTGTTACAAGGTTTATATTAAGCTTAACTTTTTTCTTTTTTATAGTTATTCTATATTTTGTATATTGTAGGATTGAATTAATTTAAAAATAACAAGAAATAATATGGCATTCGACATCGACATGATTAAAGAGGTATATACCAAAATGACAGACCGTGTAGACAAAGCACGTAATATTGTTGGTAAACCATTAACGCTTTCAGAAAAAATACTTTACTCACATTTGTGGGATGGAAAAACTGATAAGGCTTTTACACGGGGAAAGGATTATGTAGATTTTGCTCCAGACCGTGTAGCTTGTCAAGATGCAACGGCACAGATGGCTTTGTTACAATTTATGCAAGCTGGTAAGCCAAAAGTAGCTGTGCCAACTACTGTACATTGTGATCACTTAATTCAGGCTAAAGATGGTGCTGCTACAGATTTAAAGAATGCAAATAATACAAGTAGTGAGGTTTTTAATTTTTTAGAATCGGTATCAAATAAGTATGGTATTGGTTTTTGGAAACCAGGCGCAGGTATTATTCACCAAGTGGTTTTAGAAAATTATGCATTTCCAGGAGGAATGATGATTGGTACCGATTCACACACCGTTAATGCGGGTGGATTAGGTATGGTAGCTATAGGTGTTGGTGGTGCTGATGCAGTAGATGTTATGGCAGGAATGGCTTGGGAGCTTAAATTTCCTAAATTAATAGGTGTTAAGTTAACCGGTAAACTTTCGGGTTGGACAGCACCAAAAGATGTTATTTTAAAAGTTGCTGAAATTCTTACCGTTAAAGGAGGAACAGGTGCTATTGTAGAATATTTTGGACCTGGTGCAACCTCAATGTCTTGTACAGGTAAAGGTACTATTTGTAACATGGGAGCGGAGATTGGAGCGACAACTTCAACGTTTGGTTACGATGATTCTATGGAGCGTTATTTACGTTCTACAGATAGAGCAGATATTGCTGATGAAGCAAATAAAATTAGAGAATACTTAACAGGTGATGCAGAAGTATATGCAGACCCAGAACAATATTTTGATCAAGTTATAGAAATTAATCTTTCAGAATTAGGACCTTTATTAAACGGACCTTTTACGCCAGATTTATCTACTGAAGTTGGTAGTGCAATGACAGAAAAAGCGACTGCAAACGAATGGCCACTTCAAGTTGAATGGGGGTTAATTGGTTCTTGTACAAATTCATCTTACGAAGATTTATCAAGAGCATCATCAATTGCACAGCAAGCTTTAGATAAAGGCTTAAAAATGAAATCTGAATTAGGTATTAATCCAGGTTCGGAGCAAGTACGTTATACTGCAGATAGAGATGGAATCCTTCAAGTATTCGAAAAATTAGACGCTAAAATCTTTACCAATGCTTGTGGACCATGTATTGGACAATGGGCTAGATATAGTGATCCTAAAAATGCACCGAAGAATAGTATTGTGCATTCATTTAATAGAAATTTTGCAAAGCGTGCTGACGGAAATCCAAATACACATGCTTTTGTAGCTTCACCAGAGTTAACTGCAGCAATTGCAATTGCTGGTCGTTTAGATTTTAATCCAATGACGGATAAATTAATAAACGAGAATGGAGAAGAAGTAATGTTCGAAGAGCCAACAGGGTGGGAATTACCACCAAAAGGTTTTGAAGTTAAAGAAAATGGATATTTAAAACCCGTAGAAGACGGAAGTGGTGTTGTTGTTTCTGTAGATCCAACTTCAGAGCGTATTCAATTATTAGAACCTTTTACACCATTAGGAAGTTCTATTACTGGAGCTAAATTATTGATTAAAGCTTTTGGTAAATGTACAACCGATCATATTTCTATGGCAGGACCATGGTTACGTTTTAGAGGACATTTAGATAATATTTCTAATAACTGTTTAATTGGTGCTGTAAATGCATTTGGTAAGAAAACTAATTTTGTAAAAAATCAATTAACAGGTGAATTTGGAGGTGTGCCAGATACAGCAAGAGCTTATAAAGCAGCAGGAATAAAAACTGTAGTTGTTGGAGATCATAATTATGGTGAAGGTTCTTCTAGAGAACATGCAGCAATGGAGCCAAGACATTTAGGTGTTGCAGCTGTTATAGTGAAGTCTTTTGCTCGTATTCACGAAACAAATCTTAAGAAGCAAGGAATGTTAGGTTTAACTTTTGATAATGAAGCTGATTACGATTTAATTCAGGAAGATGATACCTTCAACTTTACAGATTTAAATGAATTTGCACCAGACAAACAATTACATCTTGAAGCTGTACATGCAGATGGAAGTAAGGATTTAATTGCTTTAAATCACACTTACAATCAAGCTCAAATTGAGTGGTATAACGAAGGTTCTGCTTTAAATTTAATTAAAAAAGAAAACAATGCTTAGTTGTTAAGTTATAATTAATAAAAATCCGTTAGAGTTTCTAACGGATTTTTTTGTGCCTATAAATTAGGAAGATAGTACTAAAATAAAAAGAGTATATTCGTTTTTACAATTCAATCCTATGAAAAAATTACTACTCTTTTTAAGTGTCATCTTGTTATTGCAAACCAATGAAATTTTGGCACAAACCATCGATTTACCACCTAGTTTATATTTATGTGAAATGGGTTCTCTTGAGCTTGATGGAACTGTAATAAATACAACAGACACAAATATTACGTATCAGTGGTATTATGGATTATCTCTTGGTTCAACTACAGAAATTGAAGGGGCAACTAATTCTATATTTAATTTAAATGGAGCTGTTAATGAAGGTGGCTTTTATAAAATAATAGCAACATTATCTGATGACAGTAATCATGTTGATTGGGTTCAAATCTTAAAGAGTGATACTGTAACGAATTACAATTATGAATTTGTTCAATGTCCTAATTTTTCAATATATGAATTACAGATTGAAAATACGCTAAATAATGTTTCTAACATAACAAAGAAATATTATGAATATGAGAATGATGCTATTCTCGGAAATGATAATAATGCAGTTGGCTTTTATACTTATGGTGATGCAATTACTATTTATTTACGTATAGAAGTAAATGATGGACTATGTTACGATGTGTTACAAATAGATATTTATACTGATTCATTTTATTTTGCTAATTGGGTTTCTAATATGGGAGATTGTTCTATTGATGCCACGGACAACGTATTTGATTTAACTACAAATGATGCTCAAATTATTGGAGGTCAACAATTCGCAGTGGTTAATTATTTTGTTAGCTATAATGATGCTAGTAATCTAAATAATCCAATTACGAATGCTTCTAATTATACGGCATTGTCGCCTAATCAAACTATTTATGCAAGGGTATATGATCCAAATAACACTAATTTTAATTGCGATCCATATCTAAGCATTACTCAATTTCAATTATTATCAATTTCAGAACCAACACCAAATACGGAATTAGATTATATTGTTTGTGATACTACAAGTGGCTCTGCTACTGATGGCATTGGTGCTTTTAATTTAACGAGTAGAAATAGTTTAGTGCTATCTGGCTTAAGTACATATCGGTATAATATAAGTTATTATAATACTTTAGTTGATGCAGATACTAATACCAATCCCATTTCATCTCCTAATAATTATATAGGAAGTAATGAGGTAATCTACGTTAGAGTTGAGAGTAGTATAAACTCAGAATGTGTTCAAATTTCACAGATGAATTTAATAGTACAAGATATTTGTGATGATATTTCAGTGAATTTACTATCATATTGGTCAGCTCCTAGACCTGGATTTACATATAGAAATATGCTAATTGTAAAGAATTATGGCGAGTCAACGGTAAGTTCTGGTAGTGTAACATTTACTAAAGATGCTATTGTTGAATATTCTGGATCAACAGGATTAAGTGCAGGCAATACCATTACATCAACAGCAACTGGATTTACTTTAGACTTTGTGGATTTACTGCCAGGCGAAAGTGAAGTGATTTATGTGGACTTATTGGTCTCAACTTCTGCGAATTTAGGAGATTTGATTACTAATGTTGCAGAATATACAACAGCAACAAGTGATGTGGTCGCTGAAAATAATACATCTAGTTTATCAGAGATTATTATTGGTTCTTATGATCCTAATGATATTAATGAGTCTCATGGACCAGAAATTGAACACGTTAGTTTCACGGAAGACGATTATTTATATTATACCATTAGGTTTCAAAATGTGGGTACAGCTAGTGCCATAAATGTAACTATCAATAATAATCTAGATGAAAAATTAGATAAAACTACGTTTCAAATGTTAAGAGCAAGTCATTCATATGGGATTGAGCGTGATTTTGATAATTTAACATGGAATTTCTATAATATAAATCTAGCAGATGAAACTACTGATGAACCTAATAGTCATGGATTTGTGTATTACAAAATAAAACCATTAGCAGGCTATGAAATAGGTGATATTGTACCAAATACAGCAGGTATAATATTTGATTTTAATGAACCTGTAATTACTAATACTTTTAATACGGAATTTGTAGATGTTTTAGGAATTGAACAGCATAGTTTGAGTGCGCAATTCTCTTTAGTACCAAATCCTTCAAAAGAAGTTGTGAGTTTAAATTTTAATTCCGCGCAATCTAATGTAGAGATTACTGTTTTTGATGTTTTAGGAAAGACGATGTTAACAAACACAGCAGAACAAACTTCAGTTATTCAACTAAATATTTCTTCTTTAGAAAAAGGTGTTTATTTTGTAAAAGTTAAAGATCATAACGGACAATTAGGATTAAAAAAGTTAATCAAAAAATAATGATTTAAAACATGTTATATAAAGCTCCTGTATATCAGGGGCTTTTTATGTTTATAGCGTAAGTAAATCTACTAACGAGCGACCTATTTAAGTATATTAATTATTCCTGATATTTATGAATAGACTTTGTTTTTTTGATGATGTAAACTTATAAGGAAGAACATGTATTCTCTGGCTATAAAAAGAAAAATTTTAAGCTCAGTAATTAAAGTAACTATTATGGCTAACTAATAATAGAAATGAAAGTCTAAAGTTATCTAGAGTTTTGTTATTAAATTTGAAGCACATTATCGTAAAATATTAATGTGCTTCATTTTTTTATAAAGGATGTATTATGACGAAATCTAAAAAAGGTAGAATTTCTAATATTATTTTTATTGTAATTCTTCTACTATTTTTTATACCTCAAACTAGAGAGCCTATTCAAATATGGCTCCATAAAGGACTCAGTTTTATCAATCAGTCTTCTCTTATAGATAAAGAAGAAAGAGTAAATGTAAGTGATGCTAATTGGGAATTAGAATCGGAGAATAATGTAAGATTAAATTTAAAAGATACAAAAGGAAAGGTTGTGCTGATTAATTTTTGGGCTACTTGGTGTCCGCCTTGTATTGCAGAAATGCCAAGTCTTCAAGAATTATATAATGACTATAATACAGAAGTTGTTTTTCTATTTGTTACCAATGATGAACTTGAAACCGTACAGAAGTTTAAAACTAGCAAAGAGTTTAGTTTTGAAGTTTTTCAACCTATTTCTAAGCCACCTGAAACACTCACAACAAGTTCTATACCTAGAACATTCATTATAGATAAAAGTGGAGCAATCGTCGTAGATGAGTCTGGTGCAGTTAACTGGAATAGTACTGCGGTTAGAAAACAGCTAGACGATTTACTTTCAGAATAAAATAAAAACTTATTTAAAATACTTAAAAGGAACAACAAGCATTCCGAAGTTTTCACCTTTATGCTTCCCTGTGTGTTTATGATGCATTTTGTGTGCACGTCTTAAACCTCTTGCGTACTTATTATCAATATTTCTAAGTAATTTAAAGCGTTGATGAATAAATATATCATGAACAATAAAATAAGCCATTCCATAAACTAATATGCCTAAACCAATAGGAAGTGTATACCAAACGTTTTCATAACTCCAAAGGTAAAAACAAGTGATACTTACAATAGCATAAAAAATAAAGAAGGCATCATTACGCTCAAACCAGCTATCATGATCTTTTTGATGATGATCTTTGTGTAAGTTCCATAAAAAACCATGCATAATATACTTGTGTGTAAACCATGCGTTAAACTCCATGATAGAGAATGTTCCGAAAAAGATAAGTATCCAAAAAAATGTTTGCATAATACTGTTTAAATAAATTTAAAGTAAGTTGAGTTGATATTTAACATAACTTCGAGTGAGTAATTCTATTTTTTTATAATTAGGAACCCTAATTCTAGTTGATTTTATTTGTAAAGCCGGAGTTTGTTTAAGTTTATCTAACAGTTTACTGTAATAACGATAAGCCATAAAAACACCAAAACGCGCTTCTAAAGGTAAACGTTTTATGCCTTCTAAACCTTTTGCGAAATCTTCTTCAATTTCTGTTATAATGGCTTTTTTAGAAGCTTCATCGAGTTGCGTTAAATCGGTATTTGGAAAATAAGTTCTGCTTAAATCTTCAAAATCAGCTTTCAAATCACGTAAAAAATTCACTTTCTGAAAAGCAGACCCTAAACTCATTGCAGAATCTTTTAATTCATCAAATTGAGTTTGGTTTCCTTTTACAAAAACTTTAAGACACATAAGACCAACAACATCTGCAGAGCCATAGATGTATGCTTTGTACTCTTCATCTGTTAAATAATCTTTTTTATGAAGATCTAATCGCATACTATTCATAAAGGCATCAACAAAATGTTTGTCAATTCCGTATTTATGATAGGTTTCTTGAAAAGAATTTAAAATAGGATTTAAGCTAATTTTATTTTCTAAAGCTGCTTCAAGATCTTTTTCAAACATGGTAAAAAGTTTCTCTTTATCATAATCATGAAAAGAGTCTACGATCTCATCAGCAAAGCGTACAAATCCGTATATGTTATAAATATCTTGTCTGATGGTATCAGATAACATCTTAGTAGCTAAAGAGAATGAGGTACTGTAAGCGTTTGTAACGACCTTGCTACATTCTTTAGAAACTGTGTCAAAAATTAATTTCATAGGTGTAATTTTTTCTTAGTTGTTAAACTTCATTTTGTTGAATCAGTTCAGCAACTAGCTTTCCTGAAATTAAAGCCGGCGGAACTCCGGGACCAGGTACGGTAAGTTGTCCTGTAAAATAGAGACTGTCTACTTTTTTACTTTTTAATTTTGGCCTTAAAAAAGCAGTTTGCATTAATGTGTTAGCCATTCCGTAAGCATTTCCTTTATAAGAATTGTAATCTTCTATAAAATCATTAACACAATAAGATTCTTTAAAAAGTATATGTTCATTTAAATTTTGTCCTGTTCTTTTTTCAAATCGATCAATAATCAATTTAAAATATTTTTCGCGTAATTCATTGGTATCTTCAAGTCCTGGAGCAATTGGAATAAGGAAAAATCCTGTTTCACAACCTTCCGGTGCCATACTTAAATCTGTCACTGAAGGGAAGTTAACGTAAAATAATGGATTTTTAGGCCATTTAGGATCATCATAAATTTCTTCCGCATGATTTTCGAAATCAGTATCAAAGAATAAATTATGATGTTCTACGTTTTCTAGTTTCTTATTAATACCTACGTAAAAGAGTAGGGAAGAAGGAGCAAATGTTTTGCTGTCCCAATAGGCTTCACTGTATTGTCTGTAATTTTGATCAAGAAGTGTTTCGGAATGGTGATAATCTGCTCCACTTAAAATGACATCAGAAGTTATCGTTTTTCCATTAACAGTAATACTTTTTGCTTTTTTGTTTTCTACACTAATTTTTTCAACATTACTATTAGTGTGAATAGTGACTCCTAAACTTTCAGCTAAGCTTTTCATGGCTTTTACAATTTCGTACATGCCACCTTTAGGATGCCAAGTTCCTAAGCCAAAATCAGCAAAATTCATAAAACTATAAAATGAAGGTGTTTGATTAGGTTTTGCTCCTAAAAACAATACAGGGAATTCTAATGTTGAAATTAATTTAGGGTTCTTAAAGTTTTTACGAACTTCAGAACTGATGGTTTTATAAAATTGATCTAAACGAGTTATAGTATCTTTAGTCACAAGCTCTAAAGGCGATAAACCTGGTTTTAGTACAATTTTGTTTATGGCAATGTTATAATTGTCTTGGGCTTTAGTTATAAAGTTACGCAAGGGAATTGAACTTCCTTTTTCAATACGTTCAAATTCTTTACAAATTTGATCCATGTGATCTCCGATAGTAATAACATCATCCGAAAAGAAAATTTTATACGCAGGACTCAATTTATCGAGTTGATAATAGTCGCTTGTTTTTTTACCAAAATCGTTAAAAAATTTATCGAATATATCAGGCATCCAATACCAACTTGGACCAATATCAAAAGTGAAACCGTCTTTTGTGATTTGCCTTGCTCTTCCTCCAACGGAATCATTTTTTTCGTATAAAGAAACTTCATATCCTGCTTTAGCTAAATAGCATGATGCTGATAAAGCTGAAAAACCAGAACCTATTATAGAGATTGTTTTGCTCATTATAATGTGTCAGTTAGAGATTTAATGGTTTTGAATGCGGTAATGTTGTTTGCTAATTGTTCTGTTTCTAGATCATTAACTCTGTTTCCTAGAATCCAGAAATTTGTATTTGAATCCTTTATTAAACGATCTTTGAACTCATTAATATAATTTAATAAATTTTCTTTTTCTGGTTTTATTGTGAAATACGATATAAATGTAATATCGTCATAATAATTTTTAAGCTCAATTAAACTGTCTAAAGGAACGCTTGGTCCTAAAAATATCGATCTGTGACCATTACTGATAATTTCGTGATGAATAAATGTTAAACCAAGATCGTGTATTTCATTATCAGGTAGATAAAGTACAAAAGTTTTAAGAGGTTTGTGTGATTGAGTAGATTGTATTTTTTCTGTATTTATTAAAATCTTCTGGCGGATGAGTATGGATATAAAATGCTCATGAGCTGGATTTATAGTATCTGTTTGCCATAATAAGCCAATCTCTGTGAGTAAAGGTATAAATATGTTATAAAAAATATTTTCAAAAGATTTTTCTGAAAGTAACGTTTCGTATGTTTTATAAAATAATGCTTGATCAAAATTTAGCATCGCTAATTTAAAAGCATTTATTGCATGACTATCTAAATTTGTTTTAGTAGCAAGTTCTCTTACTAATTGTGGAATTTCTTGCGGTTCAATAGTTGCTATTTTAGAAATTTTATAACCATTATTATTAAGATAACTTACATTAAGTAATTTTTGAAAACTAGCAAGATCATAATATCTTATATTAGTTTCCGTACGCTTAGGCTCAAGAAGGCTATAGCGTTTTTCCCATATTCTTATGGTGTGTGCTTTAATTCCTGTGAGGTTTTCTAGATCCTTGATACTGAATCTATTCTTAATATTGTTCATTTTTTTATAAAAATAGTTAAACAAAAGTAATCTTTATACTAATATCAAGGCTATAATTAACAAAAAAAAAAGAAAAGAAGAGAAGAAAGATGAAAATAAAGTGATTAAAGGCTTAAAAGGAGTATTATTAAAGTAGTGATAATGTGAGTATTTGTGCGCACGAGAAGACTCGAACTTCCACGGACTAATGTCCACCAGCCCCTCAAGCTGGCACGTCTACCAATTCCGCCACGTGCGCAAAATATATGAAGTAAAGATAAAAAAAAAGTTAAGCAGAGAGCTTAACTTTTTTTAGTGACCAGTCTGGGGCTCGAACCCAGGACCCTCTCCTTAAAAGGGAGATGCTCTGCCAACTGAGCTAACTGGTCGTTATGTTTTTCTAACGGGGTGCAAATATAACACCTTTATTTAAATATAAAGAATAAAAATTAAATTTTTTTAAACTTTTTTTGTTGGCTAATTATTCAAAAAAAATGCTAAGCATTACACTTAACAATTTTAGTGACCAGTCTGGGGCTCGAACCCAGGACCCTCTCCTTAAAAGGGAGATGCTCTGCCAACTGAGCTAACTGGTCTTTATCGTTTTTTCTAACGAGGGTGCAAATATATAAGCTTTCTTTAATTTAACAACACTTTTTTTAATTTTTTTTCGTTTTTTTTGTTGTGTCAAAACCTATAGGTTTAATAATCAATTTATAAGCATTATGATTGTAGTTTTAATAGGGTATATGGGATCAGGAAAATCAACTCTTGGAAAGGAGTTGGCTAGATCCTTGTCGTACAGTTTCTTAGATCTCGATGATTACATCGCGGAAAAAGAAACAGCCTCAATATCAGAAATATTTAAGTCAAAAGGAGAAATCTATTTTAGAAAAAAGGAAACAGAATATTTAATCGAAGTTATAAATTCTTCAGAAAATATTGTTTTAGCTTTAGGAGGAGGAACGCCTTGTTATAGTAATAACATGCCATTATTGATCAATAATACAAATGTAAAGAGTTTTTATCTAAAGCTTTCTATTCCGCTTTTAGTGGATCGTTTATTTACAGAAAAAGAAAAGCGACCATTAATTAGTCACTTAACTTCTAAAGAAGATTTAACAGAGTTTATAGGAAAACACCTATTTGAGCGTTCTCAATATTACAGTCAATCTCAATATATGATTAATACAGATCGTAAAACACAACTTGAGATCTTAGATGAACTGAAAGCTCAATTAATCTAAATAAGCTTCATACGGCTGTTTAGATAAATGAACATGTACATGTTCATATAAAGATGTAGAAAGAGAAATCCCTTTAAAATCTGCTTTTACTGGGTATTTTTTGTGATTACGATTTACTAATACAGCTGTTTTAAATTGTTTTAATGGTACATCTAAAAAATGTTTAATACCGTAAATTAAAGTGCTTCCTGAGTTTAAAACATCATCAACAAGAACTAAAGATTTATTAGTATAATCTTCTGCAGCCATAGATGTTTTTATAGGATCTGTCGGTGCTGTCTTGTTAATTTTAACTTTGCAAAGCGTAGATTCGATGTCAGAAATATTATCTAGGTTCGCTTTTATTTTTTTAGCGAGCAAATACCCATTGCTTTCAATACCTGCAATGATAAGTTCTGTTTCATTAACGTTGCTTTCATAAATTTGATAAGCAATACGTTTTATTTTATGCTCTATCTCTTTATGACTTAGAATTGTATTTTTTGTAAGTGCCATTTACTCTTTTTTTCAAAGATAAAAAACAGTTCTTTACCTTGTATTTCTTTTATGAAATTAATTAATCGTTCTAGTATTTTTTATTCTTCTTCATCATCACGGTAATCATCAATGTCTCTTCGGTCTTTTTTAGTTGGTCTTCCGGTTCCTTTTTTTCTATAGTAGTCTTTACTATATTTTAAAAGCTCTTGAGCTTCAAAAGCAGATTTAGGAGTCGTATCCACTCTATATAAATCAACAAGTTTTGCACCAACTCGGTTAGGAGGTAAGTCATTAACCGTTAGTTGATAAATTACTTGATCTTTTCTAAGTTCAATTTTATCTGTAGGAAAAACTTCTCTCGAGGGTTTAACAGCTGCACCATTAACTTTTATTTGCCCTTTTTTACATGCTTTTGTAGCAATGCTTCGGGTTTTGTAATAGCGTACACACCATAAATATTTATCAATTCGCATATCATTTCAATAAAAAACTACATTAATCTAGTAGTACAAAAATATTATATTATTGTATCTTGAGCGTTAAAATTAAGCAATAATGAATATCATGTACAAACTATGATAATTTAAACTTTAAAATTTAGTCTTTTATTAATAGCTATTAATCATAGTTGTAGTTTCTTGTAAGGATGATGAAGATGATGGAATATCTTTTGTAGAAGAAGATAGAACAGAGCAACAAATTAAAGATAATGATTCTATAATTACATATTTGTCAACACATTATTATAATTCTAGTTTTTTGAAATAGGGACTAACCATAAATCTGCAGATATTATAATTGAAGAATTGGCTGAAGGAGAGACTTTACCTACAGGAAATACTTTATTAATTGATGCTGTAGAAACTAAGACGACTATATATTTAGAAGCAGATTATAATTATTATATCTTAAGATTAAATCAAGGAGATGGTGATTCTCCTTATTTTACGGATATCGTTAGTGTTAAATATGAAGGTATTTCAATAAATCAAGCTTTAGATGGTAATAATAAATCTTTTGATTCTAGTGTGCTACCTGCTCTTTTTAATTTGCAAACAGGTTTAAATTCAACCGGAGTAATACAGGCGTGGCAACTTGTAATGCCAACTTTTAATGCTTCTTCTGGTTATGATATTGATGAAAGTGGAAATGTAGATTTTACAAACCCTGGTTTAGGTGTTATGTTTGTACCTTCAGGATTAGCATTTTTTCATCAACAAGTACAGGTTATTCTTATGATAATTTAATGTTTAAGTTGTTACAATTCGAAATTGAAGACCATGATGATGATGGTGTACCTTCTTATCTAGAAGATTTAGATAATGACTTAGATGTTACTGATCATAATACAGATGATAATGGTTTTCCTGATTTTGTTGATGCAGATGATGATGGTGTTGCTACAATTGACGAAGTTCTACAAAATACATATACAGTAGATACTAATATTGGTGAAGAAGAACCTACACTTACTGATAATGAGTATATAAGTGCAAAATCAAAATTAGAAGGTGTTATTACTATTAAAACAGTAATTTTAGTAGATTCTAATAATGATGGTACTCCAGATTATTTAGATCCAGAATATTAATGAATAAATTTTATTAAATAAGTAACTATAAGAAAAGCCACTCAATTTGAGTGGCTTTCTTTTTTATAAAAATTATTTGCTCTTCTTAAAGAGCAATAGATAAACTTAAGATCAATTGATCTGGTCTAGCATCAATTCTATTTAAAAAATTGGTTGTCTCTAAGTTGTTATTGATAAAAGTAGCTTCGTTATGATTAAAACCTCTTTCGTATCTTAGATCTATTCCTATGTTGTTAAAACTAAGAGCAAACCCAAAATTTAATCCTACAGAAAAATCTTCTTCAAAATCATCAACAGTAATACCTTCAAAATCGGTATCTAAAATGTATTGAAAAGAAGGTCCTGCAAAAACACTAAGAGGGCCAATTATTTTAACACCAACTAAGACCGGTAAATCAATTTTCTTCATTGAAAACTCATCGCTATTGTAATCACTTTTTGTAGCGGTGTACATTAGTTCTGGTTTTAAATACAACCGATTTCCTATTTTTCCGAAAACACCAATATGGTATCCAATATTACGATCCGAACTTCTAGCTTCGCTAGCAGATTCAAAATAGTCACCGTTAGCACTATAATTTAAGCCTCCTTTAATCCCGAAAGAATTTCCATTCTGCGCTGTTGCTGTAAATCCAACAAGAGCAAAAAAGGCACTGGCAACAATTGATTTTTTTAAATTATTCATAATGTTCGTTTTTTTTAAGATTAAGCACTTACTTTCAAAAACGGTGCCAGAAGAAAATTATTTCCTTTTCAATACTTTTTTAACAGCATTCTGAATTGCTTCACTATTTAATCCGTATTTCTCCATTAATTGAGCAGGAGTACCAGATTCACCAAAAGTATCTTTTGTAGCAACAAATTCTTGAGGCGTTGGGTTGTGTTCAGCTAAAACTCTAGCAACACTTTCTCCAAGACCACCCATGTAATTATGTTCTTCAGCAGTTACAATACATCCTGTTTTTGCAACAGAGTCTAAAATTGCTTTATCATCTAAAGGTTTAATAGTATGTATATTGATAACTTCAGCAGAAATACCAGCTTCGTTTAATGCTTTAGATGCTTCTAAAGCTTCCCAAACTAAATGACCAGTAGCTACAATAGTTACATCTGTACCTTCTGTAAATTTAACTGCCTTACCAATTTCAAACTTCTGATCAGCAGGCGTAAAAACAGGAACAGCAGGACGACCAAATCTTAAATATACAGGTCCATCATATTCTGCAATTGCTAAAGTAGCTGCTTTTGTTTGGTTGTAATCACAAGGATTAATAACGACCATTCCTGGTAACATTTTCATTAATCCGATATCTTCTAAAATTTGATGCGTTGCTCCATCTTCACCTAAAGTGATTCCGGCATGCGATGCACAAACTTTTACGTTTTTACCAGAGTAAGCGATAGATTGACGTATTTGATCGTAAACTCTTCCTGTAGAGAAGTTAGCGAAAGTTCCTGTAAAAGGAATTTTTCCGCCAATTGTTAAACCTGCAGCAATCCCCATCATGTTAGCTTCTGCGATTCCGATTTGGAAAAAACGCTCAGGATTCTCTTTAATGAATTCGTCCATTTTTAAAGATCCAATTAAATCGGCACAAAGTGCAACTACATTAGGATTTGTTCTTCCTAATTCAGCTAAACCAGCTCCAAAACCACTTCTTGTATCTTTTTTTTCTGTGTATGTATATGTTTTCATATGTATTGTTTTTACTGTCACATGCTATTCATTATAAATCATTTTCTTAAAGAATGATGATTTTTAGCATGCTCGGTCATAATAATGCCTACCTAAGTAGGTATCTGTATAATTAGACTTTATTTAGTAATCTCCTAATGTTTCAGGATTTTGAGCTAAACCTTTTTCAAGTTGCTCATCGTTTGGAGCTTTACCATGCCATGCGTGTGTATGCATCATAAAGTCAATACCATTACCCATTACAGTATGTAATAATACACAAACAGGTTTTCCTTTTCCGGTTAATGATTTAGCTTCTTTCATTCCTTTAATGACAGCTTCAACATTATTACCTTCTTCGATATCTAAAACAGTCCATCCAAAAGCTTCAAATTTAGCTCTGATGCTTCCCATAGGTAAAACATCGTCAGTAGAACCATCAATTTGTTGCTTGTTTAAATCAATTGTAGAAATAAGATTATCTACTTTTTTAGCTGAAGCATACATAATAGCTTCCCAATTTTGACCTTCTTGTAATTCACCATCTCCATGAAGACTATATACTAAATGATCGTCATTGTTTAATTTTTTAGCTTGTGCTGCTCCAATAGCAACAGACATTCCTTGACCTAAAGAACCAGATGCAATTCGGATACCAGGTAAACCTTCGTGTGTTGTTGGGTGACCTTGTAAACGCGAATTGATAAGTCTAAATGTGTTAAGCTCTTCTATAGGGAAATAACCAGCTCTTGCTAAAACACTGTAATATACAGGAGAGATGTGTCCGTTGGATAGAAAAAATAAATCTTCCCCAATACCGTCCATATCAAAACCTTCTTTGGTTTCTAATAACTCGTTGTATAGTGAAACAAAAAATTCGGCACAACCCAATGATCCACCTGGATGACCAGAATTGACCTTGTGCACCATTCGTATGATATCTCTACGAACTTGTGTTGTTAAATCGTTTAATTCTTTAATGTTTGGCATGTTATGTTGCTTAAGTTTTATCGTGCAAAAATAACTTTTTAAAGGGACTTTATCAAAGATTGAATCTAGGCACTTATTAACGAATTATAAGATTTGCTAACAATATTTTCATATTTCAACTTTAAAACAGCCAATGCTTCATTAAAAAATAGAAAAACGGTAGCTAAATAATGATAAGCTTATTTTTTTAAAACTAATTTAAGAAGGAATCTTGTAGAGTTATTTATATTTGCCGTCTGACTTACAATACATGAAATTTCAAAGAGTAGCAAAAGATAAACAATCTAAGGCAAGAGCCGGATCAATTACAACAGATCACGGTACAATAGAAACCCCTATTTTTATGCCTGTTGGTACAGTTGGTTCTGTAAAAGGAGTGCACCAACGCGAATTAAAAAACGATATTAATCCAGATATTATTCTTGGAAACACCTATCATTTATATTTAAGACCACAGACTCCAATTTTAGAAAAAGCTGGAGGATTACATAAATTTATGAACTGGGATCGTAA
Organism: Winogradskyella sp. HaHa_3_26; assembly: GCF_019278425.1. Taxonomy (NCBI): domain Bacteria; kingdom Pseudomonadati; phylum Bacteroidota; class Flavobacteriia; order Flavobacteriales; family Flavobacteriaceae; genus Winogradskyella; species Winogradskyella sp. HaHa_3_26. The sequence continues at coordinate 412,393 of NZ_CP058981.1, read as the reverse complement.
TATTTTAACCGATTCTGGTGGATATCAAGTTTATTCTTTGTCTTCTAACCGTAAAATTAAGGAAGAAGGTGTAAAGTTTAAATCACATATTGATGGAAGTTACCATGTGTTTACGCCCGAAAACGTAATGGAGGTACAACGTAAAATTGGGGCTGATATTATTATGGCTTTTGATGAGTGTACACCTTATCCTTGTGATTATAATTATGCAAAACGTTCTATGCACATGACGCATCGTTGGTTAGATCGTTGTATAAATCACTTAGAAAAGACACCATTAACTTACGATTACGGTCAAACATTTTTTCCTATTGTTCAGGGAAGTACATATAAAGATTTAAGACAACAATCTGCAGAATATATTGCAAATGCAGGTGCAGCAGGGAATGCTATTGGAGGACTTTCTGTAGGTGAGCCAGCAGAAGAAATGTATGCTATGACCGATGTGGTTTGTAGTATTCTTCCAGAAGATAAACCGCGTTATTTAATGGGCGTTGGTACACCAATCAATATTTTAGAAAATATAGCTTTAGGTGTCGATATGTTTGATTGTGTAATGCCGACACGTAATGCAAGAAACGGAATGTTATTTACAGCTTACGGTTCTATTAATATTAAGAATCTAAAATGGGCTGATGATTTTTCTCCTATTGATGAAATGGGTATAACATTTGTAGATACTGAATATACTAAAGCGTATTTAAGACATTTATTTTCGGTGAATGAATTATTAGGAAAGCAAATAGCAACCATTCATAATCTAGGTTTTTACCTTTGGTTAACTAGAGAAGCTAGAAAGCATATTATTGCAGGTGATTTTAGAGAATGGAAAGATAAGATGGTTAAACAGATGGATAACAGACTGTAAAGTCTTTATTTTATATTGAAAAGAATAATAACTTAATAACGTAACGATACATTGAAAATATTAGATTGGTATATCATAAAGCGGTATTTATTTACATTTCTGATGATGTTAATATTGTTTGTTCCTATCGGGATAACAGTAGATTTAGCAGAAAAAGTAGGTAAAATGATTGAGAATGAAGTGCCTTTTGGAGAAGTTGCATTTTATTATTTAGATTTCACAGTTTATTTTGCCAACCTTTTATTTCCTTTATTTTTATTCTTATCTGTTATTTGGTTCACTTCAAAATTAGCAAATAACACAGAAATTGTAGCTTTTTTAAGTTCAGGTGTTTCTTTTTCTAGATTTTTAAGACCTTATATGATTGGCGCTACAATTGTAGCTTTAATCGCCTTATTTCTAGGGATGTATTTGGCTCCAATTGCAAGTCAGGGATTTAATGAGTTTAAATTTAAGTATTTAAAAAAGAATAAATCCGTCCAGCAAACCCGAGATGTTTTTCAACAGATTAATGATAATGATTACATTTTTGTGAGTAATTTTATTCCTAAAACAAAATCAGGTTTAAACTTTACCTATGAGCATTTTGAAGGCAATGAATTAAAATATAAAATTTTTGCAGACCGAATTAATTATGTTGAAAAGGATAGTTCTTATAAACTCACAACATATTTAAAACGTTCATTTAAAGATGGTGTAGAAACGGTAGAGAAAGAAAATCAGAAACTGATGGATTTTCCTTTTGAGCTCGAAGATTTAACACCTGTTGAGTACGCTGCAGAAACAAAATCTTATGGAGAATTACTTTCATTTATTGCTGCCGAAAAACGAAGAGGTTCTCCTAATATAGGCCGTTACCAAGTGGTAAAGCTTAAGAAGTGGAGTTTACCTGTCTCTATATTTATCCTTACTATTATTGCTGTTGCTGTGTCTTCAGTAAAACGAAGAGGAGGAATGGGAGTAAACCTAGCATTTGGTATTGCTATTGCTATGATCTACGTGTTCTTCGATAAAGTTTTTGGTGTTATGGCAGAGCAATCTAATTTCGATCCTGTAATAGCAGTATGGTTTCCAAACTTAGTATTTGGTGCTTTAGCTGTATATCTGCTTCAAAATGCCAAACGCTAAACTAAAAAATTATTTACACTTACATTTCCTTGTTTTAATAGCAGGATTTACGGCTATTTTAGGTGAATTAATCACCATTGGATCCATAGAATTGGTTTGGTTTAGAATGGTTATGGCTGGAATTTTAATGTTTATTTACATTAAGATTAGAGGGGTCAATATTAAAATATCTAGAAATACTTTTTTACAGTTTTCCGCCGCAGGAATCATTATAGCATTGCATTGGATAACCTTTTTCGAAGCTATTAATCAGTCTAATGTGTCTATTGCTTTAGCAATGTTTTCTTCAGGTGCTTTTTTTGCTTCCTTTATAGAGCCCATTTTTTTTAAACGTCGCATACTTGGTTCTGAAATAATCTTTGGTATTATAGTAATACTTGGGGTATTTTTAATTACTAGTGGACAAATGGGATACATTAATGGTATCGTTTTAGGATTGATTTCTGCTCTATTATCAACTCTGTTTGCTGTTATTAATGGCCGTTTTATAGAAAAACACGATGCTACGGTAATTTCATTTTATGAGTTTTTATGTGGAGTACTTTTTTTAACGGTATTTATACTTTTATCAGGTAAAACCTTCAATGCAGAGTTTTTTACACTTTCAGGTTCCGATTGGGTTTACTTATTTATTTTAGCTTCAATCTGTACAGCTTATGCATTTATAGGTTCAGTAGAAGTTATGCGCTTTATAAGTCCTTTTACTGTAATTCTTAGTTATAATTTAGAACCGGTATATAGTATTGCTATGGCACTCATGCTTTTTCCTGAAAAAGAAATGATGTCACCACAGTTTTATTTAGGCGCTATACTTGTTTTAGTTACAGTTTTATTTGATGCAATTTTTAAGAACTATATGAGACGGAAGAGTAAAACAGATCGTATTCCCAATTAAAGTTTTTATATTTGCATCCTAATTAATACTAACAAAAGACAAAACTAATTTCAAATTGTATGGAATACTTAGAGTTTGAATTACCCATAAAAGAATTAGAGCAGCAGCTAGATAAATGCGAAATTATTGGTAAAGAAAGTGAGGTAGATGTTTCTGAGACCTGTAAGCAGATTGAAAAAAAATTATCTGAAACTAAGAAAGAGATTTATAAAAACTTAACGGCATGGCAACGTGTTCAGTTATCTCGTCACCCTAATAGACCTTATACTTTAGATCATATTAAAGCCCTCTGTGGTGATACTTGGTTAGAGTTACATGGAGACCGAAATGTTAAGGATGATAAAGCAATGATTGGTGGTTTAGGTAAAATTGGAGATCAATCTTACATGTTTATTGGCCAGCAAAAAGGTTTTAATACTAAAACAAGACAATACCGTAATTTCGGAATGTCTAATCCAGAAGGTTACCGTAAGGCATTACGTCTTATGAAATCTGCTGAGAAATTTGGTATTCCTGTAGTAACTTTAATAGATACTCCGGGTGCATATCCAGGTTTAGAAGCTGAAGAACGTGGCCAAGGTGAAGCTATTGCTAGAAACATCTTAGAAATGGCACGTCTTAAAGTACCAATTATCACTATAATTATTGGTGAAGGTGCTTCAGGTGGAGCTTTAGGTATTGGAGTAGGTGACCGTGTAATGATGTTAGAGAATACATGGTATTCTGTAATTTCACCAGAATCTTGTTCTTCAATTTTATGGAGAAGCTGGGAATACAAAGAACAAGCGGCAGAAGCTTTAAAGTTAACGGCTAAAGATATGAAGCGCATGAAACTTGTAGATTCTATTATAAAAGAACCTTTAGGTGGTGCACATACAGATAGAGCAAAGACTTTTTTAGCTGTAAAAAATGCTATCGTTAAGTCTTATGATGAGTTGAAAGAATTATCAGCAGCAGATTTAGTAAGCCAACGTATGGCAAAATATGATGAAATGGGAGTTTATAAAGACTAACCTTATTCTTCTTAAGGAATTTAAAAAAACTGAAGTTTTATACTTCGGTTTTTTTTGGCACTATTAACAATTAATTCGAGTTATTAACAGTTAGATTGTTGACGATTTGTTGAAATCGAAAAACGATTATTATCATTTACTCAACACTATTTAACTACTTTTGTTACCTATGAAACAACCCAATGCAGTACAAGGCTATAAAGTTGATAAAAGCACAATTATCAATTTAGAAAAAGGAAAAATACCACCACAAGCAACTGATTTAGAAGAAGTTGTGCTTGGTGCGATGATGATAGATAAGAAAGGGGTAGATGAAGTAATTGATATTTTAAGTCCAGATGCATTTTATAAAGAGGCACACAAACATATTTTTGAAGCTATTTTTAAATTGTTCGAAAACAGTGAGCCAATTGACTTATTAACCGTTTCTAGTCAATTAAAAAAAGATCAGAAGTTAGAAGTTGCAGGTGGTGATTTTTACCTGATTTCTTTAACTCAACGTGTCTCATCTTCTGCGCATATTGAGTTCCATGCACGTATTATTCTTCAAAAATTTATTCAGAGAAGTTTAATTAAAATTTCAAACGAAATTATAGAAGAAGCTTATGATGAAACTAAAGATGTTTTTGATCTTTTAGATACAGCTGAAGCTAAATTATACGAAGTCACCCAAGGTAACGTTAAGAAATCAACAGAATCTGCTCAGAGTTTGGTAATTCAGGCTAAAAAGAAAATTGAGGAGATGTCTAATAAGGAAGGAATGAGTGGTATTCCTACCGGTTTTAATAAATTAGATGAATTAACTTCAGGATGGCAACCCAGTGATTTAATTATTGTAGCTGCACGTCCAGGTATGGGAAAAACAGCAATTACGCTTACCATGGCAAGAAACATGGCTGTAGATAGTAATATTCCTGTAGCGTTCTTCTCTCTGGAGATGTCTTCAGTACAGTTAATTACGCGTCTTATTTCGAGTGAAACAACCTTGTCTTCAGAAAAACTAAGAACAGGTAAACTTGAAAAACACGAATGGGAACAATTAAACGTTAAGGTAAAAGCATTAGAAAATGCACCTTTGTTTATTGATGATACGCCGTCGCTTTCAATTTTCGATTTAAGAGCAAAAGCACGTCGTTTAGCATCTCAATATGGTATTAAAATGATCATGATTGATTATTTGCAGTTAATGACCGCTGGAGGAAGTCAGAAAGGAGGAAATCGTGAACAAGAAATATCTATGATTTCTCGTAACCTTAAAGCTTTAGCAAAAGAGCTAAGTGTACCAGTAATTGCTTTATCTCAGTTGTCCCGTGCTGTAGAAACGCGTGGTGGAAGTAAACGCCCATTACTATCAGATTTACGTGAATCTGGTGCAATTGAGCAAGATGCCGATATTGTATCATTTATTTACAGACCAGAATATTACAAGATTGATGAATGGGATGATGATGAGCGTTCACCAACAGCAGGTCAGGGTGAATTTATTGTTGCAAAACACAGAAATGGTGGTTTAGAAAATATTAGATTGAAATTCGTTGGTCACTTAGGTAAGTTTGAGAATCTTGATGATTTTGATACACCATTTGGTGAATTTCATTCTAAAATGAATGAAACACCAAGTGATAATGCATTTACACCAGATAATTTTCCTTCAGCATCTGATGCCTTTGGTAGTCCCGATGATGATGGAGTTCCTTTTTAAGAACATTTTATAGAAATGAAAACTGTATTTAACTTATCTTTGAATTTTGTAGTTAAAACCAAATCTGCCTCATGTTAGAAGAAAGACGCACAACAAATATTTTGTTGTTAATCATTACGGTTCCTTTAGTATTTTATTTACTTAAGATCTTGTCTTTTATATTTATACCATTGTTTTTTTCAATGTTTATAGCGCTATTGTTTTTACCATTAATGAGATGGTTAGGCCGTAGAAACGTACCAAGAGTAGTGAGTATTATTATTGTACTGCTATTAGTGGCACTTGGTCTTAAATTAGGTATAGAATTGGTTCAGTTATCTAGTAAGCAAATATTAGCGAATAATGCTGAGTTTTTAATGAAAGCCGAAGTGAAAATGGCTGACCTTAAAATTTATCTATTAGAGAATTTTGGTATTGTTGTAGAGCAAGAACATGGAATTTTAGGACAGTTATTTCAGAAAGAAAATCTAGGGTCTACTTTGGGATTCTTAAACTCATTTTTAACAAGTTTATTAATGACAGTTTTCTTTGTAGTACTGTGGTTAGCAGAATCTATTAATGTGCATAAGTTACTTAATAGTACATTGTTAAAACGTAAACATACTTCTGTAAAAACGTTTATGAAGATAGAGAAAGATCTTATTAAATTCATAAAAGTTAAGGTCTTGGTAAGTGCTTTAACCGGAATATTTACAGGATTAATGTGCGTGTTTTTTGATGTAAGTTTCCCTATATTTTGGGGCTTATTTGCCTTTGCTATTAACTTTGTGCAAATGGTAGGTTCTTTTATTTCCGTAATAATGTTGTCTATCTTTGCCTTTGTAGAATTAGATCCGACTAGTGTATTATTTTTCTTTATACTTTCTATATCTTTTGTTCAAGTTACTTTTGGAGCTGTTTTAGAACCTATTTTTATGGGGAAATCTTTCTCTATAAATATCATTGCTGTACTTGTTATGCTTATGTTTTGGGGATTCCTTTGGGGAATACCAGGTTTAATTATGGCAATTCCTATAACTGTTTTTATTAAAATTATATTAGAGCAGTTTGAAGGGACTAAAGTTATTGCAACACTACTTTCTGGTAATGAAAATTCAATAAACTAAATTTTATATTTTCAGGATTTTAGTTATACTTCTTATTTTATATTAAAAGGATTAAGTCTAGTTTGATATTAAAAGAATGATAAATACAGGCTTTATAGATTAAAATTTAATTATATTTCGTTCTAATTCTATGGCCTTGAAGAAAATCATTCTATTTTGTTTTGCACTATTTTTAAGTATGAAGACCTATGCGTCTTATATTCTTATTCCTATGGATGCAGAAACACAAGAAAACCACTTAAAAGCATACGGTATCACTTATTGGACATTAGAACGAGAGCTAAAGGTCAAATGGTTGCTTAACTACAGAGGTGGTTCTTTCTTATTACCAGATGCAGAGATCATTCAACGTGAGTGTCAGATTAGAGGGGTTTCGTTTGAAGTGATTTCAGATGCTAAAGCAGCACAAATTTTAGAAGAAATAGCAAGTCCAGCCGTTAACCAAGATGCAATTGTTTTAGAAAAAGCACCTAAAATAGCCGTTTACACACCTTCAGGAACAACACCTTGGGATGATGCTGTAACGATGGTGTTATCTTATGCCGAAATTCCATACGAAACTATTTATGATGAAGAAGTTTTAAATGATGAATTACTGTTATACGATTGGTTGCATTTACATCACGAAGATTTTACAGGTCAATATGGTAAATTTTACAAGAGCTATCGCTCAGCCGCTTGGTATATTGAAGACAAAAAAAATGCAGAGGCTTTAGCTGAAAAGTTAGGCTATAGTAAAGTATCTGATGAGAAATTAGCAGTGTCTCTAAAAATTAGAGACTATGTTGTAGGTGGTGGTTTTATGTTTGCCATGTGTTCAGCAACAGATAGTTTTGATATAGCTTTATCTGCAGAAGGTGTAGATATTTGCGAACCTATGTTTGATGGAGATGGTAGTGATCCAGCTTATCAAACTAAAATAGATTTTTCTAAAACATTTGCTTTTAAAGATTATGTATTAGAACGTAGTCCTAATGTTTATGAGTTTTCATCTATAGACATGACAACAAAGCGTCAAATACCTAAATTGACGGATTATTTTTCTTTAATGGAATATTCAGCAAAATGGGATCCTATTCCAACGATGTTAACTCAAAATCACACAGCGTTAGTTAAAGGATTTATGGGACAAACAACTTCATTTACTAAAGATCAAATAAAATCTAATGTTCTGGTGATGGGGGAGAACAGAACAAATGGAGAAGCCAAATATATACATGGAATAAAAGGTAAAGGTTTTTTTACTTTTTACGGTGGTCATGATCCTGAAGATTATACGCACAAAGTAGGAGATCCTAAAACCGAATTAGATTTACATCCAACTTCACCCGGATATCGATTAATTTTAAATAATGTATTATTTCCTGCAGCTAAAAAGAAGAAGCAGAAAACCTAATATGAAGTATTTTAAATTTACGTTTTTCTTATTTATATTTCATTTGTCTTTTTCTCAAAGTGATTCTATTATAGATTTCGGTCAAAAATTAATAGATGATAATAAATTAGACAGTGCCCTTACTTATTTTGAAGCTCATTTATTAGATAAAACAAGTAAAACTCAAGAGATCAAATTACTTATTGGTTTAGCTGAGATTTATAAATTGAAACTCGATTATAATAGTGCTAATAATTATTATTGTAAAGCATTAGCAGTAATAAATGGCAGTAATAATAAACAGTTAGAGTTTTATTATGATGTTAAAATGGCTGAGTTTTATAGAAAAAGAACACTTTTTAAAGAAGCAGAACAGCATTTAGATAGAGCAACACTACTTTTAAAATCTCATAAAATTGAAAATAAATATTTAGTAAAATATTATAGCAGAAAAGCAGCTTTATTTACAGAATATTACAATAATGCAGATTCCACATTCTTTTACGCAGAAAAAGCATTAAAGCTTTCAAAATTATTAAATGATAAAGATGGAGTTTTTTCTTCTACTCTAGAGATTTCTGGTGTTTATGAAGAAAATAAGAATTTTGATAAGACCATAGAGACTTTAGAAAATCTAATTTATTTTGCTGATCACAATAATTTAATTCAAAATAAGGTCGATGCATATATAAATTATACTAGAGTGCTAATAAAAGATAAGCAATATAATAAGGCTTTAGAAGAATCTTTGAAAGCTTTAGATTATGCGATAAAAAATGAACTTTTTTATGGAGAGATTCTATTTACCGATAATATTAGAAATATTTATGAAAAATTAGGAAATACAACTAAGGCTTATGAATATTTAAAAATACGATTAAGGCTCACAGATAAATATTATAAATTAGAGCACAGTAAATTTTTATTTGAGTTAGAAGAAAAATATAAATTAGCAGAAAAGGAAAATCAAATTCACATAAACAAATTAGAAATAGCTAATAAGGATAAAGAATTATCTACAAATAAAACGCATTTGTACATTAGTGTTAGTTTATTTTTTAGTGCAACTCTCATTGCTTTATTAACTGCTATATTTTTTAAAAGAGCTAAAAAAGATAATAAACAGCTTCAATTTTTATCACAACAAAACGAATTTTTATTAAGTGAAGCAAATCACCGTATAAATAATAATTTACAATTAGTCATTATTCTTATTTCAGATCAATTAAAGAAGCCATCAGAAGATACGACTTTGCAGTTTAAAAATATTTTATCTAAAGTTGAAGCCATTTCAACACTTCATAAACATTTATACAGAAATGAAGATAAGCAAGGAGTAGATATAGCAAACTATTTAGAGGATGTAAGAGATAGTTTTCTAGATGTATTTAAAGAGCATAAGATTAAAACCAATTTTAGTGTTGATCCTATTAATATTTCTTCTAATTATGCTATGTATTTTGGACTGTTATTAACAGAGTTAAGTATTAACTCTATAAAACATGCTTTTAGTTCACAAGAGTATAAAGAGATTAATTTTAACTTAAAAATCAAAGAAAGTAAATTATACTTTAAATATTCAGATAACGGGACAACAGCCACAGGAAAAAAACTAAAACTAAAATTAGTAGATAAGCTTTGTAGACAGTTAAAAATTGAATATAAAATTGATACCAGTAAGGGGTTCTTGTTTTTATTTGAAAAAGAAATGAATAATGCATAATATAAAGAATATAAAAATCCTTATTGTTGAAGATGAAGTTTTAATTGCAGATCATATTTTTGAAATTTTAGAAGAAGAATCTTTTAATAATCTAAAAATAGTGCATGATAAAGAATCGGCAAAAATTGAAATGATGCATTTTTTACCAGATATTATTTTAATGGATATTAATTTAGATGGTGAAAATTCAGGGATTGAATTGTCTAAAATTAAAAACAAGAATGCAGCTTTAATCTTTTTAACCGGTCAATACGATGCTCTTTTAATGAGTAAAGCGTTAAAAACAAATCCAGATGCATATTTAACTAAACCGATAAAACGTGTAGATGTATTAGCTTCTATAAATTTAGCATATATAAAAAAACAGGTAAAAACACTTCAAATTAAAGATGGTCATGATACAGTTTACGTACAATTTGATCACATTATTTACGTTGTTGCAGACGGGAATTATATAGATATTCATACCGAGAATAAAAAGTATACATTAAGGCAATCGTTAAATACATTTTCAGAACAATTATCATCAGAGACTTTTGTAAAAACACATCGTTCGTATATCGTTAATAAAACAAAAGTAGAGCGTGTTTCTTCAAATTCTATTTTTATAAAAGATATAGAGATTCCTCTATCTAGAACTTATGCTTTTCATTTTAAATAATATTAAACATATATAGTTAAGTAGTTAACACCTTATTATTTTTATGAGACTAAAATTCTACTTTTATTGCTGGCTTTTATAAGTCGTATATTATTTCAAGTATCGAATATAGATCTTTTAATAGGAGAGTAAAGTTATTTTATATATCAAAGATCAAATTCTTTAGAACTTTTAATTTTTTCTTATGCAGATGGTCAAAATCAATAACAACAAACTACATATCAATATAGTATAAGAATATAGTTAGTAAGACAGTAGATAAAGTTATGATCAATCACTTATTATGCACCTAACGCATACAATGTGACTTATATTAAAACATATTTATCAAATACTTCTGAAATAGCATCATTTTATTAATACGCTATTTTTATATAAAATTATTTCAAAAACATTATAAAAAGATAAATGATATATTAGTGTATTCACATACAAAATAATGTATTTCAAACCTTCTTGTTTTTAAGTAAAAAATTTAAATGTACATTTATTACTTATAATTTTATGAAGATAAATCCAACGTTATTATTAGTTTTTGTCTTTAGTCATATATTCTGTGCATCTTATTTTTTATAAAAAAGATAAGATAATTATTTTCTATTATTATACAGAACTACTTAAATAGATTTAGATAAAGTATAATACAATTGATATTTTCAGAGTTTAATATTGAATATATCATTTAAAATAAATTCGAGGTTTGGGGAAATTTCGAAAAAGGGTGATTAAGAAGTAGGGTTTTTAATCATTAAAAGAAAGGTCGCTTATTAGCGACCTTTCTTCTTTTCAAATACTTTCTTTTTTAATGTGTGTTTTTATTAATTTGAAAGCATTTATGTTTATTATTGATGATAATTATTCATGAATTATAATAAGAAGTCAACATGAAGTTCTTTCAAAAAGAAATAAAGCTAAATTCATTTACTAGAGGTTTTCATTTAATAACATCAGAAGTGAATAAAGCCATACCTGAAATTAATGAGATTAAAATAGGACAGTTACAAGTCTTTATTAAGCATACATCTGCAAGCTTAACCATAAATGAAAACGCAGATCCTACAGTAAGATTAGATTTTGAAAGTCATATAAATAAAATGGTACCCGAAAATCAATCTTATTATCAGCATACTTATGAAGGGGCAGATGATATGCCTGCACATATTAAGGCGTCTTTAATGGGGAGTTCTGTTGAAATCCCAATTACAAATGGAAAGCTTAATTTAGGAATTTGGCAAGGTATTTACCTTTGTGAACATAGAAATAATGCTTCAGGAAGACAATTAGTTTTAACTGTTTTCGGAAATTAATTGTTCTAAAACAACTTCAACACCAAAGTTATCATTAGACAGAGTTTCGTAATTAGCTACTGACTTTACTTCTGGATGTGCATTTTCCATAGCATAACTATACTTACAACATTTTAAAAGTTCTAAATCATTACTATAATCACCAAAAGCCATAGTTTCTTCTGGTTTAATATTGTACATGTTTTGTAGTAAGGTTATGGCATTCCCTTTGTTATTAATAGCTTTAGAGATATCTAACCAATGATTTCCAGAAACAACAGCGCTTAATTTAGGTTTTAAATGTTTTACAAAAGGTAAAATATGTGCTTCAGAATTAACTTTGTGATATAAGGCAATCTTTATAACTTCATCTTTAATTTCTTCAAAAGAATCAACAATTGTATACTTTGAATAATATTCAGAAAAAATCTTCACCATATCTTCCGATGCTCGTAAAATATAAGCTTGCTTTTGTGTACAGAAAATAGGGTAGGTGTTATCTATTTTAGTTACCAATTCATAAAGCTCTAAAACTAATTTTGAATCTAAAGTATTTGCTAATAAAACGTTTTCATTTTCAATAACTAAACCTCCATTTTCTGCTATAATTGTAATATCAGTTTTTATGGCTTGTAGCTTTTCTACGATACTGTAATAAGGTCTTCCACTAGCTGTAACAAAACGTATATTTTGTTGTTGTAGTTGCTTAAAAACTTTAAAAAAGCGTTCACTAACTTGGTGATTAGTATTTAATAAAGTACCGTCCATATCTGTGACAACCATTTTAACGTCTTTCATATTTACTTATTTTAGAGGCTTAATTTATAGTTTAAATATATAGAAATAAAAAATCCGATTCAAATTAATGAACCGGATTTTTATAAGCGAAATGATGTTATTAATTTGGCTAAAAGCCTTACTTAACTTTGTTAATTATAGCTTCAAAAGCTTGTGGGTGATTCATTGCTAAATCAGCAAGAACTTTACGGTTCAAGTCGATATTGTTAGCTTTTAATCCTCCCATAAATTTTGAATAGCTCATTCCATGTTGTCTTGAACCTGCATTAATACGCATAATCCATAATGAACGGAATGTTCTCTTTTTTACTCTACGGTCTCTATACGAGTATTGCATCGCTTTGTCAACCGCATTTTTTGCTACTGTCCAAACGTTTTTACGTCTTCCGAAGTAACCTTTTGCTTGCTTAAGAACCTTTTTTCTTCTGGCTCTTTTTGCTACTGAATTTACTGATCTTGGCATTTCTTTTAATTTTGTTTTGTAGTAGGCGGTCTATTTATGACACTTGCTAAATTGTTTTGCCTAACTCCAGGGTTTATAATTTATTGTAACCGGTTAAAAAATATTACTTTAAACGTAACATTATTTTAACATTCTTCTCGTCAGCCTTATGTACTACTGTATCATGAGTTAACGCAAGCTTACGCTTTTTAGATTTTTTTGTCAAGATATGACTCTTAAAAGCATGCTTTCTTTTAATTTTACCAGTGCCAGTTAGTTTGAAACGTTTCTTAGCACTCGATTTAGTTTTCATTTTAGGCATTTTGTCCTCTTTTTTAATTTCGTTTCGCTTATTATTTTAATACACCCTATGCCAAAGGCATGGATATTTCTTCATTTTTAATATCAACTATTTAATATAATAGTGATATGTTATAGCCTAGACTATTTTTTCTTTGGTGAGATGAACATAATCATTCGCTTACCTTCAAGCTTAGGAAGTTGTTCTACCTTTCCATATTCTTCAAGATCTTGGGCTAATTTTAATAATAAAATTTGTCCTTGCTCTTTAAAAACAATAGATCGTCCTTTAAAGAAAACAAAGGCTTTTAACTTCGCCCCGTCTTTTAAAAATTTCTCAGCATGTTTCTTCTTGAACTCATAATCGTGGTCATCTGTTTGAGGACCAAAACGAATTTCTTTAACAACAACTTTAGTTGCTTTAGATTTTAACGTTTTTTCTCGTTTTTTCTGTTCGTAAAGGAATTTTTTATAATCCATAACTTTACAAACAGGAGGAGTCGCGTTTGGTGAAATCTCTACGAGATCTAAACCTTGTTCATCGGCAAACGATAATGCCTGTTTAACGGGGTAAACCCCTATTTCAACATTATCTCCGACTAATCTAACTTCCTCAGATCTGATCTTAGAATTTATACGGTGTTTATCTTCTTGAGATACACGTCTTGTAAAATTCTTTCTGTTTCTACGTATTGCTATGGCTTCTGTATTTAAATTAAACTTATATTACTTAAAAGTTTTTAGACTTTTATTAATGTTATCTTTTATTAATGTTGCAAAGGCTTCTACAGTAATTGTACCAAGGTCTTCACCTCCTCTTTGGCGTACTGTTATTGTATTATCCTTTTCTTCTTGCTCACCGACAATGATCATAAACGGAAACTTTTGTAACTCAGCTTCACGAATTTTCTTACCTACAGTTTCATTTCTGTTATCTGTGAGGGCGCGAATTTCGTCATTTTCTAGCACATTTAAAACTTTTTCAGCGTATTTTTCAAATTTCTCACTTATTGATATAATAACAACTTGCTCTGGCATCAGCCATAGTGGGAAATCTCCGCCTGTATGTTCTAATAAAATAGCGATGAAACGTTCCAGACTTCCAAAAGGAGCACGGTGAATCATAACCGGTCTGTGCATCTCGTTATCACTACCTTTATAAGTCAAGTCAAAACGCTCGGGTAAGTTGTAATCAACCTGTATAGTTCCTAATTGCCACTGTCTACCTAAAGCATCTTTCACCATAAAATCTAACTTAGGTCCGTAAAAAGCAGCTTCACCTGTTTCTACAACATAATTTAATTTTTTATCTATGGCAGCATTTAAAATTGCTTTTTCTGCTTTTTCCCAGTTTTCATCACTTCCAATATACTTGTCAGGATTCTCAGGATCCCTTAAAGAAACCTGTGCAGTGAAATCTTCAAATCCTAAAGATCCAAAAACATAAAGAACTAAATCTATAACAGCTTTAAATTCACTATCAAGTTGATCCGGAGTACAGAAAATATGAGCATCATCTTGTGTAAAACCTCTAACTCTCGTTAAACCATGTAATTCACCACTTTGTTCATATCTATAAACAGTACCAAATTCTGC
>NZ_CP058981.1:390000-392500 GCF_019278425.1 Winogradskyella sp. HaHa_3_26 | reverse complement strand
AGTGCGTAACAGCTCACTAGTCGAGCGGTTCGGCATGGATAATAATCGGGCATAAACATATTACCGAAGCTATGGACTTATTAATAAGTGGTAGGGGAGCATTGTAGTGTCGTCGAAGGTGAGTCGTGAGGCTTGCTGGAGAAGCTACAAAAGAAAATGTAGGCATAAGTAACGATAATGCGGGCGAGAAACCCGCACACCGAAAGACTAAGGTTTCCTCAGCTATGCTAATCAGCTGAGGGTTAGTCGGGACCTAACGCGAACCCGAAAGGGGTAGTGGATGGCCAACAGGTTAATATTCCTGTACCTGCTCACACTAAAAGTGACGGAGGCGAAAAGTTAGTGCGTACTGACGGAATAGTACGTTGAAGCGAGTGGTAACACCGCGATAGTACACTGAGACTCCGGTCAAGGTGATAATCTAGCAAATCGACTTCCAAGAAAAGCGAGTGAAGCAGCCCGTACCCTAAACCGACACAGGTAGTTGGGATGAGAATTCTAAGGTGCTCGAGAGATTCATGGCTAAGGAACTAGGCAAAATCGACGCGTAACTTCGGGAGAAGCGTCGCCTCCCTTCGGGGAGGCCGCAGTGAAAAAGTCCAGGCGACTGTTTATCAAAAACACAGGGCTCTGCTAAAACGAAAGTTGATGTATAGGGCCTGACACCTGCCCGGTGCTGGAAGGTTAAGTGGAGGGTTTAGAAGTTTACTTCGAAGATCTCAAATGAAGCCCCAGTAAACGGCGGCCGTAACTATAACGGTCCTAAGGTAGCGAAATTCCTTGTCGGGTAAGTTCCGACCTGCACGAATGGTGTAACGATCTGGACACTGTCTCAGCCATGAGCTCGGTGAAATTGTAGTATCGGTGAAGATGCCGATTACCCGCAGTGGGACGAAAAGACCCCGTGAACCTTTACTATAGCTTAGTATTGGCTTTGGATAAGTAATGTGTAGGATAGGTGGGAGACTTCGATGCAGCGTCGCTAGGCGTTGTTGAGTCATTGTTGAAATACCACCCTTTGCTTATCTAGAGTCTAACCTCTAACCAGGGACAGTGCTTGGTGGGTAGTTTGACTGGGGTGGTCGCCTCCAAAAGAGTAACGGAGGCTTCTAAAGGTTCCCTCAGCACGGTTGGTAATCGTGCGTAGAGTGCAATGGCATAAGGGAGCTTGACTGAGAGACATACAGGTCGATCAGGTACGAAAGTAGAGCATAGTGATCCGGTGGTTCCGTATGGAAGGGCCATCGCTCAAAGGATAAAAGGTACTCCGGGGATAACAGGCTGATCTCCCCCAAGAGCTCATATCGACGGGGGGGTTTGGCACCTCGATGTCGGCTCGTCACATCCTGGGGCTGGAGAAGGTCCCAAGGGTTGGGCTGTTCGCCCATTAAAGTGGCACGCGAGCTGGGTTCAGAACGTCGTGAGACAGTTCGGTCTCTATCTACTGTGGGCGTTAGAAATTTGAGTGGATCTGACTCTAGTACGAGAGGACCGAGTTGGACGAACCTCTGGTGTACCTGTTGTTTCGCCAGAAGCATTGCAGGGTAGCTACGTTCGGAAGGGATAAGCGCTGAAAGCATATAAGCGCGAAACCCACCACAAGATGAGATTTCTTTTAAGGGTCGTGGAAGATGACCACGTTGATAGGCTATAGGTGTAAAGGCAGTAATGTCATAGCCAAGTAGTACTAATAACCCATAGGCTTATTGTACAGCGTTTTTTTATAACAGTTTACTATTTATACAGACAGATATCATGTGATTTTTTCAATATGTCAACAATATTAGTGTTGATTATTTATAACAACCCAAGTTCTGATAAACTCAGAATAAAAATTTAAGGTGGTTATAGCGACGGGGCTCACCTCTAACCATTCCGAACAGAGTAGTTAAGCCCGTTTGCGCCGATGGTACTACTTTACTGTGGAAGAGTAGGTCGCCGCCTTTTTAAGAACCCTTGCTAGTTAACTAGTAAGGGTTTTTTGTGTTTTAGAACTTTTTACTCTTTAATTGCTTCTTATTTATCTGAATTTTAATGCTAATACAGTAGTATTAAAAACTGATATTCTTCCTCTTATGTATTAAAAAATTATCTAGAGCTTAATTTTTAGAAAACTAAATCTCAGTTTTCTTTATTTACTATATAATATCCAATTTTAATACCATCCATTTATTAGATTTAGTAATCGAATTCACATTTTTAATAGTTAATTTAAAAGTTAACCAGTTATTATTAATCTTGGATTTTTGAATTTTATTTTTAAGGTTATTTATTATAATTCATAATTAGATTAATTCAATCAATTTTTATTTTTTTATAAAACTCTTTCAGAAAATTCACGTTAACCTTTCTGGCATTTCGCTTTTGCTTTCAAGGAGCAAAAGCGCCGCATCATCCGCTATATCTTTTTTTAGAATAGGCGTTGATCATATAATAAGATCTCACCTATATATAGTAACATTACCTTTTATAAAGTTTTAGGATAAAAAAAGGATGCCGC
>NZ_CP058981.1:0-385000 GCF_019278425.1 Winogradskyella sp. HaHa_3_26 | reverse complement strand
GGGGTTTGGCACCTCGATGTCGGCTCGTCACATCCTGGGGCTGGAGAAGGTCCCAAGGGTTGGGCTGTTCGCCCATTAAAGTGGCACGCGAGCTGGGTTCAGAACGTCGTGAGACAGTTCGGTCTCTATCTACTGTGGGCGTTAGAAATTTGAGTGGATCTGACTCTAGTACGAGAGGACCGAGTTGGACGAACCTCTGGTGTACCTGTTGTTTCGCCAGAAGCATTGCAGGGTAGCTACGTTCGGAAGGGATAAGCGCTGAAAGCATATAAGCGCGAAACCCACCACAAGATGAGATTTCTTTTAAGGGTCGTGGAAGATGACCACGTTGATAGGCTATAGGTGTAAAGGCAGTAATGTCATAGCCAAGTAGTACTAATAACCCATAGGCTTATTGTACAGCGTTTTTTTATAACAGTTTACTATTTATACAGACAGATATCATGTAATTTTTTCAATATGTCAACAATATTAGTGTTGATTATTTATAACAACCCAAGTTCTGATAAACTCAGAATAAAAATTTAAGGTGGTTATAGCGACGGGGCTCACCTCTAACCATTCCGAACAGAGTAGTTAAGCCCGTTTGCGCCGATGGTACTACTTTATTGTGGAAGAGTAGGTCGCCGCCTTTTTAAGAACCCTTACTAGATAACTAGTAAGGGTTTTTTGTTTTTTATAGAGTTTTTTATTTACTCCAAAGCTCTTAATATCGATAATCGTATACCCAAAACTGAATACTTATAATAGAGATCCTATTAGCGTTTAGATTTGCTTTATTTACTATTTTAGAATTCTCTTATAAATATCTATTCTTTTACTCTTCTAGTTATAGAGGTCTGTATATATTATTGTAAGCTTTTAATTAGAATGACTCTCTTGTAAAATAGAATATTTATTCCTTTATCCTATCCTATCCTATCCTATCTTATCATTGTAATAATTTCGCTATGTATAAAATTTTACGAAGACTCATTATTGTGGCTTGTTATATCGTGATTTACTTTATGTATTCTGTAGTTAGGAAAATTTAGCTAATGATTATTTTACTTTTTTAAAAATAGGAATATTGATTATTTATTAAAAGTTAAAACTCATTCAAATATTTGCTATATATTATATAAAGGCTAATGAGGTTTCACTAAAAATAAGAAAGTAATTAACTCAAATTAATGACAAAATATAGTATTATTTTTCTGAAATTATATATTCATATTTTATAATTGTTAAGCTTGATTCAATTATGTATGAATTATTATTTATTAAGCGCAAATAATTTATAGTCCTATTAATATAGTTGAATTGTTTATTGGATTATTATAATACTAGTGGAATAATTTTGTATTAGTTATTGGGTTATCCTTTTCTAGAATAATAAAGTTTTGATTTATTCTAATGAAATTATTGCTTGTAGCAATTGGGTTAACTTGTACAATTAATTATTTTATTAATCTATAAATTTAGCTTTTAGTTCTGGAGATGGAATCATACAAGATTCTTTTTTACCATACCATTTATAACGATTTTTAGCAATATAATTATAAAACCAATTTCTTAAAAAAGCAGGTAAAATTAAAAATACAGCTAAAATGTTTGTAGGGAAACCAAGATGTTTAGCAGTTAGTAATGCTGCAGTAGATTTATAAGATAGCTTATCTTTTATGGGATTATAAAGTAGAATAGAATCTGTTTCATCAGTATCAATTTTGAATTTTTTAATGACCTGTTTTCCAATATTACTTTGAAGTGGAGCAAATAGAAACTGATTTTTTATATCTCTTTTTATAACATATAATACACTAGAGTTGCAAAGATTGCAAACGCCATCAAAAAGTATTAATTGTTTATTATTTGGGATATCTACCTTCATTTAAATACGAAACGTTATTTTATTTTTTCATGGCTTGCACGAGTTCTAATTGGTCTAAACTTACGTTAGTTGTAAACATACCATAGTTTACGTTGGCTTTTCCTTTTTCAATACTATCTATAGTACCAACGGCTTTACCATCTAGCAATCTTACACGGTCATTAAGTCTTAAAATAGCTTTAGGTTTTTCTACTTTTATAGATTTTTTCTTGGCTTCTTTTTTCTTTTCTCGAATAACTTCAACTTTCTTTTCTGCTTCTTGCTTTACTTGTTTCTCTTTTGCTTTGATTGTTTTTTTCTGTTTAGCAGATACTTTTTTACGCTTAGAGTTTTCAATTTGAACTAATCGAAATAACTCGTCAATTAGTGTTTTCTTTTTTTTGTCTTCAAAGTATTTTTCAGAAATATCATTCATCTTTTGACCTAAATAAATAAGACGTTGATTAGAATCATATAATTCTTGATAGCTCTCTAATTTCTTTTGAACTTTAGCATTGATTTCTTCTAATTTATCTGCTTCAGAAATCTTCTTTTTTTCGTTTTCTTTAAGTGACCGTTCTGTTCGCTCTAGTTTACTGCGTTCTTTTTGAAGTTTAGCTATCGTAGCATCAAAACGTACTTTACCTCTCTCAATCTTCTTTTTAGATTTGTTAATTAAGCTATATGGAATTCCATTTTTTTGTGCGACTTCAAACGTAAAAGAACTACCTGCTTGCCCAACGACTAATTTGTACATGGGCTCTAATGTTTTTTCATTAAAGAGCATATTAGCATTTTGAATTTGAGGCAATTCATTAGCTAGTAATTTTAAATTAGAATAGTGTGTAGTTATAATTCCATAAGCTTCACGTTCATAAAATACTTCTAAAAATGTTTCCGCTAACGCACCACCCAATTCTGGATCACTTCCTGTTCCAAATTCATCAATTAAGAATAGTGTTTTATTGTTACATTTCTTAAGAAAATAATTCATCTGTTTTAACCTGTAACTATAGGTACTTAGATGGTTTTCTATAGATTGATTATCACCAATATCACTTAGAATTCTATCGAATAAACAAACATAGCTTCTTTCGTGAACAGGAATTAGCATTCCACTTTGAATCATGACCTGTAGTAAACCAACAGTTTTTAACGTAATACTTTTTCCACCTGCATTTGGTCCAGAAATGACAATAATTCGACTATCTTTTTCTAAGCCTATTGTTTGTGGAAATGTTGTTTTACCATTTTCTTTATTGGTTAAATAGAGTAGAGGATGATAAGCATCTCGTAGATTCATGCTACGTTCCTCAGAAAACTCAGGTAATATAGCATTCATACTTTCTGCATATTTTGCTTTTGCAGAAATAACATCTAATTGCGTTAGAAATTCTTGATAATTATGAAGAAGCGGAGTAAAAAGTCGGATATAATCCGTTAACTCTTTTAATATTTTTATGACTTCTTCTTTTTCTTCGTATTCTAAATTATTGAGTTCTCTAGTATGCTGAAGTGTTGTTTCGGGTTCTATATAAACAATACTACCCGTTTTGCTACCTCCCATTATAGCTCCTCTAACTTTTCTTCGATACATCGCTTTTACCGCTAGTACACGTTTGTTATCTACAACAGATTCTCTGATATCATCTAGATAGTCGAGATTATTGTAGGTATTTAAAGCTGAAGAAAAGCTGCTATTAATTTTACCTTTTAAAAGGTTTATAGATTTACGTAGGTTAGATAAAATAGGTGATGCATTATCTTTAATATCTCCAAACCGATCAACAACGGCATCAATTTGTGTAATAAGCGATGTGTTTATTTCTATGTGCTGACTAAATTCTTTAAGTTTTGGGTAATATTCTTTAAATTTTTCTAAAAATTTTAAAATAGCATTTACTGTCAGAGACATGCTTACCAATTTTTGTAAACTTGAAACTTCTAGGTATGTATTTTCTATTTTAAGTAGTTTTAGCTCTTTGGCAATGGCATCGAATCCATGATTTGGTATTCTATTATCATTATCATAAGATGATAAATATTCATTAACGTAGATAAGCTCGCGTTTTAGTTGTTCTTCATCTTTAAATGGAAGAATAGCTAATACGGCTTCTTTACCTAAAGCAGTAAGTGTATGTTGGCTAATTTGATTTAAAACAGTAAAAAACTCAAGGTCTTTTAAAGTTTTTTCATGAATATTTATCATGTATTGTTAATCGTTTTTTTAGAATTACAAATTTAGGGTATTATATGCTTTTATAGATACGAAGAGGCTGCTAATACTAATAAAGTAATTATAATGAGAATTATAAATAAAGGAAATATAAATTTTAACCATTTGCTAAAGTTAATTTTTGCAACTGCTAGCGATGCTAAAATTAATCCTGTTGGATTAATAAGGTAAAATAGACCTAATCCGTATTGGTAGGTATTTACAACAACTTCTCTACCAATACCAACTGTATCTGCTAAAGGTGCCATTATAGGCATCGTTAAAACAGCCATCCCCGAAGAACTAGGAATAAAGAATGACAAGGCAGAGTAAATTAAAGTTAAAGCACTTGCAAAAATACCTTTATTCATACCGTTGGTAATATCACTGGCATAATACAATAGTGTATCACTAATTAAACCATCAGTCATTAAAACGGTAACACCTCTAGCAATACCAATAATTAAAGCAACACCTAATAAGTCGCTAGCTCCTTTTACAAAAGTTTCAATAAAATCGGTTTCGCTAATTTTAATAATAACTCCTATTATTATAGAACCTATTAAGAATACAGTTGTCATTTCTACAAACCACCAATCTAACATTGATACACCAATAATCATAATAATGAAACAACTTGTAAATACGAATAAAGCAAGTTTTAATCGCCAGTTAAAATCAATATTAGTAGTATCTTTTATTGCAAATAGATTAGCGATTTCTTCTCTTTGGTCATAAATTAAAGATTTGGTTGGATCGTTTTTAACACGCTTAGCATAACACATTATATAAAGTATAGTAACGGTTAGACATAAAAGCAGCATAAAAACACGTCCGTATAAACCTGTTGTCCAATTAATACCAGCAGCATCACTAGCTATAATAGTAGAAAAAGGATTTATAGTAGAACACATAGTGCCTATTGCTGAACCAAGAAAAATACTTGCTACTCCAACAATTGCATCATATTTAGCAGCTAAAAATACCGGAATTAAGATAGGGAAGAAGGCGATGGTTTCTTCGGCAAAGCCAAATGTTGTACCTCCTAAAGCTACTAATGTAGTCACTAAAACAATAAGCAATGGTTCTCGTCCTTTTAATAAAATGGCTAATTGACCTATTGCAGCATCAAAAGCACCAGATTTATTAAGTATACCAATTAAGCCACCAATAATTAAGACTAGAAAAATGATATCTGCAGCTTCAATAATTCCTTTTACAGGTGATTTTACAAAATCATAAAAACTTTGTGGTTTAGATTCTAGTTTATTATAAGTTCCTGGGATATTGATGGGTTTATAAATATCTCCATTTGTGAATTTTTCTATTGGAATTTTAATATTTAAATCTTCGAGTGTTGTTTGAGATGCATCTAAGCTAATTTCTTCATCTAGACTTAATCGTGTAAATTTGTCAGTGGAGGTGTTATAACTTAAAGTATCGTATTTTCCAGCAGGAACAACCCATGTTAATAGAGTCACTAAGCCGGCAATTATAAATAGTATGGTTTGTGCTGAAGGAAATTTTAGATGTTTCATCTTTAAAAGAATTTGACGCCAAAGATAAACTTATAGAATTTAATTTGTTTTTAAATATGGATGTAAATATTAATAAAAGTTGGAAAAATGAACTCAATTTAGAGTTTGAAAAACCATATTTTAAAAATTTAGAATCTTTTGTAGATGAAGAATATAAAAATCAGGTTTGCTTTCCTAAAGCATCAGATATTTTTAATGCTTTTAACCGTTGTAAATTTGATGATGTAAAGGTTGTTATTATAGGTCAAGATCCTTACCATGATGTAGGACAAGCTAATGGTTTATGTTTTTCTGTTAGTGATGGAATAAAACATCCCCCTTCTTTAGTTAATATTTTTAAAGAGATTGAAGAAGACTTAGGAATACTGTATCCTAAATCAGGAAACTTAATGCCATGGGCTGATCAAGGTGTATTATTGTTAAATGCAACGTTAACAGTGAGAGCACATGAAGCAGCTAGCCATCAAAAACAAGGATGGGAGCAATTTACAGATGAAGTTATTAAAATAGTGAGTGCTAAAAAAAGTGATGTGGTGTTTTTACTTTGGGGCGGATTTGCAAAGAAAAAAAAGAAATTGATTGACGTAAGCAAACATCATATCTTAGAAAGTGGACATCCTTCTCCTTTAAGTGCAAATAGGGGGTATTGGTTCGGGAATAAGCACTTTAGTAAAACTAACTTCCTGTTGCAGCAAGTTGGCGTCTCTGTAATTGATTGGAAACGACTGTAGATTCTTTTTTTTCTTTAGCAAAATGAGGTATCCTACCATCATTTTTCTTACTTGTTTTATTACAACTAAAGATTAATAATAAAAAATTCAACACAACTAAAGAACATAAAATTAAAACAATATTTATTATCATATTTACCAGATTAAGATAGGTTAATCATTTATTAAGTTTTTGTTAAGTGTTAGTTAAAGGGTTTACAAATGTAATTGTTTTTTTTTGAATTCAAAAAGACAACTACATAAATAAATTTAACTCTAAACAAAAACAGGTCAAATACTTAGCTATAATAAATGGTGGGGATTATAGATAAATCAATTAAATATCTATTTTTAATGGAATTCTAAATTTTATGAATTAATTTTAAATATTCTACTTTTTCAGAAATAATGTTTAAATCATAAAGTTGATCTTGTACTATTTTTAAAGTATTTTCATCCATAACACTTTGTGACCATTCTGTTAAAGATAACCATTGCTGTACATCTTCTAATTCTTGCTCGTAACGATTTGCAATAGTTTTATCTATACTAGGAATGGATTTAAATTCAGCAGTTGTATTATTTATGATGTCTAAAATTATTTTTAATTCTTCAGGGTTATTATCAATAAAATCTTGTCTTACAGCAATAACAAAACAAGGCCAAGGTGATGGGCAGTTGTCTATTCTTCTAAAAACTCCATTATCTACAATGGGTTTTGTGGTGAATTTTTCCCACATAAAATAATCAGCTTGACCTTCAGTTAATCCTTTAATCGCGCCATCTAGATTTTTTATTACTTCAAAATTGAGATCTTTTTCTAGATTCCAATCGTTGTTTTTAGCATTAACATATGCCATAAGATGTGATCCAGAACCGTATCTACTTATTGCAGCACGTGTTCCTTTTATATCTTCAACAGTTTCAAATTTAGAATCTGCAGCAACATGAATCCCCCAAATTAAAGGCGTTTCAACAAAAGTTTGAACTATTTTTGAAGGATTACCTTCAATGATGTCTTTAACAATACCTTCGGTAAGAATAACAGCCATATCAATCTCTCCAGATCTTAAAGCTTTTGTCATGGCACCTGTACCTCCATAATAATCATTCCACCTTAGGTTTATATCCTTATCTTTATATTCTCCATTTTTTAATGTTAAATACCAAGCTAGGTTAAAGTGTTCTGGTACTCCACCAATATTTACTTTCTTCATGTTTACTTCCTGCGATGGCAGAAATCTTTTAATTATACGTTATTCTTACTAGAGTAAATGCTAGATATACTTTTGAAATAAATAATTTCAAAAGTTGATTGTTTAAAGATTTACAATACGATCTAGAGCATATTGAATTAAATTTTCGATAACTTTCTTAGAATCTTTACTGAATTCTCCAGTAGCTCTATTAGCAATAATAGCATTTAGAGATAAAGCTTTATGTCCTAATAATTTTGAGAGGCCATAGATCGCAGCAGTTTCCATTTCAAAATTAGTAATTCTAAAATCTTTATAATTAAAGTTATCTAATTTAGTATTAAGATTAGCATCTTGTAATGGTAAACGTAATACTCTACCTTGAGGTCCGTAAAAACCACCAGCTGTGCCAGTCATTCCTTTAAAAGTTTTATCACTTTCAAAATGCTTTTCTAAATATTCACTGTTACTTATAATTATTGGTCTTGCTTTATTTTTATCCCAATTGGTATGTCTTATAAAAGCATCTTCAACTTCTGGATTTGTAATTCCTTCAAGTTGATAAAAATGCATCATTCCATTGATATCTAACCCATAAGTACTCAGTACAAATGCATCTACAGGAATATCTTTATGAAGTGAACCAGAAGTTCCTATTCTTATAATATTTAGACTAGATAATTCTGTTTTTGGTTGTCTTGTTTCCAAGTTAATATTAACCAAAGCATCTAATTCATTTAAAACGATATCAATATTATCTGGACCAATTCCTGTTGAAATAACAGTTAATCTCTTGTCATTATAATAACCTGTTTGTGTTTTAAATTCACGCTTTTGAGTGCTAAATTCAATGCTGTCAAAATGTTGCGTTATTTTTTCAACACGATCTTGATCACCAACAAAAATGATGGTATCCGAAATGTTTTCTGGTTTTAAATTAAGGTGGTAAACACTACCATCTGAATTTAGTATAAGTTCTGAATTTTTAATCGGCATTAAATATAGTTTTAATGAGTTTATTTTGTTCTTCGCTAAATTGATACTCTAGACGATTTATTCCCCCATATTTCATGTTATTATTAACCTCTATTGCAAAATTATGTTGTTGTAATAAGGCTTCGTGGCCTTTTCTATTAAGTGCAATATTATCTTCTGAAACGGTGTAGAATAAAGATAACTCTTTTATTTTAAGATTTAACTGTAGATCGCTATAACCATAATAACCTTGATAATTTAAGCAATAGCCTAGCAAGTGGTTAATGGATTTAACATTATTTTCATTTATAATTTTTAAGATATTGGCTTCAATATTACCTAAACCACTTTTTTGATGCGGAAAACGCTCTAAATGTGCTTTTAAGCAATTGCTCATGTATTTAAAGTTAGACTTTTCAACAATATAGGGCTTAAAAATATTATGGTCTTTACCACAATATGTACGCCATAAAGCAATCGCTAAGTTAATATCTTTACTAGTTAATTTAACCTTGTTTTGATAGTGAGATTTAAGCTGGCCTGAACTTAATTCAGACAAACCTTTAAGGCTTTTTTCGCCTTTAACACGTCCACTACAAATAAGATATAAAGGTTTTTCTATTTCTTTTTGATGTAATAAATTGATAACACCTAATAAATTGATGTGGCAAAATAAATCGTAATCAAACCATAAATTTATTTCTGAATATTCTTCTACATTATCTAGTTTGGCAAGCTCATGTTTCATGTCTTTTTCGTCAACTTCGATATTGTAATGCTCTTTTAAAAAATCAATACGAAGTTCAATAAACTCATCAGAATCTATTTTTGCAATCGTTGGGCCTTCACATAGCATTTCTTGCCAAGTGAGTATATCGTCTTTAAAATCTAACTCTTTTAAAAAATCGGTTAGATTATTACCATTTGTAATATGTAAACATTGTTTTTCCATAGTTTAACCACCTACACGCTTAACGTTAAATCCTTTTTCTTTTAAAAGTGTCATAATTTTATCACGATAATCTCCTTGAATAATAATTTTATCGTCCTTGAAACTACCACCAACACTAAGTTTTGTTTTTAATTCTTTTGCTAACTTCTTAAAATCTTCAGTAGCGCCGGTATAACCTTCTAGAATAGTGATAGGTTTTCCTTTTCGCTTTTCGTATTTGCAAATTATGGGGTCGTCTTGTAGCCATAAATTGTCTTTAGAATCGCTAGTAGACTCTGTTGGCTCAGGCGTGTGTTCTGGAAAGAGGTTTTTTAGTTGATCTTGTAAATCCATTTTTCAGTCTTCAGTATTTTAGTTGGCAGTCTTCAGTTTTTTGTATGCACTATATTAGTGGATTGATAACTGTAGACTGCCAATAGACTATTATTTCTTAATAAGTCCTAATTCAATTAGACGTTCATTTAAAAATTCGCCAGCTGTTATATCTTCAAATTGTTTTGGATTATCTTCATCAATACAACTCTCTAAAACATCTAATTTCATTTCACTAACAGGATGCATAAAAAATGGCATTGAGTAGCGCGATGTTCCCCAAAGTTCTCTTGGTGGGTTTATAACACGGTGAATAGTAGATTTTAATTTGTTATTAGAATGTCTCGATAACATATCACCAACATTAATCATTAATTCGTCTGGCTCTGCAATAGCATCAATCCATTCGCCATCATTACGTTGCACTTGTAAACCTCTACCTTGTGCACCCATTAATAAGGTAATAAGATTGATGTCTCCATGAGCAGCAGCTCTTACAGCATTTTTAGGTTCTTGAGTAATTGGAGGGTAATGTATAGGTCTTAAAATAGAGTTACCATTATGGATGTAATTATCAAAATAAGTTTCTTCTAAATTAAGATATAATGCTAAAGAACGCAATACGTATTTTGCTGTTTTTTCGAGCATTTGGTAAGTTTGTTTACCTACTTTATTAAAATCTTCTAGTTCTTTTACGTCAACGTTTTCAGGATATTGTTTACGTCGTTCTTCATCATCGTCAACATATTGTCCAAAATGCCAAAATTCCTTTAAATCACCTTCTTTTTTTCCTTTGGCACTCTCTTTTCCGAAAGAGACATAACCACGTTGTCCGCCAATTCCAGGTACTTCATAACCTTCTTTAACGTCTACAGGTAAATCGAAAAAACTCTTAACTTCTGAATATAAGCTATCTACTAAAGTATCCTCTAAAAAATGTCCTTTTAAAGCTACAAATCCGATGTCTTCGTAAGCTTTTCCTATTTCATTAATAAACTTTTGTTTTCGCTTTGGATCATCAGAAATGAAATCCTTTAAATCTACACTAGGTATTCTATCCATGGGATATCTATTTAAATTTTTGTCAATATACAAAAGTAACAATAATAGTGATATAACAATAAGGCATCCTTAATAGACTATTTGAAGCCTAATAATCAATTGTTAAGCAATTTTATTTACATTTGAAAGATTACTGAAACAACACTTTATGCCAAAAATTACAAAAAGTAACATAGATTACAACAAAAGAAATTTGAATGATCAGACGTTGTTAAAGCTTTATTACAATATGCTAAAACCGCGATTAATAGAAGAAAAGATGCTTATTCTTTTACGTCAAGGAAAAATTTCAAAATGGTTTTCTGGGATTGGACAAGAGGCTATTTCTGTAGGCGTAACAATGGCATTAAAGTCTAGTGAATATATATTACCAATGCACAGAAACCTTGGTGTATTTACAACTCGGCAAATTCCGTTAAAGCGTTTATTTTGTCAATGGCAAGGTAAATTAAGTGGGTTTACAAAAGGAAGAGATCGTTCGTTTCATTTTGGAACACAAGAGTATAATATTGTAGGAATGATATCTCATTTAGGCCCTCAAATGGGTGTTGCAGATGGAATAGCATTAGGTAATTTATTACATAAAAATGGTAATGTAACAGCTGTTTTTACAGGTGAAGGCGGTAGTAGTGAAGGTGATTTTCATGAAGCTTTAAATGTGGCTTCTGTTTGGAAATTACCTGTTATTTTTTGTATTGAAAATAATGGATATGGACTTTCTACCCCAACAGAAGAGCAATATAATTGCAAGCATTTAGCAGATAGGGGTAAAGGTTATGGTATTGAATCTTTTATTTTAGATGGAAATGATATAATTGAAACTTATACTAAGGTTAAAAAATTAGCTGAAAGTATTAGAAAACATCCACGTCCTATTTTAATAGAATTTAAAACCTTTAGAAGAAGAGGGCATGAAGAGGCAAGTGGTACAAAATATGTCCCTAAAGAATTAATAGAAGAGTGGGAAGCAAAGGATCCCATAGAAAATTTTAGAAGTTTCCTTTTTAGTAAAAAAATACTAAACCCAGAAATCGAAGAAACTTATAGTTCTGAAATTAAATCTGAAATTGAGAAAGCGTTAGCCTCAGCTTCCATTGAGCCAGATATTATTGCAAATGCAGACACAGAACTAAATGATGTCTATAAATTCTTTAATTATAAAGAATATCTTCCAAATAAACTTACAAAAGAATTACGTTTTGTAGATGCGATTTCAGAAGGACTAAAACAATCTATGGAAAAGCATAAAGATCTTGTTATTATGGGACAAGATATTGCGGAATATGGAGGTGTTTTTAAAATCACTGAAGGTTTTGTAGAGGCTTTTGGAAAAGAACGGGTAAGAAATACACCTATATGTGAATCGGCAATTGTTGAAACCGCCATGGGATTATCTATTTCAGGAATAAAATCGGTGGTAGAAATGCAATTTGCAGATTTTGCAACTTCAGGTTTTAATCCCATAGTTAATTATTTAGCTAAATCGCATTACAGATGGGGGCAACAAGCAGATGTTGTTATAAGAATGCCTTGTGGAGGTGGCGTTGCAGCAGGTCCTTTTCACTCTCAAACAAATGAAGCATGGTTTACAAAAACTCCAGGACTAAAAGTTGTTTATCCTGCGTTTCCATATGACGCAAAAGGGTTGTTGGCAACAGCTATAAATGACCCTAATCCTGTTTTGTTTTTTGAACATAAAGCTTTATATAGAAGTATTAGACAAGAGGTTCCTACAGATTATTTTACCCTTCCATTTGGTCAAGCAGCATTTTTAAAAGAAGGAAAATCAGTCACAATTATTACTTATGGAGCGGGCGTGCATTGGGCTTTAGAAACCTTAGAAAACAATCCAAGTATTTCAGCAGATTTAATTGATTTACGAACATTACAACCATTGGATAAAGAATCTATAATAAATTCAGTACAAAAAACAGGACGAGCTATTATTCTTCAAGAAGACTCTCTGTTTGGAGGTATTGCAAGTGATATTTCTGCGCTATTAATGGAATCTTGCTTTGAATATTTAGACGCACCTGTAAAGCGTGTGGCAAGTATGGAAACACCAATACCTTTTATTGGTCAGTTAGAAAATCAGTATTTAGCTAAAGGAAAGTTTGAAGAAGTTCTAAAAGAATTGTTAATTTATTAATTATAGTTTGTCGTTGATAACCTTTATTTAGTAGATAAATATCTTCTTTCCGTCTAATAGATTTCTGAAATCTCTACCTATTAACTTATTTTATACTCTATAATTCCTGTAGATCATTTTTATTTTTATTCAGAATGGGTTGTCAAACTTGTAGTTTAAGTTCATTAAAGTTTAAAAAATTATAGAATGATATGTTATAATAATTTAATTAAAATCCCTTATGAAATTAAGATTACTATTTATTTTACTTATTACTTCTGGCATCTGTTTTGCTCAAGCAATTCCTAATGATATTAAACCACCAAGTTGGACTAAAGCTAAAGCCATTGATTTATTACCTTATAAATTGCCTTCTTTTGATTTAGATAAATTACAAAAAGAAGATGAAATTAATGATAAAGATAAATCCATCCCTTGGCGTTTTGGTCATGACATTTATGTAGATCATAATTTTAACGATGTCGGTGAGTGGACAACTTTAGATAATGGAGATCGTATATGGAGAATGTCTTATGTTTCTGAAGGAGCATATACATTAAACTTTATGTTTGATGTGTTTAAAATTCCAGAAGGAGCTACACTTTATGTTTACAATAATGAAAAAACAGATTTATTAAGACCTTTTACATACCACAATAATAATTCTGAAGAAGTTTTAGGTACATGGTTAGTAGAAGGTGATCAAGCTTGGATAGAATATTATCAACCAGCTAATGTAACAGGTGAAGCTAAAATTACAGTGGGTTCTGTTATTCATGGCTATAGAACAGCTGATTCTTTTCAAAAATCCCTAGGTGATTCAGGTGATTGTAATCAAGATGTAGATTGTGATATTGCTCCTGCAACTGATCCATATGATTTAGATACACTTAAGGATGATGTAAAAAAGGCTGTAGGTATGCTTGTAACTAATGGTTCTGGATTTTGTTCTGGGACTTTAGTAAATAATACAAATAATGATGGAACACCTTATTTTTTAACAGCAAACCACTGTAGTGGAGGTGAAGGCAGTTGGGCATTTAGATTTAATTGGAGAAGTACTAATACTTCTTGCGGAACAACAACAAGTAGTACCAATGGAGCATATAACCAAACGGTTAGTGGATCTACCGTGAGAGCTAAAAACTCACAATCAGATGTTGAATTAGTAGAGATTACAGATACTAGTTTTTTTGAGAATAATCTAGATCTAGTTTGGGCAGGATGGAATAATTCTACAGTAACAACACCAGTTGTTAATTTTGGAATACACCACCCGAGTGGAGATATTCAAAAAGTGAGTAGAGATGATGATGGAGCAACTAGAACATCTACTAATTTTAATGGAAATAGTGACACTCAAATGTGGCTAATCAGTGATTGGGATTTAGGAGTTACCGAAGGTGGTTCTTCAGGGTCTGGTTTATTTAATGAAACAGGTCATTTAATAGGTACATTATCTGGTGGTACTGCAGCATGTTCAGGAACTACTGATAACGGTGGTTATGATCTTTATGGTCGTTTTGGTATTGGTTGGGATTATGGAAACTCTTCTTCCTCAAGACTTAAAGAATGGTTAGATCCATCAGATTCTGGTGTTGAAATTTTAGATCAATATTTGGCCTCAGAAACTTATGATATAGATGCAAGAGCAAATGCAGGTACTAATAGTTCTGAAATATGTAGTGAAGATTTTGCTCCTCAAGTTACACTTGTAAATTCAGGTGAATTAGCATTGACTTCAGCTGAGATTTCTTATTATATTGATGAAGAGTCTAGTACATCTGTAAGTTGGACAGGAAGCTTGCTTAGTGGAGAAAGCGTCGTTGTTGCTACACCAACATATACAAACCTTTCTTCAGGAAGTCATGTGTTTATTATTAACGTTTCTAGTCCAAACGGAACTGTAGATGAGAATACAGTTAATGATACATTTGGATATGGTTTTAAAGTATCTACCTCTTATGTAACATCATCACTTACTTTAGATATTTTCACGGACAATTATGGATATGAAACATCTTGGGAGTTATTAGATAGTTCAGGAACAGTTGTAAGTAATGGACCAGTTTCAGATTATGCAGGTTTGTCTGATAATCAAGAAATAATTGAGCTTACAAATTTTAATGAATGCTATACTTTTACAATATTTGATGAGTATTCAGATGGTATTTGTTGTTCTTATGGTTCTGGAACCTATAGTTTAACTGACGAAAATGGTAATACTATAATTTCAGGAGGAGAGTTTGGAGCATCAGAATCAGTTACTTTTAGAGTAGAAGAGTCTTTAAGTGTAAATGATTTTAATTTAGATGGTTTAATTAATCTTTATCCAAATCCTACAACAAATATTTTGAATGTAGATTTAACTAATTTAGATGAAGATGTAAGCTATCAGGTTTTTAATATTTTAGGTCAGGATATTCAAAAAGGTAGTTTAAAATCTAATACCACAAATGTTTTAAACCTTTCATCGTACCAAAGCGGTGTTTATTTTATAAAATTATCAACGAACTCAGGTTCAATGACTCAAA
The DNA here is from genome assembly GCF_019278425.1 of Winogradskyella sp. HaHa_3_26. Classification (NCBI taxonomy): domain Bacteria; kingdom Pseudomonadati; phylum Bacteroidota; class Flavobacteriia; order Flavobacteriales; family Flavobacteriaceae; genus Winogradskyella; species Winogradskyella sp. HaHa_3_26. Next base: position 369,529 of record NZ_CP058981.1, on the reverse strand, counting down.
AGCTAATTAAGAAATAAGCTTTACAGTTTTAATAAATTTATAAAACCGTCAGTTTCTTTAATTAGGAACTGACGGTTTTCTTTTACTCTAAAGATTTGAGTCTTTTTAAGATGTGTAAGTCTTTATTCAATTATAATATTCTATATAGATTTATTATATTTAGAACATGAAGACACGCATTCATCTTATTGTTTTATTAATTCTTTGCTTTTATAATTGTAACACAACAGTTAAAGAAAAAGATTGTAATAAGAAGAGTCTTTTAGTAACTGCCACAGCATATAATTCACTTGCTTATCAAACCAGTTCTAATCCGAGTATTACTGCTTTTGGAGACAGTTTAAAACCAGGATTAAGATATATTGCTGTATCTAGAGATCTATTAGATTCTGGATTAGTACATAATAGCAAAGTAAAACTCCAAGGTTTTGACAGTTTGTATACCGTTAAGGATAAAATGCACGGTCGTTGGAGAAAACGTATTGATATTTACATGGATAATGATGTCGCTAAAGCAAAAGAATGGGGTAGAAAGAAAATTAAAATAGAATATTGTATTCCTACAACAGATTCAATTACTCTAAAGACCGTTCAACCATAATTTCTGATACGATAAAAGGGTAGGCTTCTTGTACCAACTTTAATTCCTCTTTAGTTAATTGATTAGCCTCTTTTTTTAATACTTCTTTTGAATACCGATTACGTAAATCATAATACGCTTTTGTTATTTCATCTTGCACCTCTATAAATAAATTATATTTAGTTGCAGATTTATGACTTAAAGAAATAACTGCTTTCGTTGGATGATCAGATGAATCAGGATTTTTAAAACCATCACAATAATCACAATTATTAATACCGTTATTATCAATAAAAGTTTCAACAATGTTTTTGACCTCCGATAATTGAACAAGTTCTTCTTCAATCATAATTTCTTGTTTTTCATTCATTGAAATTCGGAGTAAATTTCGCTCATGGATATCAGCAGTACAATCGCCGGTATCACATACTCGAGGTAATTGTCGTAAAATTCCTTTGTCGGTAGAAATAGTGGTAGTCACCAAAAAGAAAATAAGTAATAAAAAGGCAATGTCTGCCATGGATCCTGCATTGACCGATACAGGAAGTCTTCGAAATGATTTCATAATTATAAAGATTTAAATGTTAATTTTTTGTTAACTGCAAGAACAGTACCACTATTTAAAATCTTCTCAATAATTCATTTCATAAACCTTTACAAAGTGGTATTTTTGCGAAATTAACCCAAAGCTAAAGTTATTATATGTCGTTAGAAAACGAAACCATACAACAAAATGCAACTGAAAAAAGCCTTTATGATTATCAAATAAAGGACCTTAATCGCATTTTTGATGTCATGCGAAATGAACCTGATGATTATAATCTTTTGTACCAACTACCAACAGGTGGAGGAAAAACAGTTATTTTTTCTGAAATTGTTAGGCGTTATGCTGAGCAACACCAAAAGAAAGTAGTAATTCTTACACACCGAATAGAACTTTGTAAGCAGACTTCTAACGTATTATCTGGTTTTAATGTTAAGAATAAAGTGATTAACAGTAAGGTGAAAACTTTACACGACCAAGATGAGTATGAGTGTTTTGTTGCTATGGTAGAAACCTTAAACAACCGTTTATCTGATAATGAGTTTGAATTAAAAAATGTAGGCTTAGTTATTATTGATGAAGCCCATTATAACTCGTTTAGAAAGCTCTTTAAATTTTTTGAAAAATGCTTTATTTTAGGAGTTACAGCAACACCGCTGAGTAGTAATATTAAACTACCAATGAAGGATAATTATAAAAATCTTATTGTTGGTGATGATATTTCTACACTTATTAAAAATGGTTTTTTAGCTAATGCAGAAGTCTCAAATTATGATGTTGGTTTAACGTCTTTAAAAATTGGTATCAATGGTGATTATACTGTAAAATCTTCAGAAGCTTTGTACACTAATAGCCTAATGCAATCTAAATTGTTATTAGCCTATGAGGAAATGGCAAAAGGAAAAAAGACGTTGATTTTTAACAATGGAATCCACACGTCTAAAGAAGTTTATTACACATTTAAAAAAGCGGGTTATAACGTTAGACATTTAGATAATACAGCCAATAAACAAGATCGTAAAGAAATTTTAAAATGGTTTAAACACACGCCAGATGCCGTATTGTCTTCGGTAAGTATCTTAACGACAGGTTTTGATGAACCTTCTGTAGAAACCATAATTTTAAACAGAGCAACGAGATCATTAACCTTATATTTTCAAATGATTGGTCGTGGAAGTCGTATTTATAAAGATCGTAAATCTTTTCAGGTGATAGATTTAGGGAATAACGAAGCCCGATTTGGACCATGGAATCAACCGGTAGATTGGCAACATATTTTTAAAAATCCTGATTATTATTTAGAAAATATAATTGGAGATGATTTATTAGAAAGAGATTTTGTTTATAAAATGCCAGATTATCTTAAAGTAAAATTTAAAAAATCTTACACTTTAAATTTTGATGTAAAATCAGAATATAAAAAGGTAATGGATGAAGGTAAAAAATCTTTTACAGTTATTGAGCGCTCTATTGCGCAGCATTCTCAAATGTGTATAGATAATAGTCAAGACGTTTACGATGCAAGAGAATTGATTAAAGAATTACAAGATGAAATTGCATTTAGAATAAAGCAGTATTGTTATTGTATTATGAATAGTACTCAGAATTATAAAGATTGGTTATTTGGAGAGTATAATAGAAAGTTAAGAATTAGTTTTAATGGTAAGTTTTAACTTTTTTTTGTAATGATTTCTATTTTTATACGTTTATTTTGAAACAGGTAAGTATTAAGGTACGATTTTTGTATTTTAAACTTCAGAATCATTAAAAGTCAATTTTTTATAATATTGAAAACTATAAAACTCATATTATTTATGTTCTGCATTTTATGCAGTACAATGGCTTTTGCTCAAATTACAGATAAGCAGACTAAATCTATTAGAATCCCTGCAGCAAAATCAGAAACTAAAAAAGATTCCGCTTTAGTTAAGATAAAGGTAGAACCTATTATCAAAAAAGAAAATGAGAAGGCAGGTGGGACAGAAGAGTCTGAGAAAAAATTTGTTTTTAAAGAAACCGAGAAACCGTTTTCTATGACAGATGATGATGATGGTTTAAAAAGTCCAGGCGAAATATTTGAAAATCGTTGGTTTAAGGAGGCTGTAAAAGGTGGAATTATAAGAACCATGTCCGATCAATTTCTTGGTGAACATCGTGTAGATACTAAGTTTGTAAATATAGTATGTAGAGATTATCAATATCCAGATGGTGATCGCGTTAAAATATCAGTTAATGGTAATGTTGTAAAGTCTAATTTGTTATTAACGGGGAATTACAGACGTGTAGAAGTGACTTTAGAAAAGGGGAGGAATGTTGTAGAAATAGTGGCTTTAAATCAAGGAGAATCTGGACCAAATACAGCCGAATTTATTGTTTATGATGATAAAGGAAATCAAATCTCTTCTAAAGAATGGAACCTACTAACGGGTGTAAAAGCGACTATAGTTTTTAATAACGAAAAAGTAACCATTACTGAAAAAACAGCAAGCACAACAGAAGAGACGACTTCTAATAATTAATAGTTAAAACCTCGGCTGGTTTCATAGTTTCTAATTTATAGTCCCCAATTCTTACTCTTACTAATCTTAATGTTGGCAAACCTATTTTAGCCGTCATTTTTCTTACTTGTCTAAACTTTCCTTCTGTTATTGTTATGGATAGCCAGGAAGTGATGCCGTGGCGTTCATCTCTAACAAATCGTTCTATAATATGAGAGGTATCTTCTAATATTGAAGCCTTACAAGGTTTTGTTTTGTACAGCTTTCCTTCAACCGAAATATCAATTCCATTTTCTAATTCTAAAATGCCTTCAGGTGTAATTTGGCCATCGACCATAACATGGTATTCTTTTTCAATATTTTGGCTTGTTATATGATTGCTGAATTTTCCATCAGAGGTTAATAGTAATAAACCTTCAGATTTTTCATCTAAACGACCAACGGCCATAGTTCCTTCTGGTAAATCACAGATTTCACTTAGAAGTTTTTTAGATCTACGCTTGTTTTGATGATTTATAAACTGGCTTAAATAACCGTAAGGCTTATAAAGTTTGTAGTAATTTTGTGTACTCATAGTTTACCAAAAAGTAATAAAACATTTTTCAAATTTAGTATTATTCACTTTAAGCCAAACTAAAGGAGAACGATTTTCTTTTATCTGTTTTTCAATTATATCTTTAGCTATATTGAAATCTTGCCATTCAACATTAACGTGCGGATCTATTAGCCAATCTAGTTTTTCTGGAATATAAAATTTATAGGCTTCAAAAATGCTGATATCCTTATATGAAATATAGAATCCATATACACATTGCTCATTAATTGCATCTATAGTAATGTCATTTCTTTTATAAGGTAAAAATAACTGCGCTTTAAAACAGAGTTTTTGTGAAACCTCAGCAATATTAATATTGTAATCTTCTAATTGATGTTTGGTTTCATTTTTATAAAGAAGCGGAAATTGTTTGTTTTTTAGTTTTTCTAATTTATAGCAGAGCGCATCTTTTCTATTTGGACCAATCCAGTAGGATAGGGGATTGGTATAAGATTCTTGCGTATCGTATAAATAGAATTTATAAACGATTTCTAAGTGAATAGGTTTTTCTTTTACATAAAAAAGAGCATCAATCTCTCCGATAGTTTGTTGCTCTTTTTGTATCTGTATGTTTTCTGTAATCCATTTTACAGAGGTTTGATGTTTTAATTGATAGAAGACAAATTCTTCTACGAGTTTCCCTAATCTCTGATTTTTAAAATCACTATCTGTATCTAATGATTTAAAAGTTAAAGGTAATTCTAATAAATCTACTTGAGTTAAATCCTTCGATTTAAAAAGTGAAGGTGTTTTTACGTAACCTTTATATCTTAATAATGTGCTTTTATTCATTGCATACTAAATTAAAATATATTTAGACAAAACTCTTGTTATAGCTGAATTTATTAATGTTAGTTTTTTTAGTATGAAAACTTTTTTAATTTCTGTAGAATGAATAATCAAAGATTAAATGATCTCTGTTACATTTGTAATATGCTTTGTTTGATCACCATTTATAATTATAGCACCTTTAAATATTTTAGGATTTTTCTCTAAAATGGTAACATAATCGTTTTCATCAAAATTTGAAGTTTCTTTAATTTCTTCTACTTTAGATAAATCCAATAAATCTTGAATACTCACATTTAGTTCTGTTGCTAATTCTTGCCATTGTGTAGGTGTTGGCATTGTATTGGTGATGTCAATCATCAAAATTTCTTTTCCAGACGACTTTAAATAACCTTCTAGTTGTTTTCCGAAATCAGAATCACTTGTATAAACACAATTAATTTGCTTTTTATCTCTGCTTATTACTCCCATAGTTTTTATTTTAATATTAAACAAGATAGAGATTGTTCTTCCTTCGTTTTAACTGAAAAGAAATAAGTATTAACGTAATTACTATAGAGTAAAAAAGAGGCCTATTATTAGATTTAAGAATTATAGAATATGAATAAAAAAATAACGTTATTATTTATGATTTTAGACCATAAGTAATAACGTTAATAGTAATGGATGATAAACTGAATGCTTATCTGTAATAACTCTGACTCGTTCCTTTTGTACAGGCACAATTACTAGCACCTTGAAAAAAGTCTAAACCTATAGTTACCATATGTGTTCCGGAGTTATACGTAGATAAATCATTAATGGTAGCTTGGTATGAGTAAGCAAAAAAGAATTGATTAAATGTTATTCCAGCTATAGGGCCAACATTTAAAGGTTTCATAAATTGATCATTAAGAAAACGGTAAGATCCACCTACAAAATAGTAATCTCCTTTTCTATTGAATTTTCTATATTTAAAATTGATATCTGTACTAGAACGTTTATCACTACTAAACATTTGGTAAAAAACAGAGGGTTCTAATTCTACGTCTCTATTGCTCTTACTTTTTATAACCACACCAGTATAAATTTGATAATTTAAAAGTAGGCTAGGTTCAATATTATTATAATTATCTATATCCTTATTTAAAATGTTATTCGCATTAAAACTTAAATAATAAGCTTTCCAACGGTATAAAATTCCTGCATCAAAATTATTATTAGATTCACCTTTGTCATCTGTAATATATGGATCTAAAACAGGTGTATCATAAGTGGTATTAAAATCTTCTATAGCAATTCTAAAATTATTAATATTATAAGATATCCCGAAAGAAAGGAATTGTTTAGACTTATAATCTAATGTAATATGATGAGCAAAAGAAAACTTCGCACCTTTTTGATATGTGTTTCCATTTTTATCATTGTATGCAGATATTCCTAATCCAGAACGTTCAGAAATTCTAAAATCAGCATAAATAGATTGATTATCTGGTGCATCTTTAATTCCAACCCATTGGGTTAAACCATTGGCTCTAATTTTTAAATTATCACCAATTCCTGCATAAGTTGGGGAAATTACAAAATCGTTATCAGCTAAATACTGTGTAAATACAGGTAGGTTTAACTCTTGACCATAACTTTGTGCAAAGACTAAAAAAAGAATATATAGGGCTATTTTTTTCATAATGTTATCTTTCTATTATTATGTGCTATTATCTGTATAAGGTAAAATGTCCAACAAATTCTTTATCGTTTGTTTCGTCATTAGTTTGAACAACAAACCAATAATCTCCAGAAGGTAATTCTTTACCGTCATAACGTCCATCCCATGATTCACCAACTCTATAAGTTGCTATTTTACGACCGTAACGATCAAATATATCGAAGGTAAGATCAGGGTAGTTTTCTGTACAGCCAGGTGCCCAAGTATCATAATTACCATCTCCATTTGGTGTAAACCAATTTGTGATACAGATATCTTGAAATTCTAACTCTATTTGTGCAGTTGCAAAACAACCACTACTATCTGTTACGGTTACAGTATATAAACCAGACTCTGTAATGATATAAGTGTTTTCTGAACCAACATCTTCTCCATTCAACGTGTATTGGTAATCACCTCTACCACCAGCTGCAGTTGCTATAAATTCATTTAATCCACCTTCAGCTAATGTTAACGTTACAGGAGCTACGGTATCAATATCGAATAATTCAGTACGTTGAACACATAAATTTTCATGCATTACTTCAATGTAATACCCTGTACCTTCTGGTAAATTTGTAAATACATTATCAGGTTGATATGGTCCACCATTTAAAGAATATTCTAGAAGCGTAAGATCTTCAATAGAAGCATCTACAGTAACCGTTACAATATTACCTTGTGTATTGTTATCGCAAATATTTTCAATAACAACTTCTGGTAAAATACTAACTGATTCTGGGAAAGTGATATTCCATTCAGACTCACATTCTTCAGCATCTTTTACAAATACAATATGATCTCCCCCAGCTAAATTGTTGAAATAAAATTCGGTTTGAGTAGCGTTTCCTGTTGTATAAGGCCCGTCATAACTATCTAAGCTTACACTATAAGGTAATGTTCCTCCTGAAATAGCAATACTAAACTCACCTTCTAGTTCACCTGTACAAACTTCTGGGATTAATGAGTTTGGAACAATACTTAAGATTACAGGTTGCGGTTCAGTTATAGTAACATCTAATGTTAAATAACAGCCTAATTCATCTTGTACAATGATTGTATAATCATCAGGAGCTAAGTTTTCGAAAGTATTAATATCGAAGAACTGATTTAATTGTGGTGAAATAGCATACTTAATGATACCTGTTCCTCCTGTAGCAATAACTTCAATAGAACCATTATTACTTCCTGCACAACTTACATTGTTAATATTAAGAGTCGCACTAACAGGATTATCTGGTTCTGTAATACTGATAGGTGTAGATGTTGTAGCACAATCACCACTTTCTACAAGAACAACATAGTCACCTGCAAAAAGCTCAGTAAAGAATCCAGGACTCGTTTGAGGTGCGGCAACAACATTACCTAAATTGTCTTGTAAAATATATACATAGTTTCCTAATCCACCTGTAGCATTAGCTAATATAGATCCATTATTATCACCAGAACAATTGATGATTAAATTTGAAGCTTCTAAAGTCACCTCTAAAGGAAGTAGTGGATCAACTGTGATTTCATTTGATACATTAGTCACACAACCATTAGCATCTCTTACAAAGTAAGAATATGTTCCATCAGGAACTGAGAAGGTTGTAGATGTTGTAAATGTTCCAATAATTGGAGAGAAAGTATCATTTTCACTATATGAATATAATCCTGTTCCTCCCGTAGCACTTAATGTTAAAGTCGATTCTGTTAAACAGGTTTGCGTTGTTGCTCTTACTAAACTAGCTTCTATAGGTGCTGGTTCTGAAATTACAATATCTAAAGATGTTACCTCACAATCATAACCATCTGTGATTGTTATGAAATAAGTTCCTTGGCCTAAGTTTTCAAACACATTAGACGTTTGTGGACCAGATGCACTTGGTGTTGGTAACACTGTGTTTAATGTATACGTGTAATTTGAACCTTGTCCGCCAATAACATTAGTAATTGTTATGCTTGCATCTTGATCAGCAAAACAAGATAAAAGTGTAGTGTTAGGTGTAAATGTAGCTGTTATAGGATCAGGTATTTCTAATGTAATGCTTTCTGAAGTAATACAACCTCCGGCATCTTTCACATTAACAGTATAGCTTCCTGCTGAAAGTCCTGTGAATGATCCATTAGAAGAATAAGCAACAGTAGCTGCTCCAGTTAATTCGTATTCATAATCTCCCCAACCACCAGTTGCAATTGCACTAATAGTTCCTTCACTATCAGTACACGTTACATTAGATGTTTCTGAAATATTAAGACTTAAAGCGTTTAAAGGAGATGTTATCGTTACATTATTTGTTGCAGAACAAAAAGGAATATCTGTTTCTGTTATAACGACTGTAAACGTACCTGCTTCCATACCTGATACAATTTCAGGGTTTGTAGAAGTATTAGCATTTACGACTCCAGTAACTGAAGCTCCGGCAGTGTCAAATACTTCATAAGTATAAGCACCAGAATAATTAGCAACATTTAATTCAAATGATCCTGAGTTATCTCCAAAACAAGTTACGCTTGTAGGTGTTAAAGTAAAAGTAGGAAGCACTGCGGCAGCTACTGCAACTGAAACCTCTTCAGTACATCCTGTAACGGTATCAGTAATAGTTATCGTGTAAGTTCCAGAGGGTACTCCTGTAAATATATTTCCATTTACAGCGATAGAAGCAAAGCTTGGAGCAATACTATAAGTATATAATCCAGAACCACCAGTTCCAGTCATTGTGATTTCTCCATCGTCATCATTACACGTTGGCAATACAGTAACTTCTGGTGTTAATGTAATAGGAGGTGTGATATCTAAAGAGACTGTATTTCCACAACCATTAAAATCATTGATAGTTACAGTATGTGTTCCTGAATTTAAGTTTGTAATTATAAAAGGAAATGATTGTGATTGAAAAGCACCACCATTAATACTTACAGAATAAGGAGGTACTCCTAAGTCTATTAAAGAGACACCTATTTCATATTCTCCTTCAATAGCAGTACATTGATTTGTTACATTTGCTGAAATTTCAGGACTAGAAACCATAGTTAAATCAACATCACTAGTAACGACACAGCCATAGGCATCTGTAACATGTACATAATAACTACCTGCATCCATATTAAATATACTTGTAGAAGCCCAATTAGTATCTGAAACTGGTGGAGCAGTAGCTGATGTTGTTATTTGGTATTGATAAGGTGGAGTTCCGTTAGAACCAATTGCGCTTATAACTCCTGAATTAGGTGCACAATTAGCATCCTGATCAATTGATACTTCTAATTCTAAAAGAAAAGCAGACTCTGTAATATTAAATGGTACTGTTACAATTCCACAACCTGCGTTAGGACCAGAAGTTTCTCTAATAGAAACGAAATAGTTTCCATATGGTAATGGACCTAAGTCAGTAACGTTTAATGAACCATTTGCAGCAATAGTTCCAGATCCAGTGATTCCCGTAGTGTTTAAACTTAAAGAATCGAAGATTTCATAATCTACATTTACTGTAGAACTATAAACACTGTTTACTGTAAAAGAAGCTGTTCCATCGGCACTACCTGTACAAGTAATGTTATTAGCACTGACAGCTGTTGCTGTTAATGTTGAATTTGTTGGAATTGGCACTATTGAAGGTTCATAATAACTACAGTTTGTAGCCTGATCATAAACAATAAACGTGTATAAAACACCAGGTATAAGCCCTGTGAAAGTTGCAGATTGACTTCCTGCAGTATCTTCAGCTAACCAAGTTCCTGTAGGGTAATCAAAACCAGGACCTTCATAAATACTAAAAAAGAAAGGTCCTGCACTAGCTAAAGTGGATCCTATACTTACTACAACTTCTCCTCCTGTAGTACAGTCTACTGTCGCTATAACATCAATATCTAAATCTGTTGGAGGTGATGCAACTAATACATCTTGAATTAATACGGAACAACCATTAGCGTCAACAACGTTAATTTGGTATAAGCCAAAGTCAACAACATCGAAGTTTACAGATGTAGTTCCTAAATTATTAAGTTCTGAATTAGAATAACCATTAGTTCCTGTAACAAAATAGTTATATGGAGGAATACCTCCAGTTACACCATCTATTATAACAGAACCTTGAGAAACTCCTGTAGATGTACATGTAATATCTACAGCTTCGTATGTTACATTAATAGGGTCTGGTTGGTCAATAACTACAGTTTCAGTATCAGTACATAATTTAGCATCTGTAACTGTTATTGTATATGTTCCGGCAGGTAAGCTAGAAGTTTGTGTTCCGTAATCAGTACCTGTGGTATCATTATAAACATTAGTTTGAAAAGGAGGAGTACCTGTATCCGTATCTATTTCAACATTTATTGAACCATTTGTATCTCCATTACATAAAATAGGTTGTACTTGTGCCACGACATCAAAAGCAGGCAGTGATAATGGGTTTACAGTTACAATATTTGATTCAGCAGTACAGCCATTAGCATCTGTGATTTCAAATTGATACGTTCCTGCATTAACAGTTGTATAATTAAAAGGTGTTCCTGTAGCTCCAATACTTGTATATGCAGCTCCATCAATAGAAACAGAATATGTATATGGACTAAGACCTGTAATTGTTCCTGTAATTATAGCATCTGGTGTTGCAGAACAATCTAAACTTTCAGCTAAAACAATGGCCACAGTTGGTGCAGTAATAGGATCTACAGTATAAGATTCACTATACGTACAATCATTTTCATCTTTAACTTGGAATGTATAAGTTCCTGGTTCTAATCCTGGAAATGATGTTGAGGTTTGATATGAGGTCGCTGCTGATGCTGGGGCAGTTATTTGATATTCTAAAGTCCCTGTTCCACCTGTTGTATTAGTTATTGTTACCGTTGTAGTATTTGTAGGACACGTAACTGATATGTTGTCAAATTCTAAATCTGTTGGAGGGTTAAGAGCTTCAATTGTAATTTCTTCTGTAGCAGTACTACAACCAGTAGAATCTAGAATAAGAATAGTATAATTTCCTTGAGTTAAATTATCGAATACTGTACTAGGTTGAAAGTTAATACCATCAATACTATAGTAGTATGGGGCAACTCCTCCCGTAGCGTTTGTAACTGTAATTACTCCTTCAGATGTACATGTTAAAGGTGTTGTTAATTCAACTGTTCCTACTATTGTAGACGCTGAATTTATAGTTGTAGTTTGAGGGTCTGTTTCACAAATCTCAGATCCTAAAGTATATTGTAACTGAACGTCATAATCTCCAGCTGTTAAACCATAAAACACATTAGAACTAACATAAGTAAGACCTCCATCGATACTATACATTATACTATTTCCATTAGAGTTTGAAACATTAATAGTAAGTATTCCTGCATTACTAGAATCTACACATGTAATATCTATGGTGCTTATAGTAAACTCAGGTCCTTCAATAGCCTCAACCGTAATTGAAACATCAGTAGTACAGTTGTTAGAATCTGTAACTGTAATATTATAAGTACCACCAGTAGTTACTCCGATTTCTGGAAATGTTTGAAAGTCAGTAGAACCATTTACAAAGTAAAAATAAGGTGCTGTTCCACCTACAGGATACACTGTTATTTCTCCTTCGGTACAATTTAATGGACTTGTTAATGCTACAGTCGCTGTTAATAAAGGAGGATCTACAATAGTAATGTCTTCAGAGTAAGAACATCCGTTTTCAGAAGTTATTGTAGCAGTGTAAGTTCCTGGATTTAGATTTTGGAAAGTATAGTTATTTTCAACAATAGGTCCAACACTATTAATTTGTGTTCCTCCTTGAGAAAGGGTGAATGTATATTGAGGATCAGAATCATTAGCAGCTAAATGAATACTACCCTTATCACCATGACAAAATGGTTGTGTAATAATAGCTGATCCTGAGAAATCACGATCTCTAATTTGTACATCAGGAACTGTAAAAACACAAGGGTTTGTTGTAATATTAATTTGTCTAATATAAGCAGTGTAGAAACCAGGTGTTGTAACTTCAAATACATTACTGTTTTGGTAAGTTATACCATCTAAGCTATATTCATATCCAGAAGGTACGCCGTTAACAGTAATGCTTCCTGGTGTATCACAAATAATGTCTATAGCATTAATAGTAGCATTTAAGATGTTTTCATAAACATTGAAATAAAATTGATTAAAACACCCACCTGGATAGTTTATGGTTAAACGGTATTGACCTGCAGTATCTGCTAAATAGTTAGAACCATTTGAAACTTCATTCCAAGTACAAGATGTATCTTCATTTGCACAATCAGAATCTGTAACTGCAGAACAACTAGTTTCATCTAGTTTTTCCCAAATAACAGAAATAGAGCTAGAAATGTTTGTTTCAATTAATCTTGAATCGTTATCTCCACATAAAAAAATGTTTGGTAATTCTTTTCCGTCATTAGGACAGATTACAACTTCATCTGCATAAGGAGTTACTGGATTTGTTGTGTTTCCTCCAAAAAGTTGAACATCAAATTCTTGAATAATTGATTGACATGGTGCAACAGCGGTATTAAAAGAATAATACGTTTCTGTTTCTGTAACTGTAATTGTTTGCGTATTTCCTATAACGGGCGTTCCTGTAGAACTTGTTGACCAAGCATAAGAATCGTATCCGTCTGCAGCAGTAAGTTCTACACTATCACCACAAAGTATAATTTCTTCAGAAAAAGTACAATTTAAATCTGCTAAAAAGTTAGTTGCTTGGGGAGATATTAAACAGCCAACGTTGGCACTTAAACTAGGGTCATCTGTAATATGAAAATTAGGATTATAAAAACCATTGTAACTCGCAAAAGCTTGGTTACTAATAATGTTAGAACAAGCATCAACTAATAAATTACAAGATTCTACAACTTGCACTTCTATTCTAATTTCATAAACAGGATCATTTTCTTCAACTATACTGTCGTCAATAGCAAAAATAATTTCACGTGTATCAGGATCATAACTAACAACGGAAACCCCTGTTGGTAAAACCAAATCATCTGGATAGTTAAATATAATATTTACAGGAAGTATATCTCTAACTTGAAAATTAGTTGCATTATCATTTCCTGTGTTTTGAAAACCAATAACATAATTTAAAGAAGTTCCTAAGCCAACATAGTCATCACCGATATCATTACCTGCATCATCTTCTACAATTTTTGTAAGTACAATATGCGGTTCTATAATTTCTACGGCAAAGGCAAAGAAATAAGGAAAGTAGGTGTCTCCACTAGTCTCTAATCTAATGGTTCCTGATGTAGCGTCATTAGCAATTACTGAATTTCCTGGATTAGGTATTGCAATAACACCAGTATCAAACCCTAAAGTATTAGTGCTGTTTGGAACCCTATCATTAACAGGTGTAGCATCTAATTGTGTAACTGAACTGTTGAAAAAATTATCAGCAGAACGATCTGTTGTAGATAAACTAACGCCGTTTAATTTTAATCGGTCACCAGAAATTGGGCTATCACCTTCTAAAGTTGCAAAAGCAAAATTCGCTCTAACAGGAGCTGGTGCAGGAACTGTTCTAAACCCATCAACAGGGATGTCTAAGTTTGAATTTCCACCAGCAACACTAATGGCACTAAAACCATCAAAACTTGTAATTGATTTTCCTGGTAGAGTAGGATCTTCATAAACTACAAATAAAGACCAACCTGCAGATTGACCTGTACCATTATATGGGGTGTATGCAGCTGTTCTACCTTCGGCAGAAGAGACATTTGCAACAGTATAAGTACCTAAATCTACACCAGATCCAAAACTTGTAACAATTGAAGTTACATCAGCAAAACAAGCATAAGAAAAACTATCCCCACCATCTACTGTGTTTGTTCCTGCTTCGTAAATTACAGTTCCTTCTATATCATTATAACCTCCTATAGGACCTTTTAATTTTACATCTGTAATAGGTTCGTCACCTGGATTTACAGCTCCCCAATAGAGTCCTGCATAGATAATTTTATAACAATTAGGATTATCTATATCTAAATCGGCACTCGAAGAACTAAATGTAGAACTATCGCCATCAATATCAATATAAGACATATTGACTTGGTGATTAAATTGCCAATTACTATTGAACGCATTATTATCTGGTCCAAGAATATTGTTTCCGATAAGGATAATATCTCCTTTTAAATCATCATTAAACCTTGGCATGAAAGGTTCGTAGTTTTGGGCATATGCTTGCTGTCCCAAGATGAGTACAAGAATAATTAAGGCAATTTTAGAAAAAGTAGGTTTTTTCATGGCTGTTTGTTTTTGTTTTCATTTTATAACTTGGGGCAAAGCATAAAATGAAAGTTTGCTTAATTCTTATTAATTTTCAATTTTAACTATTGACATTTTGTTATTGTATGGTCTATCTTCTTTAGATGATAATGCATTATTAGCGCTTCTTATATCATCAAATTTTTCATAGAATATATAATACTTACTGGTGTTTACATCATTGAAAAAATCAATATCAGTTCTTCCTGAAGCGACAACATCTGTTATAAATTTATTTCTACTATTCGCATCACTATGAACTGCAATAATGAGGTAATAGCCGCTTTCAATATTCTTAATATTCTTTAAGATTTTAATACTGTTTTCTTGAACTTCACCAAAATCAAAATCTTCTGCTTTTAAAGGTGTTTCGCTTATAGGTGTGTTTTTTATAATATTAGCTAACATATCTCTGTCTTGGCTATATCTGTCTGCTTCGCTATTAAAAGCAGCACGTTTAATTCGTCTTCTTTTTTCAAACTCAGTAGCTATCTTAATGTCTTCTAATTTTAGATCTAATTTTGATTTTAGATCGTTAGCTGTAGACTGTTCTGCTTTTAGTCTTTTAATTTCTTTTTTGTAGAATAGATTGACTTCGTCCATTTCAAAAACACTATTTTCAGCTCTTTCTTCATAGACTTTAGTTAACTCATTTATTTTATCACTGCGTGATTTAATTACATTATCTAAATCTGATCTAATTGCATTAAGAGTATTGTTTTCGTCAGTAACACTTTTAAAAGGTTTAGGTTGTGTGATGATCCCTTTATCACTTAGATCATTTTCCTCTTTTAAATCTTTAAGATCTTGATCTTTAATTGCTATAATTGAGTTGAATTGTTCTAATAAATCATTCTGAACAGATTTAGAATCTTCAGCTGATTTTGTGATTTCTTGCATTGATATCCCTAGTTGATCTGTTGGGTTAGAGATTTCTTCTTCTTTAGCCAGAGCATCCGCTTCTTGCTGTGCTTTTTGTTCAGCAACAAGTTTGGCTTGTGCATCTACTTCTTGTTGTGCTTTTTGTTCGGCAACAAGTTTAGCTTTTGCATCTGCTTCTTGCTGTGCTTTTTGTTCAGCAACAAGTTTGGCTTGTGCATCTACTTCTTGTTGTGCTTTTTGTTCGGCAACAAGTTTAGCTTTTGCATCTGCTTCTTGCTGTGCTTTTTGTTCAGCAACAAGTTTGGCTTGTGCATCTGCTTCTTGTTGTGCTTTTTGTTCAGCAACTAGTTTAGCTTTTGCATCTGCTTCTTGCTGTGCTTTTTGTTCAGCAACTAGTTTAGCTTTTGCATCTGCTTCTTGCTGTGCTTTTTGTTCGGCAACTAGTTTAGCTTGTGCATCTGCTTCTTGTTGTGCTTTTTGTTCGGCAACTAGTTTAGCTTTTGCATCTGCTTCTTGTTGTGCTTTTTGTTCAGCAACCAGTTTGGCTTTTGCATCTGCTTCTTGTTGTGCTTTTTGTTCAGCAGCTAGTTTAGCTTTTGCATCTGCTTCTTGTTTCGCTTTTTGTTCGGCTAGCAATCGTGCTCTTGTTTCAGCTCTTTCTTTTGCTATTCTATCTGCTTCAATCTTATCAGTTTCTGCTTTTGCATTAGCTAATTCTGCAGCTTTTTGTTCTTCTAATTGTTTTGCTTTTCCTGCTGCTACTTGTTGAGCTGCTGATATTTCAGCTTGTTCATCTGCTTCAATTTTTGCTTTAGCATTCTGTTCTGCTATTAATGCCGCTTGTTTTTCAGACTCTGCTTTAGCTTTTTGTTCAGCAACTAATGCTTTTTGTTTATCAGCTTCTATTTTTGCTTGAGTTGTGCTTGTAGAAGTACGACTAGCTACTTTTGATTTTGAAGTTTTAGTAACACGACGTCTCTTATTTTCATTTGAAAGAATACCACTTATTTCATCTTCACGACTATAATCATAGTAGTTCTTGTTTTTAAAGCGATACGCTAAAGTAATTTCGTGTGAAGGACCAAAATTGCTTAAGTCACCAAAAGCAGTTTCGTAATTGTATTCTATAGCTATTTGTGTTGTAAGGTTAAGTCCTAAACCTCCAGAAGCTCCATAAAGTGTATTATAGCCTACTTGAGCCCAAATTCCTTTAGGTATAGTTATCATTGTTACAGCTGAAATAATGGTTTCTTCTTTTTGAAAATCAGACCTTAGTAAGGTTGTAAATTTACTATCGTCAAAAAATCCTCTATTTCTCATGTAACCTGTGTACATGAAGTGAGCTTGAAGACTTTGCTTAGGATTGTCTTCAATTAGAGTTGAAGAATTAACATTATATAATGCTAAGTTGTTAATTGATAGTCCAAAATCTAAAAATTCTGTACCATAATTAATTCCTGGGTTTACTGTTAATAAAAAATTATCTGGGATGTTTTGTAAGGAAGGATCCTCAAAATTAGTAATCACATTAGAAGTGTTAACCCCACTTTTATAAGCACCGATATTAATACCGAATGTTAAGTTATTATCACGACCTAATTGTGCATTGTAAGCAAAATTAAGAATTCCTCCAAAGGTTGTTAAAACCCCATAGTTTTGCTGAAAAAGACCTAAACCAGCTCCAATATTCTCTCCAAAACGTCCTGAATAACTTGCTAAATAAGTGAGTGGTGCATTTTCGAACTGTACCCATTCTCTTTTATTGTAAAAACTGATGTATTTGTTTTGTTCTCTTACAAAGCTAAAAGTAGGGTTTAAGGTGTAACGATTAAAAGTTAGAGAATTACGTGTTGGCATGTCAAGTGAAACCACCCCATCATCTTCTTGAGAATAGAATTTTTGTGTAGAACAGACACATAATATAAGAAGTAAGACAAATGTTTTCATGCTATTTTACTACCGTTATTGAGCCTTTTTTTGTGTTATTATCTTCTGTTGTTATCACGTAATAATATACTTGACTGATGCTTGTTAAGTTTAAATCGTTTTCTGGCCAGTTGTTTTGATAGTTATTTGTTTTTAAAACAATTTTACCTTGAGTGGTCATTATAAGAACTTCTGTATTTGTACCACTCACGTAATCAGATGGTATAATCCAAGTGTCATTTATAGTATCTCCATTTGGGCTGATGAGGTTTGGTATTTTTTCAACTTCAGGAAATAAATCTAATTCCTCTTCAATTGTAAATAAATATTCAATTGAAGCATTACATCCTGTAGTTTCGGTAATAACAACTTTGTATTCTCCAAATTCAGTTGCTTCAAAAATTGCATTTGTTGCACTAGGAATAATATTTTCATTTAAATACCATTCATATTCAGGGGTAATTGCTGTTGAGGTTACCGTTACCGTTAAAGTTTCTTCAGCTAACATTTCATTAAATTCTGGTACATCAATTGTACTATCAAATAATTCACTAACTAAATCAATTGAACCAGAAGCTAAACACTCTCCTAAATCTACTTGAACAGAATAAACACCAGATTCATTAGTTTGATACATTTGTTCTGTAGCGTCAGGAATAATATTTCCATCTTTATACCACTGATGGCTTACTCCTCCGATGGTGTTTAAGGTTGTAAAACCTTGTTCTGGACAAAAAGGATTTCCTAGGCTTGAAACAATAGTTGCAGAAGCTTCACCAGATGCTGCTTGAGTAATTGTTACACGATTAGAAAAAGAATCTGAAGTACAGCTTCCGTAATTTGTTCTTACAAAATAAGTTCCTTCATTATTTACAGTTAAAGTAGGTCCATCAGCAACAAAAGTAGATGTTGTAGGGCTTGTTTCTCTATACCACTTAAAGGTAAGACTAGGATATTGTAGCGGAGAGTCGTTTGTGTTATTTCCAGGATTATCTATTGTTAATAAATAACTACCACCTGCACAAAAAGCACCTGTAGAAACTAGATTATTAATTGTGAAAGGTGAATCTTGAATTTTATAATAAGCAGCAAAAGGTACTGATCTAGAACTTGAAGCAATAGGGCCACTAGATTTAATTTTTATACGATAATTTTCTCCTGCTGTTGTTTCTGGTAACGAGAAGGCAATTGTTGCAGGAGAGCTTGTTATTTCTCCAGGAGCAGTGGTATGTATAATAGTAGGACTTAAAAATTCACCATCTACATCAGACATTTCAATACTAAATTGATTTGAAGCACTTAATGAAGATTCAGGGCTAAAAATAAAAGTTGCATAATATGTGTTAAAAGAATCACTAGCACAAGCTTGAGTAAAACCTAAGTTTGGAGTCCCGATGACTATTTGAGCATTAGCATGTTTTACCATGAAAAAGGTAAAGAAGCAAAATCCAAATAAGAATCTATTGAGGTGGTTAGGTTTAAGCATTGAAGTAGTATTTGTAATTTAATTTCTAATCTATAAGCTAGTTTGGGGTTTTATCAGTGTCATAGTGTATTTAGAAACCATCTAAATACACTATGAATTAATGTTTGGTTTTATTGATATTTTGTATCTGTTTTAGTCTTCGTTATAATCATCATATAAATCATTTGAAGCTATAATTTTATTTATTCGTAATCTATAATCAGGATATCTACTATTCTCAGAATCAATGAAGGTTTCATCATCTGGTCCTTTAGAATAAACATTATCAAAAGCTCTACTACCGTACCAGCTTTCTAAGTCATCATTATTAGTATATCCTTTTCTAAAAATATTTCCTTTACAGTTATTAAAATAAGAACTAGTAAATTTTATTTTCGCTAGATTGGTATTGTTTATAGCAATTTTGCTATCTAAAATTACTGCTGGCTGAAAACCAGAGATAACACTTTTATTAATATGAAACGATGTGTCTGGTCCAATAAGAATAGCTTCTTGTACTAAACCAATTTGCATATCTGATTTTAGATTGTTACTTACATTAACCAAAGTAAGGTTTGTAGCATTTACAAATGTTTCTTTTTTAGAACTATCTGCATTTTCTTTAATATCATATGAACTAATTGAAATACAACGAGAACCATCAGCACTTGAAATATAAGGAGATCTTATGGCTAAGGAATTTATTATATTGCTCTGCGTACCAAGATTAAAGTTATAATCGTTTTTATTAGATCTATAAGAAACAGTTCTTGATAAATTAACTTCACCACCTAAAACATTAAATGAACTTCCTTTACAATAGCTTACCATTACATTGTTTATTTCTGTGTTTGATCCAACACCTGCTAAAGTTAATGCACTAAAGTTTCCAAATTCCTTTGTTCTTTTTCCTGCATATTCAATTCTAACATATTTAAGAGAACCTGAGTTGCTCTGTATATTATCACCACCAAAAATAATATTTTCGGTTGCTGTAGGTTTTAGTCCGTAGTTTAGAGACGTTACTTTTCCAAAAACATTTATAGGAGCATCTCCTAGTATAAATAAGCCTCCCCAGTCACCTGGTTTTTTATCTGCTTTATTAGATGTAAATACAATTGGATCGGTTGTTGTTCCTTCTGCAACAATCATAGAACCATTAGTTATAGTTAAAGATCCTTTACTTGTAAAGTCTCCTAATATAACTGTGCCAGGTTCAATTGTTAAAGTTGTGCTGTCAGTTACAAAAACATCTCCTAAAAGAAGGTAAGTGTTTCTTTTTGTTAATGTGATGTTTTCAGAAATATTGCCAGAAAGAATTTGGGTCGGTTCTTCATAGTTGGCTTTGTTAGGTTGGAAGTCTGTCCAAGAATCCAACCAATTATTATATCCTGTAATTCCTTTCTCTTGTTGAGCAAATAAATTACTGAACACAACTAAAAATACGAGTGTAGTAAAAGTAATTTTTTTCATAATAGGCGAAATTTATGTTTAGATTTTATAGCTTTTTAAACATTTCTATTCAAATATATGAACTTTATCTACGAAACACAAATAATATCGACAAAATGCACTTTATTATGTGGCCTGTAATCTTAATACTACAATAAAAGGCGATTAATCGTTTTAAATGATAGTAAAATAAAATTTTAACAATAAAAATTTAATCATAAAAAAAACCTTGACTTTTAGTCAAGGTTTAATAAAAATATATTTTACAATTTTAAAAAAAAAACTTATTCCTTTTTAAAATCTTCGTAAGTATGTAATGATTTTAATGTCGATTCATAAAATAGAATTGCGGCTATTAAGTCTATGGTATCAGAATACGGTAATATCTTTTTTTGAAATTCTATTGTGCTCTCAAAATATAAGGTTGAAGCTTCAATGTTTTCTTCTAAAGCTTTTATGTTATCTTTTGTTTCTGGTATACCTAAACTTACCATTGTAACTCCCGGTTTTGTAGCAAATGCAATATTTGGAAGGATATTTACAATAACTTCTATTCTTTCTATATAAAGAACAAGTAAGTCTCCCTTTTTCATCTTTTTTAATTCATCACGACTGTGGTATTTTTTGATATTCACTTTACCACTAATAATGCTTTGTGACTTATCGTTATTTTGAGCAAAACTAACACTCATAATAAGTAGAAAAAGAGTGCAAAAAAAAGTAGATTTGATTTTCATGTTCGTGCTTTTAAATTAATCTTAGCATCGCAAATCTATGCAATTTATTATATAAAACAATTTTATTTAAGGATTTTTAATAAAACATACTTATGTGTGAAATACCTATTTCGGGGTTAAACGGCTTAAATACTTGATAAAACGTAATCTTTTATCGATGAAATACTTTTTGTTTTTAAAAGAGTATAAACCATATAATTGGAGTGCTTTTGTTAAAAATAAACTTTTTTTTTATTGTAAAACTTCTTTTTAGATGAATAGCATATTTCTTTTAAAATGACTCCTTCTTATTAATTATTATGTAAATTCTGTTTATCTTTATTAATATGAGAAAACAGCTTTTTACATGATAGAGTTAAAGTGTTAGTGATCAATAGTGTGTCTTTTGTCGGTGATTTTTGTTACTTTTTTCTGTTTATCGTAAATAATAAGCATTCAAATGATTTTTAGGGTATTATGATATAAAAACATCAATTTTGGTTAAACCCAAAATCATAGCCTAAGATGAAATATTTATTAAAATCTTTTTATATCCTTTGTTTTTTTATTGCTGCTAATCCTATTTTTGCACAAGAATTAGAACATCATATAGATTTTAATAGTCCTATTTATGATCGTGCTGAAGATCAGTTAACAAGTACGGATACCATTCCTGATTTTAGATCTAAAAAAAATAAATTAAAATTAACAGGGACTATATATTTAAGTGATGGTGTTACTCCTGCAAAAGATGTTATTTTATTTATAGAGCAGCCTAATGAAAATGGAGATTTCGATTTACGAAAAACAGGAGATGATCGTTATGTTTTTCATAGAAGTTGGGTTAAAACAGATGCTAATGGTAAGTATACGTTATATACGTTTATTCCTGGTGGAGATAGAAGATACAATCAATTGCAACAAATTTTCCCATTAATTAAAACGCCTTCTAAACCTGTATATGCAGTAGAATCTTTATTGTTTGAGGAAGATCCATTACTAACTAAAAGATGTGTGAAGCGCATGATGAAAAAAGGAGATGTAAATCGTATTCTTAAATTAAAATCTGAAGATGGTATCTTAGTTGCTGAACATAATATTACTCTAGAGTCAGATAATACTTTAGCTAAATTATAGTTTTAGTATAAAAAATGAGAACGTCCTAAATATTTTTATTTAGGACGTTTTTTTATGTGCTTTTTTTTAAGAGCGTAAATAATATCTTCAGAATATTTATGTGGTCTTTAGATATTATTTTTAAATTTAATCTTTAATTCGAATAGGCTTCAGTTTAATAATACCAAAAGCATCAAGTATTTTTATGATAACATAGGTAACATCGATTTCATACCATTTTACACCAAAATTAGCTCTACTAGCATATTTATGATGGTTATTATGGTAACCTTCTCCCATCATTAAAAAATCGAAACGGAATAAATTTTTACTGGTGTTTTTCATTTTGAAATTAACGTAACCATATATATGTCCAAACCAATTAATAATAACACCATGAATAGGTGCCATTAAAAAAGTGATAGGTAATAATAGCCATTGCCACCAAGCTGTAGCGAAGAAAGCAAAGAATAAAACATAAAGTGTTATCCATAATAACCTTGAGAATCTTGAACTAGCAAAACTATCAAAAGATTTCCACTGGGGCACATTTTTAGTAAACCGTTGATCGATCTCAATACGTTGTTTATTAATGTCTTGGTACACGTTTTTAGTTTTCCACATCATAGCAAAAACATTTGCGTCATAGGAAGGTGAATGCGGATCTTTTTCAGTATCTGTATAAGCATGATGCATTCTGTGCATAATACCATAGCCATAAGCACTTAAGTAGCTTGCACCTTGAAAAACCCAGGTTAATATAAAAGTAATACGTTCTACAGTTTTGGACATGGTAAATACTTGGTGAGCGGCATAACGATGCAAAAAGAAAGATTGAAAAAATAAGCCTCCATACCAGAGTATTAAAACAAAAAGAATAATAATCATAACATTTTTTTTGCAAAGATAAATTGATGTCTTGTGCAAAACAATGAACCCAAATCAATTAAATAGATACTATAATCGTTTTCTTATACGACTTAACGCTTGTGCTGTAACACCAATATAAGAACTGATATATTTAAGAGGAATCACTTTTAATAGTTCTGGACGTTCTTTGAAAAGTTTTAAATAACGTTCTTCTGCAGTAAGGTTTAATAGGTTTTGTTCGCGTTTAGATTTTAATAAAAAAAGGCGTTCTGCAGTAAGCCGACCAATAAGATTTCCTATTTGAGTGTTTTTATAGACTTCTTGTAAATCTGAATAGGTCATACTTAACAACGTAGTGTCTGTAAGGGCTTGTAGTTGATAGGCGGAAGGTGTTTGGGTTAAAAAAGAATCGTAAGCACTAACAAACTGATCTTTAAAGCTAAAGCCAAACGTAATTTCCTTATCAGGGTTTTCTTTAGGAATGAATAATCGTACCACACCAGATTCAATAAAAGAAATATGGTTCTCTATTTCATTGGTCTTTAAAAAGATTGTTTTCTTTTTAATACACTGACGTTGCAATTTTGATGTAAAAAAATCCCAATCAGGCTGTGATATTGTAGCTAGTTGGTCTAAGTAAGCTTTTATTTGTTGCACGTTTTTATACTAAGTGTTTATCGTTCAAAGATACATATTCAAGGAATTATAAGAATGAAATTTTACAATATTCCGTGATATCTTAAGAATGATTCTTACAAACTCTATTATTTATACTATTTTTGCAACCATAACGAAGAAAAGTAGTCGATTGCTTTTACATTTTAAGAATAATATATAATAGAAATGATGATTAAAAACTTTATAAAAAAATTGTTTGGCGGCAGTAAGGAATTAGAAACGAAAGAAGGAGTCGTGAAGTTTTTTAACGCTAAAAAAGGATTTGGATTTATTATCATTAATGATTCTAACGAAGAGATCTTTGTTCACACAACAAATCTTGTAGATAAGATTAGAGAGAAAAACAAAGTGTCTTTTAATATTGAAAAAGGTAAAAAAGGTCCAATCGCTACTAATGTACGTGTGATTAAGAAATCTTAAGGATAAGCCTATATCCATTTTAATTAATAGTTTTTATTCCTGAAAATTCAGGAAGCCCTTTAGAGTAAATAAAACTATGACTGTTCCTTTTTGTAAAAAGGATTAGAGTAAGCGACCAATAATAAGTTCAAAACGATCCTAATTATTATAGATAGGAGTTGAATTTAAATCTATAAAAAAAGATGTCTGAGTATATATTCAGACATCTTTTTTGTTTTTACTTTTTGTTCATTTAGAAATTTATTCAACCAAAACTCTAACTCCTTTACTGTGGCTACTAAATTCTGGAGCATACATACTTTGAATAGTACTAATACCATTACTCATATCACCAGCATTATTCACTCGTAAATCGTATTCAAACACATAAACACCTTTAGGTAAATAATCCATAAAGAAATTGGTTGCAGTATCTTTAGTGCTTTCATAATAGCCTAAACCATCTTGGTATTTGTATTGCGATAATACATTTACAGGTTCTAGACCTGCTGCACGCATATCTTTAAGATGCAAAAATTCCATGTTTCTATCAGTTCTTAATTCTATTCTCACTCTAACTAAATCACCAACTTTTAATTTCGATTCTGAAGTGATTTCTGTGATTTCTTCACCTTTGTCTGTATTAGATTTTAAGAATAATTTTTTGCTCAATTTTAAAGGTGTTTCTGCGGAAGTAATTTTATCTAAATCTTCAAAATATTGCCAGTATAAAGCTCCCCAAGCAATGCCTTTTCCTTTTTTTGTAATGGTAACATCAGCTTGTTCGGGTTTTATTTCTGAGCCATTCCAACTTGTTTTATAATAACCTGTTCCGGCTTCAGATTTTACGTTTTCTAAAGTTGAAGGCGTAATAGTTTCATTACCAACTTTTACATCTACTTGTTCAGTAATGCTTAACCAATCGCTGCCTTGTAATAATAACGCGTAAACGGCTTCAGTGGTTGCTTTAGTGGTTTTCCAACGGTTAGTTTGCTTGTTTTTAAGCAACCATATTTTTAGATTGTCTATAGCTTCGAGATTCTTCGTTTCGCTCATGATAACATTACCAACTTCCGAAAACACTTCTACCATTAGGGCTTGAGTTTCAATTGGGGCTTGATACCAATGCCAAGAGTTTGTATTATCTTTCCAATACATACCTAGTTCTTCCGAAGTTATACTGTTCTCTTTTAAAGACTTTAAAATTTCACCTGCAGTTCTGGTATCATTTATTCGGTTCATGGTTAAGGTCATTAATCCTTTTTCATATAAAGAACGACTTAACCAATACTTTTTAATCTGACCTTGGTAATAATCCATGATTTTTTCAACTTCAGATGAAGTCTTAATTTCAGGATAAAAACTTCGTGTGTATAAATAATGCAATTGTGTATGTGATAAATGATCTTTACTTAAATCTGCACTTTTATTATATTTTTTAATGTTTTTATATTCTTGAACAAATTCTGTATCTAAATAATTGATGGCATTTTCAATCATAGACATCTCGACTGCACCTGATGTGACAGAAAGTTGTTTTAAATGTCCAAAGCCTGCAATAATATGTTGCGTGATAAAACGATTATCGCGTCCGCCATTAAACCAAGGCCAAGCTCCGGATTTTTGTTGATTAGTCTTTAATTTTCGGACTGCAGATTGTAACTCATTATTCATTTTATTAAGATCGAATAATAGCGCAATCCGTTTTTTCTGTTCCGTGTTGGATTGAGCATCACGTAACCAAGGTGTTTCTTGAATCAATAAAGATTTTAATTCTTCATTTTTTTCTAAATTAGAAAGTAAGACATCTGTAGATTTCCATTGATTAAAAACGGCTTCAATTCTTGGATTAGATTTTACAATATGTTGCGCTAAAGCATTGGCATAATAGCGTGAAAATGTTTGCTCATTACAATCGTAAGGATATTCCATTAAATAGGGCAGAGCCTGTACAGCATACCAAGCAGGGTTAGAGGTCATCTCTAACGTTAACTTATGATTTGTTAAAGATGTAGAGGTGTTATTTTTTAACTTATCTAATGTAAATGTTTTAGTTTGGTTAGAACGAATCCACATCGGGAGTGTTTCCGTAACCAACATTCTATTACTTAAAACAGGTAAGGCATTTTGTTCTCCGTCACTAAAATCTCCAGCTTTTGCTATGATTTTATATTGTACAGCTTGTAAGCCTTCAGGGATTTTTAATTGCCAAGAAACTTGCGTATTACCTTTAGCATCAACAACAAAATTTTGATTGTTTGAAGTACTCGACAAGATAAGTTGTTTTGAAACATCTTCACCAGAAACAGCATCTGTTAATACTAATTGAGTAATACCTGATAATTGACTTTCTGTAAGGTTAGAAATTTTAGTACTAATGGTAATTTCATCTCCTTCTCTTAAAAATCGAGGTGTATTTGGTATCACCATTAATTCCTTTTGTGTTACAGCTTCTAGTTGCGTTACAGCACTTTCTAATGTTTTGGTGTGCGCCAAAAGTTGTAATTTCCATTTGGTTAAGGCTTCAGGAGCTTTAAAATTGAAGCTTACATTTCCTTCTTTGTCGGTATGTAATTGTGGAAAGAAGAATGCGGTTTCGTTTAGGTTTTTACGGATGTTTACTTGTTGTAATTCTGTTAGACCAGAATTGGTAGTAATAAGAATGACTCCATTTTTTCCTCTTTCACCATAAAGTGTTAAATCTTGAGCTTTATCAAGGACTGTGATTTCTGTAATATCGTTAGGGTTAAGTGCTGAAAAAGCATCAGCAGTTATAGCCTCTCCGTTTAATAGATAAAGGGGTTTATTATTTCCTAATAAGGAGGAATTACCTCTTATTCTTACTTGTGTTGTTCCTCCTGGTTGTCCGGACCCTGAGGATATTTCAAGTCCTCTAGTTTCTCCGTTTAATATTTCATCAAAAGAACCGATTTCTTGTAATCCGGAAGAATCTTCCATTATTGGAGCTACACTTAGTCTAGATTTTCTTTTTAAATAACGATTATTCTCAAAACTAAAACCAAACCAGTTTAATTCATCATAGCTTTGATGAGAGTAACTCGTGTTTGTTTTAAAATTATTATACACTCTAAAATTTGTATTACCAAAA
Source organism: Winogradskyella sp. HaHa_3_26 (assembly GCF_019278425.1). Classification (NCBI taxonomy): domain Bacteria; kingdom Pseudomonadati; phylum Bacteroidota; class Flavobacteriia; order Flavobacteriales; family Flavobacteriaceae; genus Winogradskyella; species Winogradskyella sp. HaHa_3_26. The sequence continues at coordinate 341,984 of NZ_CP058981.1, read as the reverse complement.
CTCTGTCTAAACGTTTTGTTAATTTCCCCATAGTATAAAGGTTTTTTTAGAGGGTTGAAACTCCAATGATGAGATTTAAATTCATCTAAAGAAGCATCATACATGCTTGCTAATAATTCAGCCGAAACTTTATCACCTTGAGGACCTTTAATTTTAAAACTCCAAGTTTCATCTTGTCCTGGTTGTAACTTATCTCTAAATGTTATGGTTTCAATTTCCAAATCTGTTTTAGGGTAGGGAACATTTACGTTAAAACTTTGAGATTTAAATTCATTAAAAGCAGCAAAAGATGTATGCACAACAAATCCTCCTAAATCATTTTCTAAAACAGGAATTGATATAGTTTCTTTTGAGTTGCTTAGTTTAATAAGTTGTGTCTTTACAATTTTATTGTCCTTTTCAATTTCTACAGTCACTACAATGTTTTTTGCAGCAGAACCGATAGTGAGCAAAGCTGTATCACCAATGTTATAGCTAGGTTTGTTTAATTGTCCTTCAAATAATTGATTGTCTGCTATTGTTTTGTCATCAGTACTGAAAATTGAAATATTTGCTTCGTCTTTTAAAGCTTGTCCAAATTTGTCTTTACTTTCTAAAACGATAATATATTGTCCTGAATCCCATTTTTTAAGATTCTTTAAGCTAATGCTTTTGTCTTTTTCTGTATTAAAATTAGAACTAAAAACTTCTTTACCTTTTTTCCATGATGTTACAGAGATTGCATTATCATAAGATTCGTGAGGGAATAGTTTTTTAAATTCATCTTTAGATAAAACGTGATAGTCTGGTGCGCTCCATGGTCTTGTTCTTAAAACGTTTTGTGGTGCCTTTAATTTATAGATTTTTAAAGTGCCTTTAGCAGGTGCAAATTCCTCATTTAGATTTTCAGAAATTAGAGATAATTCTGCGTTCTTTTCTTTTTTATCGATGAATTTTGGAGTGACAATATTAACCGTCATTGTGTGGTAACCTACATTAACCATCGTTGTTACTGTTCTTGTTTCTCCATTAATATCTGTAATGTCAGCGGTAACTTCATAATTAAATACAGGAAGGTTTTCTTTTAAAGCGCTCTCATCAGGTAGTGCTTTAAAAGTGATGTTAAATTCACCTTTATTATTGGTTTTACTTTCGCCAAAAGTAATTTCTTGTGCTTGAGAATTGTTATATGGTCGTCTCCAATAAAACCAGCTAGGGTATTGCACTTGGCGTTTTACTCTATATACAACTTTTGCGTCTGTAATTGCGCTACCAGCAAAAGCAATGGCAGTTCCGTTTACCGTTATACTGTCGTTAACTTTATAAGTTTCAGTGATGGGTTGAAACTCAGGTTTAAATTTAGGACGTTTGTATTCTTCAACTGAAAAGTAATGCTGTTTATTAATGACATCAGAAACTATTTTAATAAAAAATTGCCCTGTTAAACCATTATTTGGGAGGATGAATTCTCCGTGAATTGATCCAAATTCATTAGAAGTAAAAGATTGTTCTGATACTTTCTCACCATTTGTATTATATAATTCGGCCTTAATTTTTTGTCGTTTTACAACCGATGATTTTTCATTTTTAGATTTTGTAATTATACCTTTAAAATAAACAGTTTGTCCTGGTCGGTAAATACTTCGGTCTGTAAATAAAAAAGCATTGTATTTGGTGTCGTTATTCTTTATGTCTTCGTGATTTTTATAAATACTGTGATTACCAAAATAAGCGGTATCATCTTTAGTACTAATTTTTATTTCAACATTTCTGTAATAATAATTATCCTTTTCAAATTCGAATTGAAATTCACCAAAATGATCTGTTGTAAATGTTTTATTAAATCGTTTATTTCTTAGGCTATTAGAATAGGTTATTTCAGCTTTAGCATTAATAAAAGGTTCTCCATTTTGCCTATTGATAATTTGGTAATGCTGGCAACCACTTTCAGAACTCTCAATCAAAGCTATATCTGTAACTTGGATATCTGATGTGGCAAAAACATTGTTTTGTACATCTGCTTTGATAATGTATAGACCATTAGTAAGATTTGGTAATACAATTTCAGTAGTATGCATTTGGAAATCATGCTCTGTTTTTAAGTTTGAAGCAAAGTTTCTAAAGGTTTTAAGTGAATTTAGAAACTTCGCTTTCTCTTTATATTGATATAATTCGTTATATTTTTCTAATTGTTTTTGGTTGACTTTATAAATCTTAAAATCAATGCTATTGATGTTTTTATAAGTCACTAAAACTTTAGAAGGTGTATTAATAGGAATATATTGTTCCCTTAGGATATTAAGGCTTGGCTCTTTTATTTTTTCAATTATAGACAGACTATTTTTAGTTCCTCTGCTATCTGGGTATTTAGAGCTTATTAAATTGTAAAGTTCTACTGCTTCCTTCAGTTTCCAACGGTGAGTTTCATCGATAACTCCTGCATTGGTATCACTGTCGTAGCGATTTCCTTGTTGGTAATAAAGTGATGCAATTTCATAATTATAAAGTGCAGATAATGGAGAATCCTTTAATAATTCAGCTTTTTCTTTAAGTGATTTAAGTAATAACTCTTCTTTGTTTTTAAATGTAGCGTGTTGAAATACAAAATTTAAACGTTCAATATCTACAGTTATATACGCTTTTGAAGTTGAATCTTTACTGTGAAATTTTAATAAGTTTTGATAGATTTTTAAAGCATTTCGCTGTAATGACAACGTATCTTTTGAAGACAAATCAATCGTTGTAAAAATTTTACTATTAGCAATAAAAGCATCATTATCAATAGTGAATTTGTTTGCTGGTTGTGTAATACCGTTTTCGTCTGTTTTATAAAAACTAAGAGCGTTATGACTTAATAAATCATAAAGTGTAGGGCGATATTCTTTAGAGTTTTTAACTTCATTTAAAAGCGTACTATAATCGGTTAAAGGTGCTTTTTGAAGTAATAAATCATTTTGAAGAGAACGTTGGTAATGGATGTGAATTTCGTTAAATAAAGTTTCTAAATCCCATGTTCTAAAATCATCACTCGTTTTATTAGTTGTTTTAGATCTGTTGTAAAATTTATAACGATTATCTTGGTAATATTGCCAATACATAGTGGCTAACATGTTTTCTAAAAGTTGTTTTGTTGTTGTGTCGTTAATACTATTTATTTCAGATTTAAACCGATTCACAATATTGAGTTGTGCATCTTCTTCAAGCACTAACATATATTTACTCGTATATAATAATGCTTTAATGCGTTGCTGTTTATTATCTTCTTTAACAGCTTTATTATAAATAGTTTCTACTAAATCAGAAGCACTTTTTGTGAGTCCTTTCTTTTCTAATTGATTTACTTTTTCCCATTGATTCTCGTCTTTATTTTGGGCATTAGAAAAAAAAGCAAAGCAAATGATCATAAGTAATAGTATATAGTTTTTCATTGATATCTGTTTTTCTACAAATTACTTACAAAAGTTTGTCCAAAAAAAGGAGAAATTAGTGAAAGCTTCATATGAATGAGTGAAGTTAAACAATTTGCAAGTGAAATATAACGTTATTCAATTAAGGTTTTGTGACTAAAACTTAAATTGTATTTTCACAAAAATAATTAATATTACATGGTTAGATTATTGTTTGTTTTATTGCTGTCATCCTTTTGTTATTCTCAATCATCAATTGAGAATGCAGAAAGTTATATTGTTAAGAAAGAGTTTGTAAATGCACAAAATGAAATGATATCATTTTTACAATCAAATCCAAATAACTTACAGGCGATTGAACTTTTGGGTGATGCTTATGGTCATCAGAAAAAATGGGATAATGCCATTACGCAATATCAAATTTTAAAGCAGAAACGTCCAAAGAATGCTAATTATCAGTATAAGTATGGAGGTGCTTTAGGTATGAAAGCTTTGAGTATTAGTAAAATTAAAGCGGTTACTATTATTGGTGATGTAAAAGATGCTTTTTTAAAGGCAGCACAATTAGATCCAAAACATATTGATGCACGTTGGGCTTTGGTAGAATTGTATGTGTCACTACCAGGGATTATTGGAGGTAGTAATTCTAAAGCTTTAAGATACGCAGAAGAATTAGAAGCGTTATCTAAAGTTGATGGCTATTTAGCAAAAGGTTATGTATACGAATATGATGACGAACCAAAACTTGCTGAAAAATATTATAGATTAGCGATTAAAGTTGGTGGTTCTGTTACTTGTTATGAGAAATTAACGAACTTCTACGAAGGACAAAATGAGCCTGATAAGGCCATTTCTAATTTAGAAGAAACACAACAAAAACACCAAAGAAATGCATTGCATTACCAAATAGGTAAAGTTTCTGCCGATTATAACATTCAGTTAGATAAAGGTGAAAAATGTCTTAAAGCGTATTTATCTCACTATTCTGCAAAAGATGGAGTACCAAAAGAGTGGGCTTATTACCGCTTAGCTCAAATTTATAAGCATAAAGGTAATAAGACAGAAGCTTTAAAATGGATAAATAAATCAATATCTGGTTTACCTGAAATAGAAGTCTTCAAAAAAGAAAAAACAGTTGTTTCTCAACTGTAGTGCATTAATAACGTATCATTTACTCTTATTTACCGTTTTTATATCCAGGTACTAATCTTTTGTTAATTATTTAAAATTAATAGTATTGCTATTATATTTGCAATCAAATAATTTAAATATGAAAAGTTTACTTTCAAATATAAAAATATCTGTTCCAGATAAAATATATATCAAAGACCCTGAATCTTCTAAATTGGGTAAACGCATTATTGAACATAGTATACTTCTCATAGATAAAATAGGATTTGATAGTTTTACTTTTAAAAAGTTAGGTGTTGAAATTGGTTCTAATGAGAGTTCTATTTATCGCTATTTTGAAAGTAAACACAAACTTTTAGTTTACCTTACTTCTTGGTATTGGGCTTGGATAGAATACCAAATGGTTTTTACAACATTAAATGTGCAAGAACCTAAAGAAAAATTATTTAGAGCAATTGAAGTGGTTACAAAAACCATTGAAAAAGATGATAGTTTTTCTCATATCAATGAAGTTTTACTTAATAAGATTATAATCGATGAATCTTCTAAATCTTATTTAACAAAAGATGTAGATAATGAAAATAAAGATGGTTACTTTATTGTTTATAAACGTATGATTAAGCGTTTAAGAGATATGATTTTAGAGGTGAATCCGGAATATAAGTTTGCTTCTAGTTTAGCCAGTACTATTGTAGAAGGCGCATTACATCAACACTTTTTAAAAGACCACTTTACATCTATTACTGATTGTAATGATACTATAACACCTTTTGATTTTTTTAAAGAATTAACTATTAATACTATAAAAAAGTAACTATAAATGAAAAAGAAAAATGTTATGTCTCCTTGGGAGCGATTTTTAGGATTAATAAAGCTTGAAAAAAGAGATATTAGGCAAGTCATCTATTATGCCATTTTTTCAGGTTTATTAAGTTTAACATTACCTTTAGGGATCCAGGCTATCATCAATTTATTACAAGGTGCCCAGATTAGTACGTCTTGGGTGGTTTTGGTTATTTTGGTAACCTTGGGTGTTGCTTTTGTAGGCGTCTTGCAATTAATGCAGTTAAGAATAATAGAAACGATTCAGCAGCGAATTTTTATGCGTGCTTCTTTTGAGTTTACGTATCGTTTTCCAAAAATGAAAATGAGTGAATTAAGGAGTCATTACCCGCCAGAATTAGCCAATCGTTTTTTCGATATTTTAAATATTCAAAAAGGTTTATCTAAAATTTTAGTAGATATTCCTGCTGCTATTTTACAAATTATTTTTGCATTAATATTATTGTCTTTTTATCATCCTTTCTTTATTGCATTCGGTATTTTATTATTAGTCTTAATATATACGGTATTCAAATTTACAGCACAATCAGGTATGGATACCAGTTTGGTAGAATCTAAATTTAAATATAAGGTTGCACATTGGATTCAAGAAGTCGCAAGAGCTGTTGTTAGTTTTAAACTCTCTGGTCAAACGTCATTAGCGATTGATAAAAATGATGATTTAGTTCATGATTATTTAGAGTCTAGAGAAAAGCATTTTAAGATTTTAGTCATTCAATTTATACAAATGATAGGCTTTAAAGTTTTAGTAACTGCAGGTTTATTGTCAATTGGTGGCTTATTGGTTTTAAATCAAGAAATGAATATAGGGCAATTTGTGGCAGCTGAAATCATCATTCTATTAGTAATTACCTCTGTAGAGAAATTAATTCTTAGCCTAGAGTCTTTTTATGATGTCTTAACCTCATTAGAAAAAATGGGACAAGTAGTTGATAAAAAATTGGAAAACCAAGAAGGTGATAAACCACTTTTTAATGGCGACTTTACTGTTGAATTAGATAATGTTTCTTACGGAGTTCCTAACAGAGAATTACATATTTTAAAGAAGATCTCTTTAAAAATAACGACTAATTGTAAGTTACTAATAACCGGTGAGAGTGGTTCGGGTAAATCTAGTTTGTTACGTTTAATAGGTGGTGTTGTAGAGCCTACAAAAGGACGTGTTTTTATAAATGATTATGATGTAAAAAACATTAATATCAATCACTATAGATCGCATGTAGGGTTATCGCTTTCAGATGAAACACCTTTTGAAGCAACCATTAGGGAAAATATCACCTTCGGAAATAAAAACATTTCGGAAGCACAATTATTATGGGCTATAGATAAAGTAGAATTGAATCAATTTGTAAAAGAAAGTCCAAAAGGATTAAACACCATATTAAACCCAGAAGGAAAACAAACATCATTTACAATTACCAAAAAAATAGCTTTAGCACGAGCCATTGTAAATAAGCCTAGGTTATTAATTTTAGAAGACCCTTTAGAGTATTTTGAGGCTGATGAATCAGATAGAATAGTAGATTTTTTAACCGATACGGCAAATCCTTGGGCTTTAGTAGTCGTGAGTAAAACCGATAATTGGAAGAAAAATTGTACGCAAGTAATTACGCTTAAAAAAGGAGAAATAATTTAAAAGAATTTGCAATGTTAAACATATCTCATAACCAACTTAACAAGTCTGTAGATTTAAAAAAATTTAAATCAGGACAGCGTATTTTTAACGGTAGATATTATAAATATTTTAATCGTTTTTTATTAGGCTCTGCAATTGCAATTGCTTTCATTTTGTTTTTACCTTGGACTCAAAATATATCTGGTAACGGAAATGTTACCACTTTAAGCTTAGATCAAAGGCCGCAAACTATTCAGTCCCCAATTCCTGGTAGAATAGAAAAATGGTTTGTTTCGGAAGGTAACTTTGTGGCTAAAGGCGATACTATTATGGAGATTTCGGAAATAAAAAGTGAATATTTTGATCCGGATTTAGTAAAAAGAACAGGAGAACAACGTAGCTCTAAAGCACAATCTGTTGGTTCTTACCAAGAAAAAGTAAAAGCTTTAGATCGCCAAATTGCAGCTTTATCTAGAGACAGAGGTTTAAAATTAGAGCAATCAAAAAATAAGCTATTACAATCTAAACTTAAAGTAAAAAGCGATAGTATCGATTTTGAAGCTGCTAAAACAAATATTGCCATCGCACAGTCTAAATATGAAAGAACAGCGACTTTACAAGAGGAAGGCTTTAAGGCCACAAAGGATGTTGAGGATGCAAGATTAAAACTTCAAGAAACAGAGGCTAAGTTAATTTCACAAGAAAACAAATTATTGGCTAGTAGAAATGAAATTATTAATGCTCAGGTTGAAATTTCTAGAGTAAATGCCATGTATGCTGATAAAATTTCTAAAGCACAAAGTGATAAGTATACAGCACAATCTAGCCAGTTTGATACTGAAGCGCAAGTTTCAAAATTAGATAATGCGTATTCAAATTACCAAATGCGTAGCGATCTTCGGTATGTTAGAGCGCCTTATGATGGTTATATAAATAAAGCGATAAGAGGAGGGGTTGGACAAACCTTTAAAGAAGGAGAAGATTTAGTTGGCGTAATGCCTGCTAATGTAGATTTAGCAGTAGAAACTTATGTAGCACCAATTGATTTACCTTTAATTAATATAGGCGAAAAAGTACGTGTACAATTTGATGGTTGGCCAGCAATGATTTTTAGCGGTTGGCCAGATATATCTTATGGAACTTATGGTGCAAAAGTAGTTGCTGTAGAAAATTTTATCAGTCCCAATGGTAAATTTAGAGTGCTTCTAGCACCAGATAAAGAAACGCAAGCTTGGCCTGATGCTATTAGAGCAGGTTCAGGAGCATATACTATGGCGTTGTTAGAAGATGTGCCTATTTGGTACGAATTATGGAGACAACTTAACGGATTTCCACCTAATTATTATCAACCAAAAGCATCTGCTAATACTAAAACGAAGTAAAAATGAAATATGTATTAACACTACTTCTCGTTGGTTATACGTCTTTAGGGTTTTCACAATCTAATGAGGTTTCTAAAGTGCTTCGTTTTGATGAATATCTAGGCTTCGTAAAAAAGTTTCATCCTATAGTTAAACAGGCCGAATTAGTCATTGATGAAAGTCAGGCGAAATTAATGAAGTCTCGTGGTGCTTTTGACCCCAAAATTGAAGTCGATTACAGTCAGAAGAAATTCAAAAACACAGATTATTACGATAAGCTTAACGGAACATTTAAAATACCAACATGGTTTGGAGTAGAAGTAAAGGCCGCTTTTGATGATAACTCGGGGTATTATTTAAATCCGGAATCTACCGTGCCAGATAACGGTTTGTATAGTGCAGGTGTTTCCGTTCCTCTAGGTCAAGGGTTGTGGATAAATAATAGAATGGCAGCTTTAAAACAGGCTAAACTGTATAGAGAGCAAGCAAAACTAGATAGAGATATTTATGTGAATACAATATTGTACGATGCTGCTTTGGTTTATTTTAAATGGTTGCAAGCCTATAATGAACTTAAGTTATTCGAAAATATTTTAGTGAATGCAGAGTTACGTTACACGGGGATAGCAAAAGGAGTTGAGGTCGGTGAAAATGCTGAAATTGAAGTTACAGAGGCAAGAATAGCCGTTAATGATAGAAAATTAAGTTTAGAGCAATCTAAAGTGAAATTGATGAAAGCAGCTTTAGAGTTGTCTAATTATTTATGGTTAGAGCATAATGTGCCAGTAGAATTACAGCCCGATATGATTCCGGATGTTGATTCAGAATTTATAATAGATTCTACTTTTGATATTAATCAACTAAGAGAACAAGACACCGTTTTAGAAGAACACCCTAAAATGTTATCTCTAAATTATAAACTAGAAAGCTTAGATGTAGAACGAAAATTAAAGGCTAATAAATTATTACCAAAGATAAAAGCAGAGTACAATTTCTTAAGCGAAAAACCAGAAGAAACCCAAACGTTTAATACCGCAGATTATAAAGGAGGGTTAACGCTTAGCTTTCCTGTTTTTTTAAGAAAAGAACGCGGCGATTTAAAACTCGCAAAATTAAAACAACAAGATGTTGAATTTGAAATTGATGCTACACGTGTTAATCTTCAAAATAAAATTTCAGCTTTAAAACAAGAGCTAGAATCTTACACGGTTCAGAATGAAATTACCATAGAAATGGTTTCCGATTATGAGCGTATGTTACAGGCAGAAGAACGCAAGTTTCAATTGGGAGAAAGTTCTCTGTTTTTGGTTAATTCTAGAGAGTCTAAATTAATAGACGGTCAATTGAAAGCCATCGCTATTCAGAATAAATTTTTTAATACAAAAGCAAAACTATTTAATAGCCTAGCGGTTAATCCTGAATTGTAAAAAGGAATTAAAATGTTCTTTTTTTTTAATTATTGAGACTTTAATTATATCATAGAAGTGTAGAATATTTATATAATCAACGCTATTCAAATCAACTATAAATTTCATTTGTTTTAGCTAGAGGTATCCCTTTTAGTTCTTCACATTTTAAAAAACTTATAGTATTTTTACGGTATATATTTTAGGATACAATGAACGTACATTTTATAGCAATTGGTGGTGCTGCAATGCACAATTTAGCCCTAGCACTTCACAATAAAGGTTATATCGTAACAGGAAGTGACGATACCATTTTTGAACCTTCAAAATCAAGATTAAACGTTAAAGGATTACTGCCTGAAGCTTTTGGGTGGTATCCAGAAAAAATTACATCATCTTTAGATGCTATTGTTTTAGGGATGCACGCTAAAGCCGATAATCCAGAACTTTTAAAAGCACAAGAACTTGGCTTAAAAATCTATAGTTATCCTGAGTTTTTATATGAACAAGCCAAAAATAAAACACGAGTAGTTATTGGTGGAAGTCATGGAAAGACAACGATTACATCTATGATTTTACACGTTATGCATTATCACGATCGTGATGTAGATTATATGGTGGGCGCACAACTTGAAGGTTTTGACGTTATGGTGAAACTTACCGACGACAATGATTTTATGATTTTAGAAGGCGATGAGTACTTAAGTTCTCCGATTGATATGCGTCCAAAATTTCATCTATATAAGCCAAATATAGCTTTGTTAAGCGGCATTGCTTGGGATCATATTAATGTGTTTCCAACGTATGAAAACTACGTAGAGCAATTCAAAATATTTGTAGATTCTATTGTTAGAGGAGGAAGTATTAATTACAATGAAGAAGATGCTGAGGTGAAGCGCATAGTAGAAGCTTCTGAAAATCAGATCAGAAAAATACCTTATACAACACCAGAATATACGGTTGAAGATGGAGAGACTTTATTAGAAACTCCTGAAGGACCAATGCCTATTGAAGTCTTTGGGGCGCATAACTTAAATAATTTAGCAGGAGCCAAATGGATTTGCCAACACATGGGGATCGATGAAGATGATTTCTACGAAGCTATATCTACATTTAAAGGCGCAAGCAAGCGTTTAGAGAAAATTGCCGAATCTAAAACAAGCATTGCTTATAAGGATTTTGCCCATTCGCCAAGTAAAGTAGAAGCGACTACAAAAGCTGTAAAAGAGCAATACAGTAACAGAACTTTAGTAGCGTGTTTAGAATTACATACTTACAGTAGTCTTAATGCTGAATTTTTAAAAGAATATAAAGGCGCTTTAGATGCCGCAGATGTTGCCGTTGTTTTTTATTCTCCACATGCTGTCGAAATTAAAAAACTAGAAGAAGTTTCTAAAGAACAAATTGCGAATGCTTTTCAACGCGATGATTTAATTATTTATACCAATCCAGAAGAATTTAAGGACTTTTTGTTTTCTCAAAACTTTAATAACAAATCGTTATTGTTAATGAGCTCAGGTAATTATGGTGGTTTAGATTTCGATGAGGTAAAAGCACTTATTACAGATTAGTATATTTTATTTGAATTAATCTGAAGGTAAGAAGCCTCTTATGATTATAAAGTAAAGCTTGTTTTTTATAAAGAAACAAGCTTTACTTTTTTTATTGATTAGATTTTCTGTTAGCGCTGACGTATTAAATGGTTATTTCTTTTATTTAGATTCTTGCTTTTTAGGTACGGACTGGGTACGGAGTATGTACGGCTTATGTACGGAGTATCTATGGAGTATATACGCTATGCCTATTATTTGTGAATGGTTTTGAAATAGGAGGTATTTATTATGGATTTCTACTTTTACAGAAATGACAACATTTAAACTTTTATTCTTTATGAGATTTCTCATGTTTCGGAATGATAATTTTTTTTCCATTACCAAAAACGGTATTCTTACCTTTGCAAAAATTATATTTTATGTCTAAGCACTTTTCCGATTTAGGAATCAACGCAGAACTTATACAAAGTTTAGCGGAATTAAAGATTTCTGTTCCAACAGATATTCAAGAAAAAGCCATTCCTGTTATCCTTAATAGAAAGGATGATGTTGTAGCAATTGCAAAAACAGGAACAGGGAAAACTGCTGCTTTCGGTTTGCCATTATTACAATTAATTGATGTTGAAGATACCAATATTCAAGCTGTAATTTTAGCACCAACAAGAGAGTTAGGACAACAAATTCATGCTAATTTAGTAGACTTTTCAAAGCATAGTTCAGCAATTTCTATAGCGGCGACCTTTGGAGGGATTCCTATAAAGCCACAAATAGAACGATTAACAGAAAAGACGCATATTATTGTAGCAACACCAGGTCGTTTGGTAGATTTAATAAGTCGTGGAGCTGTAAATATTAAAACGCTTAAATATCTTGTTTTAGATGAAGCAGATGAAATGGTAAGCGCTTTAAAAACGGATTTAGATATTATCATTAAAGCGATTCCTAAAGCGAGACGTACGTTTTTGTTTACGGCAACACTTTCTGGTGCCATTAAGCAATTGGTACAGAATTACATGTCTAAGCATGTGGTTCAGGTTGAAGCAGACATGGAAACTTTAGGGCATCAAGGCATAGATCATCAATTTGTTGTTGTAGAACCTATAGAAAAGCTAGAAATTTTAATGCATTTCTTAAATTCTAAAGCAGGGCAACGCGGTATTATTTTCTGTAAAACTAAAGCTGCTGTAAATAAGTTAGCTAAAAATTTAGCTATAAATAAGTTTTCTTCAGGAGCACTTCATGGAAGTTTGTCTCAAGGTATTAGAGATCGTATTATGGGACAATTTAGAGAAGGCCACATTTCAATATTAGTTGCTACAGATTTAGCAGCTCGTGGTATTGATGTAAAAGATATTTCTTATGTGGTTAATTATCATTTACCAGATACTTATGAAGCGTATGTGCACAGAAGTGGACGTACTGCAAGAGCAGGAGCAAAAGGTTTGTCTTTAACGGTTTTACAGGAAGAAGAAGTTATTTATATTGATGGTTTTGAAGATGAATTAGGAATCACTTTTAAAGAAATTAAAAAAGCAAATGCTCAGAGTATTGAAGATAATAATACCTTATTATGGGCGAAAAAAATATTTAAAACAAAACCTAATCGTGAGGTTTCTGAAGGTTTAAAATCTGAAATAAAAACTATATTTCATCATTTAACGAAGGAAGAATTAGTCGATAAAATTCTTGCAAATTATTTGTTACAAACGCAAAGCAAGGTCGAAAAACCAGAAGCTTCAAAACCAAAGAAAAAGAAGTAATTATGGCAGAACCCGTAAAGAATCAAACTGAAATATTAGAAAAACTAAACATTTCAGCTTTAAACCCTATGCAAGAAGAAGCCTTGCACATCATTCCTAATACCGCAAATACTATATTACTTTCACCAACAGGAACAGGAAAAACCTTAGCATTTGCTTTGCCGTTGATTCAAAGTTTAGATCCTGATTGTGATGATATTCAAGCTTTAATTTTAGTGCCTTCAAGAGAATTAGCCATTCAGATAGAGCAAGTGATTCGTTCTATGGGATCTGGTTATAAAGTCAATGCGGTTTATGGTGGTAGAGCGATGTCTAAAGATAAGATTGAATTAAAACATGCGCCAGCTATTTTAGTCGGTACGCCTGGGCGTGTTGATGATCATTTTTCAAATGAACGTTTTAGTAAAGAAGCTATTAAAACATTGGTTTTAGATGAATTTGATAAATCATTAGAAGTTGGTTTTGAATATGAAATGCGAGGCATTATTAAAGACTTAACGGCTTTAAATAAACGTGTATTAACTTCGGCTACACAAGGTGTTGAAATACCTGATTTTGTAGGTTTGAAGAATCCAACAGTGATTGATTATTTGCACACTAAGGTTTCTAAACTCGCTATTAAGTTGGTAATTTCACCAGATAAAAGTAAGCTAACAACGTTATTGGAGTTACTGAAGCACTTAGGCAGTCAGCAAGGTATTATTTTCTGTAATTTAAAAGACAGTATTCAAACTGTAAGCGATTTTCTAAATAAACACCGTATTACACATGGTTGTTTTAATGGCGGCATGGAGCAGAAAGATAGAGAGCGTGCTTTAATTAAATTTAGAAATGGAACCTATCAATTACTTATTGCTACGGATTTAGCCGCAAGAGGAATTGATGTACCAGAAATGGAATTTATTATTCATTATGAATTACCATTACATAAAGAAGAATTTATTCATAGAAACGGTCGTACAGCTCGTGTTTCTGCAAAAGGAACGGCTTATGTTTTAAAGTGGAAAGATCAGTTGTTACCAGAATTTATAGACGCTACAGATGTCGCAGACATTTCTAATAAGTCTACAATAAAACCAACCTATTGGGAAACCCTCTTTATTTCTGGAGGTCGAAAGGATAAAATCTCTAAAGGTGATATTGCAGGTTTATTCTTTAAGCAAGGAAAGCTAAAGAAAGATCAATTAGGAATTATAGAATTAAAACAAGATTGTGCCTTTGTCTCTGTGCCAGCAAGCCTTGCGGAAGGTTTAGTTTCAGAATTGAATAATTCACGATTAAAGAAAAAGAAAGTGCGTGTTTATGTGGTTTAATAATTCGCCTATCTCTTAATAAAAAAAGACCTCACTACTTTTAAAGTTGGTGAGGTCTTTTTATTTAGGCTTACTTAGAACAACTATTTTTCAAGTAAAGGTTCTAAGGTTTTCCAAACGGTGTTTGCAACCAATTTATGACCTTCAACCGTTGGGTGAATGCCATCTTTCTGATTTAACTCAGCAATACCACCAACGTCTTCTAAAATAAAAGGAATTAATTCTATTTCATTCTTTTCAGCAATGTTCATAAAGATTTGTTTAAAATCTCTAGTATATTCTTGTCCCATGTTTGGCGGTAATTGCATGCCTGCAAGAATAATTTTAGTTTTCGGGATTTTGGCTTTTACAGCATCGATAATCGCTTGAAGATTTATAGTGGTTTCTACAAGATTAACACCTCTTAAGCCATCATTAGCTCCTAATTCTAAGATAAAAATATCAACTTTTTGATTTAGAATCCAATCGATTCGTCCTTTACCACCTGCCGTTGTTTCTCCACTTACGCCAGAATTTACAACCGTATAATTTAAACCTAAAGAATCTATTTTTTGTTGTAGTACCCCAGGGTAAGCATCTGTAACATCGTCTAAGCCATAACCCGCTGTAATACTATCACCAAAACATAAAATAGTTTTAGTACTTGTATCGGCAGTTTCTGTTTGTTCGGTTTCTTTTTGTTCGGTTTCTTTTTCTGGGTTAGCGTCATTTATTTTCTTATCAGTGTTATTTTCACCACAAGAAACGACTAAGAACAGAATTATAAAATAACAAAACTTTATGAATTTCTGAGCTACTGCGGTTAGTAGATTTAAATGCAATTGAGTATTTTGAGCCTTGGACATAAAGTGTCTTATTTAATTAATAATTAGTATGCCAAATATATTAAACATAACTGGTCTAGAAAAGACTTATTCTAGCGGTAACAAACAATTAACGGTCTTACATGATATTTCTTTTGCAGTAGAAAAAGGTCAGACATTTTCTATTGTAGGGCCATCAGGAAGTGGTAAAACGACTTTATTAGGCTTATGTGCTGGTTTAGACCAACCCAATTCTGGTACTGTAGAGCTTTGCGGACAAGATTTAAATGCGCTTAATGAGGATGAACGGGCACAATTAAGAAATAAAGCTGTCGGATTTATATTTCAGAATTTTCAACTCTTGCCTACACTTACCGCATTAGAAAACGTAAGTGTTCCTTTAGAGTTACAAGGCGATAAAGGTGCTGTTAAAAAAAGTACCGAATTACTAGAGAAAGTAGGGTTAGGAAATCGTATTCATCATTATCCTTCACAACTTTCTGGAGGTGAGCAGCAACGTGTGGCTTTAGCAAGAGCTTTTGCAAATGCCCCTTCTATTTTATTTGCTGATGAACCTACAGGGAATTTAGATGAAGAAACCGGAGAAAAAGTGATTCAATTACTCTTTGAACTTAACAAAGAAGCAGGAACTACTTTAGTCATTATCACTCACGATTTAGATTTAGCGAACAGAACTCAGCAAATCTTAAGACTAAAAGGAGGACATATCTTAACTAATGAACGTACGGAAGTACTGTAAATATTCTACAATACATGAGTAAAAATACAACCTGGCTTTTTAAAATGGCTTGGAGAGATGCTAAGGCGAGCCGTGTGCGATTATTGCTTTTTATGGCTTCAATTATATTAGGGATTTCGGCAGTCGTATCAATTCAGCTTTTTAGTAGCAATCTTAAAGACAATATAAAATTGCAATCTAAAGCCTTAATGGGTGCAGATTTTACGCTAGATAGTAGGCAAGCACCGACAGCGCTTGAACAACAAATTATTGATTCATTACAACCCGATGCTAAGGAAATTAACTTTGTGTCAATGGTTGCTTTTCCTAAGAACGGAGGCACTAAACTAGTTAAAGTAAGAGGACTAGAAGGTGATTTTCCTTTTTACGGCACTATTGATACAGAACCAGCTACTGCATCAAAAAGTTATCAAGAGTTAGGTGGTGCGTTGGTTGATGCTACTTTAATGCTTCAATTTGATGTAAAACCAGGAGATTCTATAAAAGTTGGGAATTTAACATTACCTATTTCTGGTGCCTTAAAAGCCATACCAGGAAGTACGGCAATTTCAACCTCAGTAGCACCACCGATTATTATTCCTTTTGCATCGATTGAGGCTACAGGATTGCTTCAATTTGGAAGTCGAAAAGAATATCAGTTTTTCTATAAAAGATCAGATACATTAGATATTGATAAATTTGCAAGAGCTATGCGTCCTTTATTAGAGGCTGTAGATTTAGATCTTGATACCCATACAAGTACGAGTAGACGTTTAGGTAAGCGTTATGAGAATGTTGGGAACTTCCTGAATCTTGCTGCGTTTATCGCCTTGTTATTAGGTTGTATTGGTATTGCTAGCTCTGTGCACATTTATATAAAAGAGAAGCTAAGAGCCATCGCTGTACTGAAATGTATGGGCGCATCGCGTTTACAAAGTTTCCTTATATTCCTTATTCAAATTGCAGGTATTGGTGTTATTGGTGGGTTAATTGGCTCATTGATAGGTATAGGCGTTCAGACTTTGTTTCCTTATTTACTGCAAGATTTTTTACCTTTTTCTGTTGAAATATCGATTTCTGTTCAACCTTTAATTATAGGTGTATTTCTAGGGTTGTTTATGTCTGTATTGTTCGCTTTACTACCATTGCTTAGAACTTGGTATGTATCGCCTTTAGAAGTGTTGCGTGTCGATGAAAAAGCTTCACAAGAACCCTTAAAAGTAAGGTTGTTTGTGTATGGTGCAATATTGGTTTTTCTGTTTTTATTCTCGTTTTGGTTACTTAATAATGCCGTCTATGCTTTAGCATTTGTAGTTGCAACCCTTATTACTTTTGCTGTATTAGCAGGTGTGGCTACGCTGAGTATAAAAGGCGTTAGACGTTATTTTCCATTGCGTTGGAGTTTTACAGCACGTCAGAGTTTATTAAATTTATTTAGACCTAACAACCAAACGGTAGTTTTAGTTGTGGCCATTGGTTTGGGGACTTTTTTAATCAGTACGCTTTATTTTACAAAAGATATTCTTTTAGCCAAAACAGATATTGAACAGAGTTCTGGTGATGCTAATTTAATTTTATTAGATGTGCAAACCGAACAACGTGAAGCTGTAGAGCAACGTATTAAAGCCAATGATTTACCAGTGATGTCTGCCATACCAATTGTAACGATGCGTATGCATAGTATTAATGGGGATTTAATAAATGATTTACGTCAAGACTCTACAACGCAGGTAAGACGTTGGGTTTTTAGTCATGAATTTAGAGCCACGTACCGAGACTCGTTGATAGATTCTGAAACCTTAATGGAAGGTACTTGGACGCCAAGATTGGCAGCGGGTGATCCTATAGAAATTTCGATTTCAGATAATTTAGTGGAAAGCACGAAGCTTAAAGTAGGAGATGCCGTTGTGTTTAATATTCAAGGTGTTTTAATGGAAACGAGTGTAGGAAGTATAAGAGCTGTAGATTGGGGGCAACTACATCCTAATTTTACAGTATTATTTCCGGCAGGCGTATTGGAAGATGCCCCACAGTTTAATGTGATTATGACTTCAGTTCCTGATGAATTTCGCTCAGCTAAACTTCAAAGCGAATTGATTTCTGAGTTTCCTAATTTAACGGTTTTAGATTTGCGTCAAGTCTTTAATATTGTTGAAGATATTTTAGATAAAGTCTCTTGGGTGATTAATTTTATGGCATTCTTTAGTATTGTTACAGGAATTATAGTGCTTATTGGCTCTGTAAGAACAAGTAAATATCAGCGCATAAAAGAAAGTGTTTTGCTAAGAACTCTTGGAGCTAAGAATGCTCAGATTTTAAAAATAACAGCATTAGAATATCTATTTTTAGGATTATTAGGGAGTTTAGTTGGTATTCTGCTCGCCTTATTGAGTAGTCTTTGTTTGGCGCTTTTATTATTTAATGAACCGTTTGTACCTTCAATGATTCCGTTTTTGGTGTTTTTGCCTGGAATTGCGTTCTTAGTTTTAATTATAGGTCTAAGTAATATTAGAACGGTATTAAAAAGCTCTCCATTAGCTGTATTACGTAAAGAAGGGTAGGCGTTTGTGTTTTAATACTTAAACTGCTTAAATTATAATGGATTAATACCGTTAGAATTATAAATGGCTGACCCGAGGCATACCCGACTTACACCCGAGGCATACCCGACGCATACCCGGGAGAGCTCTGATTTTTAATAGTTATTAAAATAGGTAAAAAAGGTGATTGAATATATTTGGATATGATTATATATTCTTTGTATTTGAAACTGTTTGTGGTTGTGAATTTAGGTTTAAGTTAATTTTAAGATTAACCTAGTTATTGTTTTGTATTTTAAGAATGAACCTCTAAAGTACAGAACTATGTTAAACAGTATGTCGTTTTTATTATTACAAACCCCAACAGGAACACCTAAACCAGGAAGTAATACGCCTATAGATGTCTCAAATCCTTTTGATGTTATTGTTTACATCGTTATGCCTATAGTTATTATTGCAGTGTTTTTTATTTTGAAGAAAAAGAAGAAAGACGATTTGTAAAGTGTATTGTAATTACATATGATTTTAAAAGGCTTTATATGGTTACAATATATGGTCTTAAGATTTTTTGAATGTCTCTATTGTTTTTCTGGGGTATTAAAAAGTCCTCTAGCTCTTCAACATGATTGATTTGTACTTCTTTTTCAATAAAACCATAGCCAAGATATTCACCTTCTTTAATCATAATGAAGGCTTCTTCGTATTCGGTTCTTCCTTTTTCTTTTAGAATTATATCGGTTTTTTGATTAGAGACCTCATAGATCGCTTCGAGAACTCTATTATTATAGGTTTCTACAGGTTCTTCGTCTTTACAAATACCTTTACATTCGGTAAGGTTGTAGTGTGAGCATTCTGAAACATCTTCTTGTAAATGACAATATTTAGGACATAAATTATACTTTGCACACAGCTTTTCTAAAAAGGCTCTAACCTCTCTAAGGCTATAAAACGTAACGATAGGATTAGGAACAAGATTCCCTTTATTACTGGCTAAATGTATAATACCTTTTCGATCTTGGTAAGATACAATAGAGAAGGCTTGTGGTGCCCGTTTAGCTACTTTATTATGAATTGGAAAATGGTGTTTTATAGCAGCATCTTCCATAAGGAGTGCTATAAGTTCGCTTCCTGAAGTTTCAAAATCGATATCACCGGTTTCTCTAACCATATCTTGAGCTTTTTTTGTTTTGCTATAGAAATGACTTAGAACTCTTTTTTTAATATTAATAGCTTTACCGACGTAAATGACTTTGCCTTTTTTATTTTTGAAATAATAAATGCCCGCTGTAGTTGGTAAGGCTTCAAAAGTTTCTTTAGGAAGATTAGGCGGTAAGGTAGCTTCTCTAGAATTCTTATTTAAAAATTCTTTAAAAACGGCATCCGCTTCAGGTTGCTCTAACATAAGTTGAAACAATTTTACTGTAGCCTCTGCATCCCCTCTGGCACGGTGTCTCCCTACTAAATCTATGTTTAAATCTTTGCATAGTTTCCCTAAACTGTACGAACGATGTCCTGGTAATAAGCGTCTAGATAATCTTACGGTACACAATTTCTTTCTGTTAAACTCTATGCCCAATTTCTTAAATTCACCACTAATGGCGTTATAATCGAAATTTACATTATGAGCTACAAAAACGGTGTCTTCGGTAATGTCTAAAATTTGTTGCGCAATATCTTCAAAAAGTGGTGCATCAGCTACCAAATTATTATCAATGCCTGTAAGTGCCACAATATGAGCAGGGATAAAAGTAATGGGGTTAATTAATGATGTAAATTCATCTATAACGGTATCACCATCGAATTTAAAAATTGAAATTTCGGTAAGACGGTTGCTTTTTCCTGTGGTTTCAACATCAATAATAGTGTAGATCATGCTTTAAGGCTTGTTTTTTAATGTGTCTCTCGTTTTTTAACAGATTTTTTTGAGGGCACTCTTATGCATTGCAAGATAATTGTTTTTACTAGGGTTTTGAAATTTGATAGCGGTATAGTTGATATTGCTATATGATAGTTATTGATAGTGTTTGTAGTTTATTCTAAAACTTTAAAATCTAAGTGAGATTATCTTGAAGTTTTACTAAAAGTAGCCATGATATGGTTATTATAGACCTTTAACAAAGACTTAACCTTATTTATTAGATATTATGTAAGTAATAGGTTAACTTATAAGTGATTGGTTATTAGTAAGGTAGAATTAACTGAATTATAACCTAAAATTCCTCAAATGAAACCTAAAACAAAAAAACGCGTAAAAAAAAATGCAGGCATATCATTATTTAAATGACTTATTAATTATTAAAAATATTACAAAAGAATAAAATTTTTAAATTTTAATAATTAAAAAAATACGACCATGAGAATTCAATTTAATATCAATAAAAAGATAACGATAAATGAGAAAGATCAGTCTTATTTAAGATCTTTAATATCTAGTAGTTTAGAAGTTTATGAATCGGATATTGTAGAATTAAAAGTTCATTTATCTGATGAGAATGAAAAAAGAACAGCGTCTAATGCTATGCAATGTTTGTTAGATACAGAAGTTAAAAATGGTATACAACCATTGCCTGTAAGCTGTAAAGCTGAAAATATTGTATTGGCTATATTGATAGCTCTTGATAAGCTTACATTTTCTTTAGAAGCTATGTTTATGAGACTAAAAAATCCTAAAATTAGCTTTATGACTCCTCAAAAGCTTAAACTTCTAGCTGCCATTCCGGTTCTGAAGTTACAAGTGTGATTAATATAAAATATTGTAGCAGAAAAAATAAAAGTAGGAGCATTTTACATTATAGTCCTAGTGTTTACTAGGGCTATTTTTATGTTTAAATGTATTTTTTTATAAAGTTTACAATAAACGCTCTGCAATTTCTAACCAATTAGAAACTCTTGTAAAACCTTTGTCATGTACGTTATGTGGTGAATTAAACAGTAATGTATCTCCATCAAACTTCTCTAAGTTATAGGTTCTGTCGTCTATTAATAGATCTCCTTTTAAAATAAATTTATGCCCACACATTATTTGGTGTTCCCAAGTAATAAAAGGCATATATTCTTCTAACCATTCACTTTTTTCTTGTAAAGAATTAGGAAATTGCGTTGCAGCCGTAGCAATATAAACTTCGTGTTTTGCATACAAAGCTTCCATGATTTGTATGGCATCTTTTATAGGTTTTAAATCTCTGAAGAAACCAGGTTGGTAGGCTTGTTTTAAAATACTTTTTTGGTGTATTTCTGGTACATTTTGCCACATTTCACCTTCTGTAATTTTAGAGATAGATAATTCTTTTTTGTGTTCTAAATTGTACATTTCAATGTGTTTGCCGTAGGTGTCGGCAAGTACATCGTCCATATCTACAAATATTGTCATTGGGTTTGTTTTTTACTAAGGTCAGGATAATGTAAGGAAAAGGCAAATAAGGAAGGCATTTTAATATTTATTTAATGTTTCTTGTTGAATTAAGGTATGACTCCATTTTTATAGCATTCTCGGTGCATATCTTGACAAAAAAAAGTCAGACATTTGAATAACGATTGACTGACTGAAGCCTTCTTTTAAAACTGTAATGATAGAACTTAATTTTGTTAATACCCAGGTCTTGATAAGCAAGATAGGGTACTTGATCTAATATTATTTTTTTATAAAAAATAAGACAGGTTATTTAGCCTGATCTATATCTTGCTCTAAATTTTCATTATGTTCGCTTCCTAAGCTGTGGTGACGGTTTTCTTCATCAGCATGCCTGTCGTTAGTTAAAGGTCTAGCATTTCTACCACCAGGAATATCTAAATCATTTGCAGCAAAGTCTGGTTTATTTTTGCGTTTTTTAAGGATCTCATCATCCCCGTTATCTTGCCTTAAATTTCCTGATTGATCACCTAAAATTTTTTTGTCTTCTTTGGTGATTTCTGAATTGTATGTTGTTTTCTGGTCTTCACTTTTCATGTTACTTTATTTTGAGGTTCATTCAAAATTAATAATTAGGTAGTGAGACGCTTGACTTAATCCCTCAAAATTTTAATGCTTTTCAAAGTCTAAGAAATTTAAAATCATTTATTAGTGTTTTCTCCTTCGGCGAGTTTGAATAGCTGTGCTTGTTTTAAGATCCGTTGCGTAACCTCTGTAATGTTAAACAATAGGCTATATTCTATACGTACGGCTTCTTCTTCTTTCTTAGAATGTAATAATTGTCGTAATTCTTCTAAATTATTTTCAATATGATTTATTTGGCTGTTATCTACAATTGTTAACCAATTAAAAGATTCTTCTAAGGTTTTTAAGATATGATTTTCAAAAGATAATATGTTTAAAGGTTGTTTCTTGTTTTGGTCTCTATGTGCACCAAGAGCTGATAGATAAGAAAGTAGTGCATGGTTAAGGTAGGTTAATCTAAAAGCTGTTGCTTTAAGTTTTTGATGCTTTTTAGGGTCTAATTGCATATTTTGCCATGCTTTAACCAAAGCATTATCGGCTCTGTGTGCTTCCCTTCTTGCTATTCTATACTCTAAATCGTCTACTAAAGGTTTTTCGTATTCATTTAAAATGGCTTTTAAATAAGCAGAATTTTTAAGAACAGCTTCACTTAAAAGATGAGGTAATTTTTTGTATTGCCAATTAGGCCATAAAAACCGGACGATTAAAAACGAAATAAAAGCCCCTATTACAGTGTCTATTAAGCGTGGTCCCATAACATCAATGCCTTTATTAGCTATGATATTGAAAGCACACATAACAAAGAAGGTAACATAAATAACACTGATTGAGTATTTTCGTTTTAACCAAAAGAAGAATAGATAAGCTGAAGCTATCATTAAAGCAATTTGCCCGTAAAATGTAAATAGTTTAATGATTATAATACCACTGAGTACACCAGCTAAAGTTCCTAAGATTCGCTGAAATAAAAACTTTCTGGTTTCACTATAGCTTGGTTGAAGGACTAATAAAACGGTGAGTACAATCCATTCTCCTTTTTCAATTTTAAAATATTTGTAAGTTGCGTAAGAAACTAAAAAAGCTAAACTTAACTTTAATGCATAGCGCATTTTAGGATGGTTTATATTTAGTTGAAGCTTAAACCGTTCATAATAACTATGTGTTTCTTTTTCTAATTTAGGTAATAAAATGACATTGTAATTTTCTTTAATATTTTTTAAAAGATTGTGTGACTGCGTTAAATTTATAATCAATAATTTTATAGGAACAGATGGGTTTAAGTTATCGTTTTTAACGGAGTTAGAAACAGCGTTCATTAACCAGTCAACAACTGTTGGGTGTTTATAAGGAATGCCAGTAAGTAAACTTATTCCGAATCTTTGAGTTGCGGTAGACAACTCTTTTAATAATTGGCGTATACCTCCAATTAAATCTCTATTAGAAGGGTTTGTACTTAATAAATCATAACGTTCGTGGCTAGATGTAGCACGTTCGTGTAAGCTTTGCAATACCATAAAATAGTACAAGTAAGGCTTTAGTGGGGTTTGATCATTTAATGATTCACTATAACTATTTAGCACTTCTTTACAGCGGTCTAAAGCTTCAACCGTTTGTACATTTAATACTGCTAATTTTGTTCTAATTTCTTTTTCTCTTTCTTTAGTAACAGGGAATAGTTTTGATTTTTCGTTGAGATATAATGAAAGAGCAGAAAACCCTCTAGCAAGTTGTTCTTCTAATAAACTATAGGGTTTAATACGTAATAATATATATGAAAATGTTCCGTAAATAAAAGCACCTGAGATAAGTAAAATA
This sequence comes from Winogradskyella sp. HaHa_3_26, assembly GCF_019278425.1. Classification (NCBI taxonomy): domain Bacteria; kingdom Pseudomonadati; phylum Bacteroidota; class Flavobacteriia; order Flavobacteriales; family Flavobacteriaceae; genus Winogradskyella; species Winogradskyella sp. HaHa_3_26. The sequence goes on along the minus strand of NZ_CP058981.1, from coordinate 317,785 downwards.
GGTTGAATGTACCAGTTAGGACTAATCTGAGTTCCTATCATCGTATAGATTCCTATTAATAAACCACCAAAAGTAACCCCTCTAAACCGTTCACTAATGCCACCAATTAAAATAAATAAGATAGTTGATAAAGCCAGTCCTATCCCTAAGATAATAGGATAAGGTTGTAACAGTTCTACCGAAAAACTAGCGATTGCAAAGCTAAGTACTTTTAAAGCCATAGATTTTAAACGCCCGTTAGGGTGATCGTCTGTTTCAGAAAGTGCACCAGCTAAAGCTCCTAAGCCTAAAGTTACGGCATAAAAAGGTAAGCCTAAACTGACCATAATAATGATAAGAGGACCAATTACAAAAGTCGCTTTAACAGATAAAATTCTATTAGGGTTGCTTAAAAATGCAGTTCTAAATGAAGAAAACCAAGGGTTTTGTTTTAAATAAGAAGTTAATTGCTTCATTTAAAATAGAGGCGTAATATACGTTATAATTGACTGTAAAATTAAGGAATAGTGATTAATTAGTATAGTGAAAATGAGAGTTTATTATTCGTTTAAATTTGATATTTACGATTGCTAATTAGTCTTTGCTTTATGTGAGATTGAGGTTAAATTGAAGTAAAAGCTAAAAGAAGAGCAATCTGAACAATTTGAAGCACATCAAAGCTCTTAAAAAAGAATTAAACGAAAAGTTAGCGCAAGTAAAAGAACTGAACTGTTCTAAGGCTGAAATTGAAAATTTAAAGTAAAAAAAAGACGAATTAAAGAGGTTTTTGAAGCTGATTATCAGAAAAATATGAATGAGAGTACTAAAGATTCTTAATCCAATTGTTAAAAGGTAATATTGAGGAATGGGTAATTGTTTTCTAGGCTAATACTTCGTTTTTTGTTCTTAGGTTGTTCTTTTTTACTGAGAAATTTCTGATAGGTTGTTCTATGGTTTTTAAACGTTAAATCTGTATTAATTGATTTAACGTTTAAAGGTATTGGTGATTGAAATTCGTAACTTTAATACTTCTAATTAAAAAAAAAGACAATGAAAACAGAAATTCTTTTAACACCTTATCATAAAAATATATCATTAAATAATCGTGTTGTTATGGCACCAATGACGCGGAGTCGTGCAGATAATAAAGGTAAAGTTGCAACAGATGATTTGCAGGGGTTGTATTATGAACAACGTGCGTCTGCAGGTTTAATTATAACGGAAGGCTCACAAGTTTCAAAGGAAGCCGTTGGTTATATAAATACACCAGGAATACACTCTAAAGCTCAAATTGAAGGATGGAAAACCGTAACCAGTCGTGTTCACGATAAAGGCGGTAAGATTTTTATTCAGTTATGGCATGTGGGGCGTATTTCGCATCCGGATTTTCATGACGGCGAATTACCGGTTTCTGCTTCAGCTATTAACCCTAAAGCACAATCGTTTACGCCTTCGGGTTTTAAAGAAACGGTGACGCCGAAAGAAATGACTATTGAAGATATAAAACGTACGGTTAAAGATTTTCAAAAGGCAGCAGTTAATGCTATTGAAGCTGGATTTGATGGGGTAGAGATTCATTCTTCAAATGGCTATTTATTTCAACAATTTTTTAATAATTGTTCCAATCACAGAACGGATGATTATGGGGGAAGTATAGAAAATAATGCACGTTTCTTTTTTGAAGTTTTAGATGCTATAAAAGAAGTGATTCCTGAAGAAAAGATTGCCGCCCGTTTTAATCCGTCGGCTCATGGTATATTTGGAATTACGGTAGATGAAGACACCATTCCGACGTTTGAATATATTATTAAGAAACTAAACGACTATAATTTGGCTTATGTCCATTTATCAGAACCCTTTACAGATGTTACAGATGTACCGTTTGCGGTTACTGAAATTGCTAAGCACTTCCGTCCGTTATATAATGGAACATTAATGATTAATGGTGATTTTGATCAGGAAAAAGGAAATAAAGTGATTGCAGATGGTGATGCCGATTTAGTGGCTTATGGTAAAGTTTATATTTCTAATCCGGATTTGGTAGAACGCTTTGAAAACAATTTGCCGTTGACAGATTGGGATAAGGATACCTTTTACACTACAGGAGAAAAAGGCTATACCGATTACCCGTTTGCTTCTAAATAAAAGAATTTATATTACAATAGAAATAGCATCGCTTAACTTATGTTGAGTGATGCTATTTTTTTGATTAAAATATAAAAAAACTTCATTTTACAGCGATTTAAATCCTCTATATTTCTTTATTAGCGTAGCATACGTTAAGATTTACTCTTTAGTGTTCTTTAGGTATTATTAATTATAATAATGTTAAATTTTTATTTCAATATTATTTTTACTGTTAAATTATTGGAATCGTAAAGTGTGTTACTGTATTAGTATCTATATGATATTTTTTGTACTTTGTTGGAATGCAATGACTAGTATTACCTTATCATTATATTTTATTAACTCAATTCGCCTTTAAGTGTTAATTGAGCTTTTTAGCTTAATATAAATATCTAAAAACGCGTTTAAAATTTGTATTTGAAACACTTATGCCAAAACTAGATTTCTCCGCTTACGATTCTAATGGGTTCTATGACGAAATGTTTGATGAAAATAATATTGTTAGACCTAATTACAAACTGTTTTTAGAACGGCTTGAAAAAATGAGTCTAAGAAAATTAAAACAACTGCAACATGCTACAGATCGATCACAGCTTTCTTTGGGTATGACTTTTAATGTTTATAATGACAATCAGGGTATAGAACGGATTCTGCATTTAGATATTATTCCACGTATTATTAATAATAAAGAATGGAATCATTTAGAAAAAGGTTTGCAGCAGCGTATCCGTGCATTAAATATGTTTATTCAAGATATTTATAATGATCAGAATGTCTTAAAAGATAAGATTATTCCTAAAGAGATGATTTTTTCAAGTGTTTCATATTTAAAAGAATTAGAAGGTTTTAAGCCTCCAAAAGATGTTTGGTGTCATATTACAGGTTCCGATTTAATTAAAGGAGGAGATGGTCAATATTATGTGCTTGAAGATAATTTGAGGTGTCCTTCAGGAGTTTCTTATATGTTAGAAAATAGAGAAATTTTGAAGCGTACATTTCCTGAATTATTTGAGAAATTAGATGTGAAACCAGTTTATAATTACACACATATTTTAAGAGACACTTTAGAATCTCTTTCAGAAGTAGATAACCCAACTGTTGTTGTTTTAACACCAGGAACTTACAATTCGGCTTATTTTGAACACTCTTACTTAGCGCAGCAAATGGGAGCAGAGTTAGTAGAGGGTCGCGATTTAATTGTGAAAAATGATATTGTTTATATGATAACAACGCATGGCTTACAACGTGTAGATGTTATTTATCGTCGTGTGGATGATGATTTTATAGATCCAGAAGTCTTCAATAAAAACTCACTATTAGGAACCCCTGGTTTATTTAGAGCTTATTTAAAAGGGAATGTTGTTTTAGTTAACGCGCCAGGAACAGGAGTGGTTGATGACAAAGCTGTTTATGCCTATATTCCAAGAATTATAAAATACTATTTGGGTGAAGATATGATCTTACCAAATGTAAAAACATATATCTGTGATGAAGAAAGTGACCGAAAATATGTGATTGAAAATATCCATAATTTAGTCGTCAAACAAACGGATGCTTCAGGAGGTTATGGGATGCTCATTGGGCCAAAATCAACGAAAGCAGAGCAACAAGAATTTATAACAAAGATTAAGCAAAAACCACGTAATTATATAGCACAGCCTATGATTAATTTATCTCGTGTACCAACGCTAACAGATGATACTATTGAAGGACGTCATGTAGATTTAAGACCCTATGCCTTATTTGGTGACGATATTAAGATTATTCCGGGCGCATTAACGCGAGTGGCATTAAAGAAAGGATCTATAGTTGTAAACTCTTCTCAAGGCGGAGGAAGTAAAGATACTTGGGTATTAAACAGTTAAAATAAAATTATGTTAGGTAGAGTTGCAAACACTATATATTGGATGAATAGGTATCTTGAACGTGCTGAAAATTATGCGCGTTTTATGGATGTTAATTTTAATTTATCGCTAGAATTATCTCCCAACGAGGAGCAACAATGGAAACCTCTTGTGGTTATTACAGGAGATTGGCCTTTATATGAATCGCTGCATGAAAAGGCAGAAAAAAATAAAGTCATAAATTTTATGGCTTTTGAGTCAGAGAACCCAAATTCTATTTGTAATTGTATTATCAATGCAAGAGAAAACGCACGTGCTATACGACCTGAAATCACAAAAGAGGTTTGGGAGCAAATTAATGCATTGTATTATTTGGTAAAAAGAGCTTCAGAAAAAAAGCGTTTAAATGATTCTGAAGTGCGTCATTTTTTTAGTGATATAAAAAATGGTTGCCAATTATTATATGGAATTTATGATGCTACAATCTCTAGAAATGAAGGTTGGAATTTTGCTAAACTTGGTCAACTTATAGAACGTGCAGACAAAACATCTCGAGTTCTAGATGTTAAATACCATCTACTTTTAGGTTCTGCAAACCAAGTGGGGTCTTCATTAGATTTAATACAATGGACGGCACTATTAAAATCAGTAAGTGCTTATGATATGTACCGAAAAAAATACGGAAAATTATCTTCAACGAGTATTGCGGAATTCTTAATATTAGATACTGATTTTCCAAGATCTATACTTAATTGTTTAATACGAGCAGAACAATCTATTGTTAGACTATGTGGTAGTTCTTTTGGTTACTGTAATAATGCACAAAGGCAATTAGGAGCTTTAAAAGCTCAGTTAGAATTTACAGATATTAACGATATTATAGCAGAGGGTTTACATGAGTATTTAGATAACATTCAAGGGAAACTAAATGATATTTCTACAGCAATTTATGAAGCTTTCTTTTCTATAGAACCCCATGTTAATTAAATTGAAAAATCAATTACATTTGCTTGTTACAGTATAAGTTAAAACAAAACAGTTTATACAGGAATTAAATATGAAGATATTTCAATGTGGAAATTGTAATTATTCGGTGTTTTTTGAGAATTACACTTGTGATAACTGTGGGCATTTAACAGGTTTTAGAGCAGAGGATAGAATGATGCTCACTTTTAAACCTGATACAGAAGCGCTTATATCGGACCGAGAACATGTTGCATATAAATATTGTAAAAATCATTCTTATCACGTTTGTAATTGGGTTATAGAAAAAAATAGTCCTGAAGATTACTGCAAAGCCTGTCAATTAAATAGAACCATTCCCAATTTATCGAATCCAGAATTAGATAATTTTGAAAATTGGCAACATCTTGAAATTGCTAAACATCGTTTAATATATCAACTTCAAAAAATAGGTTTACCGATCATTAGTAAACTAAGAGATCCTGATGGTTTTTGTTTCGATTTTGTAAAAAAGCAAGACGACCCTAAATTAATGACAGGGCATGCCAATGGTGTTATTACTATTTTAATAAGAGAAGGTAATTCTGTTTTAAGAGAACAAGCTAGAAAAGATATGATTGAACCCTATAGAACATTAGTAGGGCATTTACGACATGAAGTAGGGCATTATTATTGGGAACGTCTAGTAAGAAATAAACCGGAAATATTATCTGAATTTAGAACTATTTTTGGGAATGAAACTCTAAATTATTCTGAAGCATTACAAACTTATTATAAATCAGGTCCGCCTAAAGATTGGCGAAAATCATATATTAGTGCTTATGCCACAGCTCATCCTTGGGAAGATTGGGCAGAAACTTGGGCGCATTATTTACATATTATGGATATGGTTGAAACGGCTTATTTCTTTCGACTTCATGTAAAACCTAAGTTTAAAACCAAAGCTTTAAAAACGAAAGTTTCATTTGATCCTTACACAAAAACTAATTTTGATGAAATTGTACAAAAGTGTGTGCCTTTATCATTAGCCGTAAATAGTATTAATAGAGCGATGGGCATACCAGATGTTTATCCTTTTGTAATTTCACCTGCTATTATAGAAAAACTAAGGTTTATCCATAAGCTGTTATTAGTAAAACGGAATTAAGTTAAATACTATTGCTGAGATTGTGATTGACTTTGTATCATTCTTTCAATATCTTGAGATTTAGCAGGTCTTAAATCTACAGAAACTTCCATCGTGTTTTTACCCATACTATAAATTACACCTTTTAAAGGTGGTACATCGTAATAATCTCGTCCATGAGCCACAACAATGTGTTGGTTTTTTGGAATTTGATTATTTGTAGGGTCAAAATCTACCCAGCCATATGTTGGTATATAAACAGAAAACCAAGCATGTGATGCATCGGTTCCTATTAATTTTTCCTTTCCTTCTGGGGGGATTGTTTCAATATAACCACTAACATATTTGGCAGGTAACCCCATAGAACGTACACAAGCAATTGCAATTTGTGCAAAATCTTGACAAACCCCTTTCTTTGCTACCATCACTTCTTTTAAAGGTGTTGCAATATTTGTGAAGCCAGGAACAAAATCAAAATCAGTATATATGCGTTGCATCAATTCGTAAGTGGCTTCATAAAAAGAGCGCTCAGGTTTAAAAGATACAGCAGCATAGGCTCTAATTTCTTCACTATTGTTAGAGATTAAAGGTGATGGCATTACAAATTGGCGGACATCAATAATTTCAGAATCCGTAGTTTTTAAATGTACTTTTGTTTCTGCTATAGTAACTTTTTTTCCTTTTGCAAATTCTGCTTCATTAACTTGAGCCTCATAGTTTCGATCTACTTTACTACGCGCAATAACAATCAATTCTTTATGGTGTTGTTGAATAGAGAATCGCGTCACAGAATTTCCGAAGTAATCTAAACGTTCTGAAATATCTGTTGGTGTAGGTGTAATTTCTAAGCTATATTCTAAAAGTGTTTGTCCAGGAAAACTCTTCGGTTTAATCGTCGTGATATTGTGACAAAAGGAAGCTCCGTTTTCGTAAGAATATTTAGTTTTATGCCAAAGGTCAAAGATCATATTAATTTGTAATATTTCTGTTTACCAACTGCTTTTGTGGTTGAGAATGATTAAAATAAGTATCTGAAATAGACATGGATGTCGTGTGCAGCAACTCGCTTAAATCTGATAATAAATCATCAAGATTCTGGCGCATATTAGATTTTTGGTCTATTTCTAGCATATCTTCTAAATCTAAACTTTCCATTTTAGAAATAACAAGATTCATTTTTTCTTGACAAAGGGTGAGCTCAGCGTTTTTATTGGTAGCAGGTAATTTATCAATATCCTTTTTTAGTCGGTGTAATTGACAAGTTAAAGATCTTGAATATTCTTTATCTAGGATGATTAAATTTATGACGTTCTCTATACTTAAATAAGAGTTGTAACTGTATCTATATATATTTAAACTTTCGTGACTGTTTAATAACGATTCTAAAATTTCATATTCTAACTCTTCATCATAATTTACGATAAGTAAGGCTCTAAATTTTTCGATATTCATAGCACTTGTTTCTATCTGTAATCCAATAAAATAGAGTAGAAGTCCTTGTCTAACTAAAATACTTTGCTCTGTAAGTGCCATAAAAGCAATGAGTCTGGTAATAATTTTATCGAAAAAACTAGTCAGTTTATAAACGGTATAATTTTCTTCTTTTTTTAAGTTTTTAATATGTTTTTCAATGCCGTCAAAAACACGCCACATATCTCTAGACCATAAATTACGAAGTGCATAATAAGAGAAATGGAAACTTTGCATGGATTGTGCAAAACTGCCTATTTTATTTTCGTCAATTATAATGTCTTTAATTTCATTTAATGGGTTTTTTAAAACGTCTTCATCTTCCGTCATAAACCCAGGAAAGGTAGAGGTGATTTTAGTAATAGATTGAAATAATATTTTTAAACTTTCAGATTCTGGTTTTCGGTCGTTGTATTGTGCGTGTGTCATTTGGCTCAATACCATTCTTAAATAGCGTGCCGTGATTAAAGCTCTTCCTATATATCTCCCGGACCAAAATAAATTTTCAGCAGTGCTGCTTGGTACATCGTTGATGTCTATTGATGGGCTAGAATTTGTTTTACTCCAAGAATAATTTTGAAGATTAGGCTGTGGTTTATCGTTAATAACCCAAAAATCTTTACTTGTGCCTCCGCGTTGGTTAGATACAAATAACTCTTCACGTTCTGGCGCTACTCTAACCAATCCACCAGGCATAACACTATAACCATCATCTTTTGCTATAGCAAATGTTCTGCAAGAAATCTTACGTGGTTCTAGCAGGTTTTTAATATAATTAGGGGCTGTAGAGAAGGATATTTTTTCTTGCGCTACAAATTTGTAAGGATATTGTAAGATTTCTTTTTTAAGATTTTTAAGTGCTTTTTTATCTAAAAATTCACAGAAATAAATATGTTCTCTATGGGATTTGTCTATTCGTTTTACCACAAATGATGGTAAGTCTGCTAAAACATGTTTTCTTTCTTTTTCTTGTCCACACCACCAAGAGGCGATTTGAGGTAAGATTAATTCTTCGTCTAAAAAATATTTGCAAATATTTTCCATAAAAGGAATTAAAGCAGGGTTCTCTAAAATACCACTACCAATAGGGTTTATAATAGTTACATTTTGTAAACGAACAGCTTCGAGCAATCCTGCAACTCCTAAATAAGAATCTTCTCGTAGCTCTAAGGGATCCATAAAGGTATCATCAATTCGTCTTAAAATAACATCAATTTGTTTTAAACCTTTTAAAGACTTTAACCATACTTTTCCATGTCTAACTACTAAATCATTCCCTTTAACCAACGGGTAGCCTAGGAAAGATGATAAATAAGAATGCTCAAAATAAGTTTCATTATGCGGTCCGGGGGTTAAAATCACAACCATTGGACTTTCAACATTTGTACATGCTGAATTTTGCAACAATGTATTGAAGTCGTTAAAAAAGTTAGAGGGTTGTGCTACGTTGATATCTGTATATAATTCTGGTATAATTTTGCTTGTAGAAAACCGATTCTCTAAAGCATATCCCATACCAGAAGGTGCTTGTGTTCTATCATTTACAACCCACAATCTTCCGTCAGGACCACGAGCTAAATCTGCCGCATAGATTGAAAGTTGTTTAGCGCTTTTATATTGTATCTGGTCGCAAGCACGTAAAAAACCACTATGTGCATAGATGGCTTCTGGTGGAATTATTCCATTTTTAAGTAACGCTCTGTTACCGTATAAATCTTTTAAAACAAGATTTAGAATTTCGGCTCTTTGCTGAATTCCTTTTTCTACTTGGTTCCATTCGTTTTGATGAATGATGTAAGGAACAATATTTAAATCCCAAGGACGGTTTAATCCATTTGGATCGTTATAAACATTATAAGTAACACCATTTTCTGCTAAAAGCCAATTGATTTCTGTTTGCTTTATCGCTAAGTTTTCAGGACCAATATTCAATATGTTTTTAGTCAATGTTTTCCAATTGTCTTTAATACTCATTTTAGAAGTGAGTAGCTCATCATAACTTTTTGATGCTGAAAAATAATTTTCAAATAATGTCTTTGTTTTGGTCTTCATAGGATGAATATCCAATCTTTTATTTTTTACGTAAATCTAACGTATATGGGAATTCAAAATTAATAGGTAATTCTTTGTAAGTAAAACTTTTTGAACTATTATTTTTCTCAACCGATCTATTTGGACTTTCCGTTTCTTGGTTAATGTTTTCTACCGGATTAATTTCACCTTGTGTATGACCAAATTCCCAAAAACGATTGATTCTTCTAGACTCAGCTTCAAAACTATTTATAGGATAAGCATCGTAAGATCTTCCGCCAGGATGTGCTACAAAATACGTACAACCGCCAATAGATCGCTTATTCCAGGTATCTACAACATCAAAAACTAGAGGGGTATCTTCTGAAATGGTTGGGTGTAAAGCCGAATATGGATTCCAGGCTTTATAACGAATACCTGCAACATATTCGCCGCGAACTCCTGTGTTTTTCAATTGTATTTTTACGCCGTTACAAGTCAATACAAAGCGTTCATCTATAAAATTAGAAACTTTTACCTGTAATCTTTCAAGAGAAGAATCTACATATCTTGCCGTTCCGCCGCCAGTCATTTCTTCACCTAGAACATTCCAAGGTTCAATTCCTGCTCTTAATTCTAAATGAATATTGTTAATTTCAACCATACCATGCAGCGGAAATCTAAATTCGAAAAATGGATTAAACCAATCTTCTTCAAATTGATAACCTGCTTTATTTAATTGAGAAACAATGTCTTTAATATCTTCTCTTACATAATGTTCTATTAAGAATTTATCATGTAATTCGGTTCCCCAACGTACTAAATTATGTTCGTATGGTTTTTTCCAAAACCAAGAGACTAAGGTTCTAACGAGCAACATTTGTACGAGACTCATTTTAGGGTGTGGTGGCATATCAAAACCACGTAATTCTAAAATCCCTAAACGTCCTGTTGAAGAATCTGGTGAGTATAATTTATCGATACAGAATTCTGCTCTATGCGTATTTCCTGTTAAATCGGTTAAAAGGTGCCTAAATAAACGGTCGGTTAACCAAAATGGAACTTCGCCATCTTTTGGGATTTGGCTAAAGGCAATTTCTAGTTCGTATAAACTATCTGTTCTAGCTTCATCTATTCTTGGAGCCTGACTTGTTGGTCCCACAAATGATCCTGAGAATAAGTAACTTAAACCAGGGTGATGTTGCCAAAAGGTTAATAAACTTCTTAGTAAACTTGGTTGACGAAGTAGTGGACTATCAGCTGGACTTGTACCTCCTAAAGTAACGTGATTTCCACCTCCAGTTCCGGTATGTTTACCATCGAGCATAAATTTCTCAGTTCCTAAACGCGATAATTTGGCTTGCTCATAAAAAGTAAATGTATTATGACATAAATCTTTCCAATTGGTTACCGGATGCACATTAACTTCAATTACACCTGGATCTGGTGTGATTTTAAGTGACTCTAGTCTGTTATCTTTTGGCGGGTCGTAACCTTCCATAATAACAGGAACATCTAATTCTTTGGCTGTAAATTCAATCGCTGTAATTAAATCTAAGAAACTTTCTGCCGAATCTAAAGGGGGTAAGAATAAATAGAGTTTACCTTCTCTTACTTCTGCACAGATTGCTGTTCTTACAAAATAGTTAGGTTGGTTTGGGGCTAAACCGTTTTCAATATAATCTTGATGCCTTTTCTTTATGATATTTCTAAAACTTGGTAAACGTTTCTTTTTAGAAAATAGATCAGGTTCATAAGAAGGAAAAATTTCGTGCTCAGGTTTCTCTTGTAAAGAATTTAAAGGCAATCTTAATCCCATTGGCGAATTCCCGGGGGTTAGAAATAAATGTTGTCTTCTAAACGTCCATTCGCTTGTAAACCATTTTCCTTGTGTATTATTTAAAGGTAATAAATGCCCCACAGGCTCGGATGTTCCTCCTTCTAATATTTCCTTTAATTTATTTTTTACAAGTGTATTATCTCTGTCCTTGGTAGGATCGATGTCTATAGGTAGGTTTCCGTGTTCCCATAAAAAGTAGAACGCATCTTCGAAACCAGGTAGAATATGCTGCGTAGAAACACCTAAGTATTTGGTTAAGGTTTCTAAAAATAACTTATCTGTATGTTTAGGAATAACAATAGCATCTGCAAAGGTTTCTAAATATTTTTTATCAAACCAAATAGGTCTTCCATCTTTACGCCAACAAATTTCTATTTGCCATCTTGGTAAAGGTTCTCCAGGATACCATTTTCCTTGTGCATGATGAAAAACACCACGATGACCAAACTCTTCGTATAACCGTTTAGATAAGTCTTTAGCTAGTTTTCTTTTGTATGGACCATCTGCAGCTGTGTTCCATTCAGGGGATTCTAAATCATCAATTGAAATAAACGTAGGTTCGCCTCCCATAGTTAAGCGAACATCGTTTTTTTGAAGTTGTTTTTCTACTTTATTTCCAAGCTTATCTATGGCTTTCCATTGTTCTTCTGTATAAGGTTTTGTAACTCTTGGTGATTCTAAAATTCGTTTTACAGAATTTTCAAAGAAAAATTCTGTTTCACAAACATCTGTCATACCCGAAACTGGAGCTGCACTTTCAAAAGAAGGCGTACAAGCCAATGGTATATGGCCTTCACCTGCTAATAACCCCGAAGTGGCATCAAAACCAATCCAACCAGCACCAGGTAGGTAAACTTCTGCCCAAGCGTGTAAATCTGTAAAATCTTCCTCAGGTCCTGAAGGTCCGTCTAAAGACTTTTCATCAGATTTTAACTGTACTAAATAACCGGAAACAAAACGTGCCCCAAAACCTAAATGACGTAAGGTTTGTACAAATAACCAAGCATAATCTCTACAAGATCCTTTTTGGGTATCAAGCGTTTCTTCGCAAGTTTGAACACCAGGATCCATTCGGATATTATAACTTAGATATTCATAAATTTTCTGATTGATATCTATTAGAAAATAGATCGTTTTCCTCGGTGTATAATCTAAGGTTTTTAAAAAGCCTTCTAATAATTTGCCTTTATCTGTGATTTCTAAATACGGCTGTAATTCTTTCTTAACAGTATCGGTATATACAAAAGGATATTCTTCTGCATACTCTTCAATAAAAAAATCAAAAGGGTTTATGGTTTTTAAATCTGCAATAATTTCTACGTCTACAGACAATTCATCTGTTTTTTCAGGAAATACCAAACGTGCCACGTAATTACCAAAAGGATCTTGTTGCCAGTTAAAAAACTGATCTTCTGGTGTTATTTTAATCGAATAAGATTCTATTGGTGTTCTAGAGTGAGGTGCTGGTCTTAATCTAAAAACATGTGGTGACAATGAAACTTTACGATCGTATTTGTAGGTCGTTTTGTGAGATATTACAATTTTTAATGCCATATAAGAAGTATAAGGTTTTAGTAACGAAAGGTTGAAAGTGACCTATCTCTTTGCAAAATAAGATATTTTACCTGAAAATGATATTGTAGTAAAGTGTTTGTTAAATTTTTATGAATTAATATAAAGAAAAGCAAAAATGATTTTAAAACCATAATTTAAAGGATTAAAAAATACTCAATTCAGAATATGTTGTGACATCTTCAAGCAGTTCCATACCTTTAAAAGAATTGCCGTGTTTGTTTAGTTTAGGGCTCCACACAGCTATTGTGTAATTATTAGGATATAACGCTACAATACCACCACCAACACCACTTTTACCAGGTAAACCAACTCTAAAAGCAAATTCACCCGACTCGTCATAAAAACCACAAGTTAACATTAAAGCATTAATACGTTTTGATTTCGTTTTAGATATAATTTTTTTATCATCACTAATTTTACGACCATTATTTGCTAAAAAAGTAAAAGTCTGCGAAAGCTGCTGGCAAGTCATTTCTAAAGAACAGATATCAAAATAAAAATCTAAGACTTCAGCAGGGTCATTTTCAATATTACCTAAGGCTTTAATAAAATTACAAAGCGCTACATTTCTAAAGCCTGTTCTTTTTTCTGAATCGGCAATCTTATCAGAGTAGGTGAGTGTTGGAATATCACTTAAATCTCTTACAAAATCTAAAAATTCTTCTTTCGCATTTTTTAAATGTGAAATTAAAACATCGCAAATGACTATAGCACCAGAATTTACAAACGGATTACGAGGAATCCCCCCATAGGTTTCAAGCAATAAAAGGGAATCGAATTTAGTACCTGAAGGTTCTACATCAATACGTTTCCATAAATCTTCACCTACAATTTTATACGCTAACGTTAAGGATAATACTTTAACGATACTCTGTATTGAAAATTTTTCGAGATGATTACCAATTCCAAAATTAGTCCCATCAATTTTAGTAACATGCACACCAAACATATCAGGATTTACATTAGCTAATTCAGGGATGTAAGTTGCTACTTTTCCTTCATCTTTAATCAGACTTATTTTCTTATATGCTTTCTCAATGATGATTGTAAAATCTGATCCCATGTATAGTGCTTTGTTAAAATTATTGATCTATTTTTTATGAATACAAAATTAAGCCTACACCGATCATAATACCTATTAGAGGCACTAATTTTTTTCGTTTGTTTTGTTCTTTAAAAACAAGACCTCCAACAACTACTGCTATTAGTATTTGGCTTCGTTTTATAGCAGACAACAACATGATTAATGCATCAGGATCCTGAAGTGCTTTAAAATAGAAGTAATCGGCCGCTTGTAATAAAATACCAACGGCTATTATAGACCATCTAAACTTAAAAGCTTTACGTTTTTCGGCATGCGGAAACCAAGTTACGGTTAATATAATTAATAGAATTAGAATGGTATATAAACAAAACCAAAACTGTAAGGTTTGCGGATTTAAGGTCAGATTCTGAATTAAAAATTTATCGTATAATCCACTAGAAGCCCCTAAAAAAGTCGCGCCAATAATAGCAAAGATCCATTTATTACGCTTAAAGTTAATCCCTTCTTTTTTCCCGATTTTAGAATAGAGAATAACCGAGAAGATAATGAGGAAAAAACCAATCCATTGTAAAAAATTAGGACGTTCTTGATAAATTAAAATGGCGCCAATAAAGGTAAAAAACGGACCCGCCGATCGTATTGGGGTTACAATGGTAATCGGTAAATGCTTAAGCGCTTGGTAGGCAAGAATCCAAGAACTCGCCATGATTATCGATTTTATAAAAATATAACCATGCGTTTGCCAAGGGATTTTCTGAAAATGATAACCGTTTGATAAGGCATATTCTGGAAAATACAAAGACAATACATAGAAACTCGCTACAAATAGAAACCCACTAGAAACGGTACCTAAAAGTACAGGGAATACTTCATTTCCTTGTACAGCATGTTTTTTACATAAGTTATGTAGTCCTAGAAAAAGTGCGGCTAATAAGCCTAAATACATCCACATATTTATTGTGATTAGTGATTCGTTATTTGTGAATGGTGATTTGCTGGTTGTTTAGGTATTTGCTTAAGTACTTATTCAAAAGTATGGCGTTGTTCTGCTGTAACAGATGCTTTTAGTAAATGATTAAAGACTTTAATACTATCAAAATTTTGCGTGATGGCTTGGTCTACAGCAATTCCTGAAAGGCCAGATTCTAAGAGGTCAGTCACATCATCTGTGGTAATATTTCCAAAACCAAGTATTGGGATTTCTGTATTTAAAATAGCTGTGATGGCTTCGTAATCTTTTAGTCCTAGCTCAGGAATATCAGTTTTGCTAGTTGTTGAAGATTTAAAAGGCCCTAAACAGATATAATCTACTTTTTTAGTGATTAAGGTTTCACAATCTTGAAGATTATGCGCTGCACTTCCTATAATTTGCCAAGTGTGTAAATGTTTTCTAACTTCAGTAGGGCAGACGTCAGTTGTTTCCAAATAAACACCTTCCGCTTTAACTTCTTTTGCTATTTTGTAATTTTTACTGATAACCAATCGGGTTTGAAAATGGAATGTAATTTCTCTAGCAGATTTAGCGACTTCCAATAGTTGGTCTTCAGATAGATTTTGTAAATTTAGTTGCACTAATTCTACGCCAGAGGTACAAGCACTTTGTATGTTTTGTAAATGTTCTTCAGGTGTATTTCCTTCAGATATATAATGTAGTTTAGATACGATCATGTTTTTAATTAAGGTTATGATGTTGCAACAAGCATGCAAAAATACAAATGTTTAGTGGAGTGTATGCTAATCATAGGAAGGTTACATAAGTTTTATTTAAATATATTTTAATAATTCCTATGTATTAAAAATTCAACATATCTTTAATTTTATAAATTACGATATGATGAAAGCCTTATTTATAATTATGACACTTATTTCTTCAAACCTATATGCACAGAATGATCAAATTTCGGGATCCTATGCTCAAAGCAGCGGTAACCCCGAAGGCGGTAGCACCTTTATTGTTCTACCCAACCAAACTTTTATAGTGGCTTATTTTGGTGGAGCAAGAAAAGGAACTTGGAAACTGAAAGCAGATGGTATTTATGAATTTACGTATCATGCCGAAGCGAAGTTTGTGCTATATGGACGTTTTAATTCAGAGCTTAAAGATTCTGTAAATGTTAGTATAGGTGTAGATTCACGAGAAGATTTAGCCGTTCGTTTTAATAAAATAAGTGAAGAACCTTTTACACCAATATTTAATAAAAATGCAAATTGTTTCAGCTATCCTTACTATTATAAGCAAAAGGGAAAATTAAATACCTTAGAAGTAAGTGTACCAAGAGACGACTATTATTATGAAGATGAGCCAACGGATAGTGTAAGTATTTATAGTTTTAAAGTTGAAGAAAATTACAATGATTTTATTTTGGCTGGTTTATCAGAAAACTATTCTCAAGCCGGTTCATTTATTGCGAAATACCATGACGGTTTTTTGTTGTTAGATGCATATACAAAGCTTAGAAAAGGTAAAAATTATGAAGATTTAAGTGAAGAAACTTTAAATTTTGCCAAAACGTATACCGAAACAGAAATCTTACCTCAAAAATTAGAATATGGTAATGAGTTTTTTCCATATTATGAATATCCTAATGAAAATGAGTTAAAACCATTTTATAAAATTGCTTCAGAAGTAAAAGATTTAAAAGGCATTACATTCACTGAAAACAGTTTATTTATTGCTACATGTGATGATTAAATAATAGAATATTATATATTTTAAAAACACACAAAAGCCTGTAAACAAAATGTTATACAGGCTTTTTAATACTAATTAATTAGTAAGGGTAATTTAAAGGAATTATTTTAGAGCTTCCAATAATTTTTCAGCAACAAGTTCAGAAGATGCAGGGTTTTGTCCTGTAATTAAGTTTCCGTCTTGTACAGCGTAAGGTGCCCAATTCTCTTTATTAGAATACATCGCTCCGTTTTCAATAAGCATATCTTCTAATAAAAGAGGTACAACTTCTGTTAAACCAACTGCAGCTTCTTCTTTGTTAGAAAAACCGGTTATTTTTTTACCTTTAACTAAAGCTGTTCCATCTGCATTTTTAACATCTTTTAAAACAGCAGGGGCGTGACAAACAAAAGCAATTGGTTTTTCTTGACGGTCAAACTTCTCAATTAATGCTACAGAATTAGCATCGTTAGTCAAATCCCATAATGGTCCGTGACCTCCTGGGTAAAATACCGCATCAAAATCATCAGCATTTATATCTGCTAATACTTTTGTGTTTGCTATTTTTTGTTTTGCCTCATCATCTTTATTGTAACGTTCTGTTGCTGCTGTTGCAGCATCAGGACCATCACTACTTGGGTCTATTGGTGCTGCACCACCTTTTGGTGTTGCAATAGTAATGTTTGCACCTTTATCTAATAAGGTGTAATATGGACTAGCGAATTCTTCAACCCAAAATCCTGTTTTTTTTCCGGTGTCTCCTAATTGATCGTGAGACGTTAATACAAATAATACGTTCATTGTATGTTGTTTTTTAAATTCTTTTATAGCTTCCGAAACGTTTTCAGAAGGTGATTCTTTTTGTGCGTTATTACAACTGAAAGCTATTATACTGATAAGTACAAAAGCCATGGTTTTTATTAATTTCATTTCTAAAATTAATAAGCCATTTTAACAATTTTCTCTACACGGTCTGGTGATAAGGTTTTGTGCTCTCCTAATCCCATCCATTTACGTTCTACAAAACGTTTTGAAATTTCTTCAGCAGTCCCCTCATAATCTTTAGTGTAATCTGAAAGTTTAGTATCAATTCCTAATTCATGGAAAAATGCTTCCGTTCTATCAATGGCAGCATAAGCTTTGTCATTAGTAGTTCCTTCTGTAATATTCCAAACACGCTCAGCGTACTGTGCTAATTTTTCTTTTTTATCTTCAAAATTATATTTGTAATGGCTTGGTGCAATTACCGCTAAGGTACGTGCATGATCAATTCCGAATAAGGCTGTTAACTCATGACCAATAGCATGAACGGCCCAGTCTCCAGGAACACCTTGTTGAATTAATCCATTTAAAGCCATAGTACAACTCCACATAAAGTTAGAAGCGGCTTTATAATCTGTAGGATCTTTCAATACTTTTGGTGCGATTTCGATTAAGGTTTGCAAAATACTTTCAGCAAAACGATCTTGTAATAAAGCGCCAATAGGATAGGTCATATATTGCTCTAAAACGTGTGTAAAAGCATCCGTGATTCCGTTTGCCAATTGACGTTGCGGAATAGAAGTAATGACTTGTGGATCTAAAATAGAAAACTGAGGAAACAAACCAGGACCTCCCATAGCTAGTTTTTCTTTAGTTTCAGCTCTTGTAATAACAGAACCAGAATTCATTTCAGAACCTGTTGCTGGTAAAGTTAAAACCGTACCAAAAGGCATTCCTTTTTCTGTTCTGATGTTTTGAGTTAAAATATCCCAAGGTGTGTCGCCTTCATATAAAGCAGCAGCCGATAAAAACTTAGTCCCATCAATTACAGATCCACCACCAACAGCAAGTAAATAGGTGATGTTTTCGTCTTTAATTACTTTTAGAGCTTCCATTAATTTAGAATACTCTGGGTTAGCAGGAATACCGCCAAACTCAACAACATCTACTTTAGCTAAAGCTGTTTTTACTTGGTCGTAAATGCCGTTCTTTTTAATACTTCCGCCTCCATAAAGTAATAAGACTTTTGCATCCTTAGGGATTTCGTTTTCTAGTTTTTCTATGGTATCCTTACCAAATATGATTTTGGTAGGGTTTTTAAATTCAAAATTATTCATTTTCTTTTCTTTTTTTTATTTTGTATAATCCATTCTAAAATGCTCTCTAGTGAACAATTCTAGGAATGAAACTATTAGGACTAGTTGTCATTTGATTTTTAAATCTTAACAACCATTTTACCTTTATTCTTACCATCAAACAAGTCTATAAAAGCTTGAGGAATGTTATCAAAACCTTCAACTACAGTTTCAGAATAGGTTAATTTATCTTCAGCTAACCAAGTTGCTAATTGTTTAATCGCTTCTGGAAATTTAGCTGCATAATTAGAAACGATAAAACCTTGCATTAAAGCACTGTTTTTTACTAAAAATGGTTGTACACTTAAGCTTTTTGGTGCTTCTGTACTGTTGTAAACTGAAATTGCACCACAAATTATGATTCTTGCTAATTGGTTAATATTAACTAAAACACCATCCGAAATTGGTCCTCCAACATTATCGAAATAAACATCTACACCGTTAGGTGCTGCTTTAGCAATAGCTTCTTGCATGTTTTCAGTCGTGTTGTAATTGATGCCTTCATCAAAACCAAATTTTGATTTTAATAGCTCTACTTTTTCATCAGAACCCGCAATACCAATCACTCTTAATCCTAGTATTTTTCCGATTTGTCCAACCACAGAACCAACGGCTCCAGCAGCACCAGAAACCACTAAAGTTTCTCCTTTTTTAGGTTTTCCTATTTCTGTTAAGCCACAATACGCGGTTAAACCAGTCATCCCTAAAATCCCTAAATAAGCACTTAATGGTGCTTTAGATGGATCTACCTTATTAAGTCCTTCGCCATTAGAAACTTGTTTTGTTTGCCAGTTTAACATACCAGAAACATAGTCTCCTTCTGTAAATTTTTCATTTTTTGAACTGATCACTTTAGCGATAACGCCAGAATGTACAGGTTCGTTAAGTTTAAAAGGTGGTACGTACGATTTTGCATCGCTCATTCTTCCTCTTAAATAAGGATCTACAGAAACATAGGTGGTTTCTAAAAGGAGTTCTCCATCTTTAATTGTTAATTCTGAATTGTCTGTTGTAAATTCAAAATTAGATAGTGATGGTTTTCCTTGAGGTCTATTTTTTAATGATATAGTCTTTGTCATCATGTTTTGTTTTTATTTCATTACAGTTACTAACTCTTCCATAGGTTTTCTCACCTTAACAAGATTTACTAACCAATCTTCATTTTCTTTTCTATAACCAATTGGCATTAAAACAGCACTGCGTAATCCTTTTTCTCGTAATCCAAGAATTTTATCTACAGCATCTGGGTCAAAACCTTCAATTGGTGTCGCATCAACACCTTCAAAAGCAGCAGCAGTTAAAGCTTGAGAAAAAGCGATATAGGCTTGTTTAGCAGCGTGATTAAAATTCTCTTCAGCATCTTTTTGAGGATAAGAATTTAATAACATTTGTCTGTAGTCTTCCCAACCTTGATTTTTAAAACCACGAATATCATTTGTTAAATCGAACATATGATTAATACGCTCTGGTGTATACGTATCCCAAGCTGCAAAAACGAGTAGGTGAGAGCAATCTGTAATTACCGATTGGTTCCAAGCTACTGGTCTAATTTGTTCTTTTAAGTCTTTATTTTCAACTACTATGATTTCAAAAGGTTGTAAACCACTTGATGTTGGTGCTAAGCGTGCGACTTCTAAAATGTTATGTAATTTTTCTTCAGGAACAGTTTCACCGTTCATTGCTTTAGCTGCGTAACGCCATTTTAATTTATCTAATAATTCCATATTTTATTTTTTAATTGTTATTACCTATTGTATTAATTTGATCTGAAGTAATAATGGCTTCAGTATGTTTTTTAGTATTTGCTGTCTTAATCATTGCCTCAGCAATAATAGCAGCATTAACAATTTTATATTTTTTTAAAGCTCCGATAAATAAGGGTTGAATAATTTTAAATAATGCTAGCCCTATTTTTTCTAAAGTTCTTTTTTCTTCACGATTACCTCCAATTAAAGATGGTCTGAAGATATAAGTGTTAGCTATTTTTAGTGCTAATACATCTTGCTCCATTTCTCCTTTAGTTTTGTTATAAAAGACACTACTCTTTTTATTCGCACCCATTGCAGAGACTACCAAAAAGGTGTTGATGCCATTAGCTTTTGCTAATTTTGAAGCTGCAACAGGAATACCATAATCAATTCTTTTATACATCACCTTATCTGGTGTTTTTGATTTTGTAGTACCTATGCAACAGTATATTTCATCCGCTATAAAGTCGGTTTTAAATTGTTCTAACTCTAGTAAGTTTCCTGTAAACTGTTGTACTTTATTTTGAGGTAAACTTTCAATTCTAGATCTCGAAAATAATTTGATGGTCTCGTAACGTTCATCAGCAATTAACTTTTGAAGCACATGAGAGCCTGTTAAGCCTGAAGCTCCTAATAGGATAGCTGTTTTTTTCATATTACTTATTCACTTTAATACTATCCCAAGCCGCTTGATAAGCCTCTTGTATATGAGATTCGTTCAATTGAAATGCACCTCTTTTTTGAGTAATCATTAAAAATGATAGAGGATTAATGGCATAGGCGTACAAAATAAAATCAGATAGAGGTTTTACTAAACCTTCTTTTTTGCCGCGTTGCCAAAGATCGAGTAGGGGTTGTAGGTGTTTTATACCTTCAATTCTACTGGGTTCATCTATCATTGGTGTATTATCACATTGGGCTAAAAACATAGCGTGTTCGCACTCTTTTAATTTAAAATCTGCTATGCGTTTCCAAATCAATTCAAAACCATCTTCAACGGACATATTTTCTTCGTAAGTTGCAAAAGCATAATTGGTATATTCTGCTTTAACTTCGATATAAGTTTGATTAACTAAATCTTGTTTGTTTTCAAAATAGAGATAAATTGTTGCAGGCGATACTTTTGCCATTTTTGCAATTTTACTCATTGGAGTAGCGTGAAATCCATTGTTATTGACCAACTCTATGGTTGCTTTAACTAATGCGTTTCTTTTGTCTATACTTTTTTGAAGTTTTGCCATGATAATTTTAATTCTGGTACAAATGTAACTAAAAATGAACGTTCATTCTTTTTTTTAACAAAGGTTTATGTTTAGTCTTATAAATAGATTCTTATCTACTATTAACAAGGATAACATTGTTTAGTGAAACGAGTCAACTAATAAATGAATAGAGCTAAAACACCTTTACAAAGCCTATTACCTTTGCATCATAGCGAATCACAAGGATTTGCATTAACTATAAAAACTCAAGAATTATGTCAAAAGCATGGGAAGATAAAGCAAAAGGAAATTGGAATATAGCTAAAGGAAAAATTAAGCAAAAGTGGGGAGAACTCACTGATGACGATTTAGATTATGTGGAAGGAAAGGAAGATGAATTAGTGGGGAGAATTCAAAAACGTACAGGAGAAACCAAAGAAAAAGTAAACGAATATTTAAATGATTTAATAAATTAATAGACTATAATTAGTCAGATAAGAATCCTACGAAAGTGGGATTTTTTTTGTTAAATTTTATTCAAAATGATTTACTAAGTCTAATTAAAACTAAATTATTAGTTGTTATCGATGTTCAACTTTCATTTTGAAAAAAACACATACTTTTGTTCTAAGTTAAAAGAAATATTAAGTGATATCAGGTATTCGAAAATATGGTTTTAAGCAGGGATTACCTTACGAATTTGAACATCGTAACCTAAGAGCGCTTTATTCTAGTTCGTTTAATGAATTAATCATTCCGCACCGTGCCGATTTTTATCAAATTATATGGTTTAAAACAGGTTTCCCTAAGCATGTGGTTGATCTTAATACCATTGAGATAATACCAAATACAATTTTATTTGTAGATAAAAATAGTGTTCAATGTTTTGATAAAACGGAGCAGATTGATGGAGAGGTTTTACTTTTTACAGATAATTTTTTCTGTAAAACAGAAGAAGATACTAAGTTTCTTATGAGTAACATGTTGTTTAACGATATGTTTTCAGTGACAACATTGAAGATAAAAAAGCTAATTCCGATTTTTAATAGTTTTTTTAAATTTATTAAAACAGAATTAGCTAATGACGTTGATATTTACAGTTCAGATATTATACGAAATCAGCTTAAGAACTTGTTATTGATATCAGAACGAGAAAAGCAAAATCAAAATAATGTTATTATAAATAAAGGAACTGATTTAGATTTTGTTATTAAGTTTAGAGATCTTATAGATAAGCATTTTAAAGTGCAAAAATCTGTAACAAAATATACTTTCCAATTAAACGTAACTCAAAAACGATTAAGCTCAGCGACTTTAAAGGTTATGGCTATTACTCCAAAGCACATGATAGATGCAAGAGTTATTTTAGAGGCTAAACGTTTATTAGTACATACAGTTTATAGTGTGAAAGAAATAGGTTACACACTTGGTTTTGAAGAGCCTACTAATTTTGTGAAATACTTTAAAAAACATCAAAGTATAACGCCAACTGAATTTAGAAATAGATTTTCTAGATAATTTTATTAGGGCGAAAAATTACCATTTATTGTTGCTTTTTTATCATTTTAAATTAAGGAGGTTGTTGCAAATTTGCTTCATGATTCACTTAAATAAAATGAAACAAATTAAGAGAAATGAAATTAGTAATTGACGTATTAGGTTGGTCAGGTTCTGGCTTTTTAGTTCTTGCTTATGGACTAACAATTATAGAAAACAAAAGGTACTTTGACTATGCTAAGTACTTAAATCTTTTTGGAGCACTTTTAATTGCTATTAACTGTTATTACTATAGTGCAATTCCGTCTTTCGTATCTAATATAATATGGAGTGTTATGGCAACATTGACTCTGTATAGAACTAAGAAAAAAGAAAGAATCTTGGTTTCAATAAAATAATATACAATCAATAATACTTACTTTAAGAATATATAAGGCTACTAATTTGTAGCCTTTTTTTAGTTTCTATAATTATTTTTGAATTAAAGTAACTTTAAGATATACAGAACATGTGATGGTTATATCTGATTATTTATAGAAGCTTTAAATTACTGAGGCGTCATCATTTCCATTTTTTTAATTGTCGATTAAAATAGCTTGTATTATTAAAGCCAGATTGAAATACTATTTCCGACATTCTTAAATTTTGAGATGATTTAATCAGTTTTTTAGAGAATTTAATTTTTTCTGAATTTATATAATCAATAGGTGAAATGCCAAAAGTATTTTTAAACTGTTTATGAAAGTGAGAAGCACTCATATGGGCTTTATTGGCCAATTGATCTACTGTAATATCTTTATTATAAATTTTATTTTGAAAAAAGATCTATATACGTTGTGTGTAGGTCTTTTTTGATTTTGATAATTTATTCATTTATAATAATGAAAATGATAAATTTTAAGTTTAATTATTATTGATTTGAAAATATTTTAACTATTTATTGTTGTGTATATTGCTGATTTGATATATTTATGCTAAATAACTATATATGACTATAGATTTATGTCCAAATTGCAGTAGCGATCAGTATGTTAAGAGCGGAATAGTGAATAAAAGGCAACGTTACAAGTGTAAAAAATGTAATTATTATTTCACAGTTAATAAGATAGGAAAGAAGATAGATGACTACTATGTTAATAAATCACTGCAACTTTATTTAGAAGGGCTCACTTATCGAGAAATTGAGCGCATATTAGGAATTTCTCATGTCAGTGTTATGAATTGGGTAAAAAAATACAATATTAAACGCCCTTATAACTCTAATTATCACCCGACTTATAAAATTCTAAATGCAAATGAGCTTGGTCGCTATTTTTCAGAGCCTGAAAATATAAAAGGTGCAGGTGTTGTTGTCACTGAATTGGGTGATAAATTTATGCTCATAAAATGGGAGCGATTTAAAGATTAGTATATTAAATTAACAGATAAGTATATAAAATATGAATTAAAGAGATGTTTTTAAGAGCTTAGTAGTGCACACAAAACTAATTTTAAGTACTAACTAATCTTTTTAAACAATGAAGAATCAAACCTTTCTATTGCTAGGGCTGTTTATCATGTTCTTTCAATTTATGATTGCTCAAGGCTCGCCAGATTATTCTGGTGGACTTAAATTCAAATTCAACGAAGATGGCTCTAAATATCTTCGTCTCATTTCTTGGGCACAAGTCCAAGCCAATTACAATACGGATGACACATTTGACAGTAACGGAAACGAAAACAGTAAGTTAAACTTTAATTTACGCCGTGCTAGAGTTTTAATGTTTGCTCAAATTAACAAGGACTTTTTAATTCTAACTCATTTTGGATTAAATAGTTTAACAAGTTCCACCTTAAGTCCTACTGGAAAAGGTGATGGTTCTCAACTCTTCTTTCACGATGTTTGGGCGCAATATAATGTAGGCGAAAATCATACTGTTGGTGGAGGATTACATTATTTCAATGGTATTTCTAGATTAAACAATCAAAGCACACTTAATATCATGACGCTAGATAACAACCGTCAGTCATGGGCAACTATTGGTTTGTCAGATCAATTTGCAAGACATTTAGGTGTGTTTATGAAAGGGAAATTCAATAAATTACAATATCGCGTTGCTGTAAACGATGCATCTGTATCGTCTTTAGATGGTCGTACAGCTGTTGCAGGTGGTGATGCCGTTTATAATGGTCGCTCTAATCTTGGTTCTAAAGCTGCTGGAAAAACCTATGCTGGTTATTTCGATTATCATTTTTTAGATCAAGAGTCAAACTTTTTGCCTTATAAAGTTGGGACCTACTTAGGTGAGAAAAAAGTATTCAATATTGGTGCAGGTTTCTTTTTACATCCAGAAGGTTCTGTTATTGATACAGGTACAGCTATTGCACCAAATCTTGAAGGTGAAGATGTATCCATCTTTGCAGTCGATGCTTTTTATGATACACCAATTGGTGAAGATGGTAGTGCTATTACAGCGTATGCCGTTTATCAGAATAGTAACTACGGAAAAAACTATTTATATAGCGCATACGGAACAGGAAGTATGCTTTATGGTCATGTAGGTTATGTTCTCAATGGTGATAAATTAAAAACAAGATTTCAACCTTATTTAAGTTACGGAACACATAGTTATGATGCTGTTGATGATAACAGATCTACATTAGGTGTTGGTATCAATGCTTATATGAGCGGACATAATTCAAAATTAACTTTAGAATACATGAATCAAAGCTTTGGATCGGTAGACACTAGTACTATTTCGCTTCAAGCTATGATTTACCTATAAAAACTAAGAAACTATGAGTAATAAACAGGATCACGCAACAGCGTACTGGAAAGAAAATGTGAAGTATCTAGCCATACTTCTAACAATATGGTTTGTAGTATCCTTTGGGTGTGGCATTCTATTTAGAGAAGAGTTAAACCAATTTAAACTAGGTGGTTTTAAACTAGGATTTTGGTTTGCGCAACAAGGGTCTATATATGTATTCGTGGTATTAATATTCGTTTATGTAAGATTAATGAACAAACTAGATAAAAAATACGGTTACGACGAGTAAGCCTTAACTAACAACATTAAATAAAAATATTATGAGTGTACAAACATGGACTTGGTTATTAGTCGGCATTACTTTTGCGCTGTATTTCGGAATCGCAATTTGGGCTAGAGCTGGATCAACTAAAGAATTTTATGTTGCCGGTGGAGGTGTTTCGCCATTAGCAAATGGTATGGCAACGGCTGCCGATTGGATGAGTGCCGCCTCCTTTATAAGTATGGCAGGTATTATTTCCTTCGCAGGTTACGATGGCTCTGTTTACCTTATGGGATGGACCGGAGGTTACGTGCTTTTAGCATTGCTTTTAGCGCCTTATTTACGAAAGTTTGGGAAGTTTACGGTTCCCGATTTTATTGGAGATCGCTACTATTCAAACACCGCAAGAACGGTGGCTGTAATTTGTGCTTTAATTGTTTCATTTACTTACGTTGCAGGCCAAATGCGTGGAGTTGGAATTGTGTTTTCTCAATTTTTACAGGTAGATATTACTGTAGGTGTGATTATAGGAATGACAGTGGTACTGGCTTTCGCCTTATTGGGTGGTATGAAAGGAATTACATACACGCAAGTGGCACAATATTGTGTTTTGATTTTTGCTTTTATGGTGCCAGCATTCTTTATTTCATTGCAAATGACAGGAAATATAATTCCTCAAATAGGAATGGGTGGTAAAGTTGAAGGAGGAGCATTTCTTCTCGATAAATTAGATTCTTTACATACAGAATTAGGGTTTCATGAATATACAAGCGGAACTAAAAGTACTTGGGATGTATTTGCAATTACTTTAGCGTTAATGGCTGGTACTGCTGGTTTACCTCACGTTATTGTTCGCTTTTTTACAGTGCCTAAAGTGAAAGATGCACGTAAATCTGCAGGATATGCATTATTCTTAATTGCTATTTTGTATACAACAGCGCCTGCTGTAGCCGTTTTTTCTAGAACTAATTTAATTGAAACGGTAAGTAACCAACGTTATGATGAAATTCCGGTTTGGTTTAAAAACTGGGAGAATACAGGCTTAATTGCTTGGTCTGATAAAAATGGCGATGGTAAAATTCAATATGTTGCAGGAAATGCATTGTCTAGTAGTAAACCAGAATTTACAGATGCTAGAGGAGAACATGGTGAGCGTATTGTTGCTAACAGTAGCGGTGAAGTCAATGAATTATATGTGGATAGAGATATCATGGTATTAGCAAATCCTGAAATTGCAAACTTACCAAATTGGGTCATTGGGCTGGTAGCAGCAGGTGGACTAGCGGCAGCTTTATCGACAGCTGCAGGATTACTTTTAGTAATTTCTACATCAGTTTCTCATGATTTAATTAAGAAACAATTGCGACCAGATATTTCTGATAAAAATGAATTAAGAGCAGCAAGAATTTCAATTTTTGTAGCGATTTTAATTGCAGGTTACTTCGGGATTAATCCACCAGGATTTGTCGCCGCCGTCGTCGCGCTCGCCTTTGGTCTTGCCGCCGCCTCTTTTTTTCCTGCCATTATTTTAGGGATTTTTGATAAACGAATGAATAAAGAAGGTGCTATTGCAGGTATGATTGTTGGTATTACATTAATGATGTACTACATGATGCGCTTTAAACTCGATATGTTTGGTGGAGGAACCAGTGAAGATTGGTGGTTTGGAACTTCACCTGAAGGTTTTGGAACCATTGCTATGTGTGTCAACTTTGTGATTTCTGTAGTTATTTCAAGACTGTCACCTGCACCACCTCAAGAGGTTCAAGATATGGTTGAAAGTATCAGAATACCTTCAGGAGCAGGTGAAGCACAAGACCATTAAAAAGTTAATGTTTATATAGTCTTATATATCATTATTTTAATTTTACTTAGTTAGAGAATCAGTATTGCAATTTTTGTAATACTGATTTCTTATATTAGTAGATATTTAGTTGTTTCTATTAATAATTACGAATTCATGAAAAAACGTCACGAGCAAAAGCTAGTTGTGTTATCAATAGCTTTGTTTTTTGTATTTAATATTCCCTTTGTCCTCATTTTTAATTTTGAAGGCGCCATTTTTGGGATTCCAACACTATACTTTTCGCTATTTACGTTTTGGATGATTTCGATTGTGATTTCATATATCGTTTTAAAACGCCATTATGAATAGTTACGCCGTAATCATTATCATTATTATCTATTTAGCAATGTTGTTTTACATTGCTTTTCTTGCTGAAAAGAAACGACAAAGTAAATGGGTAAATAATCCATACGTCTACACCTTGTCTTTAGCGGTTTATTGTTCAGCATGGACGTATTATGGAAGCGTAGGTATTGCCGCTAATTCCGGAATCCATTTTTTACCAATCTATTTAGGCCCTGTTATTGCTGCGCCTTTATGGATTGTAATGCTTCGGAAAATCATAAGAATATCTAAGCAACATAAAATTTCATCTATTGCAGATTTTATTTCTTTACGTTACGGAAATAATAGGTTTTTAGGTGCATTAGTTACTGTGATTTGTCTTTTTGGTACCTTGCCTTATATTTCTTTACAGTTGAAGGCCGTCTCAGAAACCTTCGAAATTATATCTGGAGATAATAGTTATGTTTCTACCACCGTAATTGACGATTCTACATTTTACATCGCTTTATTATTAGCCATATTCGCTGCTTTTTTTGGAACTCAAAATACAGATGCATCAGAAAAACATAAAGGTATTGTTGCTACAGTGGCATTAGAGTCGATGTTGAAGTTGTTGTTTTTTCTAGCAATAGGAACGTATATCACGTTTTACTTGTTTGATGGTACTTCAGATATTTACGAAAAAATTTCTGTCACAGACAATTTTAAAGAATTGACTACACTTGGTAAAGTAGAAGATGGTTTTAATTGGTTCTTCATGATCGCTTTATCATTTATGGTCGTGTTTTTATTACCACGACAGTTTCAAGTTGCCGTTTTAGAGAATAACAGAGAAAAACATCTTAAGAAGGCTATTTGGTTATTTCCATTGTATTTATTGTTGTTTAATATTTTTGTCATCTTTATTGCTTGGGCAGGGAAACTCACTTTTGGGTCCACGGAAAATGCAGAATACTATACGCTATTATTGCCCTTAGAACATGGGAATACCTTTTTGGCAACGCTTGTGTTTTTAGGTGGTTTTTCAGCGGTGATTTCTATGGTTGTAGTGTCTACTTTGGCGTTGTCTACAATGGTAAGTAATAACTTGGTGATTCCGTATGGGTTCTTAGATAAATTCATAAAAAATCAACCGGAACGCAATTCAAAATACATCAAGACTATCCGTCGTGTTTCTATTTTTACCATCATTATCGCAGCATATTTCTTTTATGTAATATTTTCAAAAGCGCTATCGCTGTATTCCATAGGTTTAATATCGTTTGTGATTATATCTCAGTTAGCACCATCTTTTTTTATAGGTTTATATTGGAATCGTGGCTCTTCAAAAGGCGCCATTATTGGAATGATAGTCGGTTTTTGTGTTGCTATATATACCTTGGTTTTGCCGTTTACATTGGAAGCTTATACAGGTACAGACGATTTTCGTCAATATGGCTTATTGGGTATTGAAGCATTAAAACCTTATGCTTTATTTGGAATTGATTTTCTAAGTCCACCAGCTCACGCTTTTTTCTGGAGTATAACCTTTAATTTGTTTAGCTATTTAATGTTTTCATTAATGTCTAAAGGAAATTATAGAGAACGTAATTATGCTGAAATGTATGTAGATAGTAAAAACTTTACAAATCTTCAGGATAGTGCATTGGTTTGGAAAGGTGAAGCTTATGTGGCAGATATTAAAAATGTTTTAGCACGATTTTTAGGTGAAAAAAGAGCGACTCGTGCTTTAAAAATATTTTTCACAAAGTATAAATTATCTCAAGATACACAGTTGGCAGATGCAAGATTAATTAATTTTTCAGAAAAACTCTTAACAGGAAGTATTGGTTCTGCATCAGCAAAAATATTAATTGCAAGTGTGGTTAAGGAAGAGCAGATTAGTTTGGTTGAGGTTTTAAAGATTTTAGAGGAATCTAAAGAGAACATAGTTAGCAATAAAGTACTTCTAGAAAAGTCGAATGAGTTATCTCAATTAACATTTCAATTGAAAGAAGCTAATGAAGAGTTGATAGATAAAGACAAGCAAAAAGATGAATTTTTAGATACTGTTGCTCATGAGTTAAAAACGCCAATAACAGGAATTCGTGCAGCAGCCGAGGTCATTCTAGATGATGAGGAAATGCCTAAAGAAATTAAAGCCCAATTTTTAAAGAATATTTTACAAGATTCGGATCGTTTAGGGCGCTTAATCAATAATATTCTAGATTTTGAAAAATTAGAAACAGGTGGTTTGCATTTAGACTTACAACCACAAGATATTCAAAAAACAATTGGTAAAGCTATTGCTAGTGTTTCTCAAATTGCAGCAAAAAAAGAAGTTTTAATTGTAAATAACAATATGCATCCTTTTGTAATTAACTATGATGAAGACCGTATTCTTCAAGTGTTGACTAACTTATTATCTAATGCTATTAAATTTTGCGAAACAAAAACAGGAAAAATTATAGTCGATTATAAGATCGGTAACCAAGTCGTTGAAATCTCAGTAGCAGATAATGGAAAAGGAATTCCGGAAGAAGATTTTATTTATATTTTCGATAAATTTTACCAATCTAAAAATCAAAATACAAGAAAACCAGAAGGTAGTGGGTTAGGTTTAGCGATTACAAAACAAATAGTAGAAAAGCATAAAGGGAAAATTTGGGCCAAAAAAGACATAAAAAATGGTGCAACGCTTGTTTTTACAATACCTTTTGAGTAAATTGATACCCTAAAGTATGAAGAAGAAGATTTTAATTGTTGACGATGAGCCAAATATTGTGATGTCGTTAGAGTACACCTTCAAAAAACAAGGTTTTGAAGTGTTTATTGCAAGAGATGGAAGTGAGGCTTTAGAAATATTAAAATATCATACGCCTAACGTTGTTTTGTTAGATATTATGATGCCAAATGTAGATGGGTATCAAACCTTAACATTTATAAAAGAAACAGAGAGTTTAAAACACATTAAAGTCGTGTTTTTAACCGCAAAGAATAAAGCTTCAGACGTTGAAAAGGGACTAAGTCTCGGAGCCGATAAATATTTAACTAAACCCTTTTCAGTAAAAAAAATAGTTTCTGAAATTCAGGAACTTGTGACTTAGAAACAGTCTGTTAAATCTTATTTAAAATTGGTTTTGTGTGCAAACAAACTAAGTTTAATTAAAATTTAAAGACATGAAGTTTCACATTAACCCATTAGCGTCAGATATAATTATAAGTATCTATGCAATTGCAACGCTTTTTATAAGGTTTAAATACGAAAACATTGCCAATGTAACACCTATGCTTTCTATAGTTATGGGGATTTGTTTCTTGGTGATTATTTGGGTACTTATAAAACTCAAAATACTAAATCCTAATTGGTTTGGCTTACTTAACTCTAAAAAAGCAAAGTCATGAAATACCAAGAATTTTATAACGAAAGTATACAGAACCCAGAACAATTCTGGAAAAATCAAGCGAGCAATATAGATTGGTTTAAATCACCTAAAACTATTTTGTCTAAGGATGAGTATGACTATAATCAGTGGTTTGAAGATGGTGAATTAAATCTCAGCTATTTATGTATCGATAAACATATTAAAGATGGTTTTGGAGATCAAAAAGCTTTAGTCTATGATTCACCTGTAACCCATACTAAAAAGCAAATTACATTTAATGAGTTACATCATGAAGTTTCAAAATTAGCCGGTGGTTTACAAAACTTAGGACTTACAAAGGGAGATACTTGTATTATTTATATGCCTATGATTCCGCAAGCTATTTTTGCAATGTTAGCTTGTGCGAGATTGGGTGTAATTCATTCTGTTGTTTTTGGTGGATTTGCACCTCATGAGTTGGCCATTCGTATTGACGATTGTAAACCCAAAGCTATTATTACAGCATCTAATGGTGTAGAAATCGAAAAGATTATTCCTTATAAGCCTTTTGTAGATGAAGCCATTGTAAAGGCCGTAAATAAACCTAAACATGTTATTGTTTTTGATCGGGAACTCGGGGTTGAAATCCCAGAGAAAGATTATGATATAGATTATACAACTTTAGTCGAAAAATCACCATCTATAGAAGCTGTTGCGGTAGCATCAACACATCCTTCTTATGTGTTATATACCTCAGGAACAACAGGAACGCCTAAAGGAATTATTAGAGATACAGGCGGATATGCAACAGCGCTTAAGTTCTCTATGAAATATATTTATGGTGTAGATGAAGGTGAAACCTTTTGGGCAGCAAGTGATGTTGGTTGGGTTGTGGGGCATAGTTTTATTGCTTACGGACCATTATTAAATAGAAATACAACTATTGTTTTTGAAGGTAAACCGATTAGAACACCAGATGCTTCTACTTTTTGGCGTGTAATAGATGAAAATAAAGTGAAAGCGATGTTTACGGCACCAACAGCTATAAGAGCAATTAAAAAGGAAGATCCAACAGGTAGTTTATTAAAACCATACGATTTATCTAGCTTAAAATATTTATTTCTAGCAGGTGAACGTTGTGATGTGGCTACTTTAAATTGGGCAGAAGAAAAATTAAATATTCCTGTTATTGACCATTGGTGGCAAACCGAAAGTGGGTGGCCTATGCTAGCTAATATGGTAGGTGTAGCGATTCAACCTATAAAAGAAGGATCAGCAGGTTTATCGGTATGTGGTTATGATATTCAAATATTAAATGAAGAAGGTGAAGAAGTCCAATCTAGTGTAGAAGGTTATGTGGTAGTAAAACTACCATTGCCACCAGGAACGCTAAGCAATCTTTGGGGAAACCCTGATCGTTTTAAGTTTGGGTATTTAAATCGTTTTCCTGGGTATTATTTTTCTGGAGATGGCGGTTATAAAGATGAAGATGGTTACGTATTTATAACGGGGCGTGTAGATGATATTATAAATGTTGCCGGACATCGTTTATCTACTGCAGAAATGGAAGAGATTGTATTTTCACATAAAGCGGTTGCAGAATGCGCTGTATTTGGTGTGCATTGTGAATTAAAGGGACAAAAGCCTTTAGGTTTAGTGGTTTTAAAAACAGATAAAGTTTATGAAGCAGAACAAACACAAAAGGAAATAATAAAAGACGTTAGACGAGAAATAGGAGCAGTGGCATCTTTTAGACAAGTACTTGTTGTACAGCGTTTACCAAAAACAAGAAGCGGTAAAACATTACGTAAATTATTACGAAATATTGCTGATGACCTAGAATTTAATGTACCATCAACCATTGATGATGTTGCTATTGTAGATGAAATAAAAGCAGTATATCAAATACATAAAATAGGGATTCATAGTTAGGATTTAAATTTAATATCTTTCAAAATAGAAATCACCAATAAACTCGTTTCCTCTCGTGTTTAATAATGCGTTTGAGAAATTTAGAAATAACAATAAAATATAAAAAGAATGAGTAATTATCATATAAAGCATTTAGAAGAATACTATCAAGTATATCGTAAATCGGTCAGAAATCCAGAAGTATTTTGGGAAGAAATAGCTGAAGAACACTTTATGTGGCGAAAAAAATGGGATAACGTATTAAGTTGGGATTTTTCAAAGCCAGAAATAAAGTGGTTTGAAGGTGCAGAACTTAATATTACAGAAAACTGTATCGATAGACATCTTTATACTAGAGGAGATAAAACAGCTATTATTTTTGAGCCTAATGATCCTACAGAAGAAGCCGAACATATTACCTATAAACAATTACATAAACGCGTTTGTAAATTTGCCAATGTTTTAAAAGAACAAGGCATTCAGAAAGGAGATCGTGTTTGTATTTATTTACCAATGATTCCCGAATTAGCAATTGCGACTTTAGCATGTGCGCGTATTGGAGCGATTCATTCTGTGGTCTTTGCAGGGTTTTCTTCTACAGCATTATCAACAAGAATAAATGATTCAGAATGTAAAATGGTCATTACAAGTGATGGTTCTTACCGAGGCTCAAAAACCATAGATTTAAAAGGAATTGTAGACGAAGCTTTAGATGAATGTCCAACGATTAATTCTGTTTTAGTTGTGAAGCGTATTCATTCTGAAATTTACATGAAAGAAGGACGTGACCATTGGTTACAACCTTTATTAGATAGTGCCGATAAGCGTTGTGAGCCAGAAATTATGAAGGCTGAAGATCCATTATTTATACTTTATACTTCGGGTTCAACAGGAAAGCCTAAAGGTATGGTGCATACAACTGCTGGTTATATGGTATATACGGCTTATACTTTTAAAAATGTTTTCCAATATAGAGAAAAAGATGTGTATTGGTGTACGGCAGATATTGGTTGGATTACGGGGCATAGTTACATTGTTTATGGTCCTTTATGTAATGGAGCGACAACGGTATTGTTTGAAGGTGTACCAAGTTACCCAGACTTTGGGCGCTTTTGGGAAATTGTAGAAAAACATAAAGTCAATCAATTTTATACAGCACCAACAGCTATTAGAGCTTTAGCAAAAGAAGGCGTTGAGCATTTAGAAAAACATGATTTATCATCCTTAAAAGTACTAGGAACAGTAGGAGAACCAATTAACGAAGAAGCATGGCATTGGTATGATGATAACGTTGGAAAGAAGAAATCACCAATAGTAGACACATGGTGGCAAACAGAAACTGGAGGTATAATGATTACGCCTATTGCTTTTGCAACACCAACAAAACCAACGTATGCTACTTTACCATTTATTGGTATTCAGCCGGCTTTGATGGATGAGCATGGCGCAGAAATAAAAGGGAATCAAGTTGATGGTAGATTGTGTATTAAATTCCCTTGGCCTAGTATGGCGAGAACTATTTGGGGAGATCACCAGCGTTATAAAGACACCTATTTCTCTGCTTATGATGGTAAATATTTTACAGGAGATGGTGCATTACGAGATGAGGTTGGTTACTACAGAATTACAGGTAGAGTAGATGATGTTATTATTGTTTCTGGTCATAACTTAGGAACAGCACCAATTGAAGATGCAATTAATGAACATCCTGCTGTTGCAGAAAGTGCCATAGTTGGTTTTCCTCATGATGTTAAAGGAAATGCACTTTATGGTTATGTGACTTTAAAAGAAACAGGCGAAAGTAGAAATCATGATAACTTACGTAAAGAGATCAATCAATTAATTACAGAGCAAATTGGACCTATTGCGAAGTTGAATAAAATTCAATTTACAAATGGTCTGCCTAAAACAAGAAGTGGTAAAATTATGCGTCGTATCTTAAGAAAGATTGCAAGTAATGATACTAGTAACTTAGGAGATACAAGTACATTACTGAATCCTGAAATTGTGCAAGAAATAATGGATAACGTCTTATAGATTTAAGATTCGTTTTCCTTTTTAGCTTTAGCAAGTTCAACAATAGCTTTTAGTCTAGCTTTGCGTTCGTCAGATTTAGACTTCAATTTATTCTTTTTCTGGTTAATCAGCCTGCTATGTTTAGCTTTGTTAACTGTGTTTTTTTCGCGTCCTTTTTTGGCCATGGTTAAATCATAAGTATCAAGTTGCAAAACTAAGCATAATTTAATATAAACTTAATGGCATTGTAGATCGCTTTTGTTCTACAATGCCATTTTACTTTTTTATCTTCGCCTCAAATTAGAAAAAGTTATGCTAAAAGCTGTATTATTTGACATGGATGGTGTTATTGTTGATACCGAACCTTTACACCGTAAAGCTTATTTTCAAATGTTTGATGAGGTAAACATCGATGTTACGAATGAATTGTTTGAATCTTTTACAGGACAATCCACTATTAATATCTGTAAATACTTAGTCGATCAGTTTAATTTAACTGAAACACCAGAATATTTAGTGAGTTTAAAACGTAAGCATTATAAATATTTGTTTGATAATGGAGAGCTAGATCTTATTGAAGGGGTTTTAGAGCGAATTAAAGATTTTCATGCTAATGGTGTAACTTTAGTCGTGGCTTCTTCTGCATCAATGCCAGGTATAGAACTTATTTTTAATCGTTTTGATCTTAATCCTTATTTTACTAATAAGTTTAGTGGAGCAGATTTAAAAGAATCTAAACCACATCCTGAAATTTTTATAAAAGCAGCAGAATCTACAGGTTTTGATAAGTCTGAATGTATGGTAATTGAAGATTCTACTAACGGAATTAAAGCAGCCAATGCGGCAGGAATTTTTTGTGTGGGTTACAAGAGTTTAAATTCTAAGAATCAAAATTATAAAATTGCTAATTATGTGATTTCTGATTTTAGTGAGATTGCTTTTTCAAAAAGTGATGAATTTTTTAAACCTTTGGTTTAGTCGATAAAATATTATTTTATAGTATAAAAAAAATGTTGCTAAGTAAATTAGCAACATTTTTTTGTTTTGTATGTTTTAGTGAAGGTTTATCCTTCAAATTCCATATCGTCCCCACCATTTCCTCGGTTAGAACGCTCTTTATTATTTAACATTTGATTAAATCTGTAGATGAATGAAACATTAACTTGGCGTTGTCTCCATTGAAACTCACTATAACTACTATAGAAATCTGTAGTCGTTACAGATTTATATTTCCTAGAGTTAAGTAAATCTCTAACGTTTACTGAAATAGTCGCTTTTTTATTTAGTATTTCTTTACTGAATGCTAAATCTAAAGAGAAAATACCTTCGGTATCCGATTGTGCTTCTTGTCTAGCACCTCTGTAAAAAGCACTTGTTTGCCAATCTATAGCTAGAGGTAAAGTTACCTTAGAGCTAAAACGTGCAAACCAACTTGTGTTTTTTGCTCCGTAATCAACGCCATTAAAATCACCTTCTGTTTCAAATTGAAAGAAATTAAAACTAGAGTTTAATCTTAACCATTTTTCTGGACTGTACATAATACCAAGTTCAGTTCCTATTCTTTTATTTGTCGCTAAATTAATAGGGATTGTTCTAATAATATCAATACCATCTGTAGTTGTTTGTCCTGTGTTTTCCTGTACGCGTTCAAAAGAATCTGTTTCGTATTGGTAATAAACAGATGAGGTTAAAGTCAATTCTTCCCAACGTTTTAAATATCCTAAATCAAAAGTACTAGAATATGCAGGAGCTAAATTAGGGTTTCCTTGAAATATATTTGTTCTACTAGAACGCGAAGGAAAAGGGTTAATGTACCAACCACGGGGACGGTTAATTCTTCTATTAAAACCTAGTGTAATGCTTTCTTCATTTCCAGAATCAGAATCAGTTAAATTATAAATAAAATTAACGGTAGGGAAGAGACCTAAATAATTATTGTCAAAATCAGTGTCAATAGGAAAGCCAAATTCTGCAACCAACTCATCCTCGTTTAGAAGAGAATTAATTTTTCCTTTTAATTGTGTGTTTTCCAATCTTAAACCAAATAAGAAAGAGAATTTCCCTATTTTAGATCCATATTGAGTATATAAAGCATTTACATTTTCAGTATAATCGAAAATATTTGAATTAACGTCATTAATTTCAAGTATTCCTGTATCTAGATTTTCTTGGTTTAATTGATAATCAGTTACGCTATTTTCAAAACTTCCACGATACCCAGCTTCAAAACGAGAATCTTTTCCAAGCGGTAATACATAATCAGCTTGAAGTAAATATTCATTTTGATCTTCGTTTGTAAACTCTTGTTCTATTTGAAAAGGTTCTGGATTAGTTTGGTTTGTGTAAATGTAATCTTCATCTAAATAAGTTATTCCATCTTCTTTCTTTTTTTCATATTGAAAATCAGCGGTAAGTTTATGGTCACTATCTTCTCCAAATTTTTTCACATAGTTAAGAGCAACTTGATAGCCGTTGTCTTTTTCTGTTTCCCTTTCCATTCTAAGAGTTCTTTCAACTATCACATTATTGTTAAAGCGGTCACTATTATTTTTAGAAACGTCAGAATCATTTCCAAAGTTGTAAAATAAGCTACCTGTTATAGAAGACGATTCGTCTAAAAAGTACTCCATTCCAATGTTAGCATTGTAGTTTCTGCTTAAGCGATCTACTTTTTTATCCTCACTAATTCTTCTAAATTCAGGTTCATCAACTGATCCATCATCGTTTAAGGTATCAAAGTAATCTACATCAGTAAAAGTTGTACGTGGAGCATCTGAATAACGCCATCCAAAATTAGAAAATAGATTGTATTTTTCTTTGCGGTAATTTAATGTAGCAGAGACACCTAAATTATCAGGGTTACCTGCTGTTAAATTAATAGATCCATTAAAGCCAAGTGTTTCTTTTTGTCTTAATATAATATTAAGAATTCCTGCAGTACCTTCAGCATCGTATCTTGCAGAAGGAGATGTAATCACTTCAACACGCTCTATAGCTTCAGCGGGTAATTGACTTAATATATTACTGTCTCCAAAACCTGCCATTGCAGATGGTTTTCCATTAATCAAGATGCGGACATTTTCATTTCCTCTTAAACTAATAGCGCCTTCAACATCAACATCTACAGAAGGTACATTATTAAGTGCATCACTTACAGTTCCTCCAGCAGTAGTTAAATCTTGGCCTATATTATAGATTTTTTTATCTAATTTAATTTCTACAGTAGTTCTTTCTGCAACAACCATAACTTCATTAAGGGTAGAAACATCTAATTCTAAATTAATGGTTCCTAAATTGAGATCTTTTGTTATGTTTTGTTCTGGGAAAGTCTTTGTTATATATGAAATATATTCTACGGATATCTCGTAAATCCCAGAAGAAACTTCAACTTCAAATTTACCGTTGAGATCTGTAATACCACCTGTTACAATTGTATTATCTGCTTTGGATTTAACAACAACAGTTGCATATTCTAAAGGGATATTAGTATCTTTTTCAACAATTACACCCTTAATTTTTACGTCTTTTTGAGCAAACGAAAAATTTAGAAAAAAAAGAATAAAGGTAGCGGTTATAATATTTATTTTCATTGCAAGTTTTTAGTTAAGCAACAAAAATAAGGTTCCTTGTCATGTATTTGGTTAATCTTATGTTAAAGCAAATAAGGATGTGTTAAAGCCTAAAAAGTTTAGCATAATGTGATTATTAATCATCCTTATCCTTTTTCCTTTTTCTTTTTTCTTTTACAACTTCTTTTTCATCAAAACCACCCTTTATCATTTCCATTAATTTGGTCATATCATTTTCAGAAATAAGTTCTTGTAATTCTACGAAATGAGTATCATCTAATTCTTTTACCGCAGCTTTTCTGTCAATAGAATGCTCAAATTGTATTTTAAAAAGAGCCATTTTTTCCTCAAAATAGCTGTTTATATTTTGTTTAATAATATGTTTTTGAAAATCATCTGCTTCTAAGGTTGATAAGAAATTATCAATATATTCCTCTTTGCGTTCTTCCATTTCTCGTTCTCTCTTAGCTATTTCTTTATCTGTAGGTTCATTATTTGTTTGAGGAACACCACCCATGCTACTTCGACGACTTCGTTGCGCTTGAATATTTAAAGTTAAAAAGAGTGTAAAAAGGATTAAGATTATTTTTTTCATGATTGATGTGTTATATAATTTCTAATATAGATTCTGTAGGTCTGCCTATTACAGCTTTATCTCCATTGATCACTATTGGACGTTCTATAAGTTTTGGATTAAGCACCATGGCATCGATAATCTCTTTATCTAATAATGTTTTTCCTTTATAGTCAGATTTCCAAATCGCTTCGTTTTTTCGAACTAAATCTATTGGTTTTATCTCTAATTTAGAAATAATGACTTCTAATTCTTTAGCTGTTAATTTTTCATCAAGGTATTTAATAATTTTAAAATCTTTACCAGATTCTTCAATTAAAGCAAGTCCTTGTCTCGACTTAGAACATCTTGGGTTATGGTATATTGTAATCATAATTTCTGTGTATTATAATTTATCTAATGATTCTTCTTTCTGACCCATCATCATTAAATAGGCTTTTAGGAAGGGTTCGATATCTCCATCCATAACAGCATCTACATTTCCTGTTTCGTGAGCGGAACGTACATCTTTTACTAATTTATAAGGATGCATTACGTAATTTCTAATTTGACTTCCCCATTCAATTTTCATTTTCCCTGCTTCAATATCGTCACGTTGTGCCATTTGTTTTTGTAGCTCAATTTCATACAATT
Organism: Winogradskyella sp. HaHa_3_26; assembly: GCF_019278425.1. Lineage (NCBI taxonomy): Bacteria > Pseudomonadati > Bacteroidota > Flavobacteriia > Flavobacteriales > Flavobacteriaceae > Winogradskyella > Winogradskyella sp. HaHa_3_26. The sequence continues at coordinate 277,381 of NZ_CP058981.1, read as the reverse complement.
GAGATTTTAACATTTGCATGGCTCTTGCTCTGTTATCTTGCTGAGAACGTGTCTCTGAACATTGAATTTGAATCCCAGAAGGTTTATGTTTTAACTGTACTTTAGTTTCCACTTTATTTACATTTTGTCCACCAGCACCACTAGATCTTGCTGTCGTAATTTCAATATCAGCAGGATTGATGGCTATTTCGATAGAATCATCTACCAATGGGTAAACATAAACCGAAGCAAAACTTGTATGTCGTTTGGCATTACTATCAAAAGGAGAAATACGGACTAAGCGATGTACGCCATTTTCGCCTTTAAGCCAACCAAAAGCATAAGCACCTTCAATTTCTATGGTTACGGTTTTTATTCCGGCAACATCTCCGTCTTGTAAGTTAAGTTCCTTTACTTTAAAGCCACTTTTCTCAGCATACATTAGGTACATACGCATTAGCATACTTGCCCAATCACAAGATTCTGTCCCACCTGCGCCAGCTGTAATTTGAAGCACGGCACTTAAGCTGTCTCCTTCTTCTGAAAGCATGTTTTTGAACTCTAATTTTTCAATTGCATTTACAGTCAATTCAAAATTAGTTTCAACATTTTCCATTGAAGCTTCATCCTCTTTGTAAAATTCGTAAATAACTTCTAAATCTTCAAAAAGAGATTTTGCAGCTTTAAAATCTATAACCCAACTTTTTTTCTCACGAATGGATTTCATAACCAATTCTGCGGCTTTGGAATCATTCCAAAAATTAGGGTCAAAAGTTTGTTCTTCTTCGTTGGCAATTTCTACAAGCTTGGCATCTAAGTCAAAGATACTGCCTAAGTACGTCTAGACGGGAATTAAGATCTTTTATTTGATCTGAAGTAATCATAAATATATGTATTTTCTACAAATATAAGATGTGAAGTTAAAGTGCCATAATTTTGAATCGGTTTTTTGAAAAATCCGTAATTTTAGCATCTAAATTTTCCATGAAATGATAATAGATTTAAGAAGCGATACCGTAACAAAACCTTCTAAAGGGATGTTAGATGCTATGATGTCTGCACAAGTAGGTGATGATGTTTTTAGAGAAGATGCTACGATGAATGCCTTAGAAGAACGCTTAGCTAAAATGTTTGGAAAAGAAAAAGCTTTATTTTTTCCTTCTGGAAGTATGGCTAATCAGGTGGCTATAAAACTTCATACCAATCCTGGGGAACAAGTTATTTGCGATAAATATGCACATATATATAATTATGAAGTAGGAGGTGTGGCTTTTCATAGTGGTGCATCTTGTAAACTTTTAGATGGAAACCGTGGTATGTTTACTGCAGAACAAGTGAAAGAAGCGATTAGTCCTTCAGAATATTATTACAGTCAAACCAGTTTAGTTGAAGTTGAAAACACAACGAATAAAGGTGGTGGTGCTTGTTGGAATTTTGCAGAAATAGAAAAAATAAAAGCAGTTTGTAAAACGAATAATTTAGGCTTTCATTTAGATGGCGCACGTTTATGGAATGCTATGGTTGCTAAAAATGAATCCACAATGCAGTATGGAAATGCTTTTGATACTATTTCTGTTTGTTTAAGTAAAGGATTAGGTTGCCCTGTCGGTTCTGTTTTAGTCGGAGGTGAAGAGGTTATGAAAAAATCACTCAGCTTAAGAAAACTTTTTGGAGGTAATATGCGACAAGTTGGGTATTTGGCAGCGGCAGGTTTGTATGCTTTAGATCATAATGTAGAGCGTTTGGCTGATGATCATAGAAAAGCAAAAGAAATAGGAAGGGAGTTATCTCGATTATCTTTTATTAAAAAAGTAGAACCTATAGAAACCAACATCATCATTTTTGAATTAAACGATGATGTTAATGAATCTCATTTTTTACAGCAACTTCTTGAAAAAAACATACATATTATAGGTATGGGTAGCAACAAATTGCGAATGGTTACACATTTGGATTATACAGACCAAATGCATGATAAGCTTTTAAGTGAATTAAAAACTATTTAAACATATCCATACCAGGAATATTTGGCATGCCTTCTTTAGCTACAGCAGCAACTTCTGTTTCGTGTACATTAGTTGCTTTTTCAATAGCCTTATTAAGGGCAAGAATTAAATAATCTTCAAGCATATCTTTGTCTTGAAGTAACTCATCAGCGATGCTAATAGATTTAATAGTTCTATTTGCTGTAATTGTTACTTTTAGTTTATCGTCATTGCTAGCTTCGTCAATTAAAACGGTATGTAAACGTTCTTTAGTTTCTTCAACTTTTTTCTGAGCTTCTTTCAATTTGCCCATCATTCCCATCATATCTCCAAACATAATCTTGTCTTTTAAATTTATTAAGGTGCAAAATTACTAAATTGCGCCTCTTTTTAGACCAAATATTCATAACAAATGATAAAAAATTCGGATATAAATCCACCTGTAGCCAAAAAAATAGCACATCAATTAGAAAAACATGATGATGTACGTATTGATAATTATTTTTGGATGAAAGACAGGGAACACCCTGAAGTTATTGATTACCTTAATGCAGAAAATGAGTATTGCGATACCCAAATGGCACATACTAAAGACTTTCAGAATGATTTATTTGAAGAAATGAAAGCCAGAATAAAGGAAGATGATTCTTCAGTTCCTTATAAATATAATGGGTATTGGTACATTACTAAATTCGAAAAAGGTAAAGATTATCCTATTTACACACGTAAAAAAGAAAATCTAGATAATCCTGAAGAATTGTTATTTGACTGTAATAAAATGGCAGAAGGAGAAAGCTATTTTAAATTATCTGGTATAAGTATCAGTCCAGATAATAAATTGGTTTCTTATGGTATTGATAATACAGGAAGAAGAAATTACACCGTATATATTAAGAATTTAGAAACTGATGAAGTTGCTTCAGACCGTGTTTTAAACACCACAGGTTCTTCAAGTTGGGCAAACGATAATGAAACTTTATTTTATACTAAAAAAGATGAAGTAACGCTTAGAGCATTTCAAATTTATAAACACCGATTAGGAGATAATACAGAAGATGAACTTGTATTTGAAGAAGGTGATGATACATTTGGAGCTGCTGTTTATAAGTCAAAATCTAGGAAATATATCATTATTGCATGTTACAGTACGTTAACTAATGAATATCATATTTTAGATGCTAATAATCCTGAAGGAAAATTTAAAGTATTTCAACCTAGAGTTAGAGGATTAGAATATAGCATTTCGCATTATGATGATCATTTCTACATTATGACGAATTTAGATAAGGCAACGAACTTTAAACTCATGAAGACTTCAGAAGATAAAACTGAAGTTGAAAATTGGACAGAAGTTATAGCACACCGAGTAGATGTTTTATTAGAGGATATTGATATTTTTAAAGATTATTTAGTAATTGGTGAGCGTAAAAATGGTTTAAACGAAATCAGAATTATGCGTTGGGATGGAAGTGAAGATTATTACTTACCCTTCGATAATGAAACTTATACGGCGTACACAGGGACAAATGTAGAGTTTGAAACTGAAATATTGCGTTATGGTTATAATTCTATGACAACACCATCGTCTGTTATTGAATTTAACATGAGAACTAAGGAGAAAACGATCTTAAAAGAACAAGAAGTTTTAGGAGGTACTTTTGATAAAGATAATTATACTTCAGAACGAATATGGGCAACTGCAGAAGATGGTACAAAAATACCAATGTCTGTAGTTTATAAAAAAGGAATTAAAAAAGATGGTAAAAATCCATTATTACAATACGCTTACGGAAGTTACGGAGCTACAATAGATCCTTATTTTTCAACTGTTAGATTAAGTTTGTTAGATCGCGGATTCATTTACGTCATTACACATATTAGAGGTGGAGAATATTTAGGACGTGATTGGTATGAGGATGGAAAGTTACTGACTAAGAAAAATACGTTTGCAGATTTTATAGCTTGTTCTATTCATTTAATTAAAGAGCGTTACACGTCTTCTCAACATTTATATGCTATGGGTGGAAGCGCAGGGGGGTTATTAATGGGCGCCATTGTTAACGATGCACCTGAATTGTATAATGGTGTTATTGCAGCCGTACCTTTTGTGGATGTCATTACAACAATGTTAGATGATTCAATTCCTTTAACAACAGGAGAGTATGACGAATGGGGAAATCCCAACGATGCTTTATATTATAATTATATAAAATCGTATTCGCCTTACGATAATGTGGAAGCTAAAGCCTATCCTAACATGTTAATAACAACCGGACTTCACGATTCGCAAGTACAATACTGGGAACCTGCGAAATGGGTTGCAAAACTTAGAGATGTGAAAACTGATGGTAATAAACTATATTTAAAAACGAATATGGATGCTGGTCATGGTGGTGCTTCAGGTCGTTTTGAAAGTTTAAAAGAAGACGCAGAAGAATTCGCCTTTTTACTGGACTTAGAAGGGATCAAAAACTAGTTTTAAATAAAAAATGTTACTTTTGACAGATTTTAGGTGTCTAATTGATACTGAAAAATAGTTTATATGAAGCAAAATAAAAATGTATTTGATAATGTCCTTCAACTTGTAGGAAATACACCACTTGTCAAATTAAATAGAATAGCTGCTAACTTTAATGGAGAATTTTACGCAAAAGTAGAAGCTTTCAACCCAGGTCATTCTTCAAAAGATAGAATTGCATTACATATAATAAACGAAGCAGAACGTCAAGGTATATTATCACCAGGAGATACGATTATAGAAACAACCTCTGGTAATACAGGTTTTAGTATTGCTATGGTAAGTATCATTAAAGGATACAAATGTATTTTAGCTGTAAGTTCTAAATCTTCACCAGATAAAATAGACATGTTAAAGTCTATGGGAGCAAAAGTTTACGTTTGTCCTGCGCATGTTAAAGCAGATGATCCTCGTTCTTATTATGAGGTTGCTAAACGTTTGCATGAAGAAACTGAAGGATCTATATACATTAATCAATACTTTAATAAATTAAATATTGATGCACATTATAAAACTACAGGTCCTGAAATTTGGGAGCAAACAGAAGGTGAAATTACACATTTAGTCGCTTGTAGTGGAACAGGAGGTACTATTTCTGGAATCTCTAAATATTTAAAAGAACAGAATTCAGATATCAAAGTTATAGGTGTTGATGCTTATGGTTCTGTACTTAAAAAATATCATGAGACTAGAGAATTTGATGATAAAGAAATTTATCCCTACCGAATTGAAGGTTTAGGTAAAAACCTTATTCCTGCAGCAACAGACTTCGATTTAATAGATAAGTTTGTTAAGGTTACTGATGAAGAGAGCGCACATACAGCAAGAGAGATTTCTAATACAGAAGGTCTTTTTGTTGGTTATACTAGTGGAGCAGCAATGCAAGCACTAAAACAACTTAATGAAGCAGGTGAATTTAAGCCTACAGATAAGGTTGTTGTGATTTTTCCGGATCATGGGTCACGATATATGAGTAAAATATATAGTGATAAGTGGATGGAAGATCAAGGTTTTTTTGATACCAAAAATGAAGTTCAGTCTGTTGTCGATTACGTAAAATAGGTCTGACTTTAAAATATATATGCCTATTGCAATAGTTGTAATGGGTCTTTTTTTGCAGAATAATTAAAATAGTTATTATGAACATCGGTTTATAACTTGTGAATACTTCACTAAATAAATTATGCATTCATAATATTATTAACTAATTTTGCACGCACTAACTAGATTAAATTAATAGCAATTAATAGTTCAGTTTATGTCTTAAAACATAGAATTAACCATTAATAGTAAAGAATACGCATGCATGAAGGATTTATTTGAAAAGATTTATAGAGATAAAGGACCTCTAGGTAAATGGGCTGCCCAAGCAGAAGGTTATTTTGTATTTCCAAAACTTGAAGGTCACATTTCTAATAGAATGAAATTTCAAGGTAAGGATGTAATCACTTGGAGTATTAATGATTATTTAGGTTTGGCTAACAATCCAGAGGTAAGAAAAGTAGATGCGGAAGCAGCTGCAGCTTACGGTTCTGCTTACCCAATGGGAGCAAGAATGATGTCTGGCCACACAGATTTACACGAAAAATTACAGGAAGAACTTGCCGCTTTTGTTAATAAAGAAGCAGCTTACCTATTGAATTTTGGTTACCAAGGAATGGTTTCTACGATTGATGCCTTAGTTTCTAAAGATGATGTTATTGTATATGATGTAGATGCACATGCTTGTATTATCGATGGTGTGCGTTTACACATGGGAAAACGTTTTACTTACAAACATAACGATGTAGCAAGTTTAGAAAAGAATCTTGAGCGAGCTACAAAAATGGCTGAACATACTGGAGGTGGAATCTTAGTGATTTCTGAAGGTGTTTTTGGAATGCGTGGTGAGCAAGGTCGTTTAAAAGAAATTGTTGCCCTTAAAGAAAAATTCCAATTTAGACTATTTGTAGATGATGCTCATGGATTTGGTACATTAGGTGCAACAGGTGCTGGTACTGGTGAAGAGCAAGGTGTACAAGATGATATCGATGTGTATTTTGCAACTTTTGCTAAATCAATGGCAAGCACAGGTGCATTTATTGCTGCAGATAAAGAAATTATCGATTACTTAAAATATAACTTACGTTCTCAAATGTTCGCTAAGTCCTTACAAATGCAACTTGTTGTAGGAGCATTAAAACGTTTGGATATGTTGCGTACAATGCCAGAATTAAAGAATAATCTTTGGACGATTGTAAATGCATTACAATCAGGTTTAAAAGAAAGAGGTTTTGATATCGGAACAACACAAAGTTGTGTAACTCCTGTGTATTTAAAAGGAAGTATTCCTGAAGCCATGGCTTTAGTGAGAGACTTACGTGAAAACTACGGAATTTTCTGTTCTATTGTTGTATATCCAGTAATACCAAAAGGATTAATTTTATTAAGAATGATTCCTACTGCTACGCATACTTTAGTAGATGTAAAAGAAACTTTAGATGCATTTGATGCTATTAGAGAACGTTTAGAAAACGGTACTTATAAAAGAATGTCTGCAGCTTTAATTGCTGCAATGGGAGAGTAATTATAACTTATACCACATAAAAAAACGGTCAATACATTATTTGTATTGACCGTTTTTTATTTAAATAAAACATTTAGAAAAGATTATAATTCTTTTCTAAATGTTTTTCTTCTAGCATAAACTTTAGGATCAAAGTGTTTCCATATTTGTTTTATGGCGTGATTATCTTCTAGCTCTGGTGTTCTATAACACATCTCAATACCTTTTTCTTTAAAGGTTTCGTAATACTCATTAAAGATTACGGCGTGTACACCTTTGTTTTGGTAATCGGGATGAATTCCTATAAGGTAGAAAATAACTTCTTTACTATGTTTTTTTGCTTTCAGTATGTGTGTAAAACCAAAAGGAAATAATTTACCGTTAGCCTTTTGTAAAGCGTTAGCAAATCTAGGCATTACTACAGCAAAACCAACAAGGTTGTCATTATCATCAACTACAAATTTTATATATTCAGGATTGATAAAACTGATAAATTTCTCTTTAAAATATTCTTTTTGAATGTCTGTTATTTCAACAAAAGAAGATAGGGATGCGTAACTTTCATTAAACAAATCGAACATACGATCTACATAAGGCATAACTTCTTCAGTTTTAGTCAACTTTAGAGCCTTTAGCTTATAACGTCGTTTTATAAGTTCTTGTGCTTTTTTAAAGAATTCTGGTTTTACATTTTTAAATGGAAATTTACTTTCTGAGTATCCTTTTTCAATTTTAAAAGCATAACCTTCATAATGATTTACATAATAAGGATGATTATACCATGTAACCATTGTAGCTATATGATCAAAACCTTCTGTCATAACTCCAACTTTATCTAAGTTAGAAAAGCCAACAGGTCCTTCTACATATTCTAATTTATGCTCTTTACCTATATTTTCTACAGTTTCTAATAAAGCTTTACTAACGCTTAAGTCGTCAATAAAATCAAACCAACCAAAACGCATTTTTTTGATGTTTTGTTTATCAACCTCTAGCCAATTAATAATAGCTGTAATTCGGCCTACTATTTCACCTGATTTATAGGCTAAGAAAAAGCGGGCTTCTGCATCATTAAAAATGGGGTTTTTGTCTTTGTTAAAAGTTTCTAGCTCTTGTTTAATAATTGGAGGAACCCAATATTTAGAGTCTTTATATAATTTAAAAGGAAATTTGACAAATGCCTTTAATTCCTTTTTAGATTTTGCTTCTTTTATTGTTATCATGTACTTAAAGATGGCTATATATTAAGATTCGAAGTCATCAACATTTTTCTTCTTATTCTTCTTATTCTTGTTCTTTTTTTTCTTGAAACTACCATCATTTCCATTTCCGTTGTCAATCTTTTTATCCTTATGAAAATCTAAACGATATGAAGCTCCAAAAGCAATATTTAAAACTGTAGGTGTGTCTTTTGTATTAAAGGCAACATTTGCATCTAATTGGAAGTTTTTGGTCCATAAGTATGCACCACCAAATCTAAAAATATTATCAGCATAAAAATCACTTTTAATACCTTGTGCTTCACCAAAAACTACCCATTGTGGCGTAAATGAATGTGTTAATGTAAATATGTATTGAAAATCGGACTGGTCTGTAGCTATTCTATCCATGATTAAATTCATAACAAATACCCATCCGCCATTAAAGTTGTTTTGCGTTGCAAGCATAACTTTAGGACTGAATCCTTCTATATCAGGTGCCGTATAAGGATTATCTTCTGTATCAAAATTAGCTCCAGCATATACAGCAACTGCAGGGATTAAAGACTTCCAGCTAAATCTATTGTTAGCATGAAAACTATAGATGTTAGGTTTTTCTTCTCCTGCATTTTTATAAGGATCATAAACTAAATATTTAGCACCTAAAGTAAAATTTTTTAAGTTTGAGCGTTTATTTTCTCTAGGAATAGAACCTCCATTAAATGTTTGTGTGTCATTTTGATAAACACCATCTAAAGATAATTCTAATTGCTCGAAAAATAAACCGTAGCGTAGCGCAAAATCAAAGCCAAAACCTGAGACGTCATAATCGGCTAGTGCATGTTCTTCTTTTACCGTAAAAGCACCAGTTTCAAATTGTACAACACCTGTTCCTACAGAAAAGGCACTTTTAGAAACACCTGGCCTATTAGAGTTAATAACTTCAGTATATTGGGCGTTTGCATTAGTAAATGAAATTAAGAGAAGTAGGGCAAAAAATGATTTGAGTATTTGCATTATTTTTTCGTTTAAATTCAAATATAGATATTTTATACTTTTTTTAAGGAATAATAGCTGAATATAAATGAGTATAATTGTATTTTTGATATTATTTTTATTTATGATACAAGAAGCTTCGGCCATGGGATTACTAAAAACTATATTAATAATTGTACTTGTCTACTTCGGTTTTAAGATATTAGCACGATTATTTTCTCCTTTTTTGTTAAAATTTGTTGCTAAAAAAGCAGAAGAAAAATTTGGAGGTCAATTTGGAGGATTTCAAAATCCAAATCAACAACGACAAGAACAAAAGCAAAAAGAAGGCGAAACCGTTATAGACAAAATGCCTAATAAAAATAGTTCTTCAAATCCAAATGTTGGTGAGTATGTAGATTACGAAGAAATAGAGTAATATCTATCATTTCGTGATTACAGAAATCTTCAGTTTGGTTTCAAAAAAACAATTACTTTTCAGAATTCATTCAATAAAGTTTTCATATGTCATTATCTATTAAACGATTACTTCCTCATATCTTAATTTTAATTGGATTTGTGGTACTTTCCTTAGTCTATTTTAGTCCTGTTTTACAAGGGAAAAAAATTAACCAAAGTGATATAATGCATTACATTGGTATGGCACAGCAACAAAAGGAGTTTGCTGAAGCTACAGGTAAAGAAACCTATTGGACTGAAAGTGCATTTGGAGGGATGCCAACCTATCAGTTAGGAGCAAAATACCCACATAATTATATAAAAAAATTAGATTTAGCTTTACGGTTCTTACCAAGGCCAGCAGATTATCTGTTCTTATATTTTATAGGTTTTTATATTTTATTATTGTCGTTAAAAGTTGATTTTAAACTCGCTGCATTAGGTGCTTTAGCTTTTGGTTTTTCAACGTATCTTATAATAATACTTGGTGTTGGTCATAATTCTAAAGCACATGCAATAGCATATATGCCTTTAGTTTTATCTGGAATTATTCTCACATTTAGAAAGAAATATATTCTTGGTTTCTTATTGACGACTATTGCTTTAGGCTTAGAGATTGTAACGAATCATTACCAGATGACGTATTACTTATTGCTCTTGGTTTTAGTTTTAGGGTTAGCTTATTTGGTAGATGCTTATAAAAAGAAAGAATTACCTCATTTTTTTAAATCTGTAGGTTTACTGTCTGTTGGAGCACTATTAGCTGTAGGTCTTAATGCTACAGGTATTATGGCAACGCAAGAATATGTTAAAGAAAGTGCGCGTGGTCAAAGTGATCTAACCATAAATTCTGATGGTTCACCTAAAGAAGTAACAACAGGTTTAGATAGAGGTTATATTACGGAATATAGTTACGGTATTTTAGAATCTTTTAATCTTTATATCCCAAAATTTATGGGAGGAGGAAACTACGAAGATGTAGGTAAAGATTCTGAAACTTATAAAGCTTATATTGCTTTAGGCGCTTCGCCAATGGAAGCTTTAGATGCGGCCAGAAATGCACCAATGTATTGGGGAGATCAACCTATTGTAGAAGCACCTGCTTATGTCGGAGCAGTTATAATATTTCTATTTGTTTTAGGATTGTTTTTGGTAAAAGGAAGATTAAAATGGTGGCTTGTTGGTGGAACGCTATTATCTCTTTTATTATCTTATGGTAAAAACCTAGGGTTTCTAACAGATTTCTTTATTGATTATGTGCCGTTTTATAATAAGTTTAGAGCAGTAAGTTCTATACAAGTTTTATTAGAATTATGTATTCCGGTTTTAGGAATTTTAGGCTTATCACGTTTGTTTAGTAACGACTTTAAAGATGAAGAAAAACTTAAAGCATTATTATATTCTGTAGGGATCACAGCAGGTTTAGCTATAATCTTCTTGTTGTTTAAATCCATATTGTTTGATTTTGAAGGTTTAAGAGATGACCAATATATTGGTGCTTACGGACAGGCTTTTATGGATTCTGTTATTGATGACAGAAAAGCTTTAATGTCAAGTGATACCTTAAGAACGTTAATTCTTGTTTTGCTATCGGCAGGAACCATTTATTTATTCTTAAAGAAGAAATTATCAGAAAATTTAGTGGTCGTTGTATTTGCTGTTTTAATCCTTTTTGATTTAGTAACAGTAGATAAAAAATATGTTAATAATGATAATTTTATTTCAGCATTAAGAGTTGATAAACCATATCAAGCTAATAACGCAGATAAAGAAATATTAAAAGATAAAAGCCATTTTAGAGTGATGGATATGTCTACAGAAGGACAAAGAAAGCCTGCAAAAGCAGCGTATTATCATAATTCTTTAATGGGTTATAGTGCCGCTAAATTAGGACGAGTAGAAGAGTTGTTGGATTTTTATGTGTACAACAATAATATGAATGTTCTTAATATGCTTAACACTAAATATATTATAGCAGAAGAAAAAAACACCGTTTTTCCATATACTAATACAGATGCAAATGGTAATGCTTGGTTTGTTTCAAATCTTAAAGTAGTTGCAGGTGCGAATGAAGAAATTTTAGCTTTAGATAGTTTAAATACAAAAACTACGGCTGTTACAGAAAAACAGGTTGCTACAGATCATAATTTAAAACCTAGCTATCAATTAGATTCTACGGCTACTATTCAATTAAAAGAATTTAAGCCTAACTATCTAAAATACGAATCTAATAATAGAAGTAAAGGCTTAGCTGTATTCTCTGAAATCTATTATAACCATGGTTGGGATGCTTATATAGATGGGGAATTAGTACCACATTTTCGAGTAAATTACGTGTTAAGAGCATTAGAATTACCAAAAGGAAATCATACAATAGAATTTAAATTTGAACCACAAGTGGTTAAAACAGGAAGCAGTATTGCTTTGGCTAGTTCTGCTATTTTAGGATTGTTGATTTTAGCAGGATTGTTTTTTAAATTTAAAGACACAAAAGCTAAAGCTTAGATATGAATTCTACAGTACTAATTATAACTTATTATTGGCCACCTGCGGGTGGTCCTGGCGTACAACGTTGGTTAAAGTTTGTGAAGTATTTATCTGAATTTGGTATTGAACCGATTGTTTATTGTCCTGAAAATCCAAATTATCCAATTATGGATGAAAGTTTGGTAAATGAAATTCCTAATAATATTACCATTTTAAAACAACCGATTAATGAACCTTATGGTTTAGCAAGTTTGTTTTCTAAAGGAAGTGCTAAAAAAATAAGCTCGGGAGTTATCCCTAAAGCTAAAAAGCAATCTTTTATAGAGAAAGCAATGCTTTATGTAAGAGGAAATTACTTTATTCCAGATGCGCGTAAAAATTGGGTATCACCATCGGTTTCTTATTTGTCAGAATACATTAAAAAGCATCAAATTGAAACTATAATTACTACTGGTCCACCGCATAGTTTACATTTAATAGGTTTGCAGCTAAAAGCTAAATTAGGTGTAAAATGGTTAGCCGATTTTAGAGATCCTTGGACAACGATTGGTTATCATAAAGATTTAAAACTAACAGATTCTTCTAAAGCAAAACATTTAGATTTAGAGCAAAAGGTTTTAAATACGGCAGACCAAATTATTGTAACCAGTAATCACACTAAAAACGAATTTAAAACTAAAACAAAACAACCTATTTCTGTTATTACTAATGGTTACGATACGCATAAGGTTAGAGTAGAAGGGAAGGATGCTCAGTTTAGCTTATCTCATATTGGATCTTTATTATCGGAACGAAACCCTATGGTTTTATGGAATGTACTTTCAGAAATTATAAAAGAAAATAAAGACTTCTCTGAAGTATTTAAATTACAACTTATAGGTGTTGTTAGCGATGATGTTGTAGAATCTATACATGAAAATGGATTAAAGAACCATGTAGATGTTGTTGGTTATGTGAGCCATGATGAAGCTTTACAGTTTCAAATGAAATCACAGTTATTATTACTTATTGAAATAGATTCAGAAGATACCAAGGCTATTATAGCAGGAAAAGTTTTTGAATATCTCATTTCAGAAACACCAATATTAGCCATAGGACCAAAGGATTCTGATGTAGAGCAAATTATAACATCAACAAACACAGGAACCTACTTTAATTATCAGCAGAAGGCAGAACTTAAGACGCAAATATTAAATTATTTTGAAGCGTTTCAAAATAATAACTTACAAGTTAATGCTATTGGGTTACAACCTTATAGTAGAAAAGCATTGACAAAAAAGTTAAGCGAAATCATTAAGGATAGTTAATTTACTACCTACACTTTAGTCTTAAATTGTTGTACTTTGCTTCACTATGGGAATCGTCTTAAACCAGTCTTTTAAAAACACAGTCACCACATATTTTGGTTTTGGACTTGGTGCTATTAATACACTTTTTCTCTACACTAATTTTTTATCAGATCAATATTACGGTTTAGTTGCTTTTTTACTTTCAGCAGCAAATATTATGACGCCATTTATGGCATTTGGTGTTCATAATGCAATTGTAAAATTCTATTCCACATTCAAAACAAAAAATAGTATCAATAGCTTTTTAACCTTGATGTTGTTTTTGCCTTTATTCTTTATAATTCCGGCTGCATTTATAGGATATTTCGCTTATGATACAATTGTTCTGTGGCTTTCTAACGAAAATAAAATTGTAGAAAATTACGTTTGGTATATTTTTATTTTGGCAGTTTCAATGGCCTATTTTGAAATTTTCTTCGCTTGGACTAAAGTACACATGCAAACCGTTTTTGGTAATCTGATGAAAGAAGTTTTTCATCGTGTTTGTATTATGCTTTTATTATTTGGTGTGTATGTAGAATGGTTGACTGTAAATCAATTTATTACTGGACTTGTTGGTGTATATGTGCTGCGTATGGTTATTATGAAATTGTATGCTTATTCTGTACGGTTTCCGAAGTTGAAATTTCAAAAATTAGAGAATCAGTTTTCGATATTAAAGTATGCAGGTTTAATGATTATAGCAGGTTCTATAGCCATGCTAATTCTCGATATAGACAAGTTTATGATTGGCTTAATGTTACCAGATATTGAGCAAGTAGCTTATTACAGTGTCGCTATTTTTATAGCCACGGTTATTGCTGTTCCGCAACGTGCTATGCATCAAATTATGTTGCCATTAACGGCTAAGTTTCTCAATGAAAATAATAAAGTTGCTTTAGAAGATTTGTACAAGCGAAGTTCAATGACACTTTTGGTCATTAGTGGCTTTATTTTCTTATTAATTATTTTGAATATTAATCAATTATACGAAATTCTTCCAGAGAAATTTACAGGTGGTTTATTTGTTGTGCTCATCGTAAGCTTGGCAAAACTCTATGATAATAGTTTAGGGAATAACAATGCCATTCTCTTTAATAGCGATTATTACAGAATGGTTTTGTTTTTTGGTGTGCTTTTAGCAATTATGGCTATTGTGTTGAATGCGATTTTTATTCCTATTTATGGAATTGAAGGGTCTGCTTTTGCTACATTTTTAGCCGTTTTTATTTATAATACTATCAAAATTATATTTGTAAAGCGGAAGTTTAATATGATGCCTTTTTCAATGGGTTCTGTTAAAATTGTATTGGTATTAATTGTATTGACTATTGGCTTCTATTTCTGGGATTTTCAATTTCATCCTATACTAAACATTATTCTAAAGTCTGGATTGCTAGGACTTATTTATATGGTCTTAATTTATAAATTAAATATTTCTGAAGATATTTCTAATCAGATAAAGAAATATCTTAGACTAAAATAAAGACATAAAAAAGCCCCGAAAGCTGCTTTGGGGCAAACACTTACGGGACATTCTTCTAACCAACCAAAAAAAACTTTTTAACCTCTAGATCGTCTAGTGGTAGATCTTGTAGAATTCTGGTTGCTCGTTCTACTTGTATTAGTTGTCGACTTTTTTGTCGTTCTTGTTTTATTAGGAGTCACACTACGTTGTTTTGTGTTTTGTGACGCTGAACTTCTATTTATACGAGAATTTGTACTACTCGGTTTTCTAACTGAAGTACTATTTCTTGTTTTATTAGACACAGAAGTATTATTTCTGGTCACATTTCTATTAGAGGTCGTATTTGTAGAGCGTTGTGTTTGCGTTCTACTTGGTGTTACAACTCTAGTATTAGTTCTTGTCGTTGTAGTATTTCTTGTTCTAGGCGATGTTGTTCTAGTATTAGAACGAGATCTAGTTGTATTATTAGTACTACGTGTTGCTCTTGTACTTGCTATTGTTGTATTTCTACGTTGAACTTGCGTTCTAATAGTTCGTTCAGAATTATTTCTAGGAGTTTGTGTATAATTGTTATTTCTTACAGAATTTGAACGTCTGGTAACATATCCGTTACTTCTTCTTTCAATATTATAATGTCTTACATTATTAGTGTATGGTCTGTAATAAATATGTCTTGTAACTGTATAATATTGTCTATATGGATTTGCATGTACAATACTAAAATTAGCATGTGGAGCGGCATAAAATCTGTGCCATGGTCTATAAACATAAGATCTATTATAGGTATTGATAAATCCATCATAACCATAATAAACGTTATTTCTGTAATAAACATTTAATCCACCAACTCTACTAATTCTACCAAATCCATTATAATTAATCAGAATGTTTCCTATTTGATTAACACGACCATAATAATCATAATAAATTGGTGTATTTTCAATTTGAATAATAGCGCCATAGCTATCATATTGTACGTAAGGATTATAATCATAACCTGTATTAAAGCTTAAACTGAAACCAGGTGTATTAATTCCTACACTTACATCTGGACCATAGTTTGGTAAATAAAAATCAAATTGACCATCAGCAAATACTGAAAACTCAATACCTTCTTCATTAAATATGAAAGAATTGCCATAACCTTTCACATAGTTGTTAACAGAAGCTTCAGCTTCTGCTGTTGTGTTAGTGTTTGCGAATGCAGTTGTGCTTATAGCGACTAAGGCTGCAAATAAATATATAATTCGTTTCATAATAAATGGGTTTTAAATTAAACTCAGTTGGTATAAAACAAACAACGTGCCAAAATATTTATATGCTTGTTTTGTAGTGTTTTAGGTTGTTTTAGAAGATGGTTAATGTAACAATTTTAGAATTCAATCTTCTTATCTATAAGAACCATGAACTAAAATTGATTATTTTAGTCCTGATTAAAAACCAACCATGAGTACCAACCAAGTTAAATGTAAGAATTGCGAAAAACCTTTTGATGATCATTTTAAATTTTGTCCACATTGTGGTCAAAAAGTAAATGATCAATTAACGTTAGGTGTTTTATTTTATAATACCATTAATAATTACTTTTCAGTTGATGCTCGAATTTTTAAGAGTTTTATACCATTAATGTTTAAGCCTGGCTTTCTAGCAAAAGAATTTATCAAGGGAAAGCGTTCTTTATATATGCATCCTGCTCAGATGTATTTGTTTGTTACTATTGTGTTCTTTGCTTTATTTTCTTTTACTGCAAGTAACCAAAGAGATATGGTTAATAATGAATTAAAAAAAACATTAAAATCAAGTCGTGCTATTATTTCAGACAGTATTAAAGCTAATGAAAGAATAATTATTAAACGTGTTAAAGATTCTGTACGTACTGCGTTAGAAAATAATAAGAAGTATACAGGGATGACGGATAGTCAAATCGATTCGATCTCTTCTCAAGATGATTTATTAAAACCTAAATTAGATTTTGGATTTAACGAAAAAGAACTCGATTCTTTAATAGAAGCTGATGCTAGCGAAAAAGAGATCTATAAAACTATGGGATTGGATGAAAATCCAGGATGGTTTAAAGCAAAATTGTATTCTCAAGTTTTAAAGTTTTATAAAGCTAGAGATGGCGGTAATATTCTTAAAACCTTTTATGATACTTTACCAATTGCCTTGTTCTTTTTACTTCCAATATTCGCCTTTATTTTAAAGTTATTGTTTTTCTTAAAAGGAAGATATTCTCATCACTTAGTATTTAGTTTGTACTATTTCTCATATTTGTTTATGGTGTTTAGTATCATTTTAGGTATTAATTTAATTTGGGATATGCCAGATTTTATAGATTGGTTAATTGTTTTATCTACCAATTTATATCTCTTTTTGGCATTAAGGAATTTCTATAAACAAGGTTGGTTTCTAAGCTTCTTAAAAAATGGAATAGTAACATTTACCTTTATGTCTATAGTGATACCAACGGCAATTGTTTTTATAGGTTTTATAGCTTTTCTATTTTATTAATCCTTTAAAGATCCTGCATGCCAAATAGGAATATTTAAAAAATCACTCAAAGTTTCAGCATCAGCAATGATAGATTTTAAGTTGCCATGATCTACAACATTTTTTCTAGAAGCATCGTCTAGAACTAAATTTAGTTCAAAACTGTTGTAAGAGCTGTCATCAGATTTAATATGTTCGCCAATAAGTTGAATAGCCTTAATAGATTTTAAAGGAATATATGTTTTTGAATTCGCTATATCTCTTCTATGAATTTTAGTTTTATAAGATTTGTAATAGTAACCTAATTGTTTATCGAAAACTCTTGGCTTGTAAATAGTATAAAACATCGTTGCACCTGCACCACCAAAAATGAGACCTGCAATGAGTAACATCCAATTAACTTCAGTTAGGTCAAAATTGTTTTTAAATAGAGGAAACAAGCCATAAAATAAGATGCCTAGACCTACTGCTAGAAAGATAAAACAGAAAAGAGCAGAACCAATAGAAGGTTTGTAAAGGTATTTAGAACCTGACTTTTTTATAAGTACATTAGTTTTAAAACTAGCTCCGCCTGGTTTTAAAGGTGAAACAGAAACTCTAGCTTTAATACTATCGTCGGTCTTGTCTGAAGTATTTTCTCTAGCTTCTATGACTTCATTACTAAATCCTTTAGGTAAATCCATTTTATAGTTTCTCTTCTAGATATTTTCCGGTTACGGAATTCTTATCTTTTGCAATCTCTTCGGGTGTTCCGGCAGAAACTAATTTCCCTCCATTTTTTCCACCTTCAGGACCAAGATCAATAATATAATCGGCACATTTTATTAAATCTATATTATGCTCGATCACAATAATTGAATGCCCTTTTGCTATTAAAGCTTGAAAAGATTTTAATAATTTTTTAATATCATGAAAATGAAGTCCTGTAGTTGGTTCATCAAAAATGAAAAGCGCATTATCGCTCTTACTTCCTTTTCCTAAGAAGGTTGCTAACTTAATACGTTGTGCTTCACCACCAGAAAGGGTAGAAGAGGACTGCCCTAAAGTAACGTAGCCTAAACCAACATCTTGTAAAGGTTGAAGCTTGTTTTTTATTTTTGTTTGGTTATGAATTTCGAAAAATGCAATCGCATCATCAATGGTAAGATTTAAGACATCATCGATAGATTTTCCTTCAAACTTAACCTCTAAAACTTCCTTTTTAAAACGTTTACCGCCACAAGTATCGCAAGTTAAATGCACATCTGCCATAAACTGCATTTCAATAGTAACTTCACCTTCACCTTTACAGGTTTCACAACGTCCGGCATCAACATTAAAACTAAAATGTTTAGCGGCAAAGTTTCTAATATTACTTAGTTTTTGAGATGCAAATAAAGAACGAATATCATCATAAGCCTTAATATAAGTCACAGGATTAGATCTTGATGAGCGACCAATAGGATTCTGATCTACAAATTCTACATGTTGTACATTGCTCATGTTTCCTTTCATTTCAGAGAATTGACCGGCTTTATCACTAAAACCTGTCAATTTTTTCTGTATTGCAGGGAAAAGAATCTTTTTGACTAAAGTACTTTTTCCACTTCCAGAAACGCCGGTGATAACTGTAAGCATCTCTAAAGGAAAGGTGACATCAATATTTTGAAGGTTGTTTTCGCGCGCACCAACAATTTCAATTTTGTATTTAGAAGTTCTTCGTTTTTTAGGCACTTCAATTTCTAAATCACCATTAAGGTATTTGGCCGTTAAACTATCCGAAGCTAAAATTTCTTTAAAATTACCAACAGCAACAACTTCTCCTCCTAGGGTTCCGGCTTCCGGTCCTATATCAATAATAGCATCAGCCGCTTTCATAATATCTTCGTCATGCTCAACAACGATCACTGTATTTCCTAAATCTCTTAACGATTTTAAAACCTCAATTAAGCGTTCTGTGTCTTTAGGGTGTAAACCAATACTGGGCTCATCTAAAATATACATAGATCCCACCAAACTACTACCTAAAGAAGTTGCTAGGTTAATACGTTGGCTTTCTCCACCGGATAGAGTATTCGATTTTCTGTTTAAGGTAAGGTAATTTAGACCAACATTAGACAGGAATTCTAATCGTGTATTTATTTCTATAAGTAGACGTTTGGCTATTTGTGTATCGTATTCATTAAGTTTTAAACCTTTAAAGAATACGGCTAATTCATCTATTGGTAAATCGACTAGGTCTGTAATTGTAGCATCTTCAATTTTTACATAATTGGCTTCTTTACGCAAGCGTTTACCTTCACAAACACTACATTTTGTTTTACCTCGATAACGCGATAACATAACGCGATTCTGAATTTTATAAGCTTTAGATTCTAGTTCAGCAAAGAAATCATTTAAGCCTTCAAAATATTGATTTCCTTTCCAAATTAACGCTTTATCAGCATCACTTAATTTAAAATAAGGCTTATGAATAGGGAAATCAAATTGGTGTGAGTTATTAACTAATTGATCTCTGTACCAACCCATACTATCTCCTCGCCATGGAAAAATAGCATTTTCAAAAACAGATAAAGCTGTGTTGGGAATCACTAAATCGTCATCAATACCAATAACGTCGCCATAGCCTTCACATTTAGGACAAGCGCCATAAGGATTATTAAAGCTGAATAAATGCGCATTTGGTTCTAAAAAGGACATGCCATCCATTTCAAACTTATTATTGAAAAGCATTTGTTTATTGTCTGCTAAAGATTCTATGATACAAGTCCCAATGCCTTCATAAAAAGCAGTACCAACAGCATCGGCTAAACGGTTAAGAAAATCTTCATCATTTTTAAAAACAATTCTATCTACAACTAAAAATAAATCATCATCAGTAGTTATTTCTTGCTTTAAAGCATCGTCAATTCTAACAACCTCACCTTTAACCTTAATACGCGCATATCCTTGTTGTTGTAAGGTTTGAAGTTTGTTTTCTAACGTTCTGCCTTCTTCTAAAATAATAGGCGCTAAGAGTAATAGTTTAGAACGTTCTTCAAAGTTAGAGATGTAATTAATAACATCAGAAACTGTATGTTTTTTAACTTCATTACCAGAGATAGGTGAGTAGGTCTTACCAATTCTGGCAAAAAGTAATTTTAGATAATCATAAATTTCAGTGGTTGTACCCACTGTAGATCGTGGATTTGTAGAATTTACCTTTTGTTCAATAGCAATAGCAGGAGCAATTCCTTTAATATAATCTACTTTAGGTTTGTTCAGTCGGCCTAAAAACTGACGCGCATAACTACTCAAACTTTCTACGTAACGCCTTTGTCCTTCGGCATAAAGTGTATCGAAAGCTAAACTAGATTTACCAGAACCCGATAAACCTGTAATAACGACCAATTTATTTCTAGGAATAACAACATCAATATTTTTTAAATTATGAAGTTTAGCACCTTTAATAATGATGTTTTCTTTCGGATTAACGTCTAGGTTAGTAATGTTCATAGGTTTTTTAGATATCTAAGTTTGCAAAGATACTACAATACCAAATAAACTTTAAAGTATGATTCATAATTCACGAGGATAAATCTGTTAAAAGAAAGCGATTTTACGGCGTTTTTATTGTTTTTAGCTACAAATAATGATACTAGTTTTACATTTATTTAATATTTAATTCATCTGTTTAAGTGAATTTTCATCAGATAAATAGTTAAATTTTAGTGTTATTTTTTGTTTATTAGACAGGAATGTTGTTATATTTGAAACTTATTCATTTAAAAAACCATCTGCTTATCGCATAATATTACTTTAAGAAAACAGCTATAAACCCCAACTTAGTAGGCTACTACTAAGGACTAAAGTAATAATTATGAAAAAAGGACTTATACAAGACTCAGCTCTGGTTACCAACTATATTAATGGTGATGAGAATGCGCTTTCAATTTTAATTCAGAGGCATAAGCAAAAAATCTATAGTTTTATTTATTCAAAAGTTTACGATAGAGATATTACTGAAGATGTTTTTCAGGATACCTTTATTAAGGTTATAAAAAATCTAAAACGTGGTAAGTATAATGAAGAAGGTAAGTTTTTACCTTGGGTTATGCGTATTGCTCACAATTTGGTAATCGATCATTTTAGAAAAAATAGTCGTATGCCTAAATTTGATAATACTGGTGAGTTTAGCATTTTTTCAGTATTAAGCGATTCTAGTTTAAATGCAGAAAAAGTTTTGATAAAAGATCAAGTAGAATCTGATGTACGACGTATCATTCAAGAATTACCAGAAGACCAAAAACAGGTATTGTTGATGCGTATGTATCAAGACATGAGTTTTAAGGAAATTTCTGAACGCACAGGTGTAAGTATAAATACGGCTTTGGGTAGAATGCGTTATGCACTTATAAATATGCGTAAGGTAATTGATCAAAATAATATCATTTTAACAAATTAATACAATAAAGTATTTAATAGTACGTTTTTGCTATATATAAACTCATAAATAGTGAAAATGGCAAAAATTTACTCTAATGCTTCTTCAAAACATAATAACCTACAACCTAAGGATGAAACAGTTCGTTTTATTTTGAATTATTCAAAAGCCTTGTGTGTTATAGATTATAATAACTTGGAGTTTGAAGCACTCTTAAATTAATTAAAACAAAAAATCCTGATATTTTCATATCAGGATTTTTTAGTTAAAAGTAATTCCTCATAGTTTTGAGTCGTAAGGTATTCTTGCTTTAAATCTTTTAAATATTGAATTGTTTTTTCTTTTAAAGGATGTTTGTCTACGAGGCAATTTTTGATGTCTTTGTCATAGATCGTTAAAATAATGTACCAATGGCCGGTTCGTGTTGCGTAATTACCTTCAAACAATCGCGAGTTACCATTTGGCATCAATTACAGCGAATGGTAAATTTACTTTTTCATCAGTACGCTCTGCTTCATGATAGGATAAATATAAAGTTTCATTTTTAAGTTGAAAGGGAACATTATAACCAACATCAACATGATTTAGTTGGTGTTTTTTATTGATATAATTATAGAACTCTTCTGCTTCTTTTGAATCTTTAAATATAAAAGAAGTTTCTCTTGGCATATCTTTATGAAACTTCTTTGCCTGCATTATTTTGTAATCTTGATTTTTAAAACGCGGCGCAATTTTAACAGGTATACAAGATGTAAAAGAAAATACGACAGCAATAGCTAAAAGTTTTTTCATCGATTGATGATTTTCTAAAATAAGTCTCAAAAATTGTTCTATTTCTTCTTTTTATAATAATCATCTAAGACCGTTTTACGACCTATGGTTTTTGTAATGATATCTTTTTCCATATCCCATCCACGAGCAGGTGAATACTCTCTACCATACCAAATCATTTGAAGGTGTAAATCATTCCAGAGTTCTTCTGGAAATATGCGTTTAGCATCTTTTTCGGTTTGTACCACGTTTTTACCATTAGTTAAATTCCAACGGTACATTAAACGATGAATATGGGTATCTACCGGAAATGCAGGTATACCGAATGCTTGAGATAATACAACGGCAGCTGTTTTATGTCCTACAGCAGGCAATTCTTCTAAACCTTCATAAGTTTGAGGTACTTCTCCATTATACTTATCAATTAAAATATGTGATAAACCATAAATTCCTTTACTTTTCATAGGTGATAATCCCACAGGTTTTATGATTTCTCTAATTTCTTCAATACTTAATTTTATCATGTCGAAAGGATTATCAGCACGCTTAAATAATAACGGCGTAATTTGATTAACACGTACATCTGTACTTTGTGCAGACATTAATACGGCAATTAATAAAGTATAAGGATCTTTATGGTCTAAGGGAATCGGGATTTCAGGATAGAGTCCTTTTAACGTATTTATAACAAAGTCTACCTTTTCTTGTTTAGTCATTTCATCGTATTTTTACAGAAAGACAAATTTAAGCATTATGACGCATTTAAAAGTAGGAGATAAGGCTCCAGATTTTTCAGCATTAGATGAACAAGGAAATACCATTTCACTTTCGGATTATAAAGGAAAGAAATTGGTTGTATTCTTTTATCCAAAAGCAAGTACACCAGGTTGTACCGCAGAAGCTTGTAATTTAAATGACAATTATGACCGTTTTAAAGCTCAAGGTTATGAGATTTTAGGTGTTAGTGCAGATAGTGCTAAAAGGCAAACTAATTTTAAAAATAAATACGATTTTCAATATCCTTTATTAGCCGATGAAGATAAAGCTGTTATTGAAGCATTTGGTGTTTGGGGACCTAAGAAATTTATGGGAAAAGAATATGATGGCATTCATAGAACAACCTTTATTATTGATGAAAACGGTGTGATAACAGATGTTATAGCTAAAGTGAAAACTAAAGCGCATACAGATCAAATATTAACGGAAGAATAATATTTTTTACAGCATAAAAAAAGCGACTATTCACTATGAATGGTCGCTTTTTACTTTTATATAATTTTGTTTTATCGCTTATGCATTACTTCTTCAGCTTCCCAGCCAAATAAGCTTTCTTCTTTTATTAGATCATCTACACCTTCAGGTAACATTGCTTCCCAACCATCTTCGTTATCTACAATCATTTTAAGGACTTTTCTAGAAAACACAGATAGATTTGAAGCGTCTACATCAGAAATGTCTACGACCTTACCATTGTATTTGAAGAATTTGAATAATTCCTTCATTCTTGGATGTACTTTAACGTTTTCGCTAGTTGTTAAGGTTCCATCCTCATTTTCCATAGGGTATAAGTAAACACGTAGGTCTTTGTAAAATAATTTTCCAAAGGCTTCTAAGATGCCACCACTTAAGTGACGGTAATATTTCTCATCAAAAATATCAACAAGGTTATTAACTCCCATTGCTAAGCCCATTCTGTTCTTAGTGTATTGAGAGAAATACTCAACTAATTTATAATATTCTTGGAAGTTTGAGATTAATACAGTTTGTCCTAACGAGCATAATAATTTTGCACGATCCATAAAATCTTGCTCGTCAATTTTACCTTCAGCTCTTAAGTTAGACAAAGTGATTTCGAAAATAACTTGCGTTCTGTCTTTTTCTACTTTATTTTCTTTAACAAACATTTCTAGAGACTTCTCTAGCATGTCCATATTTACTTTAGTAACAGGTCTAAAACTACCTCTTAGCGCTAAAATATTTTTTTTATAAAGTACACGAGCCGGTAAAACGTTATTACCATCTGGTGAAAACATTACAGCATCAGTCATCCCATTTTTAACGAGTTGTAAACTCATTAAACGGTTATCTACATCTTTAAATACAGGTCCAGAGAAATTAATAGTATCAATTTCTAATTGATCTTTATCTAAGTGATCGTATAAGTAACGTAACAGTTTACGAGGCTGATTGTATTTGTAAAAAGCACCATAAATAAGGTTTGTTCCTAATTTACCTAGCGTTTCTTGTTGTAAACGAGCGTCTGTTTCTTTAAATCTAATATGAAGAACAATCTCATTATATTCTTGTCCAGAACCAACTTGATATTTTATTCCAACCCAACCATGACCTTTATATTGCTTAGCAAAATCTATAGTTGCAACCGTATTAGCATAAGAGAAAAATATTTTATTAGGATGTCTTTCTCTAGTAATGCGCTCCTCCATTATATTTACTTCGTGATTTAGCATTTTACGAAGTCTTGCCTCTGTTACGTAACGACGATCATCTTCAATACCATATATCGCATCACTAAAATCTTTGTCATAAGCAGACATCGCTTTAGCAATGGTTCCAGAAGCACCACCTGCTCTGAAAAAATGGCGAACCGTTTCTTGTCCAGCTCCTATTTCAGAAAATGTTCCATAAATATCAGCATTAAGATTGATGCGCAATGCTTTATCTTTAAGAGATGGAATATTTTCGAAATCAGTATCGCCTGTATACGTTATTTCCTTCATAGAGTTTAGGTTTCTGTCCTTTAAGCAAAGGTAAGGTTTTACTATTGCAAACAAAAAAATAAGCTTATTTTTGTCCTACCATTTACGACTTAAAATTATATGATAAAAAATAGGTGTGTTTTTTATTTTATCGTGAAATAATAAGTGAAAAATAACATTTTTATTGCGGTTTTTTTAATTCTAGATGGGTCTTACTAAATTGAAAAGGTTTGAAAATTACATTTTTAGGTACTGGTACTTCTCAGGGGATTCCCGTAATAGGAAGTGATCATCCTGTTTGTTTAAGTGAAAATTTTAAGGATCAACGCTTGCGAGTTTCTGTGTTGGTAGAGTGGGAAGATTATACTTTTGTAGTTGATTGTGGTCCCGATTTTAGACAACAAATGCTTAGGGCAAAAGTCTCTAAAATTGATGGTATTATTTTCACTCATGAGCATGCAGATCACACCATGGGGTTAGATGATATTCGTCCATTTTTCTTTAGGCAAGGTGATATTCCTCTATATGCCCATCAACGAGTTTTTAAAGCTTTAGAGCAACGTTTTGATTATATTTTTACAACAGAAAATAAATATCCAGGCGCTCCAAATGTGATAAAAAATGTAGTAGAGAATCAGTCTTTTTTAGCAGGAAATATTAATGTAATGCCTATTGATGGTTTGCATAATAAACTTCAGGTTTTTGGATATCGATTTCGAAATTTTGCCTATTTAACGGATATGAAAACGATAGCAGATGAAGAAGTTGAAAAGCTTTATGGCTTAGAAGTTTTAGTCGTGAATGCTTTGCAGATAGAACCACATATGTCGCACTTTAATTTAGAAGAAGCACTCACTTTTATTGCGCGCGTAAAACCTAAACGCGCTTATCTTACACATATTAGTCCTTATTTAGGATTTCATGATGAAGTAGAGAAAAACTTACCAGAAAACGTTTATTTAGCATACGATAATTTAAAAATTACCATTTAGAGATGAAGAGCAAAATTTTAATGTATTTATTTATTTTTTCAGTATTATTATTAATATTTCAATATGTGAATTCAAAAAACATACTTGATAAATATGAGGCAGATATTGTTAAGGTAAAGGCTAAAGTTGTTGAGAAGAATAAAATTATAAAGTCTTTAGAAGATAAAAACTTTGAATTAAATTACTTTAATATTGAAGGAAATGAAGATGCTCTAGGTTATTTTGAAGCGTTTGGTTATGATACTGAAAAATTAATACCTGCTATCCGAGATGGTCTTTATAGTATGAATGATTACGAAGGTGACGAACATCCTATAGTACCATATGTATCGATGACGGATTCTAAATTATTGATTAATAAAGTTAGAATTTTAAATCACAAATGGATTATTGCCAATTTTACAGACGGCAAACATTGGGGTGAAATTTTGGTAAGCTATTCTATTGACGAAAACAATGATCTTAAATATAAATTAGTGGAATACTTAATGTATCCTATACTTAATTAAAGATGTGAAAGTTTTCAAACAGAAATCGTAACGACGGTTTCTGTTTGAAATTTCAATTTGTTAGATATGCTTTTCTAACCAAGCTTTTAAATCATGGAAGTTTTGAGGCGCAACACCATGTCCTACAGGGTATTCTGTAAATACATTATCTATTCCTAAAGTTGTTAAGTATACAGGTGCTTTTTGTGCCCAATCTACAGGTATTACTTGATCTACTGATCCATGCGAGCAAAAGAAATTTAAGTGAGATATACGATCTTTATCAATCACTTCAGGTAACATATCTTCGCTGATATAACCACTTAAAGCAATTACATTTTTAACTTTTTCGGGATAAGTAAGTGATACCGCATAACTTAAAATTGTTCCTTGACTAAAACCTAAAAGGGTTACGTTTTTAGTGTCAACAGGGTAAGTCTTACAAGCGTAATCTATAAAATCAGAAATTAAACCGATAGACTCCTTAGCTTGTGGTACATCGTTCCATTTACCTCTTTCTGCATCAAAATTAATTGCATACCATGCATTTCCATAGGGTTGCATTGGGTGTGGTGCTCTCACAGAAATAATAAATAATTCTTCTGGTAACTCTGAAGCAAATGAGAATAAATCATTTTCATCACTTCCGTAACCGTGGCACATAATTAATAATGGTGCGTTTTCTTTTAAAGTTGAAGGTCTTGTAATGTAGTGTAGTTGAGACATATTATTTATTTTCCAAGTGATTTAAATTTGTTTTGAAAAAGGTCACCAAGTATTGGAATTTTGTTACATTTTCCTGTAATGGCTCCAAAAAGACCATAGAAATATAGTATTGAAAAGAAAATCCAGAAAGACATACTAATCATCATGCTGTCTAAACTACTAATGACCATAGCAATTAGGATGTAAATTAAACCTAAGCCTAAACCTTGTCTTACATGAAAAGATGTAAATGGGTTTCGTTTTTCTTGGTTCATAAAAAAAGCAATCAAAGTACCAAATAATGTTAAGTAGGCTACTAATCCTAGCGTTTTTCCTTCGTTAATAGTATTTTGATCCATTATTTTAAGGCTATTTTATAATTAGCAATAATACCATAAGTTTCACCTTTAAGTTTTGAACCTAAAAACACACTGTTCTTAGATTTTGATGAAATATGAGTGTTATTGAATTCGTATTTTTTATCAGGATTAAACAATGTTAAATCCGCTATTTCACCTTCTTTTATCGATGATTCCGTAACACCAAATCTAGACTTTCCTTGCGTTAATAAACTAACTGTTTTTTTAGTCGTAAAGATGTTCTGTAATGCACCAAAAGCAGATTCTAAGCCAATGGTTCCGTATTTAGCAAAATCGAATTCAATTTTTTTATGTTCAATATCAATAGGGTTATGATCAGAAGTAACCATGTCAATAGTTCCATCTTTTAAGCCTTCTATTAAAGCATCACAATCGGTTTGTATTCTTAAAGGAGGAAGCACTTTAAAGGTGGTGTTAAAATCGTGTAAAACATCATCTGTAAACACTAAATTATGGATAGCAACACTACAAGTTACATTTAGATTCTTAGCTTTTGCAGCTCTAATTAACTCAACAGACTTTGCAGTAGAAATAGTTGGTATATGAAGTTTTCCTTCAGTGTATTCTAATATAAAGAGATCTCTAGCGACTTGTAACTCTTCAGCTAAAGCAGGGTTTCCTTTTAAGCCTAACTTAGTGCTGTTAATATGTTCATTTACAACACCAAGTCCAGAAATTTTAGACTCTTGAGGAAAAGAACAGATTAAACCGTTAAAATTACTAGCGTATTGCAAAGCAATTTTCATTAAATTAGGATTAGAAATAGGGTGTTGATAATCGTAAAAGGCAACAGCGCCAGCATTAGTCATATCATACAGTTCAGCTAAATCTTCACCTTTACTCATTTGGGTTAAAGCGCCAATAGGGTAGAGGTTAACTGCATTATCCTGAGCTTTTGATTTTACAAACGAAATATGAGAATAACTATCAATTACAGGATGCGAATTAGCATTGAGTGCAACAGAGGTAAAACCAGAATTTGCTGCCGTTTTTAAACCATTAACTATGGTTTCTCGATCTTCGTAACCCGGTTCTCCAAAAGAAACACTACTGTCAAACCAACCTTGTGAGACATGTAAATTGTCAAGTTTTATTTCTTGGTAATTATTAGGATTGTCAAGGTCTTTAGAAATCTTGGATATCAGACCTTTTTCAATTAAAATATCAACCGTTTCATTGTGAAAATCACTTTTAGAATCAACTATGGTTGCAGATTTTATGAGTGCGTTCATTTAAGATATTTTAGAAGTAACATTTCTACTATTAAAAATGCTAACGCAAAAATAATAAACCATTTCCATAGCGCATTAACATTTGTATTACTTTTTATATTATTAATTGTTGTTTCTAAGCTAGACTCAATATCTGTATTTTTTAAAGTGTTTAAGTCATAATAACTTAGGTTGCTTTCTGCTCTGTTATAATTAAAACTTAAATTTTGAAGTACTTGATTTTTGTTTTTTACATTTAAAATTCCGGCTGTATCAGGAAAATCTTCCGTTTCTAAAACCACAGATTTGCTATATGTTTTTTGAAGCGGAATGACAGAATTGTTCTCTTTATATAAAGTTAAAATGTCATCTTGACCAATTGATGTTTGTATGGCAATCTCATTTGGTTGCCCTATTGTGTAGTATAATTTTGAAAGTTTTAAGCTCTGTAATCCTAAATTATATAACACAGGAATTATTAATTGTGAGTTTCTAAAGTTTGAATTTTCTGAGTTTATTGCAGAAGAAAAAGCATAGGTATTTGCGTTTCCAACTAAGAAAGGAGAACCATCTTCGTAAGATAAAACACTATTAGAATTCGAATTAAATTGATAAGAGTTTTCTACTTTAGGATATTGAAAATTTGTTACTTTAGCATAGAATGCATTAGCTAAAAGTGGATGGTTATAGTTGATACTTGTAATGCGTTTTTGAATATTATTTATATTAGAGTAATAGTTTAGGTTTAGTTCTTTAAGTAATTGGTTATAAGAATTTAATTCAATTTTATTTTTAGGTATAACTAAAAGTTTTCCTCCGTCATTTTTAAATGTTTTTAAAGCAGTCTTCAATGCGTTTGATATCTCATTGAGTTCATTAAGTATAATAAGGTTTTGTTCTGTGATTAGGTTGAAATTAAGAGCATTTAATTTGTAACTTTTAAAGTCAAATTCATCATCTGTATAGATTCGTTTTAAAAATGAATCATCTGTAATTTCATTTATTACAAGAACCTTAATTTTTGGTTTCGAGTTGATATTAAAATAAAAAGTATTGTCGTATTGTAACCCAGAATCTTCAATCTGTAACTTCCCATTTATAACATTATTATTTGTAACGGTAAATGTATTTTCTACTTCTTTGTTAATATCAACCGCACTTTTAGTTAGCAATACATCGTTATTAAATAATGAAATAGTAACATTATCAAGAGGCTTTCCTTCGTTGCTTAATTTTACATTAAGGTCAAAAGTTTTAGATGTGGTATTAGAAACATAAATACTATCAATACTAATATTAGAAACTAAAGTAGATTTGGGTTGTACTAATTTTAATTGAATATCACTTTCATTTTCAAAACTTAATAAGTTATCTTTTTGTTGAAAATCAGAAACTATAATCAAATTCTTAGTTGCTTCATCTTTGTTTGAAAATAATTGTTTCCCTTTTAAAAAAACAGCCTCATAATTGAGTTGCTTTGGAGAATATGATAATTGTATTAAATCATTTTTTAAAGCTTTTACAGTTGTATTTCTAAAGCTTTTATCATTAGTAAATAAACTAATCGCTTCGTCTTCTGGTAAGTTGTTTATAAGATCTTGTATGGCTTCGTTTAGTAAGGTACCATTACTTCCGTTAGCTTGCATACTAAAAGAATTATCTAAATAAATAACGGTTTCTTGGGACTCATTAAAATCTTTAGTGTTAGGAATAAAAGGTTGAGCAAAAGCAATGATAACACAAGCTAAAAGCAGTATTCTGGTTAGAAGTGTAATCCATTTTTTTAACTGTGAGCTTTTACGCGTTTGAAGTTTTACTGATTTTAAAAACTTAACGTTTGTAAACTGAACTTTCTGAAAACGACGTAATTGAAATAAATGTATAAGAATAGGAATAATCAGTAAAAAAAGGGCGTAAAGTAATTCGGGATTTTTAAACTGCATTCTTTATTTTATGTTTGCTGATTAAGATGTTAATTTGAACCTTTAAGTTAAGTCAAATACTCTTTTTTTATTAATTGCTAAAGAATTCCGACTGCGTTAAATGTGGCATTTATATATTTCAAATATAAGTAACGCTAAGTTATTACTTCGTTTCGCTTTTGAGAAATTTAACAGAAAAAGAAATAATCAATCATAGATTTCATTTTTTGTGTTTCAAAATAACTTGTAATCTCTTGCTGTGCTTCGGTATTAGCTACTGTTACAATACTTTGTGGATTGTTTAATTCTGCTAAATAATCAAAATTAAATAGCTTTTGATCATATATATGTTTCCCTATTTTTTTTGGGTTGTCGCAAATCCAATAAAAAGGGATGTTCTTTTTCAAAAGTATTTTGGCTAAAGTTTTGCCTTTTTTTCCTGCTCCCCAAATAGCTAAAGGTCTAGAAGCATCATAATTTAGTTCTAAAAAATAGTCAACTTTAAGATCTAAGAAAGAATTTTCAGCATAATGCTCGTGTGTTCGTGATGTTCTTGTACTGTAATCTCTCCAATGCAGTAATACTTTATCGCAAGGAATACATTTGTATTCAGTTTTATAAAACCGGAAAGCTAAATCATAGTCTTCTGGGTAGGTTTCTGAGTTAAAACCTCCGCAGGCATCAAAATCTTCACGGTGCAACATCCAACAAGGTGATGGAATTACACACTCTTTATAGATTTCAGAATAGTTGTTTCCTTTAACCGTTAATTTATTCAACCATTCTTCGTAACGTGCAAAGCCATCACTAAGTCCATCTGCTCTAAAATATTTTACTTGTCCAACAGCGAGGTGTTTTTTACCTTTATTCTCTAGACTCATAACCATGGTTTTAAGGCGTATCGGTATCATTAGGTCATCACTATCCATTCTGGTAATATAACTTCCATTGCTATGTTTGTAAGCTGTTTTTAAAGCTTCAATTATTCCATTGCCATTATTTCTGTATAATTTTATTCTAGAGTCGCTTTTTCTATAATTTTCTACAATTCTGTACGATTTGTCTTTAGAATTATCATCTACAAAAATAGCTTCCCAATTACGATAAGTTTGGTTTAAAATAGACCTAATACACTCATTAATAAATGTATCGGTGTTCTTAAATGGAATTACTATACTAACGAGTGGTTGTGGCATACTGCGAATTTAACAAAACCTTTAGGTTTTTAATAGTAACACATTGTAGATTTGTGAGACTATTATAAAAACAAAAACTTAAACATGAAGAATTATTTAGCCATTTTTGGACTAAGTGTCGTTTTGGTAGGTTGCGGATCAGCAAAACCAAACAGCGATGATTTAGCAGTAAGCAATCCTATTGAGACCGCTTTAGATTTAACAGCAGTTAATAACGATAGGGTTCCTGTAACTATTAATCCAGGTCGTTTTACTACTGAAACTGTAACATATAGGTTGCCAAGAGTTGTGCAAGGAACGTATTCGGTTAGTGATTTTGGTAAGTATATTGATGATTTAAAAGCTATTGATTATGATGGAAATGAATTATCGGTAACTAAAGTAGATGATAATACATGGACTATTACTGATGCAACTAAATTAGATAAGATTCAATATTACGTAAATGATACTTTCGATATTGAGCAAGTTGGAGGAATTGGAGGAGAACAACCTTTTTCACCTTCAGGTACAAATATTGAAGAAGATAATTACGTCTTAAATCTTCACGGATTTATTGGGTATTTCGATTCTTTAAAAAATAATCAATATGATGTAGCTGTTACTGCTCCAGCAGACTTTGTAAGAACTTCAGCTTTAGAGGTAACAGGAACAACAACTAGTGAAGATGGTAAATCTATAACAAGTAATTATTTTGCTCCTCGATATTTTGATATTACAGATAACCCAATGATGTATGGAGATTTAGATGTTGAAGAATTTATGGTTGGTGACATTAAAATTGTTTTAAGTGTATATTCTCCAAATAAAGTACATACAGCTGCAAGTCAGAAAGAGACTGTTTTTAAAATGATGGAGGCTCAAAAAGCGTATTTAGGTGATGTAAACAGTACAAAACGTTATGATATTTATTTGTATCTAGCTGATGGAACTGAAACAGCACCAAAAGGTTTTGGAGCTTTAGAGCACCATACGTCTACCGTAGTTGTTTTACCAGAATCTTCTACTAAGGAAGGTTTAGCTGCATCGATTGTAGATGTTGTTGCACATGAATTTTTTCATATTGTAACTCCATTATCTGTACATTCTGCAGATGTTCATTATTTTGATTATAATAAACCTACATTTTCTAAACATTTATGGATGTATGAGGGTGTAACGGAATATTTTGCACAACATTTTCAGGTGTATGAAGGTTTAGTTGATTCTCAAACATTTTACAATACGGTGAATTCTAAAATTCAAATATCAAAACGTATGGATGATGCTATGAGTTTTACAATTATGAGTGAAAATGTATTAGAGGAACCTTATGCATCTAACTATTATAATGTCTATCAAAAAGGTGCTTTAATTGGTATGTGTATTGATATTTTAATGCGTAAAGAAAGTGATGGACAAAGAAGTATGTTATCTTTAATGAAGGAATTATCTGCAAAATATGGTGAGAATAAACCATTTGATGATGATACTATTATTGCAGAAATCACAGCTATGACCTATCCAAGTGTTGGTGAATTTCTAAAAACACACGTTGAAGGAGATTTACCTATTAACTATAATGAGTTCTTTACTATGGTTGGTTTAACACAAGGTGAAACGCTTTTAGAAACAAACTATATTTTTGCTGGAGGACAGAACATTATTTTTGATGCAGATCAAGAAAAAGGTGTGCTTTTCTTTTCTTCAATGGCTTTAAATAATTCATTTTGGAAAGAGCAAGGCATACAAGAAGGAGATATTATTAAAAGCGTAAATGGAGAAGCGTTAACTTTATTAAATGCAAATGAAGTAATACGTGGAATGTTTTCATGGCAAGAAGGTCAAGAAATTACTATGGATTTAGAGCGAAATGGTGAACCTGTTGAGATAAAAACAACTTTAACTAAAGCATACGCGTCGTCAGATAGTATTGTTGAAGATGAAAATGCAACAGATGCTCAAAAAGCTTTAAGAGCAGCTTGGTTAAAAGGATAATTAGCTTATAATGCTATAAAAAGTAAAAAGCTGATAAACAATTTGTTTATCAGCTTTTTTTATTCAAAATATTTAGGCGATTGTAAAACTAAAAGTACTTCCTTTTCCTAATTCAGATGTAACAGATATTTTTCCGTTCAGCTTTTCTACTAAATTCTTTACTGTACTTAATCCAATACCAGTTCCAGGGTTGCTAAAACTATTTTTTACAGTTTTGAAAATTTCAAAAATTTGTTCTAATTCAGCCTCCGGAATACCAATACCATTATCAGTTACACTAAATTTATGATGAGAATCTTGTTTCTCATAATTTATTTCAACGGTGCGGTTAAGTTTGTCATTGTATTTAAGTGAATTATCTACCAAATTCATTAATATTTGAGTTACTGCAGCCTTATTTACTTTATGGATAACACTATCATTATATAGAATTTTCACTTTATCAGCAACGTGAATTTGTTTAATTCCTTCTACAATAGATTTTAATTCAACATCTTCTTTTTTAGAGTTTAAAAGTTCATTTGCGGTATAATATAATAACATTCCGTCAATATAATCTTTCAAGATTGTTGTAGATTCTTCAATATATTCTAAATATTGAAGTGAATCTTTTGATAGATTATTTTGATTTTCTTCTTTAAGTAAATCTGTTAAAGATATGATATTAGATAAGGGTGATTTTAAATCGTGTGAAACTAAGCTAGCAAATGATTTTAGTTGATCGTTACGTTGCTCAAGTTCTTCTCTTATAGCATTTAAATTGTCATTCTTTTTTTTCAATTCAAACAAATTGATAACTTGTTTTCCAAGTGTCTTAAGTATCTTTATTTGCGACGTATTTAATTTTTTGGGTTTAAAATCGTAAACGCAAATTGTACCTAACTTATATCCATATTCATTTATTAAGGGTACGCCAGCGTAGAAACCAATATTATATTCCTTGGTTAAAGGATTATCAAAAAAGCGTTCATCTTTTGTGACATCTTCAACAATAAAAATATCATCTTCTAAAATTGCATGCCCACAAAATGATACATTTCGAGGTGTCTCGGTTAATTCTATACCATAATGCGATTTAAAAAAATTACGATTTTTATCTAAAATAGTAATAAGCGCAATGGGGGCATCACATATTGTGGCTGCTAATTCAGTTAGGTTATCATAGTCACGTTCAGGTGGGGTGTCTATGATATTGTATGAGTTTAGAGCAAGTAATCGCTCAGTTTCATTATTAGGGGATTGGGGACTTTTCATAAAAATTAAAATCAATCAGGCATAATATATACGTAATTTGTTTAAGTAGGGTTTTGTTATTAAGTGCAAAAATACATTAATATTTAGCTGATTTACCATTAGTTAATGAGATTTCGATGAAGTGCCTTAAATCATCATTGGCTTTAATTAGATCTTCATTTCGTAAATACATCATATGTCCGCTTCGGTAACCTTTAAAGAAAATACGATCTTTCATTTTTCCACTTGGGTCAATTTGTGATTGAGAATACTTCGCAGCAAAGTAGGTTGTTGCTCCGTCGTAATAACCAGACTGCGTTAATACTTTTAAATAAGGATTTTGTGCCATAGCTTGGCGTAAATTATCTCTTGTATTATCGTTGTCATTATCCCATCGGCCTGTGTTTCCAAAAACATTATACTTTACATCCGTTTTAAAACCTAATTCATTTTGAATGTAATAATTTATAGCTGGTGTAAAAGAATGAAGCCACGAGGTGAGTTCCGGGCTGTAATCGGGGCTTGTTCCTGTTTCAACTTTATCTAATCCAAGATATCTAGAATCTAATCTTCCTATCGTTTCTCCTGTTTTATCACGTAATAATTCTTTCCAGAAAAAACGAGTAGAGACATCTAGGTTTTGTTGCAAAATTACTTTTTTAGATAACCCGGAATAATAACTCATTTGCTTAGCAATCGCTTCTTTTTCTAATTCTGAAATAAAACCTCCTTTAGCTAGAGCAGGCATTAAATCGTTAATAGCAAAATGTTCTACTTCTGGTAATATATCTAATAAATCTTTATTTTGAAGTGCGTCAGGAAGCATTTTGTGATGCCAAGCTGTAGCTGTATAATAAGGTAAATTTAAGCTTGAAGCTAAAGGACCACCAACTCTTAAAATCTTATAATCTGCTGGTGAAACCATAATTACACCATTTAAGTACATCCATTGGTTATTTTGAAGCTCTAAGGATAACCCCATAACACGCGTTCCTCCATAGCTTTCTCCTATAATATATTTAGGGGATTGCCATCTGTTTTGTCTGGTTGTAAAAGTATTCATCCAACTTGCTAAATATTTAATATCAGCATTAATACCAAAAAACAATTTGTTGTCAGGCATTTTACCATCTTTATCAGCGACTTTTCTAGAGTAACCTGTGTTTACGGGATTGATAAATACAATATCTGCAACATCTAAGATAGAATTTGGATTGTCTTTTACGCCATAAGGTTGAATAGGGTACCCTTCGTCATCAATATTTAAAACTTTAGGTCCAGTATAAGCAATATGCATCCAAAGTGACGCTGATCCAGGTCCTCCATTAAAGGAATAAATTATAGGTCTATCGTTACCTTTTGGGTCATTAGTTCGTTTGTAGTAAGTGTAGTAAAGTGAAGCGATCATTTTACCATCATTATCCCAAACGGGTTGAAAACCTGTTTCTGCTTTATAATTGATTTGCTTACCTTTTATGGTCACAGAATTAGTGGTGACATAAGTAGTATCTAAAGGAATATTTAAATTTTGAGAAAAACTTATAGTGAAACAAGTTACTAATAAAAGGGTGAGTTTAAATTTCATTTATTTAAGGATTTAATAGTAAAAGATATAGTTTTTGTTTGTTTTAACTTCTAGATAACTTTAGATTTAAAAGGAGGATAATACTAGTTAAAGGTATAAAATAGTAAAAGAATTTTAAAACCCTTCAAAAACTCCAAGACCAAACAAGGCAAAATCATATTTAACAGGATCTTTTGCGTCTAACTTTCTTAAAGCTTTATCTAATTCGGCTAAAGCTTTACCGTCATTTTGTTTTCGTTTTAGTAAGTCTAATTTACGTGCTACATTTCCAGAATGCACGTCTAAAGGACAACTTAATGTTGAAGGAGCTATGGATTTCCAAATCCCGAAATCGACTCCATTATTATCATCTCTAATCATCCATCTTAGGTACATGTTAATACGTTTCGCTGCCGAATTTTTAAGTGGATCACTAATGTGTTTTTGAGTACGTTCTAAATGCGGAATTTCAAAAAAAACTTTTTTAAATTCGTGTATACTTGTCTGAAGTGAATCTTTTTCGGCATGTTGTAAAAAAACAGATTCTAAGCCTCCATGATTTTTATAAATATGCTGTAAACTTTTAATAAACTGCATAAAATCATAACCATTAAAAGTTCTATGGACAAAAGGTTCTAAGCGTTCTAAATCTGTTTCTTTATGCTGTGTTATAAACTGAAAAGGGGAGTGGTCTAATAACTCCATCATTTTATTGGCGTTATTAATTATGCTTTTTCGGTTTCCCCAAGCAATAGTCGCAGATAAAAAGCCAGCAATCTCTATATCTTCTTTTTTAGAAAATTGATGTGGAATTTGAATAGGATCACTCTCAATAAACTTAGGATGATTATAGAGGTCAACCTTTTCGTCTAAAAAGTCTTTGAGTTCTGATTTTTTAAGTTTCAATATCTAATTATTATATTAAAATTAGTAATTAATTTGAAGGATTATTTTTTATTTACCTATTTATTATAAACTTGGTTTTCTTGCTCGGCCACACGAATAAAAGTAGTGCGTTTGGTTAATTCTTTTAAACGTTCAGCACCAACATAAGTACATGTACTTCGTAAGCCTCCTAAAATATCTTGCAAAGTGTCTTTAACATCACCTTTGTAAGGAACTTCTACCGTTTTTCCTTCGCTAGCTCTGTATTCTGCGACACCTCCAACATATTTATCCATTGCAGTTGCAGAACTCATACCGTAGAATTGTTTGTACTGTTCGTTATTTCGCGTAATAAGTTCTCCGCCACTTTCTGTATGACCTGCAAACATACCACCAAGCATTACAAAATCTGCACCAGCACCAAATGCTTTAGCAACATCTCCAGGTGTGGCACATCCACCATCACTAATAATTTGTCCACCTAAGCCGTGAGCCGCATCTGCACATTCTATAATAGCAGATAATTGCGGATAGCCTACGCCTGTTTTAACACGTGTTGTGCAAACGCTACCAGGCCCAATGCCTACTTTTACAATATCTGCCCCAGATAATAGGAGTTGTTCTACCATTTCTCCTGTAACAACATTGCCCGCAATAATAACTTTGTCGGGATAAGACTTACGTGTTTGCTGAAGAAATTCTACAAAATGCTCAGAATAACCATTAGCGACATCAATACATATAAACTTTAGTTCGGGATGATGTTTAAAAACTATTTTTAGTTTTTCAGAATCTTCTTCGCCAGTACCAGTACTAATAGCGATGTAATTTGTAATGTTTTTAGGAGACTTATTTAAAAAGGCAGTCCATTGTTTTGCTGAATAATGTTTATGGATAGCCGTAAAAAGCTTTTGTTCAGATAAGGTTAAAGCCATTTCAAAAGTACCAACAGTATCCATATTAGCTGCCATGATCGGAATTCCTGTCCAATCTTTTTTGCTATTAAGAAAGCTAAAATTTCGTTCTAATGAAACTTGAGACCTGCTTTTAAGAGTTGAACGTTTTGGGCGAATCATTACATCTTTAAAGCCTAATTTTATATCATTTTCAATGTGCATCTTTTGAAGTAAATTTGGTTACTTTCAAAAATACAAGTTATTTAAAAAAGTAACTTGTTAATTTTAAAGATGCTATATGGTTTTATTAACAATTGTTTATATAAAACCATATTTCATGAATATAAATCAATTATTTTACAGCAATCATACTAATTTCAACATTTACAAACTTAGGTAAATTTGCGACTTCAACAGTCTCTCTAGCTGGCGCTGTAGCTTCTTCAAAATAATTACCATAGACTTCATTAATTTGAGTGAAGTTATTCATGTCACTGATAAAAATTGAAGACTTTACTACGTTTTCAAACGTCATGTCAGCAGCTTCTAAAACAGCCTTCATGTTTTCCATAACTTGCTTTGTTTCTGTTTTAATATCATCTATAACTAACTCCATTGTTTCAGGATTTAAAGCTATTTGACCCGAAGTATATAAAGTATTTCCTGTTAAAACAGCTTGATTATATGGACCTATTGGAGCAGGAGCGTTAGTAGTGTTTATTATTTTTTTCATCTTAAGAAGTGTTTGTTTATTCCTCTTTGTGTAAAAAAGGTTTTTAATGATTGTATTATCATCTCAAATTTAATACAATATTATTAAGAAAATAATAGTAAACTGAAAGAAATTATAATAAAAATAGAATAGGGGTTTTTAATTATAATTGTTGGTCGGATTGCTTTTGTTTATCGTATTTTAAATCTTTAAGAAGGCTTGATTTTATACCAATAAAGAAATTCCAAGAGCTATTATCACTAAAAGGTATCCAAGAAAAATTCATACGCCAACTTAGTAAGTCGCGTTCAAAACGTAATTGTGTGTATGTAAATCCATCATTTACAAAATCGTAACCCGATGATGCACCAACACTCCATTTAGGTGAAATATCAATATCTCCTGAGAACATTAATGAATGTGATGATATTTGGTCTTGGCGTTGAGTATTGGTGTAATTAGCTGTATATGCTAGTCTTAAACTCCAGGGGAGTTTGAAATTATAGAATTCGTTATTTTCCTCTTCTTCCTCACCTTTATCATCTTGATCAGAGAGTCGAGTATTTGCAAAACTTTCAGATCTTCCAAATAAGTCATCAGTTCTACCTCCTGATCGTGCAGATTCTTGTGCGGAAGCATCTTTTTCATCATTATTAGCACCTTTTTTTCCTGAAAAAGTTTCGTTAGATAAGGTATAGCTCATGCTTGCGTTAGCTGATGTTAATCTAAATAAGCTTCCTCCGTTGTTTATGTTAAATGTATTTACAACTTGATTGTTGCTGTTTAGAGCATAAGGGTTTAAGGTCATCCCGAAGTTGATACTCATTTTGTTATTTAAAATTTGAGTTCCTCCTGTTAAATTAAGTGGGCTCCATTTTAATGAATCTGCAGCAATGTTGTAAGCGGTAGAAAAATTAAGACTATTTAGTAGTGTTATTTTTTCAGACTCTGTTTTTGTAGAATCTTTTGCTTGAATTTTAGCTTCAACATTATTACTTAAGCTAAGACCAATACTGCTTGAAAACGAATTGCCAGGTGCTCCGTATAGTGAATTTTCGAAACGAGAATATTCTACTTGATCTGAAGTTGTACCATCTGCATCAATAACATCATAGGTTTCATAATACTGATCAAAAGCTGGGCTAATAGTGTAACTAATAGAAGGGCGCATAACGTGGCGTATTGCTTTAATTTTTGCATCCTTAGCTTCGTTTTCAAAATCATACATACCGTATATTGTTGTCCCGATACTTGCTCCTGCATTATAAGTTAAGAAACGATCAAAACCATTTTGATTTACTGTAATAACTTCTTCGGAAGCTTGATCGTAATAACGACTTATAGTTTTTAACGTCCAGTTTTCTTGAAGACTGGCACTTGTGCTAACACTAAAATAATCAAATACTTTAAAATTTGTTGTAACAGGTATGCTGTGCGTCATTCCTATTTGAGCATCATCAAACATTTCACTTTTACCAAAAATAGAATCATTTGTTTGAATATTAT
This sequence comes from Winogradskyella sp. HaHa_3_26, assembly GCF_019278425.1. Classification (NCBI taxonomy): domain Bacteria; kingdom Pseudomonadati; phylum Bacteroidota; class Flavobacteriia; order Flavobacteriales; family Flavobacteriaceae; genus Winogradskyella; species Winogradskyella sp. HaHa_3_26. The sequence continues at coordinate 236,391 of NZ_CP058981.1, read as the reverse complement.
ATTCGCCTCTGGTGGTTAGTTGAAAATTAATATTTTGAATAATTCCTTTTTTAGTTCCATTTTTTGGAGCAAAAGGGTATACTCTTCCTACTGAAGCCTGAACTGTAGGTAGGGTTAAATTAATGTCACCTGTATTTGTATTTTGACTGTGTGTTGCTGTTAAACTTAGGTTTACCTGAGGATCACCTGCAAATGTCTTAGAATACGAAACTGAAGATGCTAAAGTATTATTTAAAAAATTCGATTGATTTAATTGATTAATGGATTCTTGATAATAAGAGCTACTTCCTAAGTTTACAGAAGCTGAAAAATAAGAGTTAGGGTTTGCTTTAGAGTCTCGACTGTGCGACCACTTTAAATTATAAATAGTGCTCTGACTAAAATCAGGAAATCCACGTTCTTCATTTAGTAAGTTCTCATACCTGAAGCTTACATTACCTTTGTATTTATAGCGGAGGGCATAATTGTTTTCAATACTAAAACCATAACTACCATTAGTATAGTAGTCTCCAAGTACTGCTAAGTCTAAATAGTCGCTAATAGCAAAATAATAACCCCCATTTTGTAAATTATAGCCTCTGTTACTATCTTCTCCAAAACTAGGAATAATTAACCCTGAAGTTTGTGTTTTTGTCATAGGAAAAAATGCAAAAGGTAAAGCAATTGGTGTTGGTACACCATAAATTTCCATGTATGTAGGTCCTACAATAACTTTTTTGTTGGGTACCAATTTCATCTTAGTTGTAACAAATTGGTATTCCGGATCTTCTTCATCTTCAGCCGTTGTAAAACGCCCTTTTTTCATGAAATAAACCGAATCATTTTCTTTTTTAGTAATAGGAGAATAAACCTTAAAGCCTTGTTGTTCAGTTCTAGAATTGAAAACTAATGCTTTTTTAGATTCTGTATTAAAAATGATAGAATCTGGTTCAATAACATTTTCTCCTTGAGTAAAAACAGGTCTTTGGCTGTAACCAGTTGAATCTTTTAGACGGCCAGCATAAACTAAATTTTTGCTGTAATCGATAACAATAACACCTGCTTTTATTTCCATATCTTGGTATAGAACTTCTGCTTCGTTATATAAATAGATTTTTTTCTTTTTCTGACTAAGAGAAACATAATCGGTAGCTGTATAAGTTACAGTTCCTTCTAGTAAGCCTTTTTGTTTTATGGAGTCTTTTTTTGTGGAGTCAATTTCTGTGATATTTACCTCTTGCTTAGCAATAGAGTCTAGAGAAATAGAAGTACTATCTCTCTCTTGCTCAACAGGAATAGTACCTTGTTTTTTAGGTAATTCTTGAGCGAAGCTTAATGTGTTAATAAACACTGTAAAACTAAGGGCGAAAAGTATGTATAAGCTTTTTGTCTGCAATGCTTTTAAATGTATTTTTGTAAAAGTATGGCTCGGTTTTTGAAATGCCAAAAGTACAGCTATTTTTTTGTGATTAATAGATTAAAACTATAAAATGAAAAATGCTGTATTATCAATTGGTGCTTTATAATAAACCAAGTTTATAAACCGTTAAATTTAAATATGCAAACGACACAAAAACCAACAATAGTATTATTTATTCTTTTATTTATAACTTATTTAACACCTTATGTTGTATTACATGCACAAGAAGATAAGTTTGTAGTAGTTTTAGATGCAGGACATGGTGGGCATGATTCTGGTAACGTAGGTAATGGGCATAGTGAAAAAAATATAGCACTAAAAGTAACTTTAGAAGTTGGTAAAGAATTAGCTAAAGATCCAAACATAAAAGTAATTTATACACGTAAAACAGATGTGTTTGTAGAATTGCACGAGCGTGCTAATATTGCTAATAGGGCAGATGCTGATTTATTTGTGTCTATACATTGTAACGCACATAGCTCACAGGCAAGTGGAACTGAAACATTTGTTTTAGGTGAAAAAAACACAGGCCGTAATTTTGATGTTGCTAAGAAAGAAAATGAAGTAATTTTTTTAGAAGATAATTATGAGGAAAATTATTCTGGGTTTGATCCAAGCTCACCAGAATCTACTATTGCTATAGGTATAGAACAAGAAGTTTACGTTGAGCAAAGTGTTGTTTTAGCACGTAAAATTGAAGATAATTTTATAAATAAAGCGAAGCGTAAAAGTAGAGGTCTAAAACAAGCCAGTTTATTAGTTATTCGTAATACTTATATGCCAAGTGTTTTGATAGAAGTTGGTTTTTTAACTAATAATAGTGAAGGAAATTATCTAAATACTAAAGCAGGACAGCTGAAAATGGCAAATGCCATAAAAACTGCAGTTTTAGATTATAAAAAAGAATTAGATCAAAATGTTGGTAGTCATATTTTGCAAGTAAAGGCAGAAACGATGACAGAAGAAAAAGAAGAACCTAGAATTATTGAAGGTGTTATATTTAAAGTTCAAATTTCAGCGAGTTCAAGAGCTTTAGAAACTAAATCCTATAATTTTAAAGGACTTTCTAATATATCAAGAGAGAAATCTGGTGATATCTATAAATATTATAGTGGAGAAACATCTGATTATAATGAAGTTAAACAACTACAGAATAAAGCGAAATTAGCAGGGTATTCTGGTGCTTTTGTTGTAGCTTTTAAAGATGGAAAAAAGATAGATATTTCTGAAGCCTTAAAATCTGCTACGAATTAGAAACTTTATTAATATATTTATTCCTAATTTTGTTTGTAATCTAAATAAAGCCCATTGAAAATATCAAGAGAAATTAAGACCGCAATACTAGTCCTAGCTGGTATCGCTTTTTGCATATATTTATTCAACTTTCTTAAAGGTGAAGATTTATTTGAAAATTCAAACACCTACTATACAGAATTTGAGTATAATGCCTTAAGTATGTCATCTCCGGTGACAATTAAAGGTAATAAAATAGGGAAAATAGAAGAAATCATTTATGATTTCAAAACCGGAAAAACACGTATTTCGTTTACCGTTAACCCAAAATTAAAATTTTCTAAAAACAGTACTGTTAGACTTTATCAAGATGGTTTAATGGGCGGTAATGCATTATCTATTGTTGAAGGTAGTGGAGGAGAAAATGCTAAACCTGGTGATTTTATAGAATCGGAAGTGAAACCAGGAATGGTATCGTCTTTAGAGAAAAACTTTTCTGGAATTAGTGAAGATTTAGGATCAACACTTCGTTCTTCCGATAGTTTATTAGGGAATCTTAATTCTCTAGTAATGGATGATTCCGAGGATGGATTAAAGCAAACTATAGCAGAATTAAATTCTACATTAAAATCATTTAAAGGAGTTGCATTTGCGGCAAATAACTTAATTAGTAAAAATGACGAGAAAATAGCGTCATTATTAGAGAATTTTGACAAAACAAGTTCAGAGTTAACTATATTAATTAAAGATTTAAACGAAGCAAAGCTTTCTAATACAGTAGAGAATTTAAATGAAATGGTAGCTAAGTTAAATCAACTTGCTACAGGACTTGAAGCTGGTGAAGGCAGCATGGGTAAACTCTTAAAAGACGATTCACTCTATAATAATTTAGATAATGCATCTAAAGAATTAGAACTTCTGCTTTTAGATATTAAACTACATCCTGCAAGATATAGACGTATTTTGTCTAAAAAAGAGATTCCTTACGAGGAACCAACACAAGAGGAATTAAACAATAATTAGACTCATCAATTATGGAATACTTACCTAATATCATTTTTGCTGTTATCCTAATATTAGGTATTGGCTATTTTGCACGTAATGTTCAAAAATTGATTCGTAATATTAAACTAGGACAAGATGTTGATGTTAGTGAAAACAAATCTCAGCGTTGGAAAAATACTATAAACATAGCTTTAGGTCAGAGTAAGTTAGTAAAACGACCTGTTTCTGGATTTCTGCACGTTATTGTTTATGTCGGATTCATTATTATAAATATTGAAGTCTTAGAGATTATAATCGATGGCCTTTTTGGGACACATAGAATAGGACAAGAATTATTACCGGCAGCTTTATATGGTTTCCTTATTGGAACCTTCGAGGTTTTAGCAGTTTTAGTTTTAGTCTCTGTAACTGTGTTTTGGATACGAAGAAATGTAATTAAAATTAAACGTTTCTTAAGTTCAGAAATGAAAGGATGGCCAAAGAGTGATGGTAATATTATTCTTTATTTTGAAGTGGTATTAATGGGGTTATTCTTAATCATGAATGCAACCGATACTGTTTTTCAAGGTGCTAATTCCGGAAATGTTATTTCACAATTTATCGCACCGTTATTCAATGGTTTTTCTATTGAAGCGCTGCATACTGTAGAACGTATAGCATGGTGGTTACACATTGTTGGTATTTTAACTTTCTTAAATTATTTATATTTCTCCAAGCATTTACATATTCTATTGGCTTTCCCTAATGTTTATTATGGAAGTGTATCTCCAAAAGGGAAATTTAATAATCTAGATGCTGTTACGGCAGAAGTAAAATTAATGATGGATCCAAATGCAGATCCTTTCGCTGCACCACCAGAAGGAGCAGAAGATGAAGTGCCTGCTAAGTTTGGAGCAAGTGATGTAATGGATTTAACAAAAGTTCAATTGCTTAACGCGTATACATGTACAGAATGTGGTCGTTGTACAAGCGAATGTCCTGCAAATCTTACCGGTAAAAAATTATCGCCTCGTAAGATTATGATGGACACACGAGATCGATTAGAAGAAGTAGGTAAAAATATTGACGCTAATAAAGGTGAGTTTAAAGATGATGGAAAACAACTTTTAGGAGATTACATCACAAACGAAGAACTTTGGGCATGTACAACATGTAATGCTTGTGTAGAAGCTTGTCCGGTGAGCATTAACCCTTTATCAATTATTATGGATATGCGTCGTTATTTAGTTATGGAGCAAAGTGCTGCACCAACAGAACTGAATACTATGATGACTAATATAGAAAACAACGGAGCACCTTGGCCTTATAACCAAATGGACCGTTTAAATTGGAAAGATGAGTAATTTACTTGAGCGTTTAAGCCCTAAAACAAGATTGATATTAGGAATCTCAGGAGTTCCTATAGCTTTAGGTTTGTATTATATTATGGATAAATACGAAACCGGTGGATTTGTCGGGTTTTTATGTGGATTTATTTCAGCATTTTCTTTTGTTATGTTGGTAAGTTATAAGTCCAATGCAATTTTTAAGCGCAGATAAATTGCTTTAAAATTTTTATGAAATCCTTGTAATGTTGAAAGGATTTATTTTTAAGATAGAAAAATTATGAGTGAAGAACCAAAAGTGCCAACCATGGCAGAGTATATGGCAGAAGGCAAACAACCAGAAATTTTATTTTGGGTGGGTTCTGCTGGTAGTTATGACGATAGAGCAAAGAAAATAACCAAAGCTTTTGTAAAGATTCTAAATAAAGCAAATGTAGATTTTGCTGTTTTAGGGACTGAAGAAAGTAATACTGGTGATGTTGCAAAACGTGCAGGAAATGAATTTTTATTTCAAATGCAAGCCGTTATGAATATTGAAGTTCTTAATGCTTACGAAGTAAAACGTATTGTAACTTGCGATCCACATTCTTTCAACTGTATTAAAAACGAATATCCAGGTCTTGGTGGTCATTACGAGGTAATTCATCATACGCAATTTATAGAGCAATTAATCGCTTCAGGTCGTTTAACATTAGACGGTGATGTCTATAAAGGCAAGCGTATAACATTTCATGATCCTTGCTATTTAGGAAGAGCAAATAGTGTTTACGATGCACCGAGAGATGTACTAAAAAAAACAAATGCGACTTTAATTGAAATGAAACGCCATAAAGGAACTGCTTTATGTTGTGGAGCAGGAGGAGCACAAATGTTTAAAGATGCAGAACCCGGGAATAAGGAAATTAATATCCTTAGAACTGAAGATGCTTTAGAAACCAAGCCAGAAATTATTGCAACAGGCTGTCCATATTGTAATACCATGATGACTGATGGTGTAAAATTTAAAGAAAAAGAAGCGGAAATTAAGGTTATGGACATTGCCGAGTTAATTGCAAATGCGTAATTATAAGTAACGATGGAAGAAAACAACATCAAGAAAATAACCATAAAAAAAAGGATTATCACAGGTGTTTTTAGTGGTGTTGTTTTTGCTATTTTTATGTCAGGTTTCGATTATTTTGATGGTACTGTATTTTCTTTACCTAAGTTTATATTTCATGCTTTGTTTTTTGGATTATTTATGGGTATTGCGCTTAAATACAAAGTTCCTAAGAAGAGAGATTAAGACCTAATTACATTTCTTTAAATAACCATTATAAACTAATGACCTTTACAAACCTTCAAATAGATACAGAAAGTATACCTAGCATTGATGATGTTGTTTTAAAACCAATTTCTAAAGCTTATTTAAAGATTATAGCGCTTAATAAGCTAATGATTTGTACGGTTTTAATAAGTGCTGTTTTTTTAGGAAAATATTTTATTGAAAAGAACGAAGAAAGTTTACCAATCAATTTTTGGTATGTTTTAGCTGCTGTCATTGTTTTTTGTATTGTAAATTTAATAGTCAGTTTTTTAGCATTTAAAAAACGTAAGTATGCCATTAGAGCGCATGATGTTATATATGCTAAGGGATTAATTGTTCACTCAATCGTTACGGTGCCCATGTCTCGGATTCAACATGTTGAAGAATCTAGAAGTTGGTTGGCCAGATCTTTTGGATTGGCAACACTCAATATTTATACAGCAGGAGAATCAGGTAGTGATTTAAGCATAAGAGGTCTGCCGTATTTAGAAGCTACACAAATTAAGGATATTATAAGTGCTAAGGTTAATGGAAATGACTGATTTTTCAAAACCAATAAGGCAGTCTTCAAAAGGTATTATTATAATTTTTGCATTTAATACAGTTAAATTCTTTAAGAAGTTTTTTGTAATACTTGTTGCTTCTGGTGTTTCTATTCTTAAAAGTAAATCTTTAGGAAACATAACACCAATCATGTTAATTTTGGGTGTTTTAGGTATATTAATTACCATTCTTGTTATTGCAATATTAAAATACCTCAATTTTAAATTTCATTTAAGTGAAGATGATTTTCATTTAGCTTCAGGTATTATTAATAGGGATAATACCATTATTCCAAAGTCTAAAATTCAGAATGTTTACATTAAACAAAATTTTTTACAGCAGATTATAAATGTTGTTTCTGTAAAAATAGAAACTGCAGGAGATAAAAAATCTGAAATTGAAATTAGTGCCTTAGATAAACCCACGGCTTTACTTTTAAAAGAAAAATTATTTTCTAAAAATATATTAGAGAACGAAATAAAAGAACCGGTTAACGAGCGTGATGTTTTTTTTAGTGTTTCTCCAAAACGATTACTGTTAGAAGGTTTGTCTCAAAATCATTTTAAAAGTTTTTTATTAATTACAACCTTTGTTTTTGGTTTATATAGTGAGTTTGAATCCTATTTAAAGGAACTAAAGTTAGATAAACAAATTGATGATTTTGTAAATCAAGAAGAATCTACAATCCTTAATTTATTGATTACAAATGCTATTATTGTTATTACTGTTGTATTAATTTCACTATTGTTTTCTGTAATAAAAACGTTTATAATTAATTTTAATCTCGAAGTTGTAGAGCATCAAAAAACTGTTGAAATTAATAAAGGACTTTTTAATAAAGTATCGCTGAGTTTAACTCCAAGTCGTATTCAGAATTTGGTGGTGACTACAAATCGTGTGAAGCAATATTTAGGTTTACATTCTTTATCAGTAAAACAAGCTATGGTTGATGCTAAGCAACAAAAGAACTTTAATATTGTTGCATTAGAAAAGGAACAACTTAATTATTTAATAGATAAGCTTTTATTAAATTACACAGAAGATCAAGGTGAACTAGCAAAACTGAATCGTTATTATATGCGGATTTCAGCTTTAGAAATTCTGTTATTTTTAATTATTGCAAATGGTTTATCCATTGCTGCATTCGGACTCGTAATGTTATGGATTAATACTGTTTTTGTTCCATTAGCTGTGCTATATGTTTATTTCGCTTACAAAAAAGCCTATTATAGAATTTCGGATGATTTTGTTACCATTGGGAGTGGAGTAATTGATACGACAACAAATATTCTTCAAATTCATAAAATTCAAAGTGTCAAAATAAAGCAGACTATTTTTCAGAAACCAAAATCTATAGCTTCGTTAGTGATTTATACGGCTTCAAAGTCTGTTACAATTCCATATATCTCAAAACAGGACGCTATTTCTATTTATAATCTTTTGTTATATAAGGTAGAATCTCAAGATAGAGATTGGATGTAATATTGTATTTTTGTTTTCATAAAAAATAAAGATATGCTAGTCGATTTTAATACATTACCAGAAGAATCTAGAATTTGGATTTACCAAGCTAACCGTTCATTTTCAGACGACGAATTAGAACAGTTAAAAGGACAATTAGATACGTTTATTGAAGCTTGGACGGCACACGGAAAAGATTTAAAAGCAGGCTATAAACTTGTTTATAAACGATTTATTGTTATTGCTATGGATCAAAGTTTAAATAGTGCTACAGGATGTTCAATTGATGCCTCTGTTACTTTTATTCAGCAATTAGAGCAACAATACAATGTAGATTTAATGGATAAAATGAATGTCTCTTATAAACAAGGTGAATTTATTGCTTATAAGCCATTAATCGATTTTAAAAAAATGGCACAACAAAAATCAGTATCAAAAAATACAATTGTATTTAATAACTTGGTAACTAATATTGCAGAATTCAATGAAAATTGGGAAGTTCCTGCAAGTGAAAGTTGGCATAATAGGTTTCTTAAATAACACTTCACATTAAAAACTTTCATATTTCAAATAGATTAGTCACTTTTACAATACATAATAAAGGACTAACGACAAAACTTACAAAGTGGCTACAGATATTTTCTTATTAAACATTTCAGGACAAGATAAACCAGGATTAACTTCAAGTTTAACAAGTGTATTAGCAGAGTACGATGCCAAGGTTTTAGATATCGGGCAAGCTAATATTCACGATACATTATCCTTAGGGATAATGTTCGAAATTAAATCGGGTAAAAAATCTGCAGCGGTCCTTAAGGATTTATTATTTAAGGCTTATGAGTTAGATCTTAGAGCAAAATTTTCACCAATATCACTTGAAGATTATGAAGATTGGGTGAGTCTGCAAGGAAAAGATCGTTATATCATTACTATTGTAGGAGAGAAATTAGCAGCCGTTCAAATTTCAGAAGTCACTAAAGTTATTTCAGAAAAAAAACTGAATATAGATTCTATAAAACGTTTAACAGGAAGAACTTCATTAGTTCATAAGGAAGAATATGCTAGAGCATCTATTCAACTTTCAATTAGAGGAAGAATAGAAGATAAGTCTGATTTTACGGAGAAAATGATGGCTATATCTAGAGAATTAGATGTAGATATCGCTTTTCAAGAAGATAATATTTTTAGGCGTAATAGACGTTTGGTTTGTTTTGATATGGATTCAACTTTAATTCAGACTGAAGTTATAGATGAATTAGCAGAATTAGCAGGTGTTGGAGCAGAAGTTAAGGCAATTACAGAAGCAGCAATGCAAGGTGAAATTGATTTTAACGAAAGCTTTAAAAGACGCATGAAATTGTTAGAAGGTTTAAGCGAATCTGTTTTACAAGAAGTAGCAGAACGTTTACCAATAACTAAAGGTGCAAAGCGTCTGATTGATACATTACATTATTACGGATTTAAGACCGCTATTTTATCTGGTGGTTTTACTTATTTCGGAAAATATTTACAGAAAAAACTAGATATAGATTACGTTTATGCCAATCAATTAGAGATTAAAGATGGTGCTTTAACAGGCGGATATCTTGGTGATATTGTAGATGGGAATAAAAAAGCAGAATATCTTCAGTTACTTGCAGATGATATGAACATTGATATAAGTCAAACTATTGCTATCGGTGATGGTGCTAATGATTTACCTATGCTAAATTTAGCAGGTTTAGGGATTGCTTTTCATGCAAAACCTAAAGTAAAAGATAGTGCTCAAAGTTCTATTTCGAGTATTGGTCTCGATGGTGTGTTATATCTATTAGGTTACCATGATCGTCAAATAGATTTAGTTTCTTAAGTTTATATGTACCTTTTCATTTATAAATCTATCTTAAAGTCTATCAACTTCTTTTTTAATATGCTAATTTGGCACAATATTCGTTGTCATTTTGCGTACTAAACTTAAAAATCTATAAAGATTACTAATGCGTTATTTTTCCCTTATTTTTATTTGTGTTTGTTTTCAATTTAATTTTTCACAAAACATATCAGATCATCCACTTCAGTCTAAAGATTCAGTTCAGCAGCAAAAATGGGTCGATAGTTTATATACATCAATGTCCGTAGAAGAGCGCGTTGGTCAACTTTTTATGGTTCAAGTATTTTCAAATAAAGGAAAAGCATATGAAAATAAAATAGCTCATTTAATAAATCATCAACATATAGGTGGTTTAATTTATTCAAACGGCGGACCTGTACGTCAAGCTAAATTAAATAACGAATTACAAGCGGCTTCTAAAATTCCATTATTAATTGGTATGGATGCAGAATGGGGTTTAAGTATGCGCTTAGATTCTACTTATGCGTTTCCTTGGAATATGACACTTGGTGCTATTTCTGATAATAAATTAGTAGAACAAGCCGGAAGACAAATCGGAGAGCATTGTAAACGTTTAGGTGTGCATTTTAATTTTGCGCCAGCTGTAGATATTAATACCAATCCTAAAAATCCTATTATTGGTAACCGTTCTTTTGGTGAAGACAGAGACAATGTTACCGACAAAGGTTTAGCTTTTATGAAAGGAATGCAAAGTGCCGGAACATTGGCAAACGCAAAGCATTTTCCTGGTCATGGAGATACAGAGGAAGATTCTCATTTAAAATTACCAACGATTAATTTTAGTGCAAAACGTATCGATTCTATTGAATTGTATCCCTACAAAAAACTTATAAAAGAAGGTTTAGCGAGTGTAATGGTAGCACATTTAAACGTGCCAAGTTTAGAGACTCGAAAAGATTTTCCTTCATCTTTATCTAAGCATATTGTTACAGATATTTTAAAAAACAAATTAGGTTTTAATGGTTTAATATTTACTGATGCTTTAACCATGAAAGGCGCTGCTGATTATGTAGAAAATAATGTAAATAACTCTAAGAGTTTAATAAAAGGTGGTGAGATTGATTTAATGGCTTTTTTAGCAGGAAATGATGTAATGCTAATGTCTGAGGATCCTGAAGTTGGAATAGCAAAATTTGTAGAAGCTATTACGAATGGTGTCATTACAGAAGAGCGTTTAGCATATTCTGTAAAGAAAATATTAATGGCTAAATATAAAGTTGGACTTAATAATTATTCGCCAATAGGAATTTATGATTTAGAGAAAGACCTTAACAGATTAAAGGATGATCTCTTGTATGAAGAACTTATGGAAGGTGCAATTACGGTTGCAAAAAACACCAATTCTTTATTGCCTTTAAGAGATTTAGAAACTAAAAACATTGCTTATATCGCTTTAGGAGATGATAGTGGTTCTCCTTTTTTAGATGAATTAAAAAAATACACTAAAGTTCATGAGATAAAAGCAGATAAGCTTGATGAAGCTATTGATAAACTTCAAAACTATAATACTGTTGTCGTTGGTTTTCATAAATCTAATGCCAATCCTTGGAAAAGTTTTGAATTTACTCAACAAGAAATGGCTTGGTTGTATGAAATTGCTAGAACAAATACCGTTGTATTAGATGTTTTTGCAAGACCTTATGCTTTAAACGATTTACTGTCTGTAGAAAATATAGAAAGTGTAGTAGTAAGTTACCAGAACAGTAAAATAGCGCAAGAGAAATCTGCTCAGCTTATTTTTGGAGCTATTGAAGCTAAAGGGAAATTACCTGTAACAGCAGGCCCATTTTTTCCGGTTGGTACAGGTGAAACTTATAATTCAATTATGAGTTTAAGCTATGGTTTACCAGAGCGTGTAGGGATGAGTTCTGATTTATTAAACAGAATAGATTCTATAGCAAATTATGCTGTTGATGGTAAAATGACACCAGGAATTCAATTAATTGTTGCCCGAAGAGGTAAGGTTGTTTATAATAAGAATTTTGGCTATCACACTTACCAAAAGAAAAACAAAGTAGATTTCGATGATATATACGATGTGGCTTCTTTAACTAAAATATTAGCAACACTTCCTGTTTTAATGGAGTTAGAAGAGCGTGGTTCTGTTTCGTTAGATGATAAGTTGAGTGATTTAATGCCAGAATATAAAAACACTAATAAAAAGAACATTACACTTAAAAAGATGTTATCGCATTACGCACGTTTAAAGCCATGGGTCCCTTTTTATTATGCGACGTTAGATTCTGTAACAAAATTACCAGATCCTAAGTATTATAGATATGAAAGTACTGAAGGGTTTAGAACAGAAGTTACTAGTACGCTTTTTATGCGTGATGATTACCAAGATTCGATTCAGAAAATTATTAGAGACAGTGATTTATTACCAAGTTTAAGATACCGTTACAGTGATTTACCATATTACATTCTGAAGAAATATCTTGAAGGTTTTTATGATAAGTCTTTAAGTGAAATTACTGAAGATCGATTTTATAAATCACTTGGAGCCAATTACACAACTTATAATCCACGAAAAAAAATCAGTCTAAAAGATATTGTTCCAACTGAAATAGACAACTACTACCGCTATAAAAAAGTACATGGTTATGTACATGATATGGGAGCAGCAATGCAAGGTGGTGTTGGCGGACATGCTGGTATTTTTAGTAATGCCAATGATGTTGCTAAAATAATGCAGATGTATTTGCAAAAAGGTTTCTATGGAGGAAAGCGTTACCTTAAAAGTGAAACGATAGATAAGTTTAATTACTGCTATTATTGCGGAAATAATAATAGAAGAGGTATTGGTTTCGATAAACCTCAGTTAGGTGAAGCAGGACCAACCTGTGGATGTTTATCTATGACAAGTTTTGGTCACTCAGGATTTACTGGGACTTATGCTTGGGCAGATCCAGAAGAAGAAATTGTATATGTCTTTTTAGCAAATAGAACATACCCAGAAGCTGGAAAAAACCTTTTGTTAAGAGAAAATATTAGAACTGAAATTCAACGTTTAATCTATGAAGCAATTATAGATTAACATTATAAATTATAAGCGTTGACGTCTTATTTTAATTTATTTTCTTAATTCGAAAGGATTAAAAAAATAGAACGACTATAGTCAAATAATAAACCATGGCACTTATAATTTTAAATATTTAAAACTAAAATGAAAATAGGAATAGTTTGTTACCCAACATTTGGAGGCAGTGGAGTTGTAGCTACAGAATTAGGTTTAGAACTTTCAAAACGTGGTCACGAGATTCATTTTATAACTTACAGTCAACCTGTAAGATTAGAATTGTTGAGTAATAATGTTCATTTTCATGAAGTTCATGTTCCTGAATATCCACTTTTCTTATATCAACCTTATGAGCTAGCATTGTCTAGTAAATTAGTGGATATGGTAAAGTTATATGGTATAGAGTTATTACATGTACACTATGCGATTCCTCATGCTTATGCCGCTTATATGGCACAGCAAATGTTAAAGGATGAAGGGATTTTTGTACCTATTGTAACTACATTACACGGTACGGATATCACCCTAGTAGGGAGTCATCCATTTTATAAACCTGCAGTAACATTTAGTATTAATAAATCTAATGCGGTAACTTCTGTTTCAGAAAGTTTAAAGAAGGATACTCAAAGATTATTCGACATTAAAAGGGAAATATCTGTTGTGCCTAATTTTATTGATCTCGAAAAGCACGAACATAAATTTACAGATTGTCAACGTGGTATGATGGCAGATGATGATGAGCGTATTGTAACACATATTAGTAATTTTAGAGAGGTAAAACGTATACCAGACGTTATAAAGATCTTTTATAATATTCAAAAAGAACTACCCGCAAAACTAATGATGGTAGGTGAAGGGCCAGAAAAAGAAGCAGCAGAACATTTAGTTGAAGAATTAGGAATTAGTGATCGTGTTATTTTCTTAGGAAATAGTAATGAAATAGATCGTATTTTATGTTTTAGTGATCTGTTTTTATTACCATCACAAACAGAAAGTTTTGGTCTGGCAGCACTTGAAGCTATGGCAAGTAGTGTTCCTGTTATTTCTACTAATTCAGGAGGGTTACCAGAAGTTAATGAAGATGGTTTTTCTGGGTATTTAAGTGATGTTAATGCCATTAAAGATATGTCTGTTAACGCTGTTAAAATCTTATCTGATATTAAAACATTAGAAAAATTTAAGGCGAATGCTAAAGTGCAATCTCAGAAATTCGATTTAAGAAATATTGTACCGATGTATGAGAAAATTTATGAAGAAACACTAAAAGAATTTTTAGTAACAGAATAAAATAGTTATTCATTTTCTTATCTAATTTTGAAAGTGATTAAACACAAAAAAGTCTTCCAAATTGGAAGACTTTTTTGTGTTTAAATAATATGATTTCTACCACATTTCACTTACTTCTTGCTTTATATAAGCCAAAGCAGCACTACTCGGAGCAGGGTTTTCCATTAGGTGAGTTAAAACAACTTCTCTAAGCTTATTCGCACTATCTGTTGTTTCTTTCATAGCGGCTTTTCTAATTAATTGAATTGTTGCATTTTTTGCAGCCAATGTAATAGACCAACATTGATCACTTACATAAATTTGTTGCGATATATTATGTTCTAATTCTTGTTCTATAGTTGCAATTAATAAACTTTCGTAATCTGTTTTATTAGAAGACGTAGGGTTAACTCTTGTTAAAAGTTTTGAAGGTGAAATTCGTTCTAAAAAAAGTGATAAACGCTCGTAAGCTTGTAAGCGTAAAGGGAAGCTTTCCTTTTGTAAATCTTTTTTCAATAAAAAATGTCTTCGTTTGTTTTCATTCTCTACATGTTCTCTAAAGAAATAATATGCAATTGCACCAACGATAGCAGCAGGTGCTATATTAAAAAGTAGTTCGATAATCTTATCAATATCCATGGCATAAATTTAGAATACAAACTTAAAACCTTTCAATCTATTGTACAAACAAAACCGTTAATTGAATGAGTGTTGTTTTTGGTTGAATGAAACTGCATCAAAATCTAATGGCTATATGTTAATTCTGCCTATTGGCTTAATTTTATAATACTATAAATTAGTGAGGGGAATAATCGTCAGTGGTTAGATTGTCAACTATACCACTGGCGATTTTCATTAAAATCTTAAATTAATTTCTTCTTAAATAGAATTTCAATTTATCTAGAAGTACATCATAAAATTTATAGTTCCTTTAGCTGATAAAAACATTACAAATAATATAGGTAATAATGTTAATGCACAAATTCATATCACATTTACGCAAGTAATTATATGTAACTAATACAAGTTGTAAATAAAAAAGCATTTATAGAGGTAACAATTTTATGAGTTATTTGATATAAGGGTGAGTATCGGTTTTCAAAGTGTAAAACTGATTTATAAAAATAGAATATTTCTTAAAATCAAATTTTAAACCTAAACGAATATGAAATTAAATTTTAAATTATTTGTATTGCTTTTTATGGCAATGACAATGTTTAACTGTGAAACAGATGATTCTGGAGATTATGGATCGTTACAAGGAGTTAACCAAGAATTTGAATTTGGTGCTGTAATCCAAAAAGACTTTATAGGAACTGTAGTTGACGAGTCTAACATAGCTCTTAGTAATGCTACAGTAACTATAGGAGTAAAAACAGCACAAACGGATGCTAATGGTGTCTTTGTAATAGAAGGTGCAGATGTGCAAGAGAAGTTTGCCTATATACAAGTGACTAAAGCAGGTTACTTAAATGGTATGAAATCAGTAGTGCCAACAGAAGGTGGTAATTCTGTTGTTATTATGCTTTTAACAGAGACGGTACAAGCATTACCCGCAAATAATGAAATATTAATGCCTAACGGAACCAAAGTAACTTTTAACGGTGGTTTTGAAGATGCTTCAGGAAATTTATATTCAGGTTCTGTTCATTATTCTATTAATCATATAGATCCTTCAAGTCCTACAATAGCCAAGGAAATGCCAGGAATGTTATTAGGGAAAACGACTTCAGATGAATTTGAAGTCTTAGAAACCTACGGAATGCTTCATGTAAGTTTAACAGATGCTTCTGGTAATGCCTTACAACTAGCAACAGGAAGTACAGCTGAAATTAGAATGCCAATTCCAATAGAATTAACAGAAGCACCAGCTACAATACCTTTGTGGAGTTTTGATGAAGGTGCTGGTTATTGGGTAGAAGAAGGGTTTGCAACAAAAACAGGAAACGAATATGTTGGTACCGTAGCTCATTTCTCATGGTGGAATTGTGATGCTAACTTTCCAACGACTGAATTTTGTTTAAATGTTGAAGATGATAATGGAAATCCGTTAGCAAATGTACAAGTTGACTTAAGTTTCGGTATTAACCCTTTCCCTGTAGTAGGTGTTTCAAGTTCAGAAGGTCAAATTTGTGGGTTAATTCCTGTAGGTGAAACGATAACCTTAGTTGCTTATGATTACTGTGGTAATGAAATCTATACCAATTATATTAGTTCTAGTTTTACTGGCTCAAGTCAAACTATTGTAATTTCAGCAGGTAGTGCTCAACCAACAGTTATTACAGGTAACTTTTTGGATTGTGATTATAATCCTATTACAGAAGGCTATGTACAATTAAATTACGGAGCTCTTACAAGCTATACTGTAATCGAAAATGGGACTTTTGAAATTAGTACCTTAATCTGTAATTCAGATACTAGTATTTCTATAGAAGGGATTGATTACTTAACGACACAATCTACAGGAGAAATTCCATTTACATTAGCACAGCCAATTACTGATTTAGGAACAGTTATTTCTTGTAATGCGGTTGATGAATTTTTTACTTACCAAGTAGATGATGAAACACCTATAACATCCATAAACGTAATGGGGTATAGTGATACAGAAGGAGGGTTTAATATTAACGCAGTATCTGGAGCAGGAGAATTACATTTTAGTATTGATACTACAGTATTAGGGACGTATACTTTGGCTGATTTTGATGCCTTCTTGTACATCGCAGATATCAATTTAGATACAGATATAACTACAACATCAAATTTTCAATTTGTAATAACAGGTTACGATGCTATTGGAGGCTACATTAGTGTTACTTTTTCTGGTGATTATGTAGATGATGCAGGTGTAACACATTCAATTTCTGGAACCATACATTCTAGGAGAGATTCTTAAAGCATAGAAAATTCAAAAATTAATTTAATCAAAACTCAAATTATTATGAAATCAATTTTAAAAACAATTTTATTACTAGCCATTACACTTACTCTATTTAACTGTGATAATGATGATGGTAATGCTCCAAACATAAGTGTTTGTAATTATGAAGGACTTACAGCAGACATACAAGGGACACTAACTTTAATACCTGAATCGGACTTAGTTACAGATTATTTTCCAGATAATGATGGGCCAGGTATTCCTGCTGTTGAGGTATATCACTCGGTCAATCCAGGAAGTACATTTGTAGTAACAAGAGCACTTACGGTGGGGGCTGTAGATTCAAATCCACAAATAGTAATCAATGGTACAAATCATTCAGGTGTGGTAACTTGTCAAAGAGCGGGAAGTGCAGTAGGAGATGAGCTTCGATTAGACATTGTACTAGCCTCAGGTGAAGAGGTAGAATTATGTGTTGTAATTGATTATGTAGCCCCTTAAAAAGCAAATTATGAAATCATTAATAAACAACGTATTGATGTCGGTTATAGTATTGACTTTTTTTAGCTGCGATAATAACGATGATGCGACGTCAGCAGCTTCAACAGATGGATTTACAATAAATTCAACATTTCACGAAACGGTAAATGCTTATATATCTATTGATCAATCAGACAATAATGCAGATGGTTATCCTGATCACTATAATTTTATGTTTACAGATGGTAGAATCACGGATTCTTTTGGAGATGTAGGTGTCGGTTATGAATATGCTTATTCAGTTGATAGTACTTCAAAATTAGCATTAATAAAAGTTTTAGTAACTGATAATACTAATTTAGGTACTGGATTTATTTCAGCAGGAAACACTTATATAGGTTCTAGTATAAGTACTGGTACTCCTAATTTTTCAGCAGATTCTTTAATAGCTTATGATGGGGTCGTTTCAGCTTCCTTTGGAACAGAAAATGGAATTGAATATAGCAACCTTCCTGAAACCAGTGGGGTTTGGTATTATGTAGGAACTGTAGGTCCTACGGTGATAATAAATGCTATAAATATTGATTACAATACGCCTGCTAACAGCACTATCGATATTGATTATACTTTTTTAGCCTCAGATAGTACATCAATTACAGGGCATTATGAAGGTACTTTAGGTATCATATTAGATTAAATATTAATCTTTGAAGGCGTATTTTTCTAAAGACTAATTAATTCAAACATAAAATAAAAGACATGAAAATAATTAAAAAGTTAAGCATAATTGCTATAATTTGTTTGGGGTTGGTTTCGTGTGATAATGATGACGATAATGCAACTAATATTGCTGAGTGTAATTATAAGGGATTTTCTTATTATGACGCTAATATTGATGATCAGCTTATATTAGCAGAATCAGAATTAAATACGCAGTATTTTCCAAATGATAGTAACGGACCTTATGGTGCGTCAGGCATAGAAATAGCTTCTTTTACAAGTTCTCCTACTATATTTTTTACAACAAATGTGCTAATCGAAAATGAAACAGGTATAGGTTGGATTTCTGTAAATGGAAATCCAGATCAATTGGTAACTGTAACCTGCCAACGTACAGGGAGTGCTGTGGGTGATGAAATGAGATATGACGTTACCTATGGCAGTATAGAAGTTGAATTTTGCGTTGTAATAGATGAAGTTTTATAATAGTAAAAACTATAGAATGTATTTCTTACTGAAAAAGAACTAAAAACTAAATTTACGGCTATATTTAACCATAGTATTCGTAATAAATTAAGATCGCCAATTATATTGAAACAAAACAAACTCCATATCACAATCTATTTCATTTTGATATGGAGTTTATCATTTGCGCAACAATATACCAACTACTCAACTAAAGACGATTTACCTAGTAATCACGTCTATACTATTATGCAAGATGCTAAAGGCTTTATGTGGTTTTTAACAGATAAGGGAATGGTTAGGTATAATGGAAAAACATTTAAAACTTTTACAACCAAACAAGGTTTACCTAATAATGATGTATGGGATGCGTTTCCTACACCAGATGGTAAAATTTGGTACATGTCTAAATCCGCACGTTTAGGATATATAGAAAATGATAGTGTTTATTCTTTTCCGAGTAAAAATAGGGAAGAGACTTTAAATCCTATATACACTATTCAGTTGAATAATAATGTTTATCCTGGTGGGCCAAAAAATGTTTATCATTTAAAAGACAATGTTTGGCACAGTTATAAAAACACGCCTAAAGCCAATAAACATGAAGATTATACCAAAGTTTTTAATGACAAAGTAGCTTACTTAGGTGTAAGTTTTGAAGATGAAAGTCTGACTGTTTATGATAAAAAAAATAATCTATTAAGCAAGAGCTCTACTAAACATATTATCAATCAAAATAGTACTAAAGGTCAGATAGGTGATAGCTTATTTTTTTGGGTATCTGAAAAATCATACAGCTTTTTAAATCTAAAAACATTCGTTTTAAAAAGTTTTAAATTCAAAGATGAAGTTGGTATAGAAACACTAAAATATCCTAGAATTAATTTAGTAGGAAATTCAATTCAAATCAGTGGAGACCGTTTTGTTGCGACATTAAATAAAGATCTTCATATTATAAATCCTTTTATTTTTCCTTTAGAATTGAATGTACATTTTGGCTATATAGATAAGCAGAATACCATATGGCTATCTACATTTACAAATGGTGTTTATAAATTACCGCGTATAAAACAAAATATAGCTTATCGTTTCAATAATGAGAAAATTCAAGATTTAAAATTTATTAAAAGTCATCTGATTGCTAGTGTATACAATAAGGGATTCTTTAAATACAATGAGATTAATAAAGTTTTTCAATCTTATATAGTGTCTAACGACTATAATTTTGGATCTGTGTATATAGATAGCCTCAAACGTACTTTCTTCTTAAAGAAGTCTGGTTTAATCTCTGAAAGTAACGGAAAAAGAGATATTATAAACTTTACCACAAGCGGAAAACAATCGTTGTATATTAACTCTTTTGTAAAGAAACTTACATTTTTTAACTCTAACTTATATGGGATTTATTCTTTCGGGATTTTTAAAATAGATTCTAAAACCTTTAATATTAAAAAAGATATTATTCTTAAAGGCTCTAATGACTTTTTAGTTTTTAAGTCACGTTTAATTATAGCAACTAATAATGGTTTAAAAGAATTAGAAGATGATACCATTAAAAAAGTAGATTTTAAAAATAAAAATTTCAATAAACCTATTTTAAGTATAAAACCACTTTCACAGACCGAAATATTAATTAATACCGATGGTTATGGAAGTTATATTTCAGATTTAAAAACAAATACAGCTTTAGATAACTCAGAGTTTTTAATTGTTCAAGATGCATTTATAAATGAAGATAATATTTGGTTAGCTACTAATTCAGGTATTTTACGTTATCGTAAAATCAATGATAAGTATAAACTTATAAGGTATTACGATGTCAATGATGGTTTGCCAAATAATAATGTTAACACAGTTTATGCTACAGAAAAAGACTTAATTATTGGTACTAATAACGGATTAGCCATTATACCTATAAATCAGACAAGAAAAGATTTGTTAATTGATGTTTTTATAAATGAAGCAACCTATAATCAGCAGCAGATATCTAAAAGTAATTCCGTGTTTGATTATGTGAATAATAATACAATACAATTTAAATTTGAAAGTATTGATTTTTCTGAAGATAAGTTAAAGAATGCGGATTATTTATATAAGCTAGAACCATTGCAAACCAATTGGGAGAATACAGCAATTAACACCGTAAACTTTAATAATCTTAAACCAGGTGATTACACGTTTAATATTCACAATAAATCAATTTCTAAAAAAATAAGATTTAAAATAGAAGCCTTGTGGTGGCAAACCTTGTGGTTTAAAATCATAATTGTTGGAGTAAGTGTATTTGTTGTTGCGTTAATTTCAAGATTTTTTGTGAAGCGTTCTCAGTTTAAAAAGAATAAAAAGGTATTTGAAGATAAACGACTAATTGAATTACAGTTAAAAGCCTTACGCTCTCAAATGAATCCACATTTTGTGTTTAATTCTCTAGCAGCTATTCAATTTTATATTAATGAAAATGATTTTGAAGCATCAGAAAGGTATTTGGTGAAATTCTCTAAACTAATAAGACAATTTTTCGAACTCTCTAAAGAAAACGAAATCTCATTAGCTTCAGAAATAAGCTTGCTTCAAAGTTATTTAGAAATAGAAAAACTACGTTTTAAGGAGAAATTGAATTTTGAAATTAATGTAGATAAAAATCTTTATATAGAAGATCTGAAAATTCCAACGATGACACTGCAACCTATTATTGAAAATGCTATAAACCATGGAATATTCAATAAAGAAGACAACGGAATAGTTACCGTTAATTTTAAAAAAGGAGAAGGAGATATTGTAATTGTTGAAATTATAGATGATGGTGTTGGATTTGTAAATACTAAAAAAGGTCATCGAAAAGGAGTGAAATCATCTAGTGTTTTAAAAGATAGACTTCATTTTTTAAATAACTCTAAAAAATGGAATATTTCATATACAGAAGAAGAATTACATCCAGAGCAATACGAAAAAGGGAATAAATCCACATTTATAATGCAAAAACTATGATAGAAGAATTAACAGCTATAATCGTTGACGATGAAATATCGAATATCAAAGGTTTGCAGAAAAAGCTTAAAAACTTATTTCCAAATATAACTATTGTTGGCAGTTACCAAAAACCAGAAGCCGCTATTGTGGCTATAAAAGAGTTGAAGCCACAATTGGTGTTTTTAGATATACAAATGCCTAGAATTAATGGTTTTGAGTTGTTAAAAGCTGTCGATGTGATCGATTTTCAGGTCATATTTGTAACAGCTTACAGCGAATATGCGATACAAGCATTTAAGCAAAATGCGATTGATTATATTCTAAAGCCGATTGACAACATAGAATTAAAGTTGGCCGTTGAGAAAGCGATTAAAAGCGTGGAAGCTCAAGAGAATGTAGAACTGAATTCAAAGTTGTTAAAGTTAATTTCAACTACAGTTACAGAAAATAATAAGCTGATTGTTCCTACCGTTAAGGGCTTATCCTTTATTCCTCAAGATGAAGTTTTACATATTGAAGGCTATGAAGGTTATACTAAAATCCATTTAGAAGATAATTCTACTTTAATGAGTTCTTACAACTTAGGGAAGTTTGAAAAAGTGGTGTCCTCTAATTTTTTTAAATGCCATAAATCGCATATTGTAAACCTCAATAAGGTGAGACATTTTGAAAACGAAGGGTATTTGGTATTAGAAAATAAACAACGTATTCCAATTTCTAGAGCTAATAAAAAAGCGTTTCTA
Source organism: Winogradskyella sp. HaHa_3_26 (assembly GCF_019278425.1). Classification (NCBI taxonomy): domain Bacteria; kingdom Pseudomonadati; phylum Bacteroidota; class Flavobacteriia; order Flavobacteriales; family Flavobacteriaceae; genus Winogradskyella; species Winogradskyella sp. HaHa_3_26. Next base: position 213,684 of record NZ_CP058981.1, on the reverse strand, counting down.
GAGCTATTTAATTAAGTAGACTTACGAGTAAAATAAGATAGAAGCGCAATGCAATTTCAAGCCATTAGCAATTAAAATTTTAATTTAATTTAAAAAATAGGGTAACAAATCGAAGCTTGTTTTGATATAAGGGTGATAATAAATTAACAACACTCTTAACTCAAAACAATATGAAAACAAGACAAGCAATTTCTAAAATTTCACTAGCATTAGTTCTAGTGTTTAGCGTTCTATTTACATCCTGTGAAAAAGAGGAAGGTTTCAACGATACATCTTCTGGCAGTGACCATAATGACATAGGTGCTATAGATCAAGGCGCAAGTATTCAAAGGGACTTTATAGGTAAAATAATAGATGAATCTTCTATGCCTTTAAGTGATGTAAGCGTCGTAATAGGAAGCAAGATAGCGACAACGGACGCCAATGGTATTTTTATGATTAAAAATGCTTCTGTTAATGAAAGACAAGCTTATGTAACGGCAGAAAAAGCAGGTTTTATTACAGGCTTAAAAACCTTAGTGCCTACAGAGGGTATAAGTAATGTGCGTATTATGCTTGTTGCTAAAAACCTAACAGGTTCTGTGTCTTCAGGAATAAATAGTGAAGTGTCTCTAGGTAACGGTGCTAAAGTAAAGCTCGATGGTGCTTTTAAAGATGAAGATGGAAATGCGTACTCTGGCAATGTTGATGTGTATATGTATCATTTAGACCCTGCGCATGCTAATGTATATGATGTAATGCCTGGAAATTTACAAGCTATAAACAATGACGATGATGAGCAATTACTAGAAACGTATGGTATGTTAAACGTGGAATTAAAAGGTGATTCTGGTCAGAAATTAAACATAGCAGACGGTCATTTGGCTGAAATACATATGCCATTAGATCCTGCACAAAGTGGAGTAGCACCTTCAACAATTCCATTATGGCATTTTGATGAGGTCAATGGGTATTGGGTAGAAGATGGTGAAGCTCATTTAATAGGAGGGGTATATATTGGTGAGGTATCTCATTTTTCGTGGTGGAATTGTGATGCTCCTTTTCCAGCGGTATCGTTTTGTTTAAATGTTGTAGATGATAATAATATGCCAATCTCTAATGTAAAAGTAACATTAGAAAGAGCAGGTGAAATCTATCCTAGATATGGGTTCTCAAATGCAAATGGTGAAATCTGTGGGTTAATTCCTGCAAACGAAACCATAACGTTAATGGCTTATGATCAGTGTGGAGCAGTCGTATTTTCAACACTTATAGGACCATTTTCTACAGATACTAATTATGGTGATATTGTGCTTTCAGGGGCTATAACCGAAACAATATCAGGTAATTTAGTGAATTGTAGTAACGCTAATGTTACAGATGGTTATGTAAATTTAACTTACGGAAATCAAGATGCATCAGTTGAAGTTACTAATGGCGCTTTTGCAATGAATATTATTAAATGTGCTTCCATAAATACGTTTTCTTTAGAAGGAGTAGATTACGATGCGTTTCAATCAACAACCGTTTTACCTTTTAATTTAAGCACTCCTAACGTTGGTAGTATTATGGCTTGTAGTGCGGTTACTGAGTTTATATCTGTTCAAGTAAATAGTGATCCGGCAGAATATCATTTAATAAATATCTATGCGTATCAAGAAGGACCAGTAGGTGGCATGTTTGTAGTGTCTAGTCAATCCGAAGATGGTTCAATTGGAGTAGGTGGAACTTCAACCGCACCAGGTACCTATACAACTCCAGACTTTTGGTTACAATCGTCTATGTTAGATATGGATTATAATGCACTAGATACTCTGCAATTTACTATATCAAATTTTGGACCAATAGGAGGTTATGTCGATATGACTATAACAGGTACCTATACGGATACGAGTGGTGTCGTAAAAAACTTAGCAATCACTATTCATGTTCTATTAGATAGTTAATAGAAAAAGAAGAATACAACCTAAAGAGCCATTTCATATTTTGAAATGGCTTTTTATATTCTCAGTTTTAAAGTGACATAAATCGTCATTGTAATTCTGAATAAAATAATACATTTTAAAGGATAGCGACTTCGTTTTAGGTAATATCAAAAAGACTATCCTATTGCAAGAAAATAAGGAAAGTTGTCTTTAGTGTTTTTTTAACTGTATTTTTTTGGGTTAACATAAAATTGGTATTGGTTAATAGTTTTAAACGCGTTTTGGTAAATTGATCTACAATCTTTCAAGACGAGATAAAATGACAAAAACAAAATATAAAAAGGTTTTAATTGTAATAGCTATTATTGCGATTGTTACATTACTATTTTCATTTGTTGCAAATACTTTTGTTGAAAGTAAAATTGAATCTGCTCTTAATGATTTACCTAAATCGGTTAAAATTGATTATTCAGAAATAGATGTAGCGCTGTGGAGTGGTGATGTAGAAATACTAACGCCAAAAATTGTAATTACAGGAGAAACGACAAGTAAAACGATTCTTAATGCAACTCTAAAAACAATAGAAGTTAAAGATCTAAGTTATTGGGATTACCTTTTTAATGACGAAATTTCAGTAGAAGAGTTACATATTAATACGCTTGTTGCCAAATACCTTCATAATCCGGTTGTGAAAAACAACGATTATAAGAATGGGTTTTTAGAACAAATAAAACAAGTTATTAATGTTGAAAGCATAACGATTAATAACGCTGATCTATTAGTTTCAAATTATGAGACAGATGCTGTAATCTTAAGTATTCCTCAGTTAAATTTTGAAGTTGTAAATCTTGAAATAAACCCTGAAGCTTCAAAAACAAAGGATAAAATAACCTATGGTAATTTTAAGCTAAATACTAAAAGCCTAAAATGGGCTACCAATGCTTACGATGATATTTTAGTTGATGACATTCATTTTACTAATAAAAACGCAACTTTTAAAGGTTTTAAATTAAAAACGAAATATTCTAAATCAGAATACTCTTCTATTTTAAATAAAGAACGAGATCATTTTAATATTACAATAGCAGAGCTGAGGTTAAATGATTTAAATTTTGGTATTGATAATGACGAAAAGTTTTATTTCAATTCAGAAAAAGTACATCTAAAATCTCCTGCAGCAGAAATTTATAGAGATAAATTAGTTGCTGATGACACCTCAAGGAAATTATTATACGGAAGAATGATAAGGGAGCTAGATTTCAATTTAGGTTTAAAATCTATAGAAATAGAAAATGGTAAAATTTCATACTTAGAAAAAGTAAAAGTAGGTGAAGAGGCAGGCCGATTAGATTTTACAGAAATGAATGCTAAAATTTTAAATTTAGGAAACACATTCGGAGACAAAGAGACTACAATTGCTATCCAGACCAATTTCATGAAAAATTCATCTTTAAATGTCGATTGGAATTTTAAAGTATCTGATACCACAGATCAATTCATGTTTAAAGCAGATTTAGGAGTTTTTAATGCCACGCAATTGGCTCAGTTTACAAATCCGAATCTTAATGTAGATTTAACTGGGGAGTTAAATCAGACATATTTTACAATTAGTGGAGATCCAAACACATCTCGAATAGATTTAAAAATTAAATATGATGATTTTGAAGTTTTAATTTTGAAAAAAGATGGGAGAGAGAAGAATAATTTTTTATCAACTTTAGTTAATTTATTTGTTTCAAAAGATAGTGATGAAGATAAACAGAATTTTAGGTATGGTCAATCAGATCAAGTCAATCGGGATGTTACAAAATCTGTTTTTAATTTTATTTGGTTAAATGTTAAGGATGGTTTATTGTCTGCAATAGCAGGTGATGGAGAAATGAGAACTAAATAAGTTATTGATTTTATAAGATTCTTAATAATTAATCTCAATTCATTGCAGAAAACTATGAGACAATCCGTAATTTTACATCTTCAAAAATTTTTAGATTGGAAAAGTATCTTAGTCAGCTTAATGAGGCTCAATTAGCGCCTACCATACAGATTGATGGACCAATGATTATCATTGCTGGTGCAGGATCTGGTAAAACACGTGTGCTTACATTTCGTATTGCTTATTTAATGAGTAAAGGTGTAGATGCCTTTAACATCTTAGCATTAACCTTTACAAATAAGGCTGCTAAAGAAATGAAAGGCAGAATTGCAGACATCGTTGGTGATAGTGAAGCTAAGAACCTTTGGATGGGAACTTTTCACTCAGTTTTTGCAAAAATTCTACGTTTTGAAGGTCATCATTTAGGGTTCCCAAGCAATTTTACAATTTACGATACACAAGATTCTCAAAAATTAATGGGTTCTATCATTAAGGAAATGGGGCTTGATAAAGATATTTATAAAACAAAACAGGTTTATAGCCGTATTTCATCTTACAAAAACAGTCTTGTAACTGTTAAAGCGTATTACAAAAACCCAGATTTAATGGAAGCAGATGCTATGGCGAGGCGTCCAAGAATAGGGGAGATTTATAAAGAATATGTAGATCGTTGTTTTAAAGCTGGTTGTATGGATTTTGATGATTTGTTGTTAAGAACCAATGAACTTTTAACACGTTTCCCAGCTGTTTTAGCACAATACCAAGATCGTTTTAGATATATATTAGTAGATGAGTATCAAGATACAAACCACTCTCAATATTTAATTGTACGTGCTTTAGCAGATCGTTTTCAAAATATCTGTGTGGTAGGTGATGATGCGCAAAGTATCTATGCTTTCCGTGGTGCAAACATTAGTAATATTTTAAATTTCCAAAAGGATTACGACGGTGTAAATATGTACCGCTTAGAGCAGAATTACCGTTCTACAAAATGTATTGTAGGTGCTGCAAACTCTGTAATAGAACATAACAAAACAAAATTAGATAAAATAGTTTGGACCTCTAATGATGTTGGAGAAAAGGTAAAAGTACACCGTGCTTTAACCGATGGTGATGAAGGTCGTTATGTAGCGAGTACTATTTGGGAAACCAAAATGAATGAGCAACTAAACAATAGTGATTTTGCTGTTTTATATCGTACCAACGCACAGTCTAGAGCTATTGAAGATGCTTTACGTAAGCGAGATATTCCTTACCGTATTTATGGTGGATTATCATTTTACCAACGTAAAGAGATTAAGGATTTAACGGCTTATTTACGTTTAATTTTAAATCCTTCGGATGAAGAAGCATTAAAACGTGTTATTAATTATCCAGCAAGAGGAATTGGTCAGACTACAGTAGATCGATTAATTGTAGCTGCTAATGGTTACGGTAAAACGATTTTCGAAGTTCTAAAAAACCTCGATAAAATTGATATTAATATCAATGGAGGAACAAAGAATAAATTAAGAGATTTTGTTACGCTTATTGAAAGTTATCAAGTAATGAATCAGACAGCAAATGCGTTTGATTTAGCTGAGCACGTAACTAAAACAAGTGGATTAGTAAAAGAACTTAATAAAGATGCTACGCCTGAAGGTGTTGTAAAAATGGACAATGTCCAAGAATTATTAAATGGTATTAAAGATTTCGTTGAAGGTCAGTTAGAGTTGGCAGATGCAGGAGATTCTTTAGCTGAATTTTTAGAAGATATTGCTCTGGCAACAGATTTAGATGGAGACAAAGGTGATCCAGACCATGTAGCTTTAATGACCATTCACTTAGCTAAAGGATTAGAATTTGGACATGTCTTTATTGTTGGTATGGAAGAAGATTTATTTCCAAGTGGCATGAGCATGAATACGCGTAGTGAATTAGAAGAAGAGCGTCGTTTATTTTATGTAGCATTAACAAGAGCCGAAAAACAAGCCTATTTAACTTATACCTTATCGCGTTACCGATGGGGAAAATTAATAGATGCAGAACCAAGTCGATTTATTGAAGAAATTGATGAGGAATTTGTAAATATAGTAACACCCTTAAAACAACAACGTGTCAATCCAATGTTAGACAATTCTATATTTGGAGACATTGAACCAAATCGCATTCGTTTTGCGAAACCAAAAACAGCAAAAATTTTGAGAAAAGACTCTAAGAAGAAACCTGAGAAATTTCAAATTAGTACACCAAAGAAAATGAAACCTCTTGCAGAAACTGAAGATGCACCAAGCTCATTTGATACTAAATTAGTCGTAGGAAATACCGTAAATCATGATCGATTTGGTAGGGGACAAGTAATGAGCCTTGAAGGAACAGGTGCAGATGCTAAAGCTGAAATTAAGTTTCAGAATGGTGATGTTAAAAAATTACTATTGCGTTTTGCAAAACTTAATATATTAAGAACAAAAAATTAAGTTTAAACTGTATTTTAAAAAAGCAGTTTTATAACTTTAGAATTGTATTATTCACAAATAACTTTAACCCAATTTATCTCCTTTTTAGGATATAAATTGGGTTCCTTTGTATTACTAATTTATTGATTTTTAACATTAACTGTTATATCTTTATACCTTGTAAGTGTTATTTAATAATATGAACTGAGATTTATGTTTTATCATAATTTCCAAGACTATTTTATATTTTGATCATTCATATTTAAAATAGAGTTACTTTATATTGCTTATTTGAAAGACTAATATTATGGCTGAATTTATTAAAATATATCCTGAAAATCCGAATCCAAAGGAAATTCAAAAAGTAGTTAAGGTGTTGAAAAATGGTGGATTAATTATCTACCCAACAGATACTGTTTATGGTTTAGGTTGCGATATTACTAATATGAGAGCCTTAGAGCGTATAGCACAAATTAAAGGTGTAAAGCTCGAAAAGTCTAATTTTTCATTTGTATGTGAAGACTTAAGTAACCTTAGCGACTATGTAAAACAAATTGACACAACCACTTTCAAGATTTTGAAACGTGCTTTACCAGGACCTTATACATTTATATTACCAGGTTCTAAAAATCTTCCAAACCCTTTCAAAAAACGAAAAACAGTAGGGATTAGAGTTCCTGATAATTCTATTGCTTTGGCTATTGTTGCAGCATTAGGTAATCCTATTGTTTCAACATCGATTAGAGATGAAGATGATGTTTTAGAATATACTACAGATCCCGAATTAATTCATGAAAAATGGGATAATCTAGTTGATCTTGTTATTGATGGTGGTTACGGTGATAATGAGGCTTCTACAGTTGTAGATTTATCAACAGATACTCCAGAAGTTATTAGAGAAGGAAAAGGTAGTATAGATATTTTTTAAAACTTTTATCCTCTAACTCTTACCGGTTTTTTTACACTATAAAATAAAATTAAACCGATAATTCCTGTGATGAAAAAGCCTAAAAATAGCGGTAATACAGAGGTTTTAATAAAGCTACCAATAAAGTTAGCAATTGGCACTGCCATTACTGTAGATATAAACCCGTTTAGTGCAGACCCAATTCCTGCAATGTGTCCCATTGGTTCCATAGCTAGTGCTCTGTAGTTTCCAAATAAGAAAGCAACACTTGCAAACTGAACCATTAGAAATCCTATTAAAACTCCGATAGGTGGATTTACACCTGACCAAAAAATAATAACATAAGTAAAGGAAGATATTATAAAAACGATGAGGGCAACGTGTACTAAATTCCACATACCAAATCGCATAACAATAGCACTATTTAAAAATGTAGATAAGCCAATGGTTACTGCTAAACTCGCAAAAATATAAGGGAAATATTCTCCCATATCATATTGCACTTGAAAAATTTGTTGAGACGTACTCAAATACACCATAAAAGAGCCTGTTACTAAACCAGATAGTAAAGTATAAACGACAGCTGATTTTATTCTAAAAAACGTAATAGATCCCGATTTAAATATAGAAAGGTGAAATGTTTTTTGATAAGATTTATGAAGTGTTTCTGGTTGCCGCTTCCAAAACCAAAATATCACTAAAGACCCAAAAATTAAATTGACGGTAAAAATTGATTCCCATCCAAAATGCATCAATAAGAATTGTCCTAACATCGGAGCTATAACAGGAACCAAAATAAATGTCATAGTAACAACAGAAAGTATTTTAGCCATATGATCTCCATTATATGAATCTCTAACGATGGCAATACTCATTGTTCTAGGTGAAGAAAGCCCTACACCTTGTAAGAAACGACCAAATAACATCATTTCAAAACTATCTGTAGTCATACAAATAATGGAGGCTATTATAAAAATTCCGAAACCAAAATAAACCATTGGTTTACGTCCAAAACTATCCGAAAGTGGACCAAAAAGAAGTTGTCCAAAGCCAATTCCTAAAAATATAGTCGTTATAAGTTTTTGATTTTCAGTATCTCCTGTGCTATTTAAATAACGACCCATTTCAGGTAAAGCCGGTAATACGGCGTCAATAGCAATCGCTACCATAGCCATTAATGCGGCCATTAGTGTTACAAATTCTAGTTGCGATCTTTTTTGATTTTGCATTGTGCAAAAGTAGTTTAATTCCTGACGAATTTTTAATAGCTCAGATACTAAAATAAGATTTTTGGTTTGTGCGATTAAATATGAACGCTCACTAAAAGATGAAACCCTTTATTATTCATTTAAAACAAATGACTAGGGCTTATATTTGCATAAAAATTAAGCGAAATGCAGCATTTTAAAGAAAGTTCTAAGAGTCCGAAAAATAAGAAACCTAAAGTAACAATGAAATCGGCTTTTAAAACCATTATTTGGCCAAGACGTAAATTGGTGTTCATAGGATTAATCCTTATTGTTATCCGTAGTTTATCGGGTTTTGTTTTGCCTTGGCAAAGTAAAGTGCTCTTAGATGATGTGGTGCCAAACAAAGATTTTAATGGACTCTATACTCTAATAGGTGTTGTTATTACTGCTATTTTGGTGCAATCTGTTTCTTCATTTTTATTAACACGTATTTTGAGTGTACAAGCACAATATTTAATTTCAGAATTACGTGCGCAAGTGCAAAAGAAAGTCCTTTCGTTACCTATTAGCTTTTTTGATAATACAAAATCAGGAGCATTAGTTTCTCGTATTATGAGCGATGTTGAAGGAGTGAGGAATTTAATTGGTACAGGTTTGGTACAACTTGTTGGTGGTACGTTTACAGCAATAATTTCATTAGTTATTTTAATAAAAATTAATGCATGGATGACTTTATTTGTTTTTGTTCCGCTTTCATTATTTGGAATTGTGGCCTTAAAAGCTTTTAAATTTATAAGACCAGTTTTTAGAAATCGTGGAAAAATTAATGCTGAAGTTACAGGAAGATTAACGGAAACCTTAGCAGGTGTGCGTGTTATTAAAGCATTTAATGCAGAAGAGCAAGAAAATAAAACGTTTGAAGTAGGAGTAGAGCGCCTATTTCAAAATGTAAAAAAGAGTTTAACAGCAACGGCTATAATGACGAGTTCTTCAACATTTTTAATAGGTGTGGCAACAACCGGAATTATGGGAATTGGTGGTTATTACATGATTATTGGAGATATGACTACAGGTGAATTTTTGTCTTTCACGCTTATTTTAGGTTTTATGATTGCGCCAATTGTACAAATGAGTAATATTGGTAGTCAATTAACCGAAGCTCTAGCAGGTTTAGATCGTACGGAGGAGTTAATTAATATAGCAGCAGAAGATGAGCAAGAAGACCGAACTATTCAATTAGATAAAGTTAAAGGAGATATTAAATTTAATAATGTGTCTTTTGCTTATGAGGAAGGAAAACCGGTGCTTCATAATATAGATTTTTATGCACCTTCTGGTTCTGTAACGGCATTGGTTGGAAGTTCTGGTTCGGGTAAATCAACAATTGCAGGTTTGTCAGCTACATTTTTAAATCCAGAATCGGGAGAGATTACAATTGATGGTCAAGATTTATCTAAAGTTGTATTAAGTAGTTTTAGACAGAATTTAGGTGTTGTTTTACAGGATGAATTTTTATTTGAAGGAACTATCAGAGAGAATATTATGTTTCCGAGACCTAATGCAACTGAAGCACAATTGCAAAATGCAGTAAAAGCAGCTTATGTTAATGAGTTTACAGATCGTTTTGATGATGGTTTAGAAACTTTAATTGGAGAACGTGGTGTGAAACTTTCAGGTGGACAAAGACAACGTATTGCTATTGCTAGAGCAATTTTAGCAGATCCTAAGATTATTATTTTAGATGAAGCCACTTCTAATTTAGATACAGAAAGTGAAGGTTTAATTCAGAAAAGTTTATCAGAATTAACAAATGATAGAACAACTATAGTTATTGCCCACCGTTTAAGTACGATTAAAAAAGCAGATCAGATTTTAGTGATCGAAGCAGGAAAAATAGCAGAACGAGGAACTCATGATGAACTTCTTGAAGCAAAAGGACGTTATTACGATTTATATACGTTTCAAGCAAAAATTTAAAAAAAATAAACCTTTCAGACTTATAAAAGTCTGAAAGGTTTTAATTATTGTTTAATAAGCTTACGGTTACAAAGGAATATTTCCATGCTTGCGATCTGGCTTCGCAACATTTTTGTTTTCAAGCATACTAAATGCTTTTATTAATTTACGTCTTGTATCTTTAGGTAGAATAACTTCATCTATAAAACCACGTTCAGCAGCACTATACGGATTAGCAAAAAGTTTAGCATATTCAGCTTCTTTTTCTTTCAATTTAGCCTCTTTATCTTCCGCATTAGAAATCTCTCTTTTAAAAATTATTTCAGCAGCGCCTTTAGCTCCCATAACAGCAATCTCTGCGTTAGGCCAAGCAAAATTCATGTCTGCACCAATATGTTTAGAGTTCATAACATCATAAGCACCACCATAAGCTTTTCTTGTAATAACTGTAATTCTAGGAACCGTAGCTTCACTAAATGCATATAATAATTTAGCACCATTAACGATGATTCCATTCCATTCTTGATCTGTTCCTGGTAAAAAACCTGGCACATCTTCTAAGACTAATAAAGGAATATTAAAACAGTCGCAAAAACGAACAAATCTTGCAGCTTTCTTAGAGCTATTTACATCTAAAACCCCAGCTAAAAACATTGGTTGGTTAGCAACAATACCGACACTTTTTCCGCCTAAGCGTGCAAAACCTACAATGATATTTTCGGCATAATCTTTATGAATTTCGTAAAAAGAATCTTCATCAATAATACCTGTAATAATCTTATGCATATCATAAGGTTTATTTGGGTTTTCAGGAACAATGGTTTCTAAATCATCTCTAAGTTCTTCTTTAAGTTCAAACGGAATACTAACTGGTTTTTCCTTATTACTTTGTGGCAAGTAGCTTAATAATTTTTTAATATCCTCTAGGCATTCTACATCATTGGTAGATGTAATATGAGCAACACCAGATTTTGAAGAATGCACACTTGCACCTCCTAACTCTTCACTAGTAACTTCTTCATTCGTAACCGTTTTTACAACACTAGGACCTGTTACAAACATATAGCTTGTGTCTTGTACCATCACTGTAAAGTCGGTCATTGCAGGAGAATACACAGCGCCACCTGCACAAGGTCCCATAATGGCAGAAATTTGAGGAATGACGCCCGAAGACTGAACGTTTTTATAAAATATATCGGCATATCCACCCAAAGAGCGCACACCTTCTTGAATACGTGCGCCACCAGAATCATTAAGACCAATTAAGGGCGCACCGACATTAACTGCGATATCCATAATTTTACAGATTTTTTCGGCATGAGTTTCGGATAATGATCCTCCAAAAACAGTAAAATCTTGCGCAAAAACATAAGTTAATCTGCCGTTTACAGTTCCGTAACCTGTAACGACTCCGTCACCGTAAAACTGTTGGTCTGCCATTCCAAAATCTTTAGTTCTATGGGTTACTAAGGCTCCGATTTCTTCAAAAGAACCTTCATCTAAAAGATATAATACACGTTCTCGAGCTGTTAGTTTTTTCTTTTGGTGTTGTTTATCTATTCGTGCTTGTCCACCTCCAAGCTTTGCTAAAGCTATTTTATCGTTTAATATTTTTATTTTGTCGTCCATGCTTATTTTATTATTCCAAAACCATTAAGGATGAAACTTATAGAATTCTGGTACTGTTTTAACTGAAATGATTAGATGAGTCTATACACATTGCTTGCTAATGACTAACAATGATTAATTAGGAACTCGTAAAATTTTATGTTCTTTTAAGAAATGCTTTAATGCAATTTTTGCTGCAATTTCAGACTCTAATAAATGTTGTTCTTTTAATAAATTAAATGAGTAATAATTTTTTACAAAATGGGTGTCAAAATTTCCACTTCTAAAAGCATCATGTTCACAAACAAAACGGCCAAACGGTAATGTGCTGTGTACCCCTTTTATTTGGTAATTATTAATTGCAGTTATCATAAGTGCAATTGCTTCCTCTCTGGTATTACCATAAGTTATCAGTTTAGCTAGCATTGGATCGTAATAAATAGGAATATCCATGCCTTCCTCATAACCATTATCGACTCTTATATTGTTTCCTTCAGGAAGTTTATAAATTTCTAAATTACCAACACTTGGTAAAAAGTCATTCATGGTATCTTCAGCATAAACACGAAGTTCTAAAGCGTGACCTTTAATTTGTAAATCTTCTTGCTTGATGTTTAATTCTTCACCTCTCGCAACTTTTATTTGAAGTTCTACCAAATCGACTCCAGAAATCCACTCGGTAACAGGATGTTCAACCTGAAGTCTGGTATTCATTTCTAAGAAGTAGAAATTGAAGTTTTCATCTAAAAGAAATTCTACCGTTCCTGCACCAACATAATCACATGAGCGCGCTACATTTATCGCAGCTTGTCCCATTTTCTCTCTTAATTCTGGCGTTAATACTGCAGAAGGGGCTTCTTCAATGATTTTTTGATGACGACGTTGTATTGAACATTCGCGTTCAAAAAGGTGAATTATGTGTCCATGAGTATCTGCCATGACCTGAATTTCTATATGTCTTGGTGAAGCCACATATTTTTCAATAAATACAGAACCATCACCAAATGAAGATGTAGCTTCACTTATGGCTCTATTCATTTGTGATTCAAACTCGGCTTCGTTTTCAACAATACGCATACCTTTTCCTCCACCCCCAGCAGAAGCTTTTATAAGAATAGGAAAGCCTATTTCTTTTGCTATTTTTTTAGCTTTAGGAATATCAGTGATCGCCTCATCTGTTCCTGGTACCATGGGAATATTATAATCTTTTATCGTTTCTTTTGCTGCTAATTTGTTACCCATTAGCTTGATGGCTTTAGAACGCGGGCCGATGAAAATAATATTATTTTCTTCGCATAATTCTGCAAAGTCAGCATTCTCACTTAAAAAACCATAACCAGGATGAATGGCATCAACGTTAAGTGATTTTGAAACTTCTATAATTTTATCGCTTCTTAAATACGATTCGTTTGATGGAGCAGGACCAATACAAACAGCTTGATCTGCATATTTAACGTGAGGGGCATTACGGTCTGCTTCAGAAAAAACAGCCACTGTTTTAATACCCATTTTTTTTGCCGTTTGCATTATTCTAATGGCTATTTCTCCTCTATTGGCTACTAGTAATTTTTTCATATTATGCTGAATTTATTTCAGTATCTTATTTTGATATTCTAAATGGAAGTATTTTTATTGTAATTTCAATTATTCATTTGTCGTTCAAAGATTGTAATTAAGGTTATTATTTACTTACAGGTTCTCGATATATTCAAACAAAAAAGTCAGAATACTCAGACTAACAATAGAATAATAAATATAGCTTTAGCGTCACTTTGAGTGAAATTCTTTTATGAATTTTATTATTCGATGGACCTCAATAGAACGATATAGAAGCTTTGTGGTAAAATGTTTTTCTATACATTTTTCTGAAGCTTCACAAAATACTCGAACTGACGTTTAAGTTATTCAAATTCAATTAAAAGGGTGTTTTTGTCAACAGTTTGCCTTTCTTTGACTTGAATAGATTTAATAACTCCTTCTCGTGGAGAGTGAATGACGTTTTCCATTTTCATGGCTTCTAAAATTAATAAAACATCATTTTCTTTGACTTCTTGTCCTACGCTAACGTTAATTTCTAATATTAATCCAGGCATTGGAGCATTAATTTCATTGACTTGCTTAGAAGCGCCAATTTCAAAGCCTAAAGCTTCTATTTGCTGATCTAGAATATCACAAATATTCACCTCAAAAATATTATTGTTGACTTTAACAGCATATAATTTCTTGTTGAAATCAGCATTTAAAACTTCGGCTTTAATTGTGGTATTATCTTGAAGAATGTGATAATGATTAGGTGCTGTTTTAATAGCGTCTAGTGTTTCCATACTTTCTTTTGTGACATCGAAAGTGTGAGAAGCGTTGACTTTAATTTTGTACATAAAGTAGAGAGTTTACGTGATTAGTTGTTTATCGCTTAATATATTGCAAAATAAGAAATATTTAAGGTGAAACGCTAAATATTATTTAAAATATAGGATAAACTATAAAATGTAGATTCTCTATGCTTTTTTTAATATGAAAGTTTTCGGTGTTTTATTAAGCTTTAAAGTGTGAATTATCTTGATGTGCTTTAATCGCTTTTTTAGATAAAATTATCCCTATTATTAGGGAAACAAATGCACCAATAGAAATCCCTGGGATAAAATTAATGAACAAAAAGAAGTCGTAAGCACCATGAAATAAAATGGCTAATAAAAGACCTGTAAAATTAAGTAAAACTCTGTTTTTTGAGAATTTTGCCTTGCCCATAAAATAGCCCATCATAACACCAAAAACAGCATGCGCTGGGACCGCTGTGAAAGCTCTTAAAACTGCAACTTCGTAACCGCCGCCGCCAATAACATACATAATGTTCTCTGTACAAGCAAACCCCATAGAAACCATTACGGCATACATAATACCATCGTAGGGTTCATTGAATGCTTTTTTAGTTTGTGCATAGTATTTTACAATGACATATTTACTGAATTCTTCAGCCAACGCCACAACTACAAATGCTTGTATAAATTGCTGCCAAATACTAAACTGGTCAGTTATTGGGATTAATCGTCCGGTGAAAAAATAGAGAGAGAATACAATTAAGATGCTTACTATAGCGCCTAATAGAAAACTAATGATGAGTAATTTTTTAGGTTCTTTATCATATTTATCTTGAAAATAGACATATAAAATGATACTAAAAACGGGAGCAATGGCTAGTAAGAGTAAATTCATGAATCAAAAATAATTAAAAAAGAGATAGGAGTTGTTTTCTGCTTTTACGGTCTAAAAAGATAAATAATATATTGGTTATAAAATGACTTGCTAAAACCGCAATCGCAGCACCTGTAACTTGCCAAATAGGAATTAATAAATAGCATAAAATAATATTAGAAACACAGCCAAGTATAAATCGATACACGTTTTTTTGAAGATCATTAGTGTTGATTAAGTGTTTTTCATAAATCATACCTATAAAAATAAAAAGCGGTGACCAGCAGAAAATTAATAATGGTATTTGTGCTTCTGTATAATCTTCTGTGAAATAATTATTCAAGATAAGATTTCCGAAAAAGGAATAAAAAACACCTATTAATAATCCCAAAAAACACATGATTTTTAATATTTTTTTTACTTTTTTCACATACAGTAAACTATTATTTTGAAAGGATTCTGCAAGGGAAGGATATAGAGCATTAATGATAGAAAACCCAACATTCCAAGTTAATGCTATGACTAAAAACTGAACTGTAGCAAAGATTCCGTTGGCATGATCGCCTAAAAAATATTTTAAAAAAAGTTCGTCAATAGTAATGTAAAACATAATTAGACCATTAGACAGTATTAAAGGAAATGACATCTTTAATAAAGATTTTGCTAAGTCTCCTGAGAATCTCCATTTCTTAAATGAAAATGTCTTTTTATACTTTAAAATTAGGATATAAATCCCCCCCTGAATCAGGAAGTCTAGAATTATAAGTTTGGCAAAATAGTTAACATCCAAATGGTTTTTAACACCATAATATTGTAAAGTGACAATAATAATTAACGTACTAATTTTACTGATAAATATGATCTTTGTCCATTTTTTAGCTAATAAATAATATTCAAAAACATCGGTGAGTTTAAATAAATAACTAAAGGCAATGATTAGATATAAGCTAGTAAGTGGGCTATTTTTAGATAAGCCATAATAAATAGCAATTCCGATAAAAATAATAATCCAGCTTATGAGTCTAAGATAGAAAGCTGTGGCTAAAATTTGTTCGCTTCGTTTTGGGTTAAAAACAATTTCTCTTATACATATGGCAGATAGTCCTAAAAATAATAGGGGAGTAAACATGCCTAGTATAGATTCTACAAATTTAAGTTTACCAATATCTACGGTACCTAAGGTGCTAAATATTTGAGGAACAATAAATACACCTGTGATTAATTGTATTAATTTCTCTAGAGTAAACCACTTCGTTGCGATAAAATCCTTTTTACTAAAAACCGATGTCATGTAGTGTATTTGGTTTTCAAATATATAAAAACAGTTTACTTTTAGTCGTTTGAAACTTTATTATTAAATTCGTTTTTTTATCCCTGCTATGACCCCAGAATTTCTTCGCCGCTATTATATTTTACGTATCATTTCTAACCCTAAAATTTACGGTATTGATAAAAATGGATTTGTGCCATTAGAAGATTTGCAGCGAGCATTAGATCATATTCGTGCAGACAATAATGAGGATGCCTTATATGATAAACTGAATCTGCATAGTCAAAAAACGATTAAACGTGATTTGGATAAAATTAAATCCTATTACCAAGCTATTGTTTTACATAAGCGCAACTATGGTTATTTTGTAGATGGATATGAAATAAGTGAAGCTTTAAAAGAAATTTATGAGAAAACAGAATTATATCTTTTACATCATCATGCACATGCTTGGAAACCGTATGTTACTACAGCACGCAGTTCTTTAAGTTCTCAGGTAGATTTAGTACCGCTTATTCATGCGATAGAGCAAAAATATTTTATCGAAATTGAATATCAAGGTTGGTATGATGACAGTGGTTTTCAAACATTTTCTGGTTTTTTTCAACCTTTACATATTAAAGAAATTAATAAAGCATGGTATTTAATAGCTCACAACAATGAATATGGTATTTATGCTTTTTGTTTGGATGATAGAATTAAATCTCTAAAAATCAGTAAACAAATTGTTAGAGAGCCTGTTAGTTTTAATTCTTCTGAATATTTTAAAAATGCTATTGGAATATTAAAAACAGATATGCAACCTGAATGGATTTATATTCAAGTAGCCAATCATCATTTTAAGTATTTAGAGTTAAATCCGATTCATCATAGTCAAGAAATTATCTCTCGTCCTAAAAAAATGGATACTGTAGCGTTAGATTATTTAAATTCAGATATTTGGGGTGAAATAAAGATTTTTATTGAGCCTAATTATGAGTTTTTAATGGATATTTTAAAATATAATCTTTGGGTGAAAGTTGTAAGTCCAAAACACGTGAAAGATTATGTAAAAGAACACTTAGATTTAATAGTTGGCTATTATTAAATGTGTTTTACTTAAATTTTTTATTTAAAAAAACGATTAAATTAATTTTTCGTTTTTCAAGTATTCTGTATTCGTACTTCACTCTTCTTTTAGACTTAAAAGACTATAAATCAAAACACAATATTTCTTTGTTTTCCTTTCAGTTGATTTTTTAATTATAAAAAGTAAGTCAAAAGTTATCTTTTATTTAGGTGTATAAAAATCCTTCTTTTAAATGGACAGATTTTTTGAGTTTAGGGTGGTTGGAGTATGAAAATTTTTAAAAATCAGTATAATTAATTAACAAAAAAACGAGAAAAAAAATAAGTAAAATTCAAGGAAAAGACAAAGGAACTTTAGTTAAATGGATTGATAATTATATTGAAAAATCTGCAATAGAAAACCAACCTAATATTTTGAATTATGTTGGGAAATTAAGAGTACAAAATCCAAACATATCTGATATTGATTTAGCAAAAAAAAATGTTAGTAGGAAATCATTTAAGAATGGACTCGTAGGGACGGCAACTGGAGTTGGAGGACTTATTACATTACCTCTGACTGTTCCTGCAGACTTAATTATAACTTGAAAACCGCAAATTTATTTAGCTCTTACAATTGCACATATTTTCGGACATAATGATGAGACTACAGATTTGAAAACGGATGTTTATTTAATACTAGCTGGAGACAGTTCAAAAGAAGCTTTGAAAAGATTCGGAATTGAGGTTGGAAAAGCCGTTACGAAAAAAGCAATTGAAAAGAATATTTCTAAAGAGATTATGAAGAAAATTTGGAAACATATTCCTCAAAAAATAATTACGAAAGCAGGTCAAAAATCTATGACAAGTTTTGTGAAAATGGTTCCTTTAATTGGTGCACCAATTGGTTATGGTTTTAATTATTATGGGACTAGAACACTTGGGAAAATGGCAATCAAATATTATAGTGGAAAATAACTACTTAAAACAAATTACTGTGGTAAAAAACAACTAAAAACTCTTTATTTTTGCAGTAAAGCACTTCTATAAGTATTATCATATATTAAACCCGATTTTGCAATAACGAAATCTTGTTTTAATAAGATTGTTGATAGCAGCACTAGTTTGCTTTATGACCCTATGATTGGTTTAAGTCTTCTAGTTCTTGTTTCAATATGGAACTTTATAGTTACTTTGAGAAACACATCTTTTTTTATTACATTATTTTCTGTTTTATTTCAACGAATAGCATTTTGGTTTGCTATTGCTACGATTAATAAATTATAAAAGCTATTAATCAATCTAAAGGAAAAATGCGTATGGAAGATTGGATGGCTAATTTAATACATATTTTGAATCATAAAATAGACCTTATATCAACTAATAAATCATTAGTGAATGCAGATAAAGGAATTAAATATAAAGTTGATAAAATATTATCTAAGCTATAAACATATGTGTTAATAATTTAACAATATTATTTTATTTACAGCAATAAATAATTAACATTAATTATAAAAAGGACAGGTTTTGTCTGTTTGAAAAGTACTTTTGAAGAACTAAATAAAAGAAAGGTATTTTATATATCATGTTCTAAATTTTTTGAATAGTCATAATTTGAAGCCATAAAATAGGATGTAGGGATCGCTATTTGTCTAAGGGGCTTTAATGGTTTCAAGTTTGACTAGCTTTAAAAACCTCAGCTAATTTATTAGTTGGGGTTTTAATTTTTTAATAAGAATTAAAAAATTAGAACCTTGTTAAGGTTCTGAAATGTGTTTTTAAATACTAGTATAATTAAAGCTTATTCTTTACTGTTTCTAGTACTTTTAAATAATAGTCGCGATTACTAACTACAAAGTGCATGTTAGTTTCACTATTGTTTAATAAATTATAAAACTCTTCGAGCGATACTAATTTTATAGCTTCAACTTCAGAGTCTTGTATTACTAAAGTGTTTAATGGAACGGTTAATTCTGCAATAAATACTTGATGAAATTCATTATCTTGAATTTTACCTTCAGCATAGCTACTTTCATGTAGAAATGTACCTATTTGGGTGAGATCTTTTGGTTCTAATTCTAAACCTAATTCCTCTTTTGTTTCCCGTAAAGCTGCTGTTATAAATGTTTCTCCAGCATCTATATGTCCTGCAGCAGAAACATCCCAAAGCAATGGGTAAATTGATTTTTTGTGAGAGCGTTGCTGTAGTAATATTTCACCTTTAGAGGTGTACAGCCATAAGTGAATGGTATTGTGATACAAGCCTTTAGAATGCGCTTCAGATTTTAGTGCAGTTCTTCCTGTTGGTTTACCGTTTTTGTCAACGATATCTAAAATTTCATCCATAAAATAAAATAGACCTGTCAGGTTATAAAAAACTGACAGGTCTGATATTTTCTATTTAAAATAGCTAAACGTTTCTCCGTCTTCTATTTTTAATAAAGTTTCATAAATTAATTTAATAACATTCTCAACATCATCTCTATGCACCATTTCTACAGTAGTATGCATATAACGCAATGGTAAAGAAATTAAAGCAGAAGCAACACCACCATTACTATAAGCAAAGGCATCAGTATCTGTTCCGGTTGCTCTAGATAATGCAGCACGTTGAAAAGGAATTTTCTTCTCATCGGCAGTATCAGTAATTAAATCACGTAATTTTTGTTGTACAGCAGGTGCATAAGCAACAACAGGACCTTTTCCAATTTCAGCATAACCTTGCGTCTTTTGGTCAATCATAGGTGTTGTTGTATCATGGGTAACGTCTGTTACAATTGCTACGTTCGGCTTAATGGTTTGTGCAATCATTTCAGCGCCACGTAAACCAATTTCTTCTTGTACAGAGTTGGTAATATATAATCCAAAAGGAAGTGTTTTCTTATTTTCTTTAAGTAAACGCGCCACTTCAGCAATCATAAAACCACCCATTCTGTTGTCTAACGCACGACAAACAAATTTGTCTTTATTCAAAATATGAAATTCGTCAGGGTAAGTAATTACACAACCAACATGAACTCCCATTTTTTCAACTTCTTCCTTATCTTTTGCTCCTATATCAATGCAGATATTATCAGGCTTAGGCGCTTGTTCTTTTGCTTTACTTCTGGTATGAATTGCTGGCCATCCAAATACACCTTTTACAATGCCATTTTTTGTATGAATGTTTACAACCTTACTCGGTGCAATTTGGTGATCACTACCACCATTTCTAATAACATAAAGTAAACCGTTATCCGAAATGTAATTCACATACCATGAAATTTCATCGGCATGCCCTTCAATAACCACTTTATATTTTGCTTCAGGGTTTATAACAGCAACAGCAGAACCGTAAGTGTCTGTAATAAATTCATCTGCATAGGGTTTAAGGTAATCCATCCAGATTTTTTGCCCTTCCCATTCGTAACCTGTTGGTGAGGCATTATTTAAATATTTTTCAAGAAAATCGAGTGATTTTTTATTAAGTATGCTCTTAGAAGCCATATGTAGATATTTGATTTATGTAAAAGTAAAAGGATTTATTCAGCTTTAAGAAGCTTTTAGATTTTTTTGTAACAAATTCATCTATTTTAATACTAATAGAATTATAATCTAAAACCATACTTTATGAAGCTTGTAATAAAGAACCTTACCAAAACTTATAAAAATGGTGTTAAAGCCACAGATAATTTAAATCTTGAAATCGGAACAGGAATGTTTGGACTTTTAGGTCCTAATGGTGCTGGGAAATCGTCTTTAATGAGAACCATTGCTACATTGCAGAGTCCGGATTCTGGATCTATTATGTTTGGTGATATCGATGTTTTAAAAGATAAAATGGCTTTGCGTAAAGTTTTAGGTTATTTGCCACAATCTTTTGGTGTGTATCCAAAAATGTCTGCTGAAGATTTACTAGATTACTTTGCAACTTTAAAAGGTATTCGATCTAAATCAGACAGAAAAGCTTTAGTTAAAGAGGTTTTAGATATTACCAATCTTTATGACATGCGTAAAAAACATGTGGCGGGTTATTCTGGAGGAATGAAACAGCGTTTCGGAATTGCACAATTATTATTGAATAATCCTAAATTAATTATTGTAGATGAACCAACAGCTGGTTTAGATCCTGCGGAACGTCATCGTTTTCTAAATGTATTGCGTGAAGTTGGTACCAATTGTACAGTAATTTTTTCGACACATATAGTTGAAGATGTCAAGGAACTTTGTAACGATATGGCCATTTTAAATGGTGGACGTATTTTAAAACAAGCCACACCATCTCAGGCAAGAATAGAATTGCAAGGTCGTATTTGGACTAAAATTATAGATAGAGATGATTTAGAAACGCACGAAGCACAATTCAATGTATTATCTTCTAATTATAACGAAGATAACTCTCTTAATATTCGTGTATTTAGCGAGGAGCAACCTAGTGAAGACTTTAAATCGATTGAGCCACAACTTGACGATGTGTACTTTATTGCACTAAAAGAGGACGAACCTGTAACTGCAGTTTAATCCTAAATCATTAAAAAAAGTACATCTATGTTTTCTACTATATTTTTTCACGAATTAAAGTACTGGTTAAAACGACCAGCGACTTATATATATATGACCATCTTTTTTATGTTGGCATTGTTTATGGCGGCAACTACGGCTGGTATTTTCGATAGTATTACAGCTACAACTGGCTCATCTCGAATTGTAAATTCACCTGTTGGAGTAAATAACCTCTTTAACGGTTTAACAATTTTAATCTTCTTTTTATTTCCATCGATCATTGGTGCTTCAGTAAATAGAGATTTTAAGAGTGAAATGCATTCTATTCTCTATTCTTATCCATTTACAAAAGCAAATTATTTATTTGCTAAATTTTTTAGTGCTATTGTGGTTGTATCACTTATCGTATTTACAATAGGTATCGGTATGTTTATTGGTTTTAGATTGCCTGGTACAAATTCAGATTTGGTAACGGCTTTTAATATTCAATCGTATTTTAATTCGTATTGGCTTTTTATATTGCCTAATATTTTATTGTTTGGCGCTATTGTTTTTGCTGTGGTTACTTTTTCTAGAAATATTGCTGCCGGATTTATAACTGTGATTTTGTTGTTGTTTATTCAAAGAATAACAGATAATTTTTTATACGATCAAGACAGTCGTTACTTAGCATCATTATTTGATCCTTTTGGATCTTCTGCTGTTAGTTATTATACCCGTTATTGGACGGTTTACGAACAAAATGAATTACAAATTCCTATTAAAGAAGTCATCGTTTATAACCGTTTATTATGGTTAGGTGTTGCAACAATTGTATTTGGTATTGTTTTTAAGTTATTTACATTCAGCCAAAACGCAATGTCGTTTTCATTCTTTAAGAAGAAAAAAGGCGAACGTTCTACAAAACGAAACTTTGGTGGTATTACTAAAATCAACCTGCCAAAAGTAGGGTATGATTATTCTTTTATTCAAAACTTAAAAGCCACTTGGAAAATAGCTCATATAGAATTCAAATATATTGTAAAAAGTTGGGCGTTTATCAGTATTGTTTTAGTGGGGCTTATTATTGTTTTAGTTGCATTATCTGAAGCCGGAAGCCAAGTTGGTGCATCATCATACCCAAGAACATGGTTAATGTTACAAGGTGGTGGAGTGTTTGTGATTGCTATTAATATATGTACATTTCTTTATGCCGGAATGTTAGTAAATCGCAGTAAGATTTCTAATATGAATGGTTTAGAAGATGTAACACCAATTCCAAACTGGTCTCTATTTTTATCTAAGTTTATTGCTATTGTAAAAATGCAGATGTTATTACTTTCTGTCATTATGGTTGCAGGGATTTTATTTCAACTTTACAAGGGCTATTATGATATTGAATTAGGTTTATACATTAAAGAATTATTCGGATTAAAACTGATTAATTACATCATTTGGGCTTTTTTAGCTTTAATGGTTCAGACTTTAATAAGAAATCCATATTTAGGCTTATTTGTATTATTAGTCGTTTCTATCGGAATTCCTTTTTTAACTCTTGCAGGTGTAGAGCAGCCTTTATTTAAATATAATGAAGGTTCGGGCTTTAGTTATAATGATATGAATGGTTACGGAGATTCTTTAGCTAGGTATTTAATTTATAAATTCTACTGGGTTCTTGGAGGATTAGTTTTAATGCTTATTGCAGCTTTGTTTTGGGTACGTGGTTTACCAAGTTCATTTGCAGAACGCATTGCAATTGCAAAAGAGCGTTTTAAAACACCTATTGCTATAGCTCTAGTGGTATTTTTAGGTGGTTTCTTAGCGATGGGTTATACTATTTATCATGCTACAAATATTAATAATGATCTTTATTCTTCAAAAGAACGAGAAGAATTACGTGTTAATTGGGAGAAAAAATATAAGAAATACGAAGATTATGCACAACCTAGAATTGTTGCAGTAAACGTTAATTTAGATTTATTTATAGATGAACGAAATTTTGAATCTTCAGGTGAATACACCATGATTAATAAAACCAATAAGGTTATTGATAGCATTTTCTTAAATCATAATGATTACGAGAGTACTTTCAAGTTTAATCGTGAAAACACACTTGTTTCAGAAGATACACTTTATAATTTCGATATTTATAAGTTAAAACAACCAATGCAACCTGGAGATTCATTGATTTTGAATTTTACAGTAAAAAATAAACCCAATACATTGTTTGTTTCTAATTCACCAGTCATAGAAAATGGAACCTTTATTAATAACACACAACTGTTTCCTAATTTAGGTTATAATGGAGGTGAACTTTCAGACGATAAAACGCGTGAGAAATACGGATTAGCACCTAATGAGCTAAGACCACATCCTTCAGATTCTACGGCTTTAGGTAACACCTATATTTCAAAAGATAGTGATTGGATTGATTTTGAAACGACCGTAAGCACAAGTGAAGATCAAATTGCAATTGCACCGGGTTATCTTCAAAAAGAATGGGTAGAAGATGGAAGACGCTATTTTCATTATAAAATGGATAGTGAAATTTTGAATTTTTACGCTTATAACTCAGCTAAATATGAAGTAAAAAAAGACAAATGGAAGGATGTAGATCTTGAGATTTATTACCACAAAGGACACGAGTATAATTTAGAAAGTATGATGGATGGTATGAAGGCTTCGTTGGCTTACAATAGCGAAAACTTTAGTCCTTATCAGCATAAACAACTTCGAATTGTAGAATTTCCAAGTGGTGGTTTTGCACAATCATTTCCTAATACAATTCCTTTTTCTGGTGATGCAGGTTTTATAGCAGATGTAGAAGATAATGAAGATGGTGATCTAAATTATACCTACGCTATTACCGTTCACGAGGTTGCACACCAATGGTGGGCGCACCAAGTCATTGGGGCCGATGTTTTAGGAGCAACAATGTTATCTGAAAGTTTATCGGAATACGTAGCTTTAAAAGTGCTAGAAAAAGAATTAGGTAAAGCACAAATGCGTAAGTTTCTAAAAAAATCATTAGATAGTTACCTTTTTCAAAGAACCTTTGAGCGTAAGCGTGAAAACCCATTAATGTACAATGATGGACAAGGCTATATTCGTTACGAAAAAGGATCATTAGTCTTTTATGCACTTAGTGATTATCTTGGGGAAGAGGTCTTAAATAGCGCATTAAAAACGTATGTTGAAAAAGTAAAATTTCAAGAGCCACCTTATACAACGTCTATAGATATGGTAAATCATATTAAAGCAGTTACGCCAGATAGTTTACAATATGTTATAAAAGATATGTTTGAAACAATTACGGTTTATGACAATAGTATTAAAAATGTAACGTCTACCGAATTAGACAACGGTAAATACAAAGTAGATATTGAATTTGATGTTAGTAAATACAGAAATGATGAAAAAGGAAAACAATTATTTTCTGAAACAGGAAGAGATTCAATCTCATACTTGCCAGAAGGTAAGACGAAACCTATTTTATCATTACCGCTTCAAGATTATATAGATGTTGGAGTGTTTACAGAGCATGAAGTTGATGGTGAGATGAAAGAAAAGCAATTGTATTTAAAGAAACATAAAATCACTTTAATCGATAATAAAATTTCTATTACTGTTGATGAAAAGCCTACAGAAGTAGGAGTAGACCCTTACAATAAATTAATTGATAGAAACTCTGGTGACAACCGTCAGAAACTCTAATTTTATTTTATAAATTTTTAGAAAGACCTTTTAAGTGTAATTCATTTGAAAGGTCTTTTTTTATGTCTTAATTTTAATGATCTTTAAAGCTTCCATATAAATAGAAGATTTTAAATAATATTAATAGGGATTTAAGCTTATAGATTTTAAATATTAGTAATTTTGAATTTGTATAAAATGAAAGATTGGAACGATTTTAGCGTTAAGTAAATTCATGAAATATATTCTTTATATAACATTATTTTTTTCAGTTGTATTAAATGCACAAGAAGAGAATCCGGTAAAGCAAGATTCTACGGCTGTCTATTATATGATTATTGAAGGCGATTCTATACCTGTTACTTCGGTAGATCTTGAAGAAGTTTTAGTATTACCAAAGTTAAGTTTTGCAGACAGAGAAGCAAGAATTCGTTATATCATTTTAAGACGAAAAACCTTAAAGGTTTATCCTTATGCAAAGCTAGCGGCAGAACGTTTAGAAGCATTACAAAACCGATTAGATAGCTTGGAACGTAAGCGAGATAAAAAACGATATACTAAAGTTATTCAGAGGTATATTGAGGATGAATTTTCTGCGGAATTAAAGAAACTTACCAAAACTGAAGGTCAGATTCTAGTAAAATTAATACATCGCCAAACCGGTAAAACAACGTATCAACTTATTAAAGAGTTACGAAGCGGTTGGCGTGCTTTTTGGTTTAATAGTACAGCCAGTTTATTTGATATTTCTTTAAAACGAGAGTTTAGTCCAATAAATGTCGAAGAAGACTATTTAATTGAAGATATTTTGCAACGCGCCTTTCAAGTTGAGCGTTTAAAACGACAAGAACCTGCTTTTGAAATTGATTTTTACGACTGTGTAAATAAATGGTCTAAGCAAAAATCAATACCTCTAAATACAAAAAAACAAAGATGAGAATTCCTACGCAACACGAAGAACAATTAAATACTTGGACGCATGGTTTTGGTGCTCTTTTAGGTATTGTAGCTTTAGTTTTACTAATCTTAAAAGCAGATAGCCTTACACCTTGGAGTCTGTTTAGTGTTATTGTTTATGGGCTTTCAATCATTATTCTATTTTTAGCTTCAACATTTTATCATGGTGTAAAAGGAGAAAAACGAAAACATTATTTTAGAATTGTAGATCATTCTAGTATTTATTTGCTTATTGCAGGGACATATACCCCTGTTGTATTATTACTCTTAAGGGATAGTTTAGGCTGGGTTCTTTTTGCAATAGTTTGGGGTATTGCAGCTTTTGGTCTAATTTTAAAATTGTTTTTTACAGGACGATTCGAAATTTTTTCTACTCTTTTATATTTAGTGATGGGATGGCTAATTGTATTAGATTTTTCTAATGTATCACAAGGTCTTGGTCCAGATGGTATACTTTGGTTGTATGCTGGAGGTGGTTTCTATACTATTGGTATTATTTTTTACGCATTAAATAACATGCTATATAACCATGTTATTTGGCATTTATTTGTGTTAGCCGGTGCAATAAGTCATTTTTTTATGATCTATTGTTATGTATTGTAGGTAAGAAATATTTAAGACTAATTAATCATTACCATAAACAAGATCTATAAAATCTGATTTTTCTATTTTTCCAAAATAATTCTCTATAGATACATTTTCTAAAGCATTACTGATTTCATTTTTATCATAAGGAACACCAATAAGTAAATCTTCTAGATCCGTTACAGGTTGTCTTCCAAAGAAATCACCAAAGATTTTAAATTCTGAAATCAATCCCTTTTCAACAAAAATACGAAGGTCTATTTCTCCAATAGGAAAACGTTTATTTCGTTGAATATTAAATTTAGGAGAACGACCATAATTCCAATCCCATTGATCATACTTCTCTGCTTTTAATTGATGAACCGCTTTCCATTCATCTTCTGTAAGCTTATGGATTTCAAAAGGTTCACTCGCTTCATATAATCCGTTTAGTAATTGATTTTTAAAATCGTCCATAGAAATAGGTGTTTTTAAAAACTCACTAATGTTTGCCACACGACTTCTAACAGATTTATGCCCTTTAGACTGTATTTTACTCATTTTTACCTGAAGCGCTTTTGCAACTTCACTCATGTCTGTATCAAATAATAAAGTCCCGTGACTAATCATACGTTTTCCTGTAGAAAATTGTGCTGTACCAGAAATTTTCTTTTCATCAACCTGAATATCATTTCGTCCTTTAAGC
The DNA here is from genome assembly GCF_019278425.1 of Winogradskyella sp. HaHa_3_26. NCBI lineage: Bacteria > Pseudomonadati > Bacteroidota > Flavobacteriia > Flavobacteriales > Flavobacteriaceae > Winogradskyella > Winogradskyella sp. HaHa_3_26. The sequence goes on along the minus strand of NZ_CP058981.1, from coordinate 185,918 downwards.
TCTGCAGTAACGCCCATAGCGTTTAAAACACGAATTACAGGAGCCGTAAACTTCTTAAAATTACTAATACTTTTTCCATCATGATTAGTAATAAAACTAAAATTTAGATTTCCTAAGTCATGATAAACAGCACCACCACCAGAAACACGGCGTACCACATGGATGCCATTAGTATCTATATAATCTTTGTTAATTTCTTCTAAGGTGTTTTGGTTACGTCCAATAATAATTGAAGGCTCATTAATATAGAATAATAAATAATCTGTAGAAGAGTCAAAGTTTCTTAAAGCATATTCTTCTAACGCTAAATTTAATTTAGGGTTTGTGTTTCCTTCATTATCTATAAAAATCATAAAGCTTATTTTGGTTTGGTAGCTTCAAAGATAAAGAATTTGTATGGGCTGTTTTAAATAGATTTTAAGTATTTATTGTAATAATTTTTTTGTTCAAACTGTAAAATTAAATAATCAATTTTAGAAGCTCTTTTTTGAATATTTTTCAATTCAAAATATAATAAAAAATAATCAGTAGAATTATCAAAATCAAATTAATGTTAGGGTATTTTTCAGGGATAGATATAAAATTGTTGCAAAAAATACGATTGTTATTTCATTTTATGATATCTGTCATGTTATAAAAACTTAGTCTCGCCTAAATTTGTTAAAAATTAAACATTTTAATTATGAATATATCACATATAGAACATTTAGGTATAGCAGTTGATAATCTAGAGGAATCAATAAAATATTATGAAGATGTATTAGGGTTTAAGTGTTATTCTATAGAAGAGGTTGTTGATCAGAAAGTGAAGACAGCCTTTTTTTTGGTAGGTAATACAAAAATCGAATTATTAGAAAGCACTTCACCAGATGGCCCTATTGGGAAGTTTATAGCTAAAAAAGGACAAGGTATTCATCATATTGCTTTTGCTGTAGATAATGCTACAGAGGCTTTAAAAACGGTAGAAGAAAGAGGGGTTAGATTAATAGATAAAGTTTCTAGAAAAGGAGCTGAAGGTTTAGATATCGGTTTTCTACATCCAAAATCAACCTTAGGTGTTCTTACTGAACTTTGTTCTAAACAAAACTAATCTCAACTAACATAAATTTATAAGTAAATACAATTTTTATGGCAAATCAAGATAAAATTAACGAGCTCATTGAAAAAAGAGCGAAAGCAAAGTTGGGAGGAGGAGAAAAACGTATAGATTCTCAACATGCAAAAGGTAAACTAACGGCACGCGAGCGTATAGATATTCTTTTAGACGAAGATAGTTTTGAAGAATTTGACATGTTTGTAACGCACAGAACAAAATCTTTTGGTTTAGATAAACAAATTTATCTCTCAGATGGTGTTGTTACAGGTCATGGAACAATTGACGGAAGAATAGTTTACTTATTCGCACAAGATTTTACCGTATTCGGTGGTTCGTTATCTGAAACTTATGCCTTAAAAATTTGTAAGGTTATGGATATGGCCATGAAAATTGGAGTTCCTGTTATTGGATTAAATGATTCAGGTGGGGCACGTATTCAAGAAGGTGTTAGATCTTTAGCTGGTTATGCTGAGATTTTTCAACGTAACATTATGGCTTCAGGGGTAATTCCTCAAATATCATCAATATTAGGGCCTTGTGCTGGTGGAGCAGTTTATTCTCCAGCATTAACCGATTTTACTATTATGACAGAAGAAACAAGCTATATGTTTGTAACAGGTCCTAAAGTTGTAAAATCTGTAACAGGAGAAGTTGTAACCGCAGAAGAATTAGGTGGTGCAAAAATTCATTCAACAAGATCTGGTGTTTCCCATTTCTTAGCAGAGAATGACGAAGAGAATTTATTGTTGATACGCAAGTTATTAAGCTATATGCCTTCAAATAACTTAGAAGAAGCGCCTATAATTACGAGTAATGATCCTGTTGATCGTATAGAGGATGCTTTAAATGATATTATTCCTGAAAATCCAAATCAACCTTATGATGTTGTAGATGTTATTTCAATACTTGCAGATAACGGAGAATTTACAGAAGTACATAGAAATTACGCACGAAATATTTGTGTTGGTTTTGCAAGATTTAATGGTCGTCCGGTTGGTATTGTTGCCAATCAACCAAAATATTATGCAGGTGTTTTAGATATTGATGCTTCAAGAAAAGCAGCACGATTTGTTCGTTTCTGTGATGCTTTTAATATTCCTATTGTAACGCTTGTAGATGTGCCAGGTTTCTTGCCAGGAACGGGGCAAGAATATGGAGGAATCATTCTACACGGTGCAAAATTACTATTTGCTTATGGTGAAGCTACAGTGCCTAAAGTAACGATTACACTACGTAAATCTTATGGTGGTGCTCATGATGTTATGAGTTGTAAACAATTAAGAGGTGATTTAAACTACGCATGGCCAACTGCAGAAATTGCGGTAATGGGAGCAAAGGGTGCTGTAGAAGTTTTAGAAGGTTCTAATATTAGAAAAATTGAAGACGACACAGAAAAAGAAGATTACATCCAGAAAAAAGAGGATGAATACACTCATAAATTCGCAAATCCTTATCAGGCAGCAAAATATGGCTTTATAGATGATGTTATTGAACCTAGAAATACAAGATTCAGAATCATTAGAGCTTTAGAATTACTTCAAAATAAAAAAGATGTAAATCCACCTAAGAAACATTCAAACATTCCATTATAATGATAAATATACTATTAACCACAGACCCAATAAGTGAAGGTTACGTTATACTAATTACGGGATTGTTAATTGTTTTTGGTGCACTTGTAACATTAGCTCTTTTCTTTAATTATGGTTTACCCGTAATGCTTTATTTATATAAAATAATTACAAAAGGAAAAGATAAAAAAATCAGTGAAATCGCTGTTAAAGGCGATGAAGATTTTACAGGTGAAATTTCTGCAGTAATCGGAGCTTCAATTCATATGTATTTTAATGAACAGCATGATCATGAAAGTGGAATTTTAACTATAAAACAAGTTAAAAAAACATACTCACCTTGGAGTTCTAAAATTTACGGTGTTCAAAATAAATTATAATATATATGAAACGAGCTTGTTCAAATTCTTTCATTAATAGAAATGATTTATGAGAACAGCATGTGACTGTAAAACCAATAAATAAAACCACATGAAAAGTTATAAATTCAAAGTCAACGAAAACGGATATACCGTTAATATAAAATCACACGAAGATAATATTATCAATTTAGAGGTTAATGGTACGTCTTATGATGTGATAATGAAATCAGATGTTAAAACGACTAAAACACCAACCTTAGTGCGTTCTGCTTCAAAACATCCTGCAGTACCTTTAGATGTTAAACCAAAATCAACGACCTCTAAAATTGTGGCGCCAATACCAGGTGTTATTCTGTCTTTAAATGTACAGGTAGGTGATGTTATTAAAGAAAATGACCAACTATTAGTATTAGAAGCCATGAAAATGGAAAATAATATCGTAGCAGAAAAAGCGGGTACCGTAACAGCTATAAAAGTAACGGTTGGGCAGCAAGTATTACAAGATGCAGTAATGATTGAATTTGAATAGGGGTAAAACTTCTCTTTCATTCAATTAAGAATTATAACCATTAGTTAAAAGAAAAAAAATGAAAAAACTAATAATAATATTTAGTGTCTTGTCAGTCCTGATTTTTATTAAACCAGTACTTGGATTAGGTGCAAATATAAACTCAGTAGATAATGCTACTGTTTCGACAGCTCAAGTTGATATTTCAGAAGATGAAAATGTTTTTGAAGGTGCATTTAAAGGGATCGAGAAATTTTATAATTATACAGGATTTGCAAATGCAACTTCAGGACATATAGTTATGATTTTTATCGGAATCATTTTTATATACTTAGGAATTAAATACGATTACGAACCCTTGTTATTAATACCAATTGGTATCGGTGTTATTATAGGAAATATTCCATTTGTAGCAGGAAATCAAACAGGTATTTACGAAACAGGATCTGTTTTAAATTATCTTTATTTTGGGGTCGTCAAAGGGATTTATCCGCCACTTATTTTCTTAGGGATTGGGGCGATGACAGATTTCTCTTCCTTAATCGCTAACCCTAAATTAATGCTTTTAGGTGGTGCAGCTCAAATTGGTGTTTTTGCTACATTTTTAGGCGCACTTTATTTAGGATTTAATCTTCCAGAAGCAGGAGCGATAGGTATTATTGGTGGTGCAGATGGACCAACAGCTATATTTCTTTCTTCTAAATTAGCAAACGGTGTAAATGTGCTTGCAGATGGTACAACGGTTAAAAATTTAATTGGCCCAATTGCTATTGCTGCTTATTCTTACATGGCTTTAGTTCCTGTAATTCAACCGCCATTAATGCGTTTGTTGGTTTCAAAAAAAGATAGAAAAATTAAAATGAAACCACCAAGAGCGGTAACACAAAAAGAGAAAATGATTTTCCCTGTGGTTGCTCTAATTTTAACTTTATTTATCTCTCCAAGTGCCTTACCTTTATTGGGTATGCTATTCTTTGGTAATTTATTAAAAGAATCTGGTAGAACAGAACGTCTTGCAGAGACTGCAAGAACAAAACTGATTGATATTGTAACTATTTTGTTAGGTGTTACCGTTGGTGCTTCTACACAGGCTGATATATTTATTACTAAAGATTCAATGTTAATTTTTGGACTTGGTGCAATATCATTTGTTATTGCAACTATGGGAGGATTGCTCTTTGCTAAGTTTATGAACCTTTTCTTAAAAGAAGAAAACAAAATAAACCCTTTAATTGGTGCAGCAGGGGTTTCTGCAGTACCAGATAGTGCTAGAGTTGTTCATACAGAAGGCTTAAAATCAGATCCAAGTAATTACTTATTAATGCATGCTATGGCTCCTAATGTTTCTGGTGTTATTGGCTCTGCTATTGCGGCTGGTATTATACTGAGTTTCTTAGGGTAATTAAGAAGACGAATTAAATAATTTTAATATTATAAATTATTATGAATACTAAAAACAAACCACTTTTTTCAGATTTCCCACCTGTTTCTAAAGAACAATGGATGGAAAGAGTGACCGTAGATTTAAAAGGTGCAGATTTTGATAGAAAACTTGTTTGGAAAAACTTAACAGGTCTTAATATTCAGCCCTGTTATACGAGTGAAGACAGTATAACTCAACTTAAAAATACAGGTGAAAATTCTCAGGCTTTAGTCAACTATAGAAGTATCATTGTTGCATCTGCGGCTAATGGCAATGCATTAGCATTGGTAGCTGTAGAGGAAGGTGTTAACGGTATTATTTTTGAATTAAAAGAGAATGTATCGGTTACAGAATTATTAAAAGGGATTAATTTAAATGAAATCTCGGTATCTTTTAAATTAGATATTGATGCTGTCGCTTTTACTAAAGAATTAGTCGCCTTTTCTAAAGGAGAAAACTTAAAAGGTTTTCTTGATATAGGTTTAATTTCTAATTATGTGACGACAGGTTCTTTTGATGAAAATAAAATTGAAGTCATTGCCGAGTTAATACCATTAGTAACTTATTTTCCAAACTTTAAAGTTCTTACAATTTCAGGAACAGAATATTTAGACTCTGGTGCTAATCAAGTTCAAGAAATAGCTTACACGTTAAGTTCTTTGGTTTTTCTAATTGAAAAATTAAAAGAAAAAGGTGTTGCTGTTCAAAGCATATTTGATCATTTAAATATAGAATTAGCTATTGGTTTAGAATATTTTGTTGAAATAGGAAAATTTAGAGCCTTCAATAACTTATTAGGTGAAATTTCTGCTAAATATAATGTGATAGATTTCTGTAATACAATTACGGCTAAAACTTCTATTTGGAGTAAGTCTATTACTGATCCTGAAACAAATTTATTACGTTGTACTACAGAAGCCATGTCTGCTATATTAGGAAATGTAGATGGTGTTTTAATTGATGCTTATGATAAAGAGTTTAAAAACTCTTCTGATTTTTCAAGTCGAATTGCAGGAAATATTACAACCATTTTAAGAGAAGAATCTTATTTTGGCAAAGTATCAAATCCTGTTGATGGTTCTTACTATATTGAAGAAGTCAGTTCTAAAATAGCAGAAAAAGCTTTAGAGTTATTTAAAGCAATTGAAAATGACGGTGGTTTCTACACCGCTTTTGAAAACGAAATTATTCAACAACAAATAGCAGAAATTCGTTTAAAAAAGTTAAAATTAATTAGTCAACGTAGAACACTAATGGTTGGGATAAATAAATATCCAAACCTTATGGAAACTGTAGACAAAAATCTTCTTTCTAAGGGGGCTACTTCAAACCCAAAAGTATTAACACCACGACGTGCATCTTTAGAAATAGAGGCGATGCGTAGAGTTACTGAAGAGTTAGTAGATGAAACCAATGTGCGTCCTATTGTTCAATTAGCGAGTTATGGTAATTTAACAATGCGTAAAGCGAGAGCCGCATTTGCTTACGATTTTATTGGCGTTAGTGGTTTTGATGTTCACCAAGAAGAAAGCTTTGAAAATGCTAATGTAGCGGCTACCGAAAGTGCAAAATCAGAAGCGCATGTGGTTGTAATTTGTAGTTCTGATGAAGATTACGATGCTACAGCATTAGAGTTTATAAATACATTTAGGAAACTTAATAAAGACAAAGTATTATTGTTAGCAGGCGCACCAAAAAACATGGACGAATTAACTGAAGCGGGCTTAGATGGTGTTGTTAATATGAGAACAGATGTTCTTGTAACACTTTCTGCTATTCAGAAAAAACTCCAAAAAACCTTTAAATCTTTAGAAGTATGAAATCGCTTTTGCGAATGCATGTAACTATTGAAATCTCTAAATAAAAACGACATGAAACCCGATTTTTCAGATATAACATTAAACTCAGCTGTAAAACATACCGTTGAAACTAAAGAAGAGACTAAAGACGTTTGGAATACTCCTGAAGGCATACCTGTAAAAAAACATTTTACAAAAAAAGATATTTCAGAAGCTGAACATTTACATTATACAGCCGGTGTGCCTCCTTTTTTAAGAGGACCTTATAGCGCCATGTATGCAATGCGTCCTTGGACAATTCGTCAATATGCCGGATTTTCAACTGCAGAAGAGTCAAACGCTTTTTACAGAAGAAATTTAGCTGCAGGTCAAAAAGGACTTTCAGTAGCTTTTGATTTAGCAACACACCGTGGTTATGATTCTGATCACCCACGTGTAACTGGTGATGTTGGTAAAGCAGGTGTTGCTATAGATTCTATTTTAGATATGGAAATTTTGTTCGATCAAATTCCATTAGATAAAATGTCTGTTTCTATGACAATGAATGGTGCTGTATTACCAATTATGGCATTTTATATTGCAGCGGCTAAAAAACAAGGTGTATCTTTAGATAAGCTTTCAGGAACCATTCAGAATGATATTCTAAAAGAATTTATGGTGCGTAACACTTATATTTATCCACCAGCACCTTCTATGCGAATTATTGGTGATATTTTTGATTATACGACTAAAAATATGCCCAAATTCAATTCCATTTCTATTAGTGGTTACCACATGCAAGAAGCTGGTGCAACCGCAGATATTGAATTAGCATATACTTTAGCCGATGGAATGGAGTACATTAGAACTGGATTAAAGTCAGGTTTAAAAATTGATGAATTTGCGCCTCGTTTATCATTCTTCTGGGCCGTTGGTATGAATCACTTTATGGAAATTGCAAAAATGCGTGCGGCGCGTATGCTTTGGGCAAAAATCATAAAAACGTTTAATCCTAAAAACCCAAAATCAATGGCATTGCGTACGCATAGTCAGACCTCTGGTTGGAGTTTAAGTGAGCAAGATCCTTTTAATAACGTAGCTCGTACTTGTATAGAAGCTATGGCAGCAACTTTAGGTGGTACACAATCATTACACACTAATGCTTTAGATGAAGCGATTGCTTTACCAACAGATTTCTCAGCAAGGATTGCACGTAATACCCAGATTTTTATTCAAGATGAAACCCAAATGACCAAATCCGTGGATCCTTGGGCTGGTTCTTATTATGTAGAATATTTAACGCAAGAAATTGCTAAAAAAGCATGGACACTTATTGAAGAGGTTGAAGAACTTGGGGGGATGGCAAAAGCTATTGAAACCGGAGTTCCTAAATTAAGAATTGAAGAAGCGTCTGCGCGTAAGCAAGCACGTTTAGATTCTGCACAAGATATTTTGGTTGGTGTAAATAAATTTAAAACCACTGAAAAATCCAATATTGAAATTTTAGATATTGATAATACTGTAGTAAGAGATTCGCAAATTGCACGTTTAAATAAAATGAAAGCAGAACGTGATTCTGACGTTGTGGCTGCCAATTTAAAAGCATTAGAGGATTGTGCAGGAGGTAAAAAAGGGAACTTATTAGAGCTTGCTGTAACAGCTGCTGAAAACTTTGCCACTTTAGGTGAAATATCAGATGCTTTAGAAGTACACTTCGGAAGACATAAAGCGGCCACAAAATTAATAAGTGGTGTTTATGGAAAAGAAGTTAATAATGATTCTACTTATGAACGTGCACAGAAATTAGCAGATAAATTTGCAGAGATTGAAGGGCGTAGACCAAGAGTTATGATTGCCAAAATGGGTCAAGATGGCCATGATAGAGGTGCTAAAGTTGTAGCGTCTAGTTTTGCAGATTTAGGTTTTGATGTGGATATGGGGCCTTTATTTCAAACACCAGAAGAAGTTGCTAAGCAAGCTATAGAAAATGATGTGCATTTTGTAGGAGCATCAAGTTTAGCAGCAGGACATAAAACTTTAATTCCACAATTAATTGGAGAATTAGAAAGATTAGGAAGACCAGATATTATGGTTTTTGCAGGTGGAGTAATACCAGCTAAAGATTATGACTTTTTACTAGAACGAAAAGTAGTTGCTATTTTTGGACCTGGTACTGTGATATCTGAATCTGCAATTACAATTATGGAAAAATACTTAGAGAAAGAATAAGCTCTATATCAAATTGTCACATTGAGCAAAGTCGGATGTATTTAATACTTGGGGAGGGTAAATGCTTTTCGGCTTAGCTCAAGCTGACATTCTTTAAAATTTATAGATCAATAATAGAAAAGCCTAAACATAAATGATGTTTAGGCTTTTCTATATTTTAGAGGCTAGTGTGATTAATACTTTTTCCATAAAGTTGTTGCTGTAGCACAAACTTTATCACTTCCTTTTACTTTTATAGTGTGTTGAAAACTATTTGGGGTATCAAGTTCTTTTGTTAATGAAATAACGGTATCACCAAACTGAGCTTCAGAAATAAAACGACCATTAATAACATGTAAAAAGTGTGTGTTTACAATAGCTTCGGGTATAGATTCTATAACCCATTGTAAATACCTAATATTATTAACATGCTTATTCATATCCGTATCAAATCTATGAACTTTAAATTTTCCTGAGTAATCGGCATTTTCTACAGCCTCTATTTTTCTCTTAATATTTGTAGTTATAGAACTTTCATTAAAGCAAGACCATTTTTCTTTAATTTCATCAAAAATAGGAACGGGTTTTCTTTTTTCAATATCAAAAAACACCCATAATCCTTTTGCACGACCAATGATGTTTTCGTGTTCATCAAAAATTAGATTCTCTCTGTAACCTTTAATGGTGGAGTAGCTAGATAACCAAGTTCTAATCGTTATTTTTTCTTTGTAATTAGGATAACGATCCATCTCTAAGACACCAGAAAATAAGACCCATCCTATATTTTTTTCAAATAGTTTAAATAAACTATAATCTATAGAATAGCAATGTTCTGCTGCGGTTTCTTCAAGTAAAGCTAACATTATGGCAGGCGTTGCGATGCCTAATTCATTCATCTCAAAATAGCGTAATTCAAACTGCTTATCAAAATAATTATTAGATGCCATCATCACTAATTTTTGAAGATTTGAATACGGTTTATTCTAAAAATGAATTTTTAAATTTATCAATAATCTGAAGTGCTGCTTTTACGGGTGAAATTTCAGAAGATACGATCTCTTTTTCTAATTGAGAAAGTTCACTCTTTATATGTTTAGAACCATAAAACATATGTTTTAATTCTTCGTTGATATTATTATACATCCATTTAATTTGTTGATGATTTCTATTTTTAATAAAATATCCATTCTCATCAACTAGTGCTTTATATTTTAGAACTTGATCCCAAACATTTGATATTCCAATATTTTTGGTAGAGGAAGCTGTACTTACAACAGGACTCCAACCAGATTCTGAAAGCGGAAATATATGTAAGGCGTTTTGGTATTGTCTTTTTGCTATTTTACTATTGGTAATATTATCGCCATCAGCTTTATTAATAACAAGCATATCAGCCATTTCCATAATCCCTTTTTTAATGCCTTGCAATTCATCTCCAGCACCAGAAAGCATTAGGAGTAAAAAGAAATCCGTCATGCCATGTACTGCAGTTTCAGATTGTCCTACACCAACAGTTTCAATTAAAATAACATCATAACCATTAGCTTCGCAAAGCAACATGGTTTCCCCTGTTTTATTAGCAACACCACCTAATGTATCTCCAGAAGAGGAGGGTCTTATGTAGGCTTCTTCTAAAACAGATAATTCTTCCATACGTGTTTTATCACCAAGAATACTACCTTTTGTTCGCTGGCTACTTGGGTCAATAGATAAAATGGCCACTTTATGCCCTTGTTTTACAAGATATAAACCAAAAGCCTCAATGAATGTACTTTTTCCAACACCAGGAACACCAGTAATACCAATACGGATAGATTTTCCTGAATTTGGTAATATGGACTGAACAATTTCTTTTGCTAAAGCTTTATCACTTTCTAAATTACTTTCAATAATGGTAATGGCTCTAGATAACATTACGCGGTCTTCAGCTAAAATACCATCGATGTAAGCTTTTGCTGTTAATCTATTTTTTGGTTTGTAATTTTTCATTTTTGTGATATAAAGATCAGGAGTTTCGATAAAATTAGGGCTCTAACAAAGATACTGATAATGAAAAAAACAGCATAACATAAGCCGTGTTTTTAAATGCTTTTTTTACTTCATAATAAGTATTGTTTTCTAACAGATCTGCGCTTAATTTTTTTCAAATTAGATATTAAAATAATCCTTCAAATTCTGTTGAGAAATTACATATTTAAAAAATCTCATCGATAAAATATAGTGATTTGTATAGGTGATTAATGCTAACTTATATTAGGATTTTAGAAGTGACTTTATAATTTCATCTTTGATGTGTACAATTAAAACACTATAAAATGAAATCATATATCCTCATCTTAGTTTTACTTCTGGCAAAGCTCAGTTTTGCACAAGAAACACCAGAGACTTTTGTAAAAAAAGTATGGTCGTTAGAAGACTGTATATCTTATGCTATAGAGAATAATATTACAGTAAAAGAAGCGAATTTAAATAAAGAACTTGCTGAGGTTGACTATAACGCAACAAAGTCTTCTAGATTACCTAATTTATTTGGAAGTGCATCTCAAAGTTTTTCTAGCGGAAATACTATTGATCCTATTACTAGTGATTATGTAACGGATCAAATTCACAGTACAAATGTAGGCATCAATAGTTCTGTAACTTTATTTCAAGGGAATCAAATTACCAACCAGATTAAGCAAAGTAAATTATTGTTAGATCAAAGTATTCTTCAAGAAGATGTAGAAAAAAACAATATTATTCTAAATATTTTAGAAACCTATTTACAAACGCTTTACAGTAAGGAAAGCATTACAATTGCAGAAAACAATCTAGAAGCCTCAGAAAACGAGGTTGCAAGAGCTAAAGCGCGTTTAGATGCCGGAACTATAGCTTTAAGCGATTATACAGAAGCACAAAGCCAAGCGGCAACAAACAGATACAACATTATTGCAGCTAAAAATGATTACCAACAATATATCATTACTCTTAAACAGTTATTAGAATTAACACCTGCAGATGATTTAGAAATAGAGCGTATTTCTGAAGATATGGATGTGGTAAATCTAGAATTAGATAAGCTTGATATTTACAATAAGGCTTTAGGTATTTTACCTGAAATTAAAGCTAGTGATGCTAGCATTGCAGCTACAGAGAAAGAATTAGATATTGCTAAAGGTGGGTATTTGCCAACTTTAACATTATCTGGAAGTTTAGGATCGGGTTACACAAGTATTAATGATAATACATTTTCAGATCAATTTGATGTTAACTTTAATCAGCAACTAGGTTTGTCATTGAGTATTCCAATATTCAACAGAAATCAAACTAAAGCTGCAGTGCAAACAGCGACGATTAATATTGAAAAAGCACAAATTCAGAAACAATCTACAGAAAAAGATCTTTACAAACGTGTAGAGACCGCTTATCAAAATGCAATATCTGCACAAGAGCAAGTTATTGCAGCAGCAGCTTCTAAAGATGCCGCAGAGCAATCTTATGAATTAGCACAGAAAAAATATGAATTAGGAGCCTTGAGTACTACTGATTTAGTCATTAGTCAAAATACGTATACTAACACACAACAGAACTATTTACAATCAAAATACTTAAACGTATTGTATCACCAACTTTTACAATATTACCAAGGAAACGAAATAAAACTATAATCAAAACAAGTATATACGGCACATTTTTATATGTGAAATGTTAGTATTTAATAAGAAACGATAAACAAAACCATCATGAAAAATAAAAAGAAAATAATTATCGGTAGCATTGTCTTAGTCGGGCTAGCTATTGCAGCTTTCAGCTTTTTTAAAGGTGAAGATGCCATCATTATAGAAGCTAAAACGGTTGTTGCTAAAACAGCGAATGTAACCACTATGGTTACAGCAACTGGAACGATTGAACCTATTAATCAAGTCGATGTTGGTACACAAGTTTCTGGTGTGGTAGAAAAGGTACTTGTAGATTATAATAGTGAAGTTAAAGAAGGACAACTTATCGCAGAATTAGATAAAACAAATCTAAAAGCATCACTTACACAAGCACAAGCGTCTTATGATAATGCTGTAAGTCAAAGAAATTACACGCAAACTATTTACGAAAGACAAAAAACATTGTTTAACAATCAGGTGGTTAGTAAATCTGATTTCGATGATGCAGAGTATAGCTATCAAACAGCAAAAGGAACCGTAACACAACGTTTATCAGATTTACAATCTGCAAGAACCAACTTAGGTTATGCAAATATTTATTCGCCAATAGATGGTGTTGTATTATCTAGAGATATAGACGAAGGACAAACTGTGGCTGCAAGTTATAGTACACCAACTTTATTCACCATTGCTCAAGATTTAAAACAAATGCAGGTTGAAGCAGATGTTGATGAAGCAGATATAGGAAGTGTAAAAGAAGGGCAACGTGTAGAGTTCACTGTAGATGCTTACATCGGTGAGACGTTTAATGGAGAAGTAACACAAGTACGTTTAGATCCTACAGTGACTTCAAACGTCGTCACCTATACGGTAGTTATTAAAGCTGATAATGAAGATTTAAAATTAAAACCAGGATTAACGGCTACCATTTCAATTTTCACTTTAGAATTAAATGATGTGTTAACAGCTGAAGCTAAAGCTATCAATTTTAAACCTGAAACAGAAACTCTAGCAACTTATAATGCGCATCATAATTTACAAAGCGGAACAACAAGTGCTTCAGCAGATAGTAAAAGACTTTGGGTACTTGGCAAGGATAGAAGTATTACTGAAAAAACAGTGACTCTAGGTGCTAGTGATGGTGTAAACGTTCAGATTTTAAGCGGAATTAATGAAGGTGATAAATTAGTATATAGTTTAAAAGGGGTTTCTAAATCAGAAGCTAATCCTGCTGGTACAAGCGAAAGTCCATTTATGCCCCAACGTCCAGGAGAAAAGAAAAAGTAAAGAGCCATGAGTAAAGAAATAATTAAAATAGAAGACTTAAAGCGTCAATTTACGATGGGAACTGAAACAGTTCACGCACTAAGAGGAATTTCATTTAGCATTAACGAAGGAGAGTTTGTGACCATAATGGGATCTAGTGGATCTGGTAAAAGTACAATGTTAAATATTTTAGGCTGTTTAGATCAACCAACTTCAGGTCTTTATGAAATTGATGGTGTAAAAGTAAAAGACTTAAGTCGAAATGAATTGGCCACCATACGAAACGAAAAGATTGGATTTATTTTTCAATCGTATAATTTATTAGCAAGAACATCGGCTATAGAAAATGTAGAATTACCCTTATTATATAATAGCAAAGTAACTTCTGAAGAGCGAAGGGAACGCGCAGTCAAAGCCTTAGAGATGGTTGGTTTAGGTGATAGATTGCATCATACACCTTCGCAACTTTCGGGAGGACAACAACAGCGTGTTGCTATTGCCAGATCATTGGTAAACAACCCTGTAATGATTCTTGCAGATGAGGCTACAGGAAATTTAGATACAAGAACCTCTTACGAGATCATGTCTTTGTTTCAAGAGTTAAACAAAAAAGGAATTACAATTACGTTTGTAACACACGAGCCAGATATTGCAACATTTAGTAATAGAACAATTGTGTTAAAAGATGGAGATATTATGCAAGATTATTTAAATCATAATATTCAATCTGCAGCAGACCAATTAGCTAAATTACCTAAACAAGACGATTAATTATGAGACTATTCAATTTATTCAAAATCGCTACAAAGGCAATCATTCTTAATAAAACAAGAACATTGCTAACTATGTTAGGTATCATCATTGGTGTGGCATCAGTCATCGCTATGTTAGCGATCGGAGAAGGTTCTAAAGAAAGTATAAGAACAACAATTTCTGCAATGGGTTCTAATATGATAACTATTAGACCTGGTGCTGATGATAGAGGTCCTGCAAGAGGAAGTGGAGGAGATGTACAAACCCTAACACTTGATGATTATAATGTTATAAAAGAAGAAGCTACGATGTTAAGTTACATTACACCTGTTGTAAATGGCGGCGGACAAGTAATTAACGGTTCTAATAACTGGCCAAGTACTATTTATGGTGTTAACCCAGAGTATTTAAATATAAAAGTTGTGGATTTACAAAGCGGAAGTATGTTTACTGATGCTGAGGTTCAATCGGCTTCTAAAGTCGCTCTTATTGGGCAAACTGTTGTAGATAATGTGTTTCCTGATGGTAGAGAACCCGTAGGGCAAATGATTCGTTTTGATAATATTCCTTTTAAGGTTATTGGAGTTTTAGAAGAAAAAGGAGAAAACACCTTTGGTCAAGATCAGGATGATGTGGTTATAGCACCATACACCACAGTTCAAAAACGTATTCTAGCCATTGATTATTTAAATCAAGTCATGGCTTCAGCAGTGAGTGAAGATGATGCGCCAGAAGCTGTAACTCAAGTGACTGAAATTTTACGCTCTCAACACAAACTAATGGATAATGAAGATGACGATTTTAGTGTACGTTCTATGGAAGAGTTAATTTCTACATTTAGTTCAACAAGTGAGATGTTAACCATTCTTTTAGTCGCAGTTGCAAGTATATCGTTATTGATTGGTGGTATCGGTATTATGAACATTATGTATGTGTCTGTTAAAGAAAGAACCAAGGAAATTGGACTACGTATGGCTGTTGGTGCTAAAGGTGCAGATATCTTAATGCAGTTTTTAATTGAAGCTATTTTAATTAGTATTACAGGGGGAGTTTTAGGTGTTATTCTAGGGCTTGGAGCAACTGTTTTCATAGAGAAGTTTTTGAATTGGCCTACCAGCGTCGCTTTGTATTCCATTATAATATCTTTTGCTGTATGTGCGATTACAGGTATCTTTTTTGGTTGGTATCCTGCAAGAAAAGCTTCTGCTTTAGATCCTATTACAGCGTTACGTTACGAGTAATTAAATTCAAATTAATAATAAAACATATGAAATCAATAATCTTTAATTTTAAAGTTTTAATACTTTCATCTCTAGCAATATTTGCTATGTCTTGTAAAAGTGATAAAACAACAAAAACACAAGTTGAAAACACACAACAAACTGAAATGGCCAAGAAGAGCTATGTGCAGGTAGCAACAGGACAAGTATCTCTGTATGATGAAGATGGAAATATAATTACAGATTTAAAGCCAACGGATTCATTATTCGGTCAAGATGCCAATTACTTAAAAGGTAAGAAGATGGCATATCTTAACAATGGAGATGGTACTATTAAAGATCTCAACACAGGATTATCATGGCAAGAAATACCAACGACAGAAGGTTTTAATTGGCAAGATGCTAAGGATTATACCGAAAACCTAGAGCTTGGTGGCTATGATGATTGGAGGCTACCAACAGCTAAAGAATTATATGCTATTAGCGATTTTAGTGAAGGTTGGCCATATTTAGATACAACTTATTTTTCACTTGTAAATAACGAACATGTCGATAAAAGTGAACAATATTGGGTGAGTAATACCTATGTTGGGCATACCGAAGAAGGACAATATACAGCTGCATTTGGAGTCAATCATGCCACTGGTCATATTAAAGCCTATCCTGGTGAAGCACCAAAAGATCGAGGAGAGCGCAAAGGTCCACCTCCTGGAGATCAAAAACCACAAGGTTTAGATAGCGAAAATAAAGAAAAAGGAAATAGACCTCCTCCTCCTGGTAATGGAGAGCGACCAACAGGCAACCCAATGTTAAAACATGTTCGTGCTGTGCGAGGTGATGCTTATGCTGTTAACAATTTTAAAGATAATGGAGATGAAACCATTACAGATAAAGCTACGGGCTTAATGTGGTCTAAAAATGATAGTCGTAAAGGCTTAGATTGGAAACAAGCCTTAATGTATGCAGAAGACTCTAAATTAGCAAATTATAGCGATTGGCGTTTACCAAACATAAAAGAATTACAAGGCATCGTTAATTATGATTATGCACCAGGAGCTCAAGATGCTTCAAAAGAAGGTCCAGCCATAGATCCAATATTTAATACATCAGAAATTACAAATGAAAATAGCGATTTAGATTATCCTTATTTTTGGTCTAGTACTTCTGCAAGATTCCAAAAAGGGAAACCGTATTATTATGCGTGGTATGTGGCTTTTGGACGAGCCGTAAACAACGAAGGCTTAGATTTTCATGGAGCAGGAGCAGTGCGATTTGATACAAAACACGAAAACGGACCAGCAAGTGAAGGCGGAGAGCGTTATTATAACTATGTGCGCTTGGTTAGAAATATAGACTAAATTATATTTTAGATAATAAAAAGCCTCAATAGAGGCTTTTTATTTGAGTGATTTTTAATACTTATTATTTCTAAAGTAATTCTTTTTTTGGTTAGGCATGAAATGCAGTCATTTCTTATATGCGCAATTTTAGTTCGTATATTGCTACTTATAATTTATCTGAAAAATAAAGGTTTAGTATTTTATAAATTCTGAAAAATTTTCATCTTTTAATGATTTCCATTCGTCCTTAAGGATACTATAATAGACCTCATTTTTACTTTTTCCGTTTGAAGCAACATAGTTGTTTCTCAAAACGCCTTCTTTTTTAGCACCTAAATTTTCTATTGCTTTTTGAGCTTTTAAGTTATCTTGATCTGCACTAAATTGTATTCGTTTAAAACCAATAGTTTCAAAACCAAATTGCAATAATTCAAACTTACACGCTTTGTTTAATCCTGTGCCTTGAAATTCTGTTCCGTACCAAGTCCAACCGATTTCTCCTTTTTTATTAGCAGAATCTACATGACTATATCTTGTACAACCAGCGACTTTATTAGTCTCTTTATCGATAACTAAAAAAGGATAAATTAAACGGTTGTTTTTGTCCTTAATTGTTTTTGCAATATAGTTTTTAAGACCTTGTTCGTTGCTTACGCTGATGCCCATAAACTCCCAAATTTCTTTATCGAAGATTATATTTTTGAGTTCTTCATTTCTTTTGTTATCAAATGGTAGAAGTAATACTCTGTCGTTTTCAAGCTGAATACTTGATTTTAGAATTTTAATTTTCATTTTAGAAGTTTATTGCCTTGTTTGTGTAAGATTATTTACTAGCGTACGAAGGTATGAAAAAGGAATCGCGTGGTTAAAATTCAATCCGATTTGATTCCGATTATTTAAAAACGATAATACAACCAAAATATTAAATTGTATTAGGTGAGGTATTTTGTCTATTCTTTAGCTTTTTAAATAAAGTAAAGAACGAACGGAGATGATCATTATATGGTTGGTTACGTGGTTAAGCGACTAAGATAGAAAATTAATATAGAGTATAAAGTCTGCAGGTATTTTAGTCAGTAGGAGTGAAGTTGGCTATATATTTTAGAGGGTACTAATAGATGTTTTTATTCTATTTCAGTCAAAGTAAAGTTGATTTTTCTTTTGTCAAAAGCACTTAAATATATCGTATTACCTTTTTTACTTTTTATAATATAAGGAAGCGTATATTCCATAAAAATGATATCAAACCCGAAGTGAGAAGTCCTTTCCCAATTTAAGTCCGTATTTTTAGTTTGTTTAGCCAGAAAAGTAGTGTTTATAAAAACAGAATCGTTAACAAACGTTAGGGTATCTATCTGTTTGTTAAATTCTCGAATAAATGATTTTCCGGTTAGTTGTATTTGGTTTGATTTGTTTTTTAGAGAGTCGTTTAATTTTTTATAAACTCTTTTTTTTATAAGACCGATTTCATCTATTAATACTAAACTATCTTTTGTTAAAGGATCAATTAGGTTTCCTACAGACCAATAATTATCATAATCACTAGAATTTCTATATGTTTTTAATCTTCCATTTTTAAATTCGTATTTATTTCGGGCTATTTCTTCATACCAAATAAACTTAAACTCTTTTAAGGTATAATAATCTTTTTCGAAAGTGATTACTTGATTAAAACGAATCCCATCTAAATTTGTTAAGGTATCTTTTGAGTTAAATTCATATGCAGAAATCCAAGTTCCTTTTAAACCTTTATTTTGCTTACAAGACAAAAGTATTAAAGAACAAATTAATAATATGTAAAATGTTTTTCTCAAGTGATTGTTTCTTTTTACTTGTTTAAGCATCTAATTTAGCAAATTAGTCACGAATAGAAAATCTAACAATATTTTAGTAAAGAGACGAGAACCAAGCAACTAATTAGACACGTTTTATGCCCTTTTTAAACTAAATTGCTTTGTTGCGTATTTTTTCTTTTAATACCATAGCAGCTCTAGTGTAACCACTACTACCGCCATCAACAAAATGGATATGTTCTGCTTTTCTATTTCTAACGTTGCAGGATATTATACTGTTTTCACTAACATAAATCCCATAAATAATTAGTCCTCTTTCTTCTAAATGATCTAAATATTTAGATAACAGTTTTCTTTGTTTTTCAGAACCAGAAATCACCATATTAATTCTTCCATCAATGACAAGAATATCAGATAATTGCGTTAATTCTTTTAAGTATTTTTGACCTTCATTATTAGGTAAATAAAAGTATTTGCCAATCAGTCCATTGATCCAAATTTTAAAAAAGCTGATAAAGTTAAATTTATGATTACTAGCCTTCAGTTCTGTTTTTATCATTCGATAACTGAAGTTTAACTTTAATTTAGGCACAGAAATAGGGTTTCTTTTGTTTAAAGGGCCATATATTTTATCTGTTTTTTCCAAGATTTTTTGAAATACAGAAGCCTGTTTTGATTCTTCTAGGGTATTAATTAATAATGAAACGACTTCTTTTGAATTTTCTGGAGGTGAAATATTATTCCATCTGCATTCCATACCTTCTAAATCTAAATGAGTCGTTATTTTATCCGTATAATCAAAAACGATGTCTCTAGACTTTATTACTTTTTCGGCAAATTGTAAACCATTTCCTAGAACAACCGGAATTGTAAGCAATTCATTAACGCTTGCCTTTATTATTTTTAATTCTTGGTTGTTTTTATAAACTTCAGCTACTTCAACATTTCCTACCCTTAGTTTAATATCAAATTCTTTTTTAATGTTTTCTTGATGTAAAATCAAAGCTTCCATTGTTTCTTGCAGTAAAATAGCAGGAACTAATATCGTAGCTCCATCTCCACCAAAAAAAAAGGGAATATCAATTTTGTACTTTTTTGCGATGTTTAAAGTTGCAACAATACTTCCTGTAGCGATTAGGTTTACTAATTGAGATAATCCTTTTTTTACACTAGCGGTAGAGTCTTTGATATCTGTTATTATGATGTGCCAGTCATCTGGGACTTGTTGAAAAAGGTCTGTTTTTGAAAGTAATTTATTTATGGGCTCTTTATGATTTACAAGCTTTGTGTAAAACATAGTAGTTTTTTTAATATTCTGTTTTTGAGTCATTTAATAGAGTAAAATCTTTAGACTTTATAAGTTTCTTTCAAGAATCTTTAATTACCAAGCTATGATTTTTTACATGTTGTGAATACTAAATATAACAAATAAATCACAGATAGAATATTTTGCAGTAATGTTCGTAAGTCGGCAGTGACCTAGCAATTTTCTGTTGCGTTCTTAGTCTTTTGTAGAAGGCTTGTTTAGAAATCCCAAAACATCCATAGAGCCATTTTCTTTTATACGCTGTTTTTTCTTTTGCTCTATCTCTTTTGCTAATGTTTTGGGTAATGACTTTTTTGACATATCGACACCTGTAATAAGTTCCATATCAGCGATAATGTCCTGTTGGAAGTCTTTTTGAAACTCAAGTTCTTCAATCTTCTCCTTTAGCTTTTTAATCTCATCGTTTTTACTCATACCCATGTTTTGTTGTACTAATGTACTGTATTTTCTTAACCAATAGGAAATAGTTGTTCTAGGAATATCATATTTTTTAGAAGCTTGGTTGTTTGAAATCTGACCATTTAAGATTTGGTCAACGACTAAAAGTTTGGTTTCTAAAGTTGCTTTTTGATAGCTTTTTTTTAGCCAGTGTTCATTTTTTGTTTTCATAAGTGACAGTAATTAATTGCTTAATTTTTAGTCAACCTATTTCAGGAAAGTACAAGTATTTAATGTTCCACAACGTGTTTGTGTATGGTTAGTGGCGTGGTTAAGTAACTAATTTAGCAAAATTTTACGAACCCGTGAATATTCCGCAGGAATATTCGCAAGTAGGGAAGAACCTAGCAATTAATTATACACGGTGTCGTACACTGTTTTTATTATTCGGATTTTATTTTTTAAGGTCACTTATGTTTATTCTAAGGCTATCTATTTTATCGCCATTAAAAATTAGATAATAATTCAATTTATCGTAATATGACAAATCTGTCAAATTATGCTCAAGTTTAGTATTTATTTTTTCACTATCATTTTTAAGTTTTGCTTTTCGTTCTGTAGAGCTAAGCTTTTTACTATTGTATAATTTAATATTGATTTCTTTTTTATTTCCAGTCAAATTATAACCATAAGTCCAACCAAATGATACACTATCATTGTCAGCTTTTAACTCATTCATTAAATTTTGATTTTCATTTAGTTTAAAAACTTCTGATAGATTTTTCATTTCGTTTTTTTCACTTTTACAACTTAGTGATATAGATATAAGTAATAAAAATATAAATTTCATTTTCATAGTTAGTTTTTTAAATGTGTGGCAACTCGTTATATAACAATAATAACAATTACCCCTCAATACCCAAAGGCAAACAACACTTTTTTAAGCCATATTACCCTCTAAAGAGCAGCTAGTTAAAGCTCCTATAACAATATACGCTCTTTTATAAAGGACCAAAGGCTTTTTTAGGTCTTTAATTTTATAGAGTAGGGGCTAATTTGCTTGTGTAAGTTTATTTACCCGGTTTAGCAGAACAAAACCTAAAAGAATTTTCGCAAGTAGGCAAGAGTCTAGCAATTAATTATACACGACTTTGTTATGTGTGGTTATTTTTCGCTAATCAATTTTATATATTCAATTTTTACATCTTTTTCTTCTACTATTAAACCGTAAGATTTCAGACTACTGATAATGTCATTTTTTGATTTAATGCCTATTATAAAATCATACTTTGTTTCATTTTTATCATTGAATTTAAACGATACAGAAGAAATATTTGATAATTCAACAAGTGTATTATTTATGGTATATGCAGTAAATATTATTTTGTCATCTGCGTCAGATTTAGATGAAAATCTTTTTTCCAAAGTTTCTTCTAAAAGCGATTGGTCTTGAATTGAAACGACATTTACCTTTGTAGGCTTAAAGACCGTTTGCTTTTTTAAATTCAGTTTTTTTAAAATGTCCTTTTCTAACAAATTTAGATTTTTAGGTTCTTTAGTATTCTTATAAATTAGGTCGAAACGTGTATTTTTTATTGTTTCAGGTAATTCTAATTGGTCATTTTTAATATTTAGAATATCATTATAAATATCTTCCAGTCTATAGGATTTTAAATTTATAATGCTTGTTCCCATTGCTTGTTTAGATATTTCTGTACTTTCTGTTTCTTGAAGTTCTAAATAATATTTGACTTCTTTATTACTCATCAATTCTTTAAAATCAAATGTTTGTTGTTGTTCTTTGAAACTTACATTTTTCTCTAAATCGAAATCTATATTTTCTGTATTCCCGTTGGAAAGGAATTTTGACATAATCGCAGAATTTAGATTTTTTGGCTCTCCTATCCATTTTATAATACCACTTTTATCTATCAAAACTGTTAAAGGATATTCATCTAATCCTTTGATTCCATCTCCAAAATTAATTTGAGTTTCTTTCGTCAAATCCGTAACCACGATTGACTTAAATTCGATTCGCTTTAGGCTTCTTTCAACTTTTGCAATTGATTCGTCTGTTATTGAAATGTAATAAAGGTCTTTTTGGTTAAACTCTTCTTGGATTTTATTCATATGGGGAACCGCAGCTATACATGGTCCACACCAAGTTGCCCAAAATTCGAGAACTATGTACTTATCATTCAAATTTTTGTCATTTGGAATATTCTCAATCCAATTAGTTATATTTATTTTTGGTGCTTTTCCGTTGACTTTTATATTGGATTGGGCATAAATATTACCAAAAGTCAATAATATCAGAATGTACATCAGTTTTCTCATAGTTTGTTTTTTTTAATCACACATAACGAGATTGTATAAGGTTAGTGGCGTGTTTAAGCATCTAATTTAGCAAATAAAAACCGAGAGGATTTTCGTAAGTAGGCCAGAACCAGCCATTAATTATACACGGTGTTGCCATTTCGTTTTTATTAAAATTCACGTAATTAATTATTTAATATTAGTTTTTGTAGTGTAATTGGAATTATATTCCGACTGTTTAATCTTGTTTATAAATAATTGCATTTCTTTTGTTAAAGGTAATTTTTCCTGTGTTTCCCAAAAATCATTTCTGTATTTGAATTTTAAATCAAATAAACTTTTATCATGGTTTACATTATCTTTAACCTTCACTGAAGAATTAATTGGCTCAGCGAAATAGATATAACTTACTTCTATGGTATCTTTTTGTCCATCGTATATATTTTCAATTTTAAAATTCACAATTTTTTTATTTATCTGTAATTTATTATTTGCGATATTTTTTTTATAATAGGTGTCTATGTTTTGACTTAGACCTCTAAATTTCAAATCTTCATCTATTATTATATAATTATTATCAGTCCAGAAAAAAGAGATATTTGTTCTTTCAAAATTTTTATTATCATTGTTAATTATGTAATAGCCTTTAATATCTGAACCAGGAATATCCTTTTTTAGCGTAGCGTTCATTTTTGTGTATGAACTATCCTTAAGAGTACT
Source organism: Winogradskyella sp. HaHa_3_26 (assembly GCF_019278425.1). Classification (NCBI taxonomy): domain Bacteria; kingdom Pseudomonadati; phylum Bacteroidota; class Flavobacteriia; order Flavobacteriales; family Flavobacteriaceae; genus Winogradskyella; species Winogradskyella sp. HaHa_3_26. The sequence goes on along the minus strand of NZ_CP058981.1, from coordinate 162,221 downwards.
ATAGTTGAAATTAAAATTTTTTGAAACTAATAGGTTTGTACTATTATGACTATAGAAAAAATGGTTTATACTTGATAAGAAAGAAAACCTATAGTCTTTCTTTAGAGCATATGCTTTACGATAATTATCAATTTCAACAGACAGATTATCTTTTGATGATTTATCCTTTATTTTTAAACCCCCTTGTTTTTTAATTTTACCGCTTAAATCAGCTATTTTAATTATTTCATTATTTTTTCTTATGATCGTTCTTAGAAAAAACTTTTCCACATGAGGTTCAACTGTGTAATCTGTTTTTTTAGACTTTATAATACTTTCATATATGTTGTTTGAGTGTATAACTACTTCATCTAGCAAAAAAGCTTTTGATTTTACGAAGATTGTATCATTTTTAATTTCACTTAGTTTAAAACTTAATTTTTCGTAGCCGAGCATATTAAATATTACACTATCATTGTCGGTTATGATATTAAATAAGCCATCTTCATTAGAAATAGAGTAGTTATCATTATTGCTTATTGTTGCGAATTGAACAGGACAATTACAACTATTGTCCCAAAGAGTTTTTTTATATTGTTTTTGACAAAATGCAGTTATACAAGTGAAATAAAGAAAGAGTAATGTTAATTTTTTCATAATTTATGATTTTGTGTTGACTGTGCCCGTAAATGAATGGCAACGGTCTTGTATAAGATTAGTTGCGTGTTTAAGCAACTAATTTAGCCAATACAAACCGAATAGAAAATGTGCGAGGATTTTCTTAAGTAGGCTTGCACTAGCAATTAATTTTATACGGTGTTGCTACTAGTTATTTTTATTCAGATTTCTCGATTAAAAATCAAGAATAAATAAAATCAATACTTTACTATTACACATCTTAATTAATAATTAACTTTTTAGTAGTTTTTGAATTCTCAGTTTTTATAGTAACTAGATATAATCCTTTTGATAAATTAGCTATAGGAATACTAATGTTGCGTTGAATTAATTCAATTGAAAGTACTTGTTTTCCTATTAAATTATGAATGGATATTGTCGCAGAATTATTAAACTGATTTAGATTAATATTCAATATTTCTTTAGAAGGATTAGGATACATAATAAAACTAGAAACATTTTCTGAATCTACACTTAATGTATTGTCTATTTCTAGCATTGCAGCTTGCATATTAGGTAAAGGACCTATATTATTTCCTGTAAATTGAGGAATACCAGTGTTTATTATTAACGTTCTTAATTCTTGAGATGTTAAATAACCTCCAGTTTGTGCTAAATAATACGATTGTAATACAGCTGCAAAACCACCTACAAGTGCAGTGGCAGAACTTGTTCCACTAAAATAAGGATTATATGTTTGGTTAAAATCATTACCAAATACTATATATCCATTACCACTTTGTCCTATCGTAAATACACTATTTCCCCAAGCTTGAATATTTACGCGAGAACCATAGGTCGAAAATGATAATGGAGAATGGTTTATATCTGCAGTACCAGCACCAACAATAATTGCACCACTGTCACCTCTAGAATTATAGCTATCATAAAAAGTGTCATCTAAATTTTCATTTCCATTTCCAGCTGCAGCAACTACTATAATTCCTGCATCTGTTGCAGCTTTTGTAAGGTCCCATATGACTTGTTCATATTCTGCGGGAACAAAGTTGCCGTTTTGTCCAGAAGTTTGCATTTCATATATTATAATATCTCCGGCATTAGAATTGGCAATAGCGTTTGAAGTGGCTAAAACACGATTATAACCATACTCCTCAGTCCATTCCGGATATAAAATATACTCATTAGCTCCATGAGCTAAACCACTTACTCCATAGGTACCCCTATCTGCAAAGACAACACCCGCAACCATAGTTCCGTGCTCTGTAAAAGCTGTTGTAGCTCCAGAGTTTATAGTAGTATTTGAAGCAAGTGAAGCATTGGTTTGATGTAATTCTTCGTGATTTGTGTTTATACCATATTCTACTGCCCGAATATTTATTCCAGAACCATTTATTCCATTATCCCAAGCGTACCTTACATTAAGTCCAGGATTAGATTCTATGTAACCTTGATTGTTTTCAAAATTAGTAGTTTGGGGAGCAATGTCGTATGGTGGATTGATAGGGGAAGTATTAGATTGATAAGCATATATTAAATTTGGCACTTTTTGCAAATCGATTAGAAACTGTTCAGATGATTCTGTATCCAAATAAGCTTCAATTTTAAACGTGTTTTTTAATGTGTGATTATTTTTAGATTTTAAAGTAATTTTTTCAATTTTTTCTTTTGAAAAACCATAAGCTTCCGAAATATCAAACAGATAATCTTGTCTAAGTGCTCTTATTTCCTGAATTTTTAAAATATCCATTGAAGATTTAAAATTCAGAGAAGGGTTTAGTTTTATATAATAGACTGCAAGATTTTTTTTTCTTTGTGAAAACGAGCTACACATCGTTATTAGGAATATAACTACTAATATTTTTTGTTTTGAGATTAGCATACAATTTTATTTAATTATTAATTATGTTTTTTAGAATTCAAGTTTTTTTAATTAGTAGCAACTAGTTATACAATAACAATAGTAACAATTACCCCTCAATACCCAAAGGCAAACAACGCTTTTTTAAGCCATATTACCCTCTAAAGAGCAGCTAGTTAAAACCCTAAAACAATAGATGCCCTTTTTATAAATAACCAAAGGCTTTTTTATTAGGCCTTTAATTTTATAGAGTAGGAGCTAATCTGCTTGTATAAGTTTAGTTACCTGGTTTAGCAGAACAAAACCTAAAAGAATTTTCGTAAGTAGGCTAGAACTAGCAATTACTTATAGCCATTGCTGGCAATACTATTTATTTTATAATTTTTAATATATCTAATAATTTTGAAATTTTATCTACTTGTGTTTTTGTCCAGAATGTGTAATTTTTATACAGACAAAGACAATCGTCATAATTGTTGAGTTTTATTGTCAATCTTTTTCTTTTATTATCAATAAAATAGGAAAGGGTCATTTCTTTTGCCTTAAAAACAAACTCAGATGATGAGTCTATGGGTAATTGTATATCTAAATTTGGAAGTACATAGTCTTCAATAAACCTTATAAACTCATTAATTTCCTCTAATCCAATCCATACGGTTTTAAACACTTCTTTAGGTTGTTTAATATGCATATCAAGTTGAAGAGCTTTTCTTTTTTCGCCTGTTTTTAAATTTATAACTTCTATTGGATAAAATTCAACTGATTCTCCTATTCCAGATTTAAATTCTGCCAGGGTTCCCCACCATCGATTAATTCGTGTAAATTGAGCTTCATCTATAAATTTTCGAGTAGATGATTCAATATTTTGACTAAATGATATAGTTGAAACCACAAAAAAAAGATAAACTAAATGTAAGTTTTTCATATTTTTTTTATTTGTATAGAATAAATTTTATTAGTGGGTTTATATTATTGCCAACGTCTCGTATAAGAAACATAGGGCAGTTAAAAAGCACTTTCGTTTCGGTTTATTACTTAGCTAAATATAAATATGTTACTTTTATTTTATAAACTCTAAATTTTATATTTAGCGGGCTTAGTTAATATGCACTGACCTTCTGTTTAACACAAAATCCTTATTTTTCATATACATTGTTAGGGTTAGTTTTTTTACATCATACTTTTTGGAATTAGTGCATTCCCATTTCTAAATTCACTGTCAACAAGATGAACATTTTTCATATCTTCAAACAGATTTTTAGAAATATGTTCAAAAACAATCATTTGAAATTCACTCCCATTTTCTTTTCGTTCTTCTATGAATTTATCTAATAATATAAAAGCTTGAGTTATTTTATTATTATCACTATGGTTTTTATCTAATCTTGTTTTTCCATCATCTCCATAATAAGGTCTACTTGGTTGGTCAATAACTAAAAAAGGAGCTACATAAGGTGATTTATTTTTAAAAATGACTTCTTGCATTGCCAATGAGAAAAATAAATGTAAAAACATATGATTGGAACTACTTCCAACATTTTCATAAATTGTAGATTTAGGTTTTCTTAATTTTAAAGATTTGTTTTTGTAGTCAAACTCTGGTAAGAAACCTTCGTAGTTACCCATAGCCTTATCTACTGTAATCATATATTCTCTTATAATTTCCTCAATTACCTTTATTGTCAAATCTCTTTTTTCATTTGTATCTGATATAGTAATTGATTCTAGTTCTTCTTCCAGTTTTTTGATTTCTGCTTCTACAGAAACTGATGGAGATGAGTCTGATTTTGAGTATAAGTTTATTTTGGCCTTTACTTCACCAATAAACATATATTTTTTCTTATCATTTTCGAAGATCCTATTTTCTTTAGGTAAAGATTCTAATTTATCTTCTAAAGATGACAACTGTGTGGTTAATTGAGAAATTTCGTCTAAAACCTGTTTGTCAATTGGAGTTTTTGTTTTCCTAGCTTCTTTTATTTCATTTAGCTCGGTTGATAATTGTGAAATAAGACTTTTGAAATTATCTGTTTTAATTATTTTGTCAGTTTCTCCCTGAATAAAAGTTATAGGTTTTAAACTGTCTTCAACATCCGTTAGGTTCTTTTTGAAAATAGAATATTCATTAGTAAAATCTTTTAAATTCTTGATTTTTCTTTTAATAATATTTCTTTCTTTTTCTAATTTTGCTCTTTCAATGCCTGCTCCAGTTTCGATTATAACACCATTTACAACTTCATTTAATTCACTTACGGCTTCTTTTTCAAGAGTGTCAGGGTTTATTAAGGAAAATTCTTTAGCCTTTTTTATTAATGCTTTTTGTTCTCGTTGAAAATATTCTGATTTTTTAGATATTTCAAATTCTTTACGTTTTAGTTTTGCTAGTTTCTTTTCTAATTCTACTTTTTTCTCTTTTTTTAATATGTTTTCTATTTTTTCTATACCAGTTGCAATATCAAAAATTCTAGGTAATGCATCTCTGTATCTCGAATCATTCTGTTTATCAAAAAATATTTGCTGTGAGTTTGTTATAAGGTCTTGAGAAATAGTGTTAAACATCAAGAAATATCGGAAAGAAATCTTAGAGCCAACTTTAATGTTATTACTACCATAGCCAATAGGGAATGAGACTGTCTTATCTATACTGAATTCTGTTTCTATTAGTGATCTTATGTTGGTCTCCGTATTATTTGATTCTGGATTTGTTATTGGAATTTCACCTGTAGATGAAAAATAATATTCACTTGAAACATTTCCTTCAAATAAAGCTTTTCTACCAATAGTATATTTTTTATCATTTATATTTATTTTTAATCCATACCAAGAAACATTCTCATTAATGATACTTTCTGAAATTGTTGATTTACTAGAAAAGTAACAATAATCTATTATATCTAAAATAGCAGTTTTTCCAGTATTACTATCGCCTGTAATTACATTAACCTTGTTTGGCTCAAACTCTAATTCTCTTTTTTTTCCATTCTTAAGCCAAAGAATTATTTTTTCAATATTATATTTCATAATTCTATTCTAAGATTTAAATATAGGTTTTCACTATTTTCTTTTAGTAATTTTGATACATTTTGAGAAGCTGAATTTATTTTATCAGCTCTTTTTCCCATAGCTTTTTCAAACTTAAAGTGTTGATTATTTATTAAATTACCATCTTTAATTGAAATGCTATTAGTTTCTATCAAAAGTTGTATCGCATTTAGTGAATTAGCTAATGTATCATAGTACCTTTTATTAAAATTTGAAAATAAAGGAGTCTTTTCGGATATTAATTTTTCAATACTTTTTATTTCTGTTGTTTTCCTTGATAAGTGAGCGGTTAAGGCTTTACTTGTAAATAAAGGCATAATAAGTAAAGCTTTAGATAAAGAGAGCTCTTTAGATAAAGATAAAACAGAGTTTATTGCTATGGATGTGATTCCAATGTTGTTATAGTTTTCTAAATTCATCTTTTATGTTTTGTCCAATCTTTTTTCCATCCAATTTTTGGAATATCTGATAAGTAATAAAATTCACCATTACTTAATTCTGTACCTAATTCTTGTCCATCAATTTTAAGGTTTTCTTCTCTTAAAAAATTTATTATATCCAAACTAGAATCATCATTAAAATCTGATTTATTTGTTAATGCTCTAAATTTATTAGACCATTTCAATTCAGCTTCATCTCTATAATGCTTAATTTCTTCTATTGTTATTAAGCCTTCAGTAAGCCATTCAGCTATGTTGTTTTCTATTTTAAGTTTAAAGCGTGTGTATTTAGCTATTATATCTATTTCATCAATTTTAATATCATTAATTTCTAATAGTTGTTTAATAAATATTTGGCTTTCCAGTTTGTCAGGTAAGCTCATAGTTAGAGGTACAATTTGTAATTTCTCGCTTCGAGCATTATTAAAATACTTTCTGTATTTTGTGTAAAAGTCATCAAAATTGATTTGAACTTTATTACCAGCCTTAATTTCAATAAAATTATCTTCTCTTATTTTTGAATCAATTTTTGCAAAAACATCATTAATTCTATTTTTTGAAATTAACTTCGTTTCTATTGCGTCTTTACAATTTTGAAGAATTTCATCTTCACCTAGTTCAAAAGTAATTTTTGATATATAATGATTAAGAACGTTTTTATTTAAAAGTAAAAATTCGTTAATGTAATTTTTTATTGTATTATTCTCTGAATTCTCTCCAAATTCCCTAATTATTTTGATGAAATCATCAATAGAAACGGTCTTGTTTTTTAGTTGTTCTATATTATCAATGATTTGATTTTTGTAGCTATGATTTTTATTACTCCTCATCACAAAATGGGATTTATGAACAAATTCCAATTGTGATTTTATTTCTTTTCGATTATCATTTTCATCACTTATTACTTTCGCCCAATTATATAGTGTTTTCCATAAATCAATATCAGAGGCGGTCATGTTTTTGATATCTCCCTTCTTGTTTTTTTGAACAGAATGTTTAACTTGATAAAAAATATTAATATCATTCTCTAGTTCAGTGTGTACATCATCTTTCACTTCTAAACCAACAGATTCACCTTTATTTAGGTTTAATAATTTCCACAAGAAAAAGTAGTATTGAAACTCGAATCCAATTGATTTTGTTTCGGCTCCAGTTTTCTCAATATGTGTTTTATTACTCATTAAGTTTCTTGTTTTTTTAATTAGCTTTAATATGTCTATTCATATATTACTCACTTTTTTTTGTAAACTAGGTTAATAATTAATTAGAAACTTTATCGTATATATATTATATTTTTATTCCTTTTTTATTAAGTATTTCAGTTATATTTTTATTCCTTTCCTTTTCATAATCACCTTCTATAAATCCCAAAGCCATTGAAAGTGCATCATGGTTATTAAGTCGGTTATTATTCCAAGTAATCTTTTCTTTATTATTAATAAATTCTAACACACTGTCATCATCTAGCATAAATTCTTCAATTTCTATTAAAGCCCAAACAATATAGTTTATATCAATTTTTATTATTTGTTTAATAGTTTTTTCTCTGTATTTTCCAAAGTTTAACGTATTATCAAGTTTGTAAAACATATAATTGTATTAATTTTTATATTATAACTATAACTTACTTTTTACTTTAGGTTACTTAATATTAGCCAAACAAAAAAGATTGCTTAAATCATTTTTAAGAGTTTTTTTTTATTAAACCTCAACCCATTAATATCAATCATTAAAAACCCCATCACCCCTTCAAAAAAAAGAACAATAAGGCTTTTAAAGCCCCTTTACCCATCTACAAGATCAGCAATTCTAAGACTGTAGACTAATGTACTTACTTTCTACAAATTACCAAAAGGATTTTAAGGTTTATTGCTTAAAAATTTAAACCTTAGTTTATTATAAACTTATATATAGTGCCTTAAAAATAAAAAACAAGCCATAATAAGGCGGTATGCCACTTTAACCCATATTTATGTACATTTTAGCTAAGATACTTTAGTTTTAAAAAAAAACTTTTATATTAGGCAGCTAACCTATTAGGTATTAGATGTGTATGTAAATTAAATTATAATGAGTAAACAAAACAAAAACCAACCTGTGCAGCAAAACTTCCATATAGAATTGGAGGCACATTTATTAGAAAATGAAATATGGCTTACTACAGAAGAAGCCATGGCTTATTTAAAAATTAGCCGTAGTACCATTTACAGATTACGGAAACAACAGAGTATTCCTAATTTTAAGTTAGGGCACAGCCCCATGTATCCCAAGCATTTATTAACTAAAATATTAATGCAACGCGTTATACGCAATGTAAAGCAGTTTTAACAGTGCTGCATTCTTTTTTACATGTTTTCTTTATAAGTATTTCTTCCCTACAAAACCCTAAAAAAGCATATTAACGTATAACCTGTTTAAGGTTACACGCTAACACGCCCTTTTTAATCCTTTTACAGATTTCATTTTTTACAGTATTTAGCTTTTACAATACTGTAACAGCACCCATGTAGGTACTAATAGCTGCAAAATTGGTTTCGGGTTTAATAAAAGATAGCCAAACCTCTACCTCAAACCCCGCCATAAAGTCGGGCAAATTTACCGTTGCCGTTGTGGCATCTCGGGTAGCAACCTGCAAATTGGTGTAAAACAAGTTAAGATCTGGAGCATAAACCACCACTATTAGCACATCTGTAGCGGTGGCCTTGCCTTGTCCGCTATTGTCTTGCCAACCAAAATCTAAGGTTTGCCCTGCACCTGTGGCTATGGTGCCTGCTTCTACACCTCTTAAGTCGCCTTTGCTTATAAGCACCTTGGCATAGTCCATTACCATACCTTGTGCGGTGCTTACTACGGCATCTTTAAGATGGTAAGAGGTGGCTAAATTGGTCCGCGACTTATCGCCCTGCGGACTCCCAAAATAGAGGTCTAGAACCTCTGAAATAGGACTTAAAAAACGAATGACAGTTTTAAACTTCTGCCGTTGTTCTTCTTGTCGTACTGTTGGCGTATAATCCCCACGCTGTGGTAAACTACGCATTACATTTTTTCCGCGCCATCTAGCGCCTACTACATTACCTACTTTGCCAGAAAATCCGCCAAGTATGCCTTTTTCAAATGTGGCCATAATACAAAATATTTATAGATTAATATGCTGCTAATTTATAACCTAAAATACTAATATATAAAGGGTTGACACATGTTGACACCAATTGGTTTTTATTGATTGTAATTGATGGGGATTGACCTGTTGTGACACATGGTGACACACGGTGACCCATGCAGACCTGTTGTGGCACAGTCTGACACATGCTGACACAAAAGTGCTGTTTTTAGGGGGTTTTGTTCGGGTGTTGTTCGGGAATCCTTCGGTAGAGCCTCTGTTGTATTTTCTTAAAATAGACGTTTTAGGGAGCACATAGCCACAAAACCCAAAGGAACCCTAACCCGTAAAGAATGCCTAGAGGCGGGGATTGTTGTTTTTTTCAGAATAAAATAGATACAATCTAAAGATCCATAGGGTCAATTTCCCTAAACATCTATTCTGTAATTAAAAAATAAGCAAATAGTTTTACCTTTGGTTTTAAGGTTTAAAAGACTGCGATTGCAAAGCAAACGTAAAGTGTTGCTGTAGTAACCGCTTTAAAAAACCGTTTTTTAAAAAAATCTAATGCACAAAAATAAAAACATCACCTTATTCTTGCATCTATTGGTATGGCTAGTACTCTTTAGCATGCCTTATGTCTTATCTTATGGCGCGTCGCAAGAAATTGAAAGAGTCATTGCGCACTTCTGGATCCCTTTAGGCTTTTACTGCATTATATTTTACTCCAATTATTTTAGCCTTATAGATCGGTTTTTATTCACTAAAAAAACGCTGCTTTTTGTTGTTATTAATTTGGTAATGATAGCGGTGTTTATCACCTTAAAAGAACAGATAGAGAATGTTTTTTTTCAGGAAATCTTAAAAAAACCAATTAAAGATGATGGTAATGGCCCACCGTTTAAAATGTTTCTTTACATACAAATGCTGTCTTATATGGCACCTCTATTATTTGCTATTGCTATAAAAACTACCAAACGTTGGGTACAAACCGAAAACGAACGTAAGGAGGCAGCACATATTAAACTAAAGTCCGAGTTACAACACCTACATTACCAGTTGCAACCGCATTTCTTTTTTAACTCGTTAAATAATATTTATGCGATGGTAGATCTTTCTCCAGAACGAGCCAAAACCTCTATTCATAGCCTAAGCAAGCTTATGCGCTACATGTTGTATGATACTAATGAAGAATCAGTTGCCTTGTCTAAAGAAATAGATTTTATGGCCAAGTATATAGACCTAATGAAGCTTCGTGTTTCAGATAAAACGCTCGTTAATTATAGTTTTCCTGTCAATGAAACGGGGATTAAAATAGCCCCTTTACTCTTTATATCATTAATAGAAAATGCCTTTAAACATGGGGTGTCTGGGAGTAAAGAAAGTACCATTTGTATAAATATGGTGGCCACAGGTAAAACCGTTTTATTTACTACTGAAAACGATAATTTCCCTAAAAAGACAAACGATAAAAGTGGCTCTGGTATTGGGCTTCCTAATATTGAAAAACGAATAGAATTGCTATACCCCAATAAAAGCAAGTTTACAACCCAAGTGAAAGATCATAGGTTTATAGCTCGCCTAGAAATTGAAACGGATTAAATAAGCCTTGCTACAACACCAAGGCTATTGCAATGCATATAGGCTTGGTGTTGCTAAAACCAATAAGCCATAAACGTACTAAGAAATAAGAATAATGAAGTCTATAAAAAAAACGATTGTAATTTGCTTTTTATTAGTCTTAAGTACCCCGCTTTTTGCTCATAAAGGCGGCCATGGTACCCCCTTAAAATCTTGGACCATCACAACACGTAACGAGGTTATAAAAGCCAATTTTATAAGTTATGAAAAAGAGAGAGTTTGGCTTAGTAATGCTAACCATACCGTTAAAAGCTATCCCTTGTCAGCTTTTTCTAATGCAGATCAGCAGTATATTAAAACCCAAAGCCAGTTGATAAAAGCCTTAAATAGTGATGCTATTATTTCAACTAAAGTACCAACGGTTACTTATTTTAATAAGGCACTTATAGGCTTAGGCGTTTTGCTATTGTGTTTTTCTGTTTTTAAACTTGTAAAACAAAAAAAAATACGCGACCTATCTTATGGCGTACTAGGTATGATAGTTATTGTTATTGTAGGGTGCAAAAACACCACTACCACTTCTACAAGTACGGCAGTAGTACCACAAAATAAGGTGGCTGTAATGCAGACGTTTTTCGAGAAATTTGAAGGCGTTACCACACATGCAGACAAAGATTTTCTGTATATATCATCAAACGGTTTACCAAATCACCAAATGATGGTAGGCATTAGCAATTGGCAACAACAAGTTCCAATTCAGCAAAATTATACAGGCACTAATAGTTGGGCCATCCCTATACAGCCTCAACTGGCAAAAGAGCCGTTGTCTACAAAAACCAATTTACTTAAAGGCGCTATTGCTGTGGCAGTAAATGGCATTCCTATTTTTAATCCGTTAAACAATAGAGGCGAAGATGCTAATGCCATTGGAGAACTAGACCATTGGGGCGGGCATTGCGGCCGTGCAGACGATTACCATTACCATTTACCCCCTTTGCATTTACAAAACCAAGTAGGGGCTGGCAATCCGGTAGCTTATGCGGTAGATGGTTTTCCGGTGTATGGCGAAACCACAGATCCTTTAGACCAATACCTTGGTAAAACAAATGCCGATGGGTCTTACCAATACCACACCATTAAAGATTACCCTTATTTTATTGCAGCTATGAGAGGCGAGGTTGTTTTAGATCCTAAAACCGAAGCACCAGAAAATCAAGTGTATCCCCAACCCAGAACTCAAGAATTACGCCCTGCTTTACGTCCTTTAAAAGGGGCTGAAATTACAGGTTTTAAAAGCTTAGAAGCTAATAACTATGCATTAACGTATACCTTAGATTCAAAACCTTATATTATAAAATACCATTGGGATAGTGATGATAATTATACCTATCAGTTTATAAATCCTGATGGCACAACAACAGTAGAAACTTATAAGCCAAGATAAACCAAGATAAAAATGAAATATTCAAAATTGATAGTTCTTATGCTTTTTATGGGAGTAATATCTTGCGAACACCATAAAAAAGCAACAACAAAAGTAAATCATGATGATTTTAAAACCGTAAATGCCAATTTTAAACTCACAAGTAAAGCGGTAGCTAACGGTGTTTTATTAGACGCTTATAAGTGTGAAGAAAAAGTAAATGATGTTGAAAACTCCATACCATTATCGTGGCAAAATGTCCCCGAAGGCACCAAATCTTTAGCCGTTGTAATGTATCATTATCCTAAAAAGGATGATAAAACAGAAATTAACTCGTACCTGCTATTATGGGACATCGACCCTAGCGTTACCCAAATACCTTATAAAATGGCTGCTAAAGGCGCTTGGTTTATGGGGGGTAATAAAGACGGTACAGCCATATCGTACACCTCGCCGTGTTCGCGTGGTAAAGGCAAGCATACATATACCATAGCGCTTTATGCCTTAGCAGAAACCCCTGCGGCTTTACCTAAAAAACACAGTTTAGCTGTAGATTATAATGTGTTTATGGATGCCTTAGATACCGTAAACATTATAGACCGTACCACTTTAACTTTTATAGATTCTAATTAAAAACAATTTTAAAATGAGACCTTTAAAACATACAACACTGGTCGTTGTTTTGGCCTGCTTTACCATAACAGCTTGTAAAAATGGTGAAAACGCTAAAAAAGCAATACCAAAAACCTCAGAAGTTTATACCGGTACCGCTTCGGTATCTCAAGGTCCGGCAACAGTGCTGACTGAAAATCTATTGGAATGTGATAGAGGCAGAAAAGCCCCCATAGGCACAGTAACAGCAACAGATGGTACAGAATTTACGGTTCCTGCTGACGTTCATTTTACCGATGCTACTTTCCCTATGGCGTCTAATTTGTTTAATCCTTGTACGCAAGTAGAGTATGCCTCTGATGAAGAAGCCATAGCCGCTTTAGATGGCACTGATATTATAGAAGTAGATGCCGATGGCAAGGTGATTACCGCTTATGTATTTGCCGATAATTACTTCGAAATGTATATTAACGGTGTTCCGGTAGGGAAAGATAATGTGCCGTTTACACAGTTTAATTCCAACATTGTTCGTTTTAAAGTACATACCCCATTTACAATTGCCATGAAGTTAGTAGATTGGGAAGAAAATAGCGGTTTAGGATCAGAGGCCAATAGGGGGCAGGCGTTTCATCCTGGAGATGGGGGTATGGTTGCGGTTTTTAAAGAGGCTAGCGGTGAAATAATAGCAACAACAAATGCAGATTGGAAAGCCCAAACGTATTATACAGCGCCTTTAAGAGATTTATCTTGCGCAAGTGAAGAAGGCGCGTTAAGATTAAGCGAAACCTGTACAACCCAAGATTCTAATGACGGTACAGCCTATTACGCTTTACATTGGCAGACCCCAACAAACTGGCAAGCCGCAGATTTTAATGATAGTCAATGGCCTAACGCTACCGAGTTTTCAAATAAAACAATAGGGGTCGATAATAAGCCCGCTTACACTAATTTTATAAATGTGTTTGATAATGACAAAAATGATGCTAAATTTATATGGTCTACCAATGTTATTTTAGACAATGAAGTTTTAGTGCGCTATACGGTAAAATAATAGCTGTTACCAACCTGTTTTAACCCCTTTAAAAATACCAACTCCATATATGAGCCCTATTAAAATTACTTGTGTTATTGTAGATGATGAGCCTATGGCGCTCAATTTAGTAGAAAGTTATGTTGAAAAAACGCCTTTTTTAGATTTTAAAAAGAAGTGTAGTAGTGCTATTGAGGCTATGGAATATATAAAGACCAATCCGGTAGATTTAGTTTTTTTAGATATACAAATGCCCGATTTAACAGGTTTAGAGTTTTCTAAAATGTTACCCAAAGAAACCCGTGTTATTTTTACCACAGCTTTTGATCATTATGCCTTAGAAGGTTTTAAGGTTGAAGCTATAGATTACCTTTTAAAACCCTTTGATTATGCCGAGTTTTTAGCCGCTGCTAATAAAGCTAATGCTTGGTTTGAATTGGTAAAAGGGCAGAAGCAAAGTATTGTATCTGAAGAAAAAGAATTCCTTTTTGTGAAATCGGAATACAAACAATTACGTATTAAGCTTGCTGATGTTTTATATTTTGAAGGTCTAAAGGATTATATTAAAATTTGGATAAAAGACAACCCTAAACCTATATTAACGTTAATGAGCTTAAAGTCGCTTGAAGAAGAATTGCCTTCTACGCAATTTATGCGTGTGCACCGATCGTTCATTGTTTCTTTAAATAATATAAATGTTATAGAGCGTAGCCAGATTATAATTAATGATCAACGTATCACTGTGTCAGAACATTACAAGCCTAAATTTGTAGAATTTATAAATAATAACTCTTTAAATTCTTAAGCTTTAATTACTCATCCATAGAATATTATGTTTAGTCTGTAGAATTGCTGTGTTTGTCTATTTACTTTTTTAATAACAAGAGATAGAAATATATTTGCATTAACAAAAATCAATGCAAATTAAATTATGAAAAAAATCGCTTTAACTTTAACTGTGGCAATCACAATGTTTAGCTGTAGTAGTGTTAAAAATATGGATACATCAACGATTGCACAAGCAACTTCTTTGTTAAGTTCTTTAAGTTCTAACTCAACTGTACAACAAATTACGAGTCTTTTTAATTTATTAGACACAGATAATAGTGACTCTATTAGCTCTACAGAAGCTATTGGTTCTGTATCAGATAATTTTGATGTTTTAGATACCGATAGTAACTCAAGCCTTAATCTTTCTGAATTAACAGGTTTATTAGATATATTGAAATAAATTCCCCTAGATTTATAACTGAAGAAGGTATACTGTTTTATGGTATACCTTTTTTTCTTTTATACTAGACTTCTAAAACCTTATCTATAAAAATAATAGTTTTATAGATCAATTTGTATCACTGGTCTATTTGTTTTTTTTTTATGCTTTTATGATATATATCTTTAAACTATTAAGACAAAATAGAGTCTTAATAATTGAAAAGAAAAAAGTTTAATGCATTTTAAATCTTAATTATTATGAAAACATTTATTAAAACATACGTATTATCAGCAGCCTTTATAGTGGCTTTTGCAGCACAATTGCCTGCACAGACAAAAAGAAATACAAATAAAAAAACAGTAGTAACTACAACCACTAAAACTGTGGTGAAGAATAAGGGGAATAAAAGAATATCGAGTTCTAAAGTGACCTATAAAAAACCGACGAGAAAAGTAGTTTCGGTAAGATCAGTACCTAATAAAACGGTAGTAAAACACAACGGACAAAGTTATTACTATGCTAATAACAGATATTACACACAATCTAGAGGGCGTTACATTGTAATTGCACCTAAGGTAGGATTTAGAATTAAAACATTACCTCAAAATTATAAACGTGTAAGGTTTAATAACCATGATTATTACAGTGTTAATGGTACATTTTATATCTCTTATAATAACGAATATGAAGTCGTAGAACCCGAAATAGGAACTGTGGTTTATGAATTACCAGAGGATTACGAAAAAGTAGTTATTGATAACCAAACTTACTATGAATATGCTAATATTTTATATGAAAAAGTACAGGTAGATGGCACTAGAGCTTATGAAGTTGTAGGAATTATAGATGTAGAATAATTTTATTTTTTTAAATTGAAGAATTGGAGTGATAAAATTATTTATCACTCCAATTCTTTTATTAAGTCTATGATTCTTAATCTATTACTATAGTCATATTCATTAATGTCTCTTACAAAACAATACATGCTTATGTCTTTGTCCTTTACTTTTTTTGCTAATTCTTCAACTTTAAAAGGACCAAATTCTTTTGAGTTTTCAATAAAATAAAATTCGTGATCGTAGATAATAGTACTAACTTTTTTAGTGTATTTTTCTTTTAAAAAGTTTTGTATATCTTCAATAGAATTTAAATCATCTTCATATTTAGTGGTGTTAATATAAAGTGCAAACTCTTCTTTTTCTTGGTTATTAAGCACTAAAATATCATCATCTTTAAAATAAGCACTCACCGTAATCATTCCGTCTTCAGTCTCAATAGATAATATATTATTGAGGTTAATAGTCCATGAGGTTTTAATAACAATATCTTTTCGTGCTATTTCAAGAATATTATCTGTTTTAAAAGTATAAATCGATTTTTTATTAGAAATACCATTCACTAATACCCATTGTTGATCTATAAAAAGAGCATCGTGATGGCGGTCAAAATTAAAAGGCTTTAAATTAGGTATGGTTCTATGGAGGTAATCACTCATTTAGCAGGTTTTAAGTCGGTAGCATTGAGAATACAACGTTGAAATAGAGTTGTATATTCCTTAAAGTTAATAATTTTATAATAGTTTCAAAGTTTCTTAATTCTAATTAAGGTTTAAATGATAAATAAATAATTAAGAGTGCTTTTTTCTATTAAAAATAAGATTCAATACCCCCTAAGTCGTTCTAGACCATTTTTATATTGTAATTTTGCAAAATATTTAAGAAAAATATTTTTCTAAAAAAAATATAAAATTAAGTGACTTGTTAAAAAAACAAGTGTCTTAAGATTAACAACAATTAATTACATACTAAACAATCCTCTTGACTAAAGACGCTATTCATAGCCTAACCGATGAAGCGCTTGTAGAAGCAATCGTAAAAACCAACGACACTATGTTGTTTGAGGTGCTTTATGATAGGTATGCTTCAATGGTTTATAATAAATGTTATGGATTTGCCAATGGTGTTGATGAAGCTAAAGATTTAACACAAGACGTTTTTTTAAAGGTGTTTATAAAATTAGCAAGTTTTAAAGGTAAATCTAAATTCTCTACATGGTTATATACTTTTACGTATAATCATTGTGTAAATTACGTCACTAGAAATACAGCTAAAAAAATAGAAAAAAAATCAATTAGTAGTGAAACTATTGATATAGAAAATATTGGTGAAGATATAGATTCTACTCAAGAATTTGAGAACATGAGAGTAGAGCAGTTAAAAATTGTTATGGAACTGATATCACCAGAAGAAAAAATGATCTTACTATTAAAGTATCAAGACAATTTATCTATTAAAGAATTGGCAGATGCTTTAGATATTGGAGAAAGCGCAGTTAAAATGCGATTAAAAAGAGCAAAAGAAAAACTAGTACATAAGTACTCTAATTATACCAAAGATGGAGAATCCATTTAAGCAAATAGATCAGCCTTTAAAGGAAGTTCCTCAGGAGCTTAAAGCCAAAGTGATGCACGACATTGCTTTAGCTAAGCTTTTTATGGAATTAGCAGAACTGTTTTCTTATAATATAGGTCATATCATTGATAGTGTAACGAGTCAAAGAAAAAAATAGAATACTCAATATCCCCCTAACATAAAATTATAATTATGGACAGTATCATCGCATTAAAAAATAAAGCTATGCAATCATTATCATCAATGTGGCCTGAGTTTTCTGCTCTAGCTCTAAAATTTTTAGGAGCAATTGTAATTTTATTAGTGGGTTGGTTTATTACAAAACTAGTTGTTAAAGCCATTAAAAAGCTATTAAAAGTAGCTAATGTTCATAAGCTTGATAAGAAGCTAAATGAAATTGAAATTGTTGAAGGCAAATCGTTAAATTTTGATACCACTAAAGTGATTTCAAAATTAGTAAAATGGTTAATGTACATTATTTTAATTGTTGTGATTTCTGATGTTTTAGGTTTAGAAATAATATCTAGTCAGGTTAATAATTTATTAGGGTATTTGCCACAATTATTTGCAGCCTTAGCAATCTTTATAATAGGACTGCTATTTGCTAATTTTGTTAAAAACGGACTAAAATCACTTTTTGAATCGATGGATTTATCAGGTGGAAAAATGATTAGTCAGGTTGTATTCTTCCTGTTACTTACGTTTATATCTATAACCGCTTTAAATCAAGCAGGAATTAATACAGATATCATTACAAACAATATCACTATGATATTGGCAGCCTTTTTATTAGCCTTTGCAATTGCCTTTGGTTTTGGGGCTAGGGAAGTGGTTAATAAATTATTAAACACATTTTATGCTCGTAAGACGTATGAGGTTGGTCAGAAAATAATTTTTAATGACGAAACTTATGTTATAGATGCTGTACAGAGTATTTCAGTAATATTAAAGAATTCTAAAGGGAAGTTAATTGTACCTATTAAAGATATTGTAGAAAGTCAAGTGCTTATGCAGGATTAAGTTATAAGGTTAGGGTTATAGATTTTATGTTTACATAAAGTATGATTCTGCATATACTTGATATATAAAAACCCCTTTTCATTAATTTGATTAGGGGTTTTATTAGTTTACGTGATTGTGTATGGTTAGTTGCGTGATTAAGCAACTAATTTAGCAACTAAAAACCGAATAGAAAATTCGCGAGAATTTTTGTAAGCAAGCTAGAACTAGCAATAAATTATATACTTTGTTAGCCACTGGTTATATTCATTTTGTTATAATTGAGTGAGTTTTAAATCCAAATTAATCCTGATGTAATTCATCGTATAATTTCTTGTCATAAAAATCAAGCTCATCCATTATTAGATTATGAAAATCTTCATTATCTGACAAAATGTTTCCATTAAAACATATTCCTCGATATTCTCCAATACAGAGCGTGTCCATATTTCCGTCTTCATAATTTATCAGCGCAAATATTCTACTATTTATAGAAAATTCATCTGATTCTTTTAATTTAATCAGGCGTTGTTCAAATTTATCTAAAAAGGTTTTATTCGTAATTTTTTTAAAACGTATATTTTCTAAATCTACAAATAGATTACTACTACAGAAAGTCTGAGAAGGCGAGGATATACCTGGTTTCGTGTAATGAAAATCTATGCTTGTTATTTTATTCGAATTGCAAGATGTCAAGAATAAAAAGAAAACAACTACTATTAATTTTATATTCATTTTTTCGTGACGATTAGGTTTCTAAACTTGTGGCTAACGGTCTCTGCTGTGAGTAGTTGCGTGGGTTAGTACTTGATTTTGCAAGTACACACCAAGTTGGAAATTCCGCGGGAATTTCCAAAGTAAGCGAGTAAAAGCAATTACTTATAGCCATTGTTGTGTGTTGTTTTTATTCAGCTAATAATTTTTTTATTTCATTAGCTAATATATTCACACTTTCTTCTGAATATCCAGAATATATATATCTTATTATTCCATTTTTATCAATCACAAAGTTTTTTGGTATATACTTTGTCGCATACATATTCCATATTTCCTTTTTTGGGTCTATTCCAACATTGAATTCTATTCCAGATTCTTTCAATTTACTCATCATTCTTTTAACTTTTCCTTCTCTTTCTCCTCTGGAAATAGATAAGAAAAAGAAATTATCATTGTTAAAAGGTTTTAATATTTTTTCTGGAATTTCCTTAAATTCAGCAAGACATGGACCACACCAAGTTGCCCAAAAATTTAGCAACACAACTTTACCTTTTAAATCAGATAATTTAATGGTATCGCCATTAATCATTTTCACATTGAAATCAGTTGCTTGGTCTTTCATAAAGTGCACTAAACCGTGCTGCTCCTTAAGTTTTTCAATGTCATATTCTATACTATCTTGTTTTTTTTGTCCGTGAACAAATAATCCAAAGCTTAAAAATAGAATTAATATATTTTTCATAATATTTATTTCAAATGACACACAACTAATTATAAGAAAACGAAGTTAATGGATTATCTTTTTTATTATAATCCATTTTAAAAGCTGATTTTTTACAGAAGTTGCTATCGTTTATTTATTTTTTGCACGAATAAAATCAGTGATAAAATAAGTGATTAATTTTCCTATTTGAGTATCTGTATTTTCATTTGGTATGGCTTCACAAATGTGTAAGTAAGCAGCGTTTTCATGTTTTGCAAAATAATTAATAAATTGTCTTACTTTTTTTACATCAAAACCACTAGGTGTCATTGCGCTACTAGGAATATTGTTAATGGCATCGCAATCTATTTCAACACCAAAAGGTCTGTCATTAATATGATCTGATGCTATTTTTAATTCGGAGACATAATTAAGTTCTTTTCTAACATCAATAGCTTCGTAAGTATTGTATTTTATAGATTTAACTTTTTTAAGTGTTTTAATTAAGGTATCGGAAGTGTAATTTTCATGAAGTCCAAAAATGAAATAATGCTTTAAAAAACCTTCAGCATAGGCGTAACTAAATCCATTACCACTATGTCTGCCTTCGTCTGCTCTAAAATCTGAATGAGCATCAAAATTCACAACATTAATTCTTTGGTTATAAGCTAAAGCAGCACCTTTAATGTTTCCGTAGGCATTATTATGGCCACCACCTATAATAATAGGAATTTTACCAGCTTTAATGATAGAAGAAACTACATAAGTAACATCTTTATCTATGGTTTCTACAAAGCTTCTAATTTTAGAAACTTGTTTCTTTTTAGTGAGGTCTAACTCTAATAAGGCCTTACGTTGCTCAGTATATTCTAAGTGTCCTAATACTAAAACACGTTTTGCGGATGTAAATTCATTACTTTGAATATTTAATAGAATATTTAAAGTAGCATCCCAAGTATTATATGTGCCTGGATTTCCATAATTTGCAGCAACTCCAATATCTTCTTTTACTCCAAAAATCACATAGTCAACATCTAAATCGGCAATATCATCGTATATATTCGAAAGGTTATGTAATAGCTGAATATGTTCTCCAAATTTAATTTCTTCTTTACGTTTCTTTAAAAGATGTTCCTTTTCTTTTTCTGTAAATAAGGTAAGATGCTGCATTTGGTCAAAAAGTTAAAATTTATATTAAAAGTACATTTAATTTAATTACTTTAACACTTAATTTAGAAATTAAAAAACAAGAATTAACAATACTTAAAAATTAAACAAATTATGGAAGGTTCCCAAAAATCAAACACAGGATTGAAAGTAGGCTTAGGCATACTATTAGTATTATTTTTAGTCACTGCTTTTTATACCTCTACACTTTACAGCGAAAAGCAAGAGAATGAAAAGGTATTGATGAGCGAGAAGAAGCAAGTGATGGATGAGCTTAGTAATATGGCTAAAGATTACGAAGAAGCTATTGCTGAAAGTGACATTAAAAACCAAGATTTAATAGCTGCTAAGGAGCGTATACAAGGTTTAATGGATTCTTTAAAAGTATCTCAAAATAGTGTTGGTAGTCTATGGAGTTACAAAAAGAAATTTATGGCATTACAGGAAGAAATGGATATTTTGTTAACTGAAAATGATCGTTTAAAAGGCGAAAACCAATATTTAGCATCTTCTTTAGATAGTACTCAGGTACAATTAGCAGAGCGTACTATGTTTACAGATTCTCTTTTAGTACAAAACACACAATTAACAACTGTTGTTAAAGATGCTGCTGCCTTACAAACTGTTGGTTTAATTGGTATGGGTGTTATTGAAAGAAATAATGGAAAACAAATACCTACAGAACGCGCAAGACGTAGTGATAAAATTAAACTTTGTTTTACAGTTGCTAAAAATATGCTTGCTGAAGCAGGAGATAAAGAATTGTACTTACAGATTATTGATCCTAACAACAATGTATTAGGTTCTAATGAACAAATACAGTTTGAAGATCAAGTTTTAAACTATAGTTTAATTAGTAGATTTAATTACGAAAACAGAAACTTAAATATTTGTGAGTATATCAGTGAATTAGAAGATTCTAAATTTGCAGAAGGGCGTTATATTGTAAATGTATTTAGTGATAAAGGAATGATTTCTACTTCAGAATTTGAATTGAAATAATAGATAGCATTTATAGTGATAAAAAAAGTCCAGAAGTTTTAACTTCTGGATTTTTTTTATTTTAATAATTGACCATTAATAATCACTTGCTCTATTGGGTTGTGAGCAAATGCATACGGAATCTCACTGTAGTGATCCATAGGTTTGGTAATAATTATATTTGCTTTTTTACCTCTTGTAATACTACCATACATACTACTTATTCCCATAGCGTATGCACCATTAATTGTAGCTGCGTTTATAGCTTCTTCTGGTGTCATTTTTAATTTTACACAAGCAGCACTTACTATAAAATTCATGTTTCCACTAGGAGCTGTTCCTGGGTTATAGTCTGAAGCAATAGCTAGGGGTAAACCTGCGTCTATAATTTTTCTGGCTTGCGTATACGGGATATCTATAAAATATGAGCAGCCAGGTAAAGCAACAGGCATTGTATTACTGTCTTTTAAAGCTTCAATATCTTCATCATTAATTTCTTCTAAATGATCAACAGAGAGTGCATTGTGTTTTACACCAAGCTCTATTCCGCCAAGAATATTAAATTGATTAACGTGAATTTTTGGCTGTAAATTATATTTTTTACCGACCTCTAAAATGGCTTCTGTATCTTTAATATTAAAATAACCATCTTCACAAAAAACATCTACAAAATGAGTGATATTTAATGCAGCTGCTTTAGGGATCAGTTCTTCAATTATTAGCTTAATATAATCTTGCTTTTTAGACTTATAGTCTTCCGGAATGGCATGTGCAGCTAATAGCGTAGGGATAATGGTTGCTAAACTTTCTTGCTTAAGGCGCTTTATTACTCTAAGCATTTTTAATTCTGCTTCAACCGTTAATCCATAACCTGTTTTTATTTCTACAGCACCAGTTCCCATGGCTATTAATTCATTCAATCGTTTTAAGGACTGATTAAATAGGGCTTCTTCAGAAGTTTCTTGAAGTACTTTTGCGGAGTTTAAAATACCGCCCCCTTTTTTAGAAATATCGGCGTAAGATAAACCATTAATTCGGTCAACAAATTCTGAAGTTCTATCACCGGCATAAACAATATGGGTGTGTGAGTCGCACCAAGAGGGTAAAACAATTTTACCGGTGGCATCAATAATTGTTTCGGCATGGATGCCTTCGCAATCTTCCATTACGCCATATTCTATAATGGTATCGTCAACAATGTAGAGATAAGCATTTTCTAAAATAGGAAGTATGTTCATATCACTACCTTTTCTAATCGTTTTATTGTGTGTATGAACCTGAACGAGTTGTTTAATGTTTTTTATTAGTATAGACATGCTAATTGGTGTTAATATAAATATGTTGTTTTTCACTAAAAAAACGCTAGTAATGATTTCCTAGCGTTTTTATATTTTATAAAATTGACTTCTTATTCTTTTAAAATTCTGATGCCAATTTATTATTTAATTTCTAAATAGAATTTAATTAGAAGGAAAAACAACTATTAAATTCAATGTGTTTGATAATTATTTTAAATTACCTACCATATTTTCTGGTTTTACCCAAGCGTCATAATCTTCAGCAGAAACATAACCTAAGTTTATAGCTTCTTCTTTTAAAGTTGTACCATTTTTATGAGCTGTATTTGCTATTTCGGCAGCTTTATAATAACCAATTTTAGTATTTAAAGCCGTTACTAACATTAGTGAGTTGTTTAATAGCTCTTCAATAACTTGATGATTTGGTTCGATTCCGACAACACAATGTTCTTCGAAACTTACACAAGCATCTCCGATTAATTGCGCAGAGTGTAAAAAGTTAGCAGCCATCATAGGTTTAAAAACGTTAAGTTCGTAATGTCCTTGTGTACCACCAACAGAAATAGCTACATCGTTACCCATGACTTGTGCACAAACCATAGTTAAAGCTTCACATTGTGTAGGGTTAACTTTTCCTGGCATAATAGAACTTCCTGGTTCATTAGCAGGGATGATAATTTCACCAATTCCAGAACGAGGACCAGAAGCCATCATTCTAACATCATTAGCAATCTTATTTAAAGACACCGCTAATTGTTTTAAAGCACCGTGAGTTTCAACAATAGCATCGTGTGCCGCTAAAGCTTCAAATTTATTTTCTGCAGTTATAAAAGGTAATTCAGTAAATTCTGCAATGTATTTAGCAACTAACACATCGTAACCTTTAGGTGTGTTCATTCCTGTACCAACAGCAGTTCCTCCTAAAGCTAATTCGCTTAAGTGCGCTAACGTATTTTGTAAAGCTTTTAAGCCATGATCTAATTGAGATACATAACCAGAAAACTCTTGTCCTAAAGTTAAAGGTGTAGCATCCATTAAGTGTGTACGACCAATTTTTACAACATCTTTAAATTCTAATGATTTTTTATGTAATGCATTACGTAATTTAATAACACCAGGAATTGTTGTTTCTGCAACTTTTTTGTAGGCTGCAATATGCATTCCTGTAGGGAAGGTATCGTTAGATGATTGAGACTTATTAACATCATCATTTGGTTGGATTGTTTTTTCTCCTTCTCCAATAATTTTACCTGCAATTTGATGTGCTCTGTTGGCTACAACTTCATTCACATTCATATTACTCTGCGTACCAGAACCCGTTTGCCAAATCACTAAAGGAAACTGATCGTCGTATTTTTTTTCTAATATTTCATCACAAGCTTGCGCTATTAAATCACGCTTTTCTTTAGATAAGACTTCTAAATCACAATTAGCGTAAGCAGCAGCTTTTTTTAAGTATGCAAAACCATAAACAATCTCTAAAGGCATTGATGCTGTTGCTCCAATTTTAAAGTTATTACGAGAACGCTCTGTTTGCGCTCCCCAAAGTTTGTCGGCAGGTACTTTAACCTCACCCATAGTGTCTTTTTCTATTCTGTAATCCATGTCTATATATATGTATTAATTGCTTTACAAATTTAGCAATTTAAGAGGGTAAATAAGTATTCTAAAGGGTTTTATTTAAACAGTTATATGATTAATCTGTTAATAAGTGTTAGGATTCTTTTTTACTAAAAAAATATATTAAGGCTAATACTGACATTTATCATTGTTATTATTTTTTATATGAAAACACGTAATTAAAATATGGAATGTAGTTCACTTAAAAATTAAATTACAACCGCGATTTATCCTTGATTAAGGTCGTATATTTTACAACTTCAATTCATAAAATAGATGTTTCTAAATATATAAGCTATTTTAGCTTAGTCTTTTCAATATTAAAAGACAATCAAATCAGTAATATATGGCACATAGTCAAGAACTTATAGATAAACTTATTGAAAAATTAGAGCTTCTTTTTAAAAAGCAAGCTGAGTTTTCTTCTGAAATTAACAGTTTAAAAGAAGAATTGTACCGATTACAATCTGGAGTAATTACAGAAGCTCCAAAAACGATACAAGAAGCACCGTTAGCTGAGCCTTTACCTATAGATGAAAATGATGTTAAAATTGTACCTCAAGCAGAAATAGCATCACTTATACGTGAAGAAATAGCACCTGTTTTAGATACAGAACCTATATCTAAAAATGAAATTATAGAGAAAAAAGAAGATAAGGTTATTATAGATAACAAACCTAAATCTAAATCGAGCTTAGAGAAATTTATAGGTGAAAACCTTCTAAATAAAATAGGAATCCTTATTACCATTATTGGTGTTGTGATTGGGGCAAAATATTCTATTGAAAATAATTTAATAAGTCCTACCACCCGAATCGTCATCGGTTATTTAATGGCCATAGGTTTGTTAGGATTTGGTATAAAGTTAAAAGAAAAGTACGAATCCTATAGTGCTGTGCTTGTTAGTGGGGCTATTGTTATATTGTATGTCCTCACGTATTTTGCGTATGATTTTTATGGCTTAATACCGCAAGTACCAGCCTTTGTGCTTATGGTTGTTTTTACCACATTTACAGTGGTTGCAGCTATTAACTATAACAGGCAGGTTATAGCGCATATTGGTTTAGTTGGTGCATACGCAGTGCCTTTTTTACTAAGCAGTGGTTCTGGGCAAGTAGAAGTGCTTTTTGGTTATATGGCTATCATTAATATTGGTATTTTAATCCTTTCGTTCAAAAAATATTGGAAACCATTATACTATTCAGCCTTTATATTTACATGGCTAATTTATGGATCTTGGTATTTCTTTGAATATGATGAAGTAGATCACTTTTATTTAGCATTAGGTTTTCTAAGTCTATTTTTCTTAATATTTTATGTCACATTTTTAGCTTATAAAATGCTAAGAAAAGAAGTGTTTAAAACAAGTGATGTTGTTTTGTTATTGCTTAATTCATTTCTGTTTTATGGCTTTGGTATTGCTATTTTAGAAGATAATGAGACGGGTTCTCAGTTGTTAGGCTTGTTTACGCTAGGTAATGCGGTGATTCATTTTATTGTTAGCGTTATATTTTATAAGAAAAAATTAGGAGATAAAAACTTATTCTATTTAGCATCTGCAATGGTATTGGTATTTATTACAATTACTATTCCTGTGCAACTTAACGGAAATTGGGTAACCTTACTTTGGGTAACAGAAGCGGCATTATTATTTGGTTTAGGACGTACAAAAGCAATTAAGGTTTATGAAAAACTATCGTATCCTTTAATGGTCTTAGCTTTTATAAGCTTACTAGAAGATTGGTCTTATGGCTATAGTGTTTATTACGGTATTGATGAAGAAAATATATTACCACTTATTTTTAATGTTTACTTTTTAACCTCATTGTTGTTTATCGCTGCATTTGGTGCCATTGTTTGGTTCTCTAAAAAAGAAGCCTATGTTTCTGCTTTAAAGCCAGATTCTATTTGGAATCGTGTATTTAGTTATGGAATTCCTGCGATCTTATTATTTAGTGCTTATTATGCCTTTAGATTAGAAATAGAAACCTATTGGGATCAATTATATTATACTTCTCAACTAAGTATTCCTGACGAAACGACTTATAATAACGTTATTAATAATTATGATTTAAATGATTTTAAAATCATTTGGGTTTTAAATTATTCGCTACTCTTTATGTCTTTGTTAGCGCTAATTAATTTTAAGATTATAAAAAGTAAACCCTTAGATAAAATAGCCTTAGGCTTAATTGTAGTAAGTGTTTTTACGTTTTTAACTCAAGGTTTATTGACGTTAAGTGAGTTAAGAGAAAGTTATTTAAATCCTTCAGAATATTTTGCTCAGGGTGAGTTCTATTTATGGATTAGATATGTCTGTTTTGCCTTTTTAGCTTTTGCTTTATATACGTGTTATCGTTTTATTAAACAAGCAGAGGTAAACAAAGGATTTAAAATTGCTTATGATATTTTATTGCACGTATCTATAATATGGGTTTTAAGTAGCGAGCTTATCCATTGGATGGATATGTCTGATTCTACACAGTCTTACAAATTAGGATTAAGTATCCTATGGGGTGTTTATTCGTTCTTATTAATAGCTTTCGGAATTTGGAAAAACAAAGCATATTTACGTATTGGTGGTATTGCATTTTTTGGTATTACATTGGTAAAGTTGTTTTTCTACGACATTTCTCACCTCAATACCATTTCTAAAACTATAGTATTTGTATCACTTGGAGTGTTACTTTTAATCATTTCATTTTTATACAATAAATACAAAAATCATATTACTGATGACGTTAAAAACTAGACTATTTATAGGTTTCCTTATAGGGTGTACAGTCTTCTGTTCTGCACAAATGAAAACGTACAATTATAAAAGAGCCATAGAGAATGTAGGTGACGAATGGCATAAAATTACTTTGCCAGATGCTGTTTTTTCTAAGGTAAATTCAGATTTATCTGATATTAGAATTTATGGAACTACAGTGAATAATGATACTATTGAAGCTCCGTATTTATTGAAAATTCGTTCTGAAAAAGTAATAAAGAAAACAATTCCGTTTCATCTTATTAATAAAACAAAAGGAGCTAACGGGTATTATTTTACATTTCAGTTGAATTCTACAAATACTATTAATCAGATTGATCTTAATTTTAATAATCAAAATTTTGATTGGAAAGTTGAATTACAAGGCAGTCAAAACCAGAACGAATGGTTTACCATTTTAGAAGATTATAGAATTCTATCTATTAAAAATGAAACGACGGACTATAAATTTACAAAACTGGTATTTCCTGATGCTAAATATCGTTTTTATAGATTAATTGTAAAAGGTAAGGATCAACCAAAATTTGAATCAGCGCAACTTTTTAAACATGAAATATCTGGTGGAAGTTATATTAATCATCAGATAAAATCTATTAAAAATGAAGTTGTAAAACCTAGCAAAACAACTGAAATTGAATTAGAATTAGAGCAATTGGTATCTTTAAGTAACCTTAATATTAATGTTAACAATACTTTTGATTATTACAGACCTATTAAAATTGAATATAGAAATGACAGCCTTAAAACAGAAAAAGGTTGGAAATACTATTACAAAACCATTACTAATGGTACATTAAACTCTTTAGAAGCTAATTCGTTTAATTTTGATAACACCATAGCTAAGCATATTAGATTATCTATATATAACGGTGATAACCAGCCTTTGTCTTTTGGTGAAATGACTTTGAAAGGGTACGAGTATCAGTTAATTACAAGATTTACAGAACCTGCAGATTATATGTTGGTGTATGGTAATACTTCAGTAAGACATCCTAGTTATGATATTGCGAAATTTGAAACAAAAGTACCAGAGGGATTAGAAGCTTTAAAAATAGGAGAGGAGCAAATTATAGAGAAACAAGAGCAAGCTACGGTAGAACCATTATTAGACAATAAATATTGGCTTTGGGGAATTATAGGGGTTGTTATTTTGGTTTTAAGCGGTTTTACTTTAAAGATGTTGAAGAAATAGAAATTATTGATTAACAATCTTTCCGTCTACCATCGTTAATTTTCGGTCTGCCATTTCAGCCAATTCTTGATTATGAGTGACAAGAACAAAAGTCTGATTAAATTCATCTCTTAACTTAAAGAATAAGTTGTGTAATTGCTCGGCAGATTCACTATCTAAATTCCCTGAAGGTTCATCTGCAAAAATAATATTCGGATTATTTATTAAAGCTCTAGCTACAGCAACACGTTGTTGTTCACCACCAGACATACTGTTTGGTTTGTGGTGTATACGTTCGCTTAAGCCTAAATAATCTAATAATTCTTTAGCACGTTTTTCGGCCTCTGCCTTAGGGGTGTTATTTATAAACGCAGGTATACAAACATTCTCTAATGCTGTAAATTCTGGTAGTAACTGATGAAATTGAAATATAAAACCAATGTTTTTATTTCTAAATTTAGCTAAAGCTTTGTCGTTTAGGGTTTTTATAGATTGTCCGTTTATAATTAGTTCGGTGTCCGATTTATAATCGGGTTTATCTAAGGTTCCTAAAATTTGAAGCAGCGTAGTTTTACCAGCACCAGAAGCACCAACAATAGAAATAACTTCACCTTCTAAAATGGTTAAATCAACACCCTTTAAGACATGAAGATCTTTATAGGCTTTCTTAATTTGCTTTGCAGAAATCACAGTTTTACTCATATCATGTGAAAGTAATACTTAATAGAATAATCTACAATACTATGCTCTAAATTTGTTCTTTTTACTGAAAAGATTTATTTTATATAATTCTATTGATTTTGTAAATTACACGTTGTTAGTGCGAAAGTGACAGCAGCATTTTATTTGGAATAGTTATTGCTTTATCTATAGTAATTAATACATTATATGAATAAATACAAAAAATTAGGATTAAGTCTACTCTTTGATGCTTTAGGCTTAGTCTCATTTATAATTCCAGGAATCGGTGAGTTTTCTGATATTGTTTGGGCTCCAATTTCAGGTTGGTTAATGACTAAACTGTATAAAGGAAAAGCAGGGAAAGTCGCAGGAGTCATTTCTGTTGTAGAAGAAGCTTTACCGGGGTTTGATGTGATACCAACATTTACATTGATGTGGTTGTATACTTACGTTATTAAAAAAGAAACACCAGAAATTAAAGCATAAAAAAAGCACTCCATTGGAGTGCTTTTTTTAGTTTAAACTATGTTTTAGTTGACATCGTATGTAAACGTTACGTTGGCATCTGTTGCGCCTCCTGCATTTGTAATGTCTCCAGTGCTAACACCATCAGCACTTTTTGTTGGTTCATGTCTTAAGGTAACAACTACTGTATTACCTGTTGAAGCAGCACCAGAATTAAATGTTGTTGATAATCCAATAGGATTACCATTATCATCCATATCAGTATAAGTTACACTACTATCAGCGTTGTTGGTTGTAAATGTGTAAAATACTTGGTGGTCAACGCCTTCTTCTAATACTTCTTCAGTTATATCTTCAGCAGGACTTTCAAGTTCATTTAAAAACTGAATATCTCCTGTATATTCTGTATCGGCTAAAATAGTTCCATTAATGGTATAAACAGGTGCATCTGGTCCTTCACCGTCTAAATCTTGACTTTGAAGCACTACCATATCACCACTCGCTGCTGTTAGTTCTAAACGCACTGTTGTAATGATTTCTTCTTCATTTACAGCTTCAGGAGTGTCATCATCAGATGAACAAGATACTAATGCAGATAAACTTAATACGGTAATAAATAAAAATTTAATTGTTTTCATGTTTTTAATTTTTGTTAATAGTTAAATTGTAATTGTAACATTACATTTCTTCCCATGTCATCAGCAAAATAACGAAGGCGGTTTAAGTAAGCTCTATAGTTGGTGTCTAATAAATTATTCACGCTAAGAGCAATATTAAGATTGGTTTTATTTGAAGTTTTTAAAGTGACTTCAGAATAAAAGTTTAACAATTGATAAGCACTTGGAGGTGTGCTTACATCGACTAAAACAGTTTCGTTTGTAGAAGCGATGTAAGTTTCAAAGTTATTATCTGGGTATTTTGTTTGTTCAAAAGTCCATTCACTCGTCAGAGACGCTGAAAACTGTTTCCAATCGTTAGTGTAAGTGATACTGTTTCGGGTATTAAATGCAGGTATATTTATAAGCGGTCTATCATTTTCAATATCATTTCCTACAGTATAAGAAGATTTATTTGAAAAATTAAAATGCGCATTAAAATTATAGTTTGCACTTAAATCGATACCGTATAACTCGGCATCAGTTTGTAAATATTCCCAAACAGGAAAAGCACCTCTAATGGTTTGCTCAATGCCTGTTGGTTCTATATACATATAATCATTAATGTGATTATAAAACGCTTCTACTGTTAAGTTAAGTTGATTTGAATTATGATTATAACTTGCCGAAACTCTATTAGAAGTTTCTTTTGTTAAATTTAAATCACCCAATTCAATTCTAGCAGCAGAGTGGTGTAAGCCATCACTAAACAATTCTGAAGGATTTGGTGGTCTGCTAGATAAGCTATAGTTTCCTATAAAACTATTATGCGGATTTAGTTGATAATTAAACCCTGCTGAAGCAGAAAAATTATGATAATCAAACACCGGGTTTACCAAAAGCTGAGTTCCTAAATCTTCAAGGATGATATTTGAAAAATCTTCATCATAACCACGTTCTTCCCAACGTGATGTGATATAGTATTTTTTAGCATCGATGCGATTGTAGTCATAACGCAATCCAAAATCTAAAGTCATTTTAGAGTTTAAATTATGCTCAGCTGTCGTATAGATTCCAAAATCATACTTGTCATAATCCGGAATTAAGCGTCTTATGCCTGTATCTGGATTTGCAAAGTTATCTTGATATCTTCCCATTATTCCAAACTTTAGCTTGTAACCTTTAAGGGCATCTAATATAATATCTGATGAAATGGTATGGGTTTGAAGTTTTAGGTCTAAAGCGGGTGTATCTCTGTCATCTCCAACACGGATATCATATTCATAACGTTGGTTGTTTTGATAGTCGTATTGTAAATTTACTTTACCAAAATTATTAAAACGTTTGTAATACATTGCTTTTGCAACCTGATGTGTTACATCTTGTTTAGGTGCATTTATGTCGTAACTAAAGTCTTCTATCACTAAAGGTTCTGAGCTATTGATGGCAGAAACTAAATCTTCAATATTTCCAATATGTGAAGCTTTCAGAATCCCTATTTCATTGTTTAGGTAGCTATAAAAGACTTCAAAACCAGATTCAAAGGTTTGTTTTCCTGCGCGAAAAGTAAATCCTTTAGAATTAGAACCTGTGTTGGTTAATACATAATCTGGAGCTTCAAAATCACCATTTTGTTTAAGAGATCCTTGCACAGAAGCAAACCAACCTTTTTTTGTATACTTATTTAACTTGGTGTTAAAAGCATAACCTCTACCGTTAGTTTGTCCGCTCAGTGTTGTTTTCCCAAACAATGTATCTTTTAAAAACACACGCTCTGGGTTTGCAACAACCACACCTCCAATAGCATCACCTCCATAAGCAAGTGCTCCAGCGCCTTTAATTACAGAGATTTGAGATACAGCATTAACATCCATGTTAGGCGCGTGCTCAATTCCCCAATCTTGGTCCTGTAATCTTACGTTATTGTTTAACATAATTAATCTGCTGCTGTGCATACCATTAATCATAGGTTTAACAATAGAGCTTCCTGTATTAATCGAAGAAACACCAGCAACTTCTTTTAATGCATCCCCAATACTTAATGCAGCATACTTTTTTAATGTATGTTCCTTAAGTACGGTTTCTTGTGCCGTTTTTGTTTCCTTTTTATCTACATGTGCTGTTACGGAAACCTCATTAAGTTCTTCAATATGGTGCTCCATTAAAATGGTTTTAAAGGCATCACCACTTATTTCAAAACTTATGGTTTTGGTTTCGCAATTTGCATGAGATATGGTTAATGTTAAGGTTCCTGCACATAAGTTTTCAATTTTAAACTTACCATCTAAGTCTGAAAAAGCATATTTACCACTTTCTTTTTGGTATATAGTTGCAGACTCTATAGGTGTTCCGTCATGAAAATCTTTAAGTTCGCCTAAAAAAATATAGGTGCAATCTTGACCGTAGCTAAAGCTTGAGATAGCGATAACTAGACCTATAATTATTTGTTTCATCAAAATAGATTTATTAGTGTATTAGAAAACGAAAATTCTAACTCACTTGAGGCGGACCTCTAACAAACCTTGTTAATTGCTGATAATTATTAAAAGAAATATAATGCGAAAAAAAGATCTTGGTAGTTTGGGTATTAACTATGATATCATAGTTATATAAAACCAAGAATTGTGTGTTTGTAAGTTTGAATTTATAAAAATCACAAGACAGATCAGATTCGTGAAAGTGAGTTTTAAGTTGTCCATCAGCGTCACAAACTTTATGTGAATGATGTGTAAAGGCATGCGATAATTTTACAGCAGAAGGAAACAGCACAGCCAGCACTAGCAGAAATGCTAATGTTTTAAAAAGTGAAGTAATAACTGTTTTTATATTCAATCTATAAATCGATTTAACCCGAATCTGCGGAGCATTTTCTTTTCAAATTCCCAGAAAAATTTGAATTGACCGAAGAGCCAACCAAAGGTTACTAATAGAATTTGATAGAAAACAAGCCCAATGATAATGTATAAAAACCAATAAATTGCAATGTTTAAGTTTTCTTTAGTAATTCCGATAAAGCGAATAATAGGTCTGCCAACAAATAAAGAAGATGAACCTGTAAATGCAAAGACCATAAATACACGAATCATTTCCCATTTATAGTCGAGAATCCATTTCTTTTCTAATTTTTTAAAAATGAATAAAGTTAATTTCAATAAGCCAAAGAAGATAAAAAGAGAAGTTATAATGGTTATTGTAATTCCATAATCTTCTAAAAAAGCGTTCGCAATTTTAAAAGCTGAATAACCTAGGATTATAAGACCAAAGAAGGGAAATAACAACTGCCAATTATGTTGTATCTCCCAATGTTTTTTAAATTTTTCCATAGCTTAAGTTTCCTAAAACAAAACTAATGAATAAAGCTGTATTTATAGCTTAAATTCTAGGTGTAAAGGAAGAAAGTTTTTGTTTGTACTTTAATTGAAAATACAGAAAGTAATTGTATAATTTATAGTTGACTTCATAGCCATAATCAGTTCTAGTATCATAATCTATGCGCACTTCGTAAAGATTTGGGTCGTAGGTTTGAGGTTGAAGATTTCTTTGATTCCATCCTTGAACTAAAACGGTATTTCTAGATTCTAGCCATTCTTGAGTATGATAACCTTCAGGTCTAGCTGTACTTTGTAACCAAGAATTAAACCCGGGTTCTATGATTATAATTTCATAATCGTTTTCGTCACTACTAATAGATACTGTATCGTTTTCTATTAGGCTATTTTGGTTTTCGTTATTAATTACAGGACTTGTGTTATAAGATTTACAACTTGCAATTAAAATTAGGATTATAATAAATGGAATAATCTTTTTCATATGCTATTTTATTATTTTCAATGTTAAATATGTCTATTTCATAACGAAATAAAGATATTAAAAATTAGTAGTGTTAATAAGGTTTCACTTTGATTTAACACTACAAAGCAATTGTAAATTTTAGTTTTGTACAAGTGATAATAAGTAAACTTAGTGTTTCACTGCGTAAAGTTATTATTTCAGTTAGGTTATTATAAAAAAAAGAGCAACTCGTTAAAGCTGCTCATATGTAAGTAGGGTAAGTAATTTTATTTTCCGAACATGCCTCCTAAAAGACTTCCTATTCCTCCTTCTTTTTTGTCGCCACCTAATAACATTCCAGCAACATCATCTACAACACTTCCGTCACCGTCAGCATCTAATATTTTTTCTAAAAAGTTTTGTTCATTAGAAGCATCACTTCCTCCTAATAATCCACCTAAAAGACCACTAATGTCAGATTGAGAACTTACGTTATTTTGGCTAGCTTGCTTACCTAAAACTCCCATTAAAATTGGAGCTGCAACTTTTAAAATGTTTGCTACAGAACCAGCATCTACACCTGCTTTTTGACCAATAACTTGTTCAACACCTTGTTGTTTACTTCCTAATACATGACCAAGAATTTTTGCGCCATCATTTTTTACAGAATCATCTACACCACCATCAAACAAACCACCAAGATTGTCTAAGATACTTCCATTATTTCCGCTTAAAGCTCCCATAAGTCCTGCTGCACCTTCTGGGGTAGAAGCATTACGTTCCATAGCTTTCATAAGTACTGGTAAAGCCATCGTTAATACGCTACTTGTTTTATCTTGATCGGTTCCTGTAGAACCAGAAACGCCACTAATAATGTTTTTTCCTAAATCACTGTTTAATAAATCTAATATTCCTGCCATTTTATTTTTTATTTAAGGTTAGTTATATATTGTATATGAAGGTACAAAAAAAAGTCCCACATATAGTAGGACTCATTTTTTTTCGTTTGGTCACAATTTTGAAATATTTCTTTTTTTAAGAATCATTTAAAACTGTTACTCCTGAGAAATACAGGTGTATCTATCCGAGAATAGCTATAATTTGCTCTGCTAATTCTGTACCAATTCTGTCTTGCGCTTCATTAGTCGCAGCACCGGTGTGTGGTGTTAACGATAATGCAGAATTCATTAATAACTGAATTTCTGGTTTTGGTTCTTTTTCAAAAACGTCTAATGCAGCTCTCGATACTTTACCGCTTTCTATTGCTTTAACAAGTGCAATTTCATTAACAACACCACCACGAGCAGCGTTAGCAATGATAACACCATCTTTCATTTGGTTAAATTCTGCTTCGTCAATTACGTAATCTTTTTGAGCAGGTACGTGAAGTGTTAAAAAGTCTGCTTGTTTTAAAACGTCTTCTTTAGAAATCGTTTTAATTTCAAAGTTTACTTTCTGGCCATCAAAGAATTCTAATTCTAAATTGGCTTTTTCTAAAAATGGATCAAAAGCAATAACTTTCATTCCTGCACCAAGTGCTACTTTTGCAGTTGCTTGACCGATACGTCCAAAACCTAAAACACCTAAAGTCTTTCCTTTTAATTCGGTTCCTTTAGCATAAGATTTCTTTAAACCTTTAAAGTTAGCATCTCCTTCTAATGGCATATCTCTGTTAGAGTTATGTAAATAACGTGCTAAACCGTAAAAATGTCCGAATACTAATTCTGCTACAGAATGTGAAGATGCAGCCGGCGTATTAATGACTTTAAGACCTTTGCTACGTGCATAATCTACATCAATATTATCCATACCAACACCACCACGACCAATAATTTTTAGGCTAGGGCAGTTGTCAATTAAATCTTTTCTTACTGTTGTTGCACTTCTTACTAATAAAACAGAAACTTCATTTTTATTGATGTAGTTTTCTAATTGTTCTTGTGCAACAGTTGTTGTTATTACTTCGTAACCTGCAGCTTCTAAAGCGTTAATTCCACTTTGAGATACTCCATCGTTTGCTAATACTTTCATTATTTAAGTTTAAAAGATTAAAAGTTTTCAATTGCTAATTTTGAAACTTTAAATTATATTTTTTATATATCCAAATAAGGCATTGCTTATTCGGATATATAAGTCTTTTTTATTAAGCTTTACTTTCTAATTCACTCATAACTTCTACAAGTGCTTTTACGCTATCTAAAGATAATGCGTTGTACATAGAAGCTCTATAACCACCAACACTTCTGTGTCCATTAATACCATTAATACCAGCTTCTCTTACCATTGATTCAAAAGTTTCCTTAAGATTTTCATTCTCTAAAGTAAAAGTAGCATTCATTAAAGAACGATCTTCTTTTGCTGCGTAACCTTTGAATAATGGATTTAAATCAATTTCAGAATACATCAATCTTGATTTTTTCTCATTTTCTTTTTCAATAGCTTTAATACCACCTAGGTTTTTTAACCATTCTAAAGTTAGCATAGAAACGTATACAGGGAATACAGGAGGTGTATTAAACATACTTCCTTTGCTTATATGCGTTTTGTAATCCATCATAGAAGGAATCTTACGAGATACTTTTCCTAAGATGTCTTCTTTAATAACAACAAGGGTTGTACCAGCAGGTCCCATATTTTTTTGAGCACCAGCATAGATCAAATCAAATTTAGAGAAATCTAACTGACGAGAAAATATATCACTACTCATATCACAAACCATAGGAACTAGTGATGTAGGGAAATCCTTCATCTGAGTTCCAAAAATAGTATTGTTAGAAGTACAGTGGAAATAATCGTAATCTTCAGGGATATCGTATCCTTTAGGAATATAATTGTAATTAGCACTTTTAGAAGAACCTACTTCGTAAATATCATCATAGATTTTAGCTTCTTTTATAGCTTTATCTGCCCAAGTACCAGAGTTTAAATAACCAGCTCTTTTTTCTAAAAGATTTAAAGCCACCATTAAAAATTGAGTACTTGCACCACCTTGAAGAAATAATGCTTTGTAACCTTTACCTTCAAGTCCTAACAACTCTAAAGCTAAAGACCTAGCGTTTTCCATAACATCTACAAATGGTTTGCTACGATGCGAAATTTCTAAAATAGATAAGCCTTCATCAAAGTTTAATACAGCTGAAGCTGCTTGTTCCATTACAGATTTTGGTAATACACAGGGACCTGCGCTAAAATTATGTTTTTTCATTAATCTTAATATTTAGTTATGAAAAGTTGTGTTTTTCTAATTAAACAGCTACAAAGGTGATAATTAATTGCTTATTTAGTGTTATAGAATTGATAATTTTTACTCTATATTTTTAATAAAAATTCAATAGTGTCTTCTCCATCAGCATAATCCCAAAGTTGTGGGTTTTGAGTTTCACCGAATTGAATGGTTGTATCTACAAAAGAACGTGATACAACACATTGTATTTTATCTGAATCCGTTTTTAATTTTTGAAGTAATTCGTCATTACTGTCATAATACTCATAAAACATTGTGGCAATAGGTGAGGCGTAGCTTTCGTCTTCCTTTATCATTAAGAATCCGTTTTCTAACATATTAAACTCGCTCATTAAATAAACCGCTTTATTATAGTCGTAATTGTTAGCATACTTAGATTCGTTTATAATAGCATTCCATTTATAAACGGCATTGAAAAATTTTTCAAAATCATAATCCTTAGGGACAAATAATTTAGAAACATTTCTACAGCCTAGTCCATAATATATAAAGATATCGTCAGATAATGCTTCGAGCTCTTCTTGAGTTTCGTTTCCGGTTAAAACGGCTACTGAATTTCTATTTTTTCTAATAATGGAAGGTTTGTTCTTAAAATAGTATTCAAAATAACGTGCCGTATTATCGCTTCCTGTAGCAATAACAGCATCAAATTGGTTCAGTTTTTCTTCTGTAAAGGTTATTTTCCCTTTAAAAGCTGGTGCTACAACCTCTAAATATTTAGCTAAGAACGGTAATATATGTTTGTCATTAGATGATTGTTTAACCAATACATTATGACCAGAAATAAGTACAGATAAAAAATCATGAAAACCTACCAACGGAATATTTCCTGCCATAATTATGGCAACCGTTTGTGTATTTACGTCCTTAAAGTTATATTTCTCTAACCAATGATTGATGTTTTTATTAGTCAATGCATTAGACCAATTTTTTAAGGTAAGTGAAATGTTAGCTTTAGTAAACCATCCATTATGTTCTTGAGCTAATTTTAATTGATGTTTAAAGCCGTCATAAAATAAATCGTTGGCTTCAATGGTATCCTTTTTTATGCTTTCATTTTCTTGAAATTGACTTAAAAATTCACCTAATTTTACAAATGCGTTAATTCTATATTGTAAATCCATAAAGAGTTTGGTTATACGATGTTTTGGCTTTATTTTTGCAATTGCAAATTTAAGCAAACAATACTAAAAAAATTACTATGGCAATTATAATCACAGACGAATGTATTAATTGTGGAGCTTGTGAGCCAGAATGTCCTAATACAGCTATTTACGAAGGAGCAGACGATTGGCGTTATGCAGACGGTACAAGTTTAGAAGGGAAATTAGTACTTCCGAATGGTAAAGAAGTTGATTCTGAAGAAACACAAGAACCTATAAGTGATGAAGTTTACTACATTGCTCCAGATAAATGTACAGAGTGTATGGGCTTCCATGAAGAACCCCAATGTGCTGCTGTTTGTCCTGTAGATTGTTGTGTGCCAGATGAAGATCATGTGGAAACTGAAGAGCAACTCTTAGGTAAACAACGCTTTATGCATCCTAACGGTCATTAAGCAATAAGCATAATGTACGTTAATAATATAGAATCCTGAGTCTTTGGCTTGGGATTTTTTATGTTTTAGAAAGACTCGTTTATAGAAGTCATTATAAAATCATTACTTTTTTTGTAATTTTTTCTAATATTTGTGACTACTTCAAAGTTGTGCATAACTTTGAATGAGAATAAAAATAGCTATCGGTATATTAATTGTCTTCTGCTTTGCGGAAATAAGGCCTGTATTGCCTTTTTTAGAGTATTGTTTTAATTATGAATATATTTCAGAAGTTCTATGCATAAACAAAAATAAGCCTGTAGTAACCTGCAATGGAAAGTGTTATTTAAGTCTACAATTAAAAGAAACACAAGAGTCTGAGGGGCAAGGTAAAAATGCATTAACTACTAAATTAGAAAGAATTCCGATGATATCGTGTAACTATGAATTCTCAAAGTTTATACTACTAAAATCTGTTTCTAAACAAAATAATGCTTTTTATCAATTTTCAATTATAGATTTAACAATCTCACCACCTACGCCACCACCAAAATGTTAATTAGAGATTCGTTTAGTTTTCATATTAGATCGAAAACTTAAAATATTTTTAATTTCAATTAACAAAAAAAGTAAATAATGTACAATAAAATTGTATTGCCTTTTATAGGCATTATTTTGCTATGCTCTAATGTGGGTGTCGCACAAGAAGATCAATGGACTTCAGCAAGACCAGATGGTCACGCACCTATAAGTGTTATGGGTGACCATTATCATAAAAAAGGAGAATTTATGTTGTCTTATAGGTATATGCCTATGTGGATGGATGGAAATTTTCAGTCTTCAAATGATATATCAAATGAAGATATTTATGAAGATTATATGATTGCACCACAAAAAATGAGTATGGATATGCATATGCTCGGTGTAATGTATGCACCTTCAGACCAAATTACATTAATGGTAATGGGGAGTTATATTACCAATTCTATGGATTTAAAAACAGGAGCGGGTGTTGATTTCTTAACAGAATCGGGTGGATTAGGAGATTTAACAGTATCTAGCCTTATTAAAATAATGAATCGTAATAGACAGTCGTTACATGGTAATGTTGGAGTTTCTATTCCTACAGGAGATATTGATCAGCGTGATGCAACACCAATGGCAGATAATGCTCAATTAGCTTACCCAATGCAATTAGGAAGTGGAACTTGGGATCCGAGTTTGGGGTTAACTTATTTAGGACAGTCAGATAAATTTTCTTGGGGAGCTCAATCTATTTATAAAGTTAGAATAGGAGAGAATTCTGAAAATTACACATTAGGAAACAGATTTGATGTCGTAGGTTGGGGAGCGATTAAGCTATCTGAATCTTTTAGTTTATCAACAAGTTTGAGCTATTATGATACTCAAAAAATAGATGGAGTAGATGCTGACTTAAATCCATTGATGATGCCCTTATTTAATACAGTTAACTCTGGAAGAAGTCAAATAGATGTTGGTTTAGGAACAAATTTTTTAATACCAAAAGGTAGCTTTAAAAATTTACGATTAGCTGCAGAAGTAAAGATTCCTACCTTTCAGGAAGTTAATGGTATTCAAATGAAAAACACTTTAATGGCAACATTTGGAGTTCAATATGTTATTGGGCATAAAGAATAATGATGCCTAATTTTCTGTAAAAATAAAACGGCTTAAGTGTAAACTTAAGTCGTTTTGCTTTTACTCTCATATATAAAAAAAATGCTTTTAATAGGTGTTTAGATTTAGTTATTATTTTAGCAACACAAGTTAAATTAAGCAAAATTCATATATTAATTGTGTTATGATAGATATTGTATAAAACATTAAAAAAATGAAGAGAACCCTTTGATTTAGAAACTAAAGAAGTTTAAAAAACATATCTTCGTAAGGATAGAATTATAATTGCATCAGGTAAATATTATAAAACAATTTTAATTAATACCATACGCATGACAATATTCAAAGTGAAAAATCTGATATTTTTAATTTTAATCTTTTTTTTAGGAACATTTTCGGCTATTGCTCAGATAAATGTTTTTGATCAAGATTATTATAGCGTAATTAAAAATAAAACTATGAAATTTAGTCAGGTTGAAAATATGGTTTATATCACAGGTTGTGAAGCACTTGATAAATGTGATGCAAAACCAAATACTGAACTTATTATAGAAAGAGATTCATTAGTGGGTGATAGTCCAATTTCTAGTGAAACGGAGGTTAGTGAAAAAGCAAAATTATATTAATAATCCTTTTATTAAACCGAAACAATGTCTAAAATTATATTTTTAATTTTTATTTCAATTTTATTTTCTTGTAATGGGATAAAAACGGTAAGCTATGATAAAGCACGAAAGCTTAATTTAAAGAAGGGCTACAAGACAGTACTTAATGAAAATGAAGAAATTGATTTAAAAAAGTATTATTTAGCCCCAAAGAATATTTCTAAAGTTACAGTAGATAGAAAATCTGAAATTATAAAAATATCTCAAATTAATTCAGCTACAGAATCATTCAGTATATCTGAAATAGAATCAAAAAAATTTAAGTCTAGATATAAAATTCAAACTAATGATAGTATTTCATTAGTTATTTTGAATGGAATTCTTGTTGAGGGAAATGACAAAAAAAAATATAAAATTGATTATGATGTTGTTAAAACAGTAACATTATTAAAAGATGCAAGTTCTACAATTCTAAATTGTGGAGGTAATGATGGTGTAAATGTATTATTAATAACTACAGAATAAAAAGACAAGTATAAATTGGGCAAAGACCGAGTATAGATTATTTAAGGGGGAAATCTCTTAATATATAAAATCCGTTTTTAAATAACCATATAATTTGTTAGATTAATATTTAAAGGTGAAGATGTTATTGGGCGCAGTCTTTACATGAATAAATAAGTGTTTATTACACATGATTCATAGAAAATTCTGTAATTTTGAAAATTAATTTTTGAAGCATATGACTTACCAAAATGATTTTATTGTTTTCTGGGAAAAAGTAAAAGAAAGTATTGAAGCAGGAACATTTGCCAAATTAACGATGGCCAAAACTATTGGTAAACTTGAGCTGAAAAATATATTTCTTAGACCTCTATATTCTGATGATGAATTTCAGGTTTTACTTAAATACAGTTTTAGACCAAGGGAGACTGAAGATATTGAAGAAGAAATGACTTTAGAAGACGCATTAGTGATTCTAAAATCGCATTTAAAAACTACTTTTTTAACTGTTATATTATTTTCTACAACAAAGGATGTTACTTTTAAAGTGAATAAAAAAGGGATTGGTACTATTACAGAGAATCACCCGACTTTTAAAAACGTTACCCAAGCGTAATGTTTTGTAGTTTGTTTTTTATTTTAGAAATAATTTGATTCTAAATATGACTATCATCTAAAGAACAACTAACTTTGCCAATGCCTACTGAAGCTATTTCAGTACATCTGTTTTAGTGTTTAAAACAGATTTTTTATGATTTAAGTGAATTAAGAATACTATGGAAAAGAACGAATTTTTAGAACAACATATATTTACAGGTTTAGAGAACATCAATGATGGTTACGAATCTGAAGCAACACATTATTTTTCAGAATTAGATTTTGCTACCGTTTTAGAACGTGCAGCACATTTTGGTCTTGGAATCTATAGTGTTGAAGCACGCCTAGATGGTGAAGTTTTTGGAACTTCTGGTCATGACAAAGCAAAGAAAAAAGCTACAGATCCAAAATGGTACACGCAAGCGTTATCAGATTTTAAGAAACGCCAAGCCGGTTTGGCATATGGAGCAACTTACAAAGTGTCTCAAAAACTTTTAGATCGTAAAAGTGATAGTGAGTAAGCTTTAGAAAACAATTTTTATATTAGAATAGAGATCCTGAGCCTTTGGTTTGGGATTTTTTTTTGGATTATAAAACGTCTTTCTTATTAGTTGTTTTTTTTTTGAAATCTACATTATAATTATTACAGAAGAGGTATTCTAGGGGGTGTCATATTATGATGTTTTTGTGTCTGATTTGCGATAATTTACTCGGAGTGTAGTTCTTACAAAATAAAAAATGACTTTTACAAAAATTAAGTAAAAGTCATTTTTATAAATGCTTTGTTTTTTAATTCACTCCTAAAAAAGAAAGTCTATCGTCATCTACAGGTATGGCATAAACTCTCCAAAGAGTATCGTACCCGGCATATTTCCATAAAACTTCACCGCTATTAGAAACTTCCCAAACTGTTCCATCTCTACCTTCAGCAATAAGTGTATTTCCGTTAGGAGTTCTTACTGCGCCTCCTAATCCAGAGCTGTATAGTTCTGAATCGGTGAATGACCATACCAATTCTGGTTCGTTATCTTGACCCGCAATAAGTTGATACGGAGGATTCAATTGATATTCAAAAACAGCTGATTGGTTATCATAAATATTGTTAGAAAACACTAACATGTTCCCTGTATCTAATAAATTAGGATAATGTACATCGTTTATGGTTACTTCTCCTACGTTATCGTAAGCTAATGGGTTACCAAAACGGTACACTAAATCTCCACCTAAATTATAGTTTCCGCCCGTACTTGTTGCTGCTTGAGCTGTGGTTGTGCTGTGGTCTATAACCCATATCTCGCTATAGTTATTAATTGTGAGATAAATAATGTTATTTGTTTCATCTACAGTAA
This sequence comes from Winogradskyella sp. HaHa_3_26, assembly GCF_019278425.1. NCBI lineage: Bacteria > Pseudomonadati > Bacteroidota > Flavobacteriia > Flavobacteriales > Flavobacteriaceae > Winogradskyella > Winogradskyella sp. HaHa_3_26. Next base: position 118,477 of record NZ_CP058981.1, on the reverse strand, counting down.
TACCATTAGCGTGCATAATATCTCCATTGGCTTGCCCACTGTTGTAGTTAATGTCTATTTTGTTAGGGTTGTCTTGTACGGTACCATAATTAAGTTTAGTACTGTTATGATCTTGAATTAAATGATCTGTAGCATGCCACTCCCAAACGATTTCTTGGGTTACAGGATTCATTTCTATTATGGCTTCAGGATAAATGTCTTGACTTCCTGAAAATCCCATTTCGGACGCATCACTTACCAGAAGTTGTTCCCATACCGGGAATATTATATTTCCATTAGATAAGTAATCTACATCATGATGGGCTGTTTGTGTGGTGGTGCTATAAGACACCTCCCAATCTGTTGTTTGGTCGGCATTTATTTTTTGAAATACACCACCATATCCTCCAAAGGTAATGGCCGCATCGTTGGCTTTTAGACACACTAACATACTACCGTCATCTAATAGACTGGCATCATTGCCTATTGCGGCATCAAAGTTCCAACTAAATATTTCATCACCATCATGATTAATTATATCTGCACCTTGCCCTGTTTGGTCTACCACCAAAACATAGGTTGAGGTATCTGTTCCTGTTGTAGTATCGGTATCACTACCGTCGCTACTTTCAATATCATCATCATTACATGCTGTAAATAGTGCCATAATGGCTAATAATACTAAAGGCTTAGCAATGGCTGAATTTATTCTCATTGTATTTTTCATAGGATCTATGTTTTATGTTATGTATTTAGATGCTGTTTATAATAAAAACACTCGCTTAATTATGAGAATTTTGTTGGTTTGTATTGTAATTGTTTGTGATTTAGAGTGTTGTGTTTTTTTTTATAATAAGTTGTTTTGTCTATTTACCATTGTGCTTATTAATTATTGAATAGATTTGCCTCCTTTTAAATTTTTAGGTCTAAAGGGTGAACTTTTTATCGTTATAACTATTGAAAAAAACTGATCAGAGTAGTTCTTAGTAAACTTTAAATTATAACTCAATATCAGATTCATCTGTTTTGTAAGGTTTTTATATTAAGAAAAGAACAGTTAATAAAGGGGGGCTATAAAATAACCTTACAAGTTTGTTAATTTATTTGTAGATTTCGTTTGAAAATTAATGGTAATAATTTATTAACTATTTTTAATACTATAGCTCTAGTTTTGTAACGTTTAATGTGCTTAATTTGATGCTTTATAAAACAAAAAAAGCGTTGTGAATATATTTTATAAGGGTTAATTAATGCTTTAATAAAATAAAGTTACTTTTATAATTCCTAAATTTTTAATATTAATTTGCATCTTGTAAGAATATTGTTTTAAATCACTTGATTGGGAGATATATGCCCATCTTAAAACTCTATAATATGGAAAATACTAAGTTTCACCTTTTGCTTGCTGATGATGATATTGACGATTGCGACTTCTTTGCGGAAGCTGTAAGCGAAATATCTAGTACCCTTACACTTTCGGTTTTAAATGACGGTGTAGCTCTTATGGATTTTTTATTGGCAGCGGACAACCCTGTTCCTAATCTTGTTTTTTTAGATATTAATATGCCTCGAAAATCAGGGAGCGAATGTTTAGAAGCCATGAAGTCTTCCGTTAAATTAAAGGCTATTCCTGTTGTTATTTATTCCACTTCGTTAGATCGTACGGTTGTTAATCACCTTTATGATTTAGGCGCTCATTATTACATACAAAAGCCCTGTGAATTCACTAATATAAAAAAGGCGATTACTAAAGCCATTTCTCAGATTACTGAGCTTGAAACGCCAGAGCGTTCGAGAGCTCAATTTATTATTGAACCTTAATTATTCCATGAGTATTAAAGCTGAACAATTTAATTTTTTAGAAGGAGGCGGTACTATTGGAGCCCACATTAGAACTAAAGATTGGACTACTACGTCTTTAGGAGCCCCAGAAACTTGGCCAGAGTCTTTAAAGATTATGGTAAGGACTATGTTAGACCATCCTTTTGGAATGTGTATTGCCTGGGGCTCCTCATACACTCAAATTTACAATACGGGTTATCTTCAGCTATTAGATCGTACTAAATACCCTGATGCTTTAGGACGAAGTATAAGAGACACTTTGGCGGAAGTTTGGGATCTTATTGGTACATTGTTAGATAAGGCGATGAAAGGCGAAGCCTCTCGGTTTTCAGATTTTTTGCTGCCTTTAAATCAGAATGGAGACGTTGAAAGTTGCTATTTTGATTTAGCTTTTAGTCCTATTAAGCTAGTCTCTGGAGCCGTTGGAGGTGTCCTGATCACTATTGTTGATGCGCCCCATAAAAGGCAGGTAGAAGACGAACAAAAGGCTCATGAAAATGAATTGGAGTTTGTATTGGAAGCCTCTAAGCTAGCGACCTACGATTATAACCCGCTGACTAACAGATTCACTTGCAACTCCAGATTAAAAGTCTGGTTTGGTTTGCCTGATAAAGCAGAACTAACACTCAGTGATGCCCTTAATGCCGTTGCTAAAAATGATAAGGAACGTGTTTCTAGTGCTATTAAAGACGTTTTAGAATACCGTTTAGGAGGAAATTATGATATTGAATATGCTATTATCAACCCCCTCACCTCAAAAGAAACCATTGTTCATGCCAGAGGTCGTGCTTGGTTTAATGACCATCAAGTAGCTTACAGGTTAACAGGTACCTTAGAAGATGTAACGGATCGAGTTGTTTCTCGAAAAAAAATAGAAGAAAGCGAACGAAATCTACGCCTTATGATTCTTCAGGCACCCGTTGCTATATCTATATTTAGAGACAGTGATTATAAGGTTGAAATTGCGAATAAATACGCTTTAGAATTATGGGGGAAAACAGCAGCTGAGGTTCTTAATATTTCGATTTTTGATGCCATGCCAGAATTAATCTCTCAAGGTATAAAGGAATTGTTAGATGCTGTATCTGAGACAGGTCGCCGCTACGCGACCTCTGAGCATCCTCTTCAAATTAAAAGAAAAGGAATTTTAGAGACCATATATATCAATTTTTCTTACGAAGCCCTTTATGATTCTGAATTAAACATTAATGGTGTTATGGCCATAGGGTATGATGTTACCTCGCAGGTTTTAGCCCGAAAAAAGGTGGAAGAAAGTGAACAAAATATGCGTGCTTTAGTTGATAGTGCACCATTTCCGATAGGAGTTTTTACAGGGAAGGAGATGCGTATAACGCTTGCTAATCAATCTATTATGGACGTTTGGGGGAAAGGAAATGATGTGGTTGGAGAATTATTTACAAATATATTACCCGAAGTTGATAACCTGCCTGTTTTTGAGCAAGTGCAAGAGGTACTGCGAACTGGTGAACCGTTTCATGCTAAAAATGAATATGCAGATATTTTAACCAATGGCATTCTTAAGCGTGGTTATTTTAATTATAGTTTTACACCTATTGTTGATGCTGATGGTCAAGTTCATTCTGTAATGAATACAGCTGCAGACGTTACAGAACTGAATGAAGCTAAACAAAAAGTAGAAGAAAGTGAAAAGCGTTTTAGAAGCTCAGTAATGCAAGCTCCTTTAGGTATTGTTGTTTTTAGAGGTCCTGAGAATGTTATAGAAATGGCCAATGCTAGTTATTTGCAAATTGTAGATAAAACAGAAACAGAATTCGTAGGGAAACCACTTTTTGAAAGTTTGCCAGAAGTCGAAGAATCTATAGCTCCTATTATAGCCGCTATTTATGATACCGGAAATGATTTTTATGGTTATGAGTTTCCTATTGGGTTAACCCGTAAAGGGAAAACAAAAGTTAGCTATTTTAATTTTGTTTACCATCCGTTAAAGGAAAATAATGTTATTACGGGTATTATGGTTGTCGCTACAGAAGTTACAGCCACAGTAAAAGCGAAGCATCTTATAGAAGAAAATGAAGAGAAATTAAAACTTGTTATAGAAGCTAGTGAGCTGGGAATTTGGGATTTGAATCTTAGAACCCAGGCGATGGAAGCATCGGACCGTTGTTATGATATTTTAGGCTTTTCTAATGGTAATGCCTTAACACAAGAAAGGTTAATATCTTTTATACACCCTGATGATGTAGATCTTAGAGAAAAGGCTTTTGAAAAAGCGTTTATTTCGGGTGTATTACATTACCAAGTTCGGATAATAGGAGAAGATCAAGTGCTGCGTTGGAAAGATGTAAAAGGCAAAGTTTTTTATGATGCTGATAATGTGCCAGAACGTATGCTTGGTACTGTTAGAGATATTACAGAAGAACGAAACTTTCATCAGCAGTTATTAGATCGCGAAGAGAAGTTTAGGCTTTTGGCAGATTCTATGCCGCAATTTATTTGGACCTCAGATCCGGAGGGGCATCTTAATTATTTTAATCAATCGGTTTTTGATTTTTCAGGATTGACTTTAGAGCAGATAAAAAAAGATGGTTGGTTACAAATGATACACCCCGATGATAGAGCCGAAAATATAAAGGTGTGGAATGAGACCATTAACTTGGGCAAGGATTTTTTATTAGAACATCGTTTCCGTAAACATGATGGAGAATACCGTTGGCAGTTAAGCCGTGCTATCCCTCAAAAGGATGCTGATGGAGTTATTAAAATGTGGGTAGGTACCAGTACCGACATTCAAGAACAAAAAGAATCTACAACCAAGCTTGAAAATATGGTGCAGCAGCGTACTAACGAGTTGCAACAGAAGAATGTAGATTTGGAAAAAATGAATAAAGAGTTGCAGTCTTTCGTCTATATCTCTAGTCATGATTTGCAAGAACCTTTGCGAAAGATTCAGACTTTTGCCTCTCGCATAAAAGAAAAGGAGTTAGATCGGTTATCTGATAGTGCTAGGAATTATTTTTCTAGAATGCAGGTGTCCGCTTCTAGGATGCAAAATTTGATACAAGATTTAATAGCTTATTCTAGAACTAATGCTCAGGTGAGCACTTTTGATATTTACAGTCTTGAAGCGATTATAGATGATGCTAAAGAAACGCTAAGTGAAGAGTTGGAAGGAAAAGAGGTTTACTTTGAGCTAGAGAACATTTGTAATGTTAAGATTATTGTGGTGCAGTTTCAGCAGGTAATTTTAAACTTAATCAGTAATTCTATTAAGTTTGCTAAAGCTGATGTCCCCGTACATATTAAAATCAGTTGCGAGACCTTAAAAGGGGTGGCTACTGGTATTGCAGCTTTAAAACCACAGCGTACTTATTGCCATATCTGTTTCTCTGATAATGGTATTGGTTTTGAGCAGCACTACAACGAACGTATTTTTGAAGTTTTTCAGCGTTTGCACAGCAGGGAAGACTATTCTGGTACCGGTATTGGTCTGGCTATTGTAAAACGTATTATAGAAAACCATGAAGGTTTTATAAGTGCTAAAAGCAAGATGGGAGAAGGTGCTGTTTTTGATATTTATATTCCTGCACCTTAGTTATAGGATTATACATATTTATAGTATTACAAATGATTATAAAAATTCTAGGCTTGTGGTCTGTTTTTTTGAACCCAAAAATCATTTCAAAAAATATAATTCAAACTATTCTACGAATTAACTACATTTGCACTCGCAAAATTTCGTAACAACTTTCCTTTTATTAATAGGAGTAGAGACGTTATAGAAATTATAAATTTTACTAATAAGATTCCTGTTAAATAAAGGAATAAAAATATATTATCGATGAAAGCAGGAATCGTAGGATTACCAAACGTAGGAAAATCAACCTTATTTAACTGTTTATCTAATGCTAAAGCGCAGAGTGCCAACTTTCCGTTTTGTACAATAGAACCTAATATTGGTGTGGTAAATGTACCTGATCCTAGATTAGAGAAATTAGAAGAATTAGTTAATCCAGAGCGTGTTTTACCAGCAACTGTAGAGATTGTTGATATTGCAGGTTTAGTAAAAGGAGCGAGTAAAGGTGAAGGTTTAGGAAATCAGTTCTTGGCTAATATTAGAGAAACCGATGCTATTTTACATGTATTACGTTGTTTTAATGACGATAATATTATTCATGTTGATGGTTCTGTAGATCCTATTAGAGATAAAGAAACTATTGATATGGAATTACAGTTGAAAGATTTAGATACTGTAGATAAAAAATTAGATAAAGTAAAACGTGCTGCCAAAACAGGTAATAAAGAAGCGCAAAAAGAAGAAGCTGTTCTTCTTAAAATAAAAGAAAATTTAGAAGCAGGAGTTTCTATAAGAGCTTTAGAATTTTCGGAAGAAGATTATGAAGATTACGTTGTGCCTTCTCAATTTATTACAGATAAACCAGTAATGTATGTTTGTAATGTTGACGAAAGCGCTGCAACGACAGGAAATGCTTACGTAGATAAAGTGAAAGAAGCTGTAAAAAACGAAAACGCTGAGGTTTTAGTGTTGGCTGTTGGTACAGAAGCAGATATTAATGAGCTTGATGATTACGAAGAACGCCAAATGTTTTTATCTGATATTGGTTTAGATGAGCCAGGATCTGCTAAATTAATTCGTTCAGCTTACAAATTATTAAATCAGCAAACCTATTTTACAGCTGGTGTAAAAGAAGTAAGAGCTTGGACGGTAAATGTTGGTGCAACAGGGCCACAGGCAGCAGGAGTTATTCATACCGATTTTGAAAAAGGTTTTATTAGAGCAGAAGTTATTGCTTACAATGATTTTGTAGAATTTGGAAGTGAAGCTAAAGTAAAAGAAGCAGGTAAAATGCGCGTAGAAGGAAAGAATTATGTTGTAAAAGATGGCGATGTAATGCATTTCTTATTTAATGTGTAAAAAGAGGCAATAGATTTATAGCCTATAGATTAAAAAACATAGAATATAGACTAAAAGCAAGATAAATTTTTATCTTGCTTTTTTATTTAAATACCAAAAACTAATTATGAGAAAGTTAATTGTTACTATTTTATTATTGTTTGTGAATATTATTGTTTTCGGACAAAATAATTATGAAAACATTATTACAGGCTCCGTTTTTAAGGACGAAGTAAAATGGTCACGTGTGATTTTTTCAGAGAGTGATGGAAATGATGGTGTCGTATTGGTAAGAACAGTACAAAAAAAAGCTAGTAAGCCGGCAGATTCATATTTAGTAGAGCATTATGGTGCTGATTTAAAATTAATTAAAAGATCAAAAATTGATAATGCCTCTAGTAACATAGTAATAGATAATGGTATAATTAATATTATTTTGTTTGATGAAAAGAATAAAGCAAGTGGTTATGAATTTAGTGTGTTATCTGCCCCAATAAGTTCTATGGATTTTAAAAAGAAGAGTTTATGTTCCGTAGGGAAAGAAGAAAAACTAGGTGTTGCTTTATATGCTATGCCTAAATCATATGATCCAGCTGCTTTCGGAACTGTGTTTTTTTCAGAAAATAAAAATTTTATAGCTTTGAGTTTTGATATAAAAAATGATGATGTAGCAACTCATAAAATCGTTGTCTTTAATAAGAAATTTGAAAAAGTAAAGGAGTATTTATTTAAGAAAAACATTAAAGATGATTTTTTCGTTTTTCAAAATGTTAGCTTAAATGATATAGATGGTACTGTTTATTTATTAGGTAAGATTTTTGAGAATAACTCTAGAGCGACTAAAAAAGATGATAAAATTAATTATCATTTTGAGTCCTATAAACTGAATGATAAAGATTATGAAACAATAGTTTTAAAAAACGATAATAATTTAATTAAATCTTTAAATTCAGTTACCAAAAACAATAAACTATCGTACGTAGGTTTGTACGGAAAAAATAAAGAGAGTAAATCAAGTGGAGTTTGTCGTTATTTAATAAACATTGAAAAATTTGAGCTTTTAAATAGTAGTTTTAATAAGTTCTCAAATCAGTTTATAATAGATAAATATGGTAAAAGTTCAGATAAAGAGTTGAAAGATATTTTGTTGTCTAATGCTTATATGGAAGACAATGGGGATATTATAATTACAGGAGAAGAGTATTATGTTGAATATGGAAAGGATTATCCAATATATTGTTTTGATGATATTATTTCAGCTAAAATTGATAATAAAGGCAAATTAATATGGGCTAGAAATATAAATAAAAATCAAAAAGCAGTTTTGCCATCATATACATCATATGTTTCTGTATATACAAACAACAAAATTTATTTCTTCTTTAATGCTTCTAGGAAAATAAAAGAATCTAAAAATGGAAGTGTTGAATTTTTAAAGTTTAAGAGTGATGATTCTGCTATCTATTCTGTTTCAATAGATGAAAATGGAAAAACAAATCATAAAAACATCTACCAAAATAAGGATTCAGATGTATTATTTCATTTTAATAATTTTGTAACAACTAAAGAGGATAATATAATATTATTTGGAAATTATGGAACAGAAAAACAATTAATTAAAATAGAAAAATAAATAAAAGTTTAAAAGTAAAGGTTCTGTTGTTTAACCTAACCATTGATTTTTAAAAAAATTCGAGTTATTTTATTAATACTATTTAATAAGAAGTTTTAGATAATTCCATTGACAAATATGTGATGGGATTAGGTGAAATACAGCTATTTTCATTGCGAGGACGAAGGACGTGGCAATCTCATAATCATAGTTAAATGCCAACACTAGAAATTAATACCATGATTAAAGCAGATTTAAAAACCTGTTTCGATTTAGCACGTAATATTGATTTTCATAAAGCGTCTATGGCACATTCAAGTGAAAAAGCTATTGCAGGCAAAACTTCAGGATTAATAGAGTTAGGAGAATCCGTAACTTGGGAAGCCACTCATTTTGGTGTCCAACAAAAATTAACTTCAAAAATCACAGAATTTGAAAGTCCAAACTATTTTGTAGACGAAATGGTGTCTGGTGCATTTAAATCCTTTAAGCACCAACATATTTTTCAAATTGAAAAGAATAAGACATTAATGATTGATAGATTTTCTTTTGAATCTCCTTTTGGAGTTTTAGGGAGATTAGCAAACTTTCTTTTTTTAAAACAATACATGAAGAATTTGCTAATGACAAGAAATGAATATTTAAGAATTAAAGCAGAAGAAATTTTTTAGTTTGAATATGGTAATTCCTGAATTTGTGATTGTAAGATTAATAGAAACCATTATAATTTCAGAACATGAAAGTTAGACAAAATTTTCTTTCTGGTATTATACTTGGTGTCATTGGTATTGTGCTTTTTTCTTCAAAAGCAGTACTTATAAAATTAGCTTATCAATATAACATTGATGCACTTAGTATGTTGCAGCTGAGAATGTTATTTTCTTTTCCGTTTTATATCGTTATTGCTTATTTATACCGTAATGAAGAAAAAGAAGACATACAGCGACAAGATTATCTTTGGTTGATTTTTTTCGGGTTTGTTGGTTATTATTTAGCGAGTTATTTCGATTTTATAGGCTTAACTTATATAAAAGCTAGTTTAGAACGTATTATCCTTTTTATATATCCAACCATTGTATTGCTATTTAATAAATGGTTTTTAAAAACGGTAATTACAAATAAGCAGAAACTAGCTATTATAATTACTTATGTTGGTATTATAATCACATTTGCGAGTGAAGTTTCTGTTTCAGGAAGCGAGACTTATTTAGGAGGCCTTTTTGTGTTTTTAAGTGCTGTAACTTATGCGGCTTATTTAATGGGGAGTGGTTGGTTAATTCCGAAATTTGGTGTGATGCGTTTTACCGCTTATGCTATGATTGTGTGTAGTATTTGTGTGTTTGTCCATTTTAGTATTTTTTCTGAGGTTGATATTTTTAGTTTCCCATGGCAAGTCTATGCTTTAGGACTGTGTATTGCTATTTTTGCAACAGTGATTCCTTCATTTTTAGTCTCTATTTCCATAAAATTGATAAGTTCGTCTAATTTCGCCATCGTTGCAGGTATTGGACCAATATCTACCATAATACTCGCCGTCATTTTTTTAAATGAAAGCTTAACAACAATACAGATTATTGGAACTGTAGTTGTAATTTTAGGAATCTTATTAGTTTCAAAAAAGAAGCGAAAAAAGAAAAGACAAGACTAAATATTTCTATTTAGAAGTTATGTTTTAAGAATATCAAGGTTCTCAACATTATCTATCATTATTGTTAATTAATTTAGCCGCTGATTGTTTCATTTTTTAAGGTATAATCTTATATTTAGCCTTTCAACCTAACACTTACCTATTCCTATGTCAGAACAGACAAATTATACTGAAGATAACATACGCTCACTCGATTGGAAAGAACATATCCGAATGCGTCCTGGTATGTATATCGGTAAGTTAGGAGATGGGTCTTCTCCAGATGACGGTATTTACATTTTACTTAAAGAAGTTCTAGATAACTCTATTGACGAGTTTGTTATGGGGGCTGGTAAAACCATTGAAATTTCTATTCAAGGAGAACGTGTTATTGTTCGCGATTATGGTCGTGGTATTCCTTTAGGAAAAGTGGTTGATGTTGTTTCTAAAATGAATACGGGGGGTAAGTACGATTCTAAAGCCTTTAAAAAATCAGTAGGTTTAAATGGTGTTGGTACCAAGGCTGTAAATGCGCTTTCTTCTTATTTTAGAGTAGAATCTACACGAGACAATAAATCGGCTTCAGCAGAATTTGCTCAAGGAAATCTTACAAATCAAGATCTTTTAGATGATACATCACGAAGAAAAGGGACTAAAGTATCTTTTATTCCAGATGAAATTATCTTTAAAAATTATAAGTATCGTAGCGAGTATGTCGTTAAGATGCTTAAATACTATGTATACCTTAATCCTGGATTAACCATTGTTTTTAATGGTGAAAAATTCCATAGTGAAAACGGGCTAAAAGATTTACTTTCAGAAAACATAAAGGATACCGACATGTTGTATCCTATTATTCATCTTAGAGGTGAAGATATTGAAATTGCAATTACGCATAGTAAAACACAATATAGTGAAGAGTACCATTCTTTTGTAAATGGACAAAACACAACACAAGGTGGTACACATTTAGCAGCTTACCGTGAATCTATAGTTAAAACCATTAGAGAATTTTATGGTAAAAATTACGAAGCTTCAGATATTAGAAAATCAGTAGTTACAGCAATTGCTATTAAAGTAATGGAACCTGTTTTTGAAAGTCAGACAAAAACTAAATTAGGTTCTACAGATATGGGAGGCGAGTTGCCAACCGTAAGAACATATATTAACGACTATGTAAAACGTTATTTAGATAACTATTTACACAAAAATCCAGATTCAGCTGAAAAATTACAACGTAAAATTCTTCAAGCAGAACGTGAGCGTAAGGAATTATCTGGAATTCGGAAATTAGCAAAAGATAGAGCAAAGAAAGCGAGTCTTCATAATAAGAAATTACGAGATTGCCGTGTGCATTTCGGAGATACTAAAAACGATCGCAATTTAGAAACTACTTTATTCATTACGGAGGGAGATTCTGCATCGGGTAGTATTACAAAATCTCGAGATGTAAATACGCAAGCTGTTTTTAGTTTAAAAGGAAAGCCTTTAAATTGTTATGGATTAAGTAAAAAGATTGTTTATGAAAATGAAGAATTTAATTTACTTCAAGCAGCTTTAAATATAGAAGAGTCTTTAGAAGATTTGCGTTATAACAATGTGGTGATTGCAACAGATGCCGATGTCGATGGGATGCACATTCGTTTATTGCTGATTACATTTTTTTTACAGTTTTTTCCTGAAGTTATAAAAGATGGTCATTTGTATATTTTACAAACGCCATTATTTAGAGTCCGAAATAAAAAAGAAACCATCTATTGTTATTCTGAACAAGAACGACGTGATGCTATGGAAAAATTAAAACCAAAACCAGAGATTACTCGATTTAAAGGTTTGGGTGAGATTTCGCCAGATGAGTTTGTGCATTTTATAGGTGCGGATATTCGATTAGATCCAGTAATGTTAGATAAGGATATGTCTATTGAAGATTTACTGTCTTTTTATATGGGTAAAAACACACCAACACGTCAAGAATTTATTATTGACAATCTTAAAGTTGAATTAGATGTTATTGAAGAAGATTTGTAATTCTATTAAACATATTTTTTTGTTGAATTGCCTTGCTTCGAATTTAGAAAGCAAAATTAAAAATCAAAAGTGAATACTAAATAATGAGAACAGATAACAGGGAAATAAAAAACACCATAATTTCTATCTATTTTATACTGTTAGTCATTGCGGTTTTGTTGGCAACAGTTTTTAGATCTTTTCGTTTGGTTGAAGGAGGTTCATTATATGTGTTATTAGGTTTGTTGGTCGCTGTAATTATTGTACATTTTGTAGCGCGTTTTTTTGAATATGATAGCGATGGCGCTAATGTAATTATTACAAATAGCGGATTGATTCTTAATGATCATTTTAATTACCGAGAAAATAAAGTTGAAGTTCCTAGAGAAAAATTAACAGGATATAAAATTAGTAATTATTATTTGTATAAGAATTTAACTATTTATACTACAGGTAGTAGCGGTAGTATTTCAAATGAAAGCTTTAATATAACACTTTTGAAACGTAAAAAAATTAGATACGTAAGACAGTCTTTAAAAAAGATTATAAAAGAAAATAAATCTCACAAATTAGGATAGATGGCAGAAGAAGAACATGAAGAATTTATAAATGAGGATAACGGTAGTCAAGAGACAATTACCAAGGTTACCGGAATGTATAAAGAGTGGTTTTTAGATTATGCTTCTTATGTTATTTTAGAACGTGCAGTTCCGGCAATTGAAGATGGTTTTAAACCTGTTCAGCGTCGTATAATGCATTCTATGAAAGATTTAGATGATGGTCGTTACAATAAAGTAGCGAATATTGTTGGTCATACTATGCAATATCACCCGCATGGTGATGCAAGTATTGCAGATGCTATGGTTCAAATTGGTCAGAAAGATCTTTTAATAGATACTCAAGGAAACTGGGGGAATATATTAACAGGAGACCGTGCAGCAGCATCTCGTTATATTGAAGCTAGACTTTCTAAGTTTGCAATGGATGTGGTTTATAATCCTAAAATTACAGAATGGCAAGCTTCTTATGATGGTCGCCGTAAAGAACCTATAAATTTACCTGTAATGTTTCCGTTATTGTTAGCGCAAGGAGGTGAAGGTATTGCGGTTGGTTTGTCTACAAAAATATTACCTCATAATTTTATTGAGCTTATTGAGGCTTCTGTAAAGCATTTAAAAGGAAAACGATTTACTATTTTACCGGATTTCCCAACGGCTGGTATTGCAGATTTCACAAACTACAATGATGGTTTGCGAGGTGGAAAAGTGAGAGTGCGTGCACAAATTTCTCAACGAGACAAAAATACACTTGTTATTACGGAGATTCCTTTTGGTACAACAACAACTTCGCTTATAGACTCTGTGCTTAAGGCGAATGATAAAGGAAAAATTAAGATTAAAAAGATTGAAGATAATACAGCAGCTAAAGTTGAAATTTTAATTCACTTGCCTGCAGGCTTATCACCAGATAAAACTATTGATGCACTTTTCGCTTTTACAAGTTGTGAAACTTCAATTTCGCCATTAGGTTGTGTAATTGAAGATAACAAGCCTTATTTTGTTGGTGTTACAGAAATGTTACGTCGTTCTACAGATAATACAGTTCAGCTTTTAAAAAGTGAATTAGAAATAAAATTAGGTGAATTTCAAGAGCAATGGCACTTTGCGTCTTTAGAGCGTATTTTTATTGATAAAAGAATTTACCGCGATATTGAAGAGGAAGAAACTTGGGATGGTGTAATTGAAGCTATCGATAAAGGACTTCAGCCACATATTAAACATTTAAAACGTGCTATTACTGTTGAAGATATTACACGTTTAACTGAGATAAGAATTAAACGTATTTCTAAATTTGATATCGATAAAGCACAACAGAAAATTGATGCTTTAGAAGATCAGATAGCTGAAGTAAAACATCATTTAGCGAATCTAATCGATTATGCTATAGCGTTTTTTGAAAGATTGAAACGAGATTACGGTGAAGGTAAAGAGCGTAAAACTGAAATCAGAATCTTTGATGATGTAGATGCTACAAAAGTAGTGATCAGAAACACGAAGCTTTATGTGAATAGAGCTGAAGGATTTATTGGGACCTCACTAAAACGTGACGAATATGTTTGTGACTGTAGTGATATCGATGATGTTATTGTATTCACAAATCAAGGAACTATGATGGTGACTAAAGTGGATTCTAAAACTTTTATAGGTAAGAATATTATTCATGTTGCAATTTTCAAGAAAAAAGATAAGCGTACTATTTATAACATGATTTATCGCGATGGTAAAACCGGACCATCTTACGTGAAACGTTTTGCAGTTACAAGTATGACGAGAGATCGTGAGTACGATTTAACTAATGGAACAAAAGGTTCTGCTTTATGGTATTTTTCTGCAAACCCTAATGGTGAAGCAGAGGTTGTAACTATAATGCTAAGACAAGTTGGTAGTATTAAGAAATTAAAATGGGATTTAGACTTTGCAGATGTTCTTATAAAAGGTAGAGTTTCTAAAGGGAATACGGTTACTAAATATGCGATTAAGCGTATTGAGCTAAAAGAAAAAGGAGTTTCAACATTAAAACCTCGTAAAATTTGGTTCGATGATACGGTTCGTCGTTTAAATGTGGATGGAAGAGGTGATTTAATTGGTGAATTTAGAGGGGAAGACAGATTGTTAATTATTACTCAATCTGGAATAGTAAAAACGATTACGCCAGAATTAACAGCGCATTTTGATAATGAAATGATTGTTATGGAAAAATGGATTCCTAAAAAACCAATTTCAGCAATTTATTACGACGGAGAGAAAGAGCGTTATTATGTTAAGCGTTTTATTATTGAGCATGAAGGTAGAGAAGAAGACTTTATTTCGGATCATCCAGATTCTCAATTAGAGATTGTTTCTACAGATTGGCGTCCAGTTGTAGATGTAGAATTCACAAAAGAACGTGGTAAAGAACGCAAACCAAATCTAGAAGTTAATCTTGAAGAATTTATTTCAGTAAAAGGTATTACTGCCTTAGGTAATCAGTTAACTAGAGATAAAATAAATCAAGTAAACCCGTTGGAATCGTTGCCTTATGAATTTGAAGAGGAAGAGGTTGTTGATACGGAAAACGAAAAAGATTCTGGAGATTCAGAATCTCAATCTAAAAGTGAAGATGAAGAAGATCAAGCTCAGGGTTCTTTATTTTAAAGTTATTCATTTACATAAATCAAAAAAGCTGAAGTGGTTTCCATTTCAGCTTTTTTGATTTTAAAAAATTATCAAACCTTATTATCTTTAACTCGGTTATTTGCAACTATTTTATTCTTGTTGCTGTGCCTTTCTCTACGCGAGAAGGTTTATTAGCTCTTTTTACAGCGCGTTTATATTCAAAAGTGTATGAATCTTTAGTTGTAGAGAGAATCTTCATGTGTATCGCTTCTTTTTCCGCATTACTAACAGGGTGTAGTTTTTTTAGAATAAACTCGCAGTCATTAATCCATCTTACGGAAGATGAATCTTCAACACCTTCATGGTAATCTATATTTAGGTCTTCTGTTCTTTTAAATCTGCTTGTTTGCTCAATACCGTCTATGGTGTAGGTAAATTCAAAAGTACCAGTTTTAAAATCCGAACAATTGCGTTCTGCTGTCGAGTAGCAGCTTGTTAATAGTGTTAGTGCTAATATGGATAAGAGTAACTTCATAAGAATCTTTTGGCAAAGATAACTAATAGCAAAATTATAATTAAGGGTTATAACTCTTAAAAGTTCCATTTTTATAAAAGATAACTATTTTTTCAATCTCTGAATCCGATTCAGAACTGGGAACAGAAACCGAATCAGGTTTTACTGTTTGTTGTTTCTCAACTATTTCTTGATTAATAGGCTTTGTGGGTTCTGAAATTTTTAACCCTGGTAATTCTGGTGTATTAGGATTATTAGGGAAATTTCCTTTTCCATTCAGTAACCAATATAATTCTACTTCCGGGTAGGCGTGTAGAATCTTCATAACAAAGTCTAAACTTGGTTTGTTTCTTCCAGATAATATATGTGAAATGCTAGAGCGTTGTACTCCGATTTTTTCAGCAAATCCAGAAGCAGATTCGTTATAAAAATCGATTACTTTTTGTAAACGTTTAGTGAATTCAGTTGAGTTTATCATTGTAAACATTTAGATTGTGTTTGCCGCGGTACAAATGTAAACATTAGAGTTTAGATGACCTAAATTATTCCTGTTTTAAATATATTAAGCATAAATAATCACTTTAGTTTAGGCTTGTAAACAACTGAAAACAAGACGAATAATATTCTATATAGTGTTATGGCTATTTATTATAGGAAATGTTGATTTATAAGTAAACTACTTTTAAAATTCACGTTTACGGTTGTAACTTAAAAGCTGGTTTTTATTGTTTACATTTGTAAATAAGTAAATGATTACATTTGTAACCAAGAAAATAACCTTATGAATCTAGAACTTTTAAACCGTATATACTTAGAGTTAAAAACTAAAGAATTACACGGTCGTTATGTAACGAATTCACATATACAACCCTGTATTGATAAATTATCAAAACCTATTATGAAGACACTTGGTTATTCTGTTGAAGAGCGACCAATTTATAGTTTAACATATGGACAAGGACCAATTAAAGTTTTATTATGGTCTCAAATGCACGGAAACGAATCTACATCTACAAAAGCACTTTTTGATTGTTTTAATCTTTTAGAATCGGATCATGATGTTGCTAAACGAATTTTAGAGCGTTGTACTTTGGTTGTAATTCCTATATTAAACCCAGATGGTGCGGAGCGTTTTACACGCTTAAATGCTAATTTAGTAGACTTAAATAGGGATGCTCAAGATCTAACACAACCAGAAAGTAAGATATTACGTCAAATATATAATGATGTAAAACCTGATTTTTGTTTTAATTTACATGGACAGCGTACTTTATTTAGTGCTGGTGAAACAAATAAGGTTGCAACATTATCATTCTTATCACCTGCACAAGATCCAGAACGTACGCTAACAGCGAATAGGAAAGCTTCTATGGCTATTATAGCTGAAATTAATAAACTATTACAGATCGAAATTCCTAATGGCATAGGGCGTTATGATGATGGTTTTAATTTGAATTGCGTTGGAGATACTTTTCAAAACTTTGGTGTACCAACACTTTTATATGAAGCTGGTCATTATGCTGATGATTATGATAGGGAAGAGGTGAGAAGATTTATGTTTTTAGCAATACTTAAAGGTCTAGATGCGATAATTAATGAAATTAAGCAGAAAAACTACGAATCTTACTTCTTAATTCCTGAAAATGGAAAGTGTTTCAATGATATTATCATACGAAATGTAAAATATTCTGATTCAAACGAACTTGTAGATATAGCTATTCAGTATAAAGAAGTGTTGATTTCTAGAGAATTACATTTTACTCCTGTGGTTGATGCTATTTCTGACTTAAAAACTAAATTTGGTCACAAAGAAATAGATGCAAAGGGCTGTGCTGTAACAACATCAGGTAATTCTGAGTTAAATATAGGTTCCGAAATCGTTTTCGTAATGGTAAATGATGAAAGAATCTTATTAAAACCTTAAAATAATTCATTTAAAATGCACAATCGTTAACTTAAATGTCTTAATTTTGCATTTACTTTAAATATTATATGATTATGGCAAAGTTTAAATTAGATGAAGTTGATCACCAGATTCTAGATATGTTAATTGATAATACACGAATTCCTTTTACAGATATCGCTAAGAAATTATTGATTTCTGCAGGTACTGTACATGTACGTGTAAAGAAAATGGAAGAAGCAGGTATTATTATGGGTTCATCATTAACCTTAAATTACCAAAAACTAGATTATTCATTTATAGCTTATGTAGGTGTTTTTCTTCAAAATACATCACAGACTAAATTTGTTTTAGAACGTATTTCTGATATACCATATGTAACGGTAGCACATATTACAACAGGGAAATTCAATATTTTTTGTAAAATAAGAGCTAAAGATACCATGCACGCTAAAGATATTATCTTTTTGTTAGATGATATTGATGGTGTTTATAGAACAGAAACAATGATTTCTTTAGAGGAAAGTTTAAATGATAAAAAACGATTAATGCATACTATTTTTAATGAATTGTAAGCATTAGAATATATTTTAACAAAAGCCCTTAGTTTATTTTACTTTGGGCTTTTTTTTTGTAAAATTGGTATATGAATAGACTTAGTACATCAGAATGCAATGCTTACTTTCAGCCTTATATAGATAAGGTTAATAAATACGAAAGTTTGGTAGAGGGATTAAAACAACATCTAGAGTCAGTTGCTTCTTTTTATCATAGTATTCCGGAAGAGAAATATGATTATGCTTATGCGGAAGGTAAATGGACTGTAAAAGATGTGTTATTACATATTATAGATACAGAACGTATTTTGGCTTATAGAGCACTACGTATAGCGAGAGGTGATAAAACGTCTTTAGCAGGTTTTGAACAAGATGGTTATGTTGAGCATGGTTTTGCTAAAAACCGTTCAATGGAAAGCTTAATTGAAGAGTATAAAGCAGTAAGACAAGCTACTATTACTTTGTTTAATTCATTAACAGGAGATAATTTACTTTTTATAGGTGAGGCTTCAGGTTTTCCTATTTCTGTTAGAGCTTTAGGTTATATTATATTAGGTCATGAAAATCATCACAACCTAATTATAAAAGAGCGTTATCTTTAATTGTTATAATACTCAAAAGCTTCTGAGATTAATTCATTTGTAGCTACACAGTCTATTTTAGGTTGCCCTATAGCTTCAAGAAGTACAAATTTTACAATACCATGACTGTTTTTCTTGTCGTATTTTAATAATTCGACAATTTGTAATTGATCTTCTTTAGTAATTTCAACTTTAGAAAACGTTTTTAGAATGCCTTCATTAATAATTTCTAAGCTTTCATTGCTTAAACCACAAACTTTGGTAGAGAGGTAAGTTTCTAAAATCATACCTAATGCAATAGCTTCTCCGTGTAGAAGTGTTGTTTTTTCGTCATTTTCAAGAAAATAACTTTCTATAGCATGTCCTAAAGTATGTCCAAAATTCAATATTTTCCTTAAACCTTGTTCTGTAGGGTCAGAGGTAACAACATCATTTTTTATAATCACCGATTGATGGATTAAACTATCTAAATCAGAAATATCTAGTTTTTCAAGATGCGTTAAAGTATCCCAATACTTTTCGTCATAAATTAAACCGTGTTTTAGCATTTCAGCAAATCCAGAAACCATTTCGTTCGGAGGTAATGTATCTAAGAATGATGTGTCTATACCAACCATTTTACCTTCAGTAATTACACCAACTTGGTTTTTTAAAACACCTAAATCTACACCTGTTTTACCTCCAACGGAAGCATCAACCATGGCCAATAAAGATGTAGGAATGTTAATGTATGGAATACCTCTCATGTAAGTGCTGGCAACAAAGCCACCTAAATCGGTAACAACACCGCCACCTAAATTGATTAATAAGCTTTTGCGGTCTGCGTTATATTCAGATAAAGCTTCCCAGACACCTGTACAGATATCAATGGTTTTATGTTCTTCACCGTTTGGCATTTCCATAACCTCAATGGCGATATCTCCATTTTCTAAGCGTTCTAAAAACTTAGGTAGACAATAATCGTGCGTGTTAGTATCAACTAGAACAAATATTTTTGAAGGTTCAGTTGTTTTTATATAACCGTTAAGTTCTGTGTAAACATCAGAGTTAAAATATACAACGGCGTCTTTTGTAGTAATAGAATTCATATTAAAAATTATAATCAGTAATAATATGTGAAAATACTTCCTTTTTAGAAAAAAATGTAAAACAATATTAAATATATTTGTCATTACATATTCTTTAAGCTAATGATAGATCGTTCACTCTTTGAGAACACAGCTACGGCCTTTACTCTAAAATCTGATTCAGAATTAGATCGTGCGTATTTTTTATTTAAAATGATTTCTTCAGAACCATTGGTTCGGATTGGAACTATTGCGACAAATTTTGCATTAAAAGCGCATCTCCCTGTAGAAAAACTTATACGAGCCACTGTTTTTGATCATTTTTGTGGTGGAATTAATGAAGATGACTGCTTGCCCGTTATAGATAAACTATACACGGAAGGTGTTAGTTCTGTTTTAGATTACTCTGTTGAAGGTAAGGATGAAGAAAATCAGTTTGATAATGCTTTAGAAAAAATCCTGAAGATTATTAATTTTTGTGATGATAGGGAAGCGATGCCAATCGTTGTTTTTAAGCCTTCTGGTTTTGGGCGTTTTGCATTATACCAAAAGAAAACAGAAGGTGTTGCTTTAACTACAGATGAAGAAGCTGAATGGGAGCGCATAGTTAATAGATTTGATACCGTTTGTAAATTAGCAAAATCTAAAGATGTAGAAGTTTTAATTGATGGCGAAGAAAGCTGGATGCAAGACGCTGCAGATGATTTAGTAGAGGAAATGATGCGTCGTTATAATAAAGATGCCACAATTGTTTATAATACTTTACAGCTCTATCGTTGGGATCGTTTTGATTATTTAAAAAAATTACATCAAAACGCGATTGAAAATGGGTTTAAAATAGGAGTGAAGATAGTTCGTGGTGCTTATATGGAAAAAGAACGTGAACGCGCTTTAGAGAAAGGTTATGATTCTCCTATTTGTGAAAGTAAAAAAGTAACTGATGATAATTTTAATGAAACATTAAATTATATTTTAGATAACTTAAATGTAATCTCTGTTTTTATAGGAACACATAATGAAGCAAGTTGTTATTTAGCTATGGATCTTATGGAAAAACATAACATATCTAAACAAGATAATAATGTTTGGTTTGGACAATTGTACGGAATGAGCGATCATATAAGTTTTAATTTGGCAGCACAAGGTTATAACGTTGCTAAGTATATTCCGTTTGGACCAGTTAAAGATGTGATGCCTTATTTAATAAGAAGAGCAGAAGAAAACACTTCGGTTTCTGGGCAGACAAGTAGAGAATTAACCTTATTAAAAGCAGAAAAAAAGAGACGTAAATCGTAGTTAGGTCTAGTTAATCTATGAGTCTTAGTGTTGTTATTTAAGTTTCTTAAAAACAGTTATTTATAGTTGAGATAATTCTTTTTAATTCGTCGTCTTTAAGATTAGACCCGCTAGGTAAGCATAAGCCTTTTTCAAACAATTCATCTGAAACTCCATTGAGGTATGATGGGCTATTTTTAAAAACAGGTTGTTGGTGCATAGGTTTCCATAATGGTCTAGATTCGATGTTTTCTTTCTCTAAAGCTAGTCTTATATTTTCTTTAGTTTTTTCTGAATCTAATAATATGCATGTTAGCCATCGGTTAGAAAAATAGCCTTCAGGTTCTTTTAAAAATGTAATTTTCTCATTCGTTTTAAAAGTATCTACATATAAATCATAATTAGCTCTTCGCTTTGAAACATGGTTGTTGAGCACCGTCATTTGTCCACGGCCAACACCCGCAGCGATGTTAGACATTCTGTAATTGTAGCCTATTTCGGAATGTAGATAATATGGCGCATTGTCTCTAGCTTGTGTCGCTAAGAAAATAGCTTTCTCTTTTTGTTTTAATGTTTTTGTAATTAAAGCGCCTCCACCAGAAGTTGTTATTATTTTATTTCCGTTAAAAGATAATATAGATAAATCACCTAAAGTTCCACAATGTTTACCTTTATAGAGACTCCCTAATGATTCTGCACCATCTTCTACAATAGGAATATTATATTTTGAGGCTATTTTATTAATTTCATCAACCTTATAAGGCATACCATATAAATGTACAGCAATAATGGCTTTAGGTTTTTTTCCTTTGGAGATTCTGTCTTTAATAGCAATTTCTAATTGAATAGGGCAGATGTTCCATGTGTCTTTTTCACTATCAACAAAAATTGGTTTTGCTCCTTGATACACGATGGGGTTTGCTGTTGCTGAAAATGTGTTGGTTTGACAAATAACTTCATCTTCATAACCAATATCTAGAAGGATTAAGCTTAAATGTATAGCGGAAGTGCCAGAAGCTAATGCAGCAATATGTTTATCTTTATTTAAATAAGATTCTAAGTCATTTTCAAATCCATTTATATTTTGCCCTATAGATGCTAAGCAGTTAGAGTTAAAAGCTTCTTGGATGTATGTTAACTCATTACCACTCATATGTGGTGACGAAAGCCATATTTTAGGTTTCATAAATATAAATTGTTAAGTAACTATTTTATTACGAGGGAAATTGTTTGTATAATAGAATAAATCTGATGTACAATCGGATTTTTTTCAAAATTAAAACAATATAATTAATTTGCTATTTATTTGTTGATTGTAAATAAGGCTATTAAATTGAATTATTTTAAAGCAAAAATGCACTAAACTTAAGTGTTTAGTGCATTTTTATATTTTTAAAAGGATAGATTTATTTTCCTATTGAAGAATATTCAAATCCAATAGCTTCCATCTCTGTTTTATCTAAGATATTTCTACCGTCAAAAATGAACGCTGGTTTTTTCATTTGACTATAGATTTTTTTCCAATCGTAAGTCTTAAACTCATCCCATTCGGTCATAATTGCAATAGCATGTGCGTCTTTTGTAGTTTCGTAAGGATCGTCAAAAGATGTTACTAAGTCTGCATTTTCTTTCTTAGTTCTTGTGTCTAGATAATTTAAGTCGTTTTGTACTTTTTTATCATTTACTTTAGGATCGTAAACAGCAATATTTGCTTGTTCATTTAATAAGTGATCTGCAACGTAAATTGCTGCTGATTCTCTTGTGTCATTGGTGTCTTTTTTAAAGGCCCAACCTAACATTGCAATTTTTTTACCAGATACAGTATTATATAATGTGCTAATTAAATTATCAGAAAAACGACGTTTTTGGTGATCATTTAAAATAATAACCTGTTCCCAATAATCAGCTACTTGATTTAAACCATAACTTCTTGCGATGTATACAAGGTTTAATATGTCTTTTTGAAAACAAGAACCACCAAATCCGATAGAAGCATTTAAAAATTTAGATCCAATTCTAGAATCCATTCCTATAGCTTTAGCAACTTCGTTTACATTTGCTTCTGTATGCTCACATAATTCTGAAATGGCATTAATAGAAGAAATACGTTGTGCTAAAAAGGCATTAGCAGTTAATTTAGATAACTCAGAAGACCAAACATTAGTTCTTAATATTCTTTCTTGAGGCACCCAACTACCATAGACATTTGCTAGGCTTTCAATAGCGTCTTTAGATTCGCCACCAATTAAAACACGATCTGGATCTAGCAAATCTTCAATTGCTGTTCCTTCTGCTAAAAATTCAGGATTAGATAAGATTTCAAATTTCACATCACTTCCAGTGTTGTGTAAAATACTTTTAATAGCTTGAGCTGTTCTTACTGGTAGTGTTGATTTTTCTACAACAATTTTGTCGGTAGTTGCAACGTCAGCAATATTTCTAGCACATAATTCTACAAACTTTAAATCGGCAGCCATTCCTTTTCCTTTACCATATGTTTTGGTAGGAGTGTTTACTGAGATAAAAATCATTTCAGATTCGGCAATAGCTTCATCAATAGCTGTAGTGAAAAATAAGTTTTTCCCTCTAGTTTCTTCAACAATCTCAGCTAAACCCGGTTCGTATATTGGTAATTTTGATAGATCTTTATCATTCCAAGCAGCAATACGCTCTTCGTTTATATCAACTATAGTTACTTTGATATTTGGATTCTTTTTTGCTATTACTGCCATTGTTGGTCCTCCAACATAACCGGCTCCGATACAACAAATTTTGGTTACTTTCATGCTTTTAATTGTGATTTAATTAAAGTCAACAGTCTATGAATTTGACTTATCTTATTATATAATTGATCTTTATTATGTATTGTGTTATTTTGGTATACAAATATAATTTATTTAATGCTTAACTATTAATTATAATAGTCTTTATACCAATTTATAAAAGATTTTACGCCTTCTTTTATTGATGTATTGGGGCTGTAGTTGTAATCCTTAATTAATTCATCTACATCTGCCCAAGTGCGTTCTACATCTCCAGGTTGCATCTCCATCATATTTTTGATAGCTTCCTTACCTAAGTTTAATTCAATTTCTTTTATGAAATCTAATAATTTTACAGAGTTGTTATTACCAATATTATATAATTTATAAAATTGATTAGCTTCTATTCTTTCTTTTGGTGATTTTTCAATAACTCTAACAACGCCTTCTACAATGTCATCTATGTAAGTGAAATCGCGTTCCATTTTACCATGGTTAAAAACTTTTATAGGTCTGTTATTTACAATAGCATCAGTAAACAGAAACATGGCCATATCTGGTCTTCCCCAAGGTCCATATACCGTAAAGAATCTTAATCCTGTTGTTGGGACTTTAAACAGATGGCTATAAGTGTGCGCCATAAGTTCGTTGCTTTTTTTGGTTGCTGCGTATAAGCTTATTGGGTGATCCACGTTGTCATCTGTAGAAAACGGTATTTTTTTATTCATTCCGTAAACACTAGAGCTACTTGCATAAACCAAATGCTTAATTTTGTAATTTCTGCAGCATTCAAGGATGTTTAAAAAACCTATAAGATTAGAATCTACATAAGTTTCAGGATTTTCAATACTGTATCTAACACCTGCTTGAGCTGCTAGATTACAAACGATATCAAATTTTTCGTTTTTGAATAATTTAGGGAGCTCTTCACGATCTTCAAGATTCATCCTAACAAAAGAGAAGTCTTGAGATTTACTTTTACAAACAGTATTAAAAACTGCTGCTTCGCTTTTGTTTATACCTAATTCACTTAATCTTGAGTATTTAAGATTGACATCGTAATAGTCGTTTAGGTTATCTAAACCAACAACCTGATGTCCTTTAGATACTAATATTTTAGAAGTATAAAAACCAATAAATCCTGCTGCTCCTGTAACTAATATTTTCATAAATTTCGTATAATCTTTCAAAGGTCAAAATTTAGATATTAATCTCTAAATTTTAAAGCCATTAATTTCATTTTATTATTAGTTGTTCGTATAAATAATATCGAGAATAGTAACAATTGAATCACAATTCTTAACTTGTAATTCTAAGTCACGTTTCTTATAACTATTTTCTATTAAATATATTTTACAAGAATCTATTTCTGTTTTACTCTTTGAAAAGTCAACGCTTCCATATTTTACTAAGTTGAAAATGGTAGTAGAATCTAATGTTTGTTTTGATATAAAGTTGGAAGCTTTATTAGAATATTGAAAAGGTTTAGAGCTAATGTTTTTTACAGTTCTAGCATTTGGCCCATAATCACAAGACGCATCTTTTCCATTCAAAAAAAATAAAAGTAGTATTAATCCTATACCAAAGCCACCAAGATAATAGCCTAAACGATGTACAAATTTCATAATAATTTTATCCTGCTAAAGCAAGAAGTTTTTTTAGTTAAATAATATTGATAATGTGCAGATAAAGAAATAACACTTCGGCTACGCTTAGTGTAATATCTCAAGACTAGAAAATTAATAAATTGGCATCAGTATATTCTAAGCCAAACCATTCTGCAACAGATTTATTAGTTAAAATTCCGTGGTAAAAATACAACCCATTTTTTAAACCACGATCAAATCGAAGCGCATTTTCTATACCTCCGTATTCTCCAATCTCTAATAAGTACGGTGTGAAGATATTACTAATGGAAACTGAAGCAGTTCTAGAGTATCGAGCAGGGATATTTGGTACACAATAATGAGTTACTCCATTATAATCAAATGTAGGTCGATCGTGAGAAGTTACTTCGCTAGTTTCAAAACAGCCTCCCATATCTATACTAACATCAATAACTACTGATCCAGATTTCATATTAGAGACCATACTTTCTGTGACAATTACAGGTGCACGGTTAGCTCCTCTAACAGCTCCAATAGCAACATCACAGCGTTTCAGTGCTTTTAAAAGATTTTTAGGTTGCATAGTAGATGTGTAAACGGTGCGTCCTAAATTATTTTGAAGTCGTCTAAGTTTTGTAATTGAGCTATCAAATATCTTAACGTTTGCACCTAGGCCGATAGCAGAACGCGCAGCAAATTCACCAACAGTACCAGCGCCTAAAATAACAACCTCAGAAGGAGGAACTCCGTTAATATTACCCATCATTAAACCATTGCCACCGTTTACATTAGAGAGTAATTCGGATGCAATTAAAATAGAGGCAGTTCCTGCAATCTCACTAAGAGAACTTACTGCAGGGTATTGGCCATCATCATCTTTTATATATTCAAAAGCTAATGCGGTAATTCGTTTTTTAGCTAAAGCTTCAAAATAGGTTTTATTTTGAGTTTTTATTTGAAGGGCAGAAATTAAGAGTGTTTGTGGATTTATAAGCTTTATTTCATCTAAAGAAGGTGGTTCTACTTTTAATATAATAGGGCAGGAGTATACCTTTTCTGTATCATTGGTTACTTCTGCTCCAGCTTCACTATATGACTTATCTTTAAAATTAGCGCCATCACCTGCTCCAGATTCAAATAAAACACGATGTCCGTTAGCTGTTAAGGCAGATACAGCATCTGGTGTTAAGCACACACGTCGTTCTTGAAAATGAGCTTCTTTAGGAATACCGATAAAGAGTTCTCCTTTTTTCTTGAGAATTTCTAAGGTTTCTTCTTGTGGTAATAATTGAGCTCTAGTAAATGGTGTTAATGATATACTCATTAGAAGTTGTTGGCTTTAGTTTACTATTGCAAGATAGTAAATAGCATTATATAATTGTATAACTTCAAATGGTATATGTGTATGAAAAATAGAAATGTTTTAAAAATACTGCTTAATCTTACTCCAAAGGCCTTTTGGTTTTATCATGAATTCTTCTTCGAGCTCTGAAAGTGTTTTGTCGGCTGTGTTAATTTTGTTAAACATTTTTGCTCTGATTAAATAAATAGATGGAATTATAAAAGCCATTAATGGGACAAGGTATAATAATTGAGATTCATCAAAATTAATTAATTCAGCATTTATAGCTCCAAATATTTGATAAGAAAACATTGCTATTGGTACTAATATTGCGTGATACCACCAGTGTCTACATGTGAAAAACCATAAAAATAAAAGCAATAAAGGAACAAGCTTCATTAAAATAGACCATAGACCTATTTGAACATTTTCATAGAATCCACTTTTGTAAGTAAAAAACCATGTTTCCCATATTTCACCTTCTGGAGCATATTCGTATAAATAAAAAAGAAAAGGAGTTGATGCTATTGTAATAGCAATCAAACTCCCTCTTATAATGCTTTTATTACTAATATTTCTATCCGTTTGGAAGAATTTTAAGTTTTCTTTTGTCAATTTGGCTTGTTGTTTGTCCATCTAAGTCAATAATGTTAGTAGCTTGTACAGTAAATAACACTCCTCCAAAGATAGCAATTGCTAGTACGAGATTTTTTTTAGTTTTCATAATTTAAGGGATTTAATTAATTAATTTATTCAAATGTAAAAGTGTTCGTAATTTTTTACAAATGACAAAATGTTAAAAACCAAAAAATCATGTACTTATAACTACGGTTTTTCCGTAACTCTCGTTTGATTTTGTAGGAATATTACTTAAAAAATTAAAATTTTAGACCTGTCATAGCTTTTTTAAAGGTTAAATGTTCGTGTTTAATGTTAGTTTTAGTGATCTTTTATTGTCTTGTAAGTCACTAATTGTAATGGTTTGGTTAACTGAAGGTATTAATTCTTCAATACGTTCTGACCATTCCATAAATAACCAATGTTCACTAGTTAAATAATCTTCTATTCCAAAGTTGTAAGCTTCCTCAATAGATTCTATTCTGTAAAAATCAAAATGGTAAACTTTATCACCAGGTAAATTATACTCATTTACAATAGAAAATGTTGGACTGGTAGCAATATCTTCACTTTTCATTGCTTTTAAAAGCGCATTGATAAAAGTTGTTTTTCCAGCTCCCATATCTCCATTAAATAATACTGTTTTTGTATTTAAGTGACTTAAAACATTAACAGCAATTTTATCGATATCTTTTAAATGATATGTGAATTCAATAATTTTCAATGTTTTTATATTACCAATTTATTCATACAATACTAATGAATTATTTTGGATAAACCTAGTTTGAAACGTATTTCATCGATAATTTATGCGTTTAAAAGTTTTTTTTAGCCTTTTATCCTGAATTAGAGATTAGTCAATATTTTTATTTAGGATCTAATACAATAAAAGGAATAATCATTTCCTCTAGAGAGACTCCACCGTGTTGATAGGTGTTTCTGTAGTAGCTGACATAATGATTAAAGTTATTTGGATATGCTAAAAATAAATCACCCTTAGCGAAAATAAACGAACTACTCATTGTTAAAGAAGGTAGATGAACAGATTTAGGGTTTTTAATAGCTAATACATCCTTGTCTTGATACGTTAAACTTCTTCCGGTTTTGTAACGTAGATTTAAACTTGTGTCTCTGTCTCCAATTACTTTTGTTGGTGATTTTACATTAATTGTTCCGTGGTCTGTGGTTAAAATTAATTTAAAACCAAGTTGTTGTGATAATTGAATCATCTCTAATAAAGGTGAATTCTTAAACCAGCTTACGGTTAATGAGCGGTATGCTTTATCATTAGATGCTAATTCTTTTACAACGTCCATTTCTGTTTTAGAATGCGATAGCATATCTACAAAATTATAAACAATTACACTAAGATCATTATCTTTTAAAGATCTGAAATTTTCAACTAATTTTTTTCCAGCTTTTAAGTTGGTTATTTTGTGATATTCATGCTTTAAATGACTTAATCCTAAGCGTTTTAATTGTTCTCTTAAAAAATCACCTTCATGCATGTTTTTACCACCTTCGTCCGTGTCATTTTTCCAATATTGTGGAAATAAACTTTCCATATCGGCAGGCATTAACCCAGAGAAAATAGCATTACGAGCATATTGTGTGGCTGTTGGTAAAATACTATAAAAGGCTAATTCAGAAGCTTTTTTGTAATAGTTGTTAACTATAGGTTCAAAAGCTTTCCATTGGTCATAGCGTAAATTATCAATCACAACTAATAATGTTGGTTGTTTGTCACTTAGCTCTGGAACAATTTTTTCTTTAAATAAATTATGAGACATTACTGGTGAGTCAGATTTAGGCTGAAACCAATCTTCATAATTCTTCTCAATAAATTTACCAAACTGCATGTTGGCTTCTGTTTTTTGAGACTCTAAAATATCTGTCATCCCAATATCTTCAATACTTTCTAATTGTAATTCCCAGTAAACAAGTTTTTGATAGAGTTCTACCCATTCTTCATAAGAATTTACCATAGATAAGTCCATGGCAATTTTTCTGAATTCTTGCTGGTAATTAGAGGTCGTCTTTTCTGAAATTAAGCGAGAATGGTCTAAATTTTTCTTTAAACTCAGTAAAATCTGATTAGGATTTACAGGTTTTATTAAATAATCGGCAATTTTATTACCAATAGCTTCTTCCATTATATATTCCTCTTCACTTTTAGTAATCATTACTATTGGCAAATTGGCTCTGCGCTCTTTTATTTCGTTTAAAGTCTCTAAACCCGTAAGGCCAGGCATGTTTTCATCTAAAAAGACAATATCAAAATTTGTATCGTTAATAATTTCTAAAGCTTCAGTACCACTTTGACACTTTGTAACTTGGTAACCTTTTTGCTCTAAAAAAATAATATGAGGCTTAAGTAAATCTATTTCATCGTCAACCCAAAGAATATTTATCATGTTGTGGTATATTTGTTATCTAATAATTAGTGAATTTTAAAATTTTGCCTACAAATAATAAGCTTAAAATCTTTAACGATCCAATTTACGGATTTATTACGATTCCGAATACTTTAATATTCGATATCATTCAGCACAAATATTTTCAGAGATTACGCCGTATTAGTCAAATGGGATTATCTTATTTGGTTTATCCAGGTGCACATCATACACGATTTCATCATGCATTAGGTTGTATGCATTTAATGCAAAAAGCTGTTAATGTACTTCGTTTTAAGGGAGTTGTGATTTCTGATGAAGAAGAAAATGGTTTGCTAATAGCAATTCTTTTACATGATATTGGTCATGGTCCGTTTTCTCACGCTATGGAACATAGTATTGTAGATAGTGTTTCTCACGAAGAAATATCGCTTCGATTTATGGAAGAACTCAATATTGAGTTTAACGGAAGTTTAACTTTAGCCATCTCAATTTTTAAGAAAGAGTACCCTAGACAATTTATGTGCGAACTAATTTCTAGTCAATTAGACATGGATAGGGCAGATTACCTAAAACGCGATAGTTTTTACACAGGTGTTGCAGAAGGTAACATTAATAGCGAACGTTTAATTACAATGCTTAATGTTGTAAATGATCAATTAGTACTTGAGGAAAAAGGGATTTTAAGTGTCGAGAAATTTCTAGTAGCAAGAGGCTTCATGTATTGGCAAGTCTATCTTCATAAAACAGGCGTAGTGGCAGAACAATTATTAGTACGTATTTTAAAACGAGCTAAGGAATTAGTATCAAAAGGTATAAAATTAAATTGTAGTAAAGCTTTATTTTATTTTCTAGATTCTGAAATTAATGCAGAAAGTTTCAATGTTGAAACATTAGCTATTTTCTCAAAATTGGATGATTATGATGTTGTTGCAGCGATGAAAGATTGGCAAAACAGTGATGATTTTGTGTTAAGTAATCTTTGTCAAATGATCTTAGAAAGAAATTTACTAAAAATAAAGTTGAAAAACAAGCCTATTAATGAGTCCGAATTAAAAATGTATTCAGATTCATTAATTAAAAAATTTAATATTTCTGAAGCTGAAGCTGAATATTTTGTATTTAAAGGTAAGCTAGTTAATCAAGCTTATGAGAATAAATTTCAGAAGATTAAGATTTTATTTAAGTCAGGAAAAATTAAAGATATCATCAAAGCATCAGACCAATTAAACCTAAAAGCGCTGAGTAAACCGATCACTAAATATTATATGTGTTATCCTAAAAAGAAAATGTAATCCTTTTTTTCTATTTTTGCGGAAACTAACTGAGCAATTAAAATAAATTTTTTGAAATTTACAGCAGAACAAATCGCAGGTATTTTAGAAGGAACAGTTGTTGGTGATCCTAATATTGAAGTTTTTAAACTTTCTAAAATTGAAGAAGGAACACAAGGATCTCTAACTTTTTTATCCAATTTAAAATACACACCATATATTTATAAAACAGAGGCGTCAATTACTATAGTAAATGCTGACTTTGAGCCAGATAAACCTATTTCTACAACACTTATAAAGGTTGAAGATGCTTACGAAGGTTTTACAAAATTATTAGAATATTACGACCGTATAAAATCATTTAAGACAGGTATAGAACAGCCTAGTTATATATCTCAAACCGTAAAAGTTTCAGAAAGTATATATGTAGGAGCGTTTGCCTATATAGGAGAAAATGTGATACTTGGAGAAAATGTAAAAATTTATCCGCATTCATTTATCGGTGATAATGTAACTATTGGAGACAATTCCACAATTTATCCTGGAGCTAAGATTTATTCAGATTGTATCATAGGACAAAATTGTGTTATCAATTCTGGTGCTATAATCGGAGCTGATGGTTTTGGTTTTGCACCCACAAAAGATGGTGGTTATACTAAAATACCTCAAACAGGAAATGTAATTTTAGAAGATTATGTAGATGTTGGTGCTGGTACAACAATAGATAGAGCAACTATGGGCTCTACAATTATTAGAACAGGAGTAAAGTTAGATAATCAAATACAAATAGCACATAACGTAGAAATTGGTAAAAACACAGTCATCGCTGCTCAATCTGGTGTTGCTGGTTCTACTAAAATCGGAGAACATTGCCTTATTGGTGGTCAGGTAGGTGTTGCTGGTCATTTGGTTATTGGAGATAATGTAAAAGTACAAGCGCAATCTGGTATCGGTAGAAATGTAAAAAACAACGAAGTTTTACAAGGCTCTCCGTCTTTTGGATATACAGATTGGAATAAATCTTATGTTTATTTTAAAAACTTACCTAAACTTGCAAAAACTATTAACGAATTAGAAAAAAAAGTAGATGGCAATAATTAAAACGGAAACGAAACAAAAAACCATTGAAAAAGAGGTTACACTTTCTGGTGTAGGACTTCATACTGGTGCAAATGTAAAATTAGTATTTAAGCCTGGAGCAGAAAATTCAGGATTCGTATTTCATCGAATAGATTTAGAAGGAATACCCAAAATTGAAGCAGACGCCAATTATGTTACAAGCACACAACGTGGTACTTGTATGGAGAAAAATGGTGTTGTTATTCAGACTTGCGAGCATGTTTTAGCGGCTTTAGTCGGTATGGATATTGATAATGCAATTATTGAATTAGATGCTTCAGAACCTCCTATAATGGATGGTTCGTCTAAATTCTTTGTGGAAGCTATAGAAGCAGCAGGTATTGTTGAGCAAAATGCTTTTAGAGAAGAGTATGAAATTACTGAAGTAGTGTCATATACCGATGAAGAATCTGGTAGTGAGATTATTTTAATGCCTTCTAGTTCTTATCAAATTACTACTATGGTAGATTTTGGAACTAAGGTTTTAGGAACTCAAAATGCAACATTAAATGTTATATCAGATTTTAAAACTGATATTGCTAATGCAAGAACATTTAGTTTTTTACATGAGATTGAAATGCTATTAGAGCATGGTTTAATTAAAGGTGGAGATCTTAATAATGCAATAGTTTATGTTGATAAGGAATTATCACCAGAAACTATGGAAAAGTTAAGAATTGCATTTAATAAAGATAATATTTCGGTAAAACCAAATGGGATTTTAGATAACTTAACCTTGCATCATCCAAATGAAGCAGCACGTCATAAGTTATTAGATGTATTAGGAGATTTAGCATTAATTGGTACACGTATTAGAGGTAAGGTTATTGCTAATAAACCAGGACATTTTGTAAACACTCAGTTTGCTAAAAAAATGTCTAAGCTGATAAAAAACGAAAGAAGAAATAACGTACCACAAATTGATTTAAATGCTGTTCCTGTTATGGACGTAAATCAAATAATGGATATGTTGCCTCACAGACAACCTTTCTTGTTAATTGATAAGGTTTTTGAATTGTCAGAGAACCATGTTATTGGTATGAAAAATGTCACAATGAACGAGGAGTTTTTTAAAGGACATTTTCCAGGTGCACCAGTAATGCCAGGCGTTTTAATAGTGGAGGCTATGGCGCAAACAGGTGGGATTTTAGTTTTAAGTACAGTTCCTGATCCTGAAAATTATTTAACGTTTTTCATGAAAATGGATAAAGTTAAATTCAAACAAAAAGTAGTTCCTGGAGATACTTTGATATTTAAGTGCTCGTTAATAACTCCAATTCGTCGCGGTATTTGCCATATGCAAGGTTACGCGTATACAAATGGTAAAATATGTGCTGAAGCTGAATTGATGGCTCAAATATCTAAAGTTAAATAAATATTAGAAAAATGAACCGAGCTGATTCCTAACTCAACTAAAGATTCAGTAACGTTTAAAAAGCGAACACATTTTTACCGCTTTATTAAAATAAATATTAGAAAAATGAACCAACCGTTAGCATACGTACATCCTGGCGCAAAGATTGCGAAGAATGTGGTTATAGAGCCTTTTACAACAATACATAATAACGTAAAGATTGGAGAAGGAACTTGGATTGGAAGTAATGTAACGATTATGGAAGGTGCTCGTATAGGGAAGAATTGTAATATTTTTCCAGGTGCAGTAATTTCAGCAGTACCTCAAGATTTAAAGTATAACGATGAAGATACCACTGTAGAGATCGGTGATAATGTTACCATTAGAGAGTGTGTAACAATTAATCGTGGTACTACAGATAAAATGAAAACCGTTATTGGTGATAATTGTTTAATTATGGCATATTGTCATATTGCTCACGATTGTATTGTGGGTAACAATTGCATATTTTCAAACAACAGTACATTAGCAGGACATATTAATGTTGGTGACTATGTTGTTTTAGCAGGTATGACAGCGGTACATCAGTTTTGTTCTATCGGAAATCACGCTTTTGTAACTGGTGGATCTTTAGTTCGTAAAGATGTTCCCCCTTTTGTAAAAGCAGGTCGTGAACCTTTATCTTATGTAGGTATTAACTCAGTAGGACTGAGAAGAAGAGGTTATAGTACAGAAAAGATAAGAGAGATTCAAGATATTTACAGAATGTTATATCAAAAGAATTATAATAATACACAAGCTTCAGATTTAATAGAAGCAGAAATGGAGGCAACTCCAGAACGCGATGAAATTCTACAATTTATCAAGAATTCTCATCGTGGAATCATGAAAGGTTATTTCAAATCAAATTAAGAAATAACCTTAGAATCAACTTATAAACAACAAACAATTAAAACATTTTATGGCAAGTACATCAGATATTAGAAACGGATTATGTATAAATTACAACAACGATATTTATAAAATTGTAGAATTTCTTCATGTTAAACCTGGTAAAGGACCAGCTTTTGTGAGAACAAAAATGAAGAGTGTTACTACAGGTAAAGTTTTAGATAATACATTTTCAGCGGGTCATAAAATTGAAGAAGTACGAGTAGAAACACACAAATTTCAGTATTTATATAATGATGGTGAATTTTATCATTTTATGAATGAAGCAGATTATACTCAAATTAGATTGTTAGAATCTTCAATAGACAGAACTGACTTAATGAAGGAAGGTGAAGTTGTAACGATTCAAATCAATACTGAAGATAATATGCCTCTTTCTGTAGATTTACCAGCTTCTGTTATTTTAGAAATAACAGCAACAGAGCCAGGAGTGAAGGGAAATACAGCAACTAATGCAACTAAACCTGCTACGGTTGAATCTGGTGCAGAAGTTAATGTGCCTTTATTTATTAATGAAGGTGATAAAATTAGAGTTGAAACTGAAAAAGGTACTTACAAAGAACGTATCAAAGCATAGTTTGTTAAAAGTTATCAGTTTTTAGGAGCTTATATATTACTGAAAACTGATATTTTCTTACTTAATATTGAAATATGAAATTCCCAAAGCCACACACCTTAAAAGAAATAGCAACATTAATTGATTGTGAATTTAAAGGTTCTGAAAATTTTGAAATTCTTGGTATAAACGAGATTCATGTGGTAGAACCAGGTGATATCGTTTTTGTAGATCATCCTAAATATTATGATAAGGCTTTAGAATCTGCCGCAACTATTGTTTTAATCAATAAAGATGTAGATTGTCCTGAAGGAAAAGTACTTTTAATTTCAGATGATCCATTTAGAGATTTTAATAAAATTACAGCTCATTTCAAACCTTTTAAAGCATCAAATAGCGCAATTGCTTCTGATGCAATAATTGGGGAAGGAACTGTAATTCAACCCAATTGTTTTATTGGTCATAATGTAACTATCGGTAAAAATTGTCTTATACATTCTAATGTTAGTATTTATGATGATGCTATTATCGGAGATAATGTAACAATACATGCAGGTACTATTTTAGGAGCAAGTGCTTTCTATTATAAAAACAGACCAGCAGGTTACGATCAGTTAAAATCTGGTGGTCGTGTTATTATTGAAAATAATGTTGATATCGGTGCACTTTGTACTATAGATAGGGGAGTTACAGGAGATACAACTATTGGAGAAGGCTCTAAATTAGATAATCAAATTCAAATTGGTCACGATACTGTAATTGGTAAAAAGTGTTTAATAGCTTCACAGACAGGAATTGCTGGTTGTGTTGTTGTTGAAGATAATGTAACGATTTGGGGACAGGTTGGAGTTAAAAGCGGAATTACTATTAAAAAAGGAACGGTGTTATATGCCCAATCTGGTTTAGGACATTCAACAGAAGAAGGAAAGACTTATTTTGGAAGTCCTGCTCAAGAAGCTAGAGTTTCATTTAAGGATTTAGCATATTTGAAAAAGATTCCAGAAATATTAAAAAAGATTAAAAACTTGTAGGTATTATTGTTCTTAGTCAAAATTAATAGAGTAAAATAATATTTTATTTATTCTGATTTAAGAAATAAGGCAGATTCTCTGTTCCTACAAACAAATAAAAATAAAAAAGAGAACGCTTTTGCGTTATAAATCTCTTATTTTTGCACAACGAAAATTATAAAACTTTAAATACACAATAGCAAATGAGCGTTTTAGTTAATAAGAATTCTAAGATTATAGTTCAAGGTTTTACTGGTAGTGAAGGAACATTTCACGCAGAACAAATGATTGAATATGGTACTAATGTAGTTGGAGGTGTAACTCCTGGCAAAGGTGGTCAAACACATTTAGACAGACCTGTTTTTAATACAGTTTTAGAAGCTGTAGAAAAAGTTGGAGCAGATACAACTATCATTTTTGTACCACCAGCATTTGCTGCTGATGCTATAATGGAAGCTGCAGATGCAGGTATTAAAGTAATTATTACAATTACAGAAGGTATTCCTGTTGCAGATATGATTAAAGCTTCAGATTATATTAAAGGTAAAGACTGTCGTTTAGTAGGTCCTAACTGTCCTGGTGTTATTACACCTGGTGAAGCTAAAGTTGGTATTATGCCAGGTTTTGTATTTAAAAAAGGTAATGTTGGTATCGTTTCAAAATCAGGTACTTTAACTTACGAAGCTGCTGACCAAGTTGTAAAACAAGGTTTAGGTATTACAACAGCAATTGGTATTGGTGGTGATCCAATTATCGGAACAACAACTAAAGAAGCTGTAGAATTATTAATTAATGATCCTGAAACTGAAGCCGTTGTAATGATTGGTGAAATTGGAGGTCAATTAGAAGCCGATGCTGCGCAATGGTATAAAGCAAGTGGAAGTAAAAAACCAGTAATTGGTTTTATTGCTGGTGAAACTGCTCCTGCTGGTCGTACAATGGGACATGCTGGTGCTATTGTTGGTGGTAGTGATGATACTGCTCAAGCTAAAAAGAAAATTATGGCAGAATGTGGAATCCACGTTGTAGATTCTCCTGCTGAAATAGGAAAGAAAGTTGCTGAAGTTTTAGGCTAAACTTTTCCTTATAAAACTGTTAAAAACCTTACAAAATATTGTGAGGTTTTTTTTATTCTTACAATTTGTAATTATTATATTTGATTATAATATCTATACAACTAACTATTTACTTATTATGAAATTATTAGAAGGAAAAACAGCTATAATAACCGGAGCAAGTCGTGGTATCGGAAAAGGTATTGCTGAAGTTTTTGCTCAACATGGTGCAAATGTAGCATTTACATACAGCTCTTCTGTAGAAGCAGCAAATGAACTAGAAAAAGAATTAAATACTTTAGGTGTAAAAGCTAAAGGTTACCAAAGTAACGCAGCTAATTTTGATGAATCTCAAAAATTAGCTGAAGAAGTATTAGCTGAATTTGGTGCTATTGATATTTTAGTGAATAACGCAGGTATCACAAAGGATAACTTGTTAATGCGAATGGGTGAAGCTGATTTTGATAAAGTAATCGAAGTAAACCTTAAGTCTGTTTTTAACATGACAAAAGCCGTACAACGTACTATGCTTAAGCAACGTAAAGGTTCTATTATTAATATGAGTTCTGTTGTTGGTGTAAAAGGTAATGCCGGACAAACAAATTATGCAGCTTCAAAAGCCGGAATTATTGGTTTTTCTAAGTCTGTAGCTTTAGAATTAGGATCTCGTAATATTAGAAGTAACGTTATCGCTCCAGGTTTTATTGAAACAGAAATGACAGCAAAACTTGATGAAGAAACGGTGAAAGGTTGGAGAAATGCAATTCCTTTAAAACGAGGAGGAACTCCTGAAGATATT
This sequence comes from Winogradskyella sp. HaHa_3_26, assembly GCF_019278425.1. NCBI lineage: Bacteria > Pseudomonadati > Bacteroidota > Flavobacteriia > Flavobacteriales > Flavobacteriaceae > Winogradskyella > Winogradskyella sp. HaHa_3_26. Next base: position 80,624 of record NZ_CP058981.1, on the reverse strand, counting down.
GCTAATGCTTGTGTGTTTTTAGCAAGTGATTTAAGTGCTTATGTTACAGGACAAACACTTAATGTTGATGGTGGAATGTTGACTTAATAAAATCAACTTAATTATCAAAATATTTTATTAAAATTAAATTTTAATGAGTTCTGAAACTCTATTATATATAACAATTGCTGCCATAACAGCGCTATTATTAGCGCTGTTTCAGTATTTATATAAATCGAAATTAAAGTCTAATTTAAAATATCTACTTACCGGATTACGAGCAATCTCAATTTTTGGAATTTTGCTACTCCTCATTAATCCTAAATTTGAATCTTTTACTTATTTTGATGAAAAACCAACTTTGGTTTTAGCTGTAGATAATTCTGAATCTATTGCCTATTTAAAACAAAATGATAAGGCTTTAGAGGTTTTTAATACGTTGAAAAATAATTCAGAATTAAATGAACGCTTTAATATTGAATCTTATGCCTTTGGTAAGACTGTAAAGACTTTAGATAGCTTAAATTTTAATGAGCGTCAATCTAATTTGTCATTAGCTTTAAAACAATTTGGTGAAGTTTATAATAACCAAACGGCTCCAATTTTAATTTTAACGGATGGAAATCAAACTTACGGTTCTGACTATAGTTACATTTCTAAAAGCGTAAAACAACCAATTTATCCAATAATTTTAGGGGATTCTACTGTGTATTCCGATTTAACTATAAAGCAACTTAACGTAAATCGTTATGTCTATTTAAAGAATAAATTTCCTGTTGAAATCATAGCAAACTACAATGGAATTACACCCATAAATACAGAACTAAAAATTTGGTCTGGTAATACTGTAGTATTTAGAAAACCATTACAATTTGATACGTCAAAATCTTCCGAAATAATTTCAACATCTTTAATCGCAAATAGTGTTAGTGTTAAAACTTATAGAGTAGAGTTAGTTGCTTTAGATAATGAGAAAAATACAGTCAATAATTTTAAAAATTTTGGTGTAGAAGTTATAGATCAAAAAACAAATATCGCTTTGGTTTATGATAGAATGCATCCCGATTTAGGGGCTCTTAAAAAAGCAATTGAAAGTAACGAGCAGCGAAGTGTTTCTTTATTAAAACCAAAAGAGATATTAAGTAAAATTAATGATTTTCAATTATTTATATTATATCAACCAAACAATAACTTTAATTCATTATTAAAAGAGATTAAAGAACAAAACTCTAATACATTTATTATTTCAGGAGAAACAACGGATTGGAATTTATTAAATAACAGCCAAAGTTATTTTAAGCAAACCATAACAAATCAAACCGAAGATTTTCAACCAAGTTTAAACCGAAATTACGGAACTTTTATAGTTGATAATATAGATTTTAGTAGCTTTCCACCATTAACATCAGAGTTTGGTTCTTATAAAATATCGGTGCCTTTTGAAACCTTATTATACAAAAGTATTAATGGAATTACGACTGAGGATATTATGCTTTCAACCTTTGAAACAAATAACACAAAACATGCTATTTTAAATGGTGAAGGGATTTGGAGATGGAGAGCGCAATCATTCTTAAACACTAATAGTTTTAATGCTTTTGATGAATTTATAAATAAGTTAGTTCAATACCTAAGTTCTAATAAAAAGAGAAAACGTATAAATATTGATTATAAATCTTTTTATAATGGAAATGATGATGTTGTGATTTCAGCTCAGTATTTCAATAAAAATTTTGAATTTGATAATTCAGCTTCATTAAGTATTGTTTTAAAAAACACAGAAAATAAGAGTACAAAAGAAGTTCCTTTATTACTCAATAACGGAAATTATACAGTAGACTTAAGTGGAATAGAAGCAGGAGAATACGACTTTACTGTAAAACATAATTCGGAGTCCGTTTCGGCTTCTGGAAGTTTTAAAATTCTAGAATATAACGTTGAGCAACAGTTTTTAAATGCAGATATAAACAAGTTAACAGTACTTGCAGAAAACAGTAATGGTAAAGCCGTTTTTACGTCTCAAACTAACTCATTAATTAATCAATTATTAAAAGATAATCGTTATAAAACCATTCAAAAAAGCACTAAAAATATTGTATCTTTGATAGACTGGAAATATTTACTAATAATCATTGTAATAAGCTTATTTACAGAATGGTTTCTTAGAAAATATAACGGCTTAATTTAAAAAGAATAGAATGGATAAATTACCAAAAATTGGATTGCCTATTTTAATAGGAGTTGTACTTTTAATCATAGTTTTAGCAAAATCAGCTGTCACGCTAGATTCTGGTCATGCTGGAGTTTTATACGAAACACTAAGTGATGGTGTAGATCCAGAAAAAGCACCACTAGGTCCAGGGTTTCATGTTATTGCTCCATGGAATCGCGTCATCGATTATGAAACTCGTCAGCAAGAAGTTGCAGAAAAAATGGCTGTATTATCATCTAACGGTTTAGATATTAAACTTGACGCTTCTATTCTCTATCAACCAGATGTTATAAGTTTAGGGAAGTTACACAATCAAAAGGGTGAGGATTATTTAAGTCGTGTGCTTCAGCCAGCTATTAGAAGTGCAGCAAGAAGTGTTGTTGGTCGTTACACACCTGAGCAGTTGTATTCAAGCAAAAGAGATGCAATTCAAGAGGAAATCTATGAGGAAACTAAAAAATTAGTGGAGCCACAGTATATTCAACTTAACGATATTCTAATTAGAGATGTTACTTTACCTCCTACAATTAAAGAAGCTATTGAACGTAAATTAAGGCAAGAGCAAGAATCTTTAGAGTATGAGTTTAGACTTGAAAGTGCTAGAAAAGAAGCAGAAAAAGTAATTATTGATGCGCAAGGTAAAGCAGATGCTAACCGTATATTAAGTGCATCATTAACGGATAAGATTCTTCAAGATAAAGGTATTGAAGCTACGGTAAAACTTTCTGAGTCACCAAATAGTAAAACGATTATTATTGGTTCAGGTGAAAGTGGATTACCAATTATTTTAGGAAATCAATAATTAATATCCTTAAATATTAAATTTTTGCTAAAACTTATATTTTAATCATGAAAAATAAGGTTTACTAAATTTTATTTATAGATATTTGTATTCACAAATTAGAACACATGACACTTATTCAATTTCATCATCATTTTCATACTAGCAATCAGGCGAGGTGAATTTGTATTGAATAAAGTCAAGATATATATTAAAAACCCGTTTGAGAAATCAGATGGGTTTTTTGTTTTTTAAATTCTAGCTGAAATCTTAGACATAACCAAAACTAAAAATGAGTAAATTAAAAATTGCAGTTCAAAAATCAGGTCGTCTTAATGAAGACTCAATGAAAATTTTAAAAGAGATTGGTATTTCTGTCGATAATGGAAAAGATCAGCTTAAAGCTTCAGCACGTAACTTTCCTTTAGAAGTATTTTATTTACGAAATGGAGATATTCCACAATATTTAAGAGATGGCGTTGTAGATGCAGCTATTATTGGTGAAAATGTCTTAATTGAAAAAGGAAACGATCTTAAAATTGTAGAACGTTTAGGATTTTCAAAATGTAAAGTGTCTATTGCGGTACCAAAATCATCAAAAGCAAAAAGCTTAAAAGATTTAGACGGGAAGCGTATTGCTACTTCTTATCCTAATACGGTAAATCAATTTTTAGAAAAAGAAGGTGTAAAAGCTAATTTGCACATTATTAATGGTTCTGTTGAAATTGCACCAAATATTGGGCTTGCAGATGGTATATGCGATATTGTATCGAGTGGAAGTACGTTATTCAAAAATGGATTAAAAGAAGTTCAGGTACTTTTGAAATCTGAAGCTGTTTTGGCGACTTCTCCTAAAATTTCAGTAGAAAACCAAGCGCTAATAGATAAGCTTCAATTCCGTTTAAAATCGGTTTTAAAAGGAAGAGAAAGCAAATATATTCTGCTAAATGCGCCAAACGATAAGTTAGATGAAATTATAAGAATCCTTCCTGGAATGAACAGTCCATCAATTTTACCACTAGCAAGAGAAGGTTGGAGTTCTATGCACTCAGTAATAGACAAAAATGATTTTTGGAATATTATTGACGAATTGAAAGCGAATGGTGCAGAAGGTATTTTAGTTTGCCCAATTGAAAATATGGTACTTTAATAATTTTAGTTAGGTTATGAAATTATATACAAATCCAGATCAATCAGATTGGTCCGAAATATTAAAAAGACCAACACAAACGGTTGCAGATATTGAAGCTGTTGTGAATGAGGTTTTTAACGATGTTTCTAAAAATGGAGACAAAGCTATAGAAAAGTATACCTCAAAATTTGATGGTGTAACATTAGAAGACACTATTGTTTCTGAATTAGAAATTGAAACAGCTATTGCAAATGTTTCAGAAGCTTTAAAATCAGCTATTACTTTAGCAAAATCAAATATTGAAACTTTTCATAAAGCTCAAAAAACAGATAAAGTTTTCGTAGAAACGATGTCTGGTGTAGAGTGTTGGCAAGAGAAACGTCCTATTCAAAAAGTAGGTCTTTACATTCCAGGAGGAACAGCACCTTTATTTTCAACAGTATTAATGTTAGCTGTTCCTGCTCAAATAGCAGGATGCAAAGACATTGTATTATGCTCACCACCTAATAAAGAAGGAAAAATTGCTAATGAGATTTTATATGCAGCAAACCTTTGTGGTGTCACTAAAATTGTAAAAGTAGGAGGTATCCAAGCTATTGCAGGATTAACTTTCGGAACCAATACAATTCCTCAGGTTTACAAAATATTTGGTCCAGGAAATCAGTTTGTAACCGTTGCCAAGCAATTAGCCACTAAATATGGCGTAGCAATTGATATGCCAGCAGGTCCAAGTGAATTATTGGTAATGGCAGATGATTCTGCAAATGCCTCTTTTGTGGCTTCAGATTTATTAAGTCAGGCAGAACACGGTAGTGATAGTCAGGTAATTTTAGTTTCAACTTCTAAAACTTTCGCAGATCAGGTTTCTGTTGAAGTAGAAAATCAACTTGCTGTTTTACCAAGAAAAACGATGGCCGAAAAAGCGATAGCCAATTCTAAATCTATAGTTGTAGATTCTAATGCCATAGCAATTGACTTAATTAACGAATATGGTCCAGAGCATTTTATCGTAGCGACAACAGATAATGATTTTTTTGTAGATAATATAAGCAATGCAGGTTCTGTATTTATCGGGAATTATACACCCGAAAGTGCAGGAGATTATGCTTCTGGTACAAACCATACATTGCCAACAAACGGATTTTCTAAAGCGTATTCTGGAGTTAACTTAGATAGTTTTCAAAAAAGCATGACGTTTCAAAAAATTTCTAAAGTAGGGATTCAAAATATCGGACATGCGATAGAGTTAATGGCTGAAGCTGAAGGTTTACAAGCCCATAAAAATGCGGTAACTTTAAGATTAAAGGAATTAAAAAAATAATTTAACGTCACTTCGAGTGATTTCGAGGTAGGAGAAATTGTATCGAGAAATAATTAAAATGAAAAATTTCAACTTAAATAATCTCATCAGAGATAACATTAAATCCATCAAGCCTTATTCTTCAGCAAGAGATGAATATAAGGATATTACTGACGGTATGGTTTTTATTGATGCCAATGAAAATCCTTTCAATACGGATGTGAATCGGTATCCAGATCCTCAACAAACCAATGTTAAAGCACGTTTATCTGAATTGAAACGTATCCCAATAAACAAAATTTTGTTAGGAAATGGGAGTGACGAAGTTTTAGATTTGATTTTTAGAGCTTTTTGTGAGCCTAATCGCGATAAAATTATCACATTGCCACCAACGTATGGTATGTACGATGTTTTAGCGAATCTAAATGCGGTTGAAAATATAGAAGTTGAATTGCAGAAAGATTTTCAACCTAACATGGATGAAATATCGAGAGCAGTACAAACGCATACAAAACTCTTGTTTTTATGTTCACCAAACAATCCTACGGCCAATAGTTTTGATGCGAAAAAGATTGAAGAATTAATTCGTAATTTTGAAGGTCTTGTGATTATTGATGAAGCCTATATTGATTTTTCAGCAGAAGAAAGTTGGTTAAGTCGACTAGAAGAGTTTCCTAATTTAATAATTACACAAACCTTATCTAAAGCTTATGGTTTAGCAGGGATTCGTTTAGGGATTTGCTATGCTTCTCAAGAAATTATTGCGGTTTTAAATAAAATCAAACCCCCTTACAATATCAATCAACTCACGCAAATTAAAGCCTTAGAGCGTTTAAATGCGACATTAGTTGTAGATAATGAAGTGAAAAGCATTATTCTAGAAAGAGGTATATTAAATGAAGCCTTAAAAACTATTGATTTTGTAACGGAAGTTTATCCTTCTGATGCCAACTTTATATTAACAAAAGTAGATGATGCTAATAAACGCTATCAACAGTTGGTAGAAAAAGGAATTGTAGTTCGTAATAGAACCAATCAACCGTTGTGCGAAAATTGTTTACGATTTTCAGTGGGTACAAAAGAAGAGAATGAGACGTTAATTCAAACATTAAAAGTATTGTAAATAAACGTCACATCGAGTGAATTTTGACTTTTCAAAATTTATATCGAGATGTATATTATTCTCGATGCAATTTTTTTTAAATAGAAAATCACTTGAATTGACGACTATAATAAAACATTGATTTAATTATCGTAACGTTTGTCATTCCACAATTGATGCGGAATTCACAAATATATTATTAATCTAAAATTAGATTTCTGCCAATGCAGGAATGACAGTAACATATGAAACCAGTATTATTCATAGACAGAGACGGAACTTTAATTAAAGAACCAGCAGACGAACAAATTGATGGGTTCGAAAAATTAGAATTCTATCCAAAAGTATTTCAATATTTAAGTAAAATCGCTAAAGAATTAAATTTTGAAATTGTGATGATTACCAACCAAGATGGTTTAGGGACGGAAGTATATCCTGAAGATACATTTTGGCCTGTTCATAATTTCGTTCTAAAGACTTTTGAAGCAGAAGGTGTTGTTTTTAAGGAACAATTTATAGACCGAACGTTTGCAAAAGATAATGCACCTACACGTAAACCAAATACAGGCTTATTAACAAAGTATTTTTCTGAAGATTATGATCTAAAGAATTCATTTGTTATTGGAGATAGACTTACAGATGTTGAATTAGCGAAAAACCTTGGAGCTAAGGGGATTTTTATTAATGATAATACCAATTTAGGAACTGATGAAGTTACCGTTAGCAATAATGAATTGGAAGAATTTATAGCTTTAGAAACAAACGATTGGGAAGTGATTTATAAGTTTCTTAAAACTACGGAACGCGTAGGAAGTATTGAAAGAAACACTAACGAAACTAAAATTAAGATCGATTTAAATCTTGATGGCACAGGGAAAAGTAATATTGATACCGGAATTGCATTTTTCGATCATATGCTCGATCAGATTTCTCGTCACGGACAACTCGATTTAAATATAAAAGTTGATGGAGATTTAGAGGTTGATGAACACCACACTATTGAAGATACAGCTATTGCTTTAGGTGAATTGTTTGCGACAACTTTAGGTAATAAATTAGGTATTGAACGTTACGGATTCTCTTTACCAATGGACGATTGTTTAGCACAGGTTGGTATTGACTTTGGAGGTCGTAACTGGCTTGTTTGGGAGGCTGAATTTAAACGTGAAATGATTGGTAAAATGCCAACAGAAATGTTTTTTCACTTTTTTAAATCGTTTACAGACGGTGCAAAGTGTAACTTAAATATTAAAGTAGAAGGTAATAACGAACATCATAAAATTGAAGCTGTTTTTAAAGCGTTTGCAAAAGCGATTAAAATGGCTGTAAAACAAGATGTTGAAAAAATGATTTTACCTAGTACTAAGGGAATGTTATAAAAACTGTCAATGAAACTATCAATAGTAAATTACGGCGCAGGAAACATTAAAAGCATACAATTTGCTTTTCAACGTTTAGGATACGAAGCTATTTTAACTGATAATCCAGAAGAAATTAAAACATCAGATAAAGTAATTTTCCCAGGGGTTGGTGAAGCAAGTTCTGCCATGATTAAATTACAACAAAGTGGTTTAGATCAATTAATTCCAACGTTAAAACAACCCGTTTTAGGGATTTGTTTAGGCATGCAATTAATGTGTAAACATAGTGAAGAAGGTGATACCAAAGGTCTTGGTATTTTTGATGTGAATGTCAAACGGTTTTCAAATCAGGTAAAAGTGCCTCAAATGGGATGGAATACCATTTCTAACTTAAAATCTGATTTATTTAAAGGTATTAAAGAAAAAGAACATATGTACTTGGTGCATAGTTATTACGCTGAACAATGTGAAGCATCTATTGCAACTTCAGATTACGAATTAGAATATGCTTCAGCATTAGAGAATGGTAATTTTTATGGTGTACAATTTCATCCTGAAAAAAGTAGTAAAGCCGGTGAGCAATTGTTGAAGAATTTTATTGAACTTTAAGATTTTAAAACATTAATAAATATCACCTTGAGCGGAGTCGAAAGGTCTTGACAGAAATAGTTATTAATTAAAAAAGAAATTCCATTTTAGTGGAAAATGTTATGAGAATAATCCCAGCCATAGATATTATTGACGGAAAATGTGTGCGTTTAACCAAAGGCGATTACGACACAAAAAAAATATATAACGAGAATCCTTTAGAAGTCGCAAAGGCTTTTGAAGATGCAGGGATTCAGTATTTACATGTTGTAGATTTAGATGGTGCAAAAGCGAGTCATATAGTTAATTATAAAGTGCTTGAAAAAATTGCAACTCAAACAAATTTAAAAATTGATTTTGGCGGAGGATTAAAATCTGATGAAGATTTAAAAATAGCATTTCAATCTGGAGCAAATCAAATAACAGGAGGAAGTATTGCTGTTAAAAACCCGGAAGTATTTGAAGGTTGGATTTCTAAATTTGGCTCAGACAAAATAATTCTTGGAGCAGATTGTAATAATGAAAAAATTGCAATTAGTGGTTGGCAAGAAGAAAGTGATTTAGAAGTTATTCCATTTATTAAAGACTATCAATCTAAAGGAATTACAGATGTTATTTGTACTGATATTTCAAAAGACGGAATGTTAGAAGGTCCTTCTTTTGAGCTTTATAAACGCATTTTAGAAAGTGCGAAAGCTATTAAGTTAATAGCTTCTGGCGGAATTTCTAAATTTGATGAATTACCAAAATTATTAGAAATGGGCTGTGACGGTGTCATCATTGGAAAAGCAATCTATGAAAATAGAATTAGCCTAAAAGAATTAGAACAATTTCTATAGCCAATCGTCACTTCGAGTGATTCTGAGGCACGAAGAATTGTATCGAGAAGTAAATGCTTTGTATAATTATTATAGAAAAATTGATTTTTAAAATCACATAAATTAATGTTTCTACTTAGGTAGAAATAACAACAAAACAGATGTTAACAAAACGAATAGTCCCTTGTTTAGATATTAAAAACGGAAGAACTGTAAAAGGAGTTAATTTTGTAGACTTAAGAGATGCAGGAGATCCTGTAGTTTTAGCAAAACAATATGCCGATTTAGGAGCTGATGAACTGGTGTTTTTAGACATCGCTGCAACCTTAGAAAACAGAAAAACCATGCATGATATGGTTTTAAAAGTCGCAGAACAAGTTAATATTCCTTTTACAGTTGGTGGCGGAATCTCTTCTGTAGAAGATGTAGATAATCTGTTGCATTGTGGTGCAGATAAAGTGTCTATTAATTCTTCCGCTGTAAAACGACCAGAATTAATTAATGAGCTTTCAGATAAATTTGGAAGTCAATGTGTTGTAGTTGCTATCGATGCAAAAGAATTAGATGGTGAATGGCTTGTACATTTAGCAGGAGGCACAATTCCGACAGAATTAAATTTATTCGATTGGGCAAAAGAAGTAGAACAACGCGGAGCAGGTGAAATTTTGTTCACCTCAATGAATCATGATGGTACAAAAGCTGGTTTTGCAAATGAGGCTTTGGCTAAGTTGTCAGATTTGGTAAATATTCCAATTATAGCTTCTGGAGGTGCAGGAACTATTCAACATTTTGTAGATACTTTTAAAGACGGAAAAGCAGATGCTGCATTGGCTGCAAGTGTATTTCATTTTGGCGAAATTCCAATATTAGAATTAAAAGAAGAATTAAGAATAAAGGGCATACCTGTAAGACTATAGCAAAAACATCTTATAATCAACCCAAATAAAATAGTCGATGAGACGAAATTAATATATTATGAACGTAGATTTCAATAAAAATCCAGATGGATTAGTGCCCGCTATTATTCAAGATAATAGCACAGACAAAGTATTAATGTTAGGTTACATGAATGCTGAAGCGCTTAAAAAAACAATAGAGTCTAATTTAGTCACTTTTTTTAGTAGAACAAAGCAACGTCTTTGGACTAAAGGTGAAGAAAGCGGTAATGTTTTAAATTTAGTAGATATTAAATTAGATTGTGATAGTGACTCTTTATTAATAAAAGTAAATCCAAAAGGCCCAACATGTCATAAAGGAACTGACACGTGTTGGAACCAAGATAATGTAACATCTTACGGTTTTATTTCTGAATTAGAGAGCACAATTGAATCTCGTATAAATGCTGCTGATTCAGAAAAATCTTATGTTGCATCTTTATTTGCAAAGGGGATTAATAAGATCGCTCAAAAAGTAGGGGAAGAGGCTGTAGAAGTTGTTATTGAAGCAAAAGACGATAATGATCACTTATTTTTAGAAGAAAGCGCAGATTTATTATTTCATTACCTAATGTTATTGCAAGCCAAAGGTTTTAAAATTGATGATGTTGTGTCTGTATTGAAATTAAGAAATAAAAAATAGACACTGCTTTTAGAGTCATTAATAAATTAGAGTTCCTCATTATTATATGTTTGATAAACGTTTTTATTACCTTATTAAAATTCAGTATTTAGGCTATCGTTTTCATGGTTGGCAAAAGCAACCCGATGTTAAAACGGTACACCTTATGATTGATCGTACATTAAAATATATTTTTCAAGACACAAGATTTAAAACTTTAGGAGCAGGTAGGACAGATGCTATGGTGTCTGCAAATGAAGCGGCTTTAGAGTTGTTTATTTATAATGAACCGATTCAAGATTTTGATGAATTTTTAGCGCTCTTTAATCATAATTTACCACAAGATATACGTGCGTTATCCATTAAAGAAGTTGATAAGAAATTTAATATCATTCAAGATTCTAAGTTAAAGGAATACCACTATGTGTTTTCAGAAGGTCAGAAAAACCATCCGTTTTGTGCACCAATTATGACGACTATTTTAGAACCTTTAGATGTTGAGTTAATGAAAAAAGGTGCACAGTTATTTTTGGGGACTCATAATTTTAAAACTTATTGTTATCGAGCAACAGATAAAGGAGAATATATTAGAACTATTGAAGACTGTGAGCTAGTTGAAAATGATATTTATACGGCTAGCTTTTTTCCAGAGAAATCTTACGTGCTTAAAGTTGTAGGTAAGGGATTTATGCGGAATCAAATACGATTAATGTTTGGTTGCTTAATAAAGTTAGGTAGAGGAGATCTTACTTTAGAGTATATTGAAGAAACTTTAAAATATGAGAGTACTGAAGTTATGGATTATATAGCACCAGCTTCAGGATTAATCTTACATTCTGTAAATTTTGAATAAAAAAAGGTATACAATTTAAATTGTATACCTTTTTTTAAACTATAAATTAATACTGATTATTTATAATCTAGTATTTAGTAAATTCTTATGTGAAATAAATATATCAATTCATTAATCTATTAAAACTCTATAAGAGAACCAAATTGTCCCCATCTATTTTGTAGTTTAAAAGATGTCATGGAATATAAATTTCAAAAGAAATTGATAAAATGTTTGTGCTTATTCAGCAACGTGTAATTTAGGTTCTTTATCTACAAATTTCCCATTTACAGATTCTCCTAAAATAATAACTTCTTTAGAGCGTTCGTACATTTTAATAGCACGATGCATCTGTAATTTGGTGCCACTGTAAAGTTTTACACCTGATTTTGAGCCTTTGTTTCTTATCTCAATATAGAAACCGTCTTTGAGTGCTGTTGGTCTTGTTGCTGGTCTACCCATAAATTTTAATGTCTTGTTTTAAAAAGTGGTGCATAATAGCAAAAAATATCACAACCCACAAATTAATTTAGAAACTTTTATCATTAAAAGCTTGTTTAAGATAAAAAATCGTTAAAATGCATCTCTTTGATCAAATTTTTAATTTATTTGAGATCAAATTATAAAAGTTTAATTTTCATGTGCATATATTGAGTTATTCCTAATTTTAAAAAATTGTATGCGTTAAGACTTATAGGATAAGAGCAAATTTCATTGACACATTTATAAGATATTTGTGTGGAACAATAAAAAAAGATTGCTTTGATGAAAGACCAATTTAATACTGCTTTAGGAAATTTAATAGAAAAACTTATAGATTGGTTTAATGCCATTATAGAAAACATTCCTAATTTTATTTTAGCCATTTTGGTACTGATTGTTTCTTATATCGCTGCTAAATATGTAAGTAGACTCGTTAAAAAATTAGTGGATAACCGAGTTGAACAAGATTCAATTAAAAATGCATTAGCTAGAGTAGTGGCTGTTTTAGTAGTTGCTTTAGGGTTATTTATTGCGCTAGGTGTTTTAAACTTAGGTAAGGCTTTAACATCGTTACTTGCAGGTGCCGGAGTTGTTGGTTTAGCTATTGGTTTAGCATTACAAGGAACTATTGCTAATACGTTTGCAGGATTAGTATTATCCTTTAGAAAGAAAATTCAAATCGGAAACTGGGTAGAAACCACAGGTTATTCAGGTGAAGTTATAGATATTAATCTAAAAGATTTTACTTTAAAAGAAGCCGATAATAATATTGTTATTATTCCAAATAAAACAATTTTAGAAAATCCGCTCAAGAATTATTCTTTAACAACTAAAATGAGAGTTTTCTTAGAATGTGGGGTTGGTTATGAGTCCGATTTAGAAGAGGTTCAAAGAATTACAAAAGAGGCTATAGCCAAAACTTTTGATCAGGTAAAATCTTCTGAAGATGTAGAGTTTTATTATACTGAGTTTGGTGATAGTTCAATTAATTATTTATGTAGGTTTTGGATTGAAGCAGAAAGTATGTTAGAGAAACTAAAAGCCAAAACCAAAGCTATTATTGAAATAAAGAAAGCTTATGATGCTGCAGGAATCAATATTCCATTTCCAATTAGAACTTTAGAATTTAATAATAAGTTAGATTTAAATGCTTCTGTAAACAAACAACCAAGTTCTAAATAATTATAAAATAGATTCTTATTTTAATGAGTTAATAATCTTATGATAAGAGCAAAGTTTAAAACATTGACATACCGATATTTGTAATATCAATAACCAAAAAACACAATTAAGATGAAAAAATTTAGTTACGTATTTATAGCCTTATTTAGTTTAAGTTTAATGACAACAAGTTGTAGAGAGCAGAAATCTACAGGAGATAAAGTTGAGGAAGCAGTTGAAGATACTGGAGATGCAATAGATGATGCAGCTGATGACACAGGTGATGCTATTGACAATACAGTTGATGATGTTGAAGATGCTGTAGATTAATTTTTAACTTTAATTTATAATAATATTATAAATAGAAAAAGCCATCGTTACGATGGCTTTTTCTATTTTTATCCAAATTATAATTTTTATGAGTCATTCTATCCCTAAAGAAGTATTTACATTTTTTAAAAAGCTTGAAAAAAATAACGATCGTGATTGGTTTAACGAACATAAACCAGAATTTAAAGCGATTGAAACTAAAATGAAAGCTTCTTATAATTATTTAGGAGAATTAATGAATACTCATGATCAGATAGAAAAGATTAAAATTTTCAGGATTTATAGAGATGTTCGTTTTTCTAAAAATAAATTACCCTATAAAACTCATTTTAGTGGTTCATTTGCAAGAAAAAAACCAGAATTACGTGGTGGTTATTATGTGCATATTCAACCTAATAACGAATCCTTTATTGCAACAGGATTTTGGGATCCCAGCAAAGAAGATTTATTACGCATAAGAAAAGAGTTTGAAATGGACGACTCAGAAATGAGAGAGAGCTTAAATGATAATATTTTTAAATCGACTTGGGGAAACTTTACGGGAGATGAGTTAAAAACGGCTCCCAAAGGTTTTGATAAGACACATCCCTCTATAGATTTAATAAGAAAGAAGCAATTCATTTTTACAAAGAAGTATACAGATAAAGAAGTTCTTGCTGATGATTTTATAGATAATGTTAATGACGCTTTTAAAAATATACGACCATTTTTTAATTATATGAGCGATGTATTAACGACAAATCTAAACGGAGAATCGATATTATAATATTATGCTTTTCAAATTACATAGCTTTTAATGTTTCAGAATTTGCTAACACTTGAATGCTATCCATATAACGTTCTTTTACAATGTTCATCATACGCTTGTTTAATGCTGATGAATTTTGGATGTATAATTGATATTCTTCAACCGTAAATTGACCTATGATCATTCCTTTGATAGAGTTTCTAAATTTCGTGTCTTTATGGATAGCATTATCTATGTATTCTAGTTGCTTCTCTAATGCAAGATTATAGAATACATTTTTGTGTTTTTTAATATAATTTTTAAAAACAGCAATTAATAAATTATGTTGAAACTTTACAATAGGACGTATGGTTTTGTTTTGAAATAACTCTTCAGCTCCCATGTTATCATGGATTTTTGCAGACGAAATAGTAGGCCTTAGAGCAAGTAGGTTTTCTGTTCTAGAAGTCATATTAGAATTGTTAAGCATTTAGATATTTATAAATTTAAGTATTAATAAACCTCATTTAATTGAATCTAAAATATGTTGTTAACGCGGTTATTAACAAATGCAATTCTAATATTGAATAATCATATCTCTTTTCAACTTAAAGAAAACGCTTTAAGCTTTATCTTTGAATAAAATAAATTGCATATGAAATTTGGACGTGTAGATGACCCTAGTAATATCGATTTCACTTTACCCTCTGATCATTTAGATACCTTAAAAACGTTACATAAAAACCCATCAGAGCTAACTAATCTTTCTGTAGGTTGCGCTAAGTGGAATAAAGCTGATTTAAAAGGGTTTTATCCAAAAGGGACTAAAGATGAACTAGAATATTATTCTCGTCAATTTAACGCTATTGAATTGAATGCGACGTTTTACAGAATTTTTCCGCCTGAGCAATTTTCAAAATGGTATGACAAAACACCTTCTGATTTTAAGTTCTTTCCAAAATTAAACCAAGAGATTAGTCATTGGAAACGTTTGGATGAAACGATAAATCCCATTGTAGATAATTATTTAAACAGTGTTATAAATCTGAAAGAAAAGTTAGGTTGTGTATTTTTGCAGATGCATAGTAATTTTGTTCCTAAAGATTTTGAAAAGGTTATTAATTTTGTAGAAAGTTGGCCTAAAGAAATTCCGCTAGCTGTTGAGTTTAGACATACAGATTGGTTTAATGATAAAGCCATAGCAGAAGATTTATATCAACTTTTAGAAGAAAATAATATTTCAAATATTATAGTAGATAGCGCAGGTAGACGCGATATTATGCACATGCGATTAACAAATTCTAGAGCTTTTGTGCGCTATGTAGGTGCTAATCATCCAAGTGATTATGATAGATTAGACGATTGGGTAAAGCGTTTAAAACATTGGAAAGAAAATGGTATTAAAGATATAAACTTCTTTGTGCATCAAAATATAGAGGAAGAATCACCATTGCTTTCTTCGTATTTAATAAAACAATTGAATGTAGAATTAGGAATGGATTTAATAATTCCAAATAAAGATTTAAATACACAACAAACACTTTTATAATAGTAATAATAAATAGCGAAAGTTTAAAACAAAATAAATATGAGATTTCACACACGTAAATGGGTAAAACCCGAAGATTTAAATCCTAATGGTAGTTTATTTGGAGGTCAACTTTTGGCTTGGATAGATGAAGAAGTGGCTTTATATACCGTAATTCAACTTGAAAACTCTAAAGTAGTGACTAAATTTATGTCAGAAATAAATTTTATGTCATCAGCTAGACAAGGAGATATCGTTGAAATCGGAATTTTAGTTACAAAATTCGGAAAGTCTTCAATAGCTCTAAAATGTGAAGCTAGAAATAAAATGACAAGAGAGACTATAATTACAATCGATAATATTGTGATGGTTAACCTTGGACCAGACGGAAAACCAGCACCACATGGTAAAGTTGAAGTAGAATTTGTAAAAGACCGATTAAAAGATTATTAATCGTTTTTACCTAAAGCGAGTTCGTAAACTTCTAAATCAAAATAAGACACTGCAGCCAATGTATGATCAAATATATCTCCAATGATATATTCGTAATTTACCCAACGTTGATCCTTGCTAAAAGCATAAATCTCCATTGGAATACCTTGTGCTGTAGGTTCTAATTGACGTACCATTAAAGTCATATCTTTATTAATGGCAGAATGATTTTCAATATACGTTTGAAGATATTTTCTGAACACACCAAAATTGGTGAGATTTCTGCCGTTTATTAAAACAGATTTATCAATATTGTGATCGTTATTGTAAGTTTCAATTTCTTTAGATCGCGTTTTTAAATATTCTGAGACTAATTCTATTTTACCAAAGCGCTTAATATCTTCGTTATTAAGAAAATTGATAGAAGATGTTTTAATAATGACCGAGCGTTTAATGCGTCGTCCACCAGAATCGTTCATACCTCTCCAGTTTTTAAACGAATCAGAAATTAAAGCATAGGTAGGGATTGTGGTAATAGTCATATCCCAATTTTGTACTTTTACAGTGGCTAAGCTTATTTCGGTAACTTCACCATCGGCTCCGTATTTTTCAAAAGTTATCCAGTCTCCAATTCTAACCATATCGTTAATAGATACCTGTATACTAGCAACGAAGCCTAAAATAGTATCTTTAAAAATAAGTAGTATTACTGCAGAAGCTGCACCTAAGGTTGTGGCGAATTTTATAAAAGAAACGCCTGTAATAATAGCTAAAATTGAAAAGAATCCTAACATCCATGCAAAAATCATAAAGACTTGCATATAACTATCAATAGGTTTGTCTTTAAACTCTACTAAAGTTTTTAGATAATCTTTTATAGAGCTTAAAAGGCTTCTTATAATTTGAAGTGTAAGTACAATGGTTATAACCTTTAAGGTTTTCTCTATAATATTTTGTGCATATTCAAAATCAGTAAATACTTGAGGTACAAATTCTATTAAAATTAGCAAGGGAATAATATGGGCAATATTTCTTGGAAGCTTGTTGGCAATAAGAATATCATCGAAATTAGTTTTGGTCCGCTTAGCAACTCCTGCCGAAAATTGCCAAAGTAAACGTTTGGTAATAAAATCGATTATAAAAGCGGCTAACACTAATGCAATAAGAAGTCCAAGCATATTAAGATACATTGAAGTATCTTCAGATAAACCTTGTTCTAATAGAAAATCGTATAAGAGATGTTTTATGTTAAGCACGACTTGATTCTTTTAAGTATTTATAATCAATATAAAATGTTCCAAAAGGAAGTATTGAGGCGATTAAGACAATCCAAAATGTACGTGTTGTCCATTTCATATCACTGCTAATTAATACAGCCATTACCACGTAAGCCATAAATAAAACACCATGTGGCATTCCTAATAATTTTACATATTGTGGATCTTCGTAGATGTATTTTATAGGTGTTGCTATAAACAATAATAAGATGTAAGAAATACCTTCTAATAAAGCTATAATCCTAAAAACAGGCAGTAATTTTAACATGATATTAAATTTGTGCAAAAATACTTTAGAATTAAGTAAAAAGAGAAGAATTTAACAGCTTTTAAGAAATTAATGAAAACTTAATTTCTATTATTTATATTTAGGCAAAATATCTATTTACCAACCTTTATTTATGAGAAAAATTCTATCCTTAGCCTTGTGTTCATTCGTTTTAATGTCTTGTTCCACAGTGCAATCTACAAGTAGTAAAAAAGGCACTTCTAAAACCGCACATGCAAAAACAGACAGTCCTAAAAAGAGTCAAAGTAAAATTAAAGATTACGATAAAGTAATTACTAAAGATGCTATAACAGATGAGGGGTTATTTAATGTTCACTTAGTAGGAGATAAGTATTATTTTGAAATTCCGACGGAACATCTTAATACAGATATGCTATTAGTAAGTCGTTTTGCCAAATTACCAGCAAATCTTGGTGGAGGCTATGTTAACGCAGGCTCAAAAACGAATACTAGAATGATTAACTGGGAGCGTTTTAAAGATAAAATTCTTATTAAAGAAAAATCTTCAAGTGCAGTGGCGTCAGATAGTTTACCTATTAATGTTTCAGTGAAATCTAATAATTACGAACCAATATTATATGCTTTTGATATTGCTGCGTTTTCAAAAGATTCGTCGTCTGTTGTAATTGATGTTACCAGTTTTTATAGTTCGGATGTGAAATCAATTAGCGGATTAGGTTCAAGATTGCGTTCGTCTTATAAAGTGAAGAATTTAGATAAGTCTCGAAGTTTCATAAACTCGGTAAGGAGTTTTCCTGAGAATATAGAAGTGATTCAAGATTTTACATATAACGCTTCAAATCCACCAGTAAATACAGGAGATGAAACGATTAGTGTACAGATGAATCAATCTATGATTCTTCTTCCTAAAACACCGATGCAACCCCGTCTTTTTGATGAGCGTGTTGGTTGGTTTACGTTAAGTCAATATGATTATAGTAGTGAAGAATTAAAATCGGATCAAAAAAACTATTTAAGACGTTGGAAATTAATTCCAAAAGATATTGAAGCTTATAATAGAGGCGAGTTGGTAGAACCTGTAAAACCAATTGTTTATTATTTAGATCCTGCAACACCAATGAAGTTTCGATCTTATATGAAAGAAGGTATTGAGTTATGGCAAAAAGCTTTTGAAGCTGCCGGATTTAAAAATGCAATTATTGCTAAAGATCCCCCAACTAAAGCTGAAGATCCAGATTTTAGTCCAGAAGATATTAGATATTCAGTGGTAAGATATGTTGCCAGTACAACTAGAAATGCGACAGGTCCAAGTGTTTCAGACCCCAGAAGTGGAGAAATAATTGAAAGTGATATTATTTGGTATCACAACCATTTGCGTTCTTACAGAAATCGATACATGTTAGAAACAGGAGCGGCAAATCCTTCAGCAAGAACATTAAATACGCCAGATGAAGAGATTGGTGAAATGATGAAAATGGTGATTGCACATGAAGTTGGTCATACCTTAGGATTACCTCATAATATGAGTGCAAGTTATGCTTATGATGTAGAAAGTTATAGAGATGGTGAATTCACTCAAAAGAATGGAATTGCTGCAACCATTATGGATTACGCGCGTTACAATTATATAGCACAGCCTGGAGACGAGAACATTCGTTTTATAAGACAATTAGGCCCTTATGATAATTATGCAATTAATTATGGATACAGATATATAGACGAAGCAACATCTGCAGAAGATGAAAAGGAAACTTTAAATGCATGGATTACTGAAAAAGCAGGAGATCCTATTTATAAATTCGGAAAACAAAGCAGTCGTTTTGATCCTACAGCACAAACTGAAGATATTGGTAACAATAGTATTAAAGCGAGTACTTATGGACTTAAAAATTTAAAGATAGTTGCTAAAAACCTTCCCAGCTGGACAAGTGATAAAACAGATAATTATGAAGATTTAGAAGAGCTTTATGGCGAATTGTTAAGTGTTTGGGGGCGTTATATTGGCCATGTCGTTACACATATTGGTGGAGTAGTAGAGGATACTAAAAACCCATCGCAAGAAGGTGTAATTTATACTCCAGAATCTAAAACAGAACAAAAAGCTGCTGTGGCTTGGTTGCATAAAAATGCTTTTGAAACTCCAAGTTGGTTAATTGATAAGTCCATTCTTCAAAATATAAATTACGCTGGTTACACGGATCGAATGCGAAGTTTACAATCGCGTCATTTAAACAATATATTGAGTTTTGAGCGCTTAGGAAGATTGATAGATCACAATGCTTTAGATGCTAAAAACTATTCAGCTTTAGAATTATTGAGTGATATTAGAACCGGAATTTGGTCAGAATCAAAATCAGGCATTAATGTTTCAGTTTTTAGACGTAATTTGCAACGTGCTTATTTAGATGCTATGTTTAATTTAATGACAGAAGATTTAAACCCTAATCGTAGTAGACAGTATTTTAATGTCAACCAATCTGATGTAAGAGCTTTGGTAAGAGGTGAATTAAATGTTGTAAAACGTTTATTAACTTTGGCATTAAAAAGAAATTTAAACTCAGAAACCAAATACCATTATCAAGATGGTATTGAAAGAATTAGTAACATTTTAGATCCAAAATAATATGAAAAAATTAGTTTTATTAGTTGTACTTTTTAGTCTTTCAACATCATTTTATGTCAATGCGCAATCCAAAAAAGCTCAAAATGATGGGTTTGAGGCTACCTATCAAAATATGAAAGCTATAATTAATTCTCAACATTATCAATATGTTGGTCATGTGGTTTATAATTCTGAAGATAGAAAAGTACTAGATCAAGATTTAAATCAATTTGAAATAAATACAACAAGTGTAAAAGGATATTTAACTTCATTGAGTTCATTTACTTATAATACTAAGACTTCTAATTCTAAAATTACAAATTACGAAGTAACATTTAATGATGAGAAACAAACAGTGCTTATAGAATTTAATTTAGATAAGGATAAATTTATCATAGAAGTAAAGCCAAATGGCAAAGCTTTTTTAACCTTAAGCTCAGATGTTAATAATATTAGACAAACTGGTATGATTAAAAGGATATAAATTGTATATTTGTACCCAGTTTATTGAAAATATACTACACAAATAGTTCGATTCTTGAGTTATTTTTCTAGATTTTAATACTATTCATTGTTAAGTTAATTAACTTGTCTGCATTATAGATATTTTCAAAAGCACACACACATATTAATATTTAAAACTACGAATGGCTAAATCACAACAGACTTTTAGTAAAAGTGAAAAAGAAAAAAAACGATTAAAGAAGAGAGAAGACAAGCGCAAGAAAATGGAAGCGCGTAAACTCGACAGGGATGAAAATGGTTCTGAAGGAATCCCTATCGCTTATGTAGATCATAACGGTAACCTTACAGATACACCACCAGATCCAACAATGAAGGTGAAAGTTAAAGCTGAGAATATAGTTCTTGGTGTTCCACAAAAAGATGATTCAGACGAAGAACCGTTCGATCCTATTAGAAAAGGAAAGGTATCTTTCTATGATAGTTCTAAAGGTTTCGGTTTTATTATCGATACTGAAACTAACGAAAAGCATTTTACTCACGTAAGTGGTATTATTGACGATATTGCAGAAAACGACAAAGTAACTTTTGAATTAGAAAAGGGACAACGTGGAATGAATGCAGTAAGAGTTAAGCAAGCATAACATTCTTATCAAAAAATAATAAAAGCCATTATAGTTTAAACTGTAATGGCTTTTTTTGTTACATCTTACAACTTAATAATTAGTACAATACTTCGTTTTAAATAAAATAGTTGAATTTTTTAAAACCTTCCTTTTTAATTCTTCGTAGGTAGAGAAATAATTAATATTAAAAACTCATATTTATGAAAACGAAAACAATTATTTCAACATTAGCTTTAACAGTAACATTAATTTTTGGATCTACTGTAATGGCACAATCTAAAATGGATAAAGGTGTTAAAATGGAAAAAGGAACAAAAATGGTAGGTGGTGCCGAAATGTATCCATCTAAAGATATTGTATCTAACGCCGTAAACTCTAAAGATCATACAACTTTAGTGGCTGCTGTAAAAGCTGCAGAATTAGTAGAGACATTACAAAGCGATGGACCTTTTACTGTTTTTGCACCAACAAATGCTGCATTCGATAAATTACCAGAAGGAACAGTGGCAACTTTATTAAAGCCAGAAAACAAAGCAAAACTTCAAGCGGTATTAACATACCATGTGCTTGCGGGTAAATTTAGCGGAAAAGCTATTATGAAAGCGATTAAAAAAGGTAAGGGTAAAGCAACTTTTAAAACCGTAAATGGACAAATGCTAACAGCAATGATGGACGGAAAATCTTTAGTACTTAAAGATACGGCTGGTAACACATCAATGGTAACAATTGCAGATGTAAATCAATCTAACGGTGTTATTCATGTTGTTGATACGGTAGTTTTACCAGGTATGTAATAAAATAAGAATTAGTTTATTATGATTGGTTGGTATTGATACTAATTCTTGAAGGCACAAGTTTTTAACTTGTGCCTTTTTTTATACCTTTAAAACAAGAAAAATAGACAAAATGCATCCGAGAATTATAAAGTGTACAGAGAGAAAAGTTGTTGGGTTTTTAACAAAAATAACGAAGGATGAGTATTTTAAAATCCCACAATTATGGCAAAAATTTATGCCTAGAAAAAAAGAAATTAATAATTTAAGTTCAGAGGAATTTATAGCAGTTCAACAATTCCCGAAAGAAACTACTATTGAAAACATTGTAGATTATACAATTTGGGCTTGTGTAGAGGTTTCGCATTTTAAAGATATTCCTGAAGGCATGTCATCTTTTGTAATTCCGGCTGGTGAATATGCTGTTTTTCTTCAAAAAGGAATGGATGCTTCAAAAACATATCAAAGTATTATGACACAATGGTTACCAAAATCAGGTTATACAATTGATAATAGACCACATTTTCAAATCATGGGTGAGATGTATAAAAATGGAAGTTCAGATTCTGAAGAAGATTTTTATATTCCTATAAAACCGATAGTTTAATCTTTTGTCCGTTTTATTTCAGAATTAAAAGTTGACTCTAAAGTCGCAACCTGTTTTGTAATTGCTACAACCAAAAGCTGTTTTTCCTTTTAAAACCTTCCCTGTTTTACATTTAGGACAAACATCACCAGCTTTAATAGCTGTTTTTTTAGGTTCGAATTTTAATTTGAAAGCCTCATCAAATCTGATTAATCCTTCTTGTGTTTGACCATCGATTTTAAACCCTTTTAAATTTACAGTCGATCCTTTGGTTATTAATCTAATAAATTGCTTTTCTGAAACCTTTTTATCTCCAAAACTAAAAGGTAGTGTAAAGTCACAAGATTTTCCATAATGACTACAGCCATAAGCTGATTTTCCTTTTAATAAAGCACCGGATTTACATTTTGGGCAAGAACTACCTACAAGTGTTTCGGTTTTAGGTTTTGTTTTAGACTTCGCTTTAGATTTAGAAGTCGTCGTAGTTTTGTTATTTACAGCAGAAATACGGGTTTGTACTTGTTCGCTTCTTACTTCGTAAACTAGTGCATCAACCATGCGTTTCATACCTTTTATAAAAGCACTAGCGCTGATTTTACCTTTTTCAATATCTTTTAATTGCTTCTCCCAGGTTCCTGTAAGTTCTGCAGATTTTAAAAGTTCATTTTTAATGGTATCGATAAGCTGAATCCCTGTTATAGTTGGTAGAATCTGCTTTTTATTTCGTTTGATGTACTTACGTCTAAATAAGGTTTCTATAATATTAGCTCTTGTAGATGGACGACCAATACCATTTTCTTTCATTAAATCCCTTAATTCATCATCATCAACTTGTTTACCTGCAGTTTCCATTGCACGTAGTAATGTTGCTTCTGTAAATTGGTTAGGTGGCTTTGTTTGTTTCTCTAAAAATGAAGGTTGATGTGGTCCTTTTTCTCCTTTAACGAATGTAGGAAGTAAGGCGTCTTCTTTTTTGTTAGACTTTTCTGTTTCAAAAACAACGCGCCAACCTTTAGAAAGAATCTCTTTTCCTGTCGTTTTAAAATTAACTTCTGCAGCTTTTCCAATGACAGTTGTATTCGAAACTTTACAATCGTCATAAAATACCGCAATAAAACGTTTTACAATAATATCATAAACCTGCTGTTCATTGTATTGTAAATGCGTTTGCATTCCTGTCGGAATTATAGCGTGGTGATCGGTTACTTTTTTATCATTAAAAACTCTTGAAGACTTCTTAATTTTTTTGTTAAGTACAGGAGCTGTAAGCGCTGAGTAATCAGTTAATTTAGATAAAATGCCTTGTACTTTAGGGTAAACATCATTGGGTAAAAAAGTGGTATCAACTCTTGGATAAGTTACCGCCTTTTTTTCATATAATTTTTGCGCTATCTTAAGCGTGTCATCTGCAGAAAATCCAAATTTGGTGTTACAATACACCTGCAATCCTGTTAAGTCAAATAACTTAGGGGCGTATTCTGTTCCTTTCTTTTTGGTGGTAGAAACAATTTCAAATTCATCTTCTTTTACTTTGTTTGCCAGAATCTCACCATCTTCCATTTTAAGAAAACGACCTTCTTCATAACTAAAAAGTGTATCTCTGTAAAGTGTTTGTAATTCCCAATACGGTTGTGGTACAAAATTTTCAATCTCTTTAAAACGATTAACAAGCATGGCTAGAGTAGGAGTTTGAACTCTTCCTACCGAAAGTACTTGTTTGTAACCTCCATGTTTTACAGTATATAAACGTGTAGCGTTAATCCCTAAAAGCCAATCGCCAATGGATCGCGAAAAACCGGCGTAATAAAGATTATCATAATCTTCAGAGGGCTTTAAGTTTTTAAAACCTTCTTTTATCGCTTCAGTTGTTAAAGACGAAATCCATAAGCGTTCTACTTTGCCTTTGTAATTTGCTTTATTAATCACCCAACGTTGAATGAGCTCTCCTTCTTGACCAGCATCCCCACAATTTATAACAACATCTGCTCTGTCAAATAAACTTTTTACAATTCTAAATTGCTTTTTAATACCATCATTGTTAGAAACCTTTACCTCAAATTTTTCTGGTAACATGGGTAAGTTGTTAAGATCCCAACTCTTCCAGTAAGGTTTATAGTCAACAGGTTCGTAAAGCGTACAAAGATGTCCAAAGGTATAAGTTACTGCATAGCCATTACCTTCATAGTAACCATCATGCTTTGTTGTGGCTCCTAATACTGATGCAATTTCTCTTGCTACACTTGGTTTTTCGGCAATACAGACTTTCAAATTCGCTTATTTTTTTGCAAGCGCAAAAGTACAGAATTTTATAAATTATATTTTGGTTTTAGCACTATAAAAGCAATCTCTGACCTATTTTTAATTTAGAACTCTTTTTTATAGCGTTGCTATTACATAATGCGGCAATAGAAGTATTATTTTTTCTAGAAATATCATAAAGTGTATCTCCTTTTTTAACCACATAATATTTAGGGAGTTTTGCTAATCTTACTAATTCTTTAGCTTCATCTGCCGATTCTATTACATTAACCTCAGTGGCATATCTAGAATTATGGAATCTAGCATAGGTCCATTTTTGAGTTACCCAAACATGTTGAGATCTAATCTCATTTTTAGGAGAAAAATCGAAAAGATATTCAGGATAAATAGATTCTCCTTTGTAACTTAATTCTAAGTGTAAATGACTTCCTCTAGAATTACCTGTATTACCACCTTTAGCTATAAATTGTCCTCTTTGAATGGTATCATTAACCTTCGTTTCAATTTTAGATAAATGAGCGTAAGTTGATTCTACTCCATTATAATGACGTATAACTACAGTGTATCCGTATCCATTAACGTATTTTGCTAATCTAACAATGCCGTCAAGTACAGCAACAACAGAATCTCCTGTAACTAGGTCAATATCAATACCATTGTGTGCGCGTCCTCCTCGCCATCCATAATGAGAGGTAATTACTTTTTTATGTAAAACAGGTGAAGTGTAAGTGCTATCGCTAAATTTAATTTCTAACGGAAAGGCATGAAGATCATTACGATAAGGGTTAAATACAAAATTATCCCAATTTTCAGCTTTAATATCAATGGTATCAATATTTAAAGTAACTAAAGGGATTTCAATAGTTTCTGGTATGTTACTTTTATTAAAGTTAACGGTTGGTAATTCTATTTTTATAAAATTGGCAAGTGAATCTTGTTGAGCGAATGAAAAAGAAGCCATGCAAATAAAGGCAAAGCAAAAAAGAAGCTGTTTCATAGAGGGGATTGATGATTTCTAGCATTTGAAACGCAAATATAAAATAATTATTATGCCATTATTTTTTTATCATAAATAGTAATCTTGATTAACATTTTGTTAAGGTTTTAGATTTTGTCTCTATTGAGTATAAATGCTTGTGACAGAATGAATTTTGTAAAAAGAATCTTCAAAAAACACGCTTTGTTAATGAAAGCATAAATCTTAAAAAAGAAAAATTATGCACCTAAAAATTAATATTTCATATTAAGTTTATAAAGCAACTATTGGGTTGAAGCTTTTTTTGTGTCTTAAAGTGTTGTAAATTTGCAGCTTCATTTAAATCTTCAAATCTTCGAAACTAAATTTATGTCTCAAGCAAGTCAAGCTCTTCAAGAAAAGAAAACGGATAAAGAATTATATGACTATCAACAAGGAGCTATTAATCAAATCTTTGAAAAATTTGATACGGAACGTGATGATTATCACTTGCTTTATCAATTACCAACAGGTGGTGGTAAAACGGTAATCTTCTCTGAAATGGTACGTCAATATTTAAAACATCACAATAAAAAGGTGTTAATAATGACGCACAGGGTTGAGCTTTGTAACCAAACAGCTAAAATGTTGAATGGCTTTGGTGTGACTAATAAAGTGGTGAATAGTAAGGCTAATTTAGATGATCAAGGTGATTATTCTTGTTTTGTAGCCATGGTTGAAACCTTAAACAACAGATTAAATGATGGTGTTTTAGATATTTCGGATGTTGGATTGGTGATTATTGATGAGGCGCATTATAATTCTTTTACAAAGCTTTTTAAGTTTTTTGAAAAATCATTTATTTTAGGAGTTACTGCAACACCTTTAAGTTCTAATAAAGAGTTACCGATGAAGGATAACTATGACGAACTTATTACAGGTGAAACGATTGAAAACCTTATTGAAAATGAGTTTTTGGCTAGAGCTGAAACTTATGCTTATGATATGGGGTTAACATCTTTAGAGATTGGTTCTAATGGTGATTATACGGTAAAGTCTTCTGAAGATTTATACTCAAGTCCTTCAATGTTGCAAAAATTAGTTGATGCTTATAAAAGACATTCACTAGGTAAAAAAGCACTTATCTTTAATAATGGTATTAATACATCTATAAATGTATATTATGCTTTTAAAGAAGCAGATTTACCTATTATGCATTTAGATAATACAGCTACAAAAAAACAACGTAAACAGATTTTACAATGGTTTCATGAGACGCCAGATGCGATTTTAACTTCTGTAAGTATTTTAACAACAGGTTTTGATGAGCCAACAATTGATACTATTATATTAAATAGAGCCACAAAATCATTGACCTTATATTACCAAATGATTGGTCGTGGATCTCGTATTTTAAATAATAAATCGAAATTCACAACGATTGACTTAGGAAACAACTTACATAGATTTGGACCCTGGGGTGCTGATTTAGATTGGCAAACAATTTTTAAGTCCCCCAATTTTTATGCAGATCGTATTAAAGATGATGAAGCAATTGAATCTAACTTTAAGCACGACTTATCTGAGGAAGTAAAAAAAGAATTTTCTAAGTCTGAAGATACATATTTTGATATTAAACAAACGTATAAGGACGCTGTGGTTGCAGGTGAATCTTCAAAAGTAGTTCTTGAACGTTCTATAGAGCATCATGCTAAAATCTGTATTGAAAACAGTGAAGATGTTTATGATGCATTAGCTTTATCTAAACTATTGAAAGATGACATTAATCAACGTATAGAAACTTATGCAAAATGTATCAGTAGAAGCACCTATAATTTCTTAAAATGGTTAAAAGATGATTATCAGAAAAAATTAAGTTCTTATTTAAGAACTAATTTTGATGAGAAATTTGAAGAAATACATGGTTTCCCCCCTGAAGATTAAGACAATATTAAGCTCTGAGATTAAAAAATAATAAAATAGTTCTTGTCCAAGAAATTAGTGTAATTTCGCGCCTCAAAATAAAGCACTTAACATGAAACGCATTAAGCAGTACAAAACACTCTTTTCTGTAGAGGGACCTCTAGATTTAAAGACCTTAAAGAAAACCTATAGAAATCTTGTAAAAGAATGGCACCCAGATAAATTTCAAGATGGTGATGAAGGACAAGAAGAAGCAGAATTAAAAAGTGTTGAAATTATTGATGCTTACCATTTTCTAGTGAGTATTGCTCCTGAGACTAAGGCTGCAAACTTAGAAGAATATAATAAAACTATTATGGAGTCTAGTATTGTAGATTTTCAACATAAAGGTTTATTATTAGAAATAACATTTTTAGACGGTGCAACTTACGAATATTTTGGAGTGCCTAAAAATGTGTTTATAAAGTTTTTAAACTCAGATAAACAAATGCGATTTGCAAGACGTAGTATCTTCAACTCGTACACCTACAGAAAGTCTAAGAAAGAAACTCAAGACGCATAAGTTTAGAGTAGAAGTAGTCCTTATATAGTTATGAGCCACGATAAATCCGATAAATCAGAAGAAATCTCAGCAAAAGAGATTGAAAGTTGTATTTCTATTTTAGAACGATTAATTGCTGATACAGATCAAATTTTCGAAATCCCAAAAGAACAGCGTACCGCTTTAATTAAAGCTTCGGGTCTATTATCGCGCCCAAGCAGAGAAGAGTTTTCACGTCGTAAAAAGGATGGGAAAAAAGCAGCGAAAAGAAAACAAGCTGCTCGTGATAAAAATGCTCGTAAGGAAACAGGGATTAGAAGTGCAAGAGAATCTCATGTCTTTGTAGCACCTAAATTTTTACCCGAAGCCGACTTAAAAAAGAAGGATCAATTTGAATTAGAGTCACCAAGAAACTGTTACGTTTGTAAAAAAATGTTCACCAAATTGCATCATTTTTATGATACAATGTGTGAAGAATGTGGTGATTTTAACTACGCTAAACGTTTTCAAACCGCAGATGTTAAAGGTCAAGTAGCCGTTATTACAGGTTCTCGATTAAAAATTGGTTATCATATTACTTTAATGTTATTACGTGGTGGGGCAACTGTGATTGCAACAACACGTTTTCCTGTAGATTCTGCCTTACGTTTTTCTAAAGAAGAAGATTTTACAGAATGGGGACATCGTTTAAAAATTCATGGTTTAGATTTAAGACATATACCAAGTGTAGAGATTTTCTGTAATTTTATAGAACAACGCTACGAAAGGCTTGATATTCTTATTAATAATGCGGCACAAACGGTTAGAAGACCTTCTGGTTTTTATAGCCATTTAATGCCAAATGAAGAGCGACCAATTGAAGAGTTGCCTAAATTTGCACGCGATTTACTAAATGATCATACCGAATGTTTAGTAGAATTAAAGGAATTAACGTCGGGTGCTTCACCTAATAAAAACATGCCTGTAACTTGGCATGGACCAGAACCAGGAATCGGATTAAGAGCTTCGGCTAAATTATCTCAAATTCCTTATAGTTTTGATAATACTTTGGTATCACAAGAAGTTTTTCCAGAAGGAGAATTGGATGCCGATTTACAACAAGTCGACTTAAGAAAAACCAATAGTTGGAGATTAAAACTTGGTGAAATTGAAACCACTGAAATGATTGAAGTTCAGTTGGTTAATTCTGTTGCGCCATTTGTATTGTGTAACCGCTTGTCTGAGGTCATGAAAAAGAACCCTACAGGTCAAAAACACATTATTAACGTATCTGCAATGGAAGGAAAGTTTCATTCTTTCTTTAAAGAAGACCGTCATCCACATACTAACATGGCAAAAGCTGCTTTAAATATGTTAACGCATACGGCAGCAGGTGGTTTAGCTAAAGAAGGTATTTATATGAATGCAGTTGATACGGGTTGGGTAACTGACGAAGATCCTGCAGAATTAGCAAAAAGAAAACAAGATTTACACGATTTTCAACCCCCTTTAGATATCGTAGATGGTGCAGCTCGTGTTATGGATCCTCTTTTTGATGGTATTAATACAGGGAAACATTGGTCTGGTAAATTCTTAAAAGATTATAGACCTATTAGTTGGTAGTTTAAATATCGACCACATACTCTTATTCCGATTTATAACGTCATTTTGAAGGATGAAAAATCGTAGTGAGAACACATCTTATTAGAAATTCTTATTTTCGAGTAAATTTGACGCATTTTCAATCGTAAAATTTACTCGAATTGACGAATTTCATCAAAAGAACAAATTACCTTTGCATCATAATAAAAATATAATGAAAACATTTTCAGAATTAGGGATTAAGAAATCCTATATAAAAGGTTTAAAAGAACTTAACATTGTAAATCCAACGGAAATACAAGAAAAAGTTATTCCTATTTTATTAGAATCTAAGACAGATTTAATTGGTTTAGCGCAAACAGGTACTGGTAAAACAGCTGCTTTTGGTTTGCCTGTTTTACATTCAATAAATACAAAAAATTCTGATGTTCAGGCTTTAATTATTGCACCTACGCGTGAGTTGGTGCAACAAATACAAAAGCAATTGTTTCGTTATACCAAATATATTGACGAGAAGATTTTCTCTGAAGGTGTTTACGGTGGTGAAAAGATGGATAAGCAAATTAAAGCTTTAACAAGAACAACACATATTGTAGTCGCAACGCCAGGACGTTTACTAGATTTAGTAGAACGTGGAGCTGTTGATATTTCTAATGTGAAAACCTTGATTTTAGACGAAGCAGACGAAATGCTAAGCATGGGGTTTAAAGAAGATTTAAACAAAATATTAGCCTACAATACCAAGAAAAGGAATACATGGTTGTTTTCTGCAACGATGCCAGAAGAAATAAAACGTATTGTAAATACTTATATGTCACCAAATGCAATTAAGATTGAGGTGAATAAAAATGCTTTGGTAAACGAAAATATTTCACACCATTACATCCATACCAATATTAAGGAAAAGTTGAATATGATTATTCGTATCATAGACAAACGTCAGGAAGAACGAGGAATCATTTTTTGTAGAACAAAAGCAGGGACTAAAGCTTTGGCATTACAATTAAAAAACGAAGGTTTTGCTGTAGATGCCTTAGAAGGCGATATGCAACAAAAAGATCGTGATAAAGTTATGCGTGCTTTTAAGAACGAAACGCTTCAAATATTAGTGTCAACAGATGTTTCTGCTCGTGGAATTGACGTGAATAATTTAGGTTTTGTATTACACCACCAACTACCAGAACAATTAGATTATTACACACATAGAAGTGGAAGAACAGCAAGAGCAGGTAAAACAGGGCAGTCTATTGCTTTAATTATTCCTGGTGAAATGCAGAAAGTAATCGATATTCAATCGGCATTAGGAATTACATTTAGAGAATTAGCGATTTAATAATTGCTATTAATTTAATTATTTGTTATTTAAATACTTAAAAGAGATTAACTAAAGTTATGGTTAATCTCTTTTTTTTGTTCAAATAAGTGATTTTAGTGTCGTAATTTATATATTTAATAGGCTCTAAATTAGTTGTAAGATATACGATATATAATTTTGTTATTCCTGTTGAACTAGAAATTCACAACTGGTCTACCTCTAAATTATTTAAGAGAAATAGCAACACTTGAAGATTGCATTACTTTGTTTGATTTTCGAATTTAAGTATTACCTTGTGTCTCTATAAACTATATATATTATTTACATCAATGATCTCACTTTCAATAGAAGACATCAACGCCTTCGTTAACGGCGAAGTTGTAGGAACAACAACACATAAAATTACTGGATTAGAGCAGATTCAAAAAGCAACAGAAAATCAGGCAACCTTTATTGGTAATCGTAAATTTGCAGCCCTTTGGAAAGATTCTAAAGCAAGTTTAGCCATTATTAATAATAACATTGATTTAGAACCTGGTGAGAATCGTGTATTGATTAAAGTTAAGAATGCCGATTTAACAATGGCCAAATTACTGGAGTCATTTACTCCTGCAACACCTCACTTTGAAGTAGAAATTCATCCTTCTGCAACTATTGATCCTTCTGCAATAATAGGAGAAGGAAGTAGAGTTGGAGCGGGGTCATATATTGGTAAAGATGTTGTACTTGGCAAAAATGTAACCATTTATCCTAATGTAACTATTTTAGATGAAACGACGATTGGAGATCATACGGTCGTTTGGTCTGGGACCGTTATTAGAGAACGTTCTGAGATTGGTAGCTATTGTATTTTTCATAATAATGTAAGTATTGGCGCTGATGGTTTTGGATATCGTCCAAGTGATGACGGAAGTGGTTTAGTTAAAATTCCACATATCGGTAATGTTGTTATCGGTAATGCTGTTGAAATTGGAGCAAACTCTTGTGTAGATCGTGGTAAATTTAGTTCTACAATATTAGGTGATGGCTGTAAGATTGATAATTTGGTGCAAATTGCACACAATTGTGTTCTTGGTCGTTCTTGTATTATGGCAGGAAGTTCAGGACTTGCAGGTTCTGTAACGCTTGGTGATGGTGTAATGATTGGAGGATCTGCATCTATAAAAGATCATACTACAATCCATTCTGGTGCAACTGTTGGTGCTGGTTCTGGTGTTATGAATGATGTTGCAGCAGGAAAAACTGTTTTGGGGTATCCGGCGGTTGATTCTAGAGAAATGTTAAAACAATGGGTGGCATTAAGAAAGTTAGCACGTTAGGTGATTTAAATTATTGGCACTATATTTGACTACTATATAATAATTATTAAATAAATAGATTACAATGAGTACAGGAACAGTAAAATTCTTCAACGACGACAAAGGATTCGGTTTTATTACAGAAGAAGGTTCAAACAAAGATCATTTTGTCCATATTTCTGGATTAATCGATGAGATTCGCGAAGGTGATGAAGTTGAATTCGAACTTACAGAAGGAAAAAAAGGTTTAAACGCTATTAATGTTAAAGTTATCTAAGATATCTTTTAACTAAGTTTAAAAGCCCATCACATATATGTGATGGGCTTTTTTTATCTTATGAATTTCGTTATTATTAACCGATCATTATTGATTTTGCGTTTACAAATTCTTTCATCCCAAATCCGCCGTGTTCTCTACCAAACCCAGAGTCTTTTACACCTCCAAATGGCATATTAGGATAGGCTGTACCAAATTTATTAATAAAGACCATACCTGTATCAAAATGTTTTTCGGCTAGTTCTATGGCGTGGTCTACATCTTTAGAAAAGATGCCTCCACCCAATCCAAAACGGCTATCGTTGGCAATACGCATGGCGTCCTCTTCATCCTTAGCTCTTATTAGTGCTGCTGCAGGTCCGAATAATTCATCATCATAGGCCGGTTGTCCGCTGGTAACGTTTTCTAAAACCGTTGCAGGATAAAAGAAACCTTCACCTTCTGGTATTTTACCACCACAAAGTAGTTTCGCTCCATTTTCAATACTCTTTTTTACTTGTTCATGTAAGGTGTTTCTAAGATCTTCTCTTGCAATAGGGCCTAATTTGGTGTCGCTGTCCATAGGGTTCCCCATTTTAAGATCTTTCATCGCTTTTACAAAGGCTTCTTTAAACTCATCATAAACAGCATCAACCACCACAAATCGCTTAGCTGCGATACAGGTTTCTCCATTGTTATAGATTCTTCCCATGACACAGGTTTTTACTGCCAACGCTATGTCAGCATCTTCTAAAACAATGTACGCATCGTTACTTCCTAATTCTAGAACTGATTTTTTCAATGCTTTTCCTGCTTTTTCGCCAATAATCTCGCCGGCTTTAGGACTTCCTGTTAAGGTGATTCCTCTCACTAATTTATTATTAATCACTAAATCAGATTGGTCGTGGTCTATCAATAAGACACTAAATAAGCCTTTTGGCAGTCCTGCTGTTGTAAATATCGATTCTAATAATTTAGCAGTTCCTGTTACATTGGCAGCATGTTTTAATAAAATGCTATTTCCTGCCATTAAATTTGTTATGGTGTAACGGATGACTTGATATGAAGGATAATTCCAAGGTTGAATACCGTAAATAACACCAATAGGAGCGTAGGTAATAATGCCTTTACTGCCATCTTGTAATTTTCGTTCTTCATTCTTTAAG
The DNA here is from genome assembly GCF_019278425.1 of Winogradskyella sp. HaHa_3_26. Lineage (NCBI taxonomy): Bacteria > Pseudomonadati > Bacteroidota > Flavobacteriia > Flavobacteriales > Flavobacteriaceae > Winogradskyella > Winogradskyella sp. HaHa_3_26. Next base: position 46,431 of record NZ_CP058981.1, on the reverse strand, counting down.
AACTCTGAAGCATTATCAGCTGAATAATCACAAATACCAGCGCATAAATCCACTTCTTGCTGACTCTGTGTTAGGAGTTTTCCCATTTCACTAGTCATAAGTTCTGCCAATTCAGGTTTATAATTTAGTAATTCCTTTCCTATGGCTTTTATGATTTTTCCACGCTCATTATAAGACTTCGATTTCCAATTTAAAAATGCTTTGTGAGATTTATCAATGGTGTTTTTTACGTCTTCATCTGTCATATAAGTATATGACGTCAAGGTTTTTCCTGTTGTAGGGTTTATAGTTGTAATGTCGTTTTTAATTGCAGTCGTTTTCATAATTCTCTTTCTTTTTTAATTCATATCAAAGGTCTACATCTATTAAGGAAACTATTGACAGTATCCCTAAAACTATTGACGGATATAAGAATAGATGATTTTGTGAGGTGTTTTATAAGAATTTTAGCTTTCGCATTAATAGAATTTGCAAACGAGACAACATGTGCGCTGCATAATATCTAATTTAGAGCATTCCGATATTGGAATTGAAATTATTGAATCATAAAAAATAAAAAGACATGTTAAAACCAAGACAGAAAACACCAGATTTAACCATAAATTTAACGAATGGAACAGAGTGGACACTAAGTAAACAAGATCCAGAAGCGTTTACAATGATTATTGTTTATCGAGGTCTTCACTGTCCAGTGTGTAAAACATATTTAGAGGAATTACAAACTAAGTTACCAAAGTTTAAAAAACTAGGTGTTAATGTAATAGCTATTAGTAGTGAAACGAAAGCATTAGCTGAAAAAACAACTAAGGAATGGGCGATAGGTGATGTGCCATTAGGGTATGAATTCCCTATAGAAGACGCTAGAGAATGGGGCTTATTTATATCGAAAGGTATCAAAGATGAACCTGAAACATTTATAGAACCTGGTTTATTTATTATAAAACCTAATCAAGAATTATATTGCGCCTCTATACAAACGATGCCATTTGCAAGACCTGCATTAGACGATGTTATTAATGCCATTAAATTTGTGTTAAGTAAAGATTATCCGGCTAGAGGAGAAGCTTAATCCATAGTATCACTTTATATATACGTAAAGTCTTTCATTAGGCTTTACGTATTTTTTATTATTAAAATATGACAGAAAAACCTAAGTTTAAAATACAACATTTACCAAAACTGTTAGTTTCTGCAGGCAAATCGTGGTTTGATGGAGAACCCTTTCAACTCAGTGCTATTGTGGCTTATTATGCTGTATTGTCTTTGCCTGCCTTAGTGATTATTATTTTGAAAGTGGTGGGGAGTTTTTGGGGAGAAGAATTGGTACAAGGCGAATTACTAAGCGAAATCTCACAAGCTATTGGTCCAGATGCCGCAGACGCTATTAGAACAATGATTGAAAACCAAAGCGGAGAAAAGACCAATATTTTTGCTACAATTATAGGTGTTGGAACCTTGCTTTATGGTGCTACAGGTGTGTTTTTTCAGCTACAATCGGCATTAGATACCATTTGGGAACAAGAACCTTCTTATAAAAATAACATAGTAGCCACATTAATGAGTCGTGTGAAGAGTTTTGGATTTATCCTAATTCTTGGATTTTTATTGCTAACCAGTTTTGTATTAACCTCATTATTAAGCACCTTTAGCAAACAACTCAATCGGTTTTTGCCCGACAACTTATTTGATTATCTGTTTATTGTTGATTTTTTAGTTTCTGTAGGCTTCATTTATTTATTGTTTGCAACGATGTTTAAATATTTACCATCTGCTAAGATTAAATGGAAATCTGTGCGTACAGGTGCTGCATTAACAACGTTTATGTTTTTAATTGGTAAATATCTATTGGCTTTATATTTTAATACCATGGAACCTGGGTCTACATACGGAGCTGCGGGTTCAATTATTCTAATTATGCTTTGGGTATCTTATTCTTGTTTAATCTTGTTGTTTGGTGCACATTTTACCAAGCAATATGCTGACCAATATGTAGAAGGAGACTATATCACAGGGTAGCTATCGGTTGGTTTTGTGTTTTTCGTGCTGCCTTTTTTTTACCAATAAAGGCTGCTTCTCAAAACAAACGCCTATTTTTGCTGTCTTTTTAAACGTATTTCGACTCATTAAGAAAGCATATTAAACCCCGCAGTAATTAGACGCTTCGTGTCTCTTATTAAACATTATGGCAAAATTAGATAAAAATGGATTAAATAAAGGATCCCGAACGCTACTACTTATAGGTGTTTTATTTGTGGCTGTAAATTTAAGACCAGCACTTTCTAGTATTGGACCGTTAATAGACATGATTCGTTTTGATGTTAAGCTATCTGATACTTTATTAGGCTTACTAACTACTTTGCCATTACTTGCATTTGCAGTGGTTTCTACTATAACACCTTTATTTACTAAACGTTTTGGTATTGGTATCACTATTTTTGGATCATTGGTTTTATTAGCATTAGGTATTGTAATTCGTTCTGTTGGTGGTATTTTTAACCTGTATTTAGGGACCATTTTATTAGGTATAGCTATTGCGTTTGGAAATGTATTGATCCCAGCATTAATTAAAAGAAACTTTGCTCATAAAGCCGGATTTGTCACCAGTTTATTTACCGGAATTTTATCACTAGGTGCAGCTTTTGCATCGGGCTTAAGTGTGCCTTTGGCTATAGAGCTTAACCTCGGTTGGCGAGGCTCATTAGGTATTTGGGCTATTTTAGCTGCATTAGCTGTTATTGTTTGGATTCCTAATGTTAAGCGTATTAAACGATTCCCTCCAAACCGAAGCTTTAAAGTGGCTATGAGAAAATTGAGCGGTTCGTTATTAGTTTGGAGAATTGCTTTTTATATGGGGCTTCAGTCTGCTGCATTTTATGTGACTATAGCTTGGTTACCATCTATTTTAATAGATAGGGGGTATGACGCAGCATACGCAGGGTGGATGCTTTCATTATGTCAAGCTACAGGTATTATTGGTGCTATTTTGGTACCTATGTGGGCCGGATCAAGAAAAGATCAGCGCTTGGTTATTTTGACTTTAGGTGTTATTGAAATTATAGCGTTTGCTGGTTTAATGTTTCCTGGAGGAGATGGTATGGTTGGACTTTGGATTGGACTTTTAGGTATTGCACTTGGTGGTACTTTTGGATTGGCTTTGTTGCTGATTGTTTTACGATCTGAAGATGCCGAAACTGCCGCAGAACTTTCTGGTATTGTACAATCTATTGGTTATTTTATTGCAGCTGCAGGACCATTTATCGCTGGAGTTATTTTTGATTTAACAGCCGTTTGGGATTATACTTTAGTTTTATTAATTGTATTTGGTATTGTTAAATTGATTCTAGGTATTAATGCTGGTAAAGATCTTAAGGTTTAAACGTTATTAAAGTTATCTAAGATATCTTTTTAACCTAAATATTGAAACTCATCATTATAGTGATGGGTTTTTTATTTTAAAATTATATAATAAGCAGTAGGTCTTTTTTGATTTTAATATGCTACAATAAACAGTATTTGGAGTGAAGTATCTTATTTTACAAAGTCTATTTTACATAATATAAATTATAGGACAAACTATAACAATTAGCGTAATAGCGCATTTTAGCGCTATTTGACATAATCTTAGTTCTAGTGACACGCAGTGTCATTTAAAACAAACTTTTGAAATAATTGCGTATCCAACTAAAACCATCCACTGGATGCTTTTAGTTGAATAGTATGTAAAATGTCCGCTGTCAAACGCTCGGTTGCTTTATAAAATCAAATTGCCCTGGCAATTTATTTTGTACACAATTATCCAACGCTTGCCAGCCGCACATAAAAGCTACGTTTTAGTAATCATTAAAATTTAGAGGTATTTGGATATTTGTACTATATATTTTTTTCTACGCGATTCTCATGGCATTCCATAAGAGCTAAAAATGTGTATTACTAACCCCTTAAAATCTTACGCTTCATTCACTATTGTTTTACCAAAATGATATGAGGTCGTATTGCCAATACATCATCTGGGTAAAAAGTCGCAGTATTATGAAACTAAGTTTTAAATTTATCTAAAATGTTTTCTTTACCATTTCAGAAGTTATTCCATCAATAACTTCTTTTCTCTCAAGTTTTGATTATTAGATTTTAAATATATCTCATTCCCAAGGTCTCTGATCAGTACCTCGAATAGAATCTTTATAATTAGATATCTCAACAATCATCTTTATTACCCCTTCGCCTTTTAATTTAACCGACACATATTTACCAGTTTCGCCCGTCACAATATAGCCATCAGGATTAGAACTTCTACTATGATTTTGCCAACCTAATCCTGTGTCGATACTATCTAATGATTTTCCATAAATAACTTTTATAATATCCGTTGGAAAAAGTTTTAAATTGGTGATTTTTCCTTTTTGTAGGCTTAACCCAGGGTGAATTATTTTCGGCTCCTTACTATTTAATAACTCAGAAACTTTGTTAACATAATTATTCTCGTTTTGAACTGAATCTCTAATTTCTTCAGGAGAATCTTTTATATTCTTTTCTTTTTGATTAAAAAAATCGATATTTCCTATAAACGATAATATAAGTAAAAGAACAAGGCTTGAAATTATGATAATACTCTTCTTTCTTCTCTTTCTTAACTTTATAGAAGTAAGTCTTTCTCTTAATAATTCTAATTGTTCTTTGCGTTCTTTTAGAACAGTATCATCAATTTCTATTTTTTTATTCTTTTTAAGGAATTTTAATGCTCCCAGACGACCACATTCTTGCAAGAATTGCTTTTCCTGTTCATTAAGACTAAACTGTAAAGTCGAAATAGGTTTTGGGTCAATGACAATGGTCTCTTCTTTATATTTTTCTAGTACTTCATTATCATTTGATTCAGTCCAAATGGATACTAAATTATTTAAGATATATTTTTTCTTTTTTCCACGAAAGTATTCATCACCTAAATATAGACCTATAAAATTTGTATTTGGATTTCCTTCAAGTAGTATCTCAACAGGATAATTATTTTGTGTACCTCCATCAAACACTTTATAACCATTATTTTGTTGTGGAGTAAACACAAATGGTATCGACATGCTACATCGCGCAGCAAATGCTGCTGGTGTCTCTTTAGTTTTTGGATCTAAGGAGTCATAGACTAATGCCTTTTTGCCTTGAGTACTAGCATAAACACTAACCCTATATTTTAGATTTTCTAGCTTTACTTCGCTACTAGATTCTAACTTTCTTGAAAGAAGTTCTTGCATCCAAAGGGTAAAAGTGTCCGCATTATATAAGCCACCTTTGAATATAAGATTGAAAATCTTATCAAAGAAAAACTTTGAATCTTTAAATTTATTAAAATTGTTTTTTTGTAAAATATCATTTAACTCGTCATGATTATATCCTGCGCCAAGTAAAATAGCCGAAATCGCTCCAGCAGATGTTCCTGCATACCAATTAAATTCATAGTATTTAGTAAGTTCTTCAAGTGCTCCAACATATGCAAGACCTTTAATGCCTCCGCCTTTCATTATTAATACAAAATCATTATTTTTATCCTCAATATCAGCTATTAAGTCTACGTTTTTGTTGCTAGAAATATATTCTATTTTATTCTTGATGGTTTCTTCCCAAAGAGCACTAGCGGTGTCATAGGTAATAACAACCCATCCATTTTGCTCAAACGCATTAGTTACTTCGCTTTTTAATTCAGAATATGCTGTTAAACCTATAATATGATTAGGCTTAACTATCTTTTCCCTCCTGTTCAATTCTCTCAAAAACGATAGACCAGCAAGTCGTTTAGGGTTTTCCCCTACTCTATTTGGTAGATTTAAGTCTAAAATCATTAAGTCAATTAATGGATTAGACCTTATTAAAGTCATTGCATCAGCCTTGTTTTTTGCTACTAAAAACTCAGGGGATTTATCAGTTTCATTAATAACCGTTTTGATCTTAGCAATCTTAAGATCAGAATCATCTACAATTAAAATAATCATACCGTAATTGAATCTATAAATCTTAATAAATTAATTTCCCATTCTGTTTGACCCGATTTATAATAAATATATCCTTTGTATAAATCTGAATATTTTTCAATTAACTCTTCATCTAAATCTTTTATTGACTTTGAGCCTCCATCAAATTCATTGTATTGCGTAACAACCATAACATTTGATGATTTTTTATATCTTTTCATTTCCTTTAAAATATCTCTACCACCAAAATTTCTAGGTTTTCCAGAAAAATTCCCTTCATCTTGATCATAGGTAGGAATACTCATATCTAATAAGATAAATTCAAAAGTGTCATTGAAAATATCCTTAAGACCACTTTGATAAGACTTCCTATGAATTAATTCTATTTCAGAATTAGTATATTTATCTGCTAAAAAATCTAAGATTTTTGATGCTTTAATTGGATCATCCTCTATTAATAAACCTTTCATATTACTAACTTATTTAGTTCAAAATTTATTTTAACTTCAAAATCATTTTTAGTGATTTTTGGTAGGAGAATAAAATCTTCTCTTTCCAAATCAACTGAAATACATTTACATATTTTTAAGAATCCAGAACCTTCTTCGAAACTTGAATTAATTCCTTCATTTTTATAATCTGCAACATTTTGTATTATCTTTTTTATCCTAGCTTTTAAATCGGCTTTATTAACAAGTTTAGAAAGATTATTTTTAATTGTTATCTCTAAATTATTTTTTATCAGAACAGCCTTAATATTTATTTTTAAATCAGAGCCTAAATCTTTGTTCTTACTTATTATATTATCAAATATGTTTATTAACATATCACCAAATGATTCAAAGTATTTTCCTTTAAATTTTAAGTCACATTCGATATCCATTTTTACTTGAGCAATATTTATAGAATTAGTATGAATGCTATTAATATAATCCAAACTATTTTGAAATATCATTTCTAATGGAAATTCTTCTATATATTGATTTTCAGAAACCTTAAACCATTTTAGCATCTGAGAAATTATTACTTGTATATCAGTTTTACAGCTAATAATTTCCTGTTTTATAGGGTTTATTTGATCTTCTTTTTTAGCGACCTCAGTGATATTGTTTTCTAACTCTTCTAACTTATTAAGAAAGGCTAATGCTAATTCTTTACCAATTTTCCTTCTTAAAACCGATAGGCAAATTTCTAATCTTCCATATAGTACATTAAAAGTTTCCAGTATAAAAAAATCATAATCTTCAATTTTCCCCATTCGATTATGATATAAAGCATACATTTCACCTTGACTAAAGTTAAAATCAAAAATATGCATGTAATTATCATCGAAACTATTTTTTATATTAATCCAAGATAATCCGTCTTCAATTAAAGCATCTATATTTCGAGAAAAGTCCTTCAGCAACTGCTGAATTTGAGAGATGGTATTTGGTTGGACCTCTAATTTATCATTCCAAAAAAGAATTTCTTTGTACTCATCTTTATTTGATTCTTTAGAGCTAATTAGATAATATTTATCAAATACGCTCCTTAGGACATTTGAAAAAGTACCATGTCGAATTCTCATGCTTAAAAAACTTCTGAAACCGTAATCTTCACTATAAATAAATTCTTGCCTTATTGTACTGAAAATATCTAAAAAATAATGATATCTTATCAACGGAACAGTTACTGCGTTTGGATCAAGTCTTGGATCTTTTGTTTCTAGATATTTAGGTAATTCTTTTTCACTTATAGGTTCTTTGAAGAAAAAAGTAACTACAATATTATCTTCACCAATTTCTTCATTAAATTTTAAAGATGTAATCGCTGGATATGTTATATCTGTTAACTCTAAGTATCTATCAAAGATTTCCGGAAGTTCGATAGCTAGATGTTTAATAATATTATTTGTATCTATATATATTCTACTTTCATGTATTTGTAAAAGACCTTTTCTTAAACTAGCGCCTTTAGTTATCTTTAGTATTTCACTATTGTATGGTTCTATCTGTTCCTTATTAATCGTTTTTAAAAAATTCAAAATTTTTATTCTCTCAGACTCTAAAACAGTAATTGAATTCAAATATGGGGAATCTTGTATGTTTTCCATAGTACATACTCTTTCAAGGAAATGTATAAGATTTTTTAAATTAAATTTTTTTATTATTGTAAATATTTCAGAGGGTTTTTCTAGGTCATTTGCAATTAAAAAATCCGCAATTCGATCATAAATAAGAGATTGGGATTGTTGATAAATTTCAAATAAATTTGGTATTGAAATATTTTTATACTCATCATAGTCGCCTAAATCTATAACAGAATTAATTATTTCTTGATCAAAAAAGTGGTCATATGCAACTTTATCCTTGAAAAATTTATCTGTAATTAAATCAGAGATTTTTGAATATTGATTATTTAATAAATAGGCTTTCACCAAAGTCTTACAAATCCAAGTATCGATAAATTTATATTTGATAATAAGTTCTTTTTGAGTATTGCTATATGATAAAATATCTTGAATAGCTTCATCAATTTTATTTTTACTCATCAAAAAACCTACTTTCAATCTAAACTTAAAAAAATTAGATTCTTTAATATCTTTTCCATCATTAAAATTTTTCAGATAATCGAAAATGACGTTACTACCAATTAAATTTAAAGATGTGTAGCTTTCTGCGTCATCAAAAATCGCATAAGAATTATATCTAAATGACTTACTTTCTAAATAAGACCTTTTCTTTATATCATCTGGAATATCTAATCGGTATTCATTAAACAAAAATTCCAAAATTGGAGTTGAAAAATTAAAATGACTAATTGAATAATATTTTTCTAACAATTTCTCTCTATTGTTCGTGTAAGCGTCTGTTTTAATAAGAATCTCTTGAATCAAAATAAGTATACTATACAACTCTGATTTTTCATCAACAGCATTTTCCAAACTTCTATTTGTATATATTAATGACTTAATATAAAAAATATATAAATCTGAAAAATGTGGTTGATTTTTAAATGTTAATTCGCATTGTTCAACCACCTTTTCAAATAAACCTTCAAAAAATAATGATTCAATATTTAAATAAATATTACAATCTATATTCTCTAAATCATACTTTTTATATCTATCACTAGTGATAAGTAATTTATTCCAAAAATTATCTTTAAATAGTTCTGCAAATTCTTCAATTAATTGATATATATACCCAAGTTTGTCTTGTTTAATTTCACTTTGAAATAAAGCTAAAGGCAATAGTTTCTTAAGACTATTATATCTGTCAATTACAGAAAAATTTGATTCATAGAAAGCTATAAATTGTAAGTCCATTTTATCACCCTTTTCTACGTATCGAGCAGGCTTTAATTTAAAGTCCACATAGTCAATTAAGTTTTTTAATTCTTGTGAATATCCTTTTTTATGTTGCTCAATTGATGCATCATATTGCCATGACGAGATACTTTTATCTACTCTTAACCTTGTGAACTCCAATAACACTAACAGTTTAAGTGTATTATTTTTTAGCGGTATTTCTTTTATTAACTCTTTATTGTATTCTGTTTCACCATTTAATTCATTTATATATAGCTTAGTTTGTAAACCATAATAGGAGAAGCACACTTCATTTTCTAATTTAGTTAGTAAATCATAGCATGTCTTTAAATCATTGTTTAAAATGGAAATTTGAATATTTTCATTAATATCTAGATAAGAATTTATTTCTTTAGCATACTTGTAAAGAACCTCAAAATACCATATAATCTCATCGTAAATATCAGATTTACTACTAAGTACTGAATCGATAGACGCAATATCCTTTGCTTCTTTTGGCAAAGGGTTATTGTAGGCATAATTTGTATATCTTTTTGATACTTTGGCTAAAATATAATCTCTTTGTTCTTGACTATAATTATACTTAAATTGGCCTATGAAATCATCTTTAGAGAACTTACCTTTTTTTAATTTACTGATTATATTTCTTTTTGCATCTCTGGAGTTTTTCATGAAATTATAAATAATCTAATTTTTCATAAATATATTAAAACAATATCATTCCACACACATTTTCATCCACTCCTCTGCCCTTTCGAAAAAGAGTGTTCCATTAACTGAGAAGAGAAACATAAGAGAAGAAAAAAATAAAGAAAAGTAATATTTAAGATGCGCTTTTAACTCAAATCGAGTTTGCGAGATTCATGAACTCAATAGTTTAAAATTAAAACCTTGTGAATAAAGCCCATGTTGTACATAGCGCAAGTACATTATAGGACAAACTATAACAATTAGCGTAATAGCGCTTTTTAGCGCTATTTGATATAATCATAGTTCTAGTGACACGCAGTGTTCTATAACGTTAATGATTATGTACAAGTGAATTGTTGGTTTAAAACAAAATGTTTCGATAAATCTTTATTTCCCGAAATAGCGCATTTTAGAGCTATTTGATATAATCATAGTTCTAGTGACACGCAGTGTTCTATAACGTTAATGATTATGTACAAGCGAATTGTTAGTTTAAAACAAAATGTTTCGATAAATCTTTATTTCACGAAATAGCGCTTTTGGGAGATATTTGATATAATGCCATCACAGTAATAACAAGGTTTATAGACTTATTAAGAAGATAAATTATACGCTAATAGGCGCTTTGTTTTTATAGAATTAACCACTATTACAATTACATATAAAAGGTTTTGTGAAATTATACGACCAAGATTTTATCTCAACAATCGCATAAGGCGAAAAAATGTTGAAGGTGCTATTTTTCAGGTAGCTGCAGCTGCAAGAAAAGGTGTTTTATCCCTTATTAATGGATGACACTACTTTTAAATAAAAATGAATACTAAAATTTAAAAAAAAACAAAAAAATGAATATTTTTAATAAAGTCAGTAATTTTATTGCCGCTGGGCTCATGGTATTTTTTGCAATACCAAAATTAATAGGAATAGAAAAAAGCGTTCAAGGATTTGAGCAATTCAAATCTTTAGTACCGCTAGATCCTACTGTTTTTAGACTATTTACGGGTGTTGTAGAACTTGTAATTGGGGTTCTTCTCCTTGTGTATGCTATTAAGAAGATTAATAGCTTAGGTAAATTAGCTTATTTTTTATTACTGTCTACGATGCTTGGTGGTTTAACAATGGAATTTTTTGCAAGACCAAAACCTGAAATGATGCTTGTGGTTATTGCTATAATACTTTCAGCCCTTTCTATATATAAACTAAAAACATTATTACGTAACTCATAGCAGTCTCAAAATTTAAGTCAGCTTCCACTCTATAATAGCTTATTGTTTTAATGCAGTATTAGCTATTGTAGTTTGGTTGATGATATTAATTCAATTTTTCAAGCTTTTTCATAATTTCATCAGCTTCAAAAGTCTTTTGGTCACTCATTTTTCTATTGGTTGTAGATAACGTGTGGGCTTCTTTTAAAAGCGTTTCGTATTGCGACTGCAATTTTTCTTTTTCTGATTTCTTTTTAAAAATTCCAAACATATATTTTAATTTATAGACGTATTATCTGTTTAAAGATACAACATATTTAATAATTTTAATCTAAGGTTAATCCATATGGCTTGGTCATTAAAACACCAATTCCTATCAAAAAAAGCCCAAAGCACTTTTCTGTTCTATTTTACATAATCCCCTCTAATTTGTATTGTGTAACAAATTTATCTTCTATATTTTTAAAACTATTGGTACAGTATATATGGTCAATTGTTTCTTTTAATTCATCAAAACCATAATTAAATTGTCCGTGTGTAACATACAGAAAAACTTTTGTAGCACCTTGTTCTTTTAAGGCTTTAGCTAAAAACTTAAAGGTTCTACCGCCATCTGCTAAATCATCTACAATTAAACATTCTTTACCTCTTACATCTCCTTGAATGCTAATAATAGGCATACCGTCTACCCTAACTTTATTAGATGGAACTAAATCAGCATTTAGGGCTTCTGCAATTTCATGTGTTGTTTTGTAGGCTCCTGCATCTGGACTCACTAATACCGGATTGTCGAGCGTGTTATACACCTGTTCTACAAATTTAAAATGCGATATTTTTTCTGAATGCTCTATTAATGCTAACGAAATTGGACTGTGCGGGTGTAAAATAGAAACTTTATCAAATTGCATAGCATTAATAAACTTGCTTATAATTTTTAAATCAAAAGATTCTCCTTTATGAAAGCGTCTATCCGAACGCTGCCCCAGCAAACAAAACAACGTTAATTTTGCTACAGCCGTTTTATTTTCAGTGTTCTCTGCATCCCAAGCTTCTTTTATAGCCGCGGCTTTAAACAAATCTTCATAACTATTCCCACGAATTTTGATATGAATATCTCCTTTTTCAATGATTTTAGCGGTCACTTGTCCGTCATTAAATTTATTTATTTCGTATTTCATCTCTCAATCTTTTTAAATGGTTAGGGTATTTTTTTAAACCAGCTCTCCCCCTATGGTCTTAGTAATCTTATTTTACGCTTTTATAAAAAAAGCGTTTTAAGATATGGGGTAACATTTACAATTACACAGTAGCATTAATTCGATCTCTAACCTCTTGTAACGTAGTTGAATTTAAAAACTTACCATCTTCATAAATCACCTGTAACTCACCTTCATTTTCTTCTTCTGGTGTAACTTCATCAATTAAAACATATTCACCATCTATTACATCTACTTTAATCAATCCTTTTGCAGATTTCTTAATACCATCATCTGTAATAGGGTCTTTAAATATTGCTCTTCGTTCGCCATTGACAACAACAGCAGTTGCTTTCATTGCAAAACCAAAAGTATCTCTGGTATTAAATTGGTAGGTAAATGAACCAATACCTAAAACAACATTGGTGGTTGCAAAACCTTTATCACTTAAACGTTGACAAATATTTTCGGCACGTTCTGTGGTAATACTATCGCCATAAATAGCTCCAATATGGGGATCTAAAACCTTAAAACCTTGTGCATTTACGGTGCCTCCAAAAATATCCCAAAGCAACTCTACAACGCCTTTATCTTTAGGGGTATTACCGCCCAGAGTTTTTGATTCTCCACAAATAATAGCTACAGGATCTCCACTATCTGGTCTTATAACTAACTTACCATCTCTTGCCAAAACGTCTTCTTTTAATTGCGGTAAATAATCGGTAAGTACTTTCCATAAATCCCAAGTATCACTCACAACAGATAAGATACCGCTTGGGTAAGTGGTCATTAATGTTCTAAAAGTTCCTATTTCATCATCTTTTGTACCGGCACACATTACAGAGTGTTCTGTGGCATTAACAGAACCTAATACAAAACCTTCTGCTTTATAGTATTTTCTTAAACTGCTAATTACAGGAAGAGAATCTGAACCTAAAAATACAGCGCCGTGTCCCATTCCTGAAATAATAGCACTTTGTAAACCAGACATACCACGCATTGAGAAATCATGACCTTGAAAATCAATAAAATCAATATTTTCTTTATCCGTTGCTAAAGTCCATTTCTTAAAAATTCTTTTGTACAATAAGGCTATCGAAGCAGACGTCATCGGTTGCCATAACATGGTAGATAAAATCGTTTCTAAAAAATTAGTAATCCAATAGAATTTTGGATTGGTATTTACCACCGTAAGCATAGGCACTCTAATGGGTACTTCTACGCCTTCTGGCAATGATTTTATTTTTATGGGTAAATATTGTAAATCATGTAATTCTTCATAATGCGTTACATCATAGTCTGTACCTAAATATAAAGACAACTCTTCCTTAATTTCATTACAAACTTGTGCTTTTGGTTTAGAAAAGAAATGATCTTGAAAGTAATTATGCAACCATGTAAATACATATTGCTGACCAAATGAAACTACTTTGTCACATCCTTTTGGGGCATAGCTATTGCTTCTTGGGGTCCAGTTAGAATAAACTTCTTCTGTCCCTTTTGGGTATTGTTGGTGGTGGCCTGTTTTGTAGCCGTCTGTTAATAATAGTGCGTTCATAATAATAGTTTTTGTGTAATTATAACACAAATATATGTTTAGAATTAATAGTGACCTAATTTAATTTGTGTTTATTTTACACAAACAATGTAATCTATTGTAATTATGTGTTTTATATCTCGAAAATAATCCCCTCTTGTTTTAACTGGAAGTAGCGTTTTTGATTAAATTGGAATAAATTAGCGGGTCTTCCTGAACCTTTTGATACTTTTTCATCAAGTTCATCGAGCACATTTAGATTTATAATTTTCTTTCGGAAGTTACGCCTGTCAATTCCTCGACCTAAAAGGGTGGTATATAATTTTTCTAAATCCGAAAACGGAAATTTATCATCAAGCAATTCAAAACCAATGGGTTCGTACGTTATTTTACCTTGTAGCCTTTTAATTGCTGTTTGCAGAATCTCTTTATGATCAAAAGATAATTCAGGCAATGCATTAATATTAAACCATTGGGCTTGCTCGGCATCTGTTGCAGCAAATAGTTTAAAGGCATTGGGGTGTACCAATCCAAAATAGGCAATAGACACAACTCTACCCCTAGGGTCTCTATCTGGTTTTCCAAACGTGTAGAGCTGTTCTAGGTAATTAATCTTAATTCCTGTTTCCTCGTGTAATTCTCTTTCTACAGCGTCTTCTAATGATTCGTCGTCTAAAACAAAGCCTCCCGGAATTGCCCACTGCCCTTTAAAAGGAGCGTACTTTCTTTTGATTAATAAGACTGAAATATTACCTTTTTCATACCCAAATACAACGGCGTCTACTGAAAGTTTTATGGATGGTTTCATATATGCGTATTTTGTACGCCAATATATAAAATAATATTAGGTATAGCCAACATTGTTGTATATGGTTTACTTCGTCTGTTCGCTGCGCTCGGGTGTTATGTGTTTTAAGCAACTAACTTAGTTAATAATTACGGACAAAGAAAGTCCGTGAGGACTTTAGCAAGTAAGCAAGAAGCCAGCTACAAAGCATACACAAAACCGTTAGCTGTAGTTTTTTTACTTCTTAATTTTTTCAAAATATTCAATTGGATTTAAATAAAACATTTTTTTCCAACCTTGTTTATCAGAGTCCATTCTCCATAGGTAAGGAATTATTGTTAAAATAGAATAATGTAAATGTGGTGATTTTCCAACTGCATTTCCACTTGCCCCAACGGTTCCAATTTTTGATTCTTTACTCACAAATGAAAATAAAGAAGTATTTAGCTCATTTAGATGTGCGTAATAATGAATTCTCCATTTAGGTCCAACAACAACAACAACTTTTCCTCCAACATTTATTTCTCCAGCATATAATACTAATCCAGAAGTAGATGAATTAATTTCAGTGCCTTTTTTAGCAAAGATGTCTACACCTTTGTGAGTAACTGATTTTCCCCAAGGATAAAACCAAAAGGATTTAGAATTGTAGTCAGATTTAGTTGCTTCTTTTACAGGCATTTCCAAATTTTGAGGAATTAAAAAACCAATAATTAAAACTGTAACAATTCCCAATAAAATCTTTTTCCTTTTTCTCAATTATTTTCAATTTTTAATTACAGCTAACTTTGGTTTAAATACCCTACTCAAACACGCCATAAAATACAGCCCTTAATAATACAATCTAAAATCTAGTAATTGGCAAGCGTTATAATGCCTTTGGTGCAATTCTTCTACAACGGCTAACAGATCATCATCGTCTTTAAATAAATTAAAAAAGACGTCATCTAGTTTTGTGCTCGCAATGCCATTATAGGCATTACCATAGCCCGAAACCGCTTTAGCCCCCGTAATATCTAAAAAATATTGTGCCTCTTCCTCATCTAAATCTAGAATTTTGGCATTTGAAAAATGTAAAACCTTTCCGCTTAATCGGCCTTCAAAACATTCTGCAATTTCTTGTAAACTATAGTAGTAGTCATTTAAACAAATGTTGTTGGCTTCCCCCTTAATCACTAAATAGATAATCTCATAGTCCTTAAAGTAATGATCGTCTACTACCAGGGCGTTTAAGCTCTCCTCTAGCCCTTCAATAGTGTCGCAGGTTTTATAGATACTGGCTATGCCGTAGTTTAAGGCCAATTGCGCTAAGTTGTTTTGGGCTTCGGTAACTTGGTTTGTATCTACATCATCTACGCCTTCTAAGCAATAAATAAAGTAATCGGTTTCTGTAAGCTGTTCTTGGGGTAATTGTGGTCTTTTTTCTAGCAAGCGTCTTAATTTAGGCAGCGTTTATAAGGCACAAAATTAAAACAATGCTTTTAATATTTTTAAGGGTTTGGTGTGAAATCTGCACATCAATTGATATACCGTAGTTTGGGCATTTTATTTGGGTTTCGTTTTTCATATTAATAATTATTAGTCCTATTCACTTGTTATTCTTCTTTTATCCAAGTTAACTTATGACTCCAATGCTACTCAATAAAGCATTATATTGTTCATTATCTAAAGTCTTTATCCTTTCAATAATTAGTTTTGCCGCTGTATTCATTTCAGGAACTTCTACAACTGCTTCACCTCTCTCAAATATTCCACTCAAATGTGAATATTCATTATTCAACCTATCGGTTAACACTGTTGGAATTGTTTCATCTCTGAAAAACCTTTTCATTTTATCAATAGGTTTTGTAGAATCTGGGTATTTGTAATAAAGGAACAACTCAAGAAACTTTCGTGCATTATTGCCAAAATTATAATATGCAGTATAATTTTGATCATTGATATTTTCTAAAATTGAACATTTATATATTTGTTTAAAGAGATAATTAAATTCAGATACATAATCTTTAAGAAAATTAGGCATTAATTTAATAGTTGACTCTTTATCATTTCTTTCAATAATTAAATATCTAAAAAGTTTCTTTGGTTCTTTTTTGCTATCATCATTATGAGCATTAGGAAGTCTTTTTAAATATTTAAGAAAGTTAAGATTATGTGTAGAAATAAAAAGTTGTTCAAACTCATTTTCTTCATAAATTTGAGTATTTATTAATGTGTAAATAAAGAAAATATGATTACTGTCCAAGCTAGAAATTGGGTCATCAATCCAAATAATTGGCTTTTTACCTTTAGTATGGATATCTTGAAGCTTAGCTATAAAATAACAAAATGCAATTAAACTAATTTCACCTTCACTCAAATGATGCGCTTTTGTGTTTTCTCTATGAACCTCAAATTTGTATTGCTTTAAACCAGTTTTGTTATCGTGGACTTCAATTGCTTTTAAAGTTAAATATTTATGTCCAAAATGACTATTTAAAAATTCATTCACTTTTTCAGCACCTTTACTCTCATCTTTAAGCTCACTTTGTTTTGCAGCAATAGCTTTTAGAACATTATCAATTTCCTTTGATTTTTCTTCTTTTTTCTTTTTTTCTTCTAAAAGAGCGGTTTTGAGACTTGCTATATTTGTTAACTGTTCGTCATATTTAATTGTGTCTATAAAATGATAAACTTCTCGTAATCGCAGATTTTCTTTTGCATCATTTTGCTCTGTACTTAACTTCTGGGTATATTCATTAGATTTTAAACGTAACTCTTTAATTTTTTGAAAACCTAATTCAATTTCAGGAAGAACACTGATTGGTAATTCAAATGATTTGGAATTTATGATGTCATTTTGTCTATTTTCTAATTGAATAATTAAAGATTTAAGGCTATCTTGATATTTAATAATACTGTTTTTAAATGCCAAATTTAGTCCATCAAACTCATCATTATATTTTGAATATAAATTCTCTTGTTTCAAAATTGAAATTGAATTGACTCTTTTTATTTCCTGTTTAATATTTATAATTAAACTAATTATTTCTTTCTCTAACTTATCCGATTTTTCATCAAAATGTTTTTCTAATTCTTCCCAACGAGTTTTAGTTATATTGTTATTACAAAAAGCACAAGTATTCAATTTATCTTTATGTAGTTTTCGCCCCTCTTTTACCCATTTATTCAATATTGCGTCCTTTACTAAATTTTCTAACTTGTTAGATTGAGTAATAGGTTTTGTAACTAATTCTTTTACCTTGATTGAAAATTCATCAAATGATAAAATAATATCTTCTAATTCAGGAATATCTTGTTTTGATTGTTCTAATAATATTTTTTCACATAATATTTTCTCTTCATCTGAAATAGGTGTAAAACTAGCCTTTTTAACTATTTTAATTTCTGCCTTAAGTTTCGCATTGCTGTAATTTATATCTCCAAATTTTATATAATTATATTTAATTCCATTTGGGTTTCCAATAGCTTTATCATTTAGCTGTGTTTTTAATGCTGTTTCAGCGATAGAATGACTTGAATTTGCAGTTGCATAGATAGTTTTAAGATTTTTTAAATCTTTATATAGAGCCGTTTCCTTATCTTCTTCATCACTACCTAATTTTTCTTTTAAAACCTTTATTTCCTCTTCAATCACATTATTATCAGCCCCAAGTATCGCAAAAGGTTGAATATTTTCATCTGCATTATTAATAAACTTCAAATTGTGCTTTATGAAATCATCATTAAAGACTCGGATAACTTTATTGTGCGAAGTAAAATCTGTCTGTACTACATCATCATTTTCTGTTATACAAATGCAGCATTCTGGGTTTTCATATTTGTCTGAAAGTTCTCCAGTTTCCATTGCTCTAAATATTCTAGATAAAGTTGTTTTTCCAGAATAGTTTCTTCCATAAATAATATTAGTTTTTTTTAACTCAATAATTTCATCTTTTTCATTTTTAACTTCTGTATCCCATCTAAAATCCTTAAAAACAGCAAGATTTTTTAAGTGTTTAATTTTATTTATCATACAAATTCATTTTTAAATTATAAGAGGTCATTAAATGTAATGTTTTTGAACTATATATATATGAGGAAAACCATAATCATAAAACTTTAAACCACCAAATTAGCTTTCTCATCAGCTAATCCAATCTCCACAACACTACCAGAATTGAAGTTTAAGAAATCGGATTCAATACCATCACTAAAAATGATGCCTTTTGTAGGCATATGGGATTCAATTTTTAAAGTGTTAGTAGTGTTTATTAAGCCGTAACCGATTATGTGAGTTCATTATTGGTTTCAATTTGATTTAGTGGATTCCTGCCTTCGCAGGAATGACAGATTTTCATTCGTAATACTATTTTCATTAATACTTCTAACATTGCAATTTAAAAATGCTGTTTATTTGGTTCTCGATACATCCCGACGAAAATGTCGGGACACTCGAACTGACGTCAACGGTTTTGAGGTGTTTATTAGATTACCTGTTGGTTTATAAAGTGCTTAAAAATTACGGTTCAGGACTTATAAAGTTTTAAGGTCTTATACAACTTAACTATTTTATAGCAAAAAAATAACCGTAAACCCTTTATTTAAAAGGCTTACGGTTAGTTGGGGTATGAATTACATTCAGAATGACTAAAAAAGCCATAATCATTAAGCATGGTTTACTTAAAGGTTACAATATCCTCAAAGTTTCGTCTAGATTTTCCAAATTCAGGATCTGCTTTTCTGTACCCAAAAGCCGTCATAAATGATAAACCATATTTATCGGTATCTACGCCAAACTTGTCTTTTAATAGGGCTTCTGCTTTTTCTTGGTGAAAGCCTTCAATAGGACAAGAGTCTATACCTATTAATGCAGCAGCAGTCATCATATTACCCAAAGCAATATAGGTTTGTTTAGACGACCAATCGAATAACTTTTTGTCGGTATCTAAATCAAAATCACGCTCTTGAAACTCTCTGTAAAATGTTGAGTACATCTCAATAACCTCTTGTGGTAGTTGTTTAACATCTTTCATCATGTGCATAATATATTCTGAATCATGTTTAACCATTGGTGCTTTCATACTTAAACCTAATACAAAATGACTTGCGGTATCTAATTTTAAAGGCGCTCCCCATGCTACAGGTTTTAAGAGTTCGCGTAATTCTTTGTCTTGAACCACAATAAAATGCCAAGGTTCAAACCCAAATGAACTCGGTGATAAATGTGCGGTTTCTAAGATGAATTTCATATCCTCATCTGATACTTTTTTTGTAGCATCAAATTCTTTTGTCGCATGTCTAAAATTAAAGGCGTTTAAGATGTCTGCTTTCGCAATGTTTGGTGTATTCATAATTCTATAGTATTAGCGGTTTAATTGTTTTTATAATTTAGACTATTAAAAGTATAGTGACAAAAGTATGTATAGTTTTAGTTTTTTACAATAACGGTCAAAAAGTATAGTATAAGATTTATTTATTAAGTAATTGATTTATAATAGTTTAGTTGTGAAATAATGAACTATAAAAAATATAGTTGTATTACTTAATATAGTACAATATATTTGCGCTTACAGAACCTAAGACTATTATAATTTTTTAACGGTATGATGTATCACTATAAAGGAAAAGACTACCCGTGTTGCGCAAGTTTAACTATGGGCATTATTGGAGGTAAATGGAAGACGGTTATTTTATATCATTTAATGGATAGAACACTTCGGTATAATGAATTAAGAAAAGAAATGCCTAAGGTTACAGAGCGTACCTTAAGCTTACAATTAAAGACTTTGGAAGAAGATGGTATTGTAAAACGAAAAGTATATACTTCTAAACCTCCTTTAAAAGTAGAGTATTCGTTAACCGATTTAGGGAAAACGCTCATTCCGGTTATTCAATCTATTGCAAATTGGGGCGTGTCTGTTGTTAAAGACAAAGGAGATGTTGTGGTGTAACACCGTATTGGTGTGTTTTACTATAGTTAGCTCAGGACTCCGTAGGTCTAAAATGGCCGCTATAATGGCGGTTTAAAATGGCTAACGCTTAAAGGTTTTGCTGGCATTGTGTTAGACCTATTGTTTTAATGGGGTTTCAATACATTTCTTTAGGCTTTGCTATGCTTTACATTAAGAACCACACGCACTATTTTCAACAATCCTCATAAAACCCCACCAACTAAAAAAATAAAAAATTTTACCCAACCTCCTCCCACTCTCCTCCCACATTCCTTCGAGGATTCTCCATAAAACCCCTTGTTTTAGGGGGAATTCCCGAAGAATCCCCGAAGAAGACTACAACTAACCTCTTGTAAATCAACTCCTTTTAAACTTAAAAAATAAGGCTTCATCTGTTTTTAATGGTTTTTTTTTATTACTTTAGGCATTGTTAACACATTAAACATCAAGGTTATGGCAACATTTAACGAAGGTATTTTGGGCGGTTTTTCGGGTAAAGTAGGCACTGTAGTAGGCAGCAATTGGCGGGGTAAAAATGTACTGCGGTCTGCACCGCGTAAATCTACCAAACCCGTAAGTGCCGCACAGCAGCGGCAACGCGATAAGTTTAGTTGTGTTTTACAGTTTTTAACGCCTCTAAAAACTTTACTTACCGATACCTTTGGGGCTAATGTGGGGACTAAAACCCCCTTTAATAATGCCATGTCTTACCACATGAAAGAGGTTGTAAAAGAAACCGAAACAGGGTTTACAATGGCGTATAATAAAGTGCTGGTGGGTATGGGGGGTTTATGTGGCTTAGAGCAGCCTTTAGTGCAACCTGTGGCACCACATGCCTTAAATATCACTTGGCAAGATAACAGCACACAGGGATTGGCTTACCCAACCGATACGCTTTTGGTGGTGGTGTACGCCCCTGCTTTACATCGTTTCGATTATTTTACAACGGACTGCCTACGCGAAACCACAGCGTGTTTGCTCGATTTTCAAGATTCTTTTTATGGCGAAACCGTACACCTATGGGCTACCTTTACCAATAATAACGTAGCACTTACGGCTACGAGTAAGTATTTAGGGGCTTTTGTAATTTAATAGTGAATTAGGTTCTACGCGACATCCCAACAAAAAAGTCGGGACAGGCGTACTGCTCTCAATAATTTTAATGAGCGCCAGCTTTAGGTAAGGTAAAATAAAAGGTGGTACCAATGCCTTCTTCGCTTTCTAGCCATAGGGTACCTTTGTAAAAGGTGATGATTTTTTTTACGATGGAGAGTCCAATGCCCGACGATGAGCTGCTGCTTTCTAATTTGGTAAAGACCTTAAAGATTTTTTCGAAATACTCAGGTTTAATGCCCACTCCGTTATCTTTTACATAAAACTGAAACAGGCCATCTTGTTCTGTATAGCCTAGTTCTATAGTGCCTTGAGCTTTGTCTTTATCACTATACTTAATGGCATTTTGAATAAGGTTTTGAAAGATTTGTTTGAATCTCCAGGTATTGCCATAGAGGTTTGGAAGGTTGTCTTGTACGGTAATGCTGATGTGTTTAGGAATGAGAAAGGTTTGTAAAATCTCTGCAATAAGGGTATTAAGGTTAACCAGCTTGTCTTGTTGTTCTAATTTATCAATGGTAGAGTAATCTAAAATCCCTTTAATAAGGAAGTCCATTTTCTCGACATTAAACAACACCTGATGCAAGGGCTTAAGGTCGTTTTCAGTAAAGGTGGCTTTATGATCGTCCATAAACCAGCTGATTAAAGTATGGATATTGATAAGTGGCGCTTTAAGATCGTGAGATACCACATGGGCGTATTCGCTAAGCTCTTCGTTTTGTAAGGATAAGCTTTGTAGAAGCTCTTCCTTTTTCTTTTTCTGTGCTTTTATGCGCTCTTCATTCTCTTTACGCTTTATAATATTAACTAGCATATTGGCATATACAAAAAGAATGTCTTTTTCGTTTTCGGTGTACTTGTTTAGTTTTTTTACGGCATCAAAACCAATAAAACCAATAAGTTCTCCGTTTTTAATTTTAGGAATGGTAATAAGGCTTTTAATGCCTTGTGGCTCTAGTACGGCTCTTAGACCTTGTTTGCCATCCTTGGGTAACTGACTGACATCTTCAACATAAAAAGCTTCGCCTTTTTGGTGGGCTTCAATCCATTGCGGTATATAATCGATAGGAACGTTTTGAAGGTTCTCAATTTCGGGCGCTATACCTGTAGGGCACCACTCGTAGGTATTAGAAGTGGTGTTGTCTTTAAAATTATATGAAAAAATATAGCTTCTATCCGAGGCTACAAATTCTCCAATTTGTTGCAATGAGGTGTTAATAAGTGTATCTATATCTGATAAATCGGCATTAATATAGGTGGTAGAAATGCTTATAAGTAAGTCTTGAAAGCGCAGCTGCCTTTCAATAATTTTATCTTTTTCTAATTGCGTTTGCTTTTCTGTATCAGAGCACGTACTGGGTTTAGGGTCTTTTTTAATCATGCAGTTTATGAGGTTTAAACACTTTTAGTTAACACTTACCGTGGTCTAATATACTCATTAAGTATGTATTAAAAAAATGCGATGGGTTAAACGGAGGTTTTTAAATGGTGCATGATCTTGGTTTTATTTAAGATTAGTGCTTCAAATTAAAAACCTCAACGGATGATAAGGTTCGCGATACATCCCGACGGAAAAGTTAAGACGCGTCAACTGACGGTTAAAGTTCTAAGGCATGCAGATGAGATCTATATCTTATATCAATCCTCTAACAAGTCTATCACCTTCTGTATATTTTCTTTGGATGCTAAATTGGTACCGCCTGTCATGGTCGTTGCCACGCCGCAGATAACGCCCCATTTTAAAATGGCTTTAGAGGGTAAACCTTGAGCAATGGCATAAATTAAGCCTGCTACCATACTGTCGCCTGCGCCAATGGTACTTTTTACTTTTACCGAAGGCGTATTTTGGTAGTATATACCGTCTGCCGAGGCTAAAAAGGCACCACGAGCGCCTAAGGAAACCACCACATATTCGGCTTGCTGGTTATGGATGAGTTGCATGGCAAAGGCCTCTTGCTCGGGTTTGGTTAAAAAGTCCTTGCCTGCTAATTGGGCAAGTTCTCCTTGGTTGGGTTTCATTAAAAACACCGGTTTTTTAAGGCTCGCTTTTAAGGCTTCGCCAGAAGTATCTATAATGATTTTAACGTTTTTAGCCGTCAGGCTGTCTCTAAGTTGAATATAAAAATCGGCGGCCATAGCGTCTGGTATACTACCACTCATTACAAAGATGGTGTCTTCGGTAACACTTTGGTTTATAGTAGATTTGAGGGTTTCTATTTCTGTAGGACTTAACCCTTTTCCTGGCATACCAAAACGGTATTGTAATTCGGTTTTAGCATCTACAACGGCTAGGTTTTCGCGGGTCCATGCTGCTACAGGTATGGGAGTGCACTCTAGGTGTTCGGCATCCAATAAGCCTTTTAAGGTTTTGCCTGTATCGCCACCATAAGTAAACATACAGTTGTTTTTAACGCCTAAAGTGTGCAGCACTCTAGAGATGTTAACCCCACCGCCACCGGCTTGAAATTCAATGGCGTGGCATTTTAGTTTTTGCTCTGGGACGAGGTGATTAATAGTGGCACTTTTATCTAGTGCGGGGTTTAGGGTTAAGGTGATAATGTTCATGTAATGTATGGTGTTTGCTTTAGCCCTAAGACTCCTGTTTTGTGCGTGTATAAAGCAAGGCCCTAGTAAACTTTTAATAAGGTATAAAAAACAACGGACTCTCGCCTAACTTTTAGCAATAAGTTAGTGCTGTTTGTTTTTTATGCAGGTTGTAATGTTATAAACTACAAATTTAAAACCTTTATATCTTATTCGTTTTTACGACATTTTAGAACCGCGTATTTGTTGGGTTAATAAAGGTTAAAACACTCCTATATCCCTTATAAAATAAGCTTCATGTAAAGATAGCGCTCATGTTTATAACCTTCAATATTACAATAAGATAAGGCGTTGTATTTTATTTTGAAAGGAATTTTAACATTTGTCGACAAACTCAAAACCAACCTATTTAAAAATTAATGAAACGTACCAAAATTTTAGGCTATCTCGGTCTTTTTGCTTCTATCCTTGTAGGATTAGGCGAATACTTTTTACATTACTCCCCTTCTATTTTAGAACATTCTGAAACTTATGCCTTTTTTAAAGAGGTTCCTTTAGAGCATCTGACTATAGGTCATTTTTTAGCGGTGATTGGGATCCCTTTTTACTTTGCGGGCTATATTCATATCTACCGCATGTTAAAACCTGGGAATAAAACCTTAGCGCAACTTGTTTTGGCTATTGGCTTTATGGCTTTTACGGTGGGCGGTGTTTGGATAGGGTCTAGAGCTTCAATTGGTTACATTGTGCACTTAAAGGAAGCTATGAACCCCACTGTTTACCAAGATCTATTAGACCATTACACCAATCATATGGAAATATTGGTACAAGCCCTACGGGTTATTATCGCCACCCTTTCGGTAGTCTTTGCTGTTGCTATTTTAAAAGGCGGCACGTATTATAAAAAATGGATGGCCTTTTTTAACCCTATTGTTATTCTTATTCTATTGGTCGTTATAGGCCAGCTCATCCCTGCTATAGGGAAGCATATGCTACCCATACTTATGAATGTCACTCACTTTATAGTATTCGCATTATCATTATACCAACTAAAAACCAAATCTTATGAAATTCGTTAAAAACCTTTTAAAACTTGTCGGCATTGCCGTAGTCTTGTTCCTTTTATTTATAATGGGCTTTTTCTGGCGCGACTCGGTTTCCGATAAATACGATATTAGTATTGCCGATAAAGACATTCCTAAATTTTCGCCTATACCTTTAGATTTTGTACATCAATATCATGGTGAAAAATCATTGCCTATTGCCCCTTCGGCTTTAATAGATATCAATAATGACAACGTTGATGAAGTCTTTTTTGGTGGCGGTATGCTACAAGAGGATGCTATTTTTGCGTATCGTAATAATGAATTTGTAGACATTTCTAAGGAGGTTAATTTGCCTAAAAAAGGGAACACCACCACAACGGTTGGTGCGGTATCGGCTGATTTTGATAACAACGGCTTTACAGATCTTATATTAAGTCGTGAAGACGGTCTTCATTTGTATTACAATACCAACGGTACGTTTACAGACGTGCTTATAGATACCCCTGTGAATGCCAAATCAAATCCTGCCGGAATTACGGTAGCCGATATTGATAAAGATGGCGATTTAGATATCTTTTTAGCCACTTACCTTAAAAAGGAATTGATGGAAGGGCAGAATATTTTTGAAGATTACGACTATGGTGCAACAAGCGAATTGTTGCTTAATAACGGCGATAATACCTTTAAGAGCATCACCAAAGCTGCTGGCTTAGATTATGTACACAATACATTTCAAGGTGTTTTTGTAGATATAGATAATGATACTTGGCAAGATTTAGTAGTGGTGCATGATACCGGCGAAGTGCGTACCTATAAAAATAATGGGGACTTAACCTTTACCATGAAAGCCAACCCTATGACCAAACGATTTGCTTACCCAATGGGACTTGCTGTTGGAGATTATAATAATGATGGTTGGGCAGACTTTATGTTCTCTAACACCGGGAGCACATTGCCAAACAAAATAGCGCAAGGCGATATAAAAGACACGTCTTTATTTACAGACAAATGGATGTTGTTTGAAAACCAAGGGGATTTTAAATTTACTGATGTAGCTGAAACCGCTAAAATAGCCGATTACGAATTTGCTTGGGGCTGTACCTTTGCAGATCTTAATAACGACGGCTTACAAGATTTAATGGTGGCCGAAAATTATGTGGACTTCCCACCTAGCAAGTTGTTTAAATTACCGAGTCGTGTGCTGATCCAAAAAGAAGATGGCACCTTTGCGCCTACCGAAGCAGAAAGTGGTCTTAGCAATCCTTATTTTGCAATTACCTCGTTAGTAAGCGACTTTAATAACGATGGCTACTTAGATATGATTTGGGTGAATATAGATACCCCAGCCTTAGCGTATATCAACCAAGGCGGTACTAACAATTATCTACAAGTCGATTTAGGCGAGTCTATTAATGTTCAAGGTGCCAAAGTAACGGTAACGACTCCAAATAAAACACTTACGGAATGGTTAGTAACAGGTGAAGGTTTAGCCAGTGACCAAACGGCATTGCTTCAATTTGGATTAGGAACTACAGCGCGCGTTTTAAATGTAAAAGTACTGTTGGCTGATGCTAAAGAGATTTCTATAGACCATCCTGAAATTAATAGCATTTTAGATTTAAAAGCGGAAGTTGAAAAGGCTTTAATTGATGAAGCAACAGCAGAAGTAACTTTGGAAGGAGCTACAGAAGAAGCAACTTTAGAAGACGCTACAGAAACCGTTAGTCAGCTCACTACTGAAGACCAGTAAACTCTATTTGTACTAAAGTGCCCCTTTTATTTATAAGACCGTAACGGGTTGGGTAAACGGCTAACACTGATAGCACTGCTGTAAAAGGAATAAAATAGCCTACCCGCAGCAACAATAATAAAAACTAATGTTAAAAAACAGCAGCTATTATAGCATTCTTATTCTTCTCGTTATTGGGGTGTTTGGTGCTGGAGGATTGGTTATTGAAGAATTTAAAACAGGTGAAGGTTGCCCAAAACTGTTACATATCCCTATGTGTTTAGTGGTCTTCATTTGTTTTATAATTCCACTTATAGCCCATCTCTTAAAAAAAGGAAATGCGCTGTATTTTATATTTACAGGCTTAGCAGGTAGTATTGCTTTGGTGGCTTCTGTTATGCAATTTATGGGACATGCAGAATGTCCCAAAACAGCGTCTGGCACACCTATGTGTTATTATTCGTTAGTGCTTTTTAGCAGTTTAATACTTCTAAAAATTTATCATTTAAAAAACAACAATCTAAAATAATATGAAAACAAATTTACCCATCAAAATCAGCATGCTTTTAATGCTGTTGTTCGTCAGTTATTTTTCAGGAGCACAAGAATTAGAGACCTCTGTTTTTGTGACAGGAAATACGGGGACCACCACCGATACTTCGGTGCTAAAACAAATCACTGAAGAAGCCAAAACCTTAGACGATTCAAAATTACTCATCTTAGGTAATGTGGTACCTAAAACAGGTTATAACAAAGCCTCAAAAGCACATATCACCTCGCCATTAGCGGTTTTAGAAGCTTTTGATGGTAAGGTGATTTTTACACCTGGGCATCATGAATGGGCTAAAAATGGTCATAGAGATGTAAAGGCTATAGAAGACTTTATTCAAAAAAACAGTAAGGCAAAATTCTATCCCGATGAAGGTTGCCCCATTAAAAAAACAGAATTGACGGATGCTGTGGTTTTAATCACTATTGATTCGCAATGGTATTTAGAAGATTGGAATACACACACCTATCTGAACGAAGATTGTGATATTAAAAACCGTACTCAGTTTTTCTTAGAGTTTGAGAGTATGCTAAAAAAATCGCAAGGCAAAACCATAATGGTCGCTATGCACCACGCGCTTTTTTCGAATACTAAAGAGGGGGTATTAGCAAGAACAGGTGGTACGGCTTTACATGATTTTCAGAATAAGCAAAACACAAAATTTAGAAACCGATTAATAACTCTGGCTAGGCAAACGGAAAACATCTTCTTTGTTTCGGGTCACGATAAAAATCTACAATACATTAATACCTATGGTGTGCCTCAAATTATAAGTGGAGCCGCAGGGAAAATAGAGAAAGCAAGTCCAAGACATGAAACCGATTTTAGTGCTAACGAAAATGGGTATGCCCGTATCGATCTTTTTAAAGACGGTGCTGTTAGTGTAACGTTTCAAGGGATTACCACACCGTATACCACCACCGTTATTGCGCCCTTAAATAATGAAGCGAATTATACTTTTAAACCTAAAACAAGTTTTGATAAGACGTATAGTGCTTCGGTATATACCTCAGAAGAAACTGAAAAAAGCAAGACCTACAAAGGGCTTTGGGGACAACATTACAGAACATTTTACAGTAAAGCCGTAAATGCACCAGTGGCTTTTATAGATACCTTAAAAGGGGGCTTAACCCCTATTAGACGTGGTGGAGGTCATCAATCTAAATCGTTACGCTTAGAGGATAAAGACGGTAAACAATACGTAATGCGTGCTTTACGTAAAAGTGCCATTAAGTTTTTGCAATCTACCGCCTTTCAAGACAAGTATGTAGAGGAAGACTTAGAAGGTAGTTTTGCAGATCGTTTTCTACTCGACTTTTATACCACAGCACACCCCTACACCCCAACAACGATAGGAACACTTGCCGATGCAGTGTCTATTTTTCATACCAATCCTGAGTTGTACTACATCCCTAAACAAAGCACTTTAGGGGCTTATAATGATGAATATGGTGATGAACTTTATATTATTGAAGAACGTGTAGAATCTGGACATCGGGATTTAGAGAGTTTCGGAAAACCTAAAGCCATTTTAAGCACCACTGATGTGTTGCAAGAAATTAATAAATCGGGGAAATCTATTGTAGATGAACCGTCTTACATTAGAGCCCGACTTTTTGATATGCTTATTGGTGATTGGGATCGCCATGAAGACCAGTGGCGATGGGCACTTTTTGAAAAAGAAGACGGTACGGAGATTTGTAAACCTATCCCTAGGGATCGCGACCAAGCCTTTTCTGTTTTTGATGGAAGTCTACTCGCTTTTCTACGCTGTGCTATACCAAGCATCCGTATGATGCAATCGTTTGATGCCGAATTACCAAGTCCTAAATGGTTCAGTTTTGAGCCTTACCCCTTAGATATGACCTTTATTAATCAATCGAATTGGGCCGATTGGGAAAGAGAAGCTAAAACACTACAAACAGGTCTTACAGACCAAGTCATAGAAGACGCCTTTAAGCATTTACCAGAAGAAGTTAAAGGAGCTACCATAGAAGAGATTAAGCAAAAGCTAAAAGGCCGACGTGGAAACATTGTGTCTATAGCCCGTACGTATTACAACTATGTTAATAAACACGAAGTCATTACAGGAACTCAAAAAGATGATCGCTTTGAAATTATAAGACATCCTAATGGAGAGACCACTGTAGAAGTGCAACGAAAAGATCTAGACATCTTTAAAAGAACATTTACCAAAGCTGAAACCAAAGAAATATGGATTTATGGATTGGATGGAAATGATACGTTTAATGTCACTGGAGAAGGCGATGATTTTATTACACTTAAAATTATTGGAGGAAAGAAAAATGATACCTATAATTTTGAGAATACCAAAAAAGTAAAGCTTTACGATTATAAAGATAAGAACAACACCATTGTAAACAAACACTCTAAGAAGTGGTTGGTAAATGATTATGGTATAAATAATTACGATTATAAAAAACGTAAGTATAGCATGAACCAGTTTTTACCCATCTTAGGTGCCAATCCAGATGATGGGTTCCGTATTGGGTTTGTAGATAATTTTACAACTTACGGTTTACAACGCAATCCGTTTACTACAAAACACAGTTTAAGCGCGTCGTATTACACGGGGAACTCGGGTTATGATGTGTCTTATAGAGGCGAGTTTTCTAATATTTTTCACGATTGGAATTTTGCCGTAGAAGCCAAACATACCAGTCCTAATTTTGCACAAAACTTTTTTGGCTTTGGTAATGAAACCACTTATGATAAAGATGATGTGGACATTGATTTTAACCGTGTAAGTATTAAAGAATGGCATGCGGCTATCGCATTATTATGGTATGGTAGAGACGGTGGGTCTTTCTACTTTAAACCGTTAATAGAATCTTTTGAAGTTAAAAATGTTGCCGATAGGTTTATTAATAGTTTACCTGCAAGCGCTACCCTATTTGATAGACAAACCTACGCGGGTGCAGAAGTTAACTACAGTTTTAAAAATAGAGATGATGCTTCTTTTCCTACCATGGGATTAGATGTGGGACTTACCGCAGGGTATAAAGCCAATGTCGATGGTGGTGCAACAGAAAATAAATTTGGGTATCTTAAACCGCATTTAGCAATCAACCACCGCTTAAATAAGAGCGCAAGCTTAGTTTTAGCCACAAAATTAGGAGGTGAAGCAATTCTCGGTGATGATTTTGAACTGTACCACGCCGCACAATTAGGTGGTGGTGATAATTTACGTGGTTTTAGAAAAGAACGCTTTTCTGGGCAGTATAGCATGTACCACAATACCGATTTAAGATTACTATTAGGAAAGTTTAAAACCAGCTTTATCCCATTGAAGTACGGAATTACAGGAGGCTTTGATTATGGGCGTGTTTGGATAGAAGATGATGCTTCAGATAAATGGCATAATAGTGTTGGAGGTTCTTTTTGGGTCAGTGGCTTAGAATCTTTTACCGCTAATGTAGGCTATTATGGCAGTAGTGATGGTGGCAGAATTGCTTTTGTGTTAGGCTTTGCCTTTTAAATGAGATATTAACAAATACTATAATCCTATGAAAAAACCAGTAATTATTGCTCAAGTCAGTACGTTAGAAAACAAGGAACCCAAACATGCTCTCGTTAACGGCTTAGATTTGGTCATTGTAAAATTTGATGAAGACATCTCTGTACTTTATGGACGATGTTTGCATAGAGGTGCTTTAATGTCTGACGGTCATGTTGATGGCGAGAATTTAATTTGTGGTGTTCACGGATGGGATTACCGTGTAGATTCAGGCGTATCAGAATATAACAATAAGGAAGTCCTTCATAAATTTTCGACTAAAGTAGAAGGTGATGATTTGTTTGTAGATGCTTTTGAAATAGATGCTTATTTACAAAACTACCCACAACCTTTTAATCGTGATGCGTATTTAGGCGCTTATGCAGACACACATCCTGAAGAAACAGAACCCTACACCGATTATATTAAAGAACTGGCTACAAATGGGTTAAAAAATATTGGGCATCATGGGTTTTCGGCCTCTATGGGAGTCGATAGAGATACGCTTCCTAAGTGGAACGACATTCAGTTTTTACCCGCACAATTGGCTTCAAGACCTTTGTTAGATGAAGAGGCCGTTGCTACTAAGGTGATTATAGGTCCTAAAGCCAAAAAGCCATTAACATTAGATATGCCGCTTTTTGTCAGTGATATGAGCTTTGGAGCCTTATCTCGTGAAGCTAAAATAGCCTTATCTAAAGGCGCTGAATTAGCAGGAACAGGCATATGCTCTGGTGAAGGTGGTATGTTACCCGAAGAACAAGCGAGTAATTCAAAATATTTTTACGAATTAGCCTCTGCACAGTTTGGATTTTCTTGGGATAAATTAGACCACGTACAAGCCTTTCATTTTAAAGGCGGTCAAGGTGCAAAAACAGGAACTGGTGGTCATTTACCAGGCAGCAAAGTCAGTAAAGAAATTGCTGAGGTTAGAGGACTAAAAGAAGGCGAAACGGCTATTTCGCCAGCAGCAAATCCAAACTTTCATACAGTAGAAGACTTTAAAGTTTTTGCCGATAAAGTAAGAGCACGTACAGGTGGTATTCCTATAGGCTTTAAAATTGCTGCCAGTCATATAGAAAAAGACATTCAGTTTGCCCTCGATGTTGGTGTTGATTATATTATTCTAGATGGTCGTGGTGGCGGAACAGGTTCTGCTCCTACTATTTTAAGAGATCATATTAACGTGCCCACAATTCCGGCATTGGCAAGAGCAAGAGCTTATATGGATAAGGTGGGTGCTACAGACGTTACGCTTGTTATAACAGGAGGATTACGTGTTGCCGAAGACTTTGCAAAAGCCTTGATGTTGGGAGCCGATGCTATTGCGGTATCTAACTCGGCATTGCAAGCGATTGGTTGTTTAGGGATGCGTGCTTGCGGATCTAACAACTGTCCGGTGGGGATTGCAACACAAAAAGAATCGTTACGTAGCCGACTAATTATAGAGGCTTCAGCAAAACAATTACAAAATTACTTTGAAGCCACTAACGACTTAATTCGCGTTGTGGCACGTGCTTGTGGTTATGATGATGTGACAAAATTTAACCAAGACGATTTATCTACATACGATAGAGATATGCATTATTTAACAGGAATCAATTACGCAGGATTAAGATAAAACAATAGACCATGATAAAACAAATGCATTTAGCGGCTCAGTATTTAGCTGCAGCGGGAATTAGTTTTTTAGATAAAAAAGCAGACGATAGTCATACAAATTTAGGCTTCGATATTAAAAACGGCTGTCTGAGTACTCATGTACTTTCAGATCAAGGCGATCAATTGTGTTTAAGTTACGAACGGTTTGCTTTAGAATGGAAATCGAACAAAGGGACGACCACTTTTGAATTGGATGGCGCTATGCATTCTGAAGTATTAAGCTGGTTAACAGAGACTTCTAAAACGCAATTAAACAAAACGTATCACTATGAGTTTCACTACGATTTACCTTACGCTATAGATGACTACTTTACGTTTAGTTTATCTGATTCTGACCAATTAGGCGCGTTAAAAGCGTTACGGGTTATGGCGCAATTGGTGCTTCAAAACATAGATGAACACTATAACCTTAACGCATCGATTAGAGTTTGGCCACATCACTTTGATTCTGGTATTTATAGTGCACTACCCGATTCCGATGTTACTGTTGGCTTAGGCTTAGCCATTCCTGATACGGTATGTGACAAATATTATTTATACAGCGCAGGTTACAAAAATGGAGCAAAAATAGCAACGTCTGCATTTCCTGCATTAACATTGGGGACGTGGAAATCTGGTGATTTTGTAGGCGCCGTATTAAATGCAGAGGCGTTAACCGTAGAAGAAGGTGTTGCCTTTTTTGAAGCAACCATAAAGCAATTAAAAAACAACTTATAATGAATACAATAGATCTTTATGGCGCCGATTGGTGTCCGGACTGTCAAAGAGCAAAAGCTTATTTAAAAGACAACGGTATAGACTTTAATTTTATAGATGTTGATATTGACAAAAGTGCGACCGCTAAAGTTGAAGAAATTAATAACGGAAAGCGCATTATCCCTACGGTTATAGTTAATGATAAACCTTATACCAACCCCGATAATGCCACATTAGCTAACGTTTTTGGGATTAACGAACAAGGACTTGTTAAACTCTATGGCGCTGATTGGTGTCCGGATTGTCAACGTGCTAAATCTTATCTTCAAGATAACGGTATCAATTTTCAATATATAGAAGTTGATAAATACCCATGGGCAGCAGAACTTGTTGAAGCAACCAATAATGGCAAACGCATTATCCCTACCATATTTGTTAATGATAAATCCTATACCAATCCCGACAACTCGGTTTTAAAAACGGTTTTAAATATTGGTCATGAAGCCGAAAAGCATATTTATGATACTATTATAGTGGGCGCAGGAGCGGCAGGTTTAACCGCTTCGATATACATACAGCGCGACCGATTTAGTTCTATCATTCTTGAAAAAAAGAACATTGGCGGTAATGCCTTTTTAACTGAAAAGATTGAGAATTACCCAGGTTTTACTAATATTTCAGGACCAAAACTAATGCAACGCATGTCGGAACAAGCCAAGACTTACGGTGCTAAAATTGAAACTGGTGTTGAGGTACAGTCTATTGAGAAAAAGGGTGCCTTTTTTTCTGTGACGTCTAATATGGGAGAATACCAATCTAAAACAGTCGTATTGGCATTAGGGTCTACCTACCGAAAATTAGGAATACCAAATGAAGTCGATTTAATTGGTGCAGGCATTCACTTTTGTGCTACTTGTGATGGTGCCTTTTATAGAGATAAAGAGATTATTGTTATCGGTGGAGGAAACAGTGCTTTGGAAGAAGGTATTTTTCTAGCCTCTTTTTGTAAAAAAGTTACCATTGTAAATCGTGGTTCTGAGTTTTCAGCCTCTGAAACTTACATTGAGAAGTTACCCTCTATGACCAATATTGAAACCCACATGAATAAAGAATCTTTAGCGTTTCTTAAAGACGATAAAGGCCAGTTTAAGGGCTTGAAAGTTAAAGATAGAACCACCAA
The DNA here is from genome assembly GCF_019278425.1 of Winogradskyella sp. HaHa_3_26. Classification (NCBI taxonomy): domain Bacteria; kingdom Pseudomonadati; phylum Bacteroidota; class Flavobacteriia; order Flavobacteriales; family Flavobacteriaceae; genus Winogradskyella; species Winogradskyella sp. HaHa_3_26. The sequence continues at coordinate 11,773 of NZ_CP058981.1, read as the reverse complement.
TAAAGAAGAAGAATTATACGCCGATGGCAGCTTTATTTTTATAGGATTAATTCCTAATACGGATAATGTTAAAGATTTGATTGCATTGAATCCACAAGGGTTTATTACAACCACGGCATTAGGAGAAACAAGCGTTAAAGGTATTTTTGCTGCAGGTGATTGTAGAGAAGGCGCTATTGCACAAGTTGCGGCCGCTACTGGCGAAGGTGTTTTGGCCAGTTATGGCATAAGACAGTATTTCAAATAAAAAAATTAATAAAAAATTAATAAAAATTTAAAATCAAATAAAAATGAATTTATTTAATAAAATAAGCAATTTTGTTGCTGCAGGACTCATGTTATTCTTTGCAATCCCAAAGTTAGTAGGCGTTGAAAAAAGTGTGCAAGGATTTAAACAGTTTCAATCCTTAGTACCATTAGACCCTACTGTTTTTAGAATCTTTACGGGTGTTGTAGAGCTTGCCATTGCGCTTCTTCTTTTAGCCTATGCCATTAAAAACATTAATAATTTAGGAAAGTTGGCTTACTTTTTATTGCTGTCTACGATGATTGGTGGTTTAACCATGGAATTCTTTGCAAGACCAAAGCCAGAGATGCTACTTGTTGTAATTGCCCTCGTCCTTTCTGCACTTTCTATATATAAACTGAAGCTATTATTAAAAAAATAATAGGAGTCTTTAAAATGCACCTCTACACCACTCTACCGTTTTGATGGTGCATTTCAGAAATGCTTGTTAATACCTAAATAAAAAGGGCTTTTAAAGCCCTTTAAAGCCCTATAAAAATGATGATAAATAAAATAAGATGTATTGGGTATTTCCTATTGCTCTGCCTTACTACAAGTGTAAATGCTCAAGATCTCTCTCTATTGTTTGAACAGTTAGATGCTTCCGTGGTAACTATAGAAGTGGTAGAATATAAAGTAAAAAACCAACAATTAACAAGTTCTGGAGGTTTAGGATCTGGTGTTATTATAGACCAAGAAGGTTTAATACTTACTGCAGCACATGTGGTTGAGTCTGCAAATGAAATTAATGTAAAGCTTCAAAACGGAACCACATTTCCGGCAGATGTTATATCCAATTCTACCGCTGCTGATGTGGCGCTTCTTAAATTAAGAATTGTACCACCAGGATTACAACCTGCAACATTAGGACGTTCTAATGACTCAAAAATAGGCGAGCAAATACTTATTATTGGTGCGCCACGGGGTTTAGAACATTCTTTATCCGTAGGACATGTGAGTCGTAAAATGGATAGAAACATGATTTCTAATGGAGAAATGGCAGGTTTTATACAAACAGATGCTTCTATTAATCAAGGGAATTCAGGCGGTCCCATGTTTAATTTAAAGGGGGAAGTAATTGGTATTGTAAGCTTTATTTTGTCACATAGTGGAGGTTTTGAAGGCCTTGGCTTTGCTGTGGATATTGACACTGCAAAAAAGGTTTTATTTGATGTTAATAATTTTTGGACCGGCTTTGATGGTATTTTTTTAAACGAAGCCTTAGCAGGGGTGTTTAATACACCTCAAAAATCTGGTGTTCTAATTCAACGGGTCACCCCTAAATCATTTGCAGATAAAATTGGATTACAACCAGGACTTTTTCAAGCTGAACTATTAGGTCAGAATCTATGGCTAGGTGGAGATATTATTTTAAGTATTCAGGGGTTAAGTTGTAATGCACCTCACGATTTAGGAAATATAAAAAAGCAGCTGGATCTGCTTAGTCCAGGTGATCAAGTTCTTATTGAAGTTTTAAGAAAAGGAAAGGTTATTGTTCTTCAATCTCAGTTTTAAATTACAATCCCTTAATTAATGCCACAAAACTCCTGTGTTTTAAGAGCGTATAGGCTTACAAAAAGGACTTGTTGCAAACGTTGTACGGTGTTTTATTATAATAAAAAGACTTCGTATAGAACATTTTGCATCAAAATTACCCTCATAAATTCAGCAGAAAAAAGAATGAAAATTAGAACAATACTAAGCCTTATAAGTGCTGTATTTATTACGAATTTTAGTTTTGCCCAATTAAGCGATTTGGTAAAAATAGATTACACTATACTTCCTAGAGGAAACTCGGAAATTGAATATAGTCGCATACGCGGATTATTTAACTACCCCATTCAACTTAAAAAAGAAGGCTCTTATTTATTGTTAGGACTCGATTATTCTAACATTAAACTTGTTATGGATGCGCATCCTTCTTTTAATAAAGAAGCGCTTAGTGATTTTCAATTGCTAGATCTTAATATTGGATATACCGCAGCTTTAAAAAATGATTGGCGTTTAGGTGTGCGATTAACCCCTGGTTTTAGTTCTAATTTAACGGCTGATGATTTAAGTTTGGAAGATGTTATCATTTCTGGAGATATTGTTTTTATTAAAGATAAGACCAAGGATAAGACTATTAAAAAACCTTGGAGACTTATTTTAGGAGCTTCCTACTCTGGAAATCGTGGTTACCCTTTCCCCTTGCCTTTTATTAGTTATTACAGGAAGTTTCATTCCAAATGGTCCTATAATATTGGGATTCCAAAAACCAATTTGCAATATCATGCCTCGAGTCAGCATCGGTTTAAATTGTATGCTGAACTTGATGGTTTTACAGCGAATCTACAACAAGGTGTTACTATAAATAATACTTTAGAGGCCGAAAGTATTAATATGTCTTTAGTTTTAGGTGGATTACAATATGAATATCATATTTCTAAACACATACAGTTTTATGCAAGAGGCTCGTATCTTTTAAATAATTCTGTAAATTTAAGAGCCAAAAACAAAGATGATATTTTAAAACTAGATAGCTCTAATGCCTTATACTTAAGAACAGGAATTAGATTTAAAATTTAAGAACAATGCTGAATACAAAGGACTATTATAATAGGGATTTATCGTGGCTAAGGTTTAATCATCGGGTGCTTCAAGAAGCGGCAGATGAAAGAAATCCATTGTATGAGCGTATTAAGTTTTTAGCTATATTTTCTTCAAATTTAGATGAGTTTTTTAAAGTTAGAGTTTCAGATATTAGGCAAATAAAACAATTAGATAAGCCGCTTAGAAAACGCTTAATAATAAAGCCTAATAAATTATTACGGAAAATTAAGAAACAAGTTGAGTTGCAACAAAAAGAATTTGGACGCCTCTTTTTTACTGAAATTATTCCTGCGTTAGCAAATGAAGGTATTCAGTTGTTATCTTATAAAGCATTTAATGAAGCGCAGCAGGCTTTTAGTAAAAAATATTACAAAGACACCCTTGCGCTTACACAATCATTAAGCATAAGAGAAGACCAACCATTTTTAGAAAACGAGGCCTTATATTTAGTTACTCAAATGGAAAATGAAGCGCTTATTTGGGTAAAAATTAATGAAGCCACCCCTCGATTTGTAATGCTTCCCTCATCAGATGACAAGCATTGTATCACCTTTGTTGATGATATTTTAAAACACAATCTAAAAGCGATTTATAAGCAAGACTTTTACAGTGTAAAAATATCTAGAGATGCTGAATTGTATATCGACAATGAATATTCTGGTAATTTGTTAGATAAAATAAAAAAAGCCCTCCCAAATAGAGTTTATGGACAAGTTACAAGAGCTTTAATTGATGAATTAACACCAAAAAAGTTACAACAAAAAATAAATAAGGTCTTAGATATTAATGAAACAGATATTGTCAAAGGAGGGACTTATCATAATTTTAAAGACCTATTTGGCTTCCCTAATCCGACCTCTAAAAACTTGTCGTTTTTAGATTTACCGCCTTTATTAGATAACGAATTTGTGGGGTATTCAAATACTTTTGAAGCTATTAAAGCTAAAGATCGGCTTTTGTATTTTCCGTACCAATCTTACCGTCCGGTGCTACAATTGTTAGAAGAAGCCTCTAATGCTGCTAATGTTTTAAAAATTAAAATTACTTTATATCGCATATCAAACGATTCTCAGGTGGCCAAAGCGCTTATTAATGCAGCTAAAAACGGAAAAGACGTATTTGTATTTATTGAAACCAAAGCACGTTTTGATGAAGAAAATAATATGAAATGGGGTAAAGTTTTAGAAGCAAACGGCGCCCATGTTATTTACAGCTACCCTGGTATAAAAGTGCATTCTAAAATTTTATATATAGAACGCATTGAAGCAAACGCACCGCGTGCTTATGGTTATATCAGTACGGGTAACTTTAATGAAAAAACGTCAAGAATCTATACTGATTTTGGGTTAATGACAGCAAATCCCAAAATAACAGAAGAACTCTGTCAAGTATTTCAGATCCTAGAACGACAAATTATAATTCCAAAATCTAAGCAACTTTTAATATCTCCATTTACAACACGACGTCAATTTACAGCACTCATAGATTTAGAAATTGAAAATGCCTTAGCAGGGAAAACGGCCTATATTATTCTAAAGTTAAATAGCCTTCAAGATGCCAAAATGATTAAGCACCTCTATAAAGCAAGTTGTGCAGGTGTAAAAATAAGGTTGCTGATCCGTGGGATTTGCTGTTTGGTTCCGGGCATTAAAAATCAAAGTGAAAACATTATTGTAACCAGTATTGTAGATCGGTTTTTAGAACACGGCAGACTTTATGTTTTTGGAAATAATGGAAAGGAAAAAATGTATCTTGGCTCAGCAGATTGGATGACTCGTAATCTAGACCATAGAATAGAAGTTATAACCCCTATTTTAGATCGGGATATTCATTTAAAATTAAAAGAAATATTAAAATTACAACTCAACGATAACGTAAAATCAAGAGTTATAGATGCTAATCAAAACAACTATTATGTTGCTAAAGATGCCTTAGGTGAATCTTCGCAACATCAAATTTATAAAACCTTACAATGAGCAATAAATTAAAAGAAAAAGCAGAAGACAAATATTTAATGGAAGAATTAAATATTGATAAAGACGCCTTAAAGCAATTAAAAAAGAAATTGGCTAAAGTAGCACCAAGGTCTGAAAGAGGTGTAGAAACCTTATTTAAATTGTTGTCTAAAAACCAGTATACGTTGAATACGATGATCGATACAAAATCTAATATTTTGATATCTATTAATGCCTTAATATTATCGTTGATATTAGGAACCGTTATGGGGCAATTGCATAACGACCCGCATCTTATTTATCCGATAATCATGATCTTATTTACCAATTTGGCCTCTATTACCTATGCTATTTTTGCTACACGTCCAGAATTGGTACATGGAAAAAGTGACGCTAAAAACTTAATGTTTTATGGCAACTTTCAGGAGATGGAAGAAGCTGATTATGTAGACAGCATTACCAACTTAATGAATGAAGGTGATGAACTTTATAAAACCATAGCAAAAGACACCTATCATTTAGGAAAAACGATAGACCGTAAATTTAAATTATTACGTAAATCGTTTCATATCTTTCTGATTGGTATTATTTTATCAGTCATCGCTTTTATCAGTTGTCATGCCTTTTTTGGGGGGTTAATGTAGTAGCTTGCTAATGCTTAGGACATGAATACAGAGATTAAGTTAAGGCTAACTAAAACGGAATAAAGTACTATTTACAATACCATATCTAATTTATTGCTAGTACTCGCCTACTTACAAAAATACTTGCAGATTTTCTATCTGTGTTTTATTTTCTAAATTAGGTGCTTTAACCACAGAACAAACCATATAGAAATAGGTTGTGCATGATATAAAAACCACGATTTAAGAACAATTTTACGACTTAAAATTATGCTTTTATTATATTTCAAAGCGCACTAAAGGATTATGCCAAAAGAATTAAAATTAGAAATTAAGCCTCAAAATTTTAGCACATTTATTCTAAAATCAATTTTATCAATTTTATTGATTCTCTTTTTAGCATTTATACTCTTTGCGATTATAACCCCAAATTTAAATGGCAATTACACTCTGCCTTTAAAGATTATTGGAGTTTTATTTATCCTAATTTTAGTAACGCAATTTATTTTTAGTCCAACAATATATCTGTATTCAATAAGAATATCAGAAACAACAACAGAACTAAAATGGCAAAAAAACGGAAAATATAAATACCAGAAATTTAATAATGCGCAAATTACCACAGAAATAGTTCCAAGTGGAAAAAACAACCCTTACTTAAAATTAGAAATTAAAGACAAGGATTCTCAATTAATCTTAAAACAGCACCGAATTGGAGAATGGACTTTTGACAAACTCAAGAAAACTGACAATGATATAGATAAATACAATGCACAACATATATCTAAAAAATAGCATCGTTTTATAGACTCTCATTGCGACTGATGTCTCGTCTTTTTTTAGAATGGTAACATATCTAAATAAAGAATCTGTTCTAAGACCTTCACTTTTATGTATATGCGGCTGTTTTTGTGAACCTTATCATAAAAACAATAATGAGAATAGCCTTCATTCTCATACTTAGACGTTTCAATTTTTAAATGCAAATGACCTGTTGACGTTTTATAAGCTGCTACAAGTTCTTCTTTAAAGAAATTATAAAAGCTTAATTTATTAGGAAAAGACGTTTTAATAGTATTTGACAATAAATAATCTAAAAAAACTTGAGGTTTATTTTGTAATACAGCGATCTCTAGGCTCTTTTTAATAACACCTAGAGGTGATTTTGTTTTAATTATCATAATATATTTTCTCCATTGATTGTGTTAGTTTTTCCTTTAATAAAGTTAATGAATTTGTAGTTTTAAGTATTTAAGTTGGTGTTTTGTATCTCTTAACTTTGGTTTTGAGATTTGGTTTTTTTATCATGGGTTTTTGTCTTCGCAGGAATAACAAAACTAAAGATTTTTAATTTTGTGAGAATGGTAATTAATGTCTTTATATTTTCCAATACACTATCCCTTATAACACCGCTAAAAAAGAGCTGCTTTGTCTATAAATGTCCTGTAAATGTGTTCTTGTTTTTTTAGTGCTTAAAATGCTTTTTAAACGCTAGTTTTTACGCTACTCTAGAGGACTGCTCGAAGATCGGTTTAGAGGCTTTAATTGGTGTGTTTCACGATATTTCCCGACTGAAAACGATTAGGACACTCGAACTGACGTGAAGGTTCTCGATACATCCTGACAAAAAGGTCGGGACACTCGAACTGACGCGATGGTTCTCGATACATCCTGACAAAAAGGTCGGGATACCCGAACTGACGTGAAGGTTCTCGATACATCCTGACAAAAAGGTCGGGACACTCGAACTGACGTGAAGGTTCTCAATACATACCGACAAAAAGGTCGGGACACTCGAACTGACGTGAAGGTTCTCAATACATCCCGACAAAAAAGTAGGGGCACTCGAACTGACGTGAAGGTTCTCGATACATCCCGACAAAAAAGTCGGGATACTCGAACTGACGTGAAGGTTCTCGATACATTCCGACAAAAAGGTCGGGACACTCGAACTGACGAGATGGTTCTCAATACATCCCGACAAAAAGGGCGGGACACTCGAACTGACGTGAAGGTTCTCAATACATCCCGACAAAAAGGTCGGGACACTCGAACTGACGTGAAGGTTCTCGATACATCCTGATAAAAAAGTCGGGATACTCGAACTGACGTGAAGGTTCTCGATACATCCCGACAAAAAGGGCGGGACACTCGAACTGACGCGATGGTTCTCAATACATCCCGACAAAAAAGTAGGGACACTCGAACTGATGTTTGGTGTTTATATAGTCTTAAGGCTTAAGTGTCTTTAATTCCTCAACTTTTCGTAAGCGATCCAATTCAAAAATCAAGGCTAATTTATAGGCACTATCTCTAAAGCCTGCAAAGCGTCCGGATCCGCCACCATGACCATTTGAAAAGTCGGTTTTTAGTAACAAAACGTTAGCGTCGGTTTTAGTTGCCCTTAGTTTGGCTACCATTTTAGCGGGTTCCCAGTACCCTACCCTAGTATCATTAAGACCTGTAAAGAACAGCAGATTGGGATAGTCTTGCGCTTTGACGTTATCGTAAGGACTGTAAGACTTAATGTATTGGTAATCTTTTTTGTTTTTTGGGTTTCCCCATTCGTCAAATTCTCCCACGGTTAACGGTAGGTTTTCATCTAACATGGTATTAATAACATCTACAAAAGGCACGTCTAAGATAACGGTATTGAATAGTTCTGGTCGCTCATTAATTACGGCCCCCATAAGTAAACCGCCTGCGCTTCCGCCTTCAGCTACAATACTGCCTTCTTTGGCGTAGTTTTCTGAAATGAGGTATTCTGCACACGCTATAAAATCGGTAAAGGTATTTTTCTTGTTAAAAAGTTTACCATCTTCATACCATTCATTACCCTTATCGTTACCACCTCTAATATGCGCAATGGCATAAACGTAGCCCGAGTTGACCAAATGATGCACGGTGGCGCCACCAGGAATACCTTGGCCAGCCCCATAAGAGCCATAAGATGTTAGATAGACTTTGTGGTTGTTTTTTTGTTTCGCACGCCATTTGTGACTAATAAGGGTTAAGGGAATTAATTTTCCGTCTTTAGCAGTAACCCATTTGCGCTCTACGAGATATTTGTAAAAGGGATGCGTAATGGGTTTGCTGTGTTGTTTAACTAGGCGCTTTTTTTGGGTTGCCATGTTGTAGTTATACGTGGTCGATGGTGTCTCAAACGAACTGTAACTGAACTGTAAACTGTCTGTAGCAAATTCTGGATTGTAACCGATACCAATATTGTAAAAGTCTTCTTTCAGTTTTAAGATGTGGCTTTCTTGTGTGGTTTGATCGATAATTTTAAGTCTTGACTGTGCATTTTCTTTTTCATTAATCACGTAATAGTTATCAAACACCTGAAAGTCTTGAATCAATACGCCTTTTTGATGCGGAATGATATCCGTCCATGTTTCGGTGTCTATGCTATTTACTGGTACGGTTGCAATTTTATAGTTGATGGCGTTTTTATTGGTGAGGATATAGAACAGGTCTTTATGATGTGCCACGTCGTAGATATGATCTTTTTCGCGTGGTTTGATGATTTTAAAGTCGCCCGTTGGGTTGTTGGTCTTTAGATACCAATGTTCTGATGTAGTACTGCTCGATGCCGTTAAAAAAATATAGTCTTTAGATTTTGACTTATGAATGGAAACGCTAAAACTAGGCTCTTTTTCTTCGTAGATAGTGACATCCGTATGGGCATCAGTCCCTATAATATGACGCATCACTTTAGAAGCTCTATAGGTCCCTTTTTCAACATTAACATATAAAAAAGTGTTGTTGTCTAACCAAACCGTTCCGCCTACGCTATGGATAGAATCGGTTAAAAAAGTATGGTTGGTGAGGTCTTTAATTTTTAATGTATAAGCATCAGTGCCTGTGGTGTTTTCGTAAACCATGATGAATTGGTTGTTAGGACTAACAGCACCAGGGCTTGCGGTGTAGTAGTCTTTTTCTTTTGCTAATTGGTTAACGTCTAGTAAGACTTCAGTGAGGGTATCTTTGGTGATGCCTTTTCTGTAATAGATGGGGTGTTCATCATCTTCGGTGTAGCTGCTGTAATAGCTGTAGCCATTCTTTTGGATTGGTAATGAGCTGGTGTTTTTTTCGACTGTTTTTACCAATTGTTTATAAATGCTACGCTGTGCTTTTTTTTAGAGGAATATTGTAATTATCGGTGTATTTATTTTCTTGGCGTAGATACGTCATCACAGGTTGATTGTTTTTTGGCACTTTGGTATCTTTAAGCCAAGCGTAATTATCCGTATAAGTTTCACCATGAATTTTAAAACTAGAAGCTATGATTGGCGCTTTGGGTTGCGGCATAGAATCGTTACGAATGTGTTTGTCTCTAAATTGCTGCTCTAGTGTTTTTTTGAATTCCATATCCTTTCTAATAGTCGGGTCTATGGTGGCTATCGGGTTTTTGAGGGTGTAGTTTTGCCAGAATTTGCTATCATAGTCGAGCGGATACTCGTATAAATGATTAGACATGGTATTAGCAAAATTATCTTCTTTAGGGAATTTCTTGATGTTGGTGGTGTTGATTTTGGAGGTTTTAAATTCTGAAATAGCCGAATAATAGGTCGTGGTTTGCGTTATACTGTCTTTATAGATAAATTCGTCTTCGTGGCGCATGTTATCTATAACATAATAGGCTTCATTTTTCTTGAAGCGAATGTCTAATTTGAAATCAAAATGCTTGACCTGGTTGTATTTGTAACCGCAGAAATATTCTTTGAGTTGGTTAGGTACACTACATTCGTAACGTAATACCGCATAATTATCTGGGTTAATGTAGATTTTACCTTTTAGTAATTTGCGGTTGTTAGCTTTACGCCATTGTTTTCTATTTCTAGAATTGGGAGAGGCTACGGCATCGAGATCCTCTTTGGTGGTTTTAGTGTGAAAGGCTAAAACATAAACCCAATTACCTGAGTCGTCTAGTTCTTCTGAGATGGTATAATTGAAATCTCGAGTGGCTTTTTTACCAAAAAAACTCTGTTGGTATTTGACTCGGTTTCTAGAGAATAAACTTAATGGTCCGCCTTCTATATTACCATAAAATTCGCGCTTGCTTAAACTAGCGCTGGATCTGGAATTGATAACGTTTACCTGTTCTTCTTTTAAAGTTTGATGGTGAAAATGAATGCGATGCAACGAACTGGCTTCGAAATTAAATGTGCCACTACTCATAGAGAAATCGTAAGGACTTTGATAGTCTCTCCATTTGTATTTCTTTTTACGGTATGGCGCTTCGTAATACTCGCAAGCCGCATCAGTGTATTTTATGTATTCGCCATTTTCGGTCATAGTTTCACGATAGTAACCTGTAATTAGGCTTGGCGCATTGGAGTAATTTGAGGGTATGTTTTTGATTACTTTTCTTAGTACCGACTTGGCGCTGGGGAGTTTCTCTTTTGTTTCTTCGACTAGGACTTCATCTAAAGAGACAGATTCGGAGGTCATTTTAATGGTGGTGCCGTTCAGTGCTCTGAATTCGGCTATATTGAGGATAAGATCCTCAAACCCTAAGTAACTGATGGTAATGGTATAAGTATCGTATTTTTTAGGGATGGTGATTTGAAATTTACCATTACCATCTGTAACGGTACCTAAAGCCGTTTTATCTATTTTTAGATAGGCGTATGGTAAGGGAATACCATCGGTTTGATCAACGATGGTTCCTTTAATGGTTTCTTGTGAGGTAATAGTGTTTGTTTGATTGTTCTGTGCTTTTGCAAATGACATTATAAGACATAACAAAAGTAATAGCGGTTTTGATTTCATGATTGATGATTAGTTGATGAACAAGGGGTTTAATACTGTAATAATAGAAGCTTAAAATTAGCCACCACCCATAAATAACATTTTATTATGAAAAAAATTGTGGCAGAATAAGGCTTTGATGGCAGAGTTTTGGAGTTTTAAAAAAATCAAAGGCTCAAAAATCACAGAGGCTCGGAGATTCTTGAGGGTAAACCTGTAAATTAAAAAAAATCAGTATATTACAGACTTAAATATTAGAATAATATGATTGCCCCAACAAAACATATTAAAGAAAACGAACGCTTAGCCGCTTTACAATCTTACAATATATTAGATACCTTGCCCCACGCAGATTATGACGGTATCACTAAAATTGCAGCACAAATTTGTGATGCACCTATAGCTCTGATAAGTCTTGTAGATAAAGATCGACAATGGTTTAAGTCGAGTTATGGACTTGATGCGCAAGAAACTCCACGTGATGTATCTTTTTGTGGACATGCTATAAATGAAGAGCACAATACGCTGATGGTTGAAGATGCAAGAAAAGACAAACGTTTTTT